>NZ_CP048411.1:2197500-3397500 GCF_019355055.1 Pseudomonas sp. MTM4
TCAGACAAAAGATCTGCGGATAGCCGCATGGCTAACGTGGAGCCTGTATCAGCGCGATTCGTTCACAGGACTCCATGCCGGCGTCACCATGCTCAGCTACCTTTGCAGCGCTCATTGGGATGAGCTCCATCCTCACAAGTCACGCACTCGCTCAGCAGCCATAACCTGGCTAGTACCCCGTATGGAGGATGTGCTGGCCGATCACGTGCCCATGGGAGAGCAGCTACCGCTTTTCGAGCACATCGCACTGGAGCTCCGGAGCCTTGAAAATAGCTTGGCGTCCCACTTAGGCGTTCAGGCCCCCCTCCTTCTACCGCTCTGTCGGCGGCTCGACGACATGGTCAAGCGTGCCGGGATTGCCCACCCACAGCCAGGCCCCGTCGGCGCGGCCATTGCCCAAGTCAAACAGGCCGCCGCACAGGTCTTAACCGCAACCACTCCGGTCGAACATGAGAAGGACGCGCACAAAAGCTTGCGCTGCCTGCAGGACCAGGCACGACCATTATGCAGCTGGTGGCTGAAGCAAAAAGCAACCGACCTCAAACCGCTTCGGCTGGCACGCACCCTACTGTGGCTGCAGATTGACAGCCTGCCCGAGCGCAGTGCTGAGCAAATCACCACTCTGCGTGGCATCCCAGCAGACAAGTTGGCCAATTATCGCGAACGTTTCGCCCAGGGCCTCTACGCCGATCTGCTGGCTGATTTAGAAGCCAGTATCGTTCGCGCACCTTTCTGGCTCGATGGCCAGCGCCTAGCCTGGGAATGCCTGAATGAGCTCGACGCCGAGCAGGCCATGCGTGAGGTTGAAATCCAGCTTGCGCTGTTTCTGCAGCGTATGCCGGGTCTCGACGAGCTGCGCTTCCATGACGGCACGCCCTTTGCCGACGCGGAAACTCGCGCCTGGATCAGCGCCAGGGTGATGCCCCACGTGCAACCCGCCCAAGCGCCGAGCGAATCGCTCACTAGCCAGACCGGCGCCCCCCCCGCTTGGGAGGAAGCTCTCCAGGACATCCTTCCGCAGCTGCGCAAGGATGGCCTTAAAAGCGCCGTACAGAGCCTCAAGCCGGGTCTCAACCAGGCTCGCGGCGGACGCGAGCGCTTCTTCTGGCAGCTGACTCTGGCCCGGCTGTGCTTTCAAGCCAAGAAATACGACTTGGCCAAGACCCAGCTCGAATCCCTTGATCAGACGCTGCAAGCCTCCGGGCTCGGTGACTGGGAACCCAATCTCGCACTCGAGGTTCTGCGTCTGCTGCATAACTGCTGTGAGCTGCTGCCTCAGAACCACGCCGTGCGTGAAAGCAAGGATGAGATTTACCGCAGGCTGTGCCACCTCGACCTCGAAGTGGTACTCGATTAGGCCCCCGGGCCGTAAACGTAAAGGAGAAGACCCATGGCCAAAGAAGGCTCGGTAGCGCCCAAAGAACGCATCAATGTCACCTTCAAGCCCGCCACCGGCGGCGCCCAGGAAGAACTAGAGCTGCCACTGAAGCTGATGGTGCTCGGTGATTTCACCCAACGCGCCGACGATCGCAAGATCGAAGACCGCAAGCCGATCGCCATCGACAAAAACAGCTTCGATGAAGTACTGGCCAAGCAGGAACTGAACCTGACCTTCGCCGTGCCCAACCGCCTGCAGGACGAAGCCACCGACGAAGAACTGGCCGTGCAGCTGAACATCAACTCGATGAAGGACTTCAACCCAGCCAATCTGGTCGAGCAGGTTCCAGAACTGAAGAAGCTGATGGAACTGCGCGACGCACTGGTCGCCCTGAAAGGCCCGCTAGGTAACGCCCCGGCCTTCCGCAAGGCCATCGAAAGCGTACTCGCCGACGACGACTCGCGCGACCGCGTACTTGGTGAGCTGGGTCTCGCCGCGAAAGAACAACTGGACGCCTGAATCTCCCGACAAGGAAAGCCAACACAATGAACACTAGTGCAACAGCCGTCGAAGGCGGCAAGAACCTCGCCGAACTCGGCATTCTCGACCGCATCATCGCTGAAACCAAACTGACCCCGGACGACGAGGCGTACGATATCGCCAAGCGCGGCGTCTCCGCGTTCATCGAAGAACTGCTCAAGCCGCAGAACGAACAAGAGCCAGTCAAGAAGGCCATGGTTGACCGCATGATCGCGGAAATCGATGCCAAGCTCAGCCGGCAGATGGACGAGATCCTTCACCATCAGCAATTCCAGGCCCTAGAATCGTCCTGGCGCGGTCTCAAACTGCTGGTCGATCGCACCAATTTCCGCGAGAACATCAAGCTTGAGATTCTCAACGCGTCCAAGCAGGACCTGCTGGAAGATTTCGAAGACAGTCCGGAAGTGGTCCAGTCCGGCCTCTACAAGCACATCTACACCGCCGAGTACGGCCAGTTCGGCGGCCAGCCCGTCGGCGCCCTGATCGCAAACTACTTCTTCGACCCCAGCGCACCGGACGTCAAGACGATGCAGTACGTGGCTTCGGTCGCGAGCATGTCTCACGCGCCTTTCATCGCCGCTGCTGGCCCGAAGTTCTTCGGGCTGGAAAGCTTCACCGGCTTGCCGGACCTGAAAGATCTGAAGGATCACTTCGAAGGCCCGCAGTTCGCCAAGTGGCAGAGCTTCCGCGAGCAAGAAGATGCCCGCTACGTGGGCCTGGCCGTCCCGCGCTTCCTGCTGCGTAATCCCTATGACCCCGAAGACAACCCAGTCAAATCCTTCGTCTACAAGGAAAACGTGGCCAACAGCCACGAGCATTATCTGTGGGGCAATACCGCCTACACCTTCGCCAGCCGCCTGACCGACAGCTTCGCCAAGTTCCGTTGGTGCCCGAACATCATCGGCCCGCAGAGCGGCGGTGCGGTGGAAGACCTGCCGCTGCACTACTTCGAGAGCATGGGCGAGATCGAAACCAAGATCCCGACCGAAGTGCTGGTTTCCGACCGTCGTGAATACGAACTGGCCGAAGAAGGCTTCATCGCCTTGACCATGCGCAAGGGCAGCGACAACGCCGCATTCTTCTCCGCTAACTCCGCACAAAAACCGAAGTTCTTCGGCAACAGCGAGGAAGGCAAGAACGCCGAGCTCAACTACAAGCTAGGCACTCAGCTGCCCTACCTGTTCATCGTCAACCGCCTGGCGCACTACCTTAAAGTGCTGCAGCGCGAGCAGATTGGTGCATGGAAAGAACGCACCGACCTGGAACTGGAACTGAACAAGTGGATTCGCCAGTACGTGGCCGATCAGGAGAACCCCAGTTCCGAAGTTCGCAGCCGCCGTCCTCTACGTGCCGCGCAGGTCGTCGTTAGCGATGTGGAAGGCGAACCGGGCTGGTACCGCGTCAGCCTGAACGTGCGCCCGCACTTCAAGTACATGGGTGCCGATTTCACCCTGTCGCTGGTTGGCAAGCTGGACAAGGAATAAGCATCCATGGCCTACGGCAGCCTTTTCGAACGCCTCGGCGGGGACGCCGACAAGCGTGCCGGCTGGAGCCGCGAAGTTGCGGCAATGGCTTCGGTGGCTGCCCATCTGGCCAAAATGCTCAGCACCCGGGCGGGCAGCGTGCAAACGTTGCCCGACTATGGGTTGCCCGATTTGAACGATATGCGCCTGTCGCTGCACGACTCGCTGCAACAGGCGCGTATCGCCATCGAACGCTTCATCGAAGCGTACGAGCCCCGTTTAAGCCAGGTCAGGGTGGTTTCCCTGCCCCGCGACCAAGATCTGCTGCGCCTCGCCTTCGCCATTGACGGCCTGCTGGAAGTGGACGGCATCAAGCGCCCGGTCGGCTTCTCCGCCAGCCTGGATGGCAGCGGACGGGTGAAGGTTCAAGGCAACAGCTAAATCACGGATGACTGCAACATGATGCGCTCAAAGAAATATCTGCTTGCCGGTCTTATGCTGGCCGTACTGTTATCAGCCAATCCCATCCATGCGCAAGGTTGCATCGGTGTCGGCTGTGCTTTTGGCAGCGAGAACCCACTCATCGTGACAGCCGCAATGACGGCGGTGACCCTGTATGCCGCGGTAAGCTCATTTACGATCATTACAGACACATCAAAGGAAAACAGTCGTCGCTATTCGCAACTGGCCCGCGACGACGCGGCGTACTTCCTCGCCAGTGATGGCAAGCATCGTGGCGCCCATTTTGAAAGCGCATTCAGAACTTATCGACTCGAATCACGCACGCAGACGCCGCCCGTAAGCGACCGGTCTTTCGCCCAGCTCGTCCTGACCTCTCCCACACAGGACTAAGTCGCCATGTCTTTCAATCACTACTACCAGAGCGAACTCACCGCCCTGCGCCATCTCGGCAAGCGCTTCGCCGAGCGCAGCCCGGCGCTGGCGCCGTTCCTCGGACAGAGCGGGCGCGACCCGGACGTCGAGCGCCTGCTGGAAGGCTTCGCTTTTCTCACCGGGCGTCTGCGGCAAAAGCTCGATGATGAGCTGCCAGAGCTGACCCATTCGCTGATGCACCTGCTGTGGCCGAACTACATGCGGCCGCTGCCGGCGTTCAGCATGCTCCAGTTCGATCCGCTCAAACAGCCCGGCCCAGCGCTGATGGTGCCGCGCAACACGTCGGTTGAGTCCAAGCCGATCCAGGGCGTGACCTGCCGGTTCCGCACCGCCTACGCCACCGAAGTATTGCCCCTGGCACTCGAAGGGCTGGATTACTCGGTCAAAGGCGACGGCGCGGTACTCAGCCTGCGCTTGCAGATGACGGCCGGCAGCCAGCTCGGCGAATTGAATCTCAAGCAACTGCGGCTGCATCTGGCCGGCGAACGGTACATCAGCCAGATGCTCTACTTGAGCCTGCTCCGTCACCTCAACGGCGTGCAGCTGGTCGCGTTGGACGCTCAGGGCAAGCCATTCACCGACGATTTCGGTGCCCCACTGCCGGGCTTGCGGCTCGATCCAGCGAAGCTGCAGCCAGTGGGTTTTGCCGAAGACCAGGCACTTATTCCCTACCCGCTCAATACCTTTCGCGGGTATCGCTACCTGCAAGAATATTTCGCGTTCCAGGAAAAATTCCTGTTCGTCGATCTACCTGGCCTCGACGCGCTACAGCGCCTACCGCAAGAACTACTCAAACAGGCCCGGGGCTTCGAGTTGCGCTTCGACATCCACAAGGCCGGCGTTCAGCGCATTCGCCCGACGCTGGACAATGTCCGCCTGTACTGCACGCCGGTAGTCAACCTGTTCGAACACGACGCCGTCCCTATCCGTCTCGATGGCAAACAGGACCAATATCTGCTGCTGCCTTCGGAACTCGACAGCAGCCAGTGTGGTGTTTTTTCGGTCGATCGCGTCACCGGCTGGAAACCCGGCGGCATGGGCTACGAAGAGTACGTCCCGTTCGAATCGTTCGAACACGACCCCAGTTTCGACGTACCCCTGGCGCGTCCACACTACAGCGTCCGCCAGCAACCCTCGATGCTCGGCGATGGTCTGGAGACCTACCTCAGCTTCGGCCTGCGCAACCTCGATCAACATGAGACGCTGTCCATCGAACTGACCTGCACCAACCAGAACCTGCCGCACCAGTTGCGCCTGGGTGACATCTGTATGCCCAGCGAAGACACGCCTGAGTTCCTCACCTTTCGCAACATCAGCGCCGTGACGCCGAGCTACGCGCCGCCGTTACACCGGGACTTCCTCTGGAAGCTGATCAGCAACATGTCGCTCAACTACCTGTCGCTCGCCAACGTCGAGGCGTTGAAGGTGATCCTCGAGACCTACGACTTGCCGCGCCATTATGACCAGCACGCGAAAAAGGTCAGTGAGCGCCGGCTCGGTGGGCTCAAGCAGATCGGGCATCAACATGTTGATCGACTGCATCGCGGGCTGCCGGTACGCGGCGTACGTACCGAACTCGAAATGGACCTCGAAGGTTATCTCGGCGAGGGCGATCTGTTCCTCTTCGCCTCGATACTCAATGAATTCTTCGCGCTGTACGCCAGCCTCAACTCGTACCACGAGCTGCGCGTCAGGAGCACACAGGGAGAGGTGTACCAATGGACGCCGCGTATGGGGCAACAGCCCCTGCTGTAAACCGGATCAGCCGGGGCATTCGCGAGTACAGCCTGTTCCAGGGTGTACTGTTGGTGATGGACCGCCTGAAGACTGCACACCCCGATCTGGACGAAGAGTCGCTCTACGAACACCTGGAGTTCCAGGCCAACCCGAGCCTAGGTTTTCCCGGCAGCGACATCGATCGCGTGGAGTTCTTCGAAGAGCGCGGCGAGTTGCGAGCACGCCTGCGGATTAATCTGATCAGCCTGTTCGGTGCCGGCTCGCCGCTGCCCGCTTTCTATGCCGACCAGGCATTGGGCGACAGCCCCGAGGGCAACCCGACGCGCGAATTCCTCGATCTGTTCAACAATCGCCTGCAGCGCCTGATGCTGCCGATATGGCAGAAATATCGCTACCACGCGCGCTTCTCCAGCGGCGCGCGCGACCCGTTGTCTGAGCAACTGTTCGCGCTGATCGGACTGGGCGGCGAGCAGATCCGCGCCGCCTCGGAGCTGAACTGGAAGCGCCTGCTGCCCTACCTCGGCCTGCTCAGCCTGCGCGCGCATTCGGCGGCGCTGATCGAGTCGGTGCTGCGTTATTACTTCAAACACGCCGACCTGCGCATCGAACAGTGCCTGGAGCGTCAGGTCGAGATCATCGCCGAGCAGCAGAATCGCCTCGGTCTTGCCAACAGCCAGCTCGGCGAAAGCCTGGTGCTGGGCGAGCGGGTACGTGATCGCGGCGGCAAGTTTCGTATCCATATCCGTCAGCTGAGCTGGGACCGTTTCCACGAATTCCTGCCCGTGGGCAGCGGTTACCAGCCGCTCTGCGCGCTGGTCCGTTTCACGCTGCGTGACCCGCTCGACTACGACATCCGCCTGGAACTGCGCCGGGACGAAATCCGCGACCTGCGCATCGGGGCCGAAAATCCCTGCCGCCTCGGCTGGACCAGCTGGCTCGGCAGCGAACGCGCCGACGGCATGGTCACCCTAGGCAGCCAGACTCATTAAGGAAGATGAAATGATTAATGTAGACCTCCAACAATTGGTCCAGGCCCTCGATTCCGAGACCAAGCGCGACCTGGAAGTGGCAGCCGAACGCTGCGTGATGCGGGGCGGTAGCAAGATCTTGGTCGAAGATGTGCTGCTGGGCCTGCTGGAACGCCCCGAAGGCTTACTCGCACGTGCTCTGCAGGACGCCGACATTGAACCGGGCGCACTGGCCCAGGCGCTGCAGCCGCGCGGTGAACACAGCGAATCGCGCAACCCGGTGTTTTCCGCAGAATTGGTGCAGTGGCTGCAAGACGCCCTGCTGGTGGGCAACCTTGAACTCGGCCAGAGCCAGATCGACCAGGCCGCCCTGATCCTTGCGCTGCTGCGCAACCCGATGCGTTACGCCGGTAGCCACTATCAGCCGCTACTGGCACGTTTGAATGCCGAGCGCCTGCGCGAGTTCGCCCTGGCGCAGCAGCCGCAGGCTGCTCCGGGCAAGGCGACGCCGACGGGCGAATCTAACTTGTCGCGCTTCACTCACAATTTCACCCAGCAGGCGCGCGACGGCAAACTCGACCCGGTGCTGTGCCGCGACGCAGCGATCCGCCAGATGATCGATATCCTCGCCCGTCGCCGCAAGAGCAACCCGATCGTGGTCGGCGAAGCTGGCGTCGGCAAGACCGCCATCGTCGAAGGACTGGCTCTGCGCATCGCCGCAGGGGAAGTACCGGAAGCGCTCAAGGGCGTCGAGTTGCTGTGCCTGGATCTCGGGCTGTTGCAAGCAGGCGCGAGCGTCAAGGGTGAGTTCGAACGTCGCCTGCAAGGAGTGATCGACGAGGTCAAAGCCTCACCGAAACCGGTCATCTTGTTCATCGATGAGGCCCACACCCTGATCGGCGCTGGTGGCCAAGCCGGCAGCGGCGATGCGGCCAACTTGCTCAAGCCGGCCCTGGCGCGGGGCGAACTGCGCACCATCGCCGCCACCACCTGGAGCGAGTACAAAAAATACTTCGAGAAGGATCCGGCCCTCGCACGGCGCTTCCAGCCGGTCCAGCTGCACGAGCCCACCGTCGACGAAGCGGTGACAATCCTCCGCGGCCTCGCGCCGGTTTACGAAAAGAGCCACGGTATCTACCTGCGCGACGACGCCGTGGTCGCCGCCGCCGAGCTATCAGCCCGTTACCTCGCCGGGCGCCAGTTGCCCGACAAGGCGGTGGACGTGCTCGACACCGCCTGCGCCCGGGTACGTATCAGCCTGGCGGCCGCGCCGGAAGCGCTGGAACGTCTGCGTGGCGAAATCGCCGAAGGTGAGCGTCAGGGGCTGGCCCTGCGCCGCGATCTCGACGCCGGTCTGCAGATCGAAACCGATGGCCTGAACCGTCTGGAAACCCGCCTGGCCAGTGCCCGCGCCGAACTCGAACAGCTGGAGACCCGCTGGTCAGCTCAACGCAGCCTCGCCGAGCGCCTGCTGGAGTTGCGCAAGCAATGCGCTGCCGCTCGACTGAATCCCGAAATCGAGACCGACGAAGAAGCGCGCCCCGATCTCGAACAGCTCGAAGCCGAGCTGCGTGATATCCAGACCGAACTCGCCGGCGCCCAGGTCGCCGAACGGCTGGTGAGCTTCGAAGTCTGCCCGCGCCTGGTGGCCGAGGTGATCAGCCACTGGACCGGCGTGCCGCTTTCTCAACTGGCGCGCGAGCACAACAGCAAGGTACTCAGCTTCGCCGACGACCTGCGCCGTCGCGTGCGCGGCCAGGAGCAGGCCATCGAGGCGCTGGACCGCTCGATGCGCGCCACCGCCGCCGGCCTCAACAAGCCCGACGCGCCGGTTGGCGTGTTCCTACTGGTAGGGCCGAGCGGGGTCGGCAAGACCGAAACCGCGCTGGCGCTGGCCGACCTGCTGTATGGCGGCGAGCGCTTCCTCACCACCATCAACATGTCGGAATTCCAGGAAAAGCACAGCGTATCCCGGCTGATCGGTGCGCCACCCGGCTACGTGGGTTATGGCGAAGGCGGCATGCTGACCGAGGCGGTGCGGCAGAAACCCCACTCGGTGGTGCTGCTCGACGAGGTCGAGAAAGCCGACCCGGACGTGATGAACATTTTCTACCAGATCTTCGACAAGGGCGTAGCCAACGACGGCGAGGGCCGAGAGATCAACTTCCGCAACACCCTGATTCTGATGACCAGCAACCTGGCCAGCGACCGTATCGCCAACCTCTGCCAGGGCGGCCAGCAGCCCGCGGCCGAAGAGCTGGAACTGGCCATCCGCCCTGCCCTGACCCAGCACTTCAAACCCGCTTTCCTCGCCCGCATGCGGGTGGTGCCCTACTACCCGGTGCAAGGCGAGCTGCTCAGAGAACTGGTGGCGCTCAAGCTGTCGCGCTTCGGCGAGCGCCTGGCCCGTCGCCAACTGCGCTTCAGCCACTGCGAAGCACTGGTGGACGACCTGGCCGAGCGCTGCACCCACAGCGACAGCGGCGCGCGCCTGATCGACCATCTGATCGACCAATACCTGCAGCCACAGGTAGTTGATCGCCTGCTCGATGCCATGGCCGGAGGCGAAACGCTCAGGCAAGTGCACGCCACCCTCGACAGTGATGGGACGGTCGTCTGTGAGTTCGCTTAAGGCGGTATTCGCCGAATCGCCACCCTCGCTGGACGCCGATGCGCTTCTGGGCCGCTTCGCTCAGCTGTCCTGCACGTCCGATTCCGACGAGTGGCTGGATGGGCTGGTTGAGATCGCGGCGCAGTTGACCGACTGCCCGCTCGCCCAGTTGTATCTGCTCGATGCGACCCATACCCGCCTGATGCTGTCGGCCGAATGGTTCGAAGGCAAGCGCCAGCGGCACGAGGCCGCGAGCCTGCCAAGCGACTACGATGGCGAGCAGCTACTGCAATATTGCCTCAATCAGAATCGTCCACTGAGCCTCGAAACGCTCGACGCCAACCTGCACCAGACCGGATTTCTACCCGAGTCAGCGCGGCCGTGGCGCAGCCTGCTGTGCTTGCCTTTGCAAGATGCGCAGGGCCATGCCGCCGGGTTGCTGGTGGCAGCGAATACCGTGGGCCGCGATCTCATTGACGCGGCACAAAGCCTCGCTAGCCTGGGCCGCTTCGCGCTTGGCCAAGTGCAGCTGCTGCATCGTTTGCACGGTGCGACACAGCCGTCCCTCGCGCAAATCCCGACAGCACGACCGTGCGCCAGCGACTACGGACTGATCGGCGACAGTCCGCGCATGCGCGCCGTTTATAGGCTGATCGGGAAGGTCCTGCACAATCCGATCAGTGTGCTTCTCACTGGCGAGACCGGTACCGGCAAAGAGTTGGTTGCTCGTGCCATCCATGATTGCGGTGCACGCCGCAGTCAGGCGTTCGTCGTGCAAAACTGCGCGGCGCTGCCCGAGCATCTGCTTGAAAGCGAGCTGTTCGGCTATCGCAAGGGTGCCTTCACCGGCGCCGAGCGCGACCACGAAGGTCTGTTCGATGCTGCCAACGGCGGCACCTTGTTCCTCGATGAAATCGGCGACATGCCGCTGACCCTGCAGGCCAAGCTGTTGCGGGTCCTGCAGGAAGGCGAAGTCCGACCGCTGGGCAGTACTCAAACCCACAAGGTCGACGTGCGCATCGTCGCTGCAACGCATCAGGATCTGCTCAAGCGCGTCGAGCTGGGCCGCTTCCGTGAGGACCTTTATTACCGACTCTCGCTATTCCCCATCGAACTGCCGCCCCTGCGCGAGCGCGACCAGGACATCCTGCGTCTGGCCCGGCATTTCGCAGAGAAGGCCTGCGGCTTCCTGCAGCGCGATGCGGTGCGTTGGTCGGACGCCGCACTGGAGCAGCTCGCCAGCTATGGTTTCCCGGGCAACGTGCGCGAACTCAAGGGGCTTGTCGAGCGCGCCGTGCTGCTTTGCGACGGCGGGGAGTTGCTGCCGGAGCATTTCAACCTACGCACGGTGGAAGACGCGCTCGACAGCACCCTCAACCTGCGCGAACGGCTGGAGCGCGTCGAACGCAACCTACTGATCGATTCCCTGCGTAAGAACGGCGGTAACCAAAGCCAAGCAGCCCGCGAGCTGGGCCTGCCGCGCCGTACGCTGCTCTATCGTATGGAGCGGCTGGGCGTTAGCGCCAGCGACCTATGAGTTCAAGAAACCAGGCCCTTTAGATCGCTGATACCAACCTGAACAAACGTCCGGCGTGGATGATGCAGCGCTTATTAGTCATAGCTCTCGTTTCCAAGCCAACCCCGCCCTTTTTCGTGACCTCGTTCACCCACGCGAGCAGGTGGGTGAACTTTAATGCACGGCCTGCGTCCCGCCTCGCCATTTGCGTTAGCGGGGCCGTCCGCCCACACGCTTTCAAGGAGGAAATCGCGTGCTAGCCCGCTATTGCGCCCTCGTTTTTTTCGCTGCATCCCTCGCCCTTGCTGGCTGTTCCGGCAACTACAAATTCAACGACGACGAGTACCGCCCGCTGGGTGATCCGCAGGCGTCGTCCCGCAGCAACTGACCCGCCAAGGAGAAAAAACCATGGAACTGGTTTTCGATATGGTCAGTGCGCAGCAGTTCGTACCGGGCCTCATCAGCAGCAAAACCTTCAAGCAGGCCGGCGGCATCATTGGCCGCGCCGAGGATTGCGATTGGGTCATTCCGGACCGCAAGCGCGTGCTGTCCAGCCGCCACGCCGTGGTGAGCTACCGGGACGGCGCATTCTTCCTCACCGACACCAGCAGCAACGGCATTCAGCTCAAGGACAGCGGCGCCAGCCTGGACAAGGGCCGGGCGCAGCGCATCGAGCACGGCAGCGTCTACTGCCTGGGCGACTTCGAAATCCGTGCTCGGCTGATCCAGGACCCGGCTTCCTTCGAAGGCGACATCGGCCGTCCGCAGCCGGCCGGCAGCATCATTCCCGACGATGCCTTTCTCGATCTCGACCCGCTGACCGCGCTGGACCAGCAAGAGCGCGTCTACGCCGAGTTGGACGACCTGACCGCCGTGCTCGCCCCGTCTCGAGTCCAGGCGCAACAGCGTGACTACGCACAGATCGATGAGGAAAACCTGCAGATTCCCGAGCTGGTGATGCTTACACCCGCTGTCCAACCCAAAGCCTCGCCCGAACCCGAGCGCCTGCCGCCGGACTTCTGGACGCGATTCGGCGAGGCGCTAGGCGTCAGCCTGGACGATCTCGACGAGCAGGCGCGCCAAGCGCTGGCTCTAAAAGCGGCGAGTCTACTCAAGCAAAGCGTCGGCGGGCTGCAGCAGGCGTTGCGCACCCGTGGCGAGCTGAAAAACGAGTTGCGTCTGTCACTGACCACCGTGCAGAGCGCCGGCAATAATCCGCTCAAGCACAGCATCGACAGTGGCGAAGCGCTGAGTCTTCTGCTGCGCAACGGCAAGGCCGGCCAGTTGCCGGCTGAGCAAGCCGTAGCGCGTGCCTACCGTGATCTGCAGGCGCACCAGGTGGCAATGCTGGCCGCCAGCCGGGCGGCCATCAAGGGCATGTTCGAGCAGCTGTCGCCGGAACAACTGGCGCTGCGCTTCGAACGCGACAACAAACCGCTGATTTCCACGTCCGGCGGACGCTGGCGCGCATACCGGCGACTGCATCAAGCCATGCAGCGCGACGACGACTGGAGCGAACGGCTGTTCACACGCGACTTCGTCCAGGCTTACGAGGAGCAGGTGCGCCTGATCGCCACGCTCAACACCAACCTTCAAGGATGATGTCCATGTCTCGCTTTTTCCCCGCTGCGGTGCTTGCTGCGCTGGCCGCGCTCGCCGGCTGCTCGGCGCTCTCGCCCAATTCCCATCTGACCAAGCTGGACCTGTCGTTGCAGGGCAGCGACCGGCTCAATCCCGACCTCAACGGTCGCCCATCGCCCATCGTGATACGCCTGATCGAACTCACGCATCCGGTGGCCTTTGAGAACGCTGATTTCTTCTCGCTCTACCAGCGGCCAAAGGAAGTCCTGTCACCGGACCTGGTGATTCAGGAGGAGCTGGAACTACGCCCCGGCGAGCAGCGCGATCTCAAACTGTTCGTGCAAGAGCACAGCCGTTATGTCGGCGTGCTGGCCGCCTACCGCGACCTGCCGGAGTCCAGCTGGCGTTTCGTCATTCCGCTGCAGCATAAGACGCAGAACCGCATCGAGCTGACGCTTGACGAGCACGGCATCCAGGCCGCCGACCCACTCGCGAAGGGAACTGATCAATGAGCCTGAACAGAGTGGTCTGGCAGGAGGGTATGCTGCTGCGCCCGCAACACTTCCAGCAGAACGACCGTCATTACGACGCGCAGCTCAAGTTGCGTACGCAGAAACTCGGCCACTACGCCTGGGGGTTCTTCGGGCTGGAGATTGACCGTCAGTTTCTCAACATGGGCAAGCTGGTACTCAGCCAGGCCAGCGGCCTCCTTCCTGATGGCAGCCTGTTCGAGATCGGCGCCGAACGTGAACCGCTGGCCGTGGACGTGTCGCCCAATACCAGCAATACCCCGGTCTATCTGGCGCTGCCTCTGGTCACCGGCAACCATATCGAGAGCCGTCGAGCGGAACAGAAAGACGTGCTGGCGCGCTACACCGCCGTCGACGAGGAGGTCGCCGATTCCAACGCCGGTGACGCCAGCAGCAGTCAGGTCAGCACCGCTCGACCGGACTTTCGCCTACTGCTCGGCGAGCAGCAGAGCGACCAAGCCTATGTGAAGCTCAAACTCTGCGACATCCTCGACACCACGCCGGACGGCGTGATCAGCCTCGATCCCGAATACATCCCGACCTTCATCGACTTTCAGGCGTCCAGCTATTTGCTGTCCTGCCTGAAGGAAGTGATCAGCATGCTCGGCCATCGCGGCGACATCTTGGCCGAACGCATCCGCGCCACCGGCAAGGTCGGCGGTGCCGAGGTTGGCGACTTCATGATGCTGCAGCTGATCAACCGCTACGAGCCGGTGCTGCGCCATTACCTGGGCATCGACCGGGTCCACCCCGAACAGATCTATCGCGAGCTGCTGGGATTGCTCGGCGAACTGGCGACCTTCTCCAGCGAAACCAAGCGCCCACGCCTCGATGGCCGCTACCTGCATAATGACCAGGGGCTGTCGTTTCGCAAGCTGATGGATGCGATCCGCCAAGTGCTGTCGATGGTGCTCGAGCAACACGCCATCGAACTGCTGCTACAGCAACGCCAGTACGGCATCCAGGTCTCGCCGCTGCACGACCACAAACTGCTCGGCAGCGCCTCGTTCGTGCTGGCCGCCAGCGCCCAGTGCGACTCAGAAGAATTGCGCACACGCCTGCCGGCACACCTCAAGGTCGGCCCGGTCGAGCGCATTCGCCAGTTGGTCAACCTGCATCTGCCGGGGATCAAGGTCAAACCGCTGCCGGTGGCCCCGCGGCAGATCCCGTTCCACTCCGGCAAAACCTACTTCGCCTTAGAGCTCAACTCCGAGGAGCTGGCGCAACTGGAGCGCTCCGGCGGCTTCGCCTTCCACGTGTCCGGTGAGTTCACCGGGCTTGAGCTGAAATTTTGGGCGATCAGGAACTGACCGACATGATCAGAGAAATGGACTACGGACAGGACGACAAGACGGTCATCCTCAATCGCCACGGCGACGCCCCGGCGCACAGCCCGCTAACCGACTTCAGCGCGCCGCCCAAATTCGAGCAGCTGGAGGAGCGGATGATCTACGCCGCCCGCCTGCGCCCGGCGGAAACCTTCAACATCAGCCTCAACCCGCTAGTGGCGGCGGCCTCCTCACTGCTGTCCGAAGTGGTGCGGCTCAAGCACAGCTTCGAAGGCGAGGACCTGCACGCGCTTAATCAGCGCCTGTCGAGCGAGCTCAAGCTATTCGAACACCGCGCCCTGCACGATGGCGCCGAAAGCAGCCAAGTCATGGCCGCGCGCTACGTGCTGTGTACCGTTATCGACGAAGCGGTGGTCACCACGCCCTGGGGCAACGAGAGCGAATGGTCGCAGATGAGCCTGCTGTCGGGCTTCCACAACGAGACCTTCGGAGGCGAGAAATTCTTCCAGCTGCTCGAGCGCCTCTCGCGTAATCCGGTCAAGCACTTGCCGATGCTGGAATTGATGTACCTCTGCCTGTCGCTGGGCTTCGAGGGCAAGTACCGCGTACTGCCGCGCGGCATGCTCGAACTCGAAGCGGTACGCGACAGCCTCTACCGGCAGATCCGCCAGTTGCGCGGCGACGTGCCGCGTGAGGTTTCACCGCACTGGCAAGGACTGCGCGACACGCGTCGGCACCTGGTGCGCATCGTGCCTTGGTGGCTGGTCGCTCTCTTCACGCTGGTCTGCCTGGGCATGCTGTACGCAGGCTTTGCCTGGGTACTTGGCGAGCAACGCCACACCGTGCTGCAGCCGTACCAACCCGTCGATCCAACCGTTCAGATCGAGCCTCAGCCGTAACAAGGACGTAATGCCATGAAGGTTTTTTTCGGCAAGCTTGCCGCGTTTTTCCGCAAGACCTGGGTATGGAGCCTATGCGTTCTGCTGGTACTGGCCCTGCTGGTGTGGTTCATCGGACCGCTGCTGGCGGTGGACGATTACAAATTCTGGGAATCCTCGACCAGCCGCCTGCTGACCATTGCCGGTCTATGCCTGGCCTGGGGCCTGTTCATGGTCTTCGCCAGCTGGCGCAGCACCCGTCGTCAGCAGGCCGAGGCCAGCGATGACGAATTGCAGGAGCGCCTGCGCCGCGAAGGGCTGGTCAGTGAGGAACAGAGCATCCTGCGCCAACGCTACCGGGACGCCATGCGCACTCTCAAGCGCTCGAGCCTGTACCGCGGGCGTAGCGAGAAATGGCGCAACGACCTGCCCTGGTACCTGTTGCTTGGCCCCCAGGGCAGCGGCAAGACCTCGCTGCTCGATTTCTGCGGCTTGGACTTTCCACTCAACCGCAGCGAAAACCAGCGCTTGACTAAGGACGTCTCCGGCACCCGCTACGCCGATTGGTACTTCGCCGATCACGCCGTATTGATCGACACCGCCGGCCGCTACCTGACCCAACCCGACGCCTCGGTCGATGGCAAGGCCTGGGACACACTGCTCGGCCTGCTACGCCGCCGCCGTGCGCGTCCGCTCAATGGTGTGCTGGTCAACATTCCAGTCGAACAACTGCTGCAATCGAGCGAACTGGAGCTCGAAACCCTGGCGCGTCAAAGCCGCCAGCGCTTGCACGAGATCCACCAGCGCCTGGGCGCCGACGTGCCGGTCTATCTGGTGCTGAGCAAGGCGGACAAGGTGCTTGGCTTCGACGAGTTCTTCGATCAGCTGTCACGCGAAGAGAGCGATCAGGTGCTTGGCGCCAGCTTTCGCAAAGAGCAGGACGGCACCGACGTCAATGTGATCCGAGGCGAATTCGAGGAGCTACTACGCCGGCTCAACAGCCAGGTGATTCTACGCATGCACCAGGAGCGAGATACCCAGCGCCGCGGCCGCATTCTCGACTTTCCCCATCAGCTCGGTCAGATCGGCGAGCGCCTTTGCCTGTTCATAGAGCTGGCGTTTTCCGGCAACCGCTACCAGCGTGCCAGCCAGCTGCGCGGCTTCTACCTGACCAGCGCGCCGCAATTGCAAGGCGTGCTCGATCCGCTGACCAGCGGCATCGGTCGTAATCTCGGGCTGTCCAGCAACGCACTGCCGACCTTGCGCAGTGGCCGAGCGCGCTTCATCAATCACCTGCTCAGCCGAGTGATTTTCCCCGAGGCCGACCTGGCCGGACTGGACCAGAAGGAAGTGCGCCGTATCGACTGGGGCCAGCGCGCCTTGTATGCCGCGAGCTTCGCCTGCCTGGCGCTGTTCGGCGCGCTCTGGGCCAATGGTTTCTCCGGCAATCATGAGCGGCTCGAGCAGCTGCGCAGCCTGGCCGATCGGCTGGGCGACGAGCACCAGGGAATCGCCGCTCAGGACGACGCGCTACGCACGCTCAAGGCATTGGACACCAGCTATGCCGCAACCCAAGTATTTCCCGATAAAGCCGAGGTGTCCTACCTGCAGCGCGGCGGACTCTACCAGGGCGAGGACGTCGATCCGACATTGCGTCAGGCGTACCGCCGAGAGCTGGAAAACCTGCTGCTACCGCGCGTCGGCCGCCAGCTCGAAGCCCAGGTACGCGCCAACCTCACCGATCGCGAACGCCTACTCGGCAGCCTGCGCGCTTACCTCATGCTCAACCTGGAGCAGCGACGCGACGAAGGCTTTCTCAAGGAGTGGCTGGCAGCCGACTGGTCGCTGCGCTATGCAGGCAATGCCGTGGCACAAAACGGTCTGAACACACATTTCGAGCGCCTGCTCGAAGAAGGCTTCGAGCCTTACACGCTCAACGATCAGCTTGTCTCCGAGGCGCGCCAGGTGCTGCGCAGCGAATCGTTGGCCAACGTCGTCTACCGTATGTTGCGCGATCAGGCCCGCAGCCTGCCCGACTACCGCTTCAGCCAGCGCCTCGGGCCCCAAGGCGCGCTGTTCAACGGCGGCGATTACGCCATCCCCGGCCTTTACACCCAGAACGGTTACCAGAAGTTCTATGTCGCCCAGGGCAGCGACCTGGTGCGCGAGATCCTGCGCGACAACTGGGTGCTCGGCGAGGGCGACAGCCTGAGCCTGAAGGACCTCGGGCGCCTGATGGTGGAAATGGAACAGCTCTACTTTCGCGACTACGCCAACTACTGGGGCGAAGCCGTGGCACAGCTGTCGCTGGAGCCGATTGCTGGCGCCGGCCAGGGTGCTGTACTACTAAGCGGGCTGAGCGCGGCTAACTCGCCACTGCTGCAATTACTGATTGAAGTGCGCGACAACACCCGCTTTGCCGGCGCAGCGGACGCCGCAGGTGATGCTGCAGATGCCGCCGATGCCGCCGATGCGCTCAAGGATGCCAATGGCAAACTGGGCAAGGCTGCCAAACTGGCCTCGGCCGCTGCAGAACAAACCCAGGCCGCACTGGCCAAGAAGCTGCCGGACACCGCGCGCAAGATGCTTGAGCGTCGATTCGAACCGCTGCATCGCCTGCTCGACGAACAGGAGGGCGCCAGCGCCGAGCTGATCCCAACGCTGCAGGCGCTCGACGCGTTGCAGCTGCAACTGGCGAGCCTGGCCCACGCCAGCGCGCCGGATCAGGCCGCGTTCGAGCTGGCCAAGGCGCGTATGGGCGGCCAGCGCGACGCGATCAACCAGTTACGCACCAGCGCGGCCCGTCTGCCGCAACCCATCGGCAACTGGCTCGGCCTGCTCGCTGAGGACAGCTGGACGTTAGTCTTGAACGACGCCTATCACTACCTCAATCGGCGCTACCAGGGCGAGCTGTATGCGTTCTACAAAACGTCGCTGCGTCAGCGCTATCCGTTCAGCGCTCACAGTGAAAGTGACGTCGCGATCGCCGATTTCCGTGAATTCTTCAAGGCACAAGGCGTTGCCGACGGTTTTTTTGATCGCTACCTCAAACCCTTCGTCAGCGGCAGCGCCGGCCAGTACCAGCTGCGCCGCGTCGATGGTCGCGGCCTGCCGCTGTCGCGCGAATTCCTGGCGCAGATGGGACATGCACAGACCATCCGCCGCAGCTTTTTCGCGGAGAGCCCGAACGAGCCACAGATCCGCTTCAAGCTGGAGCCTTATTCGCTGGACTCGAGCCTGGGTCGCGCCGACTTCCGCTTCGGCAACCAGCAGATGGAATACCGCCATGGGCCGATCGTGCAGACCGCTTTCAGCTGGCCGGCTACCGCGGACGATGGCCGCACCAGCCTGGTGGTCGAGGAACTCGGTGGACGCCGCGTCGGTATCGAAAAGAACACTGGCCCCTGGTCGCTGTTCCGCCTGCTGGACCTGATGCAGGTCGACTACCACAGCGGGCGTGATGTATTGATGCTCAAGGCCAACCTCGGCGGGCGCCACGCCAACTACCTGTTGCACAGCCAGCGCTCGCCGAACCCGTTCGACATCGCCCTGCTGCGTGACTTCAAGCTGCCGGCGACCCTGTGATGACCGGGACGCCGAGCCGGACCGCCAACTGGCGAAGTGCCGCGCGGACCGATAGAGGCAAGGTCCGCGCACGCAACGAAGACGCTTTTCTCGACCTCCCCGAGCAAGGTCTCTGGGTCGTCGCGGACGGAATGGGTGGTCACCAAAACGGCGCCCTGGCCAGCCGCCTGATCGTCGAGCAACTGGCCGAGCTGCCCGAAGGCAGTTTGGCCGAGCGTTTGGTCAGCCTGCGCCACTGTCTGCACGAACTCAACCGCCGCCTCGGACAAGAACTGACGGTCACCGCCGAACGTCCCGACCCAGTCATCGGCAGTACCGTGGTCGCCCTGCTGATGGAAGGCGAACGCGCCGCTTGCGTCTGGGCCGGGGACAGCCGCTGCTACCTCTGGCGCAGCAGCCGTCTGTATCAGCTTTCGCGCGACCATTCGCTGCTGCGGCAACTGATCGACGAGCAGAACCTGAGCCCGCAGGAAGCTGCGCGCCACCCTGCGGCACATGCGCTCACCCGTGCCGTCGGCGCCAGCGAGCAACTGGAGCTGGATATCCTCGAGTTCGACGTTCACCCCGGCGACACTCTGCTTCTGTGCAGCGACGGGCTCTACCAGAGTCTGCCGCCGGATACGCTGAGCGCGGCGCTGAACTCGCCGTCGACCGGACTTGCGCTACAGCGCCTATTCGACCAAGCCTTGGATGGTCCGGCGCGGGACAATCTCAGCGCCGTGGTGGTGCGTCGATGAACGAACCTCTGTGCGCCTCGGAACTGACTTATTTTGCCTTCGCCGCCACTGCTGCGCCGGGGCAGGCACCAACGCCTGCAACCGTTACAACCGGTGAGCTGCCTCAGGTGCTTGGCGGGCGTTACCGGATCGAACGGTTGCTCGGCGTCGGCGGCATGGGCGCGGTCTACCGGGCGCGGGATCTATTGCGCGAGCAATTCGGCGATCCGGAACCCTACGTCGCGCTGAAGACCCTAAGCGACGATTTCGCCGAATACCCCGACGCCCATGCGCTGCTCTACACCGAGTTCGCACTGACTGCCCGGCTGAGCCATCGCCACGTCGTGCGCCTGTTCGGCTTCGACGTGGACACCGCCAGCCAGCGAGCCTTCATCACCCTCGAATTGCTCAAGGGTCCGACGCTCGACCAGCTGCTCAGCGAGCATCCCGAAGGGCTCGCCTGGAATGAGTTGCGCGAGATCGCCCTGCCGCTACTCGAAGCGCTCGCGTATTCACATAGCCGCGGCGTCATCCACGGGGACCTCAAACCGAGCAACGTGATACTCGCCGAAGACGGATTGCGCCTGTTCGACTACGGACTCGGCCAGCCACTCGAGGGCGTGCTCAACAGCTTGCCGCGCCTCTCCCGCAACCGTTTCAAGGCATGGACGACACGCTACGCGGCCCCGGAACTGCTGGACGGTGCCGAGCCATCGGAAGCCAGCGATATCTACGCGCTCGGTTGCCTGCTGTTCGAATTGGCAAGCGGCAGCCACCCGTTCCGCCGCTTGAGCGCCAAGCAGGCCAAAGCGATGGCGCTGGAAAAAGAGTTGCGCTGCCCGCCAAATCTACCCACTCATATTTGGCAGTCGCTGCTTATGGCACTGGCTTTCGATGTAGATGAGCGAACCAGCAGCGTGACCCAGCTACTGAATATCTTCCGCCGCCCCGCACCCAGCCGCCTGCAGCGCTGGTTCGGGCGCCCCCATGGATGACACAAGGACAAGGAAGCGCGATGTTCAACGCGGCCAATGACACCCATTTCAGCCTCACCATCGAAGGCGTCGAGCATGATCTGAAAGTGCTCGCGTTCACCGGTCGCGAGGCCATCAGCCAACCCTATCGCTTCGACCTGGAGCTGGTCAGTGAGCGCCCCGATCTGGACTTGCACAGCCTGCTTCACCAGCCGGTTTTTCTCGCCCTCTCACCGTCGGGCAACGGCATCCATGGTCTGATCCACCGCGTCGCCCAGGGCGAGTCCGGCAAGCGCCTGACACGCTACCGGCTGGCCATCGTCCCGCAACTCGCTTATCTCGCCCACCGCACCGATCAGCGCATCTTCCAGCATCTGACCGTGCCGCAGATCGTCGCCCAGGTGCTCGAAGGTCACGGCATCCAGACCAATGCCTATCGCTTTCAACTCGGTCCGGTGATCTATCCCGAGCGCGACTACTGCACGCAATACGACGAGACCGACCTGCACTTCATCCAGCGGCTGTGCGAGGAAGAAGGCATCCACTACCACTTCGAGCACAGCTCGGGCGGCCATGTACTGGTGTTCGGCGATGACCAGACCAGCTTTCCCAAACTCGGGCAACCCACGGCCTATCTTCAGAACAGCGGCCTGGTCGCCGACGAACCGGTGATCAAAGGCTTCGCCGTACGTCTGCAAACCCGCACCAACCGCGTCAGCCGGCGTGACTATGATTTCGAACAGCCGCGCCTGGTGATGGGAGCCGCTCATAACGGCCCCTCCGGACAGCCGACAACGGCGCAGCCGGACCTGGAAGACTACGACTACCCCGGCCGCTTCACCGACCGCACGCGCGGTAAACATTTGTCCCAGCGCGCTCTGGAACGCCACCGCGCCGATTACCGCCTGGCCGAAGGCGATAGTGACCAGCACAAGCTGGTCAGCGGTCATCTGCTGGAAATCTCCGACCACCCGCGACCGGAGTGGAACGATCTCTGGCTGCTCACCGAGGTGATCCACGAAGGCAGGCAGCCGCAGGTGCTGGAAGAGTCGATCACGAATTCCGCCCTCCGGGGAGAGGGGCTGGATCGAACAGGCAACACATTCACCCAGGGCTACCGCAACCACTTCACCGCCACTCTCTGGAACATTCCCTATCGCCCGGCATTGCATCACCCCAAACCTAGGGTTCTCGGAAGTCAGACCGCCGTCGTCACGGGGCCCGTCGGGGAAGAAATCCATTGCGACGAGCACGGTCGCGTAAAGGTCCAGTTTCACTGGGATCGCATCGCTACCGCCGACGACAAGACCAGCTGCTGGCTGCGCGTTGCCAGCAGCTGGGCGGGTGATCGTTACGGCGGCATCGCCATCCCGCGCGTCGGCATGGAAGTGTTGATTACTTTTCTCGAAGGCGACCCCGATCTGCCTCTCGTCAGTGGTTGCCTCTACCACGCAGAACACCAGGTGCCCTATGACCTGCCGGCGAACAAGACCCGCACAGTATTCAAGACCCTGACTTCACCGGGCGGGGGCGGCTACAACGAGCTGCGCATCGAGGACCGCAAGGGCGCCGAGCAGATCTACCTACATGCTCAGCGCAACTGGGACCAGAACATCGAGCACGATCAAAAGATCCGCGCCGGGCACGAACGCCACGACACCGTCGAGGCCGATAGCTACAGCGAATTCAAGGCTGAGGAACACCTGACAATCACAGGCGACCGCAAGGCGGAAATCAAACCGGACGACCACATGAGCGTTGGCCAAAACCAGCACATCGAACTCGGCACCGCCCAACTGACCAAGGCCGGCCGCGAAATTCACCTCAAGGCTGGCCAGAAGATGGTCATCGAAGCCGGCATCGAACTGACCCTCACTGCCGGCGGCAGCTTCATCAAGCTCGATCCAGGCGGCATCACAGGCAGCGGCCCCATGACCAAGATCAACGCAGGCGGAGCGCCGGGCAAGGGTTCGGGAATCGGTGTCAAGCTGCCGGTGCTGCCGGGCACAGCGGACAAGGACAAGGCGGGAAATCAGCTGGAGCAGGCGCTAGCTGGCCTGATCAACCCCAAAAAGAAAGTCAAAAGAACCATGAATTTTTCAGGCTGAGTCGAACTATGAACGTCATGACCCAGAAACAAACAGCTATGGGCCGTCACCTAGTCGCCCAGGCATTCTTATTCATCCTGTCCTGTGGGTATCTGACTGGCTGCGCGGCCGCCGAACTGGAGCCCATCACCTACCAGGAAGCCGTCACCCAATATCAGGAGGGCGGCGGAATCGAGAATTACCGCTGCGCACTGGTGCCGGCCGATGAGCAGTACCAGGCCCTGGATGACGCCCAGCCGATCGCC
The DNA here is from genome assembly GCF_019355055.1 of Pseudomonas sp. MTM4. Lineage (NCBI taxonomy): Bacteria > Pseudomonadati > Pseudomonadota > Gammaproteobacteria > Pseudomonadales > Pseudomonadaceae > Pseudomonas > Pseudomonas sp. MTM4. The sequence continues at coordinate 2,220,514 of NZ_CP048411.1, forward strand.
GTTGAACTCGATGAAGTGCTCTTCGTCAAGATCGCCGGCACCGTCCATGAACTGCAACAGACCGACATCGACGCGACCCGTACGGCCTACGCCTACGAGGGCATGAGCGCCACGCTCACCACGGTCAGCCAGTTTAATCATTCGGAGTACAACGAATCGGATGACCGCCACGTCAACCTCACCTTCGAATCAGCCGGCAAGACGGACACCTACAAGACCTTCGGAGCGGCCTGCGGCCTCTGAGCGTTGAATACGATTACAACCTTTTCACAGGACAAGTCATGACAGGGCGTCGCTTCAGAATCGTTGAAAGTGTTGGCAGCCGCATCGAAGACGTAAACCGCTACGAGGACCTGGCCAAGCACCACCCTTCAGCCGGCCGTGAACCCAACCGGGACTACGAAACCATCAGTGGCCAGCTCGAGGAGGTGCGCCATGTCGGCGGACGCACCCTCGTCAAGAAGGATTTCGTGCTGCTGGTGGACGGCAGCAACCGGTCCATCCCGGTCCCCAGCCCGCTGGCCGGCTATGCCAAGACCAGCCGCGCTTACGGCACGCTGAAAATTTATGACGCCCCCACCAATGGCCAACTGATCGGGCAGATCCTGCACCTCCACCCCACCTTCAAGGTCAACGATGGGGACGCTATCACCTACGGCCAGCACATCGGCCTCCAGGCCGGCACGGACCGGTCGGGCGCACAGAGCTACGCCATCCACGTTCACGCCGAGCTCGAAGAAGGTGATTTCAAACGCTACCTCGCGGACATGGCGAACGGCACCCTGAACCCGGACGATGCCAAGCCGGACGTTGCCGAGGGCGGCAAAAGCGCTGCCAAGGATGACTGGTGTTATCCCTATACGCCGTCTGCGGGCCACTCGCTTCAGCATCTGACCGCCCTGAGCAAGGCCAAGGCCGGGTTCTACCCCATCGGTGGAAACGGCCTGTGGCATGGCGGCATTCACCTGGACAAGGGCACCTCCGAAGCTTTCGACCAGAGCCGTATCAACTGCATGACCCACGGCGAGGTGGTCGCTTACCGGATTGATGAGGAATACCCCGTCAGCACTTATGCAGGTAGACCACCGTTCCAGATACGGGCACCGTTTTCTACAGGCTTCGTCCTGGTCCGGCACACGTTGCAGGCCAAGGTCCCCGCCAGCGACGACGCGTCGAAGCCCAAGCCGCCCGCGCTGACGATCTACAGCCTGTACATGCACCTCAAGTGCTGGAAAGACTACCGCCAGGACGAAAAACTGGAGCGCCCGGCGTTCTGGGGATCCGGCATGTATACCGTCAACACCCGCAGCGGCGAGCTCAACGTTCGCGCCGAAGCCTGCGGCAATGCCTCGATAGTGGGCAAACTCAGCAAAGGCACCCAGATCCGCGCCTCGGGTGAAGGAGCGTTCCTCAAGCTCGAGCAGGTGGTCGGTGGTAACAACGAACCGGCGTTGACACCCGGGGACGACGGGAGCCTACCCGGCTATATCTCCGCGTCCTTCCTGACGGCCCAATCACAACCCAAGACCTGGGGCACCGTGGTGCTGCTGGATCCGCCCGTGCCGATCAAGGCGGGCGACCTGATCGGGCACGTAGGGAAGTACCAGAACCAGAGCGACGGCTCGCCCCAGGACCTGCTGCACCTGGAGGTCTTCAGTTGTGAAGACGTGCCGACGTTCATCAGCGAAAGCCGTACCTGGGCACAGAACCTCCCGGAGGAGGAAAAGACCCTGCTCAAGGTCCACGCCGGCGCCAGCAAGCTGATCCCCCATCGTGATGACATCACGGCCGAAAATCCGCCGAAACTGACCGACGACGGAGCCGAGATAGGCGTTGACCTGATCCTGCCGCAGAGCCTGCTGGATGCGTTGCCCGCCGAGGCCAAGATCAAGATCCCGGCCAGCAACACGGCAACCGGCTGCTCGCCCGAGACCAACTGGTGGCGCCTCGATGACCTGCTGGCCGACAAGGATGGCCAACCCATCAACGGCTGGCTGGCAGAGCAGGAACTCATCACCACCCGTCACAGCCCCTGGGAATGGGAAGGTTTTGACTTTCTTGAGGATACCGATACCCCCAGTTCGGGGCTTGCCTACTACCTCAACGCGGCTCGCCGCCTGTCCGACGACGAAACGGCCAGCTACCAGGGCGCGATCGACCAGTCCGACAAAGGCCCGGTACGCAGCCGTCTCTACGACATCATCGACACCAACCGCGACGGCAAGATGACCTCGGATGAGATTCAGGCGGCCCTGCAAAAGCCCTGGCAGGCTCAATCCATCTCGCAGCTCGTCACCCAGCATGAAAGCGAGTGGTTCTGGGAGGTTTCGCGCTGGGACGAACTCGATGATCTGATGGGCCACAGCCCCGATGATCCGAATCAGGATTGGGTCGAAGAGAAGAACCGCATCAAGACCCTGAGCTGGTGGGGCGATGTGGCCGGCAGTCTGAAGCTGGATGCATCGGGCAAGGCTTGGCATCTGCAGCCCATTGGACTCCTAGCAACCTTCTCATCACCGCGAACCGAAGAAATCACTGTCTCCTTCCTAGAAAAAATACTCAAAAAGCCAGGTGATTGGTTCACCGGACGCGGCGGTCCTAGAAGTTTCGTTACGCGCTTCCAAGAGAACTATCCTGCTATTTACAAATTTGACAAGGAGGAATTCGTAAAGATATTGAATGCTGCCTTGACCAGACATGGCATCACCACAAGTTACCAAAAAGCTCACTTTTTGGCTCAGTGCTACCATGAGTCGGCACACTTCGAGACAACAATTGAGTTTGCTTCAGGGGAAGGATACAACCCTGGTCAACATCGTAATGCAATACGCAGAGGAAATACAGAAATGGGAGATGGCCCAAAATACAAAGGAAAAGGGCTGATCCAACTCACCTGGAAAAACAACTACGCAGCGTATTCCAGATACCGAGGGATAAAATTCATAGACTCTCCGGGCCTAATTGCATCAGATATGTACAATGCGGTAGATGCATCCTGCTGGTTCTGGCGGAACATTGGAGGAATATATAAAAAATATAATGCCAATGGCGATATTAACGTGTTAATTGAGCATGAAAAAAATAATGTCGATCTAATTACTTTGGCCGTCAATGGTGGATACAATGGCTTAGCTGAGCGAAAAGAAATTTTTGCGGCCATTAAGAGAGAATGGAATTTGACATGACGAAAGAAAAAATTAATATCCATTCTCGAGCTGGTTTTATTTATTGTTTCCTGGCAGGCGCTGTCCTTTTTGTTTTCACGAGCACGTTTGCAGCCACGAATAAAGAAAAAGCTACAATGCTTTCCGTCAATGACTCTGGGACGGAGCTCTCAATTACAGCCTGCCACGAAGGCATGTGCAAAACCATTACAATCCCAGAAACCATGCTAGATACAATAGATAATGGATATAGCCAAATTTCATTAGAAGACCTGACATTGGATGGGATCTCGGAGGTAATTCTGACGCATAACGCAGAAGGCAGTGTGAACGCTTGCTCCAAGGTCTATCGATACGACAGTGAGATTGAAACACTACGTTCCATGGATAAACTTCAAAGCCAGCTATGCAATTATTCTATAGAAAATGACTATCTAATTAGCAGCTACAGAAGCGGCGCAAAGTGGCATGAAGACATATACAAAATAAAAAACAATGATCTCATCCTGACGATTTCTGACAGTTGCATAGGATGTGACTATATCAATCGCGCCCTTTACCTAGATGGAAGAAAAACAGAGAATTTGCTAGTCAAGAATAGTCCCGACTATCGGCTTCGCGCCCCGATCTCAACAACTGTTACTTCCGAAAAAGCCACTCTCTACAGCGAGCCAAACATTAACAAAACTACTAAAATGTATTTGATCAACGGCGACGTGGTAGCCCTTACCGACGCGACATCAGATGAAAATTATTTTTGGTACAAAATTCGCTACGTGACAAAAAAAGGCACGTTAATTAACGCCTGGCTACACTGCGAAGATATAAATTTCTGCGAACAATGAATTTCATTTTTCAGAAATCTTCACACAAGAATTCTTAAAATTCTTCTAAAAGTATAAGTTATAAAAAATAACCCTATTTAAATTTAATTAATGAATCCTAAAAGTGCATTCCAATACATTCAGCGTGTGGCGCTTTTCGCTGACCTCGGCCCTGATGCTGGCCTGTGCTGTAGCGACGGCGGAAACGATACGGCCTGAAGGTTTGTCCTCGCTTCAGGAGCTGCGCATCGCAGACGATGACGACGCACGTGCTCAGCGCCTGCAGATCACCGACCGCACGGGCGCTACGGTGCTCGATACGGACAAGGTCCTGCCGCGCATTGAGAACGCCTCTACCCCTCAGAGCTACGATGGCTATATCGCCAACCTGATCTCTGAACGGCAGGGAGAGCTGGCGGTGACCGATCTGCAGAGTGAGCACCATACGCTGCTTTCGCCTGCGGCCCAGGCGGGGGATTACCTGATGCTCATCACCCGAGAAGAGGGAAATGGGGCTTATAACTTCAACCTGAAGTTCAGATATGACGGCGCCGCGAAGTCGTTCGACCTGACGCAGATCCTGTTGAATGAAAACAACACCGAGTGTGACCAGTCCCTGCTGAGCACCCATGCAATCGACAGCAGGGCTCTCGGCTTCGCGTCGATCGCCGATTTCGACGGTGCTCGCGCCTTCGGCGCTCTGAAGGACTTGCGCCTTGCGCACCAGACCTCGGGGCTGGCGGCGGAAAAGCTGATGCCGAAGATGGCGTCCAGCAATTTCGACGCCGCTCTGAAGGCCTACAAGGCGGGTAACGAGGGCGAACTGAAAACCCTCGTCAGCTACTTCATGGCAGGGGATGAGGATGGCGCATGCCATCCCGAGAGCTACATCGTCGAAAAATACTACTTCCCGCAACAGGTCGGCTGGTCCAACGATCTTGGCTTCCTGTTCGAGCAGGCGGGCTATTATCCGGAGGCCGCCGAACTCCTGAAACACATTACCCTGAAACACCCGGACAGAGTCGTTGCCTACCTGAACCTAGCGGACACGTATTGGGCATTGGGCAAGCGAGCACAGGCCCAGGAAGCTTATAACCAGTATTACCAGAGAATGGCCGCCACCCAAAAGCAATCAAAAATTCCGCATCGAGTCATTTCGAGAAAGTAATGCGGGGTATGAAGTCAGCGCTTCTCTCTTGCTAATGTTCTCTAGCTCCCTCGCCGCCTTGAACATCCGCAGTTCCACCAACCGACCATCCTCTAGTAAATAGCCCTATAAAGAACAGCCCACCACAGGGAATTTTCTTATCGTCAACACCTCGGAGGGAAGCGCGCACAAGGAAATCTTGAAATTCAAGAATCACAGCTATACCTACTCAGTCTCTCAAGATTTCGTTAGTCACCTGACAGTACAAAGAGATTATAAAGTGACCTTTAGAAAGTATTGCGAGGCAAGCGGCAATGTCTTTTTAAGCCGAGCCGCCAGGCAAGGAATCGAAACAACTGCGAAGAACTCTGAGGACTTCAAATGAGAATTTCAGTCAGTGGTCCGTATGCAGATGCAACGAAGGGTCACTGCATTGTGTCCCGATCCCATTTATAAAATCAGAACCGCCCGGCGGGAGCATACGGATCTGGGTCGATAGCGGGCGCGCGCTCAAGCATCAGATCCGTTAGCAATTGGCACGAAGCGGGTGCCAGCACCAGGCCGTTACGGAAGTGCCCGCAATTGAGCCAGAGCCCATCATGTCCCGGCACCGGCCCGATGTAGGGGATGCCTTCAGGCGAGGCGGGACGCAGCCCTGCCCAATGCTTGACCACCTCCGCATCTGCCAGGGAGGGAAGTAGATCGATTGCCGTCGCTCTAAGACTTTCGAGGGCATCCCCGGTTGGCGTCTTGTCAAAGCCGGCGTCCTCAAGTGTGCTCCCAACCAAGATATGGCCATCACGACGAGGAATCGCATAGCGCCGCTTGGCCAGCACCATGCTCGGCAGGAAATCGTCGGTGCATTTGAACAGGATCATCTGTCCTTTCATTGGCTTCACCGGCAATTCCAGCCCCAGCGTAGCGAGCAGTTCGCCGCTCCAAGCCCCAGCCGCGACAACAACCCGATCAGCCAGCATTTCGCCCTGCGCCGTCTCGACTCCGAGAATCCGCTCGCCATTACGAATGAAACCGGTAACCGGGCAATGCTCGATCACCTGCACGTTCGGTAGCTTGGCAAGCGCCACTCGCAAAGCGTCCAAAAGGCGCGGGTTACGCACGTTGGCGACGTTCGGCATGAACACCGCGCGTAAGAACCCCGTTCCCAACGACGGAACGAAGGCACAAACCTGCTCCATCGGTACTCGATGCAACGGACGACCCTGCCGCCCGGCCCAGTCCAGCGCCTCCTCTTCGTCATCCAGATCCAGCCAGTAAAGCCCGGTCTCGTACACTTCCGGATCGATACCGGTTTGCTCGAACAGACTCTCGCCAAGCTGCGGATAAAAATCCTGCGACCAATGAGCCAGAGCCGTGATCGCAGGACTGTAACGCCATGGGTAAAGCGGAGAAACGATTCCGCCACCGGCCCAGGAGGCTTCGGTGCCGACTCTTCCGGACTCCAGCAGGACAATAGTCTGCCCCGCATTTGCAAGACAGTAAGCCGACAACAAACCGATAACGCCGCCACCAACGATGATGGTTTCTCGTTCCACATGCTCCTCCGAGACTCTGGTTCACATTTCCAGCCATTAGCTCTTGGACTGACGCCAATACTTGTCTAAAAGCTTCCTTTCGCCGTCCTGCGGGTCGGTCGAAGCCAGACGGCACCGCCATCAGGAAGGCGGCACATCATACGTGCAAAGGAACCGCACCATGCCGAACAAGGATCAAGGCTTTACTCTCGTCGAATTGCTGATCACCATCTCGCTGATTGCAATCATCAGCTCCATGGCCATGCCAGCACTGGCCGACCTCATCGCTTACAGCCGACAGCAGGCGCTGCTCACCCAAGTGCAGGATGCCATTCAGAACGCACGCTCCAAAGCGGTACTGCATCGTCAGACGGTCGTACTCTGCGGTACCAGCGATGCAGCCAGTTGCAGCAGCGACTGGAGCAAGGGTTGGCTGACCTTGGTGGAAGCGACCCAGGAAGTACTGGATGTGACTCAACTACCCACCGCCGATGACCTGCGTTGGAGCGGCTTCGGCGATAGACGTATACGCTTCCATGCCAACGGTACCAGTCCTTTGAGTAATGGGCGTTTCTACCAGTGCCACAAGCAGGCTGTTGCCTGGCAACTGATTCTTAGTCGACAGGGCCGCTTGAAGCAGGGAACTCCGGCAGATAACGCAAGCAGAGCCTCACTCTGCAGCGCCTGACTGCGAATGACAAACATCGCCGCTCCATCCTCAAAGCATGGCTCCAGTCACGCCGGAGCCACCTCATAAACCTGATAATCGTCCCGACAGCCGGTCATCATCACAAATGCACCGACCATCCCGGCATAACGGACAAAGCGCCCGAGCCACACCATTATCAACCGCTCAAGAATTCAAACGGAGCGCACCATGTCACGCCGCAGCGACATGCATGGATTCACCCTGATCGAACTGATGATCACTCTTGCCCTGCTGACCATAGTGTTAGGCATCGCAGTGCCCAACTTCACTGCGTTCATTCAGAAAACCCAGCTGCAGGGCCAGACCGACGATCTGATCGCCATCCTGCAGTACGCGCGTGGAGAAGCCGTCACACGCCGGACCACTGCCGAAGTACTCGTCGATGACGATGGCCCTTGGGTGGTACGCGTTGCTGGCCAATCCGCCAGAGAGCTAAGTCACACCACCAGCCAGGCCAAAATGGATGCAGATGTCGCAACCATTACTTATCGCGTCAACGGTACTGCCACCCCTGCCCTGATTACCGTCTGCCGGGACGATTCGCCCGAAACGGCCTATGTCGTGGAAGTACGAGCGAGCGGCGCGCCTGTTCGCCATGAGCGCGGCAAAGGCGCCGATGGTAACGCCCTGACCAGTTGCACGTTATGAGGATCGCCATGAGCAACAACAGAGGCTTTAGCTTGATCGAAGTGATGGTCACCCTGGTACTGACCACCATCGGCATTCTCGGCATGGTTGCCATGCAGGGCCGCAGCATTCAGTACACCCAGGATTCGTTACAACGAAACACAGCAATCATGCTGGCCAGCGACTTGGCCGAGATCATTCGCGCCAACCCTGGTGAAGTATTCACGAGGACCCCGCCGGCCGAACCCGTGTATAGCGGCTTCAAGAACACTTCTCTTTTTTACAAAGACAAAGGCAGTGATTTCACGACTGCTCCGGCGGACTGTGTCGCCAACCCTACGAGTGCCATCGAGATGCGCAACTGCTGGGTAGAAACCGTCGAAGCCTCTCTGCCTGGCGCTGAGGAACTCCTCGAATCTGCCTTCTATATCTGCCGCAGCTCCACACTCGGGACCTGTGACGGCAATGGCTCGATGCTGGAAATCCAGCTGGCCTGGACCGTCAAGGCAGGTGCCTGCCCCGATGATCAAGCGCCCAACGCCACCACCTGCATCTACAGAACGCGAGTAGAGCTATGAAAATTTCCCTCGTGCCCCAACAGAGGGGCATCTCCCTGATCGAACTGCTCGTAGCGCTGGCTATCAGCAGCTTCCTGCTACTCGGCATCTCCCAAATTTACTTGGATAACCAGCGTAACCACCTATTCCAGCAAAGCCAGTCCACGAACTTGGAAGGTAGTCGCTTCGTTGCGCTGATGCTCAACGACTATCTCGGCAAGGCAGGCTATCGTCGAGATCCAGCGCAACTGCTCGAAGATGCATTTCCCGAAGTATCGGCAAATAGTGACTGCGAAGCGTTTGCCAAAGGCGCAGTCATTGCTCCCACCAGAAACTCACTCGGTATCTGCCTGCGCTATCAGCCGCTCGTCAGCGGCGAACCTGACTGCCAAGGTGACGACAGCAAGGCGTTCGACGACAGCAAGCCCTTCAGGGCTCCGCCTGAAAGCGCTCTTATCACCTTGGCACTCAGCTACACGCCAGCCACCGAACTGCATCAGGGCTTGCTTGAATGCAAGAACCTTAACGCAAAGTCCCCTGGATCAATGGAACTCCTGGCAGGCATCGCGGATATGCGACTTGAGTTCGGCCTCGGCAGCAAGGACATGTTCGAGAAGAAACTGACGGAAGACAGTGGTCGGTTCATTGATGCCAGCACATGGACGATCAATAGCGGCCCGATCCGAGCAGTGCGTTACTCGATACTACTAGCCAGCCGTGAAGAACAACGCGACGGTGAATCCGCCATATTCGATGCATGGCTGGATAAAGCAGACACCACAAGCAAAGCCCGTCTGACCGCAGAAGACAAGAATCGCATCTACCAGGTTGCCAGCAGCACCCAGACGATCAGGAATCTAATGCCATGAAAGCTTTGAATCACGCCCGGCAACGGGGCGCAACCCTGCTGGTTGCGCTGGTCATGCTGCTAATTCTGACCGTTCTAGCCGTATCCAGCATGCGCGGCGTCGTGCTGGAGTCGCGAATAACGGGGAACAGGGCAGAGACCCAGCGCCTGCAAACCGCCGCGGAGGCCGCGCTACGCGAAGGAGAGTTCCGGTTCTATGGTCCAGCGTATCTGCGCGACAAGCTCGAGCCCCGAGAATCCAATTGTCAAAAGGCAAACAAACTGCAGGCCAATGGCGCCAACCGCCCGTGTCTGCTGGCAATAACCGCAGCAGAAGACCGCCTGGACTTCGTACTCAACCCATTACTCTTCCTGAAAAACAGCTCTGCGGATAACAAGACAGGGGCAGATAGCGATGCTGCTGCAAACACCGCTTTCATAACTTGGATGCCATATCGGGGAACAGTGCCAGGGGAGAATGAAAGCGATGAAAGCAATGTGACCAGTAGCGACCGCAACGCTTACTGGAATACTCATCTGATCGCCATGAACGAAGATGAATCCTCATTGAACCCTGAATACGGCGCAGTCATGGAAGGTCGGGGAACCTACTTCTACGTAGTAAATGGACAAGCGGCAGACGAATGGGCAGTGCAATCCACTACCGCGAACATCTATCTCGGCCTGAATAATTGAGAGTTGAAGAAATGAAAGGAAGACAGGTCAACAGCTCGACCACTTTTATCATGAGCATCATTGCAGGAACCGCTCTAATGAGTGCGGCAATGAACTTACAAGCAGCCGTATCGCAAAGCCCGCTCAGCCTGACGGTAGGTGTTCCACCTAATATCGTTTTCACGCTTGATGAGTCGGGCAGCATGTCTTGGGGTTTTGTCCCTGACGCCATAGAGAGCCAAGTCATAAGCGGCAGCACCATAACACGCTTATATGCAGCACCAGAATACAACCCGATGTATTACAACCCCAACATCAAGTACATAGCACCGCCATCATTCGACACGAATGGCGATAAAATCGAGCTAACAACATCCTTCACAAACGCGCCCATAAATGGTTTCAGGCCAAACGACGGTAAACTTGACCTGTCCGATCACTATAGACCTACGGGAAAAGAGTACCGTATGCCGAGCGGCACGCACCAGCGAGCCAACAATCCAAGCAACGATTTCAGTGTATCCATATCATTTTCAAGAAATGAGACAAAAACCGAAACCAGTGCTGCAGGAATAAAGTTCAAAGTAACCCGATCCGGAAACAGCTACACATGTACGATTGAGCAAGCAGGCCCAGTCCTGAACAGTAGCGACTTTTCCTGCATAAGAAACAACAATATCTACACCGCTATAACACCAGCATACTATTATATTTATGATTACTCACTCGCCAGCAATTGCGATAAAACGAAAACAAGCTGCTACAATCTCGTCTTCGTCAGCGACAGTGAGAAGACGAATTTCGCTATCTGGTATTCGTTTTACAGAACAAGGGCACTGGCGACCTTGTCCGCCACCAGCTTGGCCTTTGCCCAACTTTCTCCGACTGTCCGTTTAGGCTGGCAAAATCTGGCATTGTGCACCAGCCTCAACGGGGGTGACACCAAGAACTGTAAAGACAATAAGTTCCGCCAATATGATGCTCAACATAAGGGACAATTCTATAGCTGGCTGAAAGATGTATATTTCAACAGCGGCACACCTCTACCAGCCGCAATGAAAAGGGCCGGCGAGTTTCTCAAGGAAGACGTTGCCTGGCATAAATTCCCGAACACTCGCGTCTCATCCGATAAAAACACATCAGACAATACATATGCCTGCCGACCAAGCTATCACATACTTATGACAGATGGGATGTGGAACGCCACTACTAGCAATCCCAGCTCTTTTAGGCATGACGGCGTAGACATCAACTTACCTGACGGCAAGAAATACACCCAGCAACGCCCATATCAAGACGACACATCCAGTACACTTGCGGACTTGGCAATGCATTACTGGACCACCGACCTTAACACTAAACTAGACAACAGAATCAGTCCTTATTTTGCTGACAAGGAAGGAACGGATACTGAAAAATACTGGAACGCGAAAAATGACCCTGCCACTTGGCAGCATATGAGCAACTTCATAATGGGATTGGGGCTTACCAGTTCAATGAACGCTAGCGGCCTGCCATGGGAAGGAGATACGTTCTCGGGAGGCTACAAGGCTCTATTGGACGGTACGAAGAGCTGGCCCAAAGCATCATCAGGCTCGAATAATAACGTTTACGATCTATGGCACGCGGCAATCAACTCTCGCGGCGAGTTCTTTAGCGTTGACAGTCCTGACGCCATGGTTTCGGCCTTTGATGAGATTTTGAACCGGATTGCAGAACGGAAATCGACCGCAGCTAGACCTGCAATCAGCTCAGGGCTAGTGATCGACGACACTGCTACCAGCGTTTCCTACCAGACCACCTATGCCAGTGACGAAAACTGGTCGGGTGATTTGAAGCGATTTTCCAAAAAGCTGGTAAAGAATGATGACGACCAATACGTAATTGAAAATACACAAGACTGGAGCGCGCAGAAACAGCTTCCGACTCCCGGCGGCCGCACGATAAAGATATCTAACGAAAATGGCGCAGATACCAGCAAACTCAAAGACTTCAAGGCCGGTAATGCAGGCGATCCTGAAACCAAGGGCACCCTCGCCTACGCCCTGAACATAAATCCCGAAGTCGCCGGTGAGTCAGCGGACGGTAGATGGCAAGAACGGCTTAGTTATCTCCGCGGGGATAGCAGCAACGAAGGTTCTAACGCAGGTAATTTCCGCCAACGCACTGCGGTACTGGGCGACCTATACGGCTCCAGTCCTGTCGTGGTATCAGGCGCCCGCTATCTGGAAGGCTTCGCCAATCGACTGGAAGGGCACATCGACGCTAATGGAGCTGTGACTCCTGGCGATAGCTCGTACTCTGCGTTCTTGGCAAAAACTAACGGAACAACAGACGGAGCGGTCAAACGCACGGGACGGGTCTATGTCGGTGGCAACGACGGTATGCTCCACGGTTTCAACACTGAAACCGGCGTCGAGGAATTTGCCTTCATTCCTTCCGCCGTTTTTGACAAGCTCAACAAGCTGACCGGTAAAAATTACAGCCATCAGTTTTATGTCGACGGCTCGCCTGTGGTAGCAGATGTCTACGATCACGATAACAAAAGGTGGCGCACCATTCTGGTCGGCACTTTGCGTGCCGGCGGCAAGGCGCTATTCGCTCTGGATGTCACCAACCCTGGCAGCGAACAATTACTCTGGGAATTCGATGCGAGCGATATCGAAGATGAAGATGCCGTCAAGCCAGGCTACAGCTTCGCTACCCCGACCATTGCCCGCCTGCATAATGGTCGCTGGGCCGTAGTTACCGGGAACGGCTATGAGAACGGTGCCAGCGATGGCAAGGCAGCGCTTTACGTCATCGACGCCGTGACCGGCAAGCTGACCAAGAGCCTGGAAGTCTCGGGAACCGATGGCGTGGCCAACGGACTTTCTAGCGCGGTGCTGGCCGACTACAACGCCGACGGTATAGCCGATTACGCTTATGCAGGTGACCTGCAGGGCAATCTCTGGCGTTTCGATCTCCTACCTACAGAGAACTCTGATGCCGATGGCGATGGAAGTCTGGACGCTGCTCCTCTTTCTCGCGATACGCTGGGAACTGTAACAGCGGAGGCGTTCAACGTCGCTTACGGCGGAAAGCCGATGTTCGCCGCAGCGTCCAGCAAGGATGCCGCGGCCCAATCGATTACCGCCGCGCCTACTCTTATCCGTCATCCCAGCCGCATTGGTTATCTGGTGATTTTCGGCACCGGCAAGTTCTTCGAGGCAGAGGACAAAGATGGCGTCAAAACCCATGCCCAAAGCATCTACGGAATATGGGACACCAAAACCCGCGCGGAGAGCACCAGCGCATTCACCATCCAGCGGACTGACGATGAGGCCAATGGTCACTTGGTAAAACAGACGATCATCGAACAATTAACTGGAACCTATACCCAAGGCGGGACCAACCCGGCTCGCACGATCTCGAATAATCCTGTGCAATGGACTACGTCCAATGCCGATGGCGTTGTCAGCGTTAATAAGTATGGCTGGTATCTGGATCTGGCAGTAAACAAGGACGAGTTCGAAGGCGAGATGCTGATCGAGAAAATGTCCACCCTCGGCCAGACTATTTTCTTCCAGACTTTGGTCCCCAACGATGACCCATGCGCCGATGGCGCCAGTAACTGGACCTACGCACTTAATCCCTTTACCGGCGGCAAGACTCTATTCCATGCTTTCGACCTCAGGCACGTCGACAGCAATAATGTTGTACATGTCGTAAGCGGTATCAAACAGGACGGTGAAGGCGGCATTACCATTTCACAGAACCCCGACAGCGGTTTCGAAGCCTGCACCGGCCTGGTATGCCAGACGATTTACCCGGACCCATCCAGTATTGGCCGCCAATCTTGGCGAGTAATAGGTAATTGAGCATGGAACAGCACAGCAAAGGCTTTACCCTGATCGAGCTGATGATCGTGGTAGGCATCCTGGGGATTCTCGCGGCGATCGCTTACCCCAACTATATGGAGTACGTACAACGCAGCAACCGGAGCGAGGGACAGGCGTTGCTACAGGATGCAGCTGCGAGCCAAGAGCGATTCTTTACGCAAAATAATAGCTATGTAACCGCTGCGGCTGACATCGCCAAACTTGGGCTGCGCGGCACCAATGGCACCACCGTCAAGTCGGATACAGGGAAATATACCTTGACCGTCGGCACAGGCGACGGGGGCTATTTACTGACTGCAACCCAAGCCTTTGGCGACGCTGCATGCGGCAATTTCACACTTAACGCGCTGGGCGTCAAAGGGAACACTGGGGGGAAAACCGTCGATCAATGCTGGAGGTAATGCGCTTTGGCGGCATGAAAAAGCCCGGCATCAATGCTGGGCTTTTTATGTAGAGAAGCAGGACTCACACCACTAATCGCAACTTGGGTGGTAATCAATTGATAGCTCTACACCTGCCTCACCCGCAGCTCCTTCGGCATCGAAAACGTTACGCTCTCCGGTCGCCCATCCAGCTCATTCACCCCGGTGGCGCCCCACTCACGTAATTGATCGATCACACCACGCACCAGCACTTCAGGCGCTGAGGCGCCTGCGGTGATGCCAATGCGGGCGTCTGCAGCGAACCATTCGCGCTTGAGGTCCTCGGCGCCGTCGATCAGGTAGGAGGGCGTATTCATGCGCTCGGCCAGCTCGCGTAGGCGGTTGGAATTGGAGCTGTTGGGGCTGCCGACCACCAGGACCACGTCGCACTCCCCTGCCAGTTGCTTGACGGCGTCCTGGCGGTTCTGGGTGGCGTAGCAGATGTCGTCCTTGCGCGGGCCGCCAATGCTGGGGAAGCGGGTGCGCAGGGCATCGATCACGCGGCTGGTGTCGTCCATGGACAGCGTGGTCTGGGTCACGAAAGCCAGCGCTTCTGGGTTGCGCACCTGCAACTGGGCGACGTCTTCTTCATCCTCGACCAGATAGATAGAGCCGCCGTTCGCGGTGTCGTACTGGCCCATCGTGCCTTCAACTTCCGGATGGCCCTCGTGGCCGATGAGGATGCACTCTCGCCCTTCGCGACTGTATTTGGTCACTTCCAGATGAACCTTGGTCACTAACGGGCAGGTTGCGTCGAAAACCTTCAGGCCACGCTTGTCGGCTTCCATTTTCACTGCCTGGGAAACACCGTGGGCACTGAAGATGACGATGAAGCCATCGGGCACCTGATCAAGTTCGTCGACGAAAATTGCGCCTCGCTCGCGTAGGTCTTCCACCACGAACTTGTTGTGCACCACTTCATGGCGCACATAGATCGGCGGCCCGAATACTTCCAGGGCACGGTTGACGATCTCGATGGCACGGTCGACACCGGCACAGAAACCGCGCGGGTTGGCGAGTTTGATTTGCATGTGACTTCTCGGCGCTCGGGGCGGGTGAGTTGTTGAGTGTAAATTTTTAGGCAGCAGTAAGAAGCGGGGCTGGCATCAGCACAACGACCATACGCGCGGCAGGGCTACGCACTCTGATTCGCCAGCAGGGATTAGCCGTCCCCAAATTCCTAAAGGAGCAGATTGCCTACGAAGCGAATTATTCAGACCGGCTTGACCTCGAATATCTCCACCTCGAACGTCAACGCCTTGCCAGCCAGCGGATGGTTGAAATCCACGGTCACCTGACGCTCATCGAAGGCTTTGACGATACCTGGCAACTCTGTTTTGGCGGCATCGTTGAAAATCACTAGCAGGCCTTCGGACAGCTCCATGCTTTCGAACTGACTGCGCGGCATGGTCTGCACATTTTGTTGATTGTGCTGACCGAAGCCTTGCTCTGGTGCGATCTGGAAGGTGCGTTTATCACCGGCTTTGAGCCCGAACAACTGCTGTTCGAACCCCGGCAACAAACTTCCATCACCGACCTTGAAGGTCGCCGGCTGCTTGTCAAAAGTCGTATCGACCTGCTCGCCATCTTCCAGACTCAACGCGAAATGGAGGGTGACCTGCATATCCTGCGCGATGCGTTGTTCAGTCATTTACCGCTTCTCCCGTTTTACTACTACGGAACATGTCCAGCGCCAGCATCACTGCGCCGATGGTGATGGCGCTGTCGGCAATATTGAACGCCGGGAAATACCAGCGGTTCTGCCAATGCACCAGGATGAAGTCGACGACATGGCCCAGTACGACGCGGTCATAGAGGTTACCGAGCGCGCCACCTAGCACCAGCGCCAAGGCAACCGCGAGCCAGGTCTCGTTCGGCTTCAAGCGCCTCATCCAGACCACCAGCACGGCACTGACGCCGATGGCGATCGCCGCGAACAACCAACGCTGCCAGCCGGAATGATCGGCCAGAAAGCTGAATGCCGCACCGGTGTTATAGGCCAGCGTCCAGGCGAAGTAATCGGGGATCACGTCGACCTTCTGGTACAGGCTGAAGTTGGCTTCGAAATAGTGTTTGGTCGCCTGGTCCAGGGCGATGACCAACACACTAAGCCATAGCCATGACAGCTTGCCGAAACGCGAAGTCATGCCTCTGCCCTCGAAAGAACATGGCGGATTGCACCCGCCGTCGGGTCAAATCGTAGGGTGGGCCGGGCGACGCTCCGCTTCAGCCCACCGAGGTTCTGCCAACCGTGGGCTGAAGCCCACCCTACGAAGCCGACGCTCGCGACAGGCCGCAAAAGTCCACAGTGGGAACCCATCCTACGATCACGTGCGCTGTCACGCATAGTGACGCACCTCGCCAGCGCCTTCGATATTTTCAACACAGCGGCCGCAGATCTCTGGATGCGCCGCGTGACCACCGATGTCGGGCAGGTGGTGCCAGCAGCGGCCGCACTTGGCATAGTCAGTTTTGCTGACCTGCAGCTTGAGACCTGACAGCTCGCTCTGGACGGCTTCGGCAGGTGCGTTGGCTAGAGGCGCTATCGTCACCGCCGAGGTGATCAGCACGAAGCGCAGCTCGCTGCCCAGCTTGGCCAGATCGGCCACCAGGGCGTCTTCGGCGTAGAGCACTACTTCGGCCTGCAGGTTGCCGCCGATGGTCTTGGCGGCGCGTTGGGTTTCCAGTTCCTTGTTCACAGCGGCCTTGACGGCCATGATTTTTTCCCAGAACTCACGCCCCAGCTCGATCTTGTCTGGCAGCTCGGCCAGCCCCTCGTACCAGGTATTGAGCATGACCGATTCGTTACGCTCGCCCGGCAGGTACTGCCAGATCTCATCGGCGGTGAACGATAGGATCGGCGCGATCCAGCGCACCAGTGCCTCGGCGATGTGGTACAGCGCGGTCTGGCAGGAGCGCCGCGGCAGGCTGTCAGCGCCAGTGGTGTACTGACGGTCCTTGATGATGTCGAGATAGAAACCGCCCAGCTCCTGTACGCAGAAGTTGTGTACTTTCTGGTAGACGTTCCAGAACTTGTAGGTGCCGTAGGCTTCTTCGATTTCCCGCTGCAACAACAAAGCGCGATCGATGGCCCAGCGGTCGAGCGCGATCAGCTGATCAGCCGGAACCTGATGCTGCGCCGGGTCGAAACCGTCGAGGTTGGAAAGCAGGAAGCGCGCGGTGTTGCGAATGCGGCGATAGGAGTCGGCGCTGCGCTGCAGAATGACCTTAGAAACCGCCATCTCACCGGAATAATCGGTGGACGCGACCCACAGGCGCAGGATATCGGCGCCCAGGCTGTCGGTAACTTCCTGCGGCGCAACCACGTTGCCCAGCGACTTGGACATCTTGCGGCCGTTTTCATCGACCACGAAGCCGTGCGTCAGCAGCCCCGTGTAAGGCGCGTGGCCGTCGATGGCCGAACCGGTCAGCAGCGACGAGTGGAACCAGCCACGATGCTGATCGGAACCTTCCAGATACAGATCCGCACGCGGACCGTGGTCATGCCCCATCGGATGCGAGCCACGCATCACGTGCCAATGGGTGGTGCCGGAGTCGAACCAGACGTCCAGGGTGTCGCTGATCTTCTCGTAGTGCGCCGCTTCCTCGCCAAGCAGCTCGGCGGCGTCCAGCTTCGACCAGGCTTCGATGCCGCCCTGCTCCACGCGTTGCGCCACTGCTTCCATCAGCTCGACGGTACGCGGGTGCAACTCGCCGCTTTCCTTGTGCAGGAAGAACGGAATCGGCACGCCCCAGGTCCGTTGACGCGAGATACACCAGTCCGGACGCCCGGCGATCATGCCGTGCAGTCGCGCTTGGCCCCAGGCGGGGACGAATTCGGTCTGCTCGATGGCATCCAGCGCCCGGCGACGCAAGGAACTGCCGTCGTGAGCAACCTTGTCCATACCGACGAACCATTGCGCGGTGGCGCGGTAAATCAGCGGTGTCTTGTGGCGCCAGCAATGCATGTAGCTGTGCTGGATAGATTCATGTTTGAGCAGCGCGCCGACCTCACGCAGCTTCTCGACGATCGCCGGATTGGCCTTCCAGATGAACTGGCCGCCGAAGAACGGCAGGTCGGGCACGTAGACGCCATGGCTTTGCACCGGGCTGAGAATGTCGTCGTTCTCCATGCCATAGTGCTTGCAGGAGCGGAAGTCGTCTTCGCCGTAAGCGGGCGCCGAATGGACGATGCCGGTGCCGGCGCCAGTTTCCACGTAGTCAGCCAGATAGACCGGCGCGAAACGCTCGTAGAACGGATGGCGGAAGCGGATCAGCTCCAGCGCCTTGCCTTCGCAACGGGAGACGATCTCGCCGCTCAGGCCATAGCGCTGCAAGCAGGACTCCACCAGTTCTTCGGCCAGCACCAGCAGCTTGTCGCCGGTATCGACCAGGGCGTAGACGAAATCGGGGTGTACGTTGAGCGCCTGGTTGGCCGGAATGGTCCAGGGCGTGGTGGTCCAGATGACGATACTGGCCGGTTTTGCCAATGCTGCGACGCCGAAGGCCGCCGCCAGCTTGTCCGCATCCTCGACCTGGAAAGCGACATCGATAGCATCGGACTTCTTGTCCTGATACTCGACTTCCGCCTCGGCCAGCGCCGAACCGCAATCGAAGCACCAGTTCACCGGTTTCAGGCCCTTGAAGACGAAACCGCCTTCGACCATCTTCGCCAGCGCGCGGATTTCCCCGGCCTCGTTGGCGAAATCCATGGTGCGATACGGGTTGTCCCATTCGCCGAGCACGCCCAGGCGGATGAAGTCGGCCTTCTGGCCTTCGATCTGCTCGGCCGCATAGGCACGGCAGCGCTCGCGGGTCAGGTCTGCCGGCTGATTTTTGCCATAGGTGATCTCGACCTTGTGCTCGATCGGCAGGCCATGGCAGTCCCAACCCGGCACATAGGGGGCATCGAAACCCGCGAGGGTCTTGGAGCGGACGATGAAATCCTTGATGACCTTGTTCACCGCATGGCCGATGTGAATGCTGCCGTTGGCGTACGGCGGGCCGTCGTGCAGGACGAACTTTGGGCGACCCTCGCCGATCTGCCGCAGCTTTCCGTACAGATCAATACTGTTCCAGCGCTGCAGGATCTCCGGCTCGCGCTGTGGCAGACCGGCCTTCATCGGAAATGCCGTGGACGGCAGATTGAGGGTCGCTTTGTAATCGGTCATTTCAGTCCTGACTCGTGGTAAAGGGTGAAGCTCGCCAGTATTCGCGAGCCGCGGCGATATCGCCTTCGATCGCCGTCTTGAGCGCCTCCAGCGAGGCAAAGCGCTGCTCGTCGCGTAGTTTGCGGTGAAAGGTCACGCTCAGCAGGCGGCCATAAAGATCGCCTTGGTAGCTGAGTAAATGCACTTCAAGATGGGGCTTGCCATCGCTTTCGACCGATGGACGCATCCCAATGTTGGCTACCGCCGGCTGCAACACGCCATCGACTTCGGTACTCACCACAAACACGCCGGAAAGCGGTGTGCTCTTGCGCTTGAGCTGAATGTTGGCCGTCGGCGCGCCAAGCTGCCGGCCTAGCGCCTGTCCATGCATGACTCTCCCGGCAAGAGTGAACGGTCTACCGAGCAGGCGTTCCGCCAAGGCCAGATCGCCATCGGCCAGCACCTGACGCAGCCGCGTGCTGCTGACGCGCTCGGCCTCCACCTCGATGGTGGTGGCAGCTTCGACACTGAAACCCTCGGCAGCGCCCGCTTTCAAGAGAAAATTGAAATCGCCGGCACGATCACAGCCGAAGCGGAAGTCATCGCCGACCTCAAGATGCTGGACGCCAAGCCCTTCGACCAGCGTCGCGTGGACGAACTCGGCGGCGCTCATCTCGCGCAAACGCCGATTGAAGGCCAGGCACAGCACTCGATCGATGCCCTGTTCAGCCAGTAGCTGCAACTTTTCTCGTAGCCGAGTCAGGCGCGCTGGCGCCTTGTCCGGCGAGAAAAATTCGCGCGGCTGGGGTTCGAAAATCACCACACAACTGGGCAGGCCGAACTCGGCGGCACGCTCTCGCAGGCGGGCCAGAATGGCCTGATGCCCACGGTGAACGCCGTCGAAATTGCCAATGGTGGCGACACAGCCCCGATGCCGGGGCCGCAGGTTATGAAGACCTCGAACCAGCTGCATACCGCACTTCTTGCTTGAAAAGTCGTCGATTATACGCATGAGCCGCCGGTCGCGGACAGGTTTGCCGCGACTCCAGCCCACCGATCAGTGACGAAGATGGCGCGGTCGCAAGCCGAGCACTACTAGCCCTGCAACGAAAGCCCCGATCCCGGCCACCACCAGCAGCCCCAGCTGCAACGCGCGCTGTTGCCACGCCCAGGCGAACCATTCGACCGACGGCGCGTTGAGCCACCAGATCGTCGCCACCATGGCGGCACAACCGCCCGCCAGCCGCAGGAGAAATACGCTCCAGCCCGGCGCAACTCGAAACACGCCGATCTTGTACAAGCCCCAAAACAGCAGTCCGGCGTTGAGCATTGATGACAGCGAAGTCGCCAGCGCCAACCCGACATGCTTGAGCGGCCAGATCAGGATCAGGTTCATCACCATATTGGCGACCATGCAAATGATCGCGACCCGCACCGGCGTCTTCAAATCCTGGCGAGCGAAGAAGCCGGGCGCGAGCACCTTGATCAGCATGAATGCCAGCACCCCAAGCGAGTAAGCCTCAAGCGCAAGGGCCGACTGCACCACCGCCTCCTCGCTCATCGCACCGTAGAAGAACAGGCTGGCAATCAGCGGCTCGGCCAGAATGCCCAACGCGAGCGCCGCAGGAATACCTACCAGCAGCACCATTCGCAGCGCCCAGTTGAGCGTATCGGAAAAAGCTTTGGGATCTTCGCCGGCGTGCTGGCGCGAAAGGCTCGGAAGAATAACCGTACCAATGGCGATACCGAACGCGCCGAGCGGCAACTCCGAAAGCCGATCCGCGTAATAAAGCCACGACACGCTGCCAGTCTGCAGGAACGAGGCGAGCACCGTATCGAGCAGCAAATTGATCTGACTGACCGACACCCCAAATAACGCGGGAACCATCAACAGCATGATCCGTCGCACGCCTTCGTCACCGAACTTCACCCGAGGCCGCGGCAACAACCCCAGCTTGGCGACATAAGGAAGCTGGAAGGCCAGTTGAGCAAATCCAGCAATGAATACGCCCCAGGCCAGCGCCATGATGGGCTGGTCGAAATAAGGCGTAAGAAACACCGCCGAAGCGATCATGCAGACATTGAGCAGCACCGGCGTAAACCCCGGCACAGCGAAGCGCCCATAACTGTTGAGCACGCCGGACGTGAAGGCCGTCAGGGAAATCAACAGCAGGTAGGGAAAGGTGATGCGCAGCAACTCGCCGGCCAACTGCATTTTCTCCGGTTCATCATGAAATCCCGGCGCGAAGAGCATCACGACATAAGGCGATGCCAGAACCCCAATGGCAGTAATGCCGGTCAGGATCAAGCCAAGCATGCCGGCCGTGCGATCGACCAGCAGCTTGACGTCCAGCAACGTCCGCTTGGTTCGGTATTCCGACAGCACCGGCACGAACGCTTGGGCGAAAGCTCCTTCGGCAAACAGGCGCCGCAGAAAATTGGGAATTTTGAAGGCAATGAAAAATGCGTCCGCCGCAGCACCGGACCCGAAGTAGCTGGCCACGACCATATCGCGTACCATGCCCAGCACCCTGGACAGCAGCGTCATCACGCTGACTACCGCGCTAGAACGCAGCAATCCGCTTTTGCCGGACGTATCGGACATTTGTTTTCCCAGAGGTTGCGATAGAGGTTCCGGCCAGCATTGGCCACCGGAATCGACGGGCAATTACGACAGATAAAGAGGCCGCGAGTTTAGCGGCAGCCCTTCTGTCCGGCCAGCGTCATCAATCTTCAGTCATGCTTGACAAGCCCGCGCCGCATCGGCATGATTCGCGGCCTTATTTGCTTTGTAATCCCACGTTTTCGAGGAGTTCGACGGTGGCCAACAGCCCTTCCGCCAAAAAACGCGCAATTCAGGCTGAGAAGCGTCGCAGCCACAACGCCAGCCTGCGCTCCATGGTCCGCACCTACATCAAGAATGTGGTCAAGGCCATTGATGCAAAAGATCTGGAAAAAGCTCGTACTGCTTACACCGCAGCCGTGCCTGTAATCGACCGCATGGCCGACAAGGGCATCATCCACAAGAACAAAGCCGCTCGTCATAAGAGCCGCCTGAACGGCCACATCAAGGCCCTCGGCGAAGCTGCTGCAGCCTAAACTGCAGGTTCTTGAAAAAAACCGGCCTCGCGCCGGTTTTTTTGTGCCTGGTTTTTGGATCGAGCACTGGCGAGCGATTGCCGCTTTAAGCGGCTATGCAGCGAATCATCGATCATATGCGTAGTAAGCCCTCCTCCGCAGGAAAGAGAACTTAAGAAAAACGTACATCAGCCAAGCGGCCGTCGAGCTGACAATAGCTTGGTCGGTGTAGGGTGCGCTCCGCGCACTGGGCAAAGCCGGACCGAAACGAGCCAGGCCTGGCACCAAGTTTCGGTGCGCGGAGCGCACCCTACGAGCTACGAACCTTACAGGCGCAATGCCTGGCTTCGCCGCCTATGGATTTTGCATCCAGGGGAGTATTGGAATCGCCGTTACGGCATTCTGCGGGCTACCTTCGATCACCCGGTCGCTGTAAACCAGATAAACCAGCGTATTACGCGCCTCATCGAAAAAGCGCACCACCTGCATGGTCTTGAACACCAGCGAGGTCCGCTCCTTGAACACGACCTCACCATCTTCAAGCTCATCACTCATGCGAATCGGCCCAACCTGTCGGCAGGCAATAGAGGCCTCGGCGCGATCTTCGGCAAGGCCGAGCCCGCCCTTGATGCCGCCGGTTCTGGCGCGAGACAAATAGCAGGTAACACCCTCGACCTTGGGATCATCGAACGCCTCCACGACGATCTTGTGATTCGGCCCGAGCCACTTGAAAACCGTGTCGACCTCACCCACTTCACGCGCCATGCTGACTGCCGGACAGACCAGCAGCACCATCAAAGCCTTCGCCAACCGCATCGAGCGCCTCATACCAGAATCATGTTGTCGCGGTGAATAAGCTCAGGCTCGTCGACATAACCAAGCAGCTTCTCGATTTCGTCGGATGAATGCCCCAAGATTCGCTGAGCCTCAGCAGCGTTGTAGTTGACCAGACCGCGGGCAACCTCCTGCCCTTCCGGCCCCACGCAGACCACCATTTCGCCCCGCCGAAACCCGCCCTGCGCCGCCTTGACACCGACCGGCAGCAAACTGCGATTCCCCTGCTTGAGCGCCTGCACCGCACCGGCGTCCAGTGTTAGCGACCCCCGCGTCTGCAGATGCCCCGCGAGCCACTGCTTGCGTGCGGCATGACGACTGCACTCCGGCGCCAACAGGGTACCCAACTGTTCTCCAGCCTTCAGCCTCGTCAACACGCTCTCGATGCGCCCACCGACAATCACCGTATGAGCCCCCGAACGCGCCGCCAAGCGCGCCGCGCGCAGTTTGGTCTGCATACCGCCACGGCCCAGCGCGCCGCCCGTCGAACCTGCCACTGCGTCCAGCGCAGGATCATCAGCGCGCGCCTCACTGATCAGATTGGCGTCGGGATTAGTCCGCGGGTCGGCATCGAACATACCGTCGCGATCGGTGAGAATGACCAGCAAGTCGGCCTCGACCAGATTAGCTACCAGCGCGCCAAGGGTATCGTTATCACCGAAACGGATCTCGTCGGTGACGACGGTATCGTTCTCATTGATGACCGGCACCACACCTAGATCTATCAGCGTACGCAGCGTGCTTCGCGCATTCAGATAGCGCTTACGGTCAGACAGATCGTCATGAGTGACCAGCACCTGGGCAGTTTGCTGCTCGCAACGACCGAAACTGGCCTCCCAAGCGCGAATCAGCCCCATCTGCCCCACCGCAGCCGCAGCCTGCAGCTCGTGAACAGCCTTGGGCCGTGCCGCCCAACCAAGGCGACTCATGCCGGCAGCGACCGCGCCGGAAGAAACCAGCACCAGTTCGACCCCGGCCTGCCGCAGCGCCACCATCTGATCGACCCAGACAGCCATAGCCGCCTGATCGAGACCGCGACCATCAGCGGTCAGCAAAGCGCTGCCGATCTTAACTACCCAGCGCCGCGCGCCGCTCACCTTGTCCCGCATCGATCCCGCCTTCTATCCAATATCCGGCCAAAACCATACCGGCGGGCAACGGACCAGCCAGCCCACCGAGCACCCGCACAAAGATCCGCAAATCACCACCACAAGCCTTAACGCACGTAGAAGATTTCCGCGCCGCCCTCGTCATCGTCGTCATCATCGAAGTCGTCGTCATCCACCTCATCTACCGGCTTGACGCCAGCGCGGCGCAACGCCCGCTGATCGTCAAGCGCCTGCAGACGGGCACGCGCCTCGTCTTCGATCTGCTGATCCAGCTCGGCAAGCGCCTCGGCATAGGCCGGCTCTTCGCTAATACGCAGCGCTCGCTCATCCAGATAACGCATAATCGCCTGGCTCAATTCCTCGGTACCTTCCCGCTCCAACGCGGAAATCACGAAAACCGGCCCAGTCCACTCGAGACGCTCCACCACCTGACGCATGCGCTCCTCGCGCTCCTCGTCGAGCAGCTGATCAGCCTTGTTCAGCACCAGCCAGCGATCACGCTGAGCCAGCGCGGGGCTGAATTTCTCAAGCTCGTTGAGAATGACTTCGGCCGCATCGGCAGGATCACTTTCATCGAGCGGCGCCATGTCAACCAAGTGCAGCAGCAAACGCGTACGCGCCAGGTGCTTGAGGAAACGAATCCCCAAACCCGCACCTTCAGATGCACCTTCGATAAGGCCCGGAATGTCGGCAATCACGAAGCTTTTGTAGCGTCCCACGCTGACCACGCCCAGGTTCGGCACCAGCGTGGTGAACGGGTAATCCGCGACCTTCGGCTTGGCAGCCGACACGGAGCGAATGAACGTGCTCTTGCCGGCATTGGGCAAGCCCAGCAGGCCGACGTCTGCCAGCACTTTCAACTCAAGCTTCAAATCGCGCGCATCACCCGGCTTGCCCGGCGTGGTTTGCCGAGGCGCTCGGTTGGTGCTTGATTTGAAACGTGTGTTACCCAGGCCATGCCAGCCACCCTGCGCGACCAGCAGGCGCTGACCAGGCTTGGTCAGATCGCCGATGACTTCCTGCGTTGCCGCATCGATCACCGTCGTGCCAACTGGTACCGGCAGAACCAAATCCTCGCCCTTGGCACCAGTACATTCGGTGCTGCCACCTTTCTGGCCATTCGGCGCATTGAAGCGGCGGGTGTAGCGGTAGTCGACCAGCGTGTTGAGGTTTTCGTCGGCCATCAGATAAATGGAGCCGCCATCACCACCATCGCCGCCGTTGGGGCCGCCTTTCTCGATGAACTTCTCGCGACGGAAGCTCATCATGCCATTACCACCGTCACCGGCCTTTACAAAAATCGATACTTCATCGACGAATTTCATGGGAACGCCTCCCGCCGCAAGGACGGGCTAGAAAACAGGAATATAAGGGTCTTGCAGAACCCATCGAAAACTAGAGCAAAGCAGTGTTTTGCAAGAGCCCTATAGAGGATACAGAAACAAAAAAGCCCCGTCGCATGACAGGGCTTTTCCAGCAACACCGCAGTTAGGCTGCGACGACGCTCACGTAGCGACGGCCAAAAGCGCCCTTCACTTCGAACTTGATCACGCCTTCGACTTTCGCGAACAGGGTGTGATCCTTGCCCATGCCAACGCCGTAACCGGCGTGGAACTGGGTGCCGCGTTGACGCACGATGATGTTACCGGCCTTGATGACCTGGCCGCCGTACATCTTCACGCCAAGTCGTTTGGCTTCTGAGTCGCGACCGTTGCGGGTAGAACCGCCAGCTTTTTTGTGTGCCATGAGTTCAATACTCCTATAAGGGGATTCAGGCCCGATTAGCCCTGAATACCGGTGATTTTGACCTCAGTGAACCACTGACGGTGGCCCTGACGCT
Organism: Pseudomonas sp. MTM4; assembly: GCF_019355055.1. NCBI lineage: Bacteria > Pseudomonadati > Pseudomonadota > Gammaproteobacteria > Pseudomonadales > Pseudomonadaceae > Pseudomonas > Pseudomonas sp. MTM4. The sequence continues at coordinate 2,246,910 of NZ_CP048411.1, forward strand.
TCATGTGGTGCTTACGACGACGGAATTTAATGATGGTGACCTTGTCGTGACGGCCTTGAGCGATCACTTCAGCAGTGACCTTGGCGCCTTCGACTACCGGAGCACCGATCTTCACGTCGTCGCCGTTGCCGACCAGCAGAACGCGGTCGAAAGTGACAGCTTCGCCGGTTGCGACTTCGAGTTTTTCAATCTTGAGGTATTCACCTTCGGCAACCTTGTACTGCTTGCCGCCGGTTACGATAACTGCGTACATCTATGTATCTCCGTTGATCCTGCTCACCCAGCGCTTAAGTGAAATAGTTGGTGGCTGGCATGGCTGCTCGAGGTCCGGAGGGACGCTCTTGCAATTGCGTAAGGCAGGGAAATGCCCAGGGGGAAGTTCAGGGTCCGCGATTGTACGCATGCGCCCGGGCCTGCGCAATAGCCGCCGGGCCTTGCCTTGACAGTCCATGACCCGCCCCATAGCATGCCGCGCAACCTCCGAGGAGTACCGGCTTCCGATGCAACCCCAGGCCTTTTATCAAGTCGTGGCTGATGATTTTGCCGCCGTCGATGGCATCATCCGCAACCAGCTAACGTCTCGCGTACCGCTGGTGGAAAAGATCGGGGATTACATCACCTCGGCCGGAGGCAAACGTCTGCGCCCCCTGCTGGTGCTGCTCAGCGGTAACGCGCTCGGCCTCAAGGGTGATCAGCTGCGTCTGCTGGCTGCCATCATCGAATTCCTGCACACCTCGACCCTGCTGCATGACGATGTGGTCGACATGTCCGGCATGCGCCGTGGCCGCTCTACCGCCAATGCGCTATGGGGCAACGCCCCGAGCGTACTGGTGGGCGACTTCCTTTATGCGCGCTCATTCGAAATGATGGTTGCACTGGGCTCGATGCCAGTTATGCGCATCATTTCCCAGGCCACGCGTGTAATTGCCGAAGGCGAGGTGCTGCAGCTGTCCAAGGTTCGCGACGCCAGCACCACCGAAGAAATTTATATGGAGGTCATTCGCGGCAAGACGGCCATGCTGTTCGAAGCCTCCACCCACAGCGCCGCCACTCTGGCCGAGGCCGATGAGGAACAACGCGAAGCGCTGCGCACCTTTGGCGACTATCTTGGCATTGCCTTCCAGCTGGTCGATGACCTGCTTGATTACCAGGGAGATGCCGAAACCCTGGGCAAGAACGTCGGCGACGACCTGGCTGAAGGCAAGCCGACCCTGCCGCTGATCTATACCATGCGCGAAGGCACTGATGAGCAGGCCGCACTGGTGCGCAAGGCTATCCAGAAAGGCGGTATCGAAGACCTCGAAAGCATCCGCAGCGCCGTACAAGCTTGCGGCGCACTGGACTACACTGCACGCCTGGCGCGCGACTATGCTGATCGAGCAATCGCCTGTCTTGAACTGCTTCCGGCCAACGCGTATCGCGATGCACTGGTAGAGCTCAGCCGCTTCGCCGTCGCTCGCACGCACTGATCCAGCAAAACAGGGTGCAACTGGCACCCTTCAGTTTCCTATCAGCCCACCTCGCCCTTCCTTCAGTCCGCTCCGCCATTGATCCCGGCGAGCATTTTTGCGCTTGCATCTTTGCAAATAGCAATTATTCTCATTAAGGAAATCAACTGGAGCCGAACATGACTTATCTGATTGATGCATGGCTGGACCGCCCACAACCCTACCTGCGCATACTCGATCGCGATACCGGTGCGGTGTGCATTTCGTTGGAGGGAGACGCCCTGAACGAACTTCGTGACCAGGGCGATCTGGATCTGCAGGAGCTGAGCACCAGCGAACCCTGCGTGCTCAAGGAACAGGTACGCAACCTGTTCCTGTTCTCCTATGCCCGGGCGTTGCGCCCCTGAGGCCGAACGCATTGGCCGAAATAATTCGGTCCTACAGGCGTTTCGTTCGTGACGGTGAAGGACCACTTCTCCAGGCCCTGTCGAGCCGAACTTGTTCGGCCTGTTGCGTCTACTGGCCGAATGAATCGGCCAAGGGCGCTTCGACCGCGCCGAAACGCCAACAGGTCCTATGGCGACTTACAGAACCGCGAGCAGTTCGACATCGAAGACCAGCACACTGTGCGGAGGAATGCTGCCGACACCCTGGGCGCCGTAGGCCAGTTCGCTCGGCACATAGAGACGCCACTTGCTGCCGACGCCCATCAGTTGCAGCGCTTCGGTCCACCCGGCGATTACACCGCCCACAGGAAACTCTGCAGGCTGGCCGCGCTGGTAGGAGCTGTCGAAGACGGTGCCGTCGATCAAAGTGCCGTGGTAATGCGTACGAACCTGGTCCTCGCGGGTCGGCTTAGCGCCTTCACCAGCGGTCAGGACTTCATACTGCAGGCCCGAAGCCAGCGTGGTAACGCCTTCGCGCTTGGCATTATCAGCCAGGAACGCCTTGCCTTCGCCTGCCGCGGCTTCGGCTTTCTGCTGGGCTTCGGCCTGCATGCGCTCACGGATCACGGCGAAGCTGGCGTTCAGGTCTTCCGGGCTGACTTGGCTGGCCACACCGCCAAAGGCATCGCGGATCCCAGCGATGACCGCATCCAGGCTGATGCCGGGCGGCGGATTCTCGCGCAGCTGATCGCCCAGCTGGCGGCCGATGCCATAGCTCACGCGCGTTTCGTCGGTGGTTAGGTTGAGGTCGGTCATGCCTGGGCTCCGCAGGAAAAAAGGGCGGCTAGCCTAGCACAGCTTGCGGCCCGGCCTGCCCGCCCACGCACGCACGCACGCACTTTGTGGCAGCTGGACGATTTGCACTCAGTGCTTGGTGATCTTGTCCAGATAACCCATGGCGAAGGCGGAGAATACGAACGTCAAGTGAATGATCACGTACCACATCAATTGCTCGCTCTCTAGCTGCTGAGCATCCATGAACATGCGCAATAGATGAATGGATGAGATCGCCACAATCGATGCCGCGACCTTCATTTTCAACGAGCCGGAATCGATCTTCCCCAGCCAATCTAGCTTTTCCTTGCCCTCATCGACGTTCAGTTGCGATACGAAATTCTCGTAGCCAGAAAGCATCACCATGACCAGCAGGCCACCGACCAGCGCCATGTCGATCAGCGAGAGCAATTTGAGGATCAGATCGCCTTCGCTCAGCGAAAGCACGGCCGGGAGGATGTGCCAGATCTCCTGAAAGAACTTGATCGCTAATGCCAGCAGGGCAAACGCCAGGCCGAAATAGATAGGGGCAAGCAGCCAGCGGGCCGCATACATGGTGTTCTCGACGAAGCGTTCCATCTGTTCTCACTTGAGGAGCTGATATCGGCAGCGAGTATACGCAGCGCCACAGCGCCTTCAAGAATGCCTTTATGACAGCAGATTTTTCTTGTGGATAAGAATCTTGAGCGCCGACTCGATTCGCAAAGTCAGCCCTGCTCGCCCAGCACGAGCGTGGCCAGGAATCAGGTTCTGGATTCCCAACCGCTCAGATAGCGAGCCTGATTGGCGTTGATCTTGCGCAGCTCGGCGTGCATGTGCAGCTGCCAGATCGATGGCGAATCGGACTCACAATAGCCCTGCCCGTGAAGATTGCTGGCGATCGCCTGCAGCACCGTCTCGGCCTCGCGAGGCCCATGGAATGGGCCCTGCGCCTTGATCGCGGTGGGTTGGCCGGCGTCGATACCGGCCGCACAAAGCAAGGTCCACAAGCCTTGTCCGCCGTTTAGTGGACGAATGATGCATTCGATACGGGTAACCAGACCCAGGCATTGACGGTTCAGACAGAGTGTTTGAGACATGACGGCGATCCTCGCGCTCGGTTGCGCACCGTCATCCAGGACGAATGGGCGGGCCAACCTGTTTATCCCCAGAAGTTGTGGATAACCATGTGGACAGAGAGTGGGAATTCTCGTCCACTGCAGACCCGCCGCCGGCCGTATCGTTCCGTCCGGTTTTTGCTCAATGCAGAACCGGTCAGCTCTGCTCGCCCCCCTTCGCTTGTGCCAGCACCTCCTCTGGAGACGCCGCATCGCTTTTGCTGTCATCCTCGAGTTCGATCTCGGCGATATCGCGCAAGCGCTCCACTACCCGTCCGTTAACGCTGCCTCGGGGGAAGTTTCCGTCCTTGTCCGCCGCACCTACCGGCTCGCCCACCAGCAGCGAAAGCGCCTCATCCACATGGCGGACCGCATACACGTGGAAGCGCCCCTGACGTACGGCTTCCAGCACACGCTCATCAAGCATCAGAGTGGTCACATTGGCGAAAGGTATGATCGCGCCCTGCTCGCCGGTTAAACCGCGCGCCTCGCAGAGACGGAAGAAGCCTTCGATCTTCTCGTTCACCCCACCAACCGCCTGCACTTCACCGAACTGGTTGATCGAGCCGGTGATGGCGAAGCACTGCTTCAACGGCGTACGTGAAATGGCTGAGATTAACGCGCAACATTCGCCCAGCGATGCACTGTCGCCATCGACGTACCCGTAGGACTGTTCCAGCGCGATGCTGGCGGAAATCTCAAGCGGGAATTCCTGTGCGTAGCGGCTGCCGAGAAAGCCGGTCAGGATCATCACGCCCTTGGAGTGAATCGGCTGGCCGAGGTTGACCTCGCGTTCGATATCGACGATCCCCGAGCCACCCGGATAAACGGTGGCGGAGATGCGCGCTGGCATGCCGAACGCCGAGTCGCCGACTTCCAGCACAGTGAGGCCGTTGCACTTGCCGATGGCCGCACCTTCGCTGTCGATGAGGATGACTCCGGCGAGGATGTCCTCGAGAATTCGCGCCGAGACACGGCCGGTCCGAGTCGCCTTGGCTTTCAGCGCTCGCTCGATATGGCCAACATCGGTCACCTCGTCTTTGGCCAACTGACGGATGAAATCCGCTTCGCTGACCAGTTGGAACAGATCGCCGATACGCGCCGACAAGCGCCCCTGATGCTCGGCCAGGCGCGCGCTGTAGGTCGCCAGACGCGCCACCGCCGCTGCGGTCAGCGGCGCCATGCCCTCTTCCGAGGTGCGCGTCTTCATCAGCTGGGCGAACTGTTCGAGGCTGTCCTCGGCCAGCGGGATCTCCTCGTCGAAGTCGACCAGTACGCGGAACATCTCCTGGAAATCTGGATCCAGGTCTTGCAGGGTGTAGTACAGCTGCCGAGAGCCAATGATCACCACCTTGACGTTGAGCGGTATGACTTCCGGCGTCAGGGTGACAGTGGCCAGACGCCCTAGCTCGGCCAGCGGCGATTCCATTTTCAGCTTGCGCGACTGCAACGCACGCTTGAGCGCCTCCCAGACGAAAGGCTCGCCGAGCATCTTTTCCGCTTCGAGCATCAGGAAGCCGCCATTAGCGCGGTGCAGCGCACCCGGACGCAGCTGGCGATAACTGGTGTAAAGCGCGCCCTGATCGGTGCTGTACTCGATGCGACCGAACAGGTTGTCGTAGGTCGGGTGCGGTTCGAACACCACCGGCGCGCCGCCGTCCAGCGGATGCCCGACCACCAGGCTCGGACTGTACTGCTCTTCCAGCAGCTGGCGGGTCTGGGCGTCGGGGCGATTCTCGTCGACCAGCTGCTCCACCACGGTCTTCAGCAGATTGACTTGCACGGCCTGTAAATAAGCTTCGATGCTCGCGTTTTCACCGTATTTTTCCGATAGCGGCGCTAGCAGCGGCTGCAATGCCTGGCTGATGGTTTCATCGTTGAGCTGACGCAATTGATTGCTCGACTCGCGCTTCCACTGCGGCAGGCTGGCGAGCCCCTCGTTCAGCTGCACTTCCAGTGCGGAAATATCCTCGTGGTAGCGCTCGCGATCCGCCTCCGGCAGTTGCGCGAACTCGGCTTCGTCCATCGACTTGCCGTCTTTCATCGGCGTGAAGGCGATATTGCTGCTGTCGCGGTAAAGCGCGATTTCTTTCTCCAGCGCGAGCTTCTCGATCACATCCAGCGCCTTGTCGTAGCGCTGATTGAAGGCGCGGTCGATGGCGCTCTTCTTCTGCTGAAAGCTCGGATGCTCGAACACCGCCGGGAAGGTCGCCATGAGATTGTCGATCAGTTGACCGATGTCGGCGATGAATTCACCCGCGCCGCCCTGTGGCAGTTCCACCACGCGCGGCTCGCGGGGCTCGTCGAAATTATTCACGTACACCCAATCCGACGGCGTATCCAGACGCTTGCCTTCAGCCTTGAGATAGCGCCGCACGAAGGAGAAACGCCCCGTACCCGGCTCGCCCATCACGAAGACGTTGTAACCGGGACGCGGCATCGCCACGCCGAATTGCAAGGCCTCGACGGCTCGCTCCTGGCCAAGAACGCCCAGGAAAGGTTCCAGTTCATCAGTGGTTTTGAAGTCGAACTGGCTGGGTTCGAAGGGGCGGGTCAGCGCCTCGGGCGCCAGGCGCAGGCCGGCAGCGTCAGTTTGGGGCATCGGAAATCCTTGCTGGAGTGGCCGTTTGACCACGATTGATGCCGCCATTCTGGCGTTGCCACTGCCCTGCTGCAAGGCTGGCAGGCGAGCGCCCCGAGACGGCGTACGACAAGCGCGCGGCTCAGAGGCGGAAGATCGAGTGGGCATTTTTCTTGACCAGATCACCGGGCTTCAACGCAACTAACGTCGAAACATTTAGTAGCGAGCTAATTGATAGCAAGCGTCTGAAGCTCGCTATCGCTTGACCTGAATCAAGCCGTCGCTCGACGGAAACAGGCCTCCTAGAACCTGCCAACATCTATAAGGAGCCCCACTGATGAGCGCCCCACTTCCTCTGCTGCTCAGCGGTTTGCTGCTGGTCGCCGGCACCGCCCATGCCGACGAACTGCGCGACCGCGCCAACGCCATTTTCCAGCCGATCCCGGATAAGGTCACCGAAGTCCGTGGCCAGACCGTCAGCGAAGACCAGGCGATACTTGGGCACAAGCTGTGGTTCGATCCGCGCCTGTCGCGCAGCCACGTGATCAGCTGCAACACCTGCCACAACCTCAGCATCGGCGGCAGCGACAACGTCACCACCTCCATCGGCCATGGCTGGCAGAAAGGGCCGCGCAACTCACCGACCGTGCTCAACGCCGTATTCAACGCCGCGCAGTTCTGGGATGGCCGCGCCAAGGACCTGCAGGAACAGGCCAAAGGCCCCGTGCAGGCCAGCGTCGAGATGAACAGCACGCCGGAGCGCGTGGAAGCGACGCTCAAGAGCATTCCCGAATATGTCGCCGAGTTCACCAAGGCGTTCCCCAAGGACAAGGACCCGGTCAGCTTCGACAATATGGCCTATGCCCTGGAGGCCTTCGAAGTTAGCTTGACCACGCCCAACTCGCCGTTCGACCGCTTCCTCAAGGGTGACGACGAGGCGCTGGATGCGCAGCAGAAGGAAGGCCTGGCGCTGTTCATGGATGCCGGCTGCATCGCCTGCCACAACGGCGTCAACGTCGGCGGCCAGAGCTACTTCCCCTTTGGCGTGATCAAGAAGCCGGGGGCCGACATACTGCCGGAAGATGACAAGGGTCGCTTCGCCGTAACCAACACCGCCGCCGACGAATACGTGTTCCGCGCCGCCCCGCTGCGCAACATCGCGCTGACGCCGCCCTACTTCCACAGCGGCGAGGTGTGGGATCTTGAACAGGCCGTGGCCATCATGGGTGACAGCCAGCTCGGTCGTCAGCTCGAGGATGACGAGGTCAAGGCCATCACCGCCTTCCTGCAGAGCCTGACCGGTGAGCAACCGCAGGTGGCCTATCCGCTACTACCGGCTAGCACGGCGACTACGCCGAAGCCGGAATAAGCCACTCTGCTTCCCCGGCGCCCGCGCCGGGAGTTCCTTTCAGTATCCCTTTACCACCCAGTGAGCGAACCGTTCAGCTCGCCGCCTTGAACGGCTCCTCCCCGGCACCGACCTGGCCCGAGCAAGGGGCCGCTGCTCGGGCGCTAGGGAGACGATTCAGGACCGGTTCTGCGCGCGCAACGCATCGCGAATTTCGGTCAACAGCACCTCTTCCTTGGAGGGCGCTGGCGGGGCCGATGGCGCTTCGGCTTCCTTGCGCTTGAGGTGATTGATGGCCTTGACCGCCAGGAAGATGGCGAACGCCACAATGGCGAAGTCGAATACCGTTTGGACGAAGCGTCCGTAGCTCAGAGTGACCGCCGGTGTATCACCCACAGCCTGCTTGAGCACGATGGCCAGGTCCGAGAAGTCCACCCCGCCGATCAACAGTCCCAGCGGCGGAGTGACCACATCCGCAACGAAAGACGAAACGATTTTGGTGAAGGCTGCACCGACGATAATGCCCACGGCCATGTCGATCACATTGCCCCTGACGGCAAACGCCTTGAATTCGCTGATCAGACTCATATCGAAAAATCCTTACGGTAATTGGCTTGCATCGGAATGCCGTCGTAATACGGCGTAACAACCGTTGTAGAGCATAGGCACCCTTCGGATCGCATACCAGAGCGGGCCGCACTCCGACGGCTGGAGCGCGAGGATATCGATCGCTTGATCGCCGTCAACCGGGTAAATCGGCCGCAACGCTAAGGTAGTTGCTCCCCTGTACATCTCCGGAGCAGCTCCATGCACGTCGAACATCACGCATTGATCAAGGACTTCCCAGAAAAACGCGAGCAGCTGCAAAAACTGCGCATGGAAAACCCAGTCTTCGCTCGTAAGACTGAGGAATACGAAGCGCTGGACAAGCGCATCAGCAGCGCCGTAAACATAGACGACGCAGCGCTCGAGGCGCTCAAGCAGGAGCGTGAGACCTTGAAGGACGATATCGCCCGAGACCTCAAGCGTGCCTCCGGCAGTTGCTGTGGCGGCTGCTGCGGCTAAGTGCCCACAAATACAGCCGAAGCCCGCCGTTATGGCGGGCTTTTTTTCATTTGCCGGCCGTGTTTATAGATCTTCGCAGCAAGACTAGGCAGCCTCGCTGTTCCTGCAAAAGCCGAGACCGCGTTATACCTTTGGAGCGAGCTTGCTGGCGAATGGCGTTCGTAGATGGTGATCGGTCTAGAACAACCCACCAAACCGGAATCCCGATCCGACCCAGACGAACGCCACCGCCGTCAGGGTAATCAGCACAATATGCACGCCCAACTGCGGCAGGCGCTGCGCGTCCAGCTTCGGAATCAGCGCCAGCCGCGCGTGCACGCCTAGCGCAGCAGTAAGCGCTAGCAAGACCAGCTTGGCCTGGACCAGGTGAGCGATGGGTGAGTCGCCGAACCACTGCGAATGCGGCAACCAGCGCCGGGCCAGCCAGACGCCCGTGATGATCTGCACCAGCAAGGCAGGAATGCCGACCCGTTCGTAAAGCTGCTCGAAATGGCGCACCGGCTGCACGTCACGACCGCGCAACGCGCAGGGCAATACGCTGAACAGCAGCACCAGATGGCCGCCGACCCAGACGCTGGCGCCCAGCAAATGCAGAAACAACAGATGGCGCATGGCACTTCACTCCTGGTCGTTTGCCCACAGTCTGGCCGTTCGCGCGCCGCTTGTAGCTGATGCCGATCAAGCCAGCCGTTATCATGCGACTCCATTTCCCCGACGCGGAGTTCCCATGGCCAAGGCCAAGCGCATGTACGGCTGCACCGAGTGCGGCTCGACCTTTCCCAAATGGGCCGGCCAGTGCAGCGATTGCGGCGCCTGGAACACCCTTGTCGAAACGATCATTGACGGCGCCGCCCCGCCATCGGGCCGTGCCGGATGGGCGGGCGAGCAGGCCAACATCAAGACTCTGGCCGAAGTCAGCGTCGAAGAAGTGCCGCGCTTTTCCACCGCGTCCGGTGAACTGGACCGTGTGCTCGGCGGAGGCCTGGTGGACGGTTCGGTGGTGCTTATCGGCGGTGATCCGGGCATCGGCAAGTCCACCATCCTGCTGCAGACACTCTGCGCCATCGCCCAGCGCTTCCCGGCGCTCTATGTCACCGGCGAGGAATCCCAGCAGCAAGTGGCCATGCGCGCGCGGCGGCTGGATCTGCCGCAGGACAAATTGAAGGTGATGACCGAAACCTGCATCGAATCCATCATCGCCACCGCGCGGCTGGAAAAGCCCAAGGTGATGGTCATCGACTCGATCCAGACCATCTTCACCGAGCAGCTGCAATCGGCGCCCGGCGGCGTTGCCCAGGTACGGGAAAGCGCGGCGCTGCTGGTGCGCTTCGCCAAGCAGAGCGGCACGGCGATCTTCCTGGTCGGCCACGTGACCAAGGAAGGCGCGCTGGCTGGCCCGCGCGTGCTGGAGCACATGGTCGACACCGTGCTGTATTTCGAGGGTGAGTCCGATGGCCGCCTGCGCCTGTTGCGCGCGGTGAAGAATCGCTTCGGCGCGGTCAACGAGCTGGGCGTGTTCGGCATGACCGACAAGGGCCTGAAGGAAGTCACCAACCCCTCGGCGATCTTCCTTACCCGCGCCCAGGAAGCGGTGCCCGGCAGCGTGGTCATGGCGACCTGGGAAGGCACCCGGCCGATGTTGGTGGAGGTGCAGGCGCTGGTGGACACCAGCCACCTGGCCAACCCGCGCCGCGTCACCCTGGGCCTGGACCAGAACCGCCTGGCCATGCTGCTGGCCGTGCTGCACCGCCACGGCAGCATCCCGACCTACGACCAGGACGTGTTCATAAACGTTGTCGGCGGCGTAAAAGTGCTGGAGACAGCGGCGGATCTGGCGCTGATGGCGGCGGTGATTTCCAGCCTGCGCAACCGGCCGCTGGATACCGATCTGCTGGTATTCGGCGAAGTGGGCCTGTCCGGCGAAATCCGCCCGGTACCGAGCGGCCAGGAACGCCTGAAGGAAGCGGCCAAGCACGGTTTCAAACGCGCCATCGTGCCCAAGGGCAACGCGCCGAAGGAAGCGCCGGCAGGGCTGCAGATCATCGCGGTGACGCGTCTGGAGCAGGCGCTGGATGCGTTGTTCGAATAGCTTGCTCAGGGCTCGCCAAGCGCAGCCAGCTCGCGGTCGAGCAACGCTTCATCGCCCAGATTGAGTTCGACCAGACGCCGTAAATGGCTGATCGATTCGACATCGATATGGCGACAGACCAGGCCGATCAGCTCGCCTTCGGCATGCGCCATCTCGACTTCCATGCGCACTTCCGCATCGTCCGATAGACGAATCCGCGCATGAAACGGTTGCGCGGAGTCGGCATCCCAGCTCGACGGGCGATGGACCAGCAATCCTTTCAATGACAAATCGTGCAGCTCCACCGGCCAGCGGTTCTGCCCCTGAGCGAGCTCCGTTACGGCGTCGAAGTCGATACGCTGGAAACGCCGACGGTCGTGGGTGTTTTCGGTCATGATTTCAGCTCCCGGTAAACTTCTGTGAACTGACAAGACGAGCCCGCCCTGCCAAAGCGGCGCTCAGAGCCAACGGCGCACTCGCCGCCGGTAGGCGCGGTATTCGTCGCCAAACAGACTCGTCAGCAAATGCTCTTCGTGAACGATCACGGTGCGCTGCATGCAGAGAAACAGCAAGGGTAGCAGCAGCCAGGGCCAGAGACTGGCAAGCAGCAACGCAATGCCGCAATAGATCATCGTATCGGCCAAGTAGATCGGGTTGCGCGAAAAGCCGAACGGCCCGCTCTGCAACAGGCTGCTCGGCTTGCCATAGGGGTTGATGGTGGTGCGATGGCGAAACATCTCCCATGCCGCCCAGACCATCAGCAGGACGCCTATCACAATCGAGGCCCAGCCGGCACAGGACGCCAGCTCATGCACCGGCAGGTCGAGCGGCACCCCGCTCGACAACGCCCAGGCAGAGCCGATAAAGATCAGGTAGACCAGCGGAGGCGGAGGCCTCACTCCGAGTGATTTGTCAGGCATGTAGATTCCGGAGACTGTTGGTTGCATTCAATATCGCAGCAGCGTCCAACGGACCACACCGCCTGCGTTTGAACCTGACAACCGCCGTTAGTGCTGTCCCGGCAACCAGCCATGCACCATCGCATGCTTCATCAGATCCGCAGGCCGATCGATATCGAGCTTGCGGCGGATGCTCAGCCGATGGGTTTCCACCGTCCGAACACTGATTTGCAGCGCACGCGCCATGGTCTTGTTGTTATGCCCCTGGGCGAGCATGAGCAACACCTCGCGCTCGCGTGGCGTCAGTTCGCGCTCTTCGCCGCCGCGGCTGGCCAGTTTCTCGGCAATCCCTTCGCTGTAGTAGGTGTTACCGGCAGCAATCGCCTCGATTGCGACGATGATCTCGCGCGATGGCGCATCCTTCAGCACGTAACCGTGGGCGCCGACTTTCACCGAGGTGGTCACGTACTCCTGATTGTCGTACATGCTCAGAATCAGCACGCGAATCCCTGGAAAGCGCTCGCGCAGCGATTGCGTCAGTTCGAGGCCGTTGACGTCCTTTAGCCCAATGTCCATCAGCACCACGTCTGCCGACACACGTTCGAGTAGGTCGATCGCCTCGGCACCGCAGCCGGCCTCCCCTACTACATCCAATTCGGGCACGGCCATCAGCAGCGCGCGGATGCCGTCCCGGACCAAGGCATGGTCGTCGATCAGTACCACCTTTATGCGAGCTTTCGGGTTCATTGAGCGAGCCTCTTATTATTTGGATATCCATGTTTGTCAGCCGGCCCGTGCCGGCAAGGTCACGTCCAGCTCGGTACCGCCGGCGGCCGATAGCAGGCTGAAACGTCCTCCGAAGTGCTCCACCCGTTCACGGATGTTGCGCAGGCCGATACCGCTGCCCTTCATGCTATCGAGCCGACGCGGGTCGAAGCCGATGCCGTCGTCTCGAACGCGCAAGCGCACAGAGGCTTCGTCCCCGTCCAGGCTGATATGAACAGACTGCGCCGCGGCGTGCCGGTCGATATTGGTCAGCGCCTCCTGCAAGACCCGGAACAGCGCGACGGCCACCGAATCGTCCGGATCTTCGTCGCCAAGCGCGTTGCTGTATCGCATCTTCAGTCCGCTGCGCTGCTCGAACTCGGCTACGAGCTGGCCTATCGCCGCCGATAATCCCAGCGTGTCGAGCAGTGAGGGATGCAGATCGTGAGAGATTCGCCGCACCTCGCCTATCGCGCCGGCCAGTCGCTCGATACCCATATCAAGTGTCGTCTGCACCTTCGGGTTGCCGCTGGCCAGTTCGTGGCTGGCCAGCTCGAACTGGAACTTGATCGACACCAGCAACTGACTGATACCGTCGTGCAACTCTCGGGAGACCCGCGAGCGCTCTTCTTCCTGCAGGCTGACGATGCGCTGAGTCAGCAGCTGCAGCTTGCGGTCGGCCAAGCGTCGCTCACTGACGTTCAGCGTCAGCCCGCTAGCGAAAACCAGCAATACGGCCACCAGCGCCACGGCAGCAATCGCCAGCATGGTGGTGTGGATGCCGCTGGCAACCTCTTCACGCACCAGCAGAATCGCCTGGTCCACATCCTCGAGGTAGATGCCGGTCCCGAGCATCCAGCCCCAGCGTTCGAGCATCACCACATAGGCCAGTTTCGCCGCGAACTGGCCGGTCGAGGGCTTCTGCCAGACGTAGCGCTGGAAGCCTTTGCCGGTCTCGGCGCTGTGCATCAGGGCCTGGATCACCGGCAGACCGTTGGGGTCGGTCATGTGCCACAGGTCCTTGCCGACCAGCTCGCTCTGCCGCGGATGCATCAGGTTGCGCCCATTGCGGTCGTAGACGAAGAAGTAACCGTCGCTGCCGAAACTGAAGCGTCCTAACGCGGCGAGCACCTTCCGCTGGGTTTCTTCATCGTCGAGGCCGGTGTCGTAGAGTGGCGCGATGGTGCTGAGGGCCATTTCGACGTAGTTCTTCAGCTCGGCCTGCTTGCTCGCCAGGATGCTGCTTTCGATCAGTTGCGCCTGTTGCTCACCGAGGCGCTGGTTCTGGAACAACACCAGCGCGCAGACCACCGCCACAGCCAGCAGCAATGGCAGGATGCTGAGTGCGGCGATCTTGTGTCTGAGCTGCATCGAGGCTCCCCGGATAACACCAATCTTGCTGAACGCTGCGAATTCATTTCAGGCAGAAACGAAAAAGCCCGGCAAATGACCGGGCTTCTCCATGCTGCGCTGACTATTACTTACCGTAGACCGGGAACTTGGCGCAGACCGCCTCGACCTTGCCACGCACCGCGTCGATCACCGACTCGTCGCCCATCTTGTCGAGAATGTCGCAGATCCAGCCGGCGAGATCACGGCACTCGGCTTCCTTGAAGCCACGGGTGGTAACGGCCGGGGTACCGATGCGCAGGCCGGAAGTGACGAAAGGCGAGCGCGGATCGTTCGGCACGCTGTTCTTGTTCACGGTGATGTGAGCGTTGCCCAGGGCCGCATCGGCGTCCTTACCGGTGATGTCCTGCTTGATCAGGCTCAGCAGGAACAGGTGATTCTGGGTACCGCCGGAGACCACATCGAAGCCGCGCTGGATGAACACTTCGGCCATGGCCTGGGCGTTCTTCACCACTTGCTGCTGGTATTCCTTGAACTCGGGCTGTAGCGCTTCCTTGAAGCACACGGCCTTGGCGGCGATCACGTGCTCCAGCGGGCCGCCCTGGGCGCCGGGGAAGACGGCGGAGTTGAGCTTCTTCTCGATCTCGGCGTTGGCCTTGGCGAGGATCAGGCCGCCGCGTGGGCCGCGCAGGGTCTTGTGGGTGGTGGTGGTGACCACGTCGGCGAAGGGCACCGGGTTCGGGTAGACGCCTGCGGCAACCAGGCCGGCCACGTGGGCCATGTCGACGAACAGGTAGGCACCGACCTTGTCGGCGATTTCGCGGAAGCGGGCGAAGTCCAACAGTTGCGAGTAGGCGGAGAAACCGGCAACGATCATCTTCGGCTTGTGCTCGACGGCCAGGCGCTCGACTTCGTCGTAGTCGATCAGGCCCTGGTCGTTGATGCCGTACTGCACGGCGTTGTACAGCTTGCCGGAGGAGGAAACGGATGCGCCGTGGGTCAGGTGACCGCCGTGGGCCAGGCTCATGCCGAGAATGGTGTCACCAGCGCTGAGCAGCGCCAGATAGACGGCGGCGTTGGCTTGGGAACCGGCGTGCGGCTGAACGTTGGCGTAGTCGGCGCCGAACAACTCCTTGGCGCGATCGATGGCCAGCTGCTCGACCACGTCGACGTGCTCGCAACCACCGTAGTAGCGCTTGCCCGGATATCCTTCGGCGTACTTGTTGGTCAGCACCGAACCCTGGGCTTCCATCACCGCCGGGCTGGTGTAGTTCTCCGAGGCGATCAGCTCGATGTGGTCTTCCTGGCGCTGGGCTTCCTGCTCCATGGCAGCGAAAAGATCGGCGTCGTATTTGGCGAGGGTCAAATCACGGCTGAACATGGCGGTCCCCTGAGAATCAGCTGGCGTTGGATAAAAGAGAGGCGCGGATTCTACCCCATCCACCAGATCGCGGGTATGAACTGTGGTCATAGGCAACATGAATGCTGAGATGGGGAAAAGGCGCGGGAGACTGGAAAGCTGGTCGTTGCGAAAAATACGGTCGGCGTTTCGCGCACCACGCTTAGTCTGCGACAGTTCTGTCGATCGTCCGATCCTCACTCAAATAGATCGACAACCCGTCGGCAGGCATCGGTCGGCCGAGGAAGTAACCCTGCACTTCATCGCAGTCATGCTCGCGCAAAAAATCCAGCTGCGCCTGTGTTTCCACTCCTTCGGCGATCACTGACAGTCTGAGGCTGTGCGCCATGGCGATGATTGCGTGAGCGATCTGCGTGTCCTGCTCGCCCGCCGGCACGCCGTCGACGAAGCTGCGGTCGATCTTCAGCACGTCGATAGGGAACGCCTTCAGATAATTCAGCGAGGAATAGCCGGTGCCGAAATCGTCGATCGCAAGGGAGAGTCCGAGGCGCTTGAGCGAGTCGAGGGTGCGCATCGCTCCATTCACATCCTGCATCAGAATGCTTTCGGTCAGCTCCAGCTCCAGCCGGCCCGGCAGGATGTCGCTGGACGCCAGAATCGCCGCGATGCGCTGACCGAGCCGACCATCGGCGAACTGCCTGGCGGAAAGGTTCACCGAGACTTTCGGCACGACCAGCCCCTGCGCCTGCCACTCGACGATCTGCCGGCAGGCTTCGCGGAGCACCCAGTCGCCGACTTCCACCACCAGCCCAAGCTCTTCCAGCGCCGGGATGAAATCGTCTGGCGGTACCAGGCCACGCAGTGGGTGCTGCCAACGCAACAGCGCCTCCACGCCGGTCAGGGTGTGGCCATCGACGAGGAATTGCGGCTGGTAATGCAGCACCAACTGCCGCTGCTCGAGCGCGTGGCGCAGATCGCTTTCCAGTTCTAAACGTTCCAGCGCGCGGGCATTCATCTCGGCCTGGTAGAACTGGAAGTTGTTCTTGCCGCGCTCCTTGGCGTAGTACATCGCCGTATCGGCGTTCTTCATCAACTGGCTGAGGTCGTTGCCATCCTGCGGGCTGAGCGCGATGCCGATGCTGGCGGTGACGAAGAACTCCCGACCCGACAGCACGAATGGCTCGGCCAGGCTGGCCAGAATGCGTTCGGCAACCTGAATTGCACGGCTCAGGGCTTCATCGCGGTCGCCGCTTGGGCGCAGAAGAAAGGTGAACTCGTCACCGCCCATGCGCGCCACCGTATCGTCCTCGTCGACGCACGAAGCCAGACGCGCGGCGACATCCTTAAGCATCCGATCGCCCGCGGCGTGGCCCAGCGAGTCGTTGATTGGCTTGAACCGATCCAGGTCGAGAAACATCAGCACCACCCAGCCACCGCGTCGTGCGGCCAGTTGCAGGCTGCTGTGCAGGCGGTCCTGGAACAGCGTCCTGTTGGGTAACTGAGTCAGGCCATCGTAATAGGCCAGGCGATGGATGCGTTTCTCGCTGGCCTTGCGCTCGCTCATGTCGCTAAAGAAGCAGACGTAGCTGACCAAGTCGTTTTCAGCGTCGCGCACGGCGGTAATGCCGACCCAGCACGGATAGGTTTCGCCCTCTTTGCGCTTGAGCCAGAACTCGCCTTCCCAGGTGCCAGCTTGAAGAATCTTGTCGCGAACGAAGGTCATCTGGTTGGCTTGCTGTCGATCCGCGCTGAGCGCCGTCGGCAGCTTGCCCAGTATCTCGTCGGTGCGATAACCGGTGATGCGCTGGAACGCCGCGTTGACCTGGACGATCTGCCCAGCAGGATCGGTGACCACGATAGCGGCGGTGGAATGGTCGAATACCGTCGCCGCGCGGCGCAGCGCCTTCTCCGCCTGGCGCTGCTCGCTTATGTCACGGGCGATGCACAGAGTGCCATCGAAACGATTGTTTTCGTTCCAGAGCAACATGACGCGCAACTCGAGCGCGAGCGTTCGACCGTCGGCGGCAACACAATCGAAGTACAACGTTTCGCCTTGCAGACTCTGGCCGAGTTCAGCGATCGCTGCCGGATTGGCCGAAGCCTTGCGCACTCTGCGCATCAAATCGTAGAAGCCGGCGGCCTGGCGCGGCTTGGTCACTACCCGATCCAGACCATGACGGGCCACCCATTCCGGGCTGTAGCCCAGCATGGTCTGCACCGACGGGCTGATGTAATTGATGCGTACCGCGCTGTCAGTGGTGAAGATCAGATCGCGCAGGCTGTCGGCCAGCATGCGGTACCGACGTTCACTGACACGCAGGGAATGGCTGTGCTCGATATTAGCGGTGACGTCCCGGGCCACGCCGATCAGCCGCTGCACCCGTCCCTGCTCATCGCGCGCCAGCACCTGTTCGGAAACGCTGAACCAATGCCATTTGCCGTTACGATGGCGCCAACGCAGCAGAGATTCCTGGCTCTGACCGTCGGTCATCGAGCCGCGCAGGGCGAGTAGCCGCGCGATGTATTCCTGGTCGTCCGGGTGACTGATGCGCTGCCAGAAGAAATTGGCTTCCTCGCCACGCTCCTCTTCGCTGTAACCCAGGCGCGAGGCCAGATTGTTATTACTGAACAGCAGCTTGCCCGCCGTTAGATCCTGCACGTAAAGCGTGTCGGGCACCGCACGCAGCACCTCGGACCAGAAGCGCTCCCGCTCCGCCAGCGCTGTCTGCGCCTGCTGCTCACGCGTGATGTCGCGCATGACCCAGACGAAACCGGAAGGCTGCGCATTGCCGCCCAGGCACAGTGCTCGGCGGGTCATGGAATATAGGTGTGTTTCCCCATCCTGCAGCCGTCGCACGGGCTCCAAATCGAGATCGGAGCGCGGATCGCCGGCCTCGAATGCATCGCGGCAGAGCGTCGGCAGCAGCTCCTGCAGTCGATAACGTCCCACGTCTCGATTGTTCAGGCCGAACATCGACCCGGCCTGGCTATTGAGATACTGCAGCCGACCGGTGAGGTCGCTGATGACGATACGCTCTTCGATGGCGTCCAGTATGGAGTCTGAATAGCGCAACGCTTGCCAACGGGAAACAGAACGCCGGGGCGACAGACAGCGGCTAAACACCCGGCCCGCCAGCTGGCCGAGCCTGGTGAACCACTCGGGACGGGACGAGCGCGGCTGAAGGGGATCAGTATCGGCCAAGCGGATCGGACCTATGTGATAAGGCGAGAAAAGCCATACAGCTAACGCGAAAAGAACGCAATGATGCCCCGTTGAGCGGCAAAATGCCATCACGCTGAGGCATGGCCGGTGGTTTGCCCTGCCATGAGCATTCCGGTAGCTTTGCCGGATTGTTCTGACCCGCCCCAGCGGCGGGGCTTTCCTTCCTCTATTTCTCTGTCACGGGCATTCGTTTCCATGGCTCAATACGTCTATACCATGCATCGGCTGAGCAAGGTCGTTCCACCGAAGCGCGAGATTCTCAAGAACATCTCCCTGTCCTTCTTCCCCGGCGCCAAGATCGGCGTGCTCGGCCTCAACGGCGCGGGTAAATCCACGCTGTTGCGGATCATGGCCGGCGTCGACAAGGAGTTCGACGGCGAAGCGCGGGCGATGCCCGACCTAAACGTCGGTTATCTGCCCCAGGAACCCGAGCTCGACGCGAGCAAGACGGTTCGCGAAGTGGTTGAAGAGGCCGTCAGCAGCATCAAGGACGCCCAGGCGCGCCTCGATGAAGTCTATGCCGCCTACGCCGAACCCGATGCCGACTTCGACAAGCTGGCCGCCGAACAGGCCAAGCTCGAAGCCATCCTGCAGGCCAGCGATGGCCACAACCTGGAACGCCAGCTGGAAGTCGCCGCCGACGCCTTGCGCCTGCCGCCATGGGACGCCAAGGTCGAACACCTGTCCGGTGGTGAAAAGCGCCGTGTCGCCCTGTGCCGCCTGCTGCTCTCGGCACCCGACATGCTGCTGCTGGACGAACCAACCAACCACCTGGACGCCGACTCGGTGGCCTGGCTGGAACACTTCCTCCACGACTTCCCCGGCACCGTGGTTGCGATCACCCACGACCGTTACTTCCTCGACAACGTCGCTGGCTGGATTCTCGAACTCGACCGCGGCGCGGGCATCCCTTACGAAGGCAACTACTCCGGTTGGCTGGAAACCAAATCCAACCGTCTGGCCCAGGAATCCAAACAGCAGTCGGCCCATGAGAAGGCCATGAAGGAAGAACTGGAGTGGGTGCGTAAAGGCGCCAAGGCCCGCCAGTCCAAGTCCAAGGCACGCTTGCAGCGCTTCGAGGAAATGCAATCGCAGGAATTCCAGAAGCGCAGCGAAACCAACGAAATCTACATCCCGGCCGGGCCGCGCCTGGGCGACAAGGTCATCGACTTCAAGAACGTGACCAAGGGCTACGGCGATCGCGTACTGATCGAAGACCTTTCGTTCAGCATGCCCAAGGGTGCCATCGTCGGCGTGATCGGCGGCAACGGCGCGGGCAAATCGACGCTGTTCCGCATGATCATGGGCAAGGAGCAGCCGGACTCGGGCAGCATCGAAATCGGCGACACCGTGCAGGTCGCCTGCGTGGACCAGAGCCGCGAGGACCTGGATGGCAGCAAGACGGTGTGGGAAGCGGTGTCCGACGGCTCCGACATGATCCGCATCGGCAGCTATGAAGTGCCGTCGCGCACCTACGTGGGGCGTTTCAACTTCAAGGGCGGTGACCAGCAGAAGTTCGTCAAGGACCTGTCCGGTGGTGAGCGCGGTCGCCTGCATCTGGCGTTGACGCTCAAGGAAGGCGCCAACGTGCTGCTGCTCGATGAACCGTCCAACGACCTCGACGTGGAAACGTTGCGTTCACTGGAAGAAGCCTTGCTGGACTTCCCCGGCGCGGCGATCGTGATTTCCCACGACCGCTGGTTCCTGGACCGGGTCGCCACGCACATCCTTTCCTACGAGGACAACGGTGACATCGTCTTCTTCGAGGGGAACTACACCGAGTACGAGGCCGACCGCAAGAAGCGCTTGGGCGACGCCGCCGCTCAGCCGCATCGCGTCAAATACAAGAAGTTGGCGCAGTAACACAACCGAAAACGGAGCCGAAAGGCTCCGTTTTCGTATCGGCTTTCTTACTGGTCAGAAGCGCCGAGCCTCGATGCGGCCAAGCGAGCCATAACGCTAGTCCTGGTTGCATCCTGTCGCAGCAAGCGCCTTGACGATCTGCTCGACGAGCGCGTCCGGTTCATGGCGGATATCCATGATCAGCGCCTCGCTCTTCTCTGGCGGCTCGAGATTGGCGAGCTGATCATCCAACAGCGCAGATGCGAAAAAATGCCCGCGACGATTGGCGATGCGCTCCTCCAGCACGTCACGAGGCCCCTGCAGAAAAACCAGTCTCACATCGGCAACTTCGCCACGCAGCACATCGCGATATCGACGTTTGAGCGCCGAGCAGGCGAACACATGATCCCTTCCCTGGCGTGCCCGTTCGGCGATGGCTTCATGCATCGCTTGCAACCAAGGCTGGCGATCCTCATCGGTGAGCGGGATTCCGGCGGCCATTTTCGCCTTGTTGGCAGGTCCGTGATACTCATCGGCATCCGAGAAACCGCACCCCAGACGAGCGGCCAACTGCTCGCCAATGGTCGTTTTGCCGCTTCCAGATACACCCATGATCACGACAATCACTTGCACCCCTTGGTTTTCTTCCGGCAGTTAAAAATTCGAGGCCAGCGACAGCCCCCCAGCGCCGCGCCAGGGCACGCACGCCTTCTTTTTTCGGTCATACGGGCGCACCGAAGTTCCTTGCTTCGCGGCGCGCAGCTCACAGCCGCACCGGACCATTCACGCACCAAGATGCGACACTTCGGACCATGTGGCACCTTCACGGTGCAAAAGTTGTTTGTTAGAGTCGCCGCCCAAAAAAATTTTAATGACTGCTGCTAGCGGTCCGACGAGGGCTCTTTAAATGATCGAATCCGTTGACGCCTTTCTTGCCCGTGTTAAGCAGCGCGACCCTCACCAACCAGAGTTCCATCAGGCCGTAGAAGAGGTCGTTCGCAGCCTCTGGCCCTTTCTGGAAGCCAACCCGCGCTACATGCAAGCCGGGATTCTGGAGCGGATGGTCGAGCCCGAGCGGGCAATCATGTTCCGGGTGCCCTGGGTCGACGACCAGGGTCAGGTACGGGTCAACCGCGGTTTCCGCATTCAGATGAACAGCGCCATCGGCCCCTACAAAGGCGGCCTACGCTTCCACCCTTCGGTCAACGTCGGCGTTCTTAAATTTCTCGCGTTCGAACAGGTCTTCAAGAACTCCCTGACCTCGCTACCCATGGGCGGCGGCAAGGGCGGCTCGGACTTCAACCCCAAGGGCAAGAGCGACAACGAAGTCATGCGCTTCTGCCAGTCGTTCATGAGCGAACTGTATCGCCACATCGGCGCCGATCTCGACGTGCCGGCTGGTGACATCGGTGTCGGCGGACGTGAAATCGGCTTCATGTTCGGCCAGTACAAGCGCCTGTCCAACCAGTTCACTTCGGTCCTTACCGGCAAGGGCCTGGCCTACGGCGGCAGCCTGATTCGCCCGGAAGCCACCGGCTACGGCTGCGTCTATTTCGCAGAAGAAATGCTCAAGAGCGTACGCAGCAGCTTCGAAGGCAAGCGAGTCTCGATTTCCGGCTCCGGCAACGTCGCGCAATACGCCGCGCAGAAGGTCATGGAGATGGGCGGCAAGGTCATTTCCCTGTCCGACTCGGGCGGCACCCTGCATTTCGCTGACGGCATGACCGAAGAGCAGTGGGCCTACCTCATGGACCTGAAAAACGTGCGTCGCGGTCGCCTGGAAGAAATGGGTGCTCACTTCGGCGTGTCCTATCTGGCCGACCAGCGCCCGTGGGGCCTGCCGTGCGACATCGCCCTGCCCTGCGCCACTCAGAACGAACTGGACGGCGAAGATGCCCGCACACTGCTGAAAAACGGCTGCATCTGTGTGGCCGAGGGCGCCAACATGCCTTCCACCCTGGAAGCGGTGGACCTGTTCATCGAGGCCGGCATCCTCTACGCGCCGGGCAAAGCCTCCAACGCCGGCGGTGTGGCCTGTAGCGGCCTGGAAATGAGCCAGAACGCCATGCGCCTGCACTGGACCGCCGGCGAGGTGGACACCAAGCTGCACAGCATTATGCAGTCCATCCATCACGCCTGCGTCGCCTACGGCGAAGAAAACGGCCGCATCAACTACGTCAAAGGCGCCAACATCGCCGGCTTCGTTAAGGTTGCGGACGCCATGCTGGCGCAGGGCGTGGTTTAAAAGCAGCAGGAAGCCTGAAGCTGGAAGCCAAAGCCCTGCCGGATCGTCCGGCGGGGGTTTTTCGTTTTCTAAGGCTGGCTTCGTAGGGCGGGCCGGCGGCGTTCCGCTTCAGTCCACCGCGACAACAGTCGGGCCTGCAAGGTTGGTGGGCTGAAGCCCACCCTACCTATTGACACCAAATGCGCCCGCAACCGTAGGGTGGGCTTTAGCCCACCACGACAGCCTCGAGCTCGGAACATTGGGCTGAAGTCCAGCCTTAAAGCCTCCAGCGCTTTTCGGTTTTCCCTTACCAATAATTCTCCACCGCCACCTGACCCGGCCTGCGGGTCAGCGCCAGGTTGAGGTCGCGTGTCTTGAGGATGGTGCGGGTATCTTCAATCATCTGCGGGTTGCCGCAGAGCATGATGCGCGAATGCTCCGGCTCCAGCTTCAGATCGGCGGCGCGCTCCAGTTCGCCGTCTTCGATCAGCGTGGTGATGCGTCCGTTCAGCGCGCCAGGCACCTGCTCGCGGGTAACGACCGGCAGATAGGTCAGCTTGCTGCCCAGCCCATCCAGATATTCGCGCTCCGGCAGTTCGCGGATCAGTTGCTGATACGCCAGCTCCGATTCGGTACGTGCGCTGTAGACCAGCACGATGCGCTCGAAGCGCTCCCACACCTCCAAGCCCTGCAGGATCGAGAGAAACGGCGCCAGCCCGGTACCGGTGGCCAGCAACCAAAGATCACGGCCATCGGGGAAGCGGTCCAGGGTCAGAAAGCCGAACGCCTGCTTGTCGATCAACAACTCATCGCCGGGTTCGAGGCGACTCAGCTCGCTGGTGAACTCGCCGTCCGGCACAACGATGGAGAAGAAGTCGAGAAACTCGTCGTGCGGTGCCGACACCATCGAATAGGCCCGCCAGACGATGCTGCCACTGGGCTTGCGCACACCCAGCCGGGCGAACTGTCCGGCCGTGAATCTGAAGCCCGGATCGCGCGTGGTGCGCAGGGTGAACAGGCTGGGCGTCAACGTCTGCACCTCGAGCAGGCGCTGGCGGGTGAACTTCTCTTCGCTGACGGTCATACTTCGCTCCCTTCGCGGACATCTGCGGATTCGAGGGTTAGGCCCTTGATACACCTTTCCGACGCCAACAAACACCGCCAGTTCTTATGCCTATTCTCGAATCCCCGTATGCGCGCCTCGACCTGATCCGCCAGCCCGAGCAACCGAACGAACCGCTACAGGCGTTCGATGCCGCCGACGAGTATCTGCTCGCACATCTACACGCACAGGGGTTGCCGGCCGACGCGCGGGTGCTGGTACTCAATGACGGCTTCGGCGCCCTGGCCGCCTCGCTGGCACCGCACGCGAAGGTGACCAGCAGCGGCGACTCCCATCTCGCACACCTGGCGTTGCAGAAGAATCTGGCACGCAACGGCATGCCGGCCGACAGCGTTGCCTTCATGCCCGCCAGCCAAGTCGCCGGCGGCCCGTTCGATTTGGTGTTGATTCGCGTGCCCAAGACCCTGGCACTGCTGGAAGAACAGCTGATCCGTTTGTACGGCCAGCTGGCACCCGGCGCTCAGGTAATCGCCGCAGCGATGATCAAGCATCTACCGCGCGCGGCGGGCGATCTGCTGGAGAAATACGTCGGCCCGGTGCAGGCCTCGCTGGCGGTGAAGAAGGCCCGTTTGCTGACGGCGATACCCGTCGAAATACCGGTACCGGTATCGCCCTACCCCACGCGCTACCGTCTCGATCAGCCAGCCATCGAGTTGACCAACCACGCCAACCTGTTCTGTCGCGAAGACCTGGACATCGGCACGCGCGCCTTCCTGCCGCACCTGCCCAAGGCACTCGGCGATCTGCGCGTGGCGGATCTGGGCTGCGGCAACGGCGTGCTCGGCATCGTCTATGCGCTGAGCAACCCGCAGGCGCAACTGACGCTGGTGGATGAAAGCTATATGGCGGTGCAGTCGGCCCGCGAGAACTGGCAGGCGATCCTCGGCGAACGCCCCGCTGACATTCGCGCTGGTGACGGTCTGGCCGAACAGCCGGCCGGCTCGCTGGATCTGGTGCTGTGCAACCCACCCTTTCACCAGCAACAGGTGGTCGGCGACTTCCTCGCCTGGCGCATGTTCACCCAGGCCAAGGCGGCGCTGAGCAAGGGCGGCGAGCTGTGGATCGTCGGTAACCGCCATCTGGGTTATCACCTGAAACTCAAACGGCTGTTCGGCAAGGTCGAGCAAGTCGCGGCGACGCCCAAGTTCGTGATCCTGCGAGCGATCAAGGCGTGAGCGAGGCACCGGTTCGCCTGAGCACGCAGGGTGGACCGGGCGGCGCTCCGCTTCAGACACCAGAGGCTGCCAGTATCTCTCTATGGTGGTGGGCTAAAGCCCACCCTACGGGCTGTAGCGTTCCGCGCCCCCCAATGTAGGGTGGGCTTCAGCCCACCAGAGACGCTTACAGCTTCCAGCCGCCCTAGAGCAACTTATCCATCGTGATCGGCAGATCCCGTACCCGCTTGCCGGTGGCGTGGTAGATGGCATTGGCCACCGCTGCCGCGACACCGACATTGCCGATCTCGCCGACGCCCTTGGAGCCGAGCGCGTTGACAATCTCGTCTTTTTCCTCGACGAAGATCACGTCCACCTCACCGATATCGGCGTTCACCGGAACGTGATACTCGGAAAGGTTGTGGTTCATGTAGCGGCCCAGCGCGTGGTCGATCATGGTCTCCTCGTGCAGCGCCTGGCTGATGCCCCAGACCACGCCGCCAGCGATCTGGTTACCGGCTGTTTTCGGGTTAACAACGCGCCCGGCTGCCACAGCGCTGACCACGCGGCTCACCTTGACGGTACCCAACGTCTCGTCCACCCGCACTTCGACGAACACGGCCGAATGCGTGGCGGTGGAATATTCGTTGCGCTTCTCGCCCGGTTCGATACTCACCTCGGCCTCGAGTACGCCAGTGACCGCGACGACCTGCTCGATCTCGACGCTGTGCGCAGGCGCCGCCTTCAGCCGCATCTGGCCGTCGACGAACTCCACGTCGTCGAGTTTGGCTCCGGTGAATGGCGACACCGGTGTCTGCTGCGCGGTATCCAGTATCTTCTGGCACAGCGCCTCGCAGGCTTGCTGCACGGCACTGCCCACTGAGGAAACAGTCGCCGAGCCGCCCTCCAGCGGAGCCTGGGAAAGGTTCGAATCGCCCAGGCGAAACTCCACGCGCTCCATCGGCAGGCCCATGGCGGCCGCTGCGATCTGGGTCATCACCGTGTAGGTGCCGGTGCCGATATCCGCCGTGGCGCTGCTAACCACGAGCCGGCCATCCGGCTCGATGCAGGCCTTGGCGCTGGCCGGCATCTGCATCGCCTCCCAGACGCCAGTGGCCAGTCCCCAGCCGATCAGCTGATTACCGTCGCGCATGGAACGCGGCTCCATCGACCGGCGCGACCAACCGAAGCGTTCGGCGCCCTGCTCGTAACACTGGCGCAGTTCCTTGCTGGAATAGGGCTTGTCCTCGTTACCGTTGCGCTCGGCATAGTTGGTCAGGCGCAGCGTTAGCGGATCGACCTTTGCCGCATAGGCCAGCTCATCCATGGCGCATTCCAGGGCGAATACGCCGATGGCCGCGCCGGGCGCGCGCATGTCCAGAGGGGTGTAAACGTCCAGCGGCACCAGCTGGTAATCCAGCTTCACGTTGGGACATTGATAAAGCATCCCCGACCACTCGACTTCATGTTCGGTGAAGTCTTCGAACGACGACGTCTGGCCGATCGCCTGGTGGCTGATCGCCACCAGCTGGCCGTTGGCCGCCGCGCCGATGGCAAAACGCTGCACGGTACGCGGGCGATAACCGAAGGTGAACATCTGCTGACGCTTGAGCGTGACGCGCACCGAGCGCTTGAGCTTGAGCGCCGCCATCACTGCCAGCGGCAGCTGATGCTGCGGTCGCAAGCCGGAACCAAAAGCGCCGCCGACAAAGGGCGAAAGCACGCGGATCTTGCCCTCCATGCCGAACACACCTTCCACATAGCGCATGCAGTTCTGCACGCCCTGGGTCTTGTCGTAGATTTCCAGCTTGCCTTCAGGCAGGTAGTGAACGGTGGATGCGTGCGGCTCCATCGGGTTGTGATGTTCCACCGGCGTGCTGTATTCCAAATCGAGCCTGAGTGGTGCGCCACGCAGCGCGGCGTCCACGTCGCCGCGCGGTGGCGGCAGCTCGGCCGGCGCCTTGTGTGCGCTTTCCAGCTCACTGAGCAGATCGGTCCGGTGGGGCTCGCGATCGTATTCCACCCGCACCAGGCTGCCGGCATAACGGGCCAGCTCAAGGTTTTCCGCCACCACCAGCGCAATCGGCTGGCCGCTGTAGAGGATGCGGTCGTTGAACAGCGGACGGAACGGCGAGCCCTCCGCCGCATCGTCGTCCTCGTAGGGTTCGTCATAGCTGGCGATTGGCGGGCGATTCTGGTGGGTCAGCACCAGCACCACGCCGGGCACCGCCTCGGCCGCGCTGGCATCGATGCTGACGATCCGACCACGAGCAATGCCGCTGTTGACGACGCTGCCGTAGAGCAGCCCCGGCACATGGAATTCGCCGGCATAGCGTGCCTGGCCGGTGACCTTGAGCGGTCCGTCGACGCGATCGATGGGCTGGCCAAAAGGGGAAGTGGCGGGTTTCATCGGGCGGCTCCTTTGGCGGCGTCGGTCAGGGCGCGGACGATGGCGCGCCGGCTCAGCTCGATCTTGAAGGCGTTGTGCTCGAAGCCGCTGGCGCCTTCGAGCAGGGCATCGGCCGCTGCGGTGAAGGCGGGCTCATCCGGCGCCTTGCCGATCAGCAGCGCTTCAGCTTCATGCTTGCGCCACGGCTTATGCGCCACGCCGCCCATGGCGATGCGGGCGCTGCGAATGGTGTCGCCGTCCAGCTCCAGCGCGGCTGCGACCGAGACCAGTGCAAAGGCATAGGAGGCGCGGTCACGCAACTTGAGGTAGCTGCAATGTGCGGAAAAGCCCTGCGCAGGCAACTCGACTGCAGTGATCAGTTCGCCCTCGGCCAGCGTGTTGTCGCGCTCCGGCGTCTCATCGGGCAAGCGATGGAAATCAGCAAAGGCAATACGCCGCTCGCCCTGCGGGCCCTGCACAATCACTACGGCCTCCAGTGCCGCCAGAGCCACGCACATGTCGGAGGGATGCACCGCGATGCAGGCCTCGCTGTGGCCGAGAATCGCGTGAATGCGATTGAGGCCATCACGCGCCGGGCAGCCGCTGCCGGGCTCACGTTTGTTGCACGGCGTGGTGCTGTCATAAAAGTAGTAACAACGGGTGCGCTGCAATAGGTTGCCGCCAGTGGTGGCCATGTTGCGCAGCTGCGGCGAGGCGCCGGCGAGAATCGCTTGGGACAGCAGCGGATAGTGTTGTTGCACCCGCGGATGCCAGGCCAGATCCGAATTGCTCACCAGTGCGCCGATACGTAGACCGCCATCGGCAGTTTCCTCGATATCACTCATCGGCAGCTGGGTGATGTCGATCAGCTGCGCCGGACGGGTAACGTTTTCCTTCATCAGATCGAGCAGATTGGTGCCGCCGGCGATATAGCGGCTGTCCGGGCGAAACAGACTTATGGCTTCGTCGATCGCGGCGGGGCGCGCATAGCTGAAAGGGTTCACGGCTTCACCTCCCGCACGGCAGTCAGGCGGTCGCGGGTCTGCGGCATCGCGTCTTCAATGGCGGCGAGGATGTTCGGATAGGCGCCGCAGCGGCACAGGTTGCCGCTCATCTGTTCGCGTAGCTCATCGCGTGTCCGAGCGTGACCTTCGGCGACCAGCCCCACCGCCGAGCAGATCTGCCCTGGCGTGCAATAGCCGCACTGAAAGGCGTCGTGGCTGACGAAGGCAGCCTGCATCGGATGCAGTTCTTCGCCTCGGGCCAAGCCCTCGATAGTGGTCAGCTGCGCACCGTCGTGCATGATCGCCAGGGTCAGGCAGGAATTGATCCGTTTGCCATTGAGCAACACCGTACAGGCGCCGCATTGACCGTGGTCGCAGCCCTTTTTGGTCCCGGTCAATGACAGCTGTTCGCGCAGCAGATCGAGCAGCGTGGTCCAGGGATAGACCTCGACTTGGCGGCTCTCGCCATTCAATTCAAGGGTAATGGAGCAGGCGGCAATCCCACCTGCAGCGGAAGATGTTTCGCTCATGGCAGCCTCACGGTTCGGGAGTCATCCGCGACCTGTTCTGCGCAGGTTCGCCGAGGACCTCAGGCATCTGGTGCGCTGTCCGTGCGTCTTGGCGTACGACTGCCCAGGCGGGAAGAACGTTCAGCCGGATGACGGGGTGGCCAGTGAGCGAATGCCGGTAGACGATGGCAATCGATGTGCCAGCTGGCGAAACCCGCTGGTCACGCAATGGGAAATTCAACCCGCCGCGGGGCCGGTGTAAGATGCGCCGCCTTGGCGAGTAACCCGCTTATAGGCTTTGCTGTAGCGAGACTGCCCCCGAGAGGCAGACATCACCCAACCGCCAGGCCACGACCGGCACACAAGGGGATTCACCATGCTGGAGAAGCTGTTCCAACTGAAGGCGCACAACACCACGCTGCGCACCGAGGTTTTGGCCGGTATCACCACCTTCCTGACGATGGCCTACATCCTCTTCGTCAACCCGAGCATCCTCGCCGAAACCGGCATGGATCACGGCGCGGTGTTCGTCGCTACCTGTCTCGCCGGTGCCATCGGTTCGGCAATCATGGGGCTGCTGGCCAACTACCCGATCGCGCTGGCGCCGGGCATGGGCCTGAACGCCTTCTTCACCTACACCGTGGTGCTGACCATGGGTTACACCTGGCAGACGGCGCTGGGTGCAGTGTTTCTCTCCGGTGCGATCTTCTTCCTGCTGTCGATCTTCAAGATCCGTGAATGGATCATCAACAGCATTCCACTGCCCCTGCGCGCCGGCATTGCGGCAGGCATTGGCCTGTTCCTGGCGATCATCGCGCTGAAGAACGCCGGCATCGTGGTGGACAACCCGGCCACCCTGGTGGGCCTGGGCGACCTTTCTGCCGGCGGCCCCCTGCTGGCCTGCCTGGGCTTCTTCGTCATCGCTGCGCTGGCGTACCGCAAGGTCACCGGCGCGGTGATGATTGGCATCCTGCTGGTGACCGGCCTGTCGATCCTGCTCGGGCTGTCGGAGCTCGATGCCGTGGTCTCGATGCCGCCATCGCTGGCGCCGACCTTCATGCAGCTGGATATCGCCGGCGCGCTGGATATCGGCCTGATCAGCGTGATCTTCGCCTTTCTCTTCGTCGATCTGTTCGACACCTCCGGCACCCTGATCGGCGTGGCACAGAAGGCCAATCTGCTGGACAAGGACGGCAAGATGCCGCGCCTGGGCCGCGCCCTGCTGGCCGATAGCACCGCGACCATGGCCGGTGCGGCGCTCGGCACCTCCACCACCACCAGCTACATCGAATCCGCCGCCGGCATCAGTACCGGCGGCCGCACCGGCTTGACCGCCTGCGTGGTCGCGCTGCTTTTCCTGCTCAGCCTGTTCTTCGCGCCGCTGGCCGGTGCCGTGCCGGCTTATGCCACGGCGCCGGCCCTGCTGTTCGTCGCCGTGCTGATGATGAGCAGCCTGGCCGGCATCGACTGGGACGACATGACCGTCGCCGCGCCGGTGGTGGTTGCCGCCCTGGCCATGCCGCTGACCTTCTCCATCGCCAACGGCATCGCCTTCGGCTTCATCGCCTGGACCGCGGTCAAGCTGCTGGCCGGTCGCTGGCGCGAACTGAGCCCGGCAATGTGGATCCTGTCGATTCTGTTCGTGATCAAGCTGGGCTTTTTCAACGGCTGAGCTTGCGGTGTTGTCGGTGGGCTGAAGCGGACCGCCGCTCGGTCCGCCCTACGAGGTCATGCACTGTTATCGGTGGGCTAAAGCCCACCCTACAAGGCCATGCACGGTAGCGTGGGCCGGGCGGCGGTCCGCTTCAAGCCCACCTTTTCCGCCCCATCCCGCCCCACCTCACCCACCCGCAGCCCCTGACAATACCGCCCCAGCTCCGTACAATCGGCGCCCCCATCGGTGGGCGCGAGCCCAGCCTTCGTCATCGATCGCCGCGCGGACACGCCGCGGCCACCACGCAACGGCCGCCACCATGACTCATCTTCGCTTCGACCCCGCCACCTACGACACTCAACTCGCCACCAAGGCCGAGCGGCTGCGCGAGCTGCTGACGCCGTTCGACGCGCCGGCGCCGGAAGTCTTCGATTCGCCGCGCGAGCACTACCGGCTGCGCACCGAATTCCGTCTGTGGCGCGAGGCTGGTCAGCGCCACTACGCCATGTTCGAGCCGGGCGATAACCGAACGCCGATCCTGATCGACGACTTTCCTATCGCCAGCCGCCGCATCAACGAGTTGATGCCGCAACTGAAAGCCGCCTGGCAGGCCAGCGAAGCACTGAGTTTCAAGCTGTTCCAGGTGGAATTTCTCACCACCCTGGCGGGCGATGCACTGATCACCCTCGCCTATCATCGTCCGCTGGACGAGGCCTGGCAGACCGCCGCCGAGCAGTTGAGCGAGGAACTGGGCGCGAGCATCGTCGGCCGCTCGCGCGGCAAGCGCATCGTCATCGGCCGTGATTACGTGGAAGAGGAACTGGTGGTGGCTGGCCGCAGCTTCCGCTATCGCCAGCCGGAAGGCGCCTTTACCCAGCCCAACGGCAAGGTCTGCCAGAAGATGCTGAACTGGGCTTTCGAAGCACTGGGCCAGCGCAACGACGACCTGCTGGAGCTCTACTGCGGCAACGGCAACTTCACCCTGCCGCTGGCCACCCACGTGCGTAAAGTGCTGGCCACCGAGATCAGCAAGTCCTCGGTGAATGCCGCACTAAGCAACCTCGACGACAATGGCATCGACAACGTCAGCCTGGTGCGCCTCTCGGCCGAGGAACTGACCCAGGCGCTGAACGAGGTGCGCCCGTTCCGCCGGCTGGCTGACATCGACCTGAAGAGCTATGACTTCGGCAGCGTTTTCGTCGACCCGCCCCGCGCCGGCATGGATCCGGACACCTGCGAACTGACGCGCCGCTTCGAGCGCATCCTCTACATTTCCTGCAATCCCGAGACGCTGGCGCAGAACATCGCCCTGCTACACGACACTCATCGCATCGAACGCTGCGCGCTGTTCGACCAATTCCCCTATACCCACCACATGGAATCGGGCGTGCTGCTGGTGCGCCGCGGCTAACGCCTGAACCGAGCAGCAACGCTGCGGACTGGTTATCTGACGGGCGAATCCGAGGGAGTTTTCAGCGGTGGGCCGTCTGGATCACCCCGCCGAAACGGCTCAAGCCCTGACGCAGGCTCATGGTCGG
Organism: Pseudomonas sp. MTM4; assembly: GCF_019355055.1. NCBI lineage: Bacteria > Pseudomonadati > Pseudomonadota > Gammaproteobacteria > Pseudomonadales > Pseudomonadaceae > Pseudomonas > Pseudomonas sp. MTM4. Next base: position 2,278,771 of record NZ_CP048411.1, read on the forward strand.
CTGGCGCCGCTGGTCCGTCACCCAGGCGAAACGGCTTGGGCGGCCCGTCATCGATCGGGGGCCGTTTGGGCCGGGGTTCCACTTCTGGCTCGGCAACAGGCACACCCACCGAGCGTTCACGCATCAGCAGCAACGCGACTGCAGCGAGCAACGCGGCACCTACCCGATAGATCAACGAGGCCAGGTCGAAACCAATCAACTCACCGCCGTCCAGCCACAAGGATCCAAGCCGCCCCGCAACCAGCGCCAGCATGGTGATCACCAGCATCGTCAGCGCCGCCCGGACACGCTCCGGCGCGCGCATGGCCCAGAGCAGAAACAGCGCCAGCCCCAACTGCAACCCACCGTAATAGACGCGCATATGGCTGACCGAGGCGGTCTCCATCAGCAGCATCCCGTTCAGATTGGCCATCTCATAAGGCCACAGCCAATAAGCCAGGCTCAAACCAATCATGACCACGGCCTGAACAATCAGAACGAAACGGGCAAAACGCATCGAAAACTCTCCTGATAGCGGCTGCGCACCACAGTGGTCATCGGACCGAAACGCCCCGCTTTGGTTCGCCCTACAACTAATCAATGCGCCCGAAACTGCGACATTTGCACACAGACCGGTACTTGGGCACCAGGGCGTCTTGGCGGTATGCTGCCGCGAATCCCGCCCGGAGGAATTTCCATGCGCCGTCTTCTGTTCGCTACCGCCCTTTTCGCCAGCCTTGCTCAGGCAGCCGAGCCCATCGCCATCGATGTACACCGCGACGCCAACTGTGGCTGCTGCAAGTCCTGGATCAAGCATCTCGAGGAAAACGGCTTCGAAGTGAACGATCACGTCGAAACCGACATGGCATCGGTCAAAGCCAAGCTTGGCGTGCCGCACCGCCTGGGCTCCTGCCACACCGGCGTGATCGACGGCAAGTTCGTCGAAGGCCATGTACCTGCTAGCGATATTCTCAAGCTTCGCGCTCAGCCGGATCTGATAGGCGCGGCTGTGCCCGGCATGCCCATGGGCTCCCCAGGTATGGAGATGGGCGACCGCAAGGATGCCTACCAGGTCATTGGCCTGAGCAAAGACGGCGACCAGTCGGTACTCACCGACTACCCGGTGCGTTGAACGAAAACAGACGAAGCGCAAGCCGCCGGCTGAATTAGCGGCCAACACGAGAGGTCTATCCACCAGCACTGTCTGGTAGAAGGACTCATGTATGCGTTGGAAGAAAGCACGACGCAGTGACAACGTGGTGGATGCTCGTGGCCGACGTGGCGGCATCGGGGGCGGCCGTCTGAGTCTGGCGGGCGTGGCGGTGGTGGTCGTGATCGGACTGTTGTCCGGCCAGGATCCACTGCAGATTCTTGGCCAGCTGGCCAACCAGGCAGGCCCGGCTCCCACTCAGCAGAGCGACACACCGGCGCGCGGCGACGATCCGCAGGTGGCCTTCGTCCAGGCGATCCTGGGAGATACCGAAGACACCTGGCGCGCTTTGTTTCAGCAAGCCGGCGAGCAGTACCGCGACCCAACGCTGGTGCTCTTTCGCGGCGGCGTCAATTCAGCATGTGGTTTCGCCAGTTCGGCGGTCGGACCCTTCTATTGCCCTGGCGACCGCCAGGTGTACCTCGATCTGCAATTCTTCGACGAGATGGCCTCCCGGTTCTCCGCGGCAGGGGATTTCGCTCAGGCATACGTCATCGCTCACGAAGTGGGTCATCACGTGCAGACGTTGCTAGGCGTGTCTCAGCAGATGCAGGCCGCACGCCAGCGTGGTGCCCACATGGAAGGCGACAACGGTTTGCTGGTTCGCCAGGAGCTGCAGGCCGATTGCTTCGCGGGTGTCTGGGCATACCATGCGCAGCAGCGCCATGACTGGCTCGAAGAAGGCGATCTGGAAGAAGCCCTGAATGCGGCCAATGCCATCGGCGACGACAACCTGCAGAAGCAGAGCCAGGGACGCGTCGTGCCGGATGCCTTCACCCATGGCACCTCGGCGCAGAGGGTGAAGTGGTTCCGTACCGGCTTCGACAGTGGCGAGCCGGGCCGCTGCGACACCTTTCAGGCAAGTCGTCTCTGAGCGATCAATCCCCCTCGCCCACCCAACTGTAGATCGGCGCGTCGGCGCTGCTCTGCACCTTGACCTGCGCATTGTGGCGCAGGCGCACCAACAGGCGCTTCGCCACCTGCGCGCTGCCGCTCAGGGCTTCCAGCTCGGCCAACAGCTGCGGCCCCTCCATTCGCCCCACATCGCGTAACAATTGCTGAGCGCCGAGCCAGTGCGGGTCGATGCCCTCTTCGGTTGATGCCTGCATACTCTGCACGTTGGCGCTCGCCGGCATCTGCCGCGCCAGCTGTGCCCAATCCTGTTCATCCAGTTCCACACTCAGATCCACCGGCAACTCACCGATATGCCCACGTATTCGAATCATCTCTCATCTCCCGAAAAGCCACGGCATGGTCACATGACTATCAATGGGCTGGCCAGTCTCGATACGCCTTTGTTATAACGTAACCACTTTAAAGCCGGGAGCTCGCCATGTATCACCTTTCGCTCGCACTACCCTTCATCCTTTTATCCACCCTCGCCCAGGCACACCCGGCACCCGATCATCAGCAGGACAACCTGGGCGCCCATGTACATGGCGCGGCGGAGCTGGATATCGCATTGGAACGCGCTGAGCTGGACATCGAACTGCGCAGCCCGGCGATGAATCTGGTCGGCTTCGAGCATGCGCCGGGCAGCACGGCGGACGAGCACAAGGTTGCCGACGCGCGCAAGCAGCTCGAACAGCCAGCCGCACTGTTTGGTTTACCTGCATCCGCCGGCTGCGAGTTGAAAACGGTCGAGCTGGAAAGCCCGCTGTTCCACCCAAACGCCGAAACGGCTGAGCACGCGCATGAACATCACGACCATGACAGCCAGCACAGCGACATTCATGCTCGCTACCGCTATAACTGCATGAATCCCGAGGCGCTGCAGGGAATCAATCTGCAGAAGCTGTTTGAAGCCTTTCCGGCTACCGAGCAGATCCAGACACAACTGATCGGTCCAAACGGCCAGCGCGGCGCGCAGCTGACTACCGAACATCCACAGCTGGACTTCTGACCCGACGCGGCCTGCCGCAACCCGATCATGAGTCAGTAAACTCCCGAATCGCCCGTAACGATCCAGAACATTCAATGACCGCTCCACTGCTCGAACTCAACGAACTCGGCTTCGCCTGGCCTGGCCAGACGGAGCTGCTCGACATTCCCCACTTCGAACTGGAGCGAAGCCAGAGTTTGTTTCTCAAAGGACCGTCCGGCAGCGGCAAAACCACACTGCTCGGCCTGATCGGCGGCGTGCAGAAAGCCCAGCGCGGAACGGTTCGCCTGCTCGGTTCGGATCTCGCCACGCTATCTTCCGGTGCACGGGATCGCTATCGGGTCGATCACACCGGCTATATCTTTCAGCAATTCAATCTGCTGCCATTTCTTTCTGTCGCTGAGAACGTCAGCCTGCCTTGCCGCTTTTCGACCCTCCGAGCCGAGCGTGCCCGTCAGCGTCACGGTAGCGTTGCGCAGGCGACCGCCAGCCTGTTAGCGCATCTTGGGCTATCCGAAGCGCTGTTCGAACGACGCGCCGAAGCGCTGTCCATCGGACAGCAGCAACGTGTCGCCGCGGCGCGGGCATTGATCGGCCAACCGGAGCTGGTCATTGCCGACGAACCCACTTCGGCGTTGGATGCGGACAGCCGCGAAGCCTTTCTCCAGCTGTTGTTCGCCGAATGCCGCGAAGCCGGTTCGAGCCTGTTGTTCGTCAGCCACGACCAGAGCCTGGCGCCGCTTTTCGACCGCAGCCTGTCGCTGAGCGACCTCAACCGCGCCAGCCGCGCCGCGGAGGTTTGATCGTGTACCTGTTGCGTCTGGCCCTGGCGAGCCTGATCAATCGCCGCTTCACCGCCCTGCTCACGGTATTCGCCATCGCCCTGTCGGTGTGCCTGTTGCTCGCTGTCGAGCGCGTGCGCACCGAAGCCCGCGCCAGCTTTGCCAGCACCATCAGCGGCACCGACCTGATCGTCGGCGCCCGCTCCGGCTCGGTGAATCTGTTGCTGTACTCGGTGTTTCGTATCGGCAACGCGACCAACAACATTCGCTGGGACAGCTTCGAGCATTTCGCCGAGCATCCGCGGGTGGACTGGGCGGTTCCCATCTCGCTGGGTGACTCCCACCGTGGCTATCGTGTGCTAGGCACCAGCGCTGACTATTTCGAACATTACCGCTACGGCCGCAAGCAAGCCCTGCAACTTGCCGAAGGCCGGCCCTTTGCCGACGACCCCTTCGAAGTGGTCCTTGGCGCCGAGGTCGCTCGGGCATTGAACTACACGCTGGACGAACAGCTGGTGCTGGCACACGGAGTCGCGACGGTCAGCCTGATCAAGCACGACGACAAACCGTTCCGTGTGGTGGGCATCCTGCAACGCACCGGGACACCGGTCGATCGCACCTTGCACATCAACCTCGCTGGGATGGAAGCGCTGCATATCGACTGGCAGAACGGCATGCCGGCGCGGGGCGCTGCGCGTATCGATGCCGAACAGGCGCGCCAGCTCGCGTTGCAACCGCAACAGATCACCGCATTTCTGCTCGGCCTGAACAGCAGGATCGCGACCTTCACCCTGCAGCGCGAGATCAACCAGTATCGCGGCGAACCGCTGCTGGCGATCCTGCCCGGCGTCGCCCTGCAGGAACTCTGGAGCCTGATGGGCACGGCGGAAAAGGCATTGTTCGTGGTTTCGCTGTTTGTCGTGCTGACCGGACTCATCGGAATGCTGACGGCGATCTTGACCAGCCTCAACGAGCGACGCCGGGAGATGGCGATCCTGCGTTCGGTGGGCGCTCGGCCCTGGCATATCGGCGGCCTGCTGGTGGCCGAGGCTTTCAGCCTGGCGCTGGCCGGTGTGCTGCTCGGGCTGTTGTTGCTATATGTAGCCATCGCCGTGGCCCAGACGCCGCTGCAGGCCGAGTACGGCCTTTACCTGCCGCTGGCTTGGCCCAGCGCTTATGAATGGTCGCTGCTTGCCGCGATACTGCTGGCCGGGCTGCTGATGGGCAGCGTGCCCGCCTGGCGTGCTTATCGGCAGTCGCTGGCCGATGGCCTGTCGATACGACTATGAGGATGACCGTGCCAAATCTGTTGCTTGCTGCCCTGCTGATCCTTGCGGCCAATCTCGCAATCGCCGATGTGCGCGAGTTGCAGTGGTCGGACCTGATTCCCGCCGACGCCCCGCCACCCCCGCCTCCCGTCGCGATGCACGATATGTCGCAACTGGCCGATGCGCTGGCTGCCGAAACCGGCCCAGCCGCCACGCAACAATCTCCCGCCGCACCAGTGGTCGAAGCACTGGACGGCATCCAGGCGAAGTTGCCGGGCTACATCGTGCCGCTGGACATGAGTGAGGACGGTCGCGTTACCGAGTTTCTGCTGGTGCCTTATTTCGGTGCGTGCATTCACGTTCCACCACCACCCTCGAACCAAATCGTGCATGCCACCAGCGAGTTGGGTGTGAAGGTCGATCAGCTCTATCAGCCCTTCTGGATCGAAGGTCCGCTTCGCGTCGAGCACGCCAGCAGCGAATTGGCCGAAGCCGGGTATCGAATGTCGGCAGAGAAGATCTATTTCTACGAGCTGGAATAAGGAGGCAGCGCTGTCCGCTTCCCGGGGACGCGGCGCGCCGGGTACGAAGCTCGAGCTTTGAGGGTGCGTTCCACGCACCGAGCGGATCAAAGAGCGAAATGGTCCAGAGGGGGCGTCCATATACATCAACGTCGGTGCGCGGAGCGCACCCTACGATGACTCGCTTACGTTTCAGTTGACGCGGGCGATCTGACGCTCGCGCTCGAAACTCAGCTCACCTTCGGCCCATTCACGCCAAGCGCGTACCTGGCGCCGCTCTGCTCCGGCCCGCTCGGCTTGCTTCAGAGCGTCGAGCCCGGCCTGCCAGCGGGCCTGCTCAAGCTCCAGCTGAGCCACATTCATCCAAAACTTGGCGCTCGCCGTCTGCGCGGCCAGCTGACGATAGATCGTCGCGGCAGCAGCCCGCTCGCGCGCCTGCCACCAGAGCATGCCCAAGCGCTCGTGACGGCTGGCATTGCTCGCCAGCAAACGCGACTCAAGCATCCCTTCAAGCAGCTTGGCACCCTGCCAGGGCTGATCCGCAGCGCTGGCCAGCAGCACCAGATTATCCAGCTCCGATTCACTGAAACGCAGGCCCTTGGCATGCGCGGCACGCAGCGTGGCAAGCGCCTTGTCCTCATCACCCGCCATCTGCTGCAGCCCGGCCAGTTGACGCCAGATCTTGGCCTCATTCGGATGGCGCGACAGCAACTTGCGCTGCCAACGCTCCGCTGTCTCATAACGCTTCAGCTCGGCGTTGCCCGCAACCAGGAACTGCAGCCAGGTATCCGCCGCGTTGGGGTTGGCCTGCACGTAGCGCTCGGCCAGCGGCAATGCCTTGCTGTGCTGGCCAAGGCCCTGATAGGCCTGCACTAGCATTTGCAGTACTTCCTCGCTTGCCTCGGCCGGCGAACCCAGCAGGCTGATCACCTTGGCATAACGTCGCTCGATCAGATTGAGTTTCGCCAGATTGAGCCGTTCGTTGGGCAGCATCGCCTCGTCCAGTTTGCCGCTCGTGATCGCCTTGTCGAGCAACTCCAGCGCCTGACGGTTGTTGCCTTCGGCCCAGGCCAGATACGCCCGGCTACGCCACAACAGCGCCTCTTCGACACTGCCGACTTTGGCCTCGGCTTGCGTAAGCGCGTTTCGCGCGGCGTTGTAATCGCCTTTTTCCTGCGCGGTCTGCGCGCGCTCAAGCGCCTTGAACACCAACGGGTCGATGGTCTGGGCCGCCTGCGTCGAGACAGCGAACAACAATGAGATCAACAGCAGCAAACGAGGCATGTCAGCGTTCTCCTTGCAGGCGGAAGTGCAGAGTTTTTACCGCTTCACGCGATACCGCCGCGCCGTTTTCGGTACGCGGCGCGAAACGCCAGCGCGCGGCGGCACGGCGAGCTTCACGATCGAACACATTGCGTGGCGAGGCTTCCAGAACACGGATGTTCTCGACTTTGCCAGCTGGCGTGATGGTAAAGGCCAGCTTGATATGACCTTCGATGCCACGCTGGCGAGCGCGATACGGATACTCGGGACGGACATCATTCAGCGGCATGACTTCCTGCTCTGGGCCGCCGGACTGCGCCGCCGCATCTGCGACCGCGGCCGCCGTGGGCGCAGGAGCCGGCGTTGCGGCCGGTGCCGCCGCGGTCAGACCGCTCAGGCTCGGCGCTGGCGCGCTGGCGACGGATAGCCCGCTGTCGATGTTCGGCAGCTGCAGGTCGAGTTTCGGCAGGTTGGCGCTTGGGCTGGCCATGCTCGGCGTGGGTGGCGTTGGCGGTTGTGGTGTCTTCGGTTGCGGCGGCTCTGGAGCCTGCTGTCGCGAACGAGTCGAGGCGCTTTCGTTGCGGCTGTCCATGCGCACGAAATTGGCGATCGCCACAGGATCGTCTGCCACCTCACTGCGCGGCGGGGTGACCATGCTCAACATCAAGGCGAACAACAGCAACGCCACCACGCAAGCAGCGACGAACGACAACGCGATCCGGCCCAGTCCGCGGACCATCACTGCACTCCCGAACTGGCAGCGAGCGCCACGTCCCGGACCCCGGCCAGACGCGCCTGATCCATGACCTGAACCACGAGCCCGGTCCGCGCATCCTGATCGGCCTGCACCACCACGGCGCCCTCGGGCTGGTCTACGCGCATGCGCTCGACGTGCGCACGCACGCTGCGTACATCCACCGCCTGCTTATCTATCCAGACCTGACCTTCAGCCGTTACCGCAATCAGGATGTTGCCCTTGTCCTGCGCGCTGGCGGTATCGGCCTGCGGGCGTTGAACCTCGACACCGGACTCCTTGATGAAGGAGCTGGTGACGATGAAGAAGATCAGCATGATGAAGACCACGTCGAGCATCGGCGTCAGGTCGATGCCGGTGTCTTCTTCCTGCTGGTGGTGACGACGCATACGCATCCGTTAATCCTCAATCGTGACGCAGCTGGTCGGCCAGCCGGTCGAGAGCCAGTCGCGCGATTCGCTCGAGGCGCGCCAAGCTGAACAGTCCAGTGATGGCCAGCACCATGCCGGCCATTGTCGGCAGGGTCGCCTGCCAGACGCCCGCGGCCATGCCACGAGGGTTCCCGGTGCCGTTGAGCGCCAGCACGTCGAATACCGCGATCATGCCGCTGACGGTGCCAAGCAGGCCGAGCAGCGGACACATCGCCACCAGGGTCTTGCTCATCCGCAAAGGGCCGGAGAGCTGCTGCTGGGCCTGGGCCAGCCAGGTACTGCGCACCGCGCGCTGCCAGCTGCCGGGCTCATCGCCCAGCCGCGCCCAAGCCTGGCGACGTGTCTCGGCCCAGCGCGGAAAGACCCGCCGCATGAACCACAGGCGTTCGAACACCAGCGTCCAATAGAGCACGCACAATCCGGCCAGCGCCCACATCACCACGCCACCCGCAGCCATGAAGTCGAGCAGCGCGTGTCCGCTGTCGACCAGACGCAGCCAGCTACCGTGCAGATCATTCACGGCGCGGTGTTCCCGACAGATGCAGCGCGATCAGGCCGGCGCTTTGTTGTTCCAACAACTGAATCAGCGCCTTGCTGCGGCTGGCCAGCAAGCTATGCAGAAACAACAGCGGAATCGCCACAACCAGCCCCAGCACCGTAGTGACCAGCGCCTGAGAAATGCCGTCGGCCATCAGCCGAGAATCACCGCCACCGCTTTGGGTGATAGCTTGGAAGGTCACGATCATGCCGGTCACGGTACCCAGCAACCCGAGCAGCGGCGCGACGGCGGCCAGCAGTTTGAGTAGCGGCTGCCCACGCTCCAGCGGCGGCGTTTCCTGAAGAATCGCTTCGTCGAGTTTCAGTTCGAGGGTTTCCAGATCGGACAATTGCGGCTTAGGTCCGAGCACTCCAATGATGCGGCCCAGCGGGTTGTCATCGCGCGGCTTGTTCAGCTCATTCATCTGCCGACCCACAGCGCGCCCGACACCAGTCAGGTAGACCATGCGCCAGATCGCCAACAGCAGGCCGATGGCGCCGAGCACCAAGATGACCCAGCCGACTAGACCGCCCTGCTGAACCCGATCCCATAATTGCGGCTGGCGCTGCAGCTGTGCCAGCAACGAGCCGCGGGTTGGATCGATCGGCAGGGTCGCCAGCGCGTCGCCGTTGCTCAGGTACTCATCGACCAGGCCCAACCCGGCAGGTTGCCGCGCCGGAGCCAGAAGCTCACCGGCATCACTGTCGTAACGCAGGAAGGCATCATCAGTGAATACGGAGAAAGCACCGACCCGTAGCACCGATTCAACGCTGCGCTGACCGTCGGCGCCCACGACCGGTAGCTCAACCCGCTCGACTCGCCCACTGGCGGCAAGGTCCTCGAGCAAGGTCATCCAAAAGCCATCCAGATCCTCTGCGGACGGAAGCGCACGGCTTTCGGCCAGCGCCTTCAGCCGCGTCAGTCGATCTGGATACTGGGCATTGAGCAGGCTGTCCTGCCACTGGCCAGCGATATCACCTGCGCTCTGGCGAACCACACCGAACAGCTCGCCTAGATGCCCAACCCGCTGTGCCAGTAGTGTTTCCTGCTCAGCCAGTTCGGCCTCCTGACGATCGAACTCGGCTTTCAAACGCTCGGCTTCGGCCTTCTGCTTTTCAAGCGCGGCGTTGGCTCGTGCCAGCAGTTGCGCTTGCTCACTGCGATTCTGGATAAACGCCTGCTCACGCGCCTGCATGGCCTCGACTTCCGCGGCGCGCTCGCTGCGAATGCGTTGCAGCAGCTGATCTGGAGTCAGCGGTTCGGCTGCCTGAGCCAGCGCCGGCAGCAAGCCGATCAGCAAAAAAGTCAATAAACGGTTCATTGCGCCGCCTCCTTGGCCAGGGTCTTCACCGGCAGTTCGAGCCAGCTGGGCGCTTGCTGCTGACGCGCAATGGCAATCGCCTTGGTGATTGGCCGGCGGGCGCTTGCATCAAGCGTCTCCCACGCACCGGTTTGGGGATTCCACCAACCGCTCTCATGCGCATCGAGTGTCTGGTAATAGAGCATCGTCCGTCCTAGACGCAGAAATTCAACGCTACGGCTGCCGCCCTCGACCGGCAGCTCGCCGCGCCAGGCTTCCAGCGTTCTGCCGTAATCGCTTTCGATCTGATAAGCCTCGAGGATTCGACGGTATTTCTCGGCCAGACTGATATCCGCGCGCGCCTGCATGTCCTGCAAGCTGGCCAGGCGGTCGGCGCGCTCGTCGGGAAGGAACGGCAGATCCGCCGCGATGAACTCCTCGAGCACCTCGATCATCTGCCCCATCTGAGGCGCAACGGCCTCCTGGGTGCGCTCGATACTGTCCAGCTGACGCTGAAAACCTTCGAGTTCCTTACGTTGCCCCGCGGTGAGCTCGGTCAGCTGCTTGTTATAGGCTTCCAGCGCCTCCGCCTGCTGCACAGCGTTGCGATAGTCGTTGAGCATCTGCCGAGTGGCATCGTCGAGCTGCTCGATGCGTGCTTGAGATGCCTTGGCCTCCGCTGCCAGACGCTGACTTTCGTCCAGTGCGGCATCCAGCGGAGCTGCGTGAAGCTGAACGCAGCATGGCAACACGGCGACCGCCAAGAGGCGGGGGATAAGGGCTTGCATTAATGGATCCTTGCAGACGAAGGTCAAACTCGAAAGAGAAACATTATCATCTAGGTGAACAAAGGAAGGCAACCCAGGGCAATACGTCGCAGCCCAGGCAAAGCGAAGCGTTTCGTTGAGCTGGATCAAATTCGACAGCGCACCGGGCCCTACCATGGCTCCAACGCAACAGATCACGTCTCGATGGAGCTCATTATGCGCAAGACCCTGTTTACCGCTTCCGTGCTGGCCATGGCCCTCGCCGCCCCCCTCGCCCAGGCCCATCAGGCGGGTGATCTGATTCTGCGCGCCGGTGCCATTACGGTTGATCCGCATGAGGATAGCGGCGATATCTATGTAGGCGCGCTTTCGACCAGCGTTCCAGGAACAAAGGCTACCCTCGATAGCGACACCCAGCTGGGCCTGAACTTCGCCTATATGTTGACCGACAAGATCGGCATTGAATTGCTCGCTGCAAGCCCCTTCACCCACGACGTGGGGGTTTCCGGCATGCCTGGCGGGTTTGCAGGCCTGAACGGAAAGTTGGGCGAACTCAAGCACCTACCGCCGACCCTCAGCCTCGTTTACTACCCGCTCGACAGCAAGTCCGCATTCCAGCCCTACGTCGGTGCGGGGATCAACTACACATGGTTCTTTGACGACAAGCTCACCAGCGAAGCTGAGGGCAAGGGCTTCAACGGGCTGGACATGAAGGATTCATGGGGCTTAGCGGCCCAAGTGGGCATGGATTACATGCTGACCGAGAACGTGATGATCAACGCTCAGGTACGCTATATCGATATCGACACTACCGGCACAACGAGCTATGGCGGAGCCAAAGTTAAGGTCGATGTAGATGTCGACCCGATGGTCTACATGGTCGGCCTCGGCTACAAATTCTGACGAAACCAGAACCACCGGATCGTTGAGCAAAGCAAAGGCGCCCTAGGGCGCCTTTTTCCATTTCGCAGCTTTACTAGCGACCCAGCAATTTCGCCAGCCCCATCCGCATATCGGTAGCTGGCTCTGGCAACCGAAAGCGCTGCAACAGACGTGCATTGTTCGCTTGCGAGTGGCGGATATCGCCACTTCGCGCCGCCTGGTAACTGACCGACGGTAGCCCGCCCAGCACATCGCTAATGGACGCCAGCAACTCGTTCAGCGAAGTGGCGCGATTGAGCCCGACATTGATCGCTCCCGCTTTCACCTCATCGCATTCCAGCGCCTGCACCAGCACCTCGACCAGATCGCCGACGTAAAGGAAATCGCGGGTCTGTTCGCCGTCGCCGAACACCGCGATCGGCAGGCCTTTCTGCGCACGCTCAGTGAAAATGCTGATCACCCCGGAGTACGGCGATGAAGGGTCCTGACGAGGGCCAAAGATATTGAAGAACCGGAAGATGACCGGCTCCAGCCCATGCTGGCGGCGGTAGAAATCCAGGTAATGCTCGCTGGCAAGCTTGTCCGCCGCATAAGGTGTCAGCGGCGCCTTCGGGGTATCTTCATCAATGGGCTGCCCTTCGCCATTGTTGCCGTAGACGGCAGCGCTCGACGCAAAGACGACTCGGCGAATACCTTCGTCGCGCATGGCCTCGCACAGGTTCAACGTGCCGACCAGGTTGCTCTGGTGCGTACCCACCGGGTCATCGACCGATGCTTGCACCGATGCCACGGCAGCCAGATGCACCACGGCTCGCACGCCACGGACAGCCCGCCGCATGACCTGCGCGTCGGCGACGTCGCCCTCGATCAACTCCACGCGCACACCGTCCGGCAGGTTGCTGCGTTTGCCCGTGGACAAGTTGTCCAGCACCCGCACCGCATAGCCGCGAGCAACCAATGCATCGACGAGGTTCGAGCCGATGAAACCGGCGCCCCCGGTAACCAGAATCGGTGATTCAACCATGTCGGTAGTAACGCTCCAGGAGGCTCGGCAATCCGGTACGCCAGGCGCGCGGCTTGATTCCGAAAGTATTGAAGATTTTCTTGCAGGCCAGCACACCATGCTGCGGCTCGTCCTGAGCGTCTGGACAGCTTGCGTGCGCAACCGGGGTAAGGCTATCGATTTTCAACTGACGATGGTGGGCCGCCTCGGCAAGCAGCGCCTGACCGACCACCAATGGCGTCGACGCCTCGTGCCCACCATAGTGATAGGTGCCCCACAGCGGCGCCCGACAGTCCAGCTGCTTCAGCACGGCGAGGATGACACGCGCCGCATCGTCGACAGGCGTCGGATTGCCACGGCGGTCATCAGCAAGAGACAGCTCATCGTCCTGTTCGAGACGCTGCAGAAACCGCCCCAGCAAACCGTCCGAACTATCGTCCAGCAACCAACCGAACCGCAGCAGAACGTGTCGCGGGCAGAGCGCGCGAACGCTCTGCTCGATACGCCAGAGCGCACGGCTGCGCGCATCCAGTGGCGCCACTTCGTCCTTCTCGCTGTAAGCGGTGGTGCGAGCGCCATCAAACACGCGGTAGCTGGAGGGCTGCATCAGTACGAACTCGTGATGCTGGCAAAGCTCTGCCAACCGCTCTACCGCTCGCTCCTGATGGGCAAGCACGGCTTCATCGACATGGCCGATCTGAAACCAGTCAAAATAATAGGCGAGGTTGATCACGACATCCGGGCGATTGTCATCGAGCAATTTGGTCAGGCTGGGCGCGTCCCAACCCTGGTCGGGCGGGCGCGGTGCGAGGAAGCTTATATCTTCCTCGGCGCCGAGGCGGATAAGCGCCTGACCCAGGGCATTGCCGCCGCCCAACAGCATCAGGCGCATTCGCATTGAGTGGACTCTAGAACGGTTATAAACACCGGAAACCCAAATGGGTGACCGAGTGAGTGAGTGGGAGGGCGTATTCTTTGGCACCTAGCATGCTGCGCCCCATTGAACCATGGACACTTTCGTAAAAATTTCTGTAAATTTTTGCCATATAGTTACAGTTTAGCACCCATAAACTTTACAAAATACCCTGGGTGACTTTGCGTTCGAGCACCACACAGAGAGATGATTAATTCCGACGAGCGGTAAGGACGCGAGCCACTACCCTGGCTTGCTGCGACTTTCGATCTCCGTCTTTGACTGCGCAGCAGGCCTGGAGAGCTCAGCTTCTAGCAGGGCTTGCAAACCAACCTGCCGTAAGAAGGCCTTGGGAGGTAGCTCAATAGCCTCTTCTACCGCTTCGAAATCCCCCACGAAGATGACCTGCACTTGGGCGCGAGTAGCTGCTGTGTAAACAAAGGTTCTGTCCAGAATACGCGACTTCCGGACGGGAATGATCACGCGCCTAAACTGAGAGCCCTGAGCTTTGTGGACGGTGATGGAATAGGCGAGTTCCAGCGAGTCGACATCGGTATCTAAGATGTAGTGTTGCACGCCCTCAAAGGTGGCTCTGCCCAGCGCAGAGACGATGCGAGGGTTCTCATCACTCCCGATGTTCACTTCTCGTGGGCTATCAAAGACCACGTTGAGCTGCCCAAGCGAGCCGTTCTGGAGGTTCCGCGCCCAATCGTTGGCCGTGAACATCACCAGATCGCCAGCACATAGGCCTGTCGCCTCGATCTCACCTGTTTCTGGATTCTCAGCGAGCAGTGGCTGGCTGTGATCCGCGTATTTGCCGTGGCAGACCCGATTGATCGCATCCACGCCAGCAAAGCCGCAAGACTTGGTAGCCGAGAGAATCTGGGTGTTCCCCGCGTCTTGCTCGTACAGCCTGATTACTGTCGAAAGTATCTCTGCGTCAGGGCATGGCAGGAACACCACATCATCGTGCTCGTCGGCACTGAACGAAGGACGCAACCCTTCCCGGATGCGTCGCGCCGCAACAGGAATTGAGGATTCCTTAGCTTGGCGCTTTACCTCAACCAACTCAGTCGTCGGCACTCCAGCAAGCCTGCACAGCACGTGTAGGATCAGCCCGGCTCCGATTGGGGGCAATTGGTATGGATCACCCACGAGAATCACCTGGCAATCGGGCGGCAGCTTCTGAACCAACCGGAAAAAGGTGACCAGATCAAGCATTGATGCCTCGTCGATGACAATGATTGGCGCTGGCCCCATGTCCTTCTCGGTCACCCTCTTCAAGAACCCGGCAATGGTCGTCGCTTCCTCGCCAGTAGCCTCGATCATCCGTGCAGTAGCCCGGCCAGAAAGCGCCATCTGGAAGCGTGGGAGGCCAGTCGTATCCAAGGCCCTATACAGGGCCTTAAGCACGGTTGTCTTGCCGACGCCAGCACCACCGGTGATCACGCTGAAGCGCGTCGAAAACGACGTATTCACGGCGTCGCGCTGAGCTTGGTTCAGACCGAACGACGGTAGCCCCAGGAACGCCCTCTCCCCTTCCTCAAACTGCGCGATGACTTCACTGACATCCACAGGGAACAGCTGGGGTTGAAGTGATGGGGTGACTATCAAATCCCGGATGAACTCGGCGCAACGACGCTCCATGAGCCAGGATCCCGGAGCGAAGAGCATTGGGCCCAACAGCGCCAGATCCTGAAACACAAACTGCCCAGCTGCGCCCCCATCCATTAGGGCTTTGGCTAGCGCTTCACTAGGCGCAGCATGAGGCTTGATCAACTGGCGGACAGTGGAATGGAGGTCTGCCAATGAGCTACAGGTGTGTCCCTTCTCAGAAGCCCGGTACAGGGCTTCTTCCAGCGCCGCAGTGATCCTGCGAGGATCATCCAGGGTCAGGCCAAAGCTATCCCTGGCGACGCTATCCACCACAGCCCAATCGCCTGCAAAGCTGAGAAGGCGATACGGGTCTGCGAGCAAGGCAGCGATGGTGTTCTTTTTGTGGAAGCGAATAGCCTTCCTGGCGAGCACCAGGGGGATTTTCTTGTCCTGAACGAAGCGGAGTGTCTTGGCGTCACCGTCCTCACTCCAGCGCGAGAACATCCCTTCCCGCACTTCCTCGGTGGGGATGATCATCGAGATAGCGCAGTGATCGGCCTCATCCAGTGCGTTGTACAGCCGCTCTCCGAGGGCATCCCAAAGCCGCGTGGCCTTAACCTCCCCCACGCCCTTGACGTTATCGCCTATCCACTGGATGAGCTGGGATCCACTAGGGCGGACAAGCCGGATATCTTGAGCATCAACCGTCATCTCGTTGATCGCGAAGGCGCCATGCTTCCTCAGGACAGTACTGGCCTCGCCGTATACATCGAATATTCCACCTACAGAGATATCAGAACGCCTGGCGATGGCATCCGCAACCTTGATGACCACAGGGCTGGAGCGGTCATTAATGCCCTTCTGGATGTCCATACGGTGACCGTATGCAATGCACCCCTTGCGATTAACAGAGCGAATGCTGGTGACTCGCACGCTGATATTGATCAAGTTGGGGACAACGGCGTTCACCGGGGCATCCTGCCGGTTTCTTCTAAGAACTCGGTCATAAGCGTGTAGCGAGTGAGCATCTGCTTTGCAGCCTGGAGCTCGGCACGCAGGGCTGCATTTTCTTGCTCCAATGAGTTCAGGCGCTGGCCGTCTTGCCGCCGCTGCTTGGCATCGCCGTCACGCAGTGGAGGCTCGACCTTCTGTCCAGCAGGCAGAGAGGCCACGAGAGGGGCTAGAACCCCGGCAGCTCGCAGCTCGTTCTCCAGCGCCTCTAGCGCCTGGCGAATTGCGGGGTTCTGCGTCAGCGCGCTCTTGCCGAACCCGCACTCAGCAGCGATCTCAGAACGCTTCAGCTTGCCGCGATGCACGTACTCAAGGAAGTCGCCATCAGACTTGGAGGTCGACCAGGCGAGGAACGCGGCCAGGTTTTCTTCGGCGATCTGCTGTCCGTTGGCCATTAGGACTTCTTCTCCGATGAGTTACGGTCAACAAACGGCAGCGGAGCGTCCAGCTTCTCTTGCGAGACGTTGTGCTTGTGGGCGTTGTACTGCCAACGCATGAATTGCTCCAACAGCCGGGCGTTCTCACGCTCCAGCCTGTAGTTCTCAGCCTCCAGCCGGCGAATCCTTTGTTCGGCAATACTGAGGCTTGGTGGACGCTTCGTTGAAACGAACCCTGATTTCAAGCGGGCCTTCTGGTGGGTGAAAGCGCTCTTGATTCGCTCGTGTGAGTTCAGTGTCTGACGGGTGGGCCGAGACCCAATCAGCGGCTCAACAGCATCGCAAAGAGCCTCCCACCCCAGCTTCCCTTCCCAGCCATCGATCAGCTTCACAATCAGATCAAGATCTTTCGCGCTCAGATGTTTGGCCATTGATTAAACCCCCAGCAGAGCACGAAGCTCGTCCATGCCTGGCTCGGCCTCCTTAGGTGCTGGCAGGCTTGGGGCGGCTGAGCGAGCAGCAATAGCGCGCTTAAGCGGACTGAACTCTTGATCACTGTTCAGGCGGATGATCGTCCCATCAAGGGTCTCTTTCGATTCCAGGATTGCGATGAGCTGATCAACCCTTTCAAGTGTTTTGATCTGGTGTGCGCTCCACCGATCAGCCCCGTAGATTCCGTCCTCATTTGCACTCTGGGCCTTAACAAGCTGATCCCAAATTGCATCACGATGCGCCTTCAAACGCTCCAGCTTAACGGCCTCGCCCTTCACACAAGCATGCTCGGTGCAGTTCAAGCAGTCCCGGTGCTTCTGGCAGGGAAGCATTGAGTAGTCATGCACACAGAAACCGAAGATGGTGACGTGGGCTACGCCATCGCCAACCGCTTCGAGATCAGCCAGTGTTACTGGTAAGTTCTGCCTAACCTTTCCCAGAGCAGTGCCGATCCCAGCGTCCCTAGCCATCTCGACGTGCTCTTCGTCGCTCATGTGGTTGTAGGTAGCGTTCTGGTGAATGTTTTTGCGGCCCGACCACTTGGCAATGGCCAACTGCCCCATGTCGCCTCGATTAGCGATGGTGTTCAGGAAGTGCCTGATCTGGTGCGAAGCCATCGAGATGGGGGTTCCGTCGACGTTCTTGTAGCCGTAGCGCTCCCAGATGCTGCGCTCTTGGCCGTCGATGTAGTTGATGTCCGTGGTGAACGTACTTTTCCCAGGGGCCCAAACAATAACGCGGCTCGTGGATAGATCGTCTCGTAACTCGTTCCGCCTATAGCAGCAAAGCGCTTCGCTATACTTGATGTGGCGCTCTTTATTCAGCCATGGCCAGCCTTTCGGTAACCTGCTGTGAACAAACTCATTCAGAAATGCCAAAGTGACGAAGCCGTTTTTGGCGTAGAACTCCTTGAACGGCGCATAAGACTTCAGCATTTGCTTCAAAGCACTCTGAGGGGAATTCCCCGGCAAAAGCCCCAGAGCAGCCAATGCCTGGACGGGCGTTAATGGGTGATGCTCGCCGACATTGGGACAGTCC
Organism: Pseudomonas sp. MTM4; assembly: GCF_019355055.1. NCBI lineage: Bacteria > Pseudomonadati > Pseudomonadota > Gammaproteobacteria > Pseudomonadales > Pseudomonadaceae > Pseudomonas > Pseudomonas sp. MTM4. The sequence goes on from NZ_CP048411.1 coordinate 2,296,778, forward strand.
TCATGTCGATAAAATTTATCAGGATGAGCCTCTAGCCACTGAGCCAGTTTCCGGCCTGGCGCCGACAATTCAGTGAGACGTCGAACAGCTTCTTCGACGACCTCAATCATGACGGTCGGAATCCACTTGATATCGGACTCATAGCCTTTACCGGCATAGAATCGGAGTCCGACTCGTTCCATCCCGGTCTTAGGATCACGCTCCCGGTGGAGGCAGTTCAACGGTAGCTCTTGAACCTCGGTAATTCGCGACGGCGCGCTGGCACACAAGGCGAAAATCGACGTTGTGAAGCGATCCCTTGGCGCTTGTAGGTCGTTAAAGAACATCTCCGCCATGGCCTCTAGAGCGCCTTCTGGGGGCATCTTTTCTTCGCGCTTCTGCTTTGCAATCGCGTCCGTGCGATGAATTTCCTGCGGCTTTCTGATGGGGTTCTTCCAAACAAGCGGGGCTGCAATGATCCCGCTCTCGTTAAGGAACTCAACCAGCTTCACCAGATTGATGCTCGCCTGATAGCTGGAGGATCCATACGCCGCAGCGACCCTGCCGGCCTCATCCAGCACACTCAGATCTGTCAGCGTGATGTCTGCACATCCCTTGACCGTTAAGAGCGCCTCCTCAATACAGCGGATAGCCTTGAACTCGTTCTTCAGCTTGTTGGGGTTATGCCCCTGTTGATAGCGCACATATGCCTTAGCGAAGGACATGATGTCGGCGCTCAACAGCTGAGCTTCTGTGTAGCCGCGAGAAGGCGCTCCTTTCTTAGTGAAGTTACCGACACCAGGCCAGGCGTGGCTGTGCCAATTGAGATCCTCACCGAAGACTGTGAGCTGATCTCGGCACCTGAGCACGAACTCGTTGAGGTTCTCGCGGCAGGTTAGCTGGGTTTTGGGGACGAATAGGAAGACGTTAGACATGCACAGGCTCGCTCTTCATCGCGTTACAGCGAGTGACAACATCACTAACCGCTAGAATGAGCCGATCGTTCACAGAAGCGACCTTTGGGTCACCTGTTGCCTGAAGAACGCTGTCTCGCTCGCTGATCAGCTGATCCAGCACGAGTTCATGAGGGCCTTCCAGCCACGGCTGGAAGTGGGCGCATGTGTAGCAGGCGACAGGAGCCAGTGCACCACAGAAGCCAAAGCTTCCACAGCTGCCGACATTGCCACCCGAACTGTATATCCGGCTGGTGGGATCCCCTCCTCTATGAGCAGCAGCCTCATTGACCACAAGCACCCCTCTGAACGCCTGGGCGAGAGGTGCAAGCTGCAAGGCCACAGCCTTGTCGATTTGCTCGACGAATTCAGGGATGTTTCTAACGTACACGCTCGCGTTTTGAGTATCTGAGTGATCTAGCGCCTCGGCGATGACGTATTCCCCTTTGCCCTCTCTGGCGAGGTTAGTTCCGAGGGTGTATCGGAAGCGAGTAGGGTTCATGTGAGTAATAGCGCCTGTCCGCTCGCTAATTACAGCCACCTGAGACTTAACGGTATTCATTGCGTATGTGATCGCTGAAGTCGGCGCATGTAAGAAATCACCTGAGAGCAACTCCTCTAGGCTTTTCGATGCATCGTACTTCTCTATAGCAGGGAAAAGCGGCAGTTCCCGTACAAGCTCCAGTGAAACCCCACCAGAAACTCGCTCATTGAATAGCGCCTTTACGCGCTCCGCCTGGGTCTGAAGGAGAAGCCAAAGATCCTCTACGATAGGGAATTTTTTGAACGCAGTTCGCCACTTCCCATAGCGCTGTTTACCGCGCGGGAAATTTATATAGTACTTATCCCCAACAGACAAAAGATCCTTATTCTTAAGGGAAGTGATCTGGATCGACCTTCTGCCTGTCATTGCCAAAATCATTGCGTAGCAAGTGTCTCGCAGATCTAACTGGCCGTTCGAATAGCACTCCAGCACCCCAGAGACTATTCCATCCATCTCTATGTCGGTAAGCGGCCCGCTCTCTGGGCACATGGATTGGACAGCAAAACCCTTTTCGTTCCCCTTGATCCGCCACTTTTCCATCATGGGTAGCGTTTCAGATGGAATACCTTTGTACCCAGTAGAAACCCATGTGCGGATGAAGGCGCGAACACCACTGAGCTTCCACTCTTCACCGAGCAGCTTTGCTCGATATGAAATGATCGACTCTGGACTGAAGACTGCTTGACCTGCGGAGAATCTCAAGTACTCCTTAAGCCTAGCGTGCAAGTTTATAGCGTGCTTTGAAGAGCAGGTTTGAGCATAAACACTCAAAACGTGCCTAAAGCTAAGAACCATATCATCGCTCAAAAATTCGCAAAGCCAATCAAGATTGAAGGCTACATCCTTGCTCAGCCGCCAGTAATCAGATGCAACAACAACCGCATAACCGTCTCTAGACAAAAACTCTGTGCGTTCATATTGCGCGGGTAATCTAGCAGCATAACCATGCATGTTATTTGTTTTCATCAGACAACTTCCTTAGGCGCTTATTCTGCAACTCTATTACGGCCTTACCAGCCTCTTCCCTGATGTGGCGCCTGTTATACGTACTCGCGGTGCCAGATGTTTCACTCCACCCCATCAAATAGGAGCGCAGTTTTTCTTCGCGCTCAGGCGTTATTCCCTTCTCAGTAACTAGTCGTGAAAACACGTAGTTCCAGTGATGGCGAAGGGCGTGCGAGTGAAAGCCTTCTAGATTTGAGGCTATCTCCGTTAAGCCGAAAATGAATTTACCGAAGCCTGAGTTGGATATTGGCCACCCTTGGTTTGGGCCTGCTTTATGAGTAACAAATAGGAACCCGTGCTTTCGAGCGCCTGGCACCTTATTACGGTACTTAGTGATATAGTCGCTGATCCGCTCCATCACCTCCGGCGTCAACGGGAGGGTTCGCTCCCTGGTTTTCGCCAATGGTTGGTACTGCCTAGGGTCTCCAGCGGAGTCCGGTCGCCGCACCACTCGAACAACCTCGGTCTTGAAGTCGAAATCATCGATCTTGAGATTGAGTAGCTCGCCTCGGCGCATCCCCGTTAAACGAAGGATGGTGAACATGAGTGCGTTACGAACCTGGATACCGGAATCGGCTATCGGGTTGGCTTCGCCGCCTGGCCTGATGACATCTTCAAGAGCGTCCAGGAGGCCGTCGTCTAGGTGAGTGTCAGAGCTGTCCTTCTCGGTAAGCTCATTTATCCGAGGCCGATTTGCTTTGATCATTGCCACCATGGCGCTGATGTCTTTGGCACTGGTTGCCGTCACCGGATATAGCCGCCCTGCGATGAACCCCACGTAATCGGCAATCACAGACATTCGATTGAACTGGCTTTCGGTGGAGACCAGCCGCTGGCGACGCTTGATTGAAGTGACCTTGCCCTCATTGGGCTTCGTGTCAGCCAAGCGCTTCTGCGAGAAATCACGAAGAGAGTGGATCTCATGCTCGAAGAGCAGCTCGCTTCGCTTAAAGCGCGACTCCAGGTCAACGCAGTAGTAGTCATCCCATGCGTACAGCAGCTTGATGGCTGTGAGGGCATGACTGATGGTATTGATGGCGCGGTTTCCCCCACGCAGAACCGCTGTCACAAAGAGCGCAGGGTAGTAGAGAGGCATGCCCGCGTCATCAACGAGAATCAGAAACCTCTCGCCTGACTCGGTTTGAAACCTCCTCACTGATAGCCGCATGAATACCTCGAATTCCTTACGTAAATTCAAGGTATGAGCCTAGCCAAAAATCGTCAACTGATTTTTTACGCCCTAAAAACGAGAAAACCCCCGCTAAGCGGGGGTTCTCGACGGAAACTTTACAAAAAAGTCTCAGGGGTTCGCTAGAACGGGATATCGTCGTCGAAGCTGTCGTAGTCCGGTGCTGGCTGCTGAGCCGGCTGCGGCTGGGACTGTGGCCGCGATTGCTGCTGCGGTTGCGACTCACGTTGCGGACGTGGTTGGGACTGACGAGGGGTATCGTCGGAGCTGCCACCGCGGCCACCAAGAAGCTGCATGGTGCCGCCCATGTCCACCACAATCTCGGTGGTGTAACGCTTGACGCCGTCCTTTTCCCATTCACGGGTTTGCAGACGACCTTCGATGTAGCATTGCGAGCCCTTGCGCAGATACTCGCCGGCAATCTCGGCAACCTTGCCGAACAGCACGACACGGTGCCACTCGGTGCGCTCCTGCTGCTGACCGGTCTGCTTATCCTTCCAGCTGTCAGTGGTGGCCAGCGTAATGTTGGTCACCGCATTGCCATTGGGCATGTAGCGGGTTTCCGGGTCGCCGCCGACATTGCCGATCAAGATGACTTTATTCACCCCTCTGGCCATGGGTAACTCCTTTGCTCAAACATGAATTAGGTTGGCTCACTGGAGAGAATCCCTGCAAACAGGAAAAAGCCAATGACCGCGAATCTTACCTCACCGCCCCATGCCGGCCAACCGGCGCGACTTCACGATATGGGAATGTGGACAGCTCGATGGTGGCCGATGCTCACAATGCAGCCAGGCTAATCAGGCGAGCAGACGATCAAGCGCCGCCCGATCCAACGCCCGCATGTCGACCTTGACATAGGCAGCCGCTTCCTCGGCAATCACCACTGCATCCGACACGCCCGGAACCGCCAGCATTTGCTTAGCAAGAATAGGATTAAGCGCGGCGTCAGCCGACAATGGCAGGCGCAGGCCGGTAACGTACGGTGGCTCGCGCATGCTCCAGGCAACCATCAACCACAGCACGCAAAGCCCTGCACAACCAGCGAAAACCAACCCTAGGCCACCCTGCTGGTAGAACCAGCCACCGAGAATGCCGCCAATGCCGGCACCAAGAAACTGACTGGTGGAGTAAACCCCCATCGCCGTGCCCTTGCCACCAGCTGGCGCAACCTTGCTGATCAACGAGGGCAGTGATGCTTCCAGCAGGTTGAACGCGATGAAGAACACGATCATGCCGCCGACCAGCGACCAGAGACGATCACCGAACCACCAGAAGAACACCTCGGCCAACAGCAGCACGCTAACGGCTCCCAGCACGACGCGCTTCATCTGGCGCTTCTTCTCGCCATAGATGATGAAAGGAACCATACCGAAGAAACCGACTACCAACGCTGTGAGATAGACCCACCAATGCTCATCCTTTGGCAATGCCGCTTCACTGACCAATGCCAGAGGCAGCGCAACGAAACTTGCCATGAGGATGGCGTGCAGAACGAAAATACTGAAATCCAGGCGCAACAAATCGGGATGACGCAGCGTGGCACCGAGCGCCTGCTTGGCGACACCTGATTCACGATGGCGCAAATGCTGGTGAGCGCGCGGCAATATGGCGACAACCAGCGCGCCCATCAACGCCATGCCGGCAGTCGTCCAAAACAATCCGGACAGACCGAAAGCACGGGTCAGCAGAGGGCCGACGACCATTGCCACTGCGAACGAAATGCCGATGCTCATGCCAATCATCGCCATCGCCTTGGTACGATGCTGCTCGCGTGTGAGATCCGACAACAGCGCCATCACTGCTGCCGAGATCGCCCCGGCACCCTGCAGGACGCGGCCGGCAATTACGCCCCAGATAGAATCGGCCGTCGCCGCCAGCACTGCCCCGGCAGCGAAGATCAGCAAGCCGAAATAAATCACCGGCAGGCGGCCGATCCGATCAGAGAGCATGCCGAACGGAATTTGCAGCACCGCCTGGGTCAAACCATAAGCACCGATAGCGAGACCAATCAGTGCCGGCGTAGCACCTTGCAGATCCATGCCATAGGTTGCCAGCACTGGCAGCACCATGAACATGCCGAGCATGCGAAACGCGAAAACCAGGGCCAGCCCGGATGCTGCGCGGGTTTCGCTGGCGCTCATGCGCTCGCTGTAGGGATCCTGCATGTGGGGTCTCGCCTGAATGAACCGGCGGCGATTCTAGCAGCCATCCCCTGCTTGGCACAGGCGCACGCTTTTGCCGCGATGCCGCCCCAGCCGTATACTTGCGGGTTTTCGCCCGCCACGCGAGGCTGCTTTGGACAAGATTCTGATTCGTGGGGCTCGTACCCACAACCTGAAGAACATCGACCTGACTCTGCCGCGCGACAAACTGATCGTGATTACCGGCCTGTCCGGTTCCGGCAAGTCCTCTCTGGCGTTCGATACGCTTTATGCCGAAGGGCAGCGCCGTTATGTCGAGTCGCTTTCGGCATACGCCCGGCAATTCCTCTCGATGATGGAAAAGCCGGACGTCGATACCATCGAAGGCCTCTCCCCGGCCATCTCCATCGAGCAGAAGTCGACTTCGCACAATCCCCGGTCGACCGTCGGCACCATTACCGAGATCTATGATTACCTGCGCTTGCTCTATGCACGCGTCGGTACGCCGCGCTGTCCGGATCACGATGCACCGCTGGAAGCCCAGACGGTCAGCCAGATGGTCGATCAGGTGCTGGCACTACCGGAAGGCCGCAAGCTGATGCTGCTCGCGCCCGTCATTCGCGAACGCAAGGGCGAGCATCTGGCGGTGTTCGATGAGCTGCGCGCGCAGGGCTTCGTACGGGCGAGGATCAACGGGCGGCTCTACGAACTCGATGAACTGCCGAAACTCGATAAGCAAAAGAAGCACTCCATCGATGTCGTGGTGGATCGTTTCAAAGTGCGCAGCGACTTGCAGCAGCGTCTCGCCGAATCCTTCGAGACGGCACTCAAGCTCGCCGACGGCATCGCCCTGGTCGCCTCGATGGACGACGAGAATGACACTGAGGAAATGATTTTCTCAGCCCGCTTCGCCTGCCCAATTTGCGGGCATTCGATCAGCGAGCTCGAGCCCAAGCTGTTCTCGTTCAACAACCCGGCCGGCGCATGCCCGACCTGCGACGGCCTGGGCGTCAAACAGTTCTTCGATGCCAAACGCCTGGTCAATGGCGAGCTGACCCTGGCTGAGGGCGCCATTCGCGGTTGGGATCGGCGCAACGTCTATTACTTCCAGATGCTCGGATCGCTCGCATCGCATTATGGTTTCAGTCTTGACGAGCCATTCGACTCACTGCCGGCGGAGCAGCAGAAAGTCGTCTTGCGCGGCAGTGGAAAGGAGAACGTGGATTTCCGCTATCTGAACGACCGCGGCGACATCGTCAAACGCTCTCACCCCTTCGAGGGAATCATCCCCAATCTTGAGCGGCGCTACCGTGAAACCGAATCCAATTCGGTACGTGAAGAACTGGGCAAATATCTCAGTACTCAGCCCTGCCCGGAATGCCGCGGCACCCGCCTGCGTCGCGAAGCACGCCATGTATGGGTCGGGGACAAGACCCTACCGGCGGTGACTGGCCTGCCGATCGGCGATGCCACCGAGTATTTCGGTGACCTGTCGCTCATCGGACGTCGCGGTGAGATCGCCGACAAGATTCTCAAGGAGATTCGCGAACGGCTGCAGTTCCTGGTCAACGTAGGCCTAGACTACCTGACGCTGGACCGCAGCGCCGACACCCTGTCCGGCGGCGAAGCTCAGCGCATCCGCCTGGCCAGCCAGATCGGTGCCGGTCTGGTCGGGGTCATGTACATCCTCGACGAACCCTCTATCGGCCTCCATCAGCGCGACAATGAACGCCTGCTCGGCACCCTGCGTCACCTGCGCGACATCGGCAATACGGTGATCGTCGTCGAGCATGATGAAGATGCCATACGCCTCGCCGACTACGTGGTCGACATAGGTCCCGGCGCCGGTGTGCATGGTGGACAGATCGTGGCGCAAGGCACGCCGGACGAGGTGATGAACAATCCCGCCTCGCTGACCGGCGGCTATCTTTCCGGCCGGGTAAATATTCTCTATCCCGCGCAACGCACCCCTCGCGATACGAGCAAGCTGCTCAGGCTCAAGGGCGCACGCGGCAACAATCTGCGCAACGTCGATCTGGAAATCCCCGTGGGCCTGCTGACCTGCATCACCGGGGTGTCGGGCTCGGGCAAGTCGACGCTGATCAACAACACGCTCTTTCCGATCACCGCCACGGCCCTGAACGGCGCGACGACGCTCGAGGTGGCACCTCATGATTCGTTCGATGGTCTGCAGCATCTGGACAAGGTCGTGGACATCGACCAGAGCCCGATAGGACGCACACCGCGCTCTAACCCTGCGACCTATACCGGACTGTTCACGCCGATCCGCGAGCTTTTCGCTGGCGTACCTGAAGCCCGCTCTCGCGGTTACGGCCCGGGGCGGTTCTCCTTCAACGTCAAGGGCGGGCGCTGCGAGGCCTGCCAGGGCGACGGCGTGATCAAAGTGGAAATGCACTTCCTGCCGGATATCTACGTGCCCTGCGACGTGTGCAAGGGCAAGCGCTACAACCGCGAAACGCTGGAAGTGAAGTACAAAGGCAAAAGCATTACCGAAGTGCTGGATATGACCATCGAAGAGGCGCGGGAATTCTTCGCTCCGGTGCCAGCCGTCGCACGCAAGCTGCAGACGCTAATCGATGTGGGGCTGTCCTACATCAAGCTCGGACAGAGCGCGACCACCCTATCAGGAGGCGAGGCACAACGGGTCAAGCTGTCGCGCGAGCTGTCCAAACGGGATACCGGCAAGACGCTGTACATCCTCGACGAGCCCACCACGGGGTTGCACTTCGCCGATATCCAGCAGTTGCTGGATGTGTTGCACCGCCTTCGCGATCACGGCAATACGGTGGTAGTCATCGAGCACAATCTGGACGTGATCAAGACGGCGGACTGGCTGGTGGATCTCGGCCCCGAGGGGGGCTCGAAAGGCGGCCAGATCATCGCTACGGGCACCCCCGAAAACGTTGCCGAGATGCCGCAGTCGCATACCGGTCACTTTCTTAAGCCGTTGCTTGAGCGTGATCAAGCCCGGCATAAATGAACGCTACAGGTCTGCCCCGAGCCCTATCGTAAATCCGACCCGATACGAAAGCCCGCAGCATGCTGCGGGCTATTTCGTCACAGAAGGCCTAAGCCAGCGCTTCCTCGACAGGGAGGTCCAACGCCTTGGCGATACCGGTACCGTAGGCTGGATCAGCCAAGTAGCAGTGCTTGATATGCCGCAGCTTGATATGCCGTGCCGCATCGCCCATCGCCCGCGCTGTGTTCTCGAATAGACGCTGCTGCTCGTCCGCCTCCATCAACCGGAACAGATCGCCTGGCTGAGTGAAGTAGTCCGCATCGTCCAACCGGTAATCGTAACGGGCGGCGGCGCCTTCGAGCGCCAACGGCGGCTCGCTGAAGTCTGGCTGCTCACGCCATTCCCCGTAAGTGTTCGGCTGGTAATGCAAGCGACCACCGTGGTTGCCATCGACCCGCATCGCGCCATCGCGATGGAAGCTGTGCACTGGGCAGCGCGGCGCGTTCACCGGGATCTGGTGGTGGTTGACGCCCAAGCGGTAGCGCTGCGCATCGCCGTAGGAAAACAGGCGCCCCTGAAGCATGCGGTCCGGCGAGAAGCTGATGCCCGGCACCACGTTCGCGGGCGTGAATGCCGCCTGCTCCACATCCTGGAAGTAATTGTCGGCGTTGCGGTTGAGCTCGTAGTAACCCACTTCGATCAGCGGGCAATCCTTCTTCGACCAGACCTTGGTCAGATCGAACGGATGGAAACGATAGCTTGCCGCCTTAGCTTCGGACATTACTTGTACGTACATGGTCCAGCGAGGGAAATCGCCACGCTCGATTGCCTCGAACAGGTCACGCTGAGAGCTTTCACGATCGCCAGCAACGATAGCTGCTGCTTCGGCGTCGGTGAGGTTCTTGATGCCCTGCTGGGTTTTGAAATGGAACTTGACCCAGTACCGCTGGTGATCGGCGCTGATAAAGCTGTAGGTGTGCGAGCCGAAACCATGCATGTGCCGGTAGGAGGCCGGTATCCCACGGTCGCCCATCACATAGGTAATCTGGTGCAGCGCCTCCGGCAGGCCGGTCCAGAAGTCCCAATTATTGTTGGCACTACGCATGTTGGTGCGCGGGTCGCGCTTGACCGCATGGTTCAGATCGGGGAATTTCAGTGGATCGCGGAAAAAGAACACTGGCGTGTTGTTGCCGACCATGTCCCAGTTGCCTTGCTCGGTGTAGAACTTCAGGGCATAGCCGCGGATGTCACGTTCGGCATCGGCAGCACCGCGCTCGCCGGCAACGGTAGAGAACCGCGCAAACATCGGTGTTTTTTTGCCCACTTCCGAGAAGACTACCGCCTTGGTGTAGCGGGTAATGTCATGAGTAACAACGAACTCACCAAAGGCGCCAGAGCCTTTGGCATGCATACGCCGTTCAGGGATCACTTCACGATCGAAATGTGCGAGCTTCTCTAGAAACCACACGTCCTGCAGCAACATGGGACCGCGCGCACCGGCGGTCATGGAATTCTGGTTTTCGGCTACCGGGGCACCGGCGACGGTAGTGAGTTTGGGCTGATCGGTCATGGCTACTACTCCGTGGCAATTCGAGAACTATCCAGTGTCGGTCACGTCACCGGCTGGTTGAGTGCCATCATATGAATCGCAACCAATACACTCTAATGATCAAGATCAACGCTACCGATAGCCAAAATCTTCAGACGAAAAAAAACCGAGCCTGAAGGCTCGGTTTTCTTGACGAAGCTAGCTTACTCAGCTGCTTCGACTTCACCGGTAACCGGACGGTCAACCAGCTCCACATAAGCCATGGGCGCATTGTCCCCAGCGCGGAAACCGCACTTGAGAATACGCAGGTAACCACCTTGGCGGGTGGCATAACGCGGACCCAGGTCATTGAACAGTTTGCCAACGATAGCCTTCGAGCGAGTACGGTCGAAAGCCAGACGACGGTTGGCGACGCTGTCTTCCTTGGCCAGGGTGATCAGCGGCTCGGCAACGCGACGCAGTTCCTTGGCCTTAGGCAGGGTTGTTTTGATCAGTTCGTGCTCGAACAGCGACACCGCCATGTTCTGGAACATGGCCTTGCGGTGTGCGCTTGTGCGGCTGAGATGACGGCCACTTTTACGATGACGCATGATTGAAATTCCTTACCAAACGATCAGTTCGGTGACTATGGGCGATCAGGCCGTAGCCTTATCGTCCTTCTTGAGACTTGCCGGCGGCCAATTGTCGAGACGCATGCCCAGGGACAGACCACGAGAGGCCAGAACGTCTTTGATTTCGGTCAGAGACTTCTTGCCCAAGTTCGGCGTTTTCAACAGCTCGACTTCGGTGCGCTGAATCAGATCACCGATGTAGTAGATGTTTTCTGCTTTGAGGCAGTTGGCCGAACGAACGGTCAGCTCCAGATCATCAACCGGACGCAGCAGGATCGGATCGATCTCGTCTTCCTGCTCGACTACAACCGGCTCGCTGTCTCCCTTGAGGTCGACAAATGCGGCCAGCTGCTGCTGCAGAATAGTCGCGGCACGACGGATCGCCTCTTCGGGATCCAAAGTGCCATTGGTTTCCAGGTCAATGACCAGCTTGTCCAGGTTGGTACGCTGCTCGACACGAGCGTTTTCGACCACATAAGCCACGCGACGGACCGGGCTGAAGGTGGCGTCGAGCTGCAGACGACCGATGCTACGGCTTTCGTCCTCGTCGCTCTGACGCGCATCAGCAGGCTCGTAACCACGGCCGCGAGCGACCTTGAGCTTCATGTTGATCGAACCATTAGCCGCCAGGTTGGCGATCAGATGATCGCCATTGACGATTTCGACATCGTGATCCAGCTGGATATCGGCAGCGGTAACAGCGCCCGCGCCCTTCTTCACCAGGCTCAAGGTCACTTCATCACGGCCGTGCAGCTTGATGGCGATACCTTTGAGATTGAGCAGGATTTCAATGACATCTTCCTGCACGCCCTCGATAGCGCTGTACTCGTGGAGCACACCGTCGATCTCAGCCTCGACCACAGCACAGCCGGGCATGGAGGACAACAGAATACGACGCAGCGCGTTGCCCAGGGTATGGCCGAAACCACGCTCGAGAGGTTCGAGCGTGATCTTGGCACGGGTCGGACTGACCACCTGCACATCGATATGGCGGGGGGTCAGGAACTCATTTACCGAAATCTGCATGGATACACCTATTTTCTAGCCCTTACTTGGAGTAGAGCTCGACAATCAGGTTTTCGTTGATGTCGGCGGACAGATCACTGCGAGCCGGAACATTCTTGAAAACGCCGGATTTCTTGTCGGCATCTACTTCGACCCACTCAACACGACCGCGCTGTACGCACAGTTCCAGGGCTTGGGCGATACGCAGCTGGTTACGGCACTTCTCGCGAACGGCAACCACGTCACCAGCTTTGACCTGGTAGGACGGAACGTTCACGGTCTTGCCATTTACACTGATTGCCTTGTGGGAAACCAGCTGACGCGATTCAGCACGAGTAGAGCCGAAGCCCATGCGGTAAACCACGTTATCCAGACGGCACTCCAGCAGTTGCAGCAAATTCTCGCCGGTAGCGCCCTTGCGGCTAGCCGCTTCCTTGTAGTAACCGCTGAACTGGCGCTCGAGCACGCCATAGATACGACGGACCTTCTGCTTTTCACGCAGCTGAGTACCGTAATCAGACAGACGTCCACGGCGCTGGCCGTGAACACCTGGCGGGGTTTCAATGTTGCATTTCGATTCGAGCGCGCGCGCACCACTCTTCAGAAAGAGATCGGTGCCTTCACGACGAGACAGTTTGCACTTGGGACCAATATAACGAGCCATTCTTCACTGTCTCCTGATTACACGCGACGCTTCTTCGGCGGACGGCACCCGTTATGCGGGATCGGCGTCACGTCGGTGATGCTGGCGATTTTATAACCACAACCGTTCAAAGCACGAACAGCGGATTCACGACCCGGGCCTGGACCTTTGACGTTGACATCAAGGTTCTTGAGACCGTATTCCAGAGCGGCCTGACCGGCGCGCTCAGCAGCTACCTGAGCAGCGAACGGGGTGCTTTTACGTGAACCACGGAAGCCCGAGCCACCGGAAGTAGCCCAGGACAATGCGTTACCCTGGCGATCGGTGATCGTGATGATGGTGTTATTGAAAGACGCATGGATATGGGCGATGCCATCAACCACTGTCTTTTTGACTTTTTTACGAGGACGAGCAGCAGGTTTTGCCATTACTTAAATTCCTACGCGATTACTTGCGGATCGGCTTGCGCGGGCCCTTACGGGTGCGGGCGTTGGTCTTGGTACGCTGACCGCGCACCGGCAGACCACGACGATGACGCAGGCCGCGGTAGCAACCTAGGTCCATCAAGCGCTTGATCTTCATGTTGACTTCGCGACGCAGATCACCCTCAACGATGAACTTTGCCACTTCGCCGCGCAGCAGTTCGACCTGCTCGTCGGAGAGATCTTTGATTTTCGCTGCCGGGTTTACGCCGGTAGCTGCGCAGATAGTCTGCGCGCGAGTGCGACCAACACCATAGATGTAGGTCAGCGAGATAACAGTGTGCTTGTTATCTGGAATGTTTACGCCTGCAATACGGGCCATTCAGTGAAACTCCAATTGACAGCTACCCAACGCCCCGGAAGCCAAGAAAAGGGCGCGAGATACTAACGCTGTAATAACAAATAATCAACCCGGCAGCGCACTAGCTACCGGGCTCGAGCCTTAGCTCACAATCAGCCTTGGCGCTGCTTGTGACGCGGTTCTGCACTGCAGATCACCCGAATGACGCCTTCGCGACGGACGATTTTGCAGTTGCGGCACAGTTTTTTGACCGATGCACGAACTTTCATGACAACTCCTGGAACCTTACGAACTACCTTCAGCGGAGCATTCCGCCGCCATAGCCCTTCAGGTTGGCTTTTTTCATCAGGGAATCGTACTGGTGAGACATGAGGTGCGACTGCACTTGAGACATGAAGTCCATTACAACCACGACCACAATCAGCAACGATGTCCCGCCAAGGTAGAACGGCACATTTGCAGCAACCACAAGGAACTGAGGCAGCAAGCATACAGCCGTCATGTACAGGGCGCCGAACATGGTCAAGCGAGTCAATACGCCATCAATATAGCGCGCCGACTGCTCGCCAGGCCGAATCCCCGGGATAAACGCACCGGACTTCTTCAGATTTTCCGCAACATCTTTCGGATTGAACATCAATGCCGTGTAGAAGAAGCAGAAGAAGATGATACCGGCGCTGAACAACAGGATATTCAACGGCTGACCAGGAGCGATCGACTGAGAAATATCAGCCAACCAACCCATGCTCTCCGACTGACCGAACCACTGTCCCAGCGAAGCAGGGAACAGCAGAATGCTACTGGCGAAGATGGCTGGAATAACTCCAGCCATGTTGACCTTCAGCGGCAGGTGGCTCGTCTGCGCAGCAAAGACCTTACGACCCTGCTGACGCTTGGCATAGTGCACGGCGATACGCCGCTGCCCACGCTCGATGAAGACCACAAAACCGATGATGGCAACAGCCACCAGCCCAACAGCCAGCAGCGCGATGATATTCACATCACCCTGCCGCGCGGACTCGAAGGACTGCCCCAGCGCACCCGGAAGACCCGCAACGATACCTGCAAAGATCAACATCGAAATGCCGTTACCGACACCCCGCTCGGTGATCTGCTCGCCCAGCCACATCATGAACATCGCACCAGCCACAAAGGTGGTGATTGCCACGAAGTAGAAGCCGAAGTCATTGCTGAATGCGACTCCCTGTCCGGCGAGGCCGACCGACATGCCAATAGCCTGCACCACGGCAAGCACCAGCGTACCGTAACGCGTGTACTGGCTGATCTTGCGGCGACCGGCCTCACCCTCTTTCTTCAACTGCTCCAACTGAGGGCTGACGGCGGTCATGAGCTGCATGATGATCGACGCCGAAATGTACGGCATGATCCCCAACGCAAAGATACTCATGCGCTCCAGCGCACCACCGGAAAACATGTTGAACAGGCTAAGGATGGTCCCTTCGTTCTGACGGAACAGCTCGGCCAACCTGTCGGGATTGATACCCGGCACCGGGATATGCGCTCCAATCCGATAGACGATGATCGCCATCAGCAGAAAACGCAGACGAGCCCAGAGTTCGGACAGCCCGCCATTACTCAGAGCGGAGAGAGCACCTTGCTTAGCCATTTATTCCTCGAACTTGCCGCCAGCTGCTTCGATAGCCGCACGCGCACCTTTAGTGGCGGCGATGCCCTTCAGAGTTACCGCACGACCAACCTCGCCCGACAGCATGACTTTTACACGCTGAACGTTCTGATTGATGATGTCGGCATCCTTGAGGCTCTGCAGAGTAACTACGTCGCCCTGAATCTTTGCCAGTTCGGAGGTGCGCACTTCGGCACGATCCATGGCCTTCAGAGAGACGAAGCCGAACTTCGGCAGACGACGATGCAGAGGCTGCTGGCCGCCCTCGAAACCGGGAGCGATCTTGCCACCGGAACGGGAAGTCTGACCCTTATGACCACGACCACCGGTTTTGCCGAGGCCGCTGCCGATACCACGGCCCGGACGCAGTTTCTCGCGACGGGCGCCTGGCGCAGAACGCAAATCGTTCAGTTGCATGGCTTAGCCCTCCACACGGAGCATGTAATAAGCCTTGTTGATCATGCCGCGGTTTTCAGGAGTGTCCTGAACCTCGACGGTATGACCAATGCGACGCAGGCCGAGACCCTTGACGCAAAGCTTGTGATTAGGAATGCGGCCGCTGACGCTTTTGATCAGCGTAACCTTGACGGTGTTAGCCATGATCAGGAAATCTCCTCAACGCTCTTGCCACGCTTCGCAGCGATCGACTCAGGCGACTGCATCGACTTCAAACCCTTGAAGGTGGCGTGAACCACATTCACCGGATTGGTCGAGCCGTAGCACTTGGCCAAGACGTTCTGCACGCCAGCGACTTCAAGAATGGCGCGCATCGCACCACCGGCAATAACACCGGTACCTTCCGAAGCAGGCTGCATATACACCTTGGAGGCGCCATGCGCAGCCTTGGTCGCGTACTGCAGGGTAGTACCGTTCAGGTCAACTTGGATCATGTTGCGGCGAGCCGCTTCCATGGCCTTCTGAATAGCAGCCGGCACTTCGCGGGACTTGCCACGACCGAAACCTACGCGACCTTTACCATCACCCACTACAGTCAGTGCGGTGAAGGTGAAGATGCGACCACCTTTTACTGTCTTGGCGACGCGGTTAACTTGAACCAGCTTCTCAATGTAGCCTTCGTCGCGCTTTTGCTCGTTATATGCCATAACTTAGAACTCCAGCCCGCCTTCACGAGCAGCATCAGCCAGTGCCTTGACACGACCATGGTACTTGAAGCCAGAACGGTCGAACGCCACCTGGGTGACACCTGCGGCCTTAGCACGCTCAGCGACCAGCTGACCAACTTTCTTGGCAGCGTCGACGTTGCCGGTGGCACCGCCGCGCAGTTCTTTGTCGAGAGTCGAGGCACTGGCCAGGACCTTGCCGCCGTCGGCCGAAAGGACCTGGGCGTAGATGTGCTGGGAAGAGCGGTACACACAAAGGCGTACGACTTCCAGCTCGCGCATCTTCAGGCGTGCCTTGCGAGCGCGACGCAGACGAGTAACTTTCTTTACGCTCATTTGCTATGCCCTACTTCTTCTTAGCTTCTTTACGACGGACCACTTCGTCCGAGTAACGTACGCCTTTGCCCTTGTAAGGCTCAGGGCGACGGAAGTCACGGATTTCAGCAGCCACCTGACCGACCAGTTGCTTATCGACACCCTTGATCAGGATATCGGTCTGGCTGGGGGTCTCAGCGGTAACGCCTTGCGGCAGCTCATATTCCACCGGGTGCGAGAAGCCGAGAGCCAGGGACAGCACTTGACCTTTGGCTTGCGCCTTGTAACCAACACCAACCAGCTGAAGCTTGCGCTCGAAGCCTTGGCTGACGCCAATCACCATGTTGTTAACCAGCGCACGGGTGGTACCGGCCATGGCACGGTTCTGCTGATCGCCATTACGCGCAGCAAAACGGAGCTCACCAGCCTCATGGATCACTTCCACAGAGGAGTGTACGTTCAGTTCAAGAGCGCCCTTGGCACCCTTCACCGAAAGCTGCTGGCCAGACATGTTGAATTCAACACCAGCGGGCAGCTTGACGGGGTTCTTAGCAACGCGAGACATGCTTATCCCCCCTTAGAACACTGTGCAGAGCACTTCGCCGCCAACGCCAGCAGCGCGAGCAGCACGATCAGTCATCACACCTTTATTGGTGGACACGATCGAAACACCCAGACCGCCACGAACTTTCGGCAACTGATCAACGGATTTGTACTGGCGAAGGCCAGGACGGCTTACGCGCTTCAGCTCTTCGATAACCGGACGACCTTCGAAGTACTTCAGCTCGATAGACAGCTGCGGCTTGGCATCGCTGCTGACGTTGTATCCTGCGATATAGCCTTCACCTTGAAGAACGTTGGCTACAGCCACCTTCAAAGTGGAAGACGGCATGCTTACGACGGACTTTTCGGCCATCTGGGCATTACGGATACGAGTTAGCATGTCCGCTAACGGGTCCTGCATACTCATGGGCTCTTGGCTCCTAATTCTAAAAAATAAGCCCGCGAGGGCTCGTGTCGCCTACTAGATGAACGCGCCTCGAAAGGCGTGAGTCGGGCGAGCCGGACATTCTAGAGACAGTCCAGAAACGAATCAAGCCCCATGAGGGGCTTGATTCGATAGCGGCAGTTCCGGTAGCAATGCCGGAACCTCGTTACCAGCTGGCTTTTACCAGGCCCGGTACGTCGCCACGCATTGCGGCCTGACGCAACATGCTGCGCGCAAGACCAAACTTGCGATACACACCATGCGGACGACCCGTCAGACGGCAACGATTGCGCAGACGCGAAGCGCTGGCATCACGCGGCTGCTTCTGCAGGGCGACCTGGGCCTCCCAACGCGCCCCAGGAGACGACTCGGGATTAGCGATGACAGCTTTCAGCGCGGCACGCTTCTGGGCGTACTTAGCAACCGTTTGCTGACGCTTCAGCTCACGGTTCTTCATGCTTTGCTTAGCCATTTCCTACTCCTATCAGTTACGGAACGGGAAGTTGAAAGCACGCAGCAGCGCGCGCCCCTCTTCGTCCGTCCGAGCAGTAGTGGTCAGCGTAATGTCCAGACCACGCAGGGCATCAATCTTGTCGTAATCGATTTCCGGGAAGATGATCTGCTCTTTTACACCCATGCTGTAATTGCCACGACCATCGAAGGACTTGGCATTCAGGCCGCGGAAATCGCGAACCCGAGGCAGGGAAATGGCGAGCAGACGATCCAGGAATTCATACATGCGATCATTGCGCAGCGTGACCTTGACACCGATCGGCCAGCCTTCACGAACCTTAAAGCCCGCAATGGATTTCCGAGCGTGGGTCACTACAACCTTCTGACCGGTGATCTTCTCCAGGTCGGCAACTGCGTTATCGATGATTTTCTTATCACCGATCGCTTCGCCGATACCCATATTCAGGGTGATCTTGGTGATGCGCGGAACTTCCATC
Source organism: Pseudomonas sp. MTM4 (assembly GCF_019355055.1). Classification (NCBI taxonomy): domain Bacteria; kingdom Pseudomonadati; phylum Pseudomonadota; class Gammaproteobacteria; order Pseudomonadales; family Pseudomonadaceae; genus Pseudomonas; species Pseudomonas sp. MTM4. The sequence goes on from NZ_CP048411.1 coordinate 2,315,182, forward strand.
ACGTTGCCAAGCTGAAGCTCTTCTTTCAGCTTGGGAGCGATTTGCTTCCGATAAACTTCTTTTAGTCGTGCCATGGTTATCTACCTAGCAGTCTCAAGCTTCAACCGGCTTTTGGGTCGACTTGAAGACACGAATTTTCTTGCCGTCTTCAATCTTGAAGCCAACGCGATCAGCCTTGTTGGTTTCACCATTGAAAATAGCGACGTTAGAGGCGTGCAGAGGCGCCTCTTTCTCGACGATACCGCCCTGAACGCCCGACATTGGGTTCGGCTTGGTATGACGCTTTACGAGGTTGATACCACCAACGACCAAGCGGTCGTCAGCGAGAACCCGAAGCACCTTACCGCGCTTGCCCTTGTCCTTGCCGGCGATGACGATGATCTCGTCGTTGCGACGAATCTTTTGCATGCGGCTACTCCTTAGAGCACTTCAGGCGCGAGCGAGACGATTTTCATGAACTTCTCGTTACGAAGCTCACGCGTCACCGGCCCGAAAATACGGGTACCGATAGGCTCTTGCTTGTTGTTCAGCAGAACAGCAGCGTTGCCATCGAAGCGAATGATGGAACCGTCCGGACGACGAACACCGTGACGGGTACGGACCACAACAGCGGTCATCACCTGGCCTTTCTTGACCTTGCCACGCGGAATCGCTTCCTTGACGGTAACCTTGATGATGTCACCGATGCCGGCATAACGGCGGTGTGAACCGCCCAGGACCTTGATACACATGACACGACGAGCGCCACTGTTGTCCGCCACATCGAGCATTGATTGAGTCTGAATCATATAATTTCTCCGACCCCTAGCCCTTAGACTTCGACGGCACGTTCAACGACATCAACCAGCATCCAGCACTTGGTCTTCGCCAGAGGACGAGTCTCGCGAATCGTGACTTTGTCACCGATACGGCACTGGTTGGTTTCGTCGTGTGCGTGCAGTTTGGTCGAACGCTTCACGTATTTACCGTAGATCGGGTGCTTAACGCGACGCTCGATCAATACGGTGATGGTTTTGTCCATTTTGTCGCTGACGACGCGGCCAGTCAGCGTGCGGACAGTCTTTTCAACTTCAGCCATGATCACTTACCTGCCTGCTGGTTGAGCACAGTCTTGACACGAGCGATGTCGCGCTTGACTTGTGAGAGCAGGTGAGACTGCCCCAACTGGCCAGTTGCCTTCTGCATACGCAGATTGAACTGGTCGCGCAGCAGCTCGAGCAACTGCTCGTTCAGCTGCTGAGCGGATTTTTCACGAAGCTCATTCGCTTTCATCACATCACCGTCCGCTTAACAAAGGAGGTGGCGAGCGGCAGCTTTGCAGCAGCCAGGGCGAAAGCCTCACGCGCCAGCTCTTCGGAAACACCCTCGATCTCGTAGAGCACCTTGCCCGGTTGAATCTGGGCTACCCAGTACTCGACGTTACCCTTACCTTTACCCATCCGGACTTCCAGAGGCTTCTTGGTGACAGGCTTGTCGGGGAACACGCGGATCCAGATCTTGCCGCCACGCTTGACGTGACGAGTCAGCGCACGACGTGCGGACTCGATCTGGCGGGCAGTCAGACGACCACGGGAAACAGACTTCAGAGCGAACTCGCCGAAGCTGACCTTGCTACCGCGCTGAGCCAGACCACGATTGTGGCCAGTCATCTGCTTGCGGAATTTTGTACGCTTTGGTTGCAACATTTGGCGTACTCCTTACTTGGCAGCTTTTTTACGAGGCGCAGGCGCTTGCGGCTTGAGTTCTTCGTGGCGGCCACCAATGACCTCACCCTTGAAGATCCAGACCTTGACGCCGATCACACCGTAAGTGGTGTGTGCTTCGTAGGTGTTGTAGTCGATATCGGCACGCAGGGTGTGCAGCGGCACACGACCTTCCCGATACCATTCCGTACGGGCGATTTCAGCCCCACCCAGACGACCGCTCACCTGGATCTTGATGCCTTTGGCACCAATGCGGATCGCGTTCTGTACGGCGCGCTTCATGGCGCGACGGAACATCACACGACGCTCCAGCTGCTGAGCAACGTTCTGTGCTACCAGCATTGCATCGAGCTCCGGCTTGCGGATTTCTTCGATGTTGATGTGCACAGGCACACCCATTTGCTTGGTCAGGTCCTGACGCAGCTTCTCTACATCCTCACCCTTCTTGCCGATCACGATGCCGGGACGAGCGGTGTGGATGGTGATGCGTGCTGTCTGAGCCGGGCGATGGATATCGATACGGCTTACGGACGCGCTTTTTAATTTGTCTTGGAGGTACTCGCGCACGTTCAGATCTGCAAGCAGATAATCGGCGTACGTACGACCGTCTGCGTACCAGACGGAGGTGTGCTCCTTGACGATTCCCAGGCGAATGCCAGTGGGATGTACTTTCTGACCCATCTGATCGACTCCGTTACTTGTCCGCAACCTTGACAGTGATATGGCAAGACCGCTTGACGATGCGATCAGCGCGGCCTTTGGCACGCGGCATGATGCGCTTAAGCGAACGCCCTTCGTTGACGAAAACAGTGGAAACCTTCAGGTCGTCCACGTCAGCGCCTTCGTTGTGCTCGGCGTTGGCCACGGCCGACTCCAGCACTTTCTTCATGATCTCGGCGGCTTTCTTACTGCTGAAAGCCAACAGGTTGAGCGCTTCGCCCACCCCTTTCCCGCGGATCTGGTCGGCGACCAGGCGGGCTTTCTGGGCGGAGATGCGAGCGCCCGACAACTTAGCGGCTACTTCCATCTTTCCTTACCCCTTAGCGCTTGCCTTTCTTGTCCGCTACGTGCCCGCGATAAGTGCGGGTACCAGCGAACTCGCCGAGTTTATGACCGACCATGTCTTCGTTCACGAGAACGGGGACGTGTTGGCGACCGTTATGCACAGCGATGGTCAGACCGACCATTTGCGGCAGGATCATTGAACGACGCGACCAGGTTTTCACCGGCTTGCGATCATTCTTTTCCGCTGCCACCTCGACCTTCTTCAGTAGGTGAAGATCGATAAAAGGACCTTTTTTCAGAGAACGTGGCACTGTCGTATCCCTCTAGTTACTTGCGGCGACGGACGATCATGTTGTCGGTGCGCTTGTTCGAGCGAGTCTTCGCGCCCTTAGTCGGGAAGCCCCACGGCGACACCGGATGACGACCACCAGAGGTACGACCTTCACCACCACCATGCGGGTGATCGACCGGGTTCATCGCCACACCGCGAACGGTCGGACGAACGCCACGCCAGCGCTTGGCACCGGCTTTACCCAGCGAACGCAGGCTATGCTCGGCGTTCGAAACCTCACCCAGAGTGGCGCGGCACTCAGCCAGAACCTTGCGTGTTTCGCCAGAGCGAAGACGCAGCGTTACGTATGCACCCTCACGCGCTACCAACTGAGCCGACGCACCAGCGGAACGAGCGATCTGGGCACCTTTGCCCGGCTTCAGCTCCACACCGTGGATGGTAGAACCCAGCGGAATGTTGCGCAGCGGCAGGCTGTTACCAGCCTTGATTGGCGCATTGATGCCAGACACCAACTGATCGCCAGCACTTACGCCCTTGGGGGCGATGATGTAGCGGCGCTCGCCGTCGGCATACTTCAGCAACGCAATGTGCGCAGTACGGTTCGGATCGTATTCGATGCGCTCAACGACAGCGGGAATGCCATCCTTATTGCGACGAAAATCGACCAGACGGTAATGCTGCTTGTGACCACCACCAACGTGACGAGTGGTGATACGGCCGTTGTTGTTACGGCCGCCGGACTTTGACTTCTTCTCGAGCAGCGGAGCATAAGGAGCGCCTTTGTGCAGCTCCTGACCGACCACCTTGACCACAAAACGGCGGCCTGCGGAAGTCGGTTTGCATTTAACGATTGCCATGATGCACCCCTTCCTTACTCAGCGTTGCCGGAGAAATCGAGATCCTGGCCCGGCTGAAGCGCAATGTATGCCTTCTTCCAGTCGTTGCGCTTGCCCAGACCGCGAGCGGTACGCTTGGTCTTACCCTGAACATTCAGGGTACTGACCTTGGCGACCTTCACGTTGAACAGGCTCTCGACGGCCTTCTTGATTTCCAGCTTGGTTGCATCAGTAGCAACCTTGAAAACGAACTGGCTCTTGCTGTCAGCCAGCATGGTTGCCTTCTCGGAGACGTGCGGACCAAGCAGGACTTTGAATACGCGTTCCTGGTTCATCCCAGCAGCTCCTCGAATTTCTTCACAGCCGACACGGTGATCAACACCTTGTCATAGGCGATCAGGCTGACTGGATCGGAACCTTGAACGTCACGAACATCGACGTGCGGCAGGTTGCGAGCCGCCAAATACAGGTTCTGATCGACAGCATCGGAAACGATCAGTACGTCATTCAGACCCATACCAGTCAGCTTGTTAGCAAGCAGCTTGGTCTTAGGGCTGTCGACGGCGAAATCTTCAACGACCACCAGACGCTCGGAACGAACCAACTCGGAAAGAATGGAGCGTAGCGCTGCGCGGTACATCTTCTTGTTGAGTTTCTGCTCATGGTTCTGCGGACGAGCTGCGAAAGTTACACCGCCGCCACGCCAGATCGGTCCACGCGAAGTACCGGCACGCGCACGGCCAGTGCCCTTCTGGCGCCAGGGACGCTTGCCGCCACCGGACACATCGGAGCGAGTCTTTTGCTGCTTACTACCCTGACGGCCGCCAGCCATGTAGGCGACGACTGCTTGGTGCACCAGCGTCTCGTTGAACTCACCACCAAAGGTACGCTCGGAGACTTCTATGGCTTGTGCGCCATTAACATTCAATTGCATGTGAACTCCCCCTTACCCGCGAGCCTTGGCGGCCGGACGCACGATCACGTCACCACCAGTGGCGCCGGGCACTGCGCCCTTGACCAATAGCAAGTTACGCTCGGCATCGACACGCACGATTTCCAGGGACTGCACGGTTACGCGCTCGGCGCCCATGTGCCCGGACATCTTCTTGCCCTTGAAAACACGACCCGGAGTCTGGCACTGGCCAATCGAACCCGGAACGCGGTGGGATACGGAGTTACCGTGTGTATTGTCCTGACCACGGAAGTTCCAGCGCTTGATGGTGCCGGCAAAGCCTTTACCCTTGGACTGACCGGTGACATCCACCATCTGTCCAGCCTGAAAAATCTCGGCATTGATCTGATCGCCCGCCTGGAACTCTTCGCCATCGAGGCGGAATTCCCAGACCCCACGACCGGCAGCGACATTCGCCTTAGCGAAGTGACCAGCCTGAGCCTTGGAGACACGCGAGGCGCGACGCTCGCCGACAGTGACCTGCACGGCGCGATAGCCATCGCTCTCTTCATTCTTGAACTGGGTGACACGATTCGGCTCGATCTCAATGACCGTAACCGGAACAGAGACACCATCTTCGGTGAAAATGCGGGTCATGCCGCACTTACGACCGACTACACCAATAGTCATATTGTAACCTCTTGAGTGTACGGGGCTTTCACCCGCTATGGCCGCCCATTTCAGAGCGTTACACGACTAAAACTCAAGGTTTTAGCCGAGGCTGATCTGCACTTCCACGCCAGCCGCAAGATCAAGCTTCATCAGCGCATCGACGGTTTTGTCGGTTGGCTGAACAATGTCCAGCACACGCTTATGAGTGCGGATCTCGTACTGGTCGCGCGCGTCCTTGTTGACGTGCGGAGAAACCAGAACGGTAAACCGCTCTTTGCGGGTCGGCAGTGGTATCGGACCACGCACCTGAGCACCAGTACGTTTCGCGGTTTCCACGATTTCCTGGGTTGATTGATCGATCAGGCGATGGTCAAAAGCCTTCAACCGAATACGGATTTGTTGGTTTTGCATTTTGACCTCAGACTCCAATTAGCCATCCCTACCAAACGCAATACGCCCGGTAAAAGGAGGCGCAATTGTACGGATGCGTCCAGGGGGTGTCAATAAATGATCAATAATAGAAAAAGGGCCCCAGGGGGCCCTTTTTTACCACCGATTGATTATTCGATGATCTTGGCAACCACGCCGGCACCAACGGTACGACCACCTTCGCGAATCGCGAAGCGCAGGCCGTCTTCCATGGCGATCGGAGCGATCAGGGTGACAACCATTTTGATGTTGTCGCCCGGCATGACCATTTCCACGCCTTCCGGCAGCTCGCAGTTACCGGTTACGTCAGTAGTACGGAAGTAAAACTGCGGACGGTAGCCCTTGAAGAACGGAGTGTGACGCCCGCCTTCTTCCTTGCTCAGCACGTACACCTCGCCTTCGAACTTGGTGTGCGGCTTGATGGTGCCCGGCTTGGCCAGAACCTGACCACGCTCGACATCATCACGCTTGGTGCCGCGCAGCAGCACGCCAACGTTCTCACCAGCACGACCTTCGTCGAGCAGCTTGCGGAACATTTCAACGCCGGTGCAGGTAGTCTTGGTCGTGGCACGGATACCAACGATCTCGATTTCTTCCTGGACCTTGACGATGCCACGCTCGACACGACCAGTAACAACGGTACCGCGACCAGAGATCGAGAACACGTCTTCGATCGGCATCAGGAACGGCTTGTCGATGGCACGCTCAGGCTCGGGGATGTAGGCGTCCAGAGTTTCGACCAGCTTGCGCACGGCCGACACACCCATTTCGTTGTCGTCCTGACCGTTTAGCGCCATGAGCGCGGAACCGATGATGATCGGAGTGTCATCGCCCGGGAAGTCATAGGTCGACAGCAGGTCGCGAACTTCCATCTCGACCAATTCCAGCAGCTCGGCGTCGTCAACCATGTCGGCCTTATTCAGGAACACGACGATGTAGGGAACACCAACCTGACGGGACAGCAGGATATGCTCACGAGTCTGCGGCATGGGGCCGTCAGCAGCAGAGCAAACCAGGATAGCGCCGTCCATCTGCGCGGCTCCGGTGATCATGTTCTTCACATAGTCAGCGTGGCCCGGGCAGTCAACGTGAGCGTAGTGACGGATCGAGGAATCATATTCAACGTGGGAGGTGTTGATGGTGATACCACGAGCCTTCTCTTCTGGCGCATTGTCGATTTGCGAGAAGTCACGCGCCGAACCACCCCAGGTCTCAGCACAGACTTTGGTCAGCGCTGCGGTCAGAGTGGTCTTGCCATGGTCAACGTGACCAATGGTGCCGACGTTCAGGTGCGGTTTGTTACGTTCGAATTTTTCTTTAGCCACGACAGTAAACCTCTTACTTAAAGGGCTGAATCAACCTTGTTTTTTAACCAGTGCTTCGACGATATTCGACGGAGCCTCGGAGTACTTGGAGAATTCCATGGAGTAGCTTGCACGACCCTGGGACATAGACCGAACGTCAGTCGCATAACCGAACATTTCACCCAGCGGAACCTCGGCACGGATTACCTTACCAGTAACCGTATCTTCCATTCCCTGAATCAGGCCGCGACGACGATTGAGGTCACCCATCACGTCACCCATGTAGTCCTCAGGGGTTACCACTTCTACCTTCATGATCGGCTCGAGCACCACTCCACCGCCCTTCTGGGCCAGCTGCTTGGTTGCCATAGAAGCCGCCACTTTGAACGCCATCTCGTTGGAGTCGACATCATGGTAGGAACCGTCGAAAACGGTCGCCTTCAGGCCAATGAGCGGATAACCGGCAACAACGCCGTTCTTCATCTGCTCCTCGATACCCTTCTGGATAGCCGGGATGTATTCCTTAGGAACCACACCGCCCACGACCTCGTTCACGAATACCAGTCCTTCCTGACCTTCGTCTGCCGGCGCAAAGCGGATCCAGCAATGACCGAACTGACCACGACCACCGGACTGACGCACGAACTTGCCTTCGATTTCGCAGTTCTTGGTGATCTTCTCGCGGTAGGAAACCTGCGGCTTACCGATGTTGGCTTCGACGTTGAACTCGCGCTTCATGCGATCAACGAGGATATCCAGGTGCAGCTCACCCATGCCAGAGATGATCGTCTGGCCGGTTTCTTCGTCGGTCTTGACACGGAACGACGGGTCTTCCTGAGCGAGCTTGCCCAGTGCGATACCCATCTTCTCCTGGTCAGCCTTGGTTTTCGGCTCTACTGCTACCGAGATAACCGGCTCCGGGAAGTCCATACGCTCAAGGATGATCGGCTTGTCAGCGTTGCATAGGGTGTCACCGGTAGTGACGTCTTTCATGCCGATCAGCGCAGCGATGTCGCCAGCGCGCACTTCTTTGATCTCTTCACGCTGGTTCGCATGCATCTGCACCATACGACCAACGCGCTCTTTCTTGCCCTTGACCGAGTTGATCACCGAGTCGCCCGAGGCCAGGACACCCGAGTAGACACGCACGAAGGTCAAAGTACCAACGAACGGGTCGGTGGCAATCTTGAACGCCAGAGCCGAGAACGGCTCATCATCGTCCGCATGACGCTCATCAAAGTCAGCATCAGCGAGCTCTTCTTTAGGCTTGTCGATGATGTCCGGATGAATACCCTTGATCGCAGGAATCTCGGTCGGAGCAGGCAGGAACTCGATAACGGCGTCGAGAACCAGAGGAACACCCTTGTTCTTGAAGGAAGAACCACAGACAGCCGGAACGATCTCGTTGGCAATGGTGCGCGCGCGCAAACCAGCCTTGATTTCTTCGACGGTCAGCTCTTCGCCTTCCAAGTACTTGTTCATCAGCTCTTCACTGGACTCGGCAGCCGCCTCAACCATGTTGGAGCGCCACTCTTCCGCCAGCTCCAGCATATCGGCAGGAATTTCTTCCTCACGATAGGTGGTGCCTTTATCGTCGTCGTTCCAGTAGATAGCCTTCATCTTGAGCAGGTCGACTTGGCCCTGGAAGCTATCTTCCGAACCAATAGCCAGCTGAATCGGCACTGGAGTGTGACCCAGACGATTCTTGATCTGAGCGACGACGCGCAGGAAGTTTGCACCCGCACGGTCCATCTTGTTCACGTACACAACACGCGGAACGCCGTACTTGTTGGCCTGACGCCATACGGTTTCGGACTGCGGCTCAACACCCGAGGTGCCGCAGAACACCACGACAGCGCCGTCGAGCACACGCAGCGAACGCTCTACTTCGATGGTGAAGTCAACGTGGCCAGGGGTATCGATGACGTTTACGCGATAGTTGTCGTACTGACCGGCTGAGCCCTTCCAGAAAGTGGTAACAGCAGCGGAGGTAATGGTGATACCGCGCTCCTGCTCCTGCACCATCCAGTCAGTAGTAGCCGCACCGTCATGCACCTCACCCATTTTATGGCTGAGACCTGTGTAGAACAGGATCCGCTCAGTCGTCGTGGTCTTGCCCGCATCAACGTGCGCACAAATACCAATGTTACGGTAGCGGTTAATTGCTGTGTTACGAGCCATAAAGCCCTCGCAAGTTGAGTGGTGCCAGAATTAGAAACGGTAGTGCGAGAACGCCTTGTTGGCTTCAGCCATACGGTGCACGTCTTCACGCTTCTTCACAGCAGCTCCCTTGCCTTCAAACGCATCCGACAGTTCGCCGGCCAAACGCAGAGCCATGGACTTCTCACCACGCTTGCGCGCAGCGTCCACCAGCCAGCGCATCGCCAGAGCGTTACGACGGGAAGGACGAACCTCGACCGGAACCTGGTAAGTCGCACCACCTACGCGGCGCGACTTCACTTCGACCAGCGGAGCGATGGCGTCGAGTGCTTTTTCGAAGATCTCCAGGGGATCGGTGTTCTTACGCTCTTTAACCTTTTCCAAGGCACCATAAACGATACGTTCTGCGACGGCTTTTTTGCCGCTCTCCATCACGTGGTTCATGAATTTGGCCAGGATCAGACTTCCGTATTTCGGATCGTCAAGGATCTCGCGCTTGGCTGCTACACGACGTCTTGGCATTGATAAGCCCTCAAACGGTCTTCAGGTTAGCTCGGGACTGTAACGGCGAGGTTACGCCCGACCTTACTCTTATCGACTCTAATAAAATGAAAATACGGTTACTTCGGACGCTTGGTGCCGTACTTGGAACGGCCCTGTTTACGATCCTTGACGCCGGAGGTATCCAGCGAACCGCGCACGGTGTGATAGCGCACACCCGGAAGGTCTTTTACACGACCGCCACGGATCAGCACGACACTGTGCTCTTGCAGGTTGTGACCTTCACCACCGATGTAGGAAGCGACTTCAAAACCATTGGTCAGGCGAACTCGGCATACTTTACGCAGCGCAGAGTTCGGTTTCTTTGGCGTGGTGGTGTACACACGAGTGCACACGCCACGGCGTTGCGGGCAGTTCTGCAGCGCAGGGACGTCGCTCTTCTCGACGACGCGCTTGCGCGGCTGGCGTACCAGCTGGTTAATCGTTGCCATCTACTAGCTCCACTGTTGTCTTTCGACACAAACGAAAATGGCAGAGCATAAAGCCCCGCCAAATTAGGGGTACAAGAGTCTAAAGAGCTTCCCACACCCCGTCAAGGCGCGCCCCGATTTGCATCGGGACTAACCTCAAGTCAGTTGCCGCTGAAATTCAGCGCTTCGGTCAGCGCCGCTTCCACTTCATCAGCACTCACACGAACCGGCTTTTCAGCATCGCGCTTGCGCTTGCGCTCGCTGTGATACTGCAGGCCGGTACCGGCCGGGATCAGGCGACCCACAACCACGTTCTCCTTCAAACCACGCAGGTAGTCGCGCTTGCCAGTAACCGCCGCTTCCGTCAGCACGCGAGTGGTCTCCTGGAACGACGCCGCGGAGATGAACGACTCGGTTGACAACGACGCCTTGGTGATCCCCAGAAGCACTCGTACGTATTTAGAAACGAACTTGTCCTCCATGGACAGGCGCTCGTTCTCTTCCAGTACCTGAGTCAGCTCCATCTGATCGCCCTTGATGAAGCTGGAGTCACCCGACTCAGCCACTTCAACCTTGCGCAGCATCTGCCTCAGGATGGTCTCGATGTGCTTGTCGTTGATCTTCACGCCCTGCAAGCGGTACACGTCTTGAATCTCGTTGACGATGTACTTGGCCAGCGCACTAACGCCCAGCAGACGCAGGATGTCGTGCGGATTGCTCGGACCGTCAGAGATCACTTCGCCCTTATTCACCTGCTCGCCTTCGAAGACGTTGAGGTGACGCCACTTTGGAATCAGCTCCTCGTAAGGATCGGTGCCATCGGTTGGCGTGATGACCAAGCGGCGCTTGCCCTTGGTTTCCTTGCCGAACGAAATGGTGCCGCTGATTTCCGCCAGGATCGATGGCTCCTTCGGACGGCGCGCTTCGAATAGGTCGGCAACACGCGGCAGACCACCGGTGATGTCACGGGTCTTAGAGGTCTCCTGCGGGATACGCGCGATAACGTCACCGACGTTGATCTCAGCACCATCCGCCACCCCGACCAGCGCGTTGGCTGGAAGGAAGTACTGGGCTGGCACGTCGGTACCCGGCAGCAACAACTCCTTACCACTGGCGTCGACCATTTTGATAGCCGGACGAATGTCTTTGCCTGAGGCCGGGCGATCCTTCGGATCCATCACCTCGATGTTGGTCAAACCGGTAAGCTCGTCGGTCTGACGCTTGATGGTGATGTTTTCTTCCATTCCGACGAAGGTCACGACACCCTTCATCTCGGTGACGATCGGGTGGGTGTGCGGATCCCATTTTGCGACCACCGCACCGGCATCCACTTTGTCGCCTTCCTTGATGGAAATCACCGCACCGTAAGGCAGCTTGTAACGCTCGCGCTCGCGCCCATAGTCATCTGCCACAGCCAGTTCACCGGAGCGGGAAACGGCAACCAGAGCGCCATCGGCACGCTCTACGTACTTGAGGTTATGCAGGCGAATGGTACCGCCATTCTTCACCATCACGTTGTCGACAGCCGAGGTCCGGCTCGCCGCACCACCGATGTGGAAGGTACGCATGGTGAGCTGAGTACCCGGCTCACCAATGGATTGCGCCGCGATGACGCCAACGGCTTCACCGATGTTCACCTGATGCCCGCGCGCCAGATCGCGACCGTAGCACTTGGCACAAATGCCGTAACGGGTTTCACAGGAAATCGGCGAGCGCACAATCACTTCGTCGATGCTGTTCAGCTCGATGAAATCGACCCATTGCTCGTCGATCAAGGTGCCCGCCGGCACCAGCACGTCGTCAGTGCCCGGCTTGAGAACATCACGCGCAATCACACGCCCCAGCACACGCTCGCCCAGCGGCTCGACCACGTCGCCGCCTTCGATGTGAGGGGTCATGTGCAGGCCTTGTTCGGTTCCGCAGTCGATCTCGGTCACTACCAGATCCTGCGCCACGTCGACCAGACGACGGGTCAGATAACCGGAGTTCGCGGTTTTCAGAGCGGTATCGGCCAGACCTTTACGAGCACCGTGGGTGGAGATGAAGTACTGGAGTACGTTCAGGCCCTCACGGAAGTTCGCGGTAATCGGCGTCTCGATGATAGAGCCGTCCGGCTTGGCCATCAGGCCACGCATACCGGCCAGCTGGCGGATCTGGGCAGCGGAACCCCGCGCACCCGAGTCGGCCATCATGTACATCGAGTTGAACGAATCCTGCTCGGCTTCGTTGCCGTCGCGGTCGATGACCTTCTCTTTCGAGAGGTTGGCCATCATCGCCTTGGAAACTTCGTCGTTGGCCTTGGACCAGAGGTCGATCACCTTGTTGTACTTCTCGCCCTGGGTCACCAGGCCGGACGCGTACTGGCTCTCGATCTCCTTCACTTCCTCGGTTGCCGCGTCGATGATGTGCGCCTTTTCATCGGGGATGACGAAGTCGTTCACGCCGATCGATACACCGGAGATAGTCGAGTAGGCGAAACCGGTGTACATCAGCTGGTCGGCGAAGATGACGGTGTCCTTCAGACCCACCGTGCGATAGCACAGGTTGATCAGCTTGGAGATCGCCTTTTTCTTCATCGGCTGGTTGACCACATCGAACGCCATGCCGGCCGGAACGATCTGGAACAGCAGAGCACGGCCGACGGTGGTGTCAACGATGCGAGTGTTCCGGGTAATGGAGCCGTCACGATCCTTGATGGTCTCGTTGATGCGCACCTTGACCCGCGCGTGCAGAGAAGCCTCACCGGCGCGGAACACGCGGTCGACTTCCTGCAGATCGGCGAACACCCGGCCTTCGCCTTTGGCATTGATGGCTTCGCGGGTCATGTAATACAGACCCAGTACCACGTCCTGCGACGGCACGATGATCGGCTCGCCGTTAGCGGGCGAGAGGATGTTGTTGGTCGACATCATCAGCGCACGCGCTTCGAGCTGGGCTTCCAGCGTCAGCGGGACGTGAACGGCCATCTGGTCACCGTCGAAGTCGGCGTTGTACGCCGCACAGACCAGCGGGTGCAGCTGGATCGCTTTACCTTCGATCAGCACCGGCTCGAACGCCTGGATACCCAGACGGTGCAGGGTCGGCGCACGGTTGAGCAGCACGGGATGTTCGCGGATGACTTCGGCGAGAACGTCCCAAACTTCAGGCAGCTCGCGCTCGACCATCTTCTTGGCGGCCTTGATGGTGGTCGCCATGCCGCGCATTTCCAGCTTGCCGAAAATGAACGGTTTGAACAGCTCGAGGGCCATCTTCTTCGGCAGACCGCACTGGTGCAGACGCAGGGTCGGGCCGACGGTGATAACCGAACGACCGGAATAGTCCACGCGCTTGCCCAGCAGGTTCTGACGGAAACGACCCTGCTTACCCTTGATCATGTCGGCCAGGGATTTCAGCGGTCGCTTGTTCGAACCGGTGATGGCACGGCCGCGACGACCATTGTCCAGCAGCGCGTCGACCGCCTCCTGCAGCATGCGCTTTTCGTTGCGCACGATGATGTCCGGCGCGGACAGATCGAGCAGGCGCTTGAGGCGGTTGTTACGGTTGATGACGCGGCGATACAGATCATTCAGATCGGAGGTCGCGAAGCGGCCGCCATCAAGCGGAACCAGCGGACGCAGATCCGGCGGCAGCACAGGCAGAACGGTAAGCACCATCCACTCGGGCAGGTTTCCCGAGCCATGGAAGGCTTCCATCAGCTTGAGACGCTTGGATAGCTTCTTGATCTTGGTTTCCGAGTTGGTCTGCGGAATCTCTTCACGCAGGCGACCAATCTCGTGCTCCAGGTCGATTTCGTGCAGCAGCTCGCGCACGGCTTCGGCACCCATGCGGGCGTCGAAGTCGTCACCGAACTCTTCGAGCGCTTCGAAGTACTGCTCGTCGTTCAACAGCTGGCCTTTTTCGAGCGTGGTCATGCCCGGATCGATTACCACGTAGCTCTCGAAATAGAGCACGCGCTCGATATCGCGCAGGGTCATGTCCAGCAGCAGACCGATACGGGACGGCAGCGACTTCAGGAACCAGATGTGGGCGACCGGCGAAGCCAGTTCGATGTGCGCCATGCGCTCACGGCGCACCTTGGCAAGCGCAACTTCAACGCCGCACTTCTCGCAGATCACACCGCGGTGCTTGAGGCGCTTGTACTTGCCGCACAGGCACTCGTAGTCCTTGACCGGACCAAAGATCTTGGCGCAGAACAGGCCGTCGCGCTCAGGCTTGAACGTACGGTAGTTGATGGTCTCCGGTTTCTTCACTTCACCGAAGGACCAGGAACGGATCATCTCGGGCGACGCCAACGCGATCTTGATGGCATCGAACTCTTCGATTTGACCCTGGTTTTTCAATAGATTCAGCAGGTCTTTCAAGGCCTTTCCTCCCAGCGGAGCAGGGAGCGAACCAACGTTCGCTCCCGATATGCGTCGCGTGTTATTCGGTTTCCAGATCGATGTCGATACCCAACGAACGGATCTCTTTGATCAGTACGTTGAAGGACTCCGGCATACCCGGCTCCATGCGGTGATCGCCGTCCACGATGTTCTTGTACATCTTGGTCCGACCGTTCACGTCGTCCGACTTGACGGTCAGCATTTCCTGCAGGGTGTAGGCCGCGCCGTAGGCTTCCAGCGCCCAGACCTCCATCTCCCCGAAACGCTGACCACCGAACTGTGCCTTACCACCAAGCGGCTGCTGGGTAACCAGGCTGTAGGAACCGGTAGAACGCGCATGCATCTTGTCGTCGACCAGGTGGTTGAGCTTGAGCATGTACATGTAGCCGACGGTAGTGGTGCGCTCGAACTTGTTGCCGGTACGTCCATCGAACAGCTGCATCTGGCCGCTTTCCGGCAGATCGGCCAGCTTCAGCATGGCCTTGATCTCGCGCTCCTTGGCCCCATCGAACACCGGAGTGGCCATAGGCACACCCTTGCGCAGATTGCTGGCCAGGTCGAGCACTTCCTGATCGTTCAGATCGTCCAGGCTTTCCTGACGACCGCCGATCTCGTTGTAGATCTCATGCAGGAACTTGCGCAGCTCGGCAACCTTGCGCTGCTCTTCGAGCATCAGGTTGATCTTCTCGCCCAAGCCCTTGGCCGCGAGGCCCAGGTGGGTTTCAAGGATCTGACCGACGTTCATCCGCGAAGGTACGCCCAGCGGGTTCAGTACGATATCCACCGGTGTACCGTTGGCATCGTGCGGCATGTCTTCCACCGGCATGATCACCGAGACTACACCCTTGTTACCGTGGCGACCCGCCATCTTGTCGCCCGGCTGGATGCGACGTTTGATAGCCAGGTAGACCTTGACGATCTTCAGCACGCCCGGCGCTAGGTCATCGCCCTGCTGCAGCTTGCGCTTCTTGTCTTCGAACTTGTCGTCGAGCAGCACGCGACGGTCGGAAATGTAGGCCTGGGCCTTTTCCAACTGCTCGTTGAGCGCGTCGTCGGCCATGCGCAACTTGAACCACTGACCATGCTCGAGACCGTCCAGGATCTCGTCGGTAATCGCGGCGCCCTTCTTCAGGCCTGCGCCACCTTCGGCGGTCGCGCCGACCAGGGCCGAACGCAGACGCTCGAAGGTGGCGCCCTCGACGATGCGGAACTCCTCGTTGAGGTCCTTGCGGATCTCGTCGAGCTGCATCTTCTCGATGGCCAGCGCGCGCGAGTCGCGCTCCACGCCGTCACGGATGAACACCTGCACGTCGATGACCGTGCCCTTGGTGCCGGTTGGCACACGCAGGGAGGTGTCCTTCACGTCGGATGCCTTCTCACCGAAGATCGCACGTAGCAGTTTCTCTTCCGGCGTCAGCTGGGTTTCGCCCTTCGGCGTGACCTTGCCCACCAGAATGTCGCCCGGACCGACTTCGGCACCCACGTATACGATGCCCGCCTCGTCCAGCTTGTTCAGCGCAGCTTCACCCACGTTGGGGATATCCGCCGTGATTTCCTCTGGGCCGAGTTTGGTATCACGCGATACGCAGGTCAGCTCCTGAATGTGAATGGTGGTGAAGCGATCCTCCTGAACCACGCGCTCCGACAGGAGGATGGAGTCCTCGAAGTTGTAGCCGTTCCAGGGCATGAACGCGACGCGCATGTTCTGCCCCAGTGCCAGCTCACCCATATCGGTGGACGGGCCGTCAGCCATGATGTCACCACGCTCGACCACATCACCCTTGCTCACCAGCGGACGCTGGTTGATGCAGGTGTTTTGGTTGGAACGGGTGTATTTGGTCAGGTTGTAGATATCGACACCGGCTTCGCCCGTCTCAACCTCATCATCATGAACGCGCACGACCACGCGACTGGCATCGACCGAATCGATGACACCGCCACGGCGAGCGACCACGCAGACGCCGGAGTCCCGCGCTACGTTGCGCTCCATCCCGGTGCCTACCAGCGGCTTGTCCGAACGCAGAGTCGGCACAGCCTGACGCTGCATGTTGGAGCCCATGAGTGCGCGGTTGGCGTCGTCGTGCTCAAGGAACGGGATCAGCGAGGCTGCGACGGAAACCACCTGCTTCGGCGATACGTCCATCAGCGTCACGTCTTCCGGCGCCTTGACGGTGAATTCGTTCAAGTGGCGCACGGCAACCAGCTCGTCGACCAGCTTGCGGCCTTCCAGCTTGGCGCTGGCCTGGGCAATCACATGGTCAGCCTCTTCGATGGCTGACAGGAATACGATTTCATCGGTGACTTCGCCTTCCTTGACCACACGGTACGGGCTTTCCAGGAAGCCGTACTGGTTGGTGCGCGCATAGGCGGCCAGCGAGTTGATCAGACCGATGTTCGGACCTTCAGGGGTTTCGATCGGGCAGACGCGACCGTAATGGGTCGGGTGTACGTCACGCACTTCGAAGCCGGCACGCTCGCGGGTCAGACCACCTGGGCCGAGTGCGGAGACGCGGCGCTTGTGAGTGATCTCGGACAGCGGGTTGTTCTGGTCCAT
This sequence comes from Pseudomonas sp. MTM4, assembly GCF_019355055.1. NCBI lineage: Bacteria > Pseudomonadati > Pseudomonadota > Gammaproteobacteria > Pseudomonadales > Pseudomonadaceae > Pseudomonas > Pseudomonas sp. MTM4. The sequence goes on from NZ_CP048411.1 coordinate 2,332,382, forward strand.
GAACTGCGACAGCTGGCTGGAACCGAAGAACTCCTTCACCGCCGCCGCAACCGGCTTGGCGTTGATCAGGTCCTGCGGCATCAGGCCTTCGCTTTCAGCCATGGACAGACGTTCCTTGACCGCACGCTCGACGCGCACCAAGCCAACACGAAACTGATTCTCGGCCATTTCGCCGACGCAACGTACGCGGCGGTTACCCAAGTGGTCGATGTCGTCGACGATGCCCTTGCCGTTACGGATATCGACCAGGGTCTTGAGCACGGCAACGATGTCCTCGCGGCTCAGCACGCCGGAACCTTCGATCTCGGCGCGACCGATACGGCGGTTAAACTTCATCCGGCCGACAGCTGACAGATCGTAACGCTCAGAGGCGAAGAACAGGTTGTTGAACAGCGTCTCAGCGGCGTCCTTGGTTGGCGGCTCGCCAGGACGCATCATGCGATAAATTTCGACCAGCGCTTCGAGCTGATTGGCGGTCGAATCGATCTTCAAGGTGTCGGAGATGAACGGACCACAATCGATGTCGTTGGTATACAGGGTCTCGAAGCGGACCACCTGCGCCTTGACGATCTTGGCCAGCACTTCGACGGTCAGCTCGGTGTTGCACTCGGCGATGATCTCGCCAGTCGCCGGATGCACGATCGCCTTGGCCACAGTGCGGCCCAGCACGTAGTCCATCGGCATCTCGAGTTCCTTGATGCCGGACTTGTCGAGCTGATTGATATGGCGAGCAGTGATACGACGACCTTGTTCGACAATGACCTTGCCACTTCCGTCGGTGATGTCGAACGACGCGATCTCGCCGCGCAGACGCTGCGCGACCAGCTCGAGCGAGAGCAATTCACCCTTCACGTGGAAGACGTTGGTGTCGTAGAAGGCGTCGAGGATTTCTTCGGTGCTGTAGTTCAGCGCACGCAGCAATACCGAGGCAGGCAACTTGCGGCGGCGATCGATACGCACAAATACGGCATCCTTCGGATCGAACTCGAAGTCTAGCCAGGAACCGCGGTAAGGAATGATGCGCGCGGAATACAGCAGCTTGCCTGAGCTATGGGTCTTGCCACGGTCGTGGTCGAAGAAGACACCCGGCGAGCGGTGCAACTGGGAGACGATGACGCGCTCGGTACCGTTGATGATGAAGGTACCGTTCTCTGTCATCAGGGGGATTTCCCCCATGTAGACTTCCTGCTCCTTGATATCCTTGATTGCCTTGCTCGACGATTCCTTGTCGAAAATGATCAGGCGCACCTTGACTCGCAGCGGAACAGCAAAGGTCACGCCGCGCAGCACGCACTCCTTGACGTCGAATGCCGGCTCGCCGAGGCGGTAGCCGACGTACTCCAGCGCTGCATTGCCGGAATAGCTGATAATCGGAAAAACGGATTTGAAGGCTGCGTGCAAGCCAATATCGCGGAACTGATCCTTTGTCGCTCCCGCCTGCAGGAATTCGCGATACGAATCCAGCTGGATGGCCAAAAGATACGGCACGTCCATCACGTGCGGTAACTTGCTAAAGTCCTTGCGGATTCGTTTTTTCTCAGTGTATGAGTAAGCCATCAGCGTTCCCCAGCTTGGTCACCTGCTTGTTTGGCTTCTCCCGACGGGAGCAGCCAGAAAATCTTGCGAATCCCATGATTCGCGCCGCCCATCGGAGCGGCTTTTCCAGTCCAGCTGCTCGACAAACATCGCGCAGCTATAACGGAAAAAGGCCGGTGGCAAAAGCCACCAGCCATCAGCCTTACGCGAGTCGCTTCGGCTGTAGACGCAAGGTCGGCGCTTACTTGAGCTCGACTTTGGCGCCAGCCTCTTCCAGAGCCTTCTTGGCTGCTTCCGCTTCGTCCTTGGAGACACCTTCCTTGACCACGCCAGGGGCGCCGTCAACGACGGCCTTGGCTTCTTTCAGGCCCAGACCGGTCAGCTCGCGAACGGCCTTGATCACGTTCACTTTCTTGTCGCCAGCCTCAAGCAGCATAACGTTGAACTCGGTCTGCTCTTCAGCAGCAGCAGCGGCCGGGCCAGCTGCAGCAACGGTCGCGGCAGCAGCAGTAACGCCGAATTTTTCTTCCATTGCCTTGATCAGTTCAACAACCTGCATCACGGACATTTCGGAAACGGCGTTGATGATATCTTCGTTGGTCAGAGCCATGACTCTAGTTCCTGTATATAGGTGACGGCCTGCGGCCATCTAATTCAAAAGAGATTGGAAAGAACCACGCACGCCTTAAGCGGCGGCGGCTTCCTTCTGGTCGCGAACGGCCGCCAGAGTACGAGCCAGCTTGCTGGTAGCGCCTTGAATCACGCTCATCAGCTGCGAAATGGCTTCGTCGTAGGTCGGCAGGGTTGCCAGCACGTCGATCTGATTGGCTGCGAGGAACTGACCCTCGAACGCAGCGGCCTTGATCTCGAACTTGTCCTGACCCTTGGCAAATTCCTTAAAGATACGGGCAGCAGCGCCCGGATGCTCATTGGAGAATGCGATAAGGGTCGGGCCTTTGAACACGTCGTTGAGCACGTCGAACTGAGTGCCTTCAACGGCGCGCTTGAGCAGGGTGTTACGTACGACACGTACGTAAACGCCGGCTTCGCGGGCCTCTTTACGGAGTCCGGTCATGGCCCCTACGGTCACGCCACGGGCATCAGCCACGACAGCGGACAGGGCAGCACTGGCAGCCTCGTTGACTTCAGCGACGATGGCCTTCTTGTCTTCGAGTTTGATTGCCACGGGTTTTACTCCTGGATGTTACCGGTTCATCCGGTCGAAACCGGACGGGTTTTGGTGTCTGATTCGGTACGAATCGGGAGCACCTCTGCGTAGGCTTGAAGAAGCGAGCTTCAACGGTTTAAGGCTTGCGCCGCCTACGGTCTTGGATAGCCCCCGCCAGGCAGGGACCCCAATCTTGCACCGCCCCGATTACCGGAGCGGATCGTCTTACGCGTCGAGGGAAGCCTGGTCGATGACCAGTCCCGGACCCATGGTGGTGCTCAGGGTCACGCGCTTGACGTAAATACCTTTGGAAGTGGACGGCTTCAGACGCTTGAGGTCGGACAGCAGCGCCTCAACGTTCTGCTTGAGCTGACCGGCCTCAAAACCAACCTTGCCCACGGAGCTGTGGATGATGCCGTTCTTGTCAGTGCGGAAACGAACCTGACCAGCCTTGGCATTCTTGACTGCGGTCGCAACGTCCGGAGTCACGGTACCGACCTTGGGGTTCGGCATCAGGCCACGCGGACCAAGGATCTGGCCCAGCTGACCGACAACGCGCATCGCGTCCGGGGAAGCGATGACCACGTCATAGTTCAGGTCGCCGCCTTTCATTTCGGCAGCCAGCTCGTCCATGCCAACGCGATCAGCGCCGGCAGCCAGAGCAGCTTCCGCGCCCGGACCTTGGGTGAATACGGCTACGCGAACGGTCTTGCCGGTACCGTTCGGCAGAACGGTTGCACCACGAACGACCTGGTCGGATTTACGCGGATCCACACCCAGGTTGATGGCGATGTCGAAGGATTCGGTGAACTTGACGGCCGACAGTTCGGACAGCAAGGTTGCAGCCTCTTCAAAACCGTACTGCTTGCCCGCTTCGATCTTCTGGGCAATTGTCTTCTGACGCTTGGTCAACTTAGCCATTACACGCCCTCCACGTTCAGGCCCATGCTGCGAGCCGAACCAGCGATGGTCCGTACGGCAGCTTCCATTTCGGCAGCGGTCAGATCAGCCTGCTTGGTCTTGGCGATCTCTTCCAGCTGGGCACGGGTAACAGTGCCGACCTTCTGGGTGTTGGGACGAGCCGAACCGCTGGTGACGCCAGCAGCTTTCTTCAGCAGCACAGCTGCCGGAGTGCTCTTGGTTTCAAACGTGAAGCTGCGATCGCTGTAAACAGTGATAATCACAGGAGTCGGCAGACCAGGCTCCTGGCCTTGGGTGCGGGCGTTGAACGCCTTGCAGAACTCCATGATGTTCACGCCATGCTGACCCAGTGCAGGGCCGACCGGCGGCGACGGGTTGGCCTGACCGGCCTTTACCTGAAGCTTGATATAAGCTTGAATCTTCTTAGCCATAGCTACTCCGTTACGGGTTCAAGCGCCTTTCGGCTCCCCTGTTTACTTATTTATCCCAGTGACGACAAAACCCCGCAGCGGCTAGCTGCGGGGTAGGGATACTTTCTTCAGTTAGACCTTCTCGACCTGACTGAACTCCAACTCTACCGGTGTAGAGCGACCGAAGATAAGAACAGCCACCTGAATACGGCTCTTCTCGTAGTTGACTTCTTCGACCACACCATTGAAATCTGCGAATGGACCATCCGCGACACGCACAACCTCGCCAGGCTCGAACAAGGTTTTCGGCTTGGGCTTGTCGCTACCGTCAGCAACACGACGCAGAATGGCCTCAGCTTCCTTGTCGGTAATAGGCGCAGGCTTGTCCGCCGTACCACCAATGAAGCCCATCACCCGCGGCGTGTCCTTGACCAGGTGCCACGCACCCTCGGCCATGTCCATCTGCACTAGCACATACCCAGGGAAGAACTTGCGCTCACTTTTGCGCTTCTGCCCGTTACGCATCTCCACGACTTCTTCGGTGGGGACCAGAATCTCGCCGAAATGCTCTTCCATACCGGCAAGCTTGACGCGCTCGATCAGCGAGCGCATGACATGCTTCTCGTAACCCGAGTAAGCATGAACCACATACCAACGCTTAGCCACGGGACACCCTTAACCTACGACCATAGAAACCAGCCAACCGAGCAGGGAATCCAACCCCCACAACAGCAGCGCCATAACCAGCACGACCGCCAAAACAATCAATGTGGTCTGAGTGGTTTCTTGACGGGTCGGCCAAACGACTTTGCGAATCTCGACGCGCGCTTCCTTCAGCAGAACGAAGAAAGCACGACCTTTTGATGTCTGCAGCGCAACCAAAGAAGCGACGACCGCAACGACAAGAAGAGCAATAACCCTATACAGAATCGGCTCCGCAGCGTAGTACTGATTACCCACGACAGCCACGACCACCAAAGCAGCAACAACAAACCACTTCACCAAATCGAAGCGCGTGTCTTTGGCTTCTGCTTTGACATTCATCTGCGAGAACCCTGTAAAAAACTGCCAAATTCGATATTGAAGTTGGCAGGCCAGGAGGGAATCGAACCCCCAACCTGCGGTTTTGGAGACCGCCGCTCTGCCAATTGAGCTACTGGCCTAACAAGAGTCAGGCCGACTATTATGCCGGCCCGATTGAAACAGATCAAACGATTATTCGATGATCTTGGCAACCACGCCGGCACCAACGGTACGACCACCTTCGCGAATCGCGAAGCGCAGGCCGTCTTCCATGGCGATCGGAGCGATCAGGGTGACAACCATTTTGATGTTGTCGCCCGGCATGACCATTTCCACGCCTTCCGGCAGCTCGCAGTTACCGGTTACGTCAGTAGTACGGAAGTAAAACTGCGGACGGTAGCCCTTGAAGAACGGAGTGTGACGCCCGCCTTCTTCCTTGCTCAGCACGTACACCTCGCCTTCGAACTTGGTGTGCGGCTTGATGGTGCCCGGCTTGGCCAGAACCTGACCACGCTCGACATCATCACGCTTGGTGCCGCGCAGCAGCACGCCAACGTTCTCACCAGCACGACCTTCGTCGAGCAGCTTGCGGAACATTTCAACGCCGGTGCAGGTAGTCTTGGTCGTGGCACGGATACCAACGATCTCGATTTCTTCCTGGACCTTGACGATGCCACGCTCGACACGACCAGTAACAACGGTACCGCGACCAGAGATCGAGAACACGTCTTCGATCGGCATCAGGAACGGCTTGTCGATGGCACGCTCAGGCTCGGGGATGTAGGCGTCCAGAGTTTCGACCAGCTTGCGCACGGCCGACACACCCATTTCGTTGTCGTCCTGACCGTTTAGCGCCATGAGCGCGGAACCGATGATGATCGGAGTGTCATCGCCCGGGAAGTCATAGGTCGACAGCAGGTCGCGAACTTCCATCTCGACCAATTCCAGCAGCTCGGCGTCGTCAACCATGTCGGCCTTATTCAGGAACACGACGATGTAGGGAACACCAACCTGACGGGACAGCAGGATATGCTCACGAGTCTGCGGCATGGGGCCGTCAGCAGCAGAGCAAACCAGGATAGCGCCGTCCATCTGCGCGGCTCCGGTGATCATGTTCTTCACATAGTCAGCGTGGCCCGGGCAGTCAACGTGAGCGTAGTGACGGATCGAGGAATCATATTCAACGTGGGAGGTGTTGATGGTGATACCACGAGCCTTCTCTTCTGGCGCATTGTCGATTTGCGAGAAGTCACGCGCCGAACCACCCCAGGTCTCAGCACAGACTTTGGTCAGCGCTGCGGTCAGAGTGGTCTTGCCATGGTCAACGTGACCAATGGTGCCGACGTTCAGGTGCGGTTTGTTACGTTCGAATTTTTCTTTAGCCATCGAGACCGTCTCCCATCGTTGAATTGAGCTAGTCACGCCACCATTAAAACAAAGGCAGATATTTACATATCTGCCTTTGATATTGGAGCTCATGAGCGGATTTGAACCGCTGACCTCACCCTTACCAAGGGTGTGCTCTACCAACTGAGCTACATGAGCAATGCTCGCTGCGAAGACACTTTAAACGTGGAGCGGGTAGCGGGAATCGAACCCGCATCATCAGCTTGGAAGGCTGAGGTTCTACCACTAAACTATACCCGCGTCAGCTTGTGCTTACGCTGAAATCTGGTGGAGGGGGAAGGATTCGAACCTTCGAAGTCGATGACGTCAGATTTACAGTCTGATCCCTTTGGCCGCTCGGGAACCCCTCCAAAACGAGGCGGCATTTTGTTTGCCACCACCTCTTCTGTCAAGCTTTTTCTCATTTAAAACCTGAGGTTAGCTCCGATGACAGTGCCTACTGCACGCCCCAAGGGGAGGTGCTGCTGAGCGGGCGCCATTCTATGTAAACTATGTCGAAGTTGCAATGCTTGAGCAGGGTATTTGCTGAGACTCTAGGGCAGGAAAGCTTCCGACAAGCTCTGCGAGTAGTTCGTCGCTTAGCAAGTGCTTACGTTCTCCGGCCACCCGCACCCAATAACGGCGGTGACTTCTAGGCAGCTCACGAACCAAGGCTGTGTAATCAACTCCCTGCAGACGAGTCACGACGCTTTCCGCAGAATCCTTGCGAGAGAATATTCCCAAGGATATTCCGTTCGACAAATCCCCTACGGTGATGATGTAACTATCTATATTACGCGATTGCAGTTCTCGCAACTGACGTAACGACGCTTGTCGAGAGACAAGAGGAGGAAGATACACCCAGTAGTCAACACCGGCAGCCTCATCAACAGCCTCAACCTGAGAATCAATATCCAGACTAAGCAGGCGCTGCTCAACGGCTTGCGCAAGCGACTCCTCATTAAAACCACCAAGCAACAGACAAACGTTGCTCGCGTCGTGTGCGGACCTACGCCGGACGAAGGAATCCGCCTCGCTTAGCAGCTTAATATCAGCCTCTCGAGAGGGAGCACTTAGCTGAGCGCCGCCGCCATCCACTGGCCGGATTTGATTTAGGTGAAGCAGATAAAGCAGTAGGTTCAGCATCACCAGAAGCATTAGAAGCCAGCGCATCGATACCTCTTTAGGGGCAGGCCAACGCCAAGCCTCTGAAAACCAGATCAGCCACGCACTTTACTTCGCGGACATCGGCAACAAGCGGCGCGTCACCACCAGTAACATAGGTGACAAAGTCGCCACCCAAATAGCTTTCGGCGAAGGTAATCTGACTGCAGACATAACTACGAGCCATGATCAAGCAGCCTCGGTCAACAGCCTCAGCGGTAGACCTTCCGGCAGAAAAATCGCTCAACACAAGCGCTGTTTCCTCAGAGTCGTACTGAATGCGGCGCGTATGAGCAAGCAAGCGCCCCCGCAGCAGGGCGACGCCAGGCGCGATGTACCCACCAAGATGCGTACCGTCGCGAGCTACCAGATCAACAGTGATGGCTGTACCCAAATCGATAACCAAACAGGCTTCTCGGCACATATCGTACGCAGCCACGATAGCTAACCAGCGGTCCAGCCCCAGTCGCTGCTGGTCACGGTAACCATTCACAACCCCGGCGAGACGCTCAGCTGGACATGCCTTCGTCACGCTCAAGCTTAGCGATTCAGAGAGCACATCCATAACCACCTGGGTTTCGGCGTCACTCCGTACGCTAACCAGGCGACAGCGGGGTATCTTGCCCAGGCCTTGTCCGAGCAGAGCCTGCACAATATCTACCGGTTGCGAAGCGATACCCTGAATCAACGGCACGCCGCCAGTTACAGGAATAACCCGCCATTTAATGAAACTGTTTCCGCAATCGAGCTCAAGAATCATGATCGAGCCTCAAGCTTAGCTCTCCCCCACTGAAGCGGCGCTCCCCTAAGCCGTCGACCAAGAGCCGCAAAGCGCCCTGTCCATCCACGCCGAGCATCAAGCCTGTAATCAGCTGAGCGCCATTGCTTAAGGTACAGCGCCTACCCTGCCAGATATTGTTAGCTTCCCACTCATCATGCAAAGCAGAAAAACCTCGTTGCGCATGCAGACATAGGTAACGATGCAAAAACTCACTAATCAAATTGGCGAGCTCGCTTCGATCCATCAGAATACCTGTTTGCTGCCTCACCGAGGTCCAAGGCTGGTCAATTCCCCCAGCAGCTGAGGTCATGTTCACATTTATTCCAATGCCAATAATAACGTGACAGACATCGGCCGGATCCCCTGTTAGCTCCAAAAGAATTCCTGCGATTTTCTTACCGTCCGTATAGATATCGTTGGGCCACTTAAGCCCGGCACGCTCGACTCCTGCCTGACGTAGAGCCTGAAGAACCGCCAAGCCCACCACTAGACTCAAGCCAGACATACCCTGGGGGCCACCCGAGACCTTCATTGCCAGGGTGTAGTAGAGGTTCTTCGCCGGAGGACTGACCCAGACCCGCCCTCGCCGACCACGTCCGCCAGTTTGGCTTTCCGCCAATACGACAAAGGGAACAGCTTGCCCCGCCTGCAGCAGCCTCAACGCTTCAGCATTTGTTGAGTCTACCGTCTCTCGCAGGCAGAGCTGCCAACCGAGGCGACCTAACACGTCGGAGCTTTCGTCATAACCCAGCAGCGATAGAGGCTCCGATAGCCTGTATCCCTTACCAGGCACCCGAAACAGTTCAAAACCATACTGGCTTTCGAGCCGCTTTAAATATTTCCATACAGCGCTGCGACTCACACCGAGAGCAGCACCAAGCTCTTCGCCAGAATGAAAACGTCCGTCACTGAGTAGCCTTAGCAAGCTGTTCATAAGCCCTCATAGCCAAGTACACATCGTAGAGCCGTCTCTACAGCTTAATAATTTCTCTGGCGCAAAGACAAACCCCCGACCTTCTTACGAGGGCCGGGGGTTTGGTGTAGAAGCTTGACGATGACCTACTCTCACATGGGGAGACCCCACACTACCATCGGCGATGCGTCGTTTCACTGCTGAGTTCGGGATGGGATCAGGTGGTTCCAACGCTCTATGGTCGTCAAGCAATTCGGTTGCTGCCTCGGGATTTAGCCGCTGCAGCGAATCGGGCATGTGATGGTGTTGCTGTGTTTTGGTTCGCTTTGCGAGCGATGCGTCTTTTCGGTTTGTTTGTCGACTTCAACCGTCTGACACGCAAACATCAAATTGTTTGGGTGTTATATGGTCAAGCCTCACGGGCAATTAGTATGGGTTAGCTCAACGCCTCACAACGCTTACACACCCCACCTATCAACGTCGTAGTCTTCGACGGCCCTTCAGGGAGCTCAAGGCTCCAGTGAGATCTCATCTTGAGGCAAGTTTCCCGCTTAGATGCTTTCAGCGGTTATCTCTTCCGAACATAGCTACCCGGCAATGCCACTGGCGTGACAACCGGAACACCAGAGGTTCGTCCACTCCGGTCCTCTCGTACTAGGAGCAGCCCCTCTCAAATCTCAAACGTCCACGGCAGATAGGGACCGAACTGTCTCACGACGTTCTAAACCCAGCTCGCGTACCACTTTAAATGGCGAACAGCCATACCCTTGGGACCGGCTTCAGCCCCAGGATGTGATGAGCCGACATCGAGGTGCCAAACACCGCCGTCGATATGAACTCTTGGGCGGTATCAGCCTGTTATCCCCGGAGTACCTTTTATCCGTTGAGCGATGGCCCTTCCATACAGAACCACCGGATCACTAAGACTCATTTTCGTACCTGCTCGACGTGTCTGTCTCGCAGTCAAGCGCGCTTTTGCCTTTATACTCTACGACCGATTTCCGACCGGTCTGAGCGCACCTTCGTACTCCTCCGTTACTCTTTAGGAGGAGACCGCCCCAGTCAAACTACCCACCATACACTGTCCTCGATCCGGATAACGGACCAGAGTTAGAACCTCAAAGTTGCCAGGGTGGTATTTCAAGGATGGCTCCACGCGAACTGGCGTCCACGCTTCAAAGCCTCCCACCTATCCTACACAAGCAAATTCAAAGTCCAGTGCAAAGCTATAGTAAAGGTTCACGGGGTCTTTCCGTCTAGCCGCGGATACACTGCATCTTCACAGCGATTTCAATTTCACTGAGTCTCGGGTGGAGACAGCGCCGCCATCGTTACGCCATTCGTGCAGGTCGGAACTTACCCGACAAGGAATTTCGCTACCTTAGGACCGTTATAGTTACGGCCGCCGTTTACCGGGGCTTCGATCAAGAGCTTCGCTTGCGCTAACCCCATCAATTAACCTTCCGGCACCGGGCAGGCGTCACACCCTATACGTCCACTTTCGTGTTTGCAGAGTGCTGTGTTTTTAATAAACAGTCGCAGCGGCCTGGTATCTTCGACCGGCATGAGCTTACGGGTAAACCCTTCACCCTCACCGGCGCACCTTCTCCCGAAGTTACGGTGCCATTTTGCCTAGTTCCTTCACCCGAGTTCTCTCAAGCGCCTTGGTATTCTCTACCCAACCACCTGTGTCGGTTTGGGGTACGGTTCCTGATTACCTGAAGCTTAGAGGCTTTTCCTGGAAGCATGGCATCAACCACTTCTCCTTCTAAAAGAAGGATCGTCATCAGTTCTCGGCATTAAGATCCCGGATTTACCTAAGATCTCTGCCTACCACCTTAAACTTGGACAACCAACGCCAGTTGGCCTAGCCTTCTCCGTCCCCCCATCGCAGTAACCAGAAGTACGGGAATATTAACCCGTTTCCCATCGACTACGCTCTTCAGCCTCGCCTTAGGGACCGACTCACCCTGCGTCGATTAACGTTGCGCAGGAACCCTTGGTCTTTCGGCGTGCGAGTTTTTCACTCGCATTGTCGTTACTCATGTCAGCATTCGCACTTGTGATACCTCCAGCAAGCTTCTCAACTCACCTTCACAGGCTTACACAACGCTCCTCTACCGCTCATCTTACGATGAACCCGTAGCTTCGGTACCTGGTTTGAGCCCCGTTACATCTTCCGCGCAGGCCGACTCGACTAGTGAGCTATTACGCTTTCTTTAAAGGATGGCTGCTTCTAAGCCAACCTCCTAGCTGTCTAAGCCTTCCCACATCGTTTCCCACTTAACCAGGATTTTGGGACCTTAGCTGACGGTCTGGGTTGTTTCCCTTTTCACGACGGACGTTAGCACCCGCCGTGTGTCTCCCGTGCTGACACTTGCTGGTATTCGGAGTTTGCATCGGTTTGGTAAGTCGGGATGACCCCCTAGCCGAAACAGTGCTCTACCCCCAGCAGTGATACACGAGGCGCTACCTAAATAGCTTTCGAGGAGAACCAGCTATCTCCGAGCTTGATTAGCCTTTCACTCCGATCCACAGGTCATCCGCTAACTTTTCAACGGTAGTCGGTTCGGTCCTCCAGTTAGTGTTACCCAACCTTCAACCTGCCCATGGATAGATCGCCCGGTTTCGGGTCTATTCCCAGCGACTAGACGCCCTATTAAGACTCGCTTTCGCTACGCCTCCCCTATTCGGTTAAGCTCGCCACTGAAAATAAGTCGCTGACCCATTATACAAAAGGTACGCAGTCACCTAACAAAGTAGGCTCCCACTGCTTGTACGCATACGGTTTCAGGTTCTATTTCACTCCCCTCTCCGGGGTTCTTTTCGCCTTTCCCTCACGGTACTGGTTCACTATCGGTCAGTCAGTAGTATTTAGCCTTGGAGGATGGTCCCCCCATATTCAGACAAAGTTTCTCGTGCTCCGTCCTACTCGATTTCATTGATAAGAGATTTTCGCGTACAGGGCTATCACCCACTATGGCCGCACTTTCCAGAGCGTTCCGCTAATCTCAAATCAACTTAAGGGCTAGTCCCCGTTCGCTCGCCACTACTAAGGGAATCTCGGTTGATTTCTTTTCCTCAGGGTACTTAGATGTTTCAGTTCCCCTGGTTCGCCTCACACACCTATGTATTCAGTGTGTGATAACCATCTTATGATGGCTGGGTTCCCCCATTCAGACATCTCCGGATCACAGTCTGTTTGCCGACTCCCGAAGCTTTTCGCAGGCTACCACGTCTTTCATCGCCTCTGACTGCCAAGGCATCCACCGTATGCGCTTCTTCACTTGACCATATAACCCCAAGCAATCTGGTTACTGTCTATAACGTGAAGACGACATTCGCCGAAAATCCGCATTCTTGCTCATAAAGAGCAATTCGCAATTTTACCTTAGCCTGAATAATCACCAGTGAAAGTGATCACTCAGTCTATTTCTATCACATACCCAAATTTTTAAAGAACAGTTCTGGCGCAAAGACCAGAAATCAATACTCTCGAACGTCCGTTCGGAGCACTCATTTCTGAGCTTTCAGCGATTATCGAGTAATGGTGGAGCCAAGCGGGATCGAACCGCTGACCTCCTGCGTGCAAAGCAGGCGCTCTCCCAGCTGAGCTATGGCCCCATCTACAGATCGGCCACATCCCATGACAATTGGTGGGTCTGGACAGATTCGAACTGCCGACCTCACCCTTATCAGGGGTGCGCTCTAACCAACTGAGCTACAGACCCAATCGTCTCTCTCGGGTCGAAACCCAATCGCTTTTCGCTAGTGAATCAAGCAATTCGTGTGGGAACTTATGAAGAAGCTGAAGTCTTCGATTAAGGAGGTGATCCAGCCGCAGGTTCCCCTACGGCTACCTTGTTACGACTTCACCCCAGTCATGAATCACTCCGTGGTAACCGTCCTCCCGAAGGTTAGACTAGCTACTTCTGGAGCAACCCACTCCCATGGTGTGACGGGCGGTGTGTACAAGGCCCGGGAACGTATTCACCGTGACATTCTGATTCACGATTACTAGCGATTCCGACTTCACGCAGTCGAGTTGCAGACTGCGATCCGGACTACGATCGGTTTTATGGGATTAGCTCCACCTCGCGGCTTGGCAACCCTTTGTACCGACCATTGTAGCACGTGTGTAGCCCAGGCCGTAAGGGCCATGATGACTTGACGTCATCCCCACCTTCCTCCGGTTTGTCACCGGCAGTCTCCTTAGAGTGCCCACCATTACGTGCTGGTAACTAAGGACAAGGGTTGCGCTCGTTACGGACTTAACCCAACATCTCACGACACGAGCTGACGACAGCCATGCAGCACCTGTGTCAGAGTTCCCGAAGGCACCAATCCATCTCTGGAAAGTTCTCTGCATGTCAAGGCCTGGTAAGGTTCTTCGCGTTGCTTCGAATTAAACCACATGCTCCACCGCTTGTGCGGGCCCCCCGTCAATTCATTTGAGTTTTAACCTTGCGGCCGTACTCCCCAGGCGGTCGACTTAATGCGTTAGCTGCGCCACTAAGATCTCAAGGATCCCAACGGCTAGTCGACATCGTTTACGGCGTGGACTACCAGGGTATCTAATCCTGTTTGCTCCCCACGCTTTCGCACCTCAGTGTCAGTATTAGCCCAGGTGGTCGCCTTCGCCACTGGTGTTCCTTCCTATATCTACGCATTTCACCGCTACACAGGAAATTTCCACCACCCTCTGCCATACTCTAGCTTGCCAGTTTTGAAAGCAGTTCCCAGGTTGAGCCCGGGGCTTTCACTTCCAACTTAACAAACCACCTACGCGCGCTTTACGCCCAGTAATTCCGATTAACGCTTGCACCCTTCGTATTACCGCGGCTGCTGGCACGAAGTTAGCCGGTGCTTATTCTGTCGGTAACGTCAAAACAGCAAGGTATTAACTTACTGCCCTTCCTCCCAACTTAAAGTGCTTTACAATCCGAAGACCTTCTTCACACACGCGGCATGGCTGGATCAGGCTTTCGCCCATTGTCCAATATTCCCCACTGCTGCCTCCCGTAGGAGTCTGGACCGTGTCTCAGTTCCAGTGTGACTGATCATCCTCTCAGACCAGTTACGGATCGCAGCCTTGGTGAGCCATTACCTCACCAACTAGCTAATCCGACCTAGGCTCATCTGATAGCGCAAGGCCCGAAGGTCCCCTGCTTTCTCCCGTAGGACGTATGCGGTATTAGCGTTCCTTTCGAAACGTTGTCCCCCACTACCAGGCAGATTCCTAGGCATTACTCACCCGTCCGCCGCTGAATCAGGGAGCAAGCTCCCCTCATCCGCTCGACTTGCATGTGTTAGGCCTGCCGCCAGCGTTCAATCTGAGCCATGATCAAACTCTTCAGTTCAATACTGCTTGGGTTTTGAGAAAACCCTAAACTTGGCTCAGCAATCGCAATCTCTTCTCAAGGTCACCCCAAAGAAGAGCACTCAATGATTTCTCGTTGAGTATTTGTGATGCTGATAATCTTGCTGACTACCAGTCTTACCTCACAAGCACCCACACGAATTGCTTGATTCAGTTGTTAAAGAGCGTTTCGATCAAGCCTTTCGTCTCAACCGAGGCCGCGCATTTTACAGCAGCCTTGTTTCTCGTCAAGCTGTTTTTGAAGAAGTTTTTCTTTCTTCTCAACCGCTTGCGCTTTCGATCAGCTAGAGCCCCTCGTCAGCGGGAGGCGAATTCTACAGCGTTCAAACCCGCTGTCAACCGCCTCGTTAAACCGCTTTCGATCAACCTGACCGAAGCCACTAACAGGACCCAACCACCACCCTGCCAGCCCGGCGCATTCTACTCGAATTTGCCGTCCGTGCAAGCCCTAAATTTAGCTAACTTCTTGATTTAAAAGAGGTTTCGCCAAGGGCCTGCGCCGGAGAAGGTGCGCATTATAGGCACCCAGAAATGCATGTCAACTACGTTTTCGCCCTTTTAATCAGCCAGAAGCGAAATCCGCCCGAACGCTCTCTTGCCAGCCTGACAGACATGGCTGCGACCGAGCCTGAAGATAAACTCCCGATCAACGACCTCACCATCCACCCGCACACCGCCTGACACAAGCAGATCACGCGCCACCGCCGCATTCTTAACCAACCCCGCACGGTTCAGCACCGAGGCGATAGGCATATCTTCAGCGGAGCGCAACTCGATCTCTGGGATATCCTCAGGCAGTTCGCCGTCTTTCATTCTGTTGCCTGCGGAGCGATGCGCTGTAGCAGCAGCCTCTTCACCGTGAAATCGAGCGACAATCTCTTCTGCGAGCTTGATCTTTATATCGCGCGGGTTGGCGCCCCGCTCTACGTCCGCCTGGAACTCTTCGATCTCCCCCATATCGCGGAAACTCAACAGCTCGAAGTAACGCCACATAAGCCCATCAGGGATCGACACCAGCTTGCTGTACATAACACCTGGCGCCTCCTGGATCCCAACGTAGTTGCCGAGCGACTTGGACATTTTCTTTACGCCATCCAGCCCCTCGAGGAGCGGCATCGTGACGATGCATTGTGACTCTTGCCCATACGAGCGCTGCAGCTCGCGACCCATCAGGAGATTAAATTTCTGGTCCGTACCACCAAGCTCGACATCCGCCCGAAGCGCAACGGAGTCATAGCCCTGAACCAAAGGGTAGAGAAACTCATGAATGGCTATTGGCTGATTGGTCGAGTACCGCTTACTGAAGTCATCACGCTCCAGCATTCGGGCGACCGTATACTGTGATGCCAGACGGATAAAGTCCGATGGCGTCAGATCATCCATCCAGCTTGAGTTGAAGGCGACCTCGGTCTTGGCCGGATCAAGAATCTTGAAGACTTGACTCTTATAGGTTTCCGCGTTTTCCAAAACCTGATCACGCGTCAAAGGAGGACGGGTTGCGCTTTTGCCACTAGGGTCACCAATCATTCCGGTGAAATCTCCTATAAGGAAGATCACCTGATGCCCCAGCTCCTGGAATTGACGCAACTTATTAATAAGCACCGTATGGCCGAGATGCAAATCCGGTGCAGTAGGGTCGAAACCAGCCTTGATTCGCAGCGGGACGCCACGCTCAAGTTTGCTGACTAACTCTGCCTCGACGAGCACTTCATCAGCGCCCCGCTTGATCATCGACAACTGCTCTTGAATCGACTGCATCGGAGGTCTCATTCAGAAAACAAAGGCGGTAGACCTTACAAGAACGCCGGGAAAATTCAACGTTCTCGAATCTCGGTCAATGATCGACGAGCCCTAACCAAGGGTTGCCTCGACAGCATTTTGATTATATTTTAGACAGATATTTTTCCCTGTACAAAATATCGCCAGACACCAGACATCTAATGACCTATTCAAAATCGAAAGCTCCTCTCTACCCGAAGAGTCATCTCTTGGCTGCGAGCGGTGTAGCTGCGCTTCTGAGCCTGGCACTCCTTGTATTTCCATCACGTGAAGTCGAAGCGAAAAAGACCTTTCTTGACCTTCGCCTAGAAACCACCTCAGAGCTGGCATCTTCGGAAGAAGAGCCTTTTCTGAACGAGCCACCCGAGACGCCCTTTGCCGTAATCGAAAAAACCGAACTCCAAGCATCTTTGCCAGTGCAGGGCACTACTGAAGCCGAAGCTGAAGCCAAGCCTCGCGTGAAAGAGGTGGTGGTTGCTAATGGAGATACTCTATCGACCGTATTTGCGAAGGTAGGCCTCCTCAGTCCACCGTTCACGATGTATTGGCGAGCAGCAAGGAGGCGAAGCAACTTGCCCGTCTTAAGGTCGGCCAGCGCCTCGAGTTCGAATTCGATGAGCAAGGCAACTTGGCTCAGCTGCGCAGCCCACTGAATAAGCTGGAAAGCGTGCAGCTGGAACGCTCCGACGCAGGCTATGTATTTAAAAAGGAACAGTTGAAGCCAGACGTCAGTACCGCTTACGCCTATGGTCGTATCGAAAGCAGCCTGTTTCTCGCCGCGAAGCATGCAGGCCTCAGTCATAACCTGACGATGGATTTAGCCAACGTGTTCGGTTACGACATTGATTTCGCGATGGACATACGCAAGGGCGATTCCTTCGAAGTCGTATACGAAGAAAAGACAGTGGCCGGCGAGAAAGTAGGAACTGGGAATATTCTCGCGGCGCGCTTCACGAACCGAGGCAAGAGCTATACCGCAGTCCGCTACACCAACAAGCAGGGCACTAGCAGTTATTACACCGCCGACGGCCAAAGCATGCGCAAGGCTTTCATCCGTACACCGGTAGATTTCGCCCGCATCAGCTCGCGCTTTTCCAATGGGCGCAAACACCCGATCCTGAATAAGATTCGCGCCCATAAAGGCGTGGACTACGCTGCTCCGCGAGGCACTCCGATCAAGAGCGCAGGTGACGGCAAGGT
The DNA here is from genome assembly GCF_019355055.1 of Pseudomonas sp. MTM4. NCBI lineage: Bacteria > Pseudomonadati > Pseudomonadota > Gammaproteobacteria > Pseudomonadales > Pseudomonadaceae > Pseudomonas > Pseudomonas sp. MTM4. Next base: position 2,350,043 of record NZ_CP048411.1, read on the forward strand.
GCTGCTTGCAGGCCGTAAGGGTGGTTATGGTAATACCGTAGTCATTCAGCACGGCAACCGCTACCGAACTCTGTATGCCCACATGCAGGGCTTCGCCAAAGGCGTACGCAGCGGATCGTCGGTCAAGCAGGGTCAGATCATCGGATACATCGGAACGACGGGCCTATCAACCGGCCCGCACTTACATTACGAATTTCAAGTCGATGGCGTGCATGTCGATCCATTGGGCCTGAAGTTGCCCATGGCAGATCCAATTGCAAAGAACGAAAAACAGCGCTTCGTGCAGTTGAGCAAGCCGCTAATGGCACGCATGGACGAAGAGCGTGCGACCATGCTGGCGATGCAGAACACGCAATAATGCCGTTTTACATAGGCCTCATGTCAGGCACCAGTCTGGATGGTCTGGACTTCGCGCTGATAGAGCAGAACGATCGGACAACCTTGATCGGTACGCACTATGAGGCAATGCCGCAGCAGCTTAAGCAGGACCTGCTTGATCTTTGCTCGCCCGGACCCAATGAATTGGCTCGGGCTGCAATGGCTGAACAAGCGTGGGCTGAGCTCGCAAACAGTGGAGTAAACAAGCTGCTCGGCAAGGCTCAGATGGATGCTAAAGCCATTCGAGCCATTGGAAGTCACGGGCAAACGATCCGACACGAACCGCAACGCGGCTTCACCATCCAGATTGGCCATCCTCCTTTGCTGGCGGAGCTGACCAGCATAAGTGTTGTAGCCGATTTTCGTCGACGCGACATGGCAGCCGGCGGCCAAGGCGCCCCTTTAGTACCTGCATTCCATGAAGCCATGTTCAGCGACACGACGCGAATCCGCGCAGTACTGAATATCGGCGGGTTCAGCAATCTCAGCTTGCTCAACCCCAGCACAACAACTCATGGATTCGATTGCGGCCCTGGCAACGTGCTACTGGATGCCTGGATCCAACGCCACCAAGGCCTGGCATATGATCGAAATGGCGATTGGGCTTCCACCGGCAAAGTACACGCGCAGCTGCTTGCGAAACTGCTAGATGACAAATTCTTCGCTGCGCAGGGTCCGAAAAGCACCGGACGCGAATTGTTCAATCTGCCCTGGCTGGATACCCACCTCGCTTCATATTCGGATATAGCTGCTGCCGACGTCCAAGCTACCTTGTTGGAGCTGACGGCACGAAGCATCCGCGATTCGCTGCTTGCCAGCCAACCGGAAACGCAAGACGTCTTGGTTTGCGGCGGGGGCGCGCACAACGCAGCGCTGATGCAAAGGCTGCGAGACCTGTTACCGACATGCCTGGTAACAAGCACTACTGATTATGGTGTAGAGCCAGACTGGATCGAAGCCATGGCATTCGCCTGGCTAGCGCACTGCTGCCTGGAAGGCATCCCCGCCAACCGGCCAAGCGTGACGGGCGCTCGAGGAGCGCGAATATTGGGCGCAATCTACCCCACCTGACGCCCGCCGTTCATCATCGCGACGGACAAAAAAAAACACCGTGCCAGGCACGGTGTTTTTGTTTTTTTTGCGAACACGCATTAGATCGAGAAGGACTGTCCGCAACCACAGGTCGTCGTGGCGTTCGGGTTCTTGATAATGAAGCGAGAGCCTTCCAAGCCTTCCTGATAGTCGACTTCGGCCCCGGCGAGATACTGGTAGCTCATCGGATCCACCACAAGACTCACACCCTCGCGCTCGATGATGGTGTCATCTTCGGCAAGGTCTTCATCGAAGGTGAAGCCGTATTGAAAACCAGAGCAGCCGCCACCTGTAACGAAGACACGCAACTTCAGTCGCGGATTACCCTCTTCATCGACCAGACTCTTCACCTTACTCGCGGCACCCTGACTGAACTGAATCGCGGTGGGCGTGAAGGATTCGACACTCATTCGGTTCTCCTAGCGCGGGAGCGCTCATTACTGCGTTGACGCGGCATTATCGGCTTTCCCTACAAAAATGGTCAACTATTCATCCTCGAGCAACCCGTTGAGATGCCCGCGCTTGGACAGCACGACGACGGCATCAATCAAGGCAGCAGCGCCGCGTTGCTCAAGCCGAGCCGCTCATCCAGACCGAAGACAATATTCATGTTCTGCAGCGCCTGACCAGAAGCACCTTTGACCAGATTGTCGATGACCGATAGCACGACAACCAAGTCGCCGCCTTGTGGACGATGGACGGCGATGCGGCACATGTTGGCGCCACGCACGCTACGGGTTTCAGGATGGCTACCAGCAGGCATCACGTCGACAAACGGCTCATTGGCGTAGCGCTGCTCATAAAGCGCCTGCAAATCTACCGTGGTGTCTGCCACCGTTGCGTAGAGCGTGGCATGGATACCGCGGATCATCGGCGTGAGATGAGGAACGAAAGTCAGCCCCACATCCCCTTTGGCTGCGCGGCGCAAGCCCTGGGTGATTTCAGGCAGGTGGCGATGACCTTTGACTGCATAAGCCATCATGCTTTCGCCCGCCTCGGTGAACAGAGAACCGATTTTCGCGGCGCGCCCGGCACCACTGACGCCCGATTTGCAGTCGGCGATCAGGCGCGATGCATCCGCCAGGCCGTTTTCGAGGAGAGGCAGATAGCCGAGCTGGGTAGCGGTCGGATAACAACCGGGGACGGCGATCAACCGAGCACCCTTGATCTGCTCTCGATTGACCTCCGGCAGACCATAAACGGCTTCGGGTAACAGAGCCGGCGCGCCATGCGGCTGGCCATACCACTTGGCCCATTCATCGGCATCCTGAAGGCGGAAGTCCGCTGACAGATCGATGACTCTGGTCCCCGCATCCAGCAGTTCAGCCGCCAACGCATGAGCGACGCCATGGGGAGTTGCGAAAAAAACCACATCGCAAGAGCCGAGCGTTGCGGTATCAGGCACGCTGAAGGCCAGCTCGTCATAGTGGCCTCGCAGGTTCGGATACATATCCGTGACCTTAACCCCGTTCTCGGAGCGAGAGGTGATTACAGCTACTTCGGCTTGGGGGTGTTGCGCCAACAGACGCAGCAGTTCAACTCCGGTGTAGCCTGTACCGCCAACGATTCCGACTTTGACCATGAGCTGCCTCGCGCACTGGATGAAAAAGAACGACGATGATAAAGGTGCCCGCGTTCAGGGCCAACCACTCAGGTGACGCGACGACAGTCATGCCACTACTATCAGACCGATTTTCATACCAAGGACTCCCTGAATGCTCTATCTATGGCTGAAAGCCCTGCACATCGTTGCGATCGTCTGCTGGTTCGCCGGGCTGTTCTATTTGCCAAGGTTGTTCGTCTATCACGCCATGAGTGAGGACGCGACCAGCCGTGAACGATTCCAGGTAATGGAGAGAAAGCTCTATCGGGGCATCATGATGCCCTCGATGATCGCCACGCTCCTGTTCGGAATAGGAATGATCGCGCTGAACCCCACGCTGTTCAGTACCGGCGGCTGGCTGCATGCCAAACTCGCACTGGTTGTCTTGCTGATTGGCTATCACCACGTCTGCGGCGCCCAGCTGAAGCGCTTCGCACGCAACGAGAATACGCGCAGTCACGTGTTCTATCGTTGGTTCAATGAGTTTCCGGTGTTGCTGTTGCTGGCCATTGTGATTCTAGTGGTCGTCAAACCATTCTGAAATAGATAGGAACCCGTCATGTCGCTACCTGCACTTCTTGAGGAAAGTCTGCGTCTGCCTCTAGTGGCCGCGCCCATGTTTCTGGTATCCAACCCATCGCTCGTGGCAGCCTGCTGCCGCAACGGCGTTGTGGGCAGCTTTCCAGCACTTAATCAGCGGGAGAGCAGCGGATTTCGTGATTGGTTACAGGAAATCGACGAGCATCTCTCGCCCATGCAGAAGCCTGCGCCATATGCCGTCAACCTGATCGTGCATCACAGCAACCCGCGGTTGCAGGCAGACCTTGCGATCTGCGTGGAACAGCAGGTGCCGATCGTCATCACCAGTCTCGGCGCCGTGAAAGAACTAGTGGACGCCGTACACAGCTATGGCGGCCTGGTCTTTCATGACGTCACCACGCGCCGGCATGCGGAAAAAGCCGCCGAAGCCGGTGTCGATGGCCTGATTGCGGTTGCGGCCGGGGCCGGTGGTCATGCCGGCACGTGGAGTCCTTTCGCGCTGATCGCCGAGATCCGCCAGTTCTTCGATAAAACCCTGTTGCTGTCTGGCTGCCTCAGTCATGGCCACGAAATATTCGCGGCGCAGATGCTGGGCGCTGATCTTGCGTATATGGGAACGCGCTTTATCGCCAGCCGCGAAAGCCAGGCCTCTGACGAATACAAGCAGATGCTGTTACAGGCCCACGCGGCGGATATCGTGCACACCGCCGCAGTGTCAGGTGTACCGGCGAGCTTTTTGCGCCAAAGCCTGCAGCAAGCCGGCTACGATGAGGAACGTCTGCGATCGACAGGCAAAATGGACTACGGCGAAAAGCTCAAACCGGTAAGCGATGAAGCCAAAGCATGGAAAACCGTCTGGTCCGCAGGCCAGGGAGTCGGCGAGATAAATGACGTGCCGAGCGCCGAAGAACTGATCGCCCGCCTGGATCGCGAATACCGTGAAGCCCATCGCCAGGCGACACGGCTTGCCCAGCATTGGCAGCGGTAATAGCCACGCCAGTCGTTTCGCAAGGCTGGGCTCGAGCAGTAGCAAGGCTGCTCAATTCCGGATTAGCGATACCGCAACGCGGGGGCCGATAAATGAATCACTCGGCTCACCGCCATACCGGGCAGTCGCCGAGCTCTCGCTGCGTTGCCTCGCGACAAAGCGCCTGCGAGTCCGAACCAATCAGGCCACTACCGTGCGCCCCGAAGCCCAACTACGCAGCTCATCCAGCGCTTCAGCCATCACGACTGAAAGCGGCGACGTCGCCCGGATGCATTCAAGCATCATGGCTTGATCCGGTTCGCGGGATTGCGCCTGCCCGGCGTAAACGGCCGAGACCACTACCTGCTCGATCTCGGCACCGGAGAAACCATCGCAAGCACTGGCCAGCTTCGGCAGATCGAAACAGCCAGCATCCAGCTCGCGCCGCGCCAGATGAATGTGGAAGATTTCGGCACGAGTCGCCTCATCGGGCAGATCGACAAAGAACAGCTCATCGAAGCGCCCCTTGCGCAACAGCTCCGGCGCAAGGCGATCCACCGCGTTGGCGGTCGCCACCATGAACACCGGTGCGTCACGCTCGGCCATCCAGGTAAGCAAAGTACCCAACACCCGCTGACTGACGCCGCTATCCATATCTCCAGTGGCGAGACCCTTTTCCAGCTCATCCATCCACAACACGCAAGGCGCCATCTGCTCGGCCAGCTTCAGCGCCTCCCGCAGATTACGCTCGGTCTCTCCGAAGAACTTGTTGTACAGACAACCGAAGTCCAGGCGCAGCAAAGGCAAGCCCCAAAGCCCCGCCACCGCTTTGGCGGCCATACTCTTGCCGCCGCCCTGCACCCCGACGAGCATCACTCCGCGAGGCATATCGGACCTGTTACCAGCAAAAAAGGCCGCCCTGCGCTCGCCCAGCCAACGCTTGAAATTACCCAACCCGCCAACATCAGCAAAGCGTGCTGTCTCGTACTCGAAACCGAGTACGCCATCCATGTCGAGCAGCTCGAACTTCTTGCGATTGAGCTCCGGCAGATCGTCTTGAGTAATAGCTCCGTCATCACAGACCAAGCTATGCGCCAGACTGCTAGCCTCAGCGTGGCTAAGGCCCCGCAGATTCTTCACGACCTGATGCAGCGTGCGGTTATCGGTGCGCACCCGCATCCCGCGATTGCGCTCGCTCCAACGCGTCGCCTCGTCGCGCACGATGCTCAACAACTCCTCTTCGGAGGGCAGACTCAGACTGAACCGAGCTGCGTATCGCTGAACCTCCGCCGGCAGTTTGAATGCATGCGACACCAGCACCAGCGTCGGTGCCGACGGCCCCTGCGCCATGGCGATTTCTTTCAATAGCCGCACCACGCGTGGCTCATCGAGAAACGGATGCATATCGCAGAACACATAGAGGTTGCCTAGCGGATCATGCTTGACGCGCTTCAACGCGACCTCCACCGAGCAGCTTTCGCCTGCATCCAGCGCCTCACCACCGAACGCCAGATGCCTGAGTCCCTCGGTGACGGACCAGAGGTGAAGCGCGAGACCTCGGTTGACAGCCAGCCCAGTCAGGGTTTCAAGCACTCGCCGCTCATCCCAGGATTCGATCACAACCAATCGGACCCTTGATTCAAGCACCAGCACCAGATCACGGATGTCGTTCTTCATGCGTTACCTCCCTGTAGCGGCTGACCTGCCGCAAAAGCGCCTGTTACACTGCCCAATCGTTCCCATGCTGGAGAAACGCCATGGATTGTCTGTTCTGCAAGATCGTGGCTGGGGATATCCCCGCGCACAAGCTTTATGAAGATGATCAGGTCGTCGCCTTCAATGACATCGCGCCGCAGGCGCCCGTGCACTTCCTCGTCATTCCGAAGAAGCACATCGCGACCCTCCATGACCTGAGCGAAGATGATGACAAAGCGCTCGCTGGTCATATCCTTTTCACGGCTCAGCGTCTCGCCGAAGAACAGGGCTGTCAGGATGGTTTTCGTGTCGTGATGAACTGCAACGACCTCGGGGGCCAGACGGTCTACCACATACATATGCACGTGCTCGGCCAGCGTCAAATGCATTGGCCGCCGGGCTGATCGCGAACTCGTCCGCACCATTTCCGATCACATCAAGGCTGCTCCGAAACACTTGGAGGCGAAATGCCCAACCAACGCCAATACTCCCCTGCCGACCGCCTGCTGATGCAAGCCGATGCGGCATTGCGAACGCTACTCCCCTTCAGCGGCCAGCCCCACCGCCCTACACCTGCGGTATTGAAGAACGAGACCGAGCTGAGCGACAGCGAAGCGCGTCACGTTGCCGGTCTGATGCGGATCAATCACACCGGCGAAGTCTGCGCACAGGCGCTGTATCAGGGGCAGGCATTGACGGCGCGATTACCGAGAGTGCGCGAAGCGATGGAGCGAGCTGCCGATGAAGAAATCGACCATCTGGCCTGGTGCGAACAGCGCATCCACCAACTGGGCAGCCATACCAGTGTGCTCAACCCGCTGTTTTATGGTCTGTCGTTCGGCATCGGCGCGTCTGCTGGCCTGATCAGCGACCGGATCAGCCTGGGCTTCGTTGCCGCGACCGAGGATCAAGTCTGCAAGCATCTCGACGAGCACCTGGAGCAGATCCCGGCGAGTGACGAGAAATCCCGAGCCATTCTGGAGCAGATGCGTACGGACGAAGCGCAGCATTCGACCGCCGCTCTCGATGCCGGTGGCTTGCGCTTCCCGGCACCCATCAAATTCGGCATGAGTCTGATGGCCAAGGTCATGACCAAAACTACCTACCGGATCTGAGCTGAAGCTGGCTCAAGCTGAGGAACGCTTGCCCTCCAGCTTGAGCTCCTTCTTGAGGCTGGCCGCCTCGCGACAGCCTTTTCCGACCTTGCAGCGCGCAGCGGGTTTATCAGCTTATCGCTGTGAGCCCGGCATATTGCGAGCGTAGAAGATTTCCAGCATCTCGTGACGCAAACGGTCTTCCACCTGCTTACGCTGCTCCGGCAGAAGATTGCTAGTGGCGTCACCGAACAGATAGTTCTCCAGCTCGAAGTCTTTCAGCAGCATCTTGGTGTGAAACAGATTCTCCTGATAAACGTTGACGTCGGTCATCTGATAGGCCGAGCGAGTGTCTTCGGAGAGATAGTTCTGAATCGAGTTGATCTCGTGATCGATGAAGTGCTTCTTGCCTTCTACATCGCGAGTGAAACCGCGCACCCGATAATCGACAGTGACGATATCCGAATCGAACTGGTGAATCAGATAATTGAGCGCCTTGAGCGGTGAGATGACGCCACAGGTGGAAACGTCGATATCCACACGGAAGGTCGCGATACCGTCGACAGGATGGATTTCGGGGTAGGTGTGAACCGTAATGTGGCTCTTGTCCAAGTGCGCCAGGATAGTATCGGGCAACGGACCGGGGGATTCCTCGATCTGGCTATCTGTCGGAGTAACGGGCTGCTCCGAGATAAGGATGGTCACGCTCGCGCCCTGCGGCTCGTAATCCTGCCGCGCAATGTTAAGAATGTTGGCACCAATGATGTCCACGACATCGGTCAGAATCTGCGTCAGCCGCTCCGCGTCATACTGTTCGTCGATGTACTGTACATACGCCTGCTGGTCTTCCTGCGTTTCGGCATAGCAGATGTCGTAAATATTGAAGCTCAAGGACTTCGTCAGGTTATTGAACCCGTGGAGCTTGAGTTTGCTTTTCACCATTGGAAACTCTCATTGATGCGGCTTACCGCGTGATTGAGCATGCCCGTCAGATACCCTGTATCTGCGTAGGACGGTATACACCTCTTCGCATTTGCGACTGTGCTGTGTTCTAAGAAACGGCCCCGTAAAAACGGGGCGCGCATTATGCAGAGTGATCGCTTGCGGTGCCAGTGCCGACGAGCATCTCGGGACAACACGCCAGCGGCGGGCGCATCGCTGCCCGACCATCAGCCGAGTTCGACGATCTCGTACTCGTGACTGATTTCCACACCCGCACGCCCGAGCATGATCGATGCAGAGCAGTATTTTTCTGCCGATAGCTCTACGGCACGCTTGACCTGCGCCTCTTTCAGACCACGGCCCTTTACGACAAAACGCAGGTGGATCTTGGTAAAAACCTTCGGATCCTCATCGGCACGCTCCGCCTCAAGGAAGGCTTCGCAGCTTTCCACTGCCTGACGGGACTTCTTCAGAATGCTTACCACATCGAAGTTACTGCAACCACCGAGCCCCAGCAGAAGCATTTCCATAGGACGAACGCCGAGATTGCGCCCGCCGTTTTCCGGAGGTCCGTCCATCACCACGACATGACCACTGCCCGACTCGCCAAGAAACATCGCTTCGCCGGCCCACTGTATGCGCGCTTTCATCGATAGACTCCGATTAAAAAGAGCGAAGCTTAACATGACCGATGTTTGCGACCGGGCACACCAATCCGACGAAATGAATGCGTTGAAGTTGATATTCGTGTCGCAGTTTTGTTGTCGACACGAACCGGTCTGTTAAGCTCCCTCGGCGCTGACAACAGAACTCAGTCACACATAATAAGAATCTGCCTTCTATTGGATATCTTCCGGGACTACAGCATGGTCGCTATTACACTCACGCCCAAGATCAAGAACATCGACAAACTACTCGCACACTGTCACCGCCGTCGCTATACCGCCAAGAGCACCATCATCTACGCGGGTGATCGAAGCGAGACGCTCTTTTTCATTGTGAAAGGCTCGGTCACCATCCTGATCGAAGATGACGATGGTCGTGAAATGATCATCGCCTACCTCAACTCCGGAGATTTCTTCGGCGAGATGGGGCTATTCGAAAAGGAGGGCTCGGAGAAGGAGCGTAGCGCGTGGGTACGCGCAAAGACCGAATGCGAGGTCGCCGAACTGAGCTACGCTAAGTTCCGTGAACTGACACAGCAGGATCCTGACATCCTCTACGCGCTCGGCAGTCAGATGGCCGAACGTTTGCGCAACACCACCCGCAAAGTAGGTGATCTGGCGTTCCTCGATGTGACCGGCCGCGTCGCCCGCACCTTGCTCGACCTATGCAAGCAGCCCGATGCGATGACGCATCCCGATGGCATGCAGATCAAGATCACTCGTCAGGAAATAGGCCGCATCGTCGGCTGTTCCAGAGAGATGGTCGGACGCGTACTCAAGAGCCTGGAATCCCAAGGCCTTGTGCACGTCAAGGGCAAGACCATGGTGGTCTTTGGTACTCGCTGAGCGCCGCTCAGCATTGAAAAAGCCGGCTCAAGGCCGGCTTTTCAAATTCCCCGCAGTTACTCCGGATCACTGACCGGACGCGGGCGGGAGCGCCCTGGAAAGAACAAACGCTGCAGCTCGACGCCGGGTTCTTCGGCGCGCATGAAAGCTTCGCCCACCAGAAATGCGTACACCTCATTAATCTCCATCAGCTCTACATCGGCACGATGAAGAATCCCGCTCTCGGTTACCACCAGACGGTCGCGAGGCACACGAGGCAGCAGATCGAGTGTGGTTTCCAAGCTGAGTTCGAAGGTGTGCAGGTTACGGTTGTTGATCCCGAGCAAAGGGGTCTCGAGGCGCAAAGCCCGATCCAGCTCCGCTCCGTCATGCACCTCAACCAACACATCAAGCCCCTGAGCCTTTGCCGCATCAGCCAGTTCGCCCATCTGCGCGTCTTCCAGCGCCGCGACGATCAGCAAAATACAATCGGCCCCCAGCGCCCGCGCCTCGACCACTTGATAAGGATCGACCATGAAGTCCTTGCGGATCACCGGTAGCGTGCACGCAGCGCGGGCCTGCTTGAGATACTCATCGGCCCCCTGAAAGAAATCGATGTCGGTCAGCACCGACAGGCAGGTCGCACCGCCAGCCTCGTAACTCCTGGCGATGTCGGCGGGTACGAAGTCCTCGCGCAGCACGCCTTTGCTTGGCGAGGCTTTCTTTACTTCGGCGATGACTGCCGGCTGCTTATTACGAGCCTGCTCCTGCAAGCTCCGGGCGAAACCACGAACGGGGTCTGCCGCAGCCGCCAGCCGCTCGAGCTCATCCAGACCGACACGAGCACGGCGTTCGGCCACTTCCTCATGCTTGCGGGTGATGATCTTTTCTAGAACTGTCGGCACACCGCTCATTGCGATTTCTCCTGCCTGAATATCGCGCTAAAGGACACCAGTTCTTCCAACCGGTCCCGTGCCAGACCGGTGTGCAATGCGTCATGCGCCAGCTCGACGCCCTCTTTCAGCGTGCCTGCGACATCGGCCGCGTAAAGCGCGGCGCCGGCATTCAGCACGATCATGTCGGCAGCCTTCTGACCGTTTTCGGTTTTTCGCCGGCCCAGCGCATCCCGGATCAACGTCAGCGAACCCTGAGCATCGTCGACGTTCAGGCCGATCAGGCTCTGGCTCTTGATGCCAAAATCTTCCGGCTGGATGCGGTATTCGGTGATCTCACCATTCTTCAGCTCGGCGACATGAGTCGGCGCCGCCAGACTTATTTCATCGAGACCGTCTTGTGCATGTACGACCAGCACATGCTTGCTGCCCAGACGCGCCAGCACCTCGGCCATCGGTCGGCAGAGTTCCTTGCTGAACACCCCGAGCACCTGATGCTTCACCCCGGCCGGATTGGACATCGGTCCGAGAATATTGAACAGCGTGCGCAGCCCCAGTTCGCGGCGGGGCGCGGCGGCGAACTTCATCGCACCGTGATGCGCCGGCGCGAACATGAAGCCAACACCGACCGTATCCACGCTGCGCGAGACCTGCTCAGGCGTCAGGTCCAGATACACACCCGCCGCTTCGAGCAGATCGGCGCTGCCGCTCTTGCCCGACACCGCGCGGTTTCCATGCTTGGCCACTTTGCCACCAGCGGCTGCGACAACGAACGCAGCGGCGGTCGAGACGTTGAAGATATTCATCCCGTCGCCCCCGGTGCCACAGGTATCCACCAGACGATGGGTATCGAAATGCACCGGTTCGGAAAGCTCGCGCATCACCTGCACGGCACCGACGATCTCGTCGATGGTTTCGCTCTTCATGCGCATCCCCATGAGGAACGCGCCGATCTGCGCATCGGTGCACTGGCCGGTCATGATCTGGCGCATGACGGCTTTCATTTCCTCAGTGGATAGATCCAGCTGGCCGACGATGCGACTCAGGGCTTCCTTGATATCCATCAGCGCACGCCTCCGGTCTGCTTCAGAAAATTGGCGAACAGTTCATGGCCCTGCTCGGTCAGGATGGACTCAGGATGGAACTGCACGCCCTCGACGTTCAGCGTCTTATGCCGCAGGCCCATGATTTCATCGATACCGCTGTCCTCGTTCTGGGTCCAGGCGGTGATCTCCAGACAATCGGGAAGCGTCTCGCGCTTGACCACCAGCGAGTGGTAACGGGTGACCGTCAGCGGATTGTTCAGCTCGGCGAATACTCCGGCGTTGTGATGGAAGACTGGGCTGGTCTTGCCGTGCATCACCTGTCGCGCACGCACCACATCACCGCCGAAGGCCTGACCGATGCTCTGGTGCCCGAGGCAGACGCCCAGAATCGGCAGCTTGCCCGCAAAATGGCGAATCAGCTCCAGCGAAACGCCCGCCTCGGTTGGCGTGCAGGGGCCGGGCGAGACAACGATGCGCTCGGGGTTCAGGGCTTCGATTTCGGCCACGCTCAGCTCGTCGTTGCGCACCACTTTGACGTCCGCGCCAAGCTCGCAGAGGTACTGCACGACGTTGTAAGTAAAGGAATCGTAGTTATCGAGCATCAACAGCATGATCAGTTCTCCTGCTGGTCGCGTTCAGCCAGGGCCACCGCGCGGAACATGGCGCGGCGCTTGTTGAGCGTTTCTTCCCACTCCAGCGCTGGCTGCGAGTCGGCGACGATGCCGGCGCCCGCCTGCACGTGCAGCTCGCCGTCCTTGATCACGGCGGTGCGAATCGCAATCGCGGTGTCCATGTTGCCGTTCCAGGCAAGATAGCCGACCGCGCCGCCATAGACGCCACGTTTCACCGGCTCCAGCTCATCGATGATTTCCATGGCGCGAATTTTCGGCGCACCGGACAAGGTGCCCGCCGGCAGGATCGCGCGCAATGCATCCATGGCAGTCAACGGTGCCTTGAGCTGGCCGGTGACGTTGGAAACGATGTGCATGACATTGGAGTAGCGCTCGATGACCATCTTTTCAGTCAACCGTACCGAGCCGTTCTCAGCGACGCGTCCAACATCGTTGCGCCCCAGGTCGATCAGCATCAGGTGCTCGGCCAGCTCCTTGGCGTCGCTGAGCAGATCCTGCTCCAGCGCCACATCGGCCTCCTCGTTGGCTCCCCGCGGACGGGTACCGGCGATCGGCCGGACCGTGACTAGCCCTTCTTCGACACGCACCAGCACTTCCGGCGACGAGCCCACCACGTGGAAATCGCCAAAATTGAAGAAATACATATAGGGCGTCGGGTTGAAGCAACGCAGCGCGCGGTAGAGATCGATCGGCGCGGCCTTGAACGGAATCGACATGCGCTGGGAGATAACCACCTGCATACAGTCGCCCGCGAGGATGTAGTCCTTGATGCGGTGGACGGCCTGCTCGTAGTCCTCGCGACTGAAGCTGGAGCGGAACGTCGGCTCGGTGCCGCCACTCTTTTCAAAGTCCAGGCCCAAACGCGGCGTAATCGGCTGACGCAGTTTTTCGCGTAGCGCTTGTAGTTTCGCCTGCCCAGCCTCATAGGCCTCCGGCTGCGCAGGATCGACCAACACGATGCAATGCAGTTTGCCGGCCAGATTGTCGAACACGACCACTGCGTCGGACACCATTAAAAGAATATCGGGCGTTCCCAGCGGATCGGAGTTAGGGCACTGCGCCAGCTTGCGCTCTACATAGCGAACGCTGTCGTAGCCGAAATAGCCGACCAACCCGCCATTGAAGCGTGGCAGCCCCTCGACCGGCGCCACGCGATAGCGCTGCTGAAAGGCTTCGACGAAGGCCAACGGGTCATCGACCTCGCAGCTCTCGGTCTCGATGCCATCGGTGGTAACGCTGATGCGGTGATCCTGCACCCGTAACACCGTGCGGCACGGCAGGCCAATGATCGAATATCGCCCCCACTTCTCCCCGCCCTGCACGGATTCGAGCAAGTAGGAGTTGGGCGCATCGGCGAGCTTGAGATAGAGCGTCAGCGGCGTGTCGAAATCGGCGATGGTTTCGAACGACAGCGGGATGCGGTTGTGGCCTTCGGCGGCCAAACGCAGGAATTCTTCGCGGGTCATGTCAGCCTCGTGGTCGGAGGAGCTACTGGTCGAATCGTGCAAACGTACCGGGCGTGCCGGCAGGAAATGTCAGGCGCGCCAGCGCCAACGGGCCAGGGCCTTGATGACATTCATCCATTGTTTGCGGGTGACCACCACGATCTGATCTCGTCTGCGGGATTTTCGGGATCTGCGGAACAGAGGCCACACTAGCGCAGCCCCGAAGCCGAAGCAACCAGCTCGCGCAGGCCGTCGAGCACCAGCGCGGGCTGCTCATTGGCGATAGGTTCGCCGTGGTTGTAACCGTAGCTGAGCGCGACGCAACGGACCTTCGCAGCCCTGGCAGCCCTAACATCGTTGCGCGAATCACCAACGAACAGCGATTGCTCGGCGGTCACATCAGCTTTGTCCATGACCCACAACAGCGCCGCCGGGTCGGGCTTCTGCTGAGGCAGCGTGTCACCGCCGACCAGCCATTGGAAATAACCAGCGAGGCCCTTCTCTTCCAACAGCGGCTCGATGAACTGCGCCGGCTTATTGGTGATGATCGCCAGCTTCACATCGCGCTCACGCAGCCAGTCCAAGCATTCAACGACGCCAGGATAGACGGTGGTCAGCTCATGCCCACCGGCGTAAGCCTGCATGAACAGCGCCAGCGCCTCGTCGGCCAGCTCATCGGCGACGCCGTCATGCTGCAACTGACCGGCCAACGCGCGACGTACCAGAACCTTCGAGCCATTGCCGACCCAGTCGCGCACCCGTGCCACACCGGCAGGTTCGCGCCCCAGCAGCATCAGCATCTTGTCCACCGCAGCGGCCAGGTCCGGCACCGAATCCATCAGGGTGCCGTCAAGATCAAACATCACCAGGCGCGGCAACTGTCCTTCGAAGAGCTGCTCCAGGCGAGTCATGAGCGGGCCAGCGCCAGTTCGGCACGCATCTGGTCGATCACTGCCTTGTAGTCCGGCTGATTGAAAATCGCCGACCCGGCGACGAAAGTATCGGCGCCTGCCGCGGCGATTTCGCGGATGTTCTTGGGATTGACGCCACCGTCGATCTCCAGGCGGATCTCCCGGCCACTGGCCTCGATCAACGCACGCGCTTCACGCAGCTTGTCCAAGGTGCCGGGGATGAACTTCTGCCCACCGAAACCGGGGTTCACGCTCATCAGGAGGATCATGTCGACCTTGTCCATGACGTACTTGAGCACGTCCAGCGGCGTCGCCGGGTTGAACACCAGGCCGGCCTTAGCGCCGCCATCCTTGATCAATTGCAGCGAGCGGTCGATGTGGTCGGAGGCTTCCGGGTGGAAGGTGATGTAGCTGGCGCCGGCCTCGAGGAAGTCGCCGATCATGCGGTCCACCGGCTTGACCATCAGGTGCACGTCGATGGGCGCGGTGACGCCGTGCTTGCGCAGTGCCGAGCAGACCATCGGACCGATGGTCAGGTTGGGCACGTAGTGGTTGTCCATCACATCGAAATGGACGATGTCCGCGCCGGCGGCGAGCACGTTGTCCACTTCCTCGCCCAGACGAGCGAAATTGGCGGAAAGGATGGAGGGGGCGATGGCGAACGGCTGCATGACGACCTCGGTTGCGCGGGCGGAATGCCGCGCATTGTACCCGAGGGGTCGGGATTGCGGCGCGCCTGACAGCCATTGCGGGTGCCGGCGCGCCGCAGAGTGGCTCAGGTCAGCTCGTCGAAGCATTC
The DNA here is from genome assembly GCF_019355055.1 of Pseudomonas sp. MTM4. Classification (NCBI taxonomy): domain Bacteria; kingdom Pseudomonadati; phylum Pseudomonadota; class Gammaproteobacteria; order Pseudomonadales; family Pseudomonadaceae; genus Pseudomonas; species Pseudomonas sp. MTM4. The sequence continues at coordinate 2,365,570 of NZ_CP048411.1, forward strand.
CCCGATGATCGCCAAGCCGCGTTCGAGCACCTCGTCCTCGACTGTCAGCGGCACCAGCACGCGCAGCACGTTGTAGTAGGTGCCACAGGAAAGCAGGATCAGGCCCTTTTCTCGCGCTCGCGCGACGACTTGTGCGGTCAGTGCAGCTGCGGGGCGCACATGATCGCCGTCCTCGAACAGTTCGATGGCGACCATTGCGCCCAGCCCGCGTACTTCACCGATTTCCTTGTGCCGCGCCTGGATCGCCTCCAGGCCGCCTGTGAGTTTGTCTGCCACCGTTTTGCAGCGGTCGAGCAGCTTCTCTTCGTCGAAGATTTCCATCACCGCCAGCGCCGCCGCGCAAGAAAGGGGGTTACCCGCGTAGGTGCCGCCCAAGCCACCTGGGGCGATGGCGTCCATGATTTCAGCCTTACCGCAAACGCCGGCAATCGGGAACCCACCGCCGACGGACTTGGCGAACGTGGTGAGGTCCGCAGCCACACCCAGCTGCTCCATGGCGAAGAAGGTGCCGGTACGGCCGGCACCAGTCTGCACCTCATCGGCGATCAGCAGGATGCCGTGCTGATCGCACAGCGCGCGCAGGCGGATCATGAAGTCCTTCGGCGCAACATTGAAACCGCCCTCGCCCTGCACCGGTTCGATAATGATCGCAGCGATGTCGCGCGGCTCGGCGTCGTTCTTGAAGATGCGCTCGATGCTGGCGATCGATTCGTCGACGCCGACACCATGGATCGAACAGGGATACAGCGCGCGGAAGATCCCACCCGGCATCAGCCCCATGCCCGCCGAGTACGGCGCGACCTTGCCGGTCAGGCCGAGGGTCATCATGGTGCGGCCGTGATAGGCGCCGGTAAAGGCGATCACCCCGGCGCGTCCAGTGGCGGCGCGGGCGATCTTCACCGCGTTCTCCACCGCCTCGGAGCCGGTGGTGACCAGCAGGGTCTTCTTGGCGAAATCGCCCGGCACCCGTGCGTTGATCTTTTCGCACAGCTCTACGTAGGGCTCGTACGCGAGCACCTGGAAACAGGTATGGGTCAATTTGTGGAGCTGCTGCTCCACCGCTTTGATGATCTTAGGGTGCAGGTGGCCAGTATTCAGCACAGCAATGCCGCCGGCGAAATCGATGAATTCGCGACCTTCGACATCGACCACGCTGCTGTTTTTCGCATGGTCGGCGAAGATCGGATGAATCTGACCGACGCCACGGGGAACGGCGGCGACACGGCGTTGCATCAGGGATTCGTTGGTCTTGCTCATAAGCTCCTCAGTAGCCGCTCATCGTCGGCTCGGGTCGGAATGAACGCGGGGAAATGAGCGCGGCAGCATACGATGATCGACTGTCGAGCCTTCAGGCGTTCGGATTACAGTAGAACGCCGTGCATTATTTTGCACGACCAATTTTCAGTCTGCCTTCCGTTAGACTGACAGCTGTGCGCAACAGCGGACTACACCGCAGCTCCACCACAGCCCCGGCAAGTCGACATCAGGAGTTTCAATGCCTCGTTTTCGCGATTCACTGCGTTTGCTTGCTCTCCTGTCAGCGGCCACGACTGTACTGTCGGTCAGCGCCGCGGATGAGCCAGCCACGCAAGAAACGGCACCTGCACCAGCAACGATTGAGCGCCCGCCCTTGCCTTCGCGCAGCGACACCATGGCCGCCGACCTGCTGCGCCAGCTGCCAAGCGCCGAGTTCGTCAGCCTGAAGGCAGGCTCCGATGATTTCGTCGCACTGTGGCGACCCGCCAATGTCGGCGAAGCCAAAGGGGTGATCATTCTGCTGCCAGGAGAGGGCGAAAGTGCCGATTGGCCGCGCGGCATCGGCCCGCTGCGCCGCGGCCTGCCCGATTACGGCTGGCATACCCTGAGTCTCAGCCTGCCGGATTCGCCCGGCTCCCTCCCGACCACTGCCCCGGAAGAACCGGAGGAGCCATCTACCGAACAAGCCGAAACGGACGCGGAACAGCCCGCAGAAGACGAACCACCCAGCGAGGCCGGTTACTTACCCGAGGAAACCGCAGCCACGCCGGATGAACCGCCGATCGATGCCGAAGCGAATGAACCCGTCGAACCAGCCATTGCGCAACCAAGCCAGGCCGAGCAGATCGCCGAGCGCATCGAGGCAGCACTCGCCTTCGCCCGCAGCAAGCAATCAGCGGCCATCGTGCTGCTCGGTCAGGGCACCGGTGGTTACTGGGCCGCGCGCCACCTTCGACAACTGGCGCCAGCCGACGTCCGGCATCTGTTGATGATCCAGCCGCGCCAACCCGACGGACAGGACGAGCCGCTTGCGCAACTGCTGGCGACGCTCAAGCTGGCGACCGGCGACATCTATTACAGGAACAGCGCCAGCCAGCGCTCCGCAGCCCGCGAGCGGCTCAATGCAAGCCGTCGAAACAGCCATCCGGCCTATGTGCAGGTGGAATTGCAGCCACTGACCGGCGATCCCGAAGCCGAGCAGGAGCAGCTGTTGCGGCGGGTTCGCGGCTGGCTGGACAAGCAGCCGTGAATTGGCGCTAACGGAAACCTCGACGCTCGCGGATCAGGGTGTAGGCGTTGTGCAGTTCACGGGTTCGCTCGGTCGCTTCGCGAACCTGCTGTGTGGAGGCTCCGGCTCCGGCCTGCTTGTCCGGGTGATGCTTGCTGAGCAATCGACGATAAGCACGCTTGATCGCCTGAGGCTCGCTGTCGGCGCGCACGCCAAGCAGCCGCATGGCCTGCTCGTAAGCACCGCCCAGGTTGCTTGGCGCGCCCTGGCGCCGACCGCCATTGGGGTCCAGCGCCGCAATTGACGCCGAATCCCAGCCCATCCATTTGCCCCAAAGCATGATCAGTTCATGCTCGCGTGCATCGATCTGTCCTTGCGCGCGCGCCATCCGCCAGCAGGCCTGAAGCACCGCCTTGGCCGCGTCATGCCGCCCCTGCAGGCGCTGCAGCGGTTCGCGCAATCCGTCGCCGCTGGACTTGCCCCGGTAGAACGCATCGATAGCAGAGCGTTGGGCCGCGGGGGCCAGCTGTAGTCGCTGCATCTCCCGGCGCGCGGCCTGGATGTGCGCCTCACTGATCCGGCCACCGCTCTTGGCCAGGCGTCCGAGGAGGAAAAACAGCAAGTCGTCGCCTTGCAACAGCATCTTGTTGCCAATCATGCGATCGCGCAGCCTGGCCCAGGAATTCAACCCGAACTGGCGATCAAGCACCTGCCCGAGCAGCGCACCAAGCAGAGCCCCCGGTATGCTCGCGATCAGCCAACCGATCAGCGCCCCCAGCAGCGTAATGGGCCAGAACATTCAGCGTCGCGCCTCCAGGATTCGCTCGACTTCAGCCAGACGCTCATGGGTGCCGACATCGACCCAGCGGCCGACATGACGCTCACCGCTGACCTGTCCAGCCGCTATCGCCCGACGCAGCAGCGGCGCCAGCTTGAACGAGCCGGCAGTGCAACCTGCGAACAACCGTGGGTGCAGCACGGCGATACCGCTATAGGTGAGATTGGCTGACGAAGCATCGCCTTCCATGATGTTCCCCTCAACAAGCGCAAAGTCGCCTGCCGGATGATGCGTCGGGTTATCCACCAGCACCAGGTGCGCGAGCCGTCCCGGCGGCAACGCCAACGCAGCGAAATCGTAGTCGGTCCATATATCGCCGTTGACTACGGCAAATGGCTGATCACCCAGCAGCGGCAGCGCACGATATATACCGCCGCCTGTTTCCAGCGGCTCGCCTTCGGCCGAATAGCGGATGGAAATGCCAAACCGTTCGCCAGCGCCCAGGTACGCTTCGATCTGCTCGCCGAGCCAGGCGTGATTGATCACCAGCTCGGAGAAGCCCGCCCCGGCCAGCGCACGGATGTGATATTCGATCAACGGCGTGCCACCCGCTCGCACCAACGGCTTGGGTGTATGCAGCGTCAGCGGGCGCAAGCGCTCGCCCTTGCCGGCCGCGAGAATCATCGCTTTCATGGCTGCACCTGCGCTAACGGTAGGCCTTGAAGCAATGCGTTCAGCTCTGCCAGCTCAGGCCGGCGAGCCACGACCGTATCTATATAAGCGAAAAAACGCGGCACGTCGGCCAGGTAGCGTGGCTTGCCATCACGGTGACAGATCCGCGCGAAGATGCCGATAACCTTTAAATGTCGCTGTAGACCCATCAGATCACTGGCACGCTGAAACGCCTCGAAATTCGCCTGAACCGGGACGCCAGCCGCCTTCGCAGCTTCCCAATAACCCTGCAGCCAGCCTTGCACACGCGCCTCGGGCCAACTGAGGAAGGCATCCTTGAACAGCGAGGTGATGTCATAGGTCACCGGGCCGACGACCGCATCCTGAAAATCCAGCACGCCAGGGTTCGGTTCGCTGAGCATCAGGTTGCGTGGCATATAATCGCGGTGCACCAACACGCGCGGTTGCTCCAGTGCCGAGTCGATCAGTAACCGGCAGGTGCGCTCCCAAATGTCTAACTCGTCTGCACTGAAACAATGGCCCAGGTGACGCTGCACATACCATTCTGGGAACAGCTGCAATTCGCGGCGCAGCAGCGCCTCGTCATAGCTCGGCAGTGGCGTCTGTATCGGTAATGTCTGAAAGGCGAGCAGCGCTCGCATCGCGTCGGCGAACAGTTCATCGGCATTGGCTTCGTCGATGACGTCGAGGTACGTCTGGCGGCCCAGATCGCTCAACAGTAGGAAGCCCCGGTCCAGATCCTGCGCCAGAATCTCGGGCACGTTGACGCCTGCACTGGCCAACAGTGCGGCGACCTCAACAAACGGCCGACAGTTCTCCTGCGGCGGCGGGGCATCCATCACGATAAAGCTGCGCCCCGGCGCCTCCCAGCGAAAGTAGCGACGGAAACTGGCATCGCTGCTGGCAGGAACCAGTGACGCCTCGGGTACGTCACCCCAGCCACGACAGGCGAAAAGCTCGGTCAATCGAGGCTGTAGCCATGCCTTCAGGTCCTGCAGGCGTTGATCTTGTTGCGGCATATCAGTGCTCTCCACGGCGCTAGCCGATAGGCGGGTCATGCTTTATTATCCAGCATCTTTTTCAGCCCATCGAGAGGCGTGCGGCCCAGCCCGGCCGATGGCTCGCCGTAAGCACGGACCAAAAAACAAGATGGCAGTCAAATATCCCGCTTTTCGTAAAAAATTCCCCCTACTGGTTACTGGCGGCTTGCTCGCATTGCAACCTGTAGCGACTCCACTTGTTATCGCAGCCGAACAGTTTGCCTGTCAGCCCGGCCCCAATGGCAGCTGGAGTTGCGCATCTGATGCCGTCAGCCCCGATCTGCCACCGCGCCCCGTACATCGTGGCAGCGCGGCCAGCGACACGAGCGCCGCACAGCCTCGCACCAGCAAGGCCGAGCGCCAGGCAGCCACCACCAAGCTGGTCACCGAGAGCAAAGGTCGTGCACTCGCCTCGCGCAGTGCCGATTACAGCCACCTGGACTGGGTACCGCGTGATCAGCTGACCGATGCCCAGCTCGCAGAAACGGGCCCCTATTGCGCCGGCACCTACGTTGAGCCGAGCCGCCCCGGCCGTTTCGACGACACGCCGATGAGCGAGGCGCCGACCTATGTTTCGGCGAAAGCCACGCGCTACGAACAGCAACAAGAAATCGCGACACTGGCCGGTGACGTGGTATTGCGCCAAGGCAGCATCCAGGCCGAAGCCGATGAAGCCAGCCTCTATCAGCTGGAAAACCGCGGCGAGCTGAAAGGCAATGTTCGCCTGCGTGATCAGGGTGCCCTGATGGTCGGAGATCGCGCTGAGATATTCCTCGACACCGGCGAAGCCCAGGTCGAAAACGCCGAATACGTAGTCCATGAAGGCAGGATCCGCGGCAGCGCGCTGTACGCCAAACGCACAGACGACGCCATCATCCGCCTCAAGGACGGGACGTATACCAGTTGCGAACCAGGCGAAAACAGCTGGCACCTGAGGGGCAATAACGTCACGTTGAACCCCGCCACCGGCTTCGGCTCGGCGACCAACGTGACGCTGCGGGTCAAGGACATTCCGGTGTTCTACACGCCCTATATCCATTTCCCGATCGATGACCGTCGCCAGTCCGGCTTTCTTGCGCCCAGCATCAGCTCCTCGAGCGATAGCGGGCTTTCGTTGGTCACGCCGTACTATTTCAACCTGGCGCCGAACTTCGACGCCACGCTCTACCCCAACTACATGTCCGATCGCGGCCTGCTGATGGAAGGCGAGTTCCGCTACCTGACTCGCAGCAGCGAAGGCCAGTTCGGCGCAGCCTATCTGAACGACAGCAACGACGACCGCGAGCTGCAATCCGAATACGAAGACCAGCGCTGGATGTACAGCTGGCAGCACCGGACCGGTTTGGACTCACGTCTGCTGGCTGAAGTCGACTACACGGACATCAGCGATCCTTATTACTTCCAGGATCTGGATACCCAATTGGGCATCAGCCAGCCGGATCATCTTGATCAGCGCGGCACCCTGACCTGGCGCGGCGACAGTTATACGGCGCGGCTGAACGTGCATGCTTACGAACGCGCTACCGTCGTTGATATCACGCCGTACGAGCGGCTACCGCAGCTGACGCTCAATGGCGCCCTGCCGTTCCAGCCGGGCGGTCTGCGTTTTGCCTATAACACCGAGTTCGTCAGCTTCCAGCGGAGTCTGCGTGACGGATTCTTTCAGAACGAAGACGGTATCGACGAGCGTTGGTATGACGATCGTCTGAGCGGTCTTACCCGCGCCGAAGGTGAGCGTCTGCACCTGGAGCCAGGTGTCAGCTTGCCGCTCAATTGGAGCTGGGGCTTCATCAAACCCTCATTAAAGTACGCATACACAAAATATGACCTGACGCTGGACAATACCGGGCGCGGCCAAGTGAGCGACTTCAACGACTCACCGGATCGCAGCGTGCCGATCTTCAGCGTCGACAGCGGCCTTTATTTCGATCGCGACACTCAATGGTTTGGCAAGGATTACCGTCAGAGCCTTGAACCCCGACTGTTCTATCTCTACGTACCAGAAGAAGATCAGGACGCCATTCCAATATTCGATACCGGCGAGAGCACCTTTAGTTATTCGTCGCTGTGGCGCGAAAACCGCTTCTCCGGCAAGGATCGTATCGGCGACGCTAATCAGATATCCCTCGGCGTGACCAATCGCTGGATCGAACCGAACGGGCTGGAGCGGCAGCGCTTTAGTATCGGCCAGGCTTTCTACTTCCGTGATCGCGAAGTGCAGCTACCTGGAATGACAGCCGCGGATCGCCCTGATACCCAGTCAGATGTATCTCCCTATGCACTGGAGTACATGTACCGCTACAACCGCGATTGGCGCTTCACCTCCACCTTCAACTGGGACCCGGACGCAAGCCGGACGCGCTCCGGCAGCGCCATGTTTCACTACCAACCAGCGGACAATCCGCGAAAAATCGTCAATATCGGGTACCGCTATCGCAACGATACCATCCGCTTCGATCAGGCGACCGGTCAGTGGTCCTATGGCGGCGATTACGGCGCGCCGGGCTCGCCCGAATACATCAAGGACTACTACAAGATCAACCAGCACGACTTCTCCACCATCTGGCCAGTCGCGCCGCAGTGGAGCGTGATCGCGCGCTGGCAGCACGACTACAGCCGCAATCGTACGTTGGAGGCCTTCGGCGGCTTCGAGTACGACAGCTGCTGCTGGAAGCTGCGCCTGATCAACCGTTACTGGATCGATTACGACGAAACCAGTCTCAACCCATCGCAGAACGACGAGCCAGACAATGGCATCTTCCTGCAAATCGTCCTCAAGGGACTCGGCGGCGTGTTCGGCAGCTCCACCGAGACATTCCTCGACGAAGGCATACAAGGCTACCGTGAACGTGAAGACCAAGCTTTCTGATTACCTGCGCCCGCTGGTGGCGGGCACCCTCTTACTGGGCTGCGCGACTATCGCCACGACTGCCTCGGCCGAGGTGCGCCCGCTTGACCGTATCGTCGCCATCGTCGACAACGACGTTATTATGCAGAGCCAGTTGGACCAGCGTCTTCGCGAAGTCGAGCAGACCATCGAGAAGCGCGGCGCCGAAATGCCACCGCAGGACGTCATGCAGCAACAGGTGCTGGAACGCCTGATCACCGAAAACCTCCAGTTGCAGATCGGCGATCGTTCGGGCATCCGCATCTCCGATGAAGAACTCAACCAGGCCATGGGGACCATTGCCCAGCGCAACAACATGACCCTGGACCAGTTCCGCGCGGCCCTGGAGCGAGATGGTTTGAGCCTGGAGACCGCTCGCGAGCAGATTCGCCGCGAGATGGTCATCAGTCGCGTGCGCCAGCGCCGTATCGCCGAACGCATTCAGATATCCAATCAGGAAGTCGAAAACTTTCTGGCCTCCGACCTCGGCAAACTGCAGCTTTCCGAAGAGTACCGACTGGCCAACATCCTGATTCCGGTTCCCGAATCGGCTGATTCGGCCACGATCCAGGCGGCCGAAGAAATGGCGATGGATACCTATCAACAACTTCAACAGGGCGCAGATTTCGCCAGACTGGCGGTGTCGCGCTCAGCCAGTGAAAACGCGCTGGAAGGCGGCGACATGGGCTGGCGTAAAGCCGCTCAGCTGCCGCCACCGTTCGACACCGAAGTCAGCACCATGGAGGTCGGTGACTTCACCCAGCCGGTGCGTACCCCGCCGGGCTTCATCATGCTCAAGGTGCTCGACAAGCGCGGCGGAGATACTCAGGTTCGCGACGAGATTCATGTCCGCCATATCCTGATCAAGCCCAGCCAGATACGTAGCGAAGAAGAAAGCCGACGCCTCATCGAGCGCCTGCGCGAGCGTATTCTCGCGGGCGAGAGTTTCTCTGAACTGGCGAAGAATTTTTCCGAAGACCCGGGCTCTGCGCTCAACGGAGGCGACCTGAACTGGATCGACCCGAGTTCGCTAGTACCGGAATTCCGCGAAGTGATGGCCAACACCCCGAGCGGCCAGCTGTCCGAAGCCTTCAAGACCCCGTACGGCTGGCACATCCTGGAAGTCCTCGGTCGCCGCGCGACGGACGCCAGCGAAGAGTTTCGCGAGCAACAGGCGCTCAACCTGCTGCGCAACCGCAAATACGAAGAAGAACTGCAAGCTTGGCTGCGTCAGATACGCGACGAAGCCTATGTGGAAATCAAGCTCTAAGCGGGAAATTAGCGTGGTGACTGGCTTCAGCTTGCTGCTTCTAGCCTGAAGCTCACCGCTGCTCTCGATGTGCAGTGGGTCATGCGATCTACCAAGAATCGTAGGGCGGGTGTAACCCGCCCTACGATTCCAGCTCCGCTCGACAAGCTGCATCCGCTCCACGTCAGCGCGGGCCTTTTCGCTCGGTCTCTGCGCGTTTGTCGTCTTTTAGCCTTTGGCTCCTGCTGTACTCGTCGCTTGCAGCTTGTAGCTGCCCTTCGCTTGCCGCCCTACCCGCTGGAGGCCCTATGTCCCTTCCCTTCGCCCTGACACCCGGAGAGCCGGCCGGCATCGGTCCAGATCTTTGCCTGCTGCTGGCTCGCGAAGCTCAACCCCGTGCGCTGGTAGCCATCGCCAGCCGTGCGCTGCTGGCCGAGCGCGCCGAACAGTTGGGCCTGGTCATCGACCTTCTCGATGTCGGCCCGGGGGCCTGGCCAACCGCACCGGCACTGCCCACCAGTCTATATGTCTGGGATACGCCGCTTCAGGCGCCAGTAGCTGCGGGTCAGCTGAACCCGCACAACGGCCGCTACGTACTGGACACACTGACGCGGGCAGGGCAGGGCTGCATCGATGGGATCTTCGCAGGCATGATCACCGCGCCGGTGCACAAGGGTGTGATCAACGAAGCGGGGATTCCTTTCTCTGGTCACACCGAATTCCTCGCCGAGCTGACCAGCACCGAGCAAGTGGTGATGATGCTCGCGACTCGAGGCCTGCGTGTAGCGCTGGTCACCACGCATCTGCCGCTCAAGGATGTCGCGGCGGCGATTACCTCAGAGCGGCTGGAACGTGTCGCCCGCATCCTGCATGCCGATCTGGTCGGCAAGTTCGGCATTGCGCAGCCGCGTATTCTGGTCTGCGGGCTCAACCCTCATGCTGGCGAGAGCGGGCATCTGGGCCGCGAGGAAATCGAAATCATCGAACCGACCCTGCAGCGCTTGCGCGGCGAAGGCCTGAATCTAATCGGCCCGCTGCCGGCCGACACCCTGTTCACACCCAAGCACCTCGACACCTGCGATGCGGTGCTGGCGATGTACCACGACCAAGGTTTGCCGGTACTCAAGTACAAAGGCTTCGGCGCAGCCGTCAACGTGACCCTGGGCCTACCGATCGTGCGCACGTCGGTCGACCATGGCACCGCATTGGACCTCGCGGGCACAGGGCGAATCGATACCGGTAGCCTGCAGGTAGCGCTGGAAACGGCCTATCAGATGGCCGGCCAGAGCTGAGCTGGAAGCTGGAAGCTGGAAGCTGGAAGCTGGAAGCTGGAAGCTGGAAGCTGGAAGCTACTTAGTGTGGCATTTGTCTTTAACTTGTCTCGCGGCCTGTGTCCTGGCTTCACAGCACGGAACACGCGTTTCCACTCTACCGAGCAGTATTTGGCGAATGTAAAAGCCCACTCTGCTCGTTGAGGGCTAAAGACTGTTCGGAATGTTCGCGCAGACGCCCCTGAATCGCCCCGCGTCCCTTTCCAGCCTCCAGCGCCGTTATCGTCTCTCCGCTCTTACAGCCTGCTAAAATGCGCGCCTTATCCGCTTCCAGCTTCAAGCTTCCGCTTCAAGCTGCTCCCTGGAGCTTTCGATGTCCGACTACCAACACCGCGCGCGCAAGCGTTTCGGCCAGAATTTCCTCCATGACGCTGGCGTGATTCATCGCATCCTACGCTCCATCCATGCCAAGCCTGGCGAGCGAATCGTCGAGATCGGACCGGGCCAAGGCGCCCTGACCGAGGGCCTGCTGGACAGCGGTGCGCAGCTGGACGTGGTTGAGCTCGATCTGGACCTGATTCCCATCCTTCAACAAAAATTCGCCGACCGAGACAACTTCGCGCTCAACCAAGGCGATGCGCTGAAGTTCGACTTCGCTCAATTGAGCCAAGAGCCCAGCAGCCTGCGCATCGTCGGCAACCTGCCGTACAACATTTCCACGCCACTGATCTTCCATCTGCTCGACCACGCCGGGCTGATCCGTGACATGCATTTCATGCTGCAGAAGGAAGTGGTCGAGCGGCTCGCCGCGCAGCCAGGCGGCGGAGACTGGGGGCGCCTGTCGATCATGGTGCAGTATCACTGCCGCGTGGAGCATCTGTTCAATGTGGGGCCAGGCGCCTTCAATCCGGCACCCAAGGTCGAGTCGGCCATCGTGCGCCTGGTCCCGCACGAGGTGCTGCCGCATCCGGCGCGCGACCATCGCCAGTTGGAAATCGTCGTCCGTCAGGCTTTCAATCAGCGCCGCAAGACGCTGCGCAACACGCTCAAAGGTCTGCTCGACGCGGACGAAATCGCCGCAGCCGATGTCGACGGCAGCTTGCGCCCGGAACAGTTGGATCTGGCCGCGTTCGTCAGATTGTCAGATCAACTTTCCGCCCGTAGCTGCACTCGCGCCTGAAGGCGAAGCCCACCCGCAGGAGTCCCCATGTCCGAAGACCTCCGCTACTGGTTCGACGTCAGTGTCAGCCCGACCTACCTGGCCGACCAATCGCAGCCGGAACAAAACCGTTATGCCTTTGCCTACAGGGTAACGATCGAAAACAAGGGCCAGCTGACTGCGCAACTACTGTCTCGCCACTGGATCATCACAGATGGAGATGGACAAGTGCAGGAGGTACGCGGCGCCGGAGTGGTCGGCGAGCAGCCGCTGATCGCGCCGGGCCAACGTCACGTCTATACCAGCGGCACGCTGATGACGTCCCGTGTCGGCACGATGCAGGGCAGCTATCAGATGCTGGCCGAAGATGGACACCGCTTCGAAGCCGCGATCGCGCCTTTCCGGCTGGCCGTACCCGGAGCTCTGCATTGACTACCTATGCTGTCGGCGACCTGCAAGGTTGCCTCGAACCTCTTCAATGCCTGCTGCAGCGGGTCGATTTTAGCCCCTCACGCGATTGCCTGTGGCTCGCCGGAGATTTGGTCAACCGTGGTCCACAGTCGCTCGAGGCGCTGCGTTTCGTGCGCGACTTGGGCACCTCGGGCGTTACGGTGCTGGGCAACCACGATCTGCATCTGGTAGCCGTTGCGCACAATATCGAGCGGCTGAAAAGATCCGATACGCTCAAACCCATCCTCGACGCACCTGATCGAGCGGACCTGATCCACTGGCTGCGCCAGCAGAAATTGATCCATCACGACGCCGAACGAGAGACGACCATGGTCCACGCCGGCATACCACCCCAATGGACGCTGGCCAAGGCGCTTCGGCGCGCAGCGGAAGTGGAGCAGGCACTGCGTGACGACGCCCTGCTGCCGCCCTTTCTCGACGGCATGTATGGCAACCAGCCGGCCAAGTGGAACAAAGAGTTGCAAGGCGTGCCGCGGCTGCGCCTGATCACCAACTACTTCACCCGCATGCGGTTCTGCAAAGCCGACGGCACGCTGGAGCTGCAGGCCAAGGACGGACTGGATTCGGCACCGCCGGGCTTCGAACCTTGGTTCAGCCACTCCAACCGCAAGACCCGCGGCTGCAAGATTATCTTCGGCCATTGGGCGGCGCTGGAGGGCCACTGCGACGAGCCCAACGTCTATGCGTTGGATACCGGCTGCGTATGGGGCAACACCATGACCCTGATGAACGTCGACAGCAACGAACTGCACCACTGCGACTGCGAGGCAAAACCATGACCGACTTCAAACGCATCTCTCCCGAGCAAGCCCAGACGCTGCGCAGCGAGGGCGGCGTGTTCGTCGATATTCGCGATCCACACAGCTACGCCAACGGACATATCACCGGCTCGACACATCTCGACAATCAATCCCTGCCCGACTTCATTGCGGCGGCGGACTTGGATCACCCGCTCATCGTCACTTGCTACCACGGCCACTCCAGTCAGAGTGCTGCGGCCTACCTCGTCAACCAGGGCTTTTCCGACGTCTATAGCCTCGATGGCGGCTTCGAGCTGTGGCGGCAGACATTCCCTCAGGAGGTCGAACAAGGCGATCCGCTGTAAAAAATATCTCGCTGTCACGCCGCGTATCACGCGGCCTTGCGCTGATCGTCCGACGAAACGCAGCGGTTATTGCCCTTCTCCTCCCTTGAATTTGCTGAATCCGAACTATCCTTCAGTTAAGGCCATCCAAACAGGTGGAAGCCATTTACCGGCTACCGGGCCTCAGGTTTTAACCATTAGGTGTTCGGGGGAACTCCACAGGCCGATCAGTCGGCCGCACCTGAATGCCTGATGACAACACCGGCTCCGAGCATCGTCCGAGGTGAAGTCATGAGCATTTTCAGCCATTTCCAGCAACGATTCGAAGCAACCCGCCAGGAAGAGTATTCGCTTCAGGAGTACCTCGATCTGTGCAAGGAAGACCGGGGCACCTACGCCACTGCAGCCGAACGCCTATTGATGGCAATCGGTGAACCCGAGCTGATCGACACCTCGACCGACTCACGCCTTTCACGGATTTTTTCCAACAAGGTGATCCGCCGCTACCCCGCCTTCGAAGATTTTCATGGCATGGAAGACTGCATCGATCAGATCGTCTCCTACTTCCGCCATGCCGCGCAGGGGCTTGAGGAGAAGAAGCAGATCCTTTACCTGCTCGGCCCGGTGGGCGGCGGCAAATCGTCGCTCGCCGAAAAGCTCAAGCAGCTGATGGAAAAGGTGCCCTTCTACGCTATCAAGGGCTCGCCGGTTTTCGAGTCGCCGCTTGGCTTGTTCAACCCGGCCGAGGACGCGCAGATCCTCGAAGAAGACTATGGCATCCCACGCCGCTATCTGAACTCAATCATGTCGCCCTGGGCCACCAAGCGCCTGCAGGAATTCGGCGGCGACATTAGCCAGTTCCGGGTGGTCAAGCTGTACCCCTCTATCCTCAATCAGATCGCCATTGCCAAGACCGAACCAGGCGATGAGAACAACCAGGACATTTCAGCTCTGGTCGGTAAAGTGGATATCCGCAAGCTCGAAGAATTTCCACAGAACGACGCGGATGCCTACAGCTACTCCGGCGCGCTCTGCCGCGCCAACCAGGGCATGATGGAATTCGTCGAGATGTTCAAGGCACCGATCAAGGTGCTGCACCCGCTGCTGACCGCGACACAGGAAGGCAACTACAACAGCACCGAAGGCCTCGGCGCGATTCCCTACAACGGCATCCTGCTGGCCCACTCCAACGAGTCGGAGTGGCACACCTTCCGCAACAACAAGAACAACGAAGCCTTCATCGACCGCATCTACATCGTCAAGGTGCCGTACTGCCTGCGGGTTACTGATGAGATCAAGATTTACGACAAACTCCTGTTCAACAGCTCGCTGTCCAAGGCCCACTGCGCCCCTGATACGCTGAAGATGCTGGCGCAGTTCTCCGTGTTGAGCCGCCTGAAAGAGCCGGAAAACTCCAACATCTACTCGAAGATGCGCGTCTATGACGGCGAGAACCTGAAAGACACCGATCCAAAGGCTAAGTCGATCCAGGAATACCGTGACACCGCTGGGGTCGACGAAGGCATGAATGGCCTCTCGACTCGCTTCGCCTTCAAGATCTTGTCCAAGGTGTTCAACTTCGATCCGCACGAAATCGCCGCCAACCCGGTGCACCTGCTCTATGTGCTGGAGCAGCAGATCGAGCAGGAGCAGTTCCCGGCCGAGGTGCGCGAGCGTTACTTGCGCTTCATCAAGGAGTATCTGGCGCCGCGCTACGTCGACTTCATCGGCAAGGAAATCCAGACCGCCTATCTCGAATCGTACAGCGAGTACGGCCAGAACATCTTCGACCGCTACGTGCTCTACGCAGACTTCTGGATTCAGGATCAGGAATATCGCGATCCGGAAACCGGCGAAATCCTCAATCGCATGGCGCTGAACGAAGAGCTGGAGAAGATCGAGAAACCCGCCGGCATCAGCAACCCGAAGGATTTCCGCAACGAGATCGTCAACTTCGTCTTGCGCGCTCGGGCCAACAACAACGGCAAGAATCCGAGCTGGCTCAGCTACGAGAAGCTGCGCGTGGTGATCGAGAAGAAAATGTTCTCCAACACCGAGGACCTGCTACCAGTCATCAGCTTCAACGCCAAGGCCAGCAAGGAAGATCAGAAGAAGCACAACGACTTCGTCGTGCGTATGGTCGAGCGCGGCTACACGGAAAAACAGGTTCGCCTGCTTTCGGAATGGTATCTGCGGGTACGGAAATCACAGTAAAGCAGCTGAGAGCTTGAAGCTGGAAGTCGAAGCAGCACTTCCAGCTTCGGGCTTACGACTTCCAGCTCGACCCGGAGGGCTCGTATGAGCTACGTGATCGACCGTCGCCTGAACGGCAAGAACAAGAGCACGGTAAACCGCCAGCGATTCCTGCAGCGATACCGTGGGCATATCAAGAAAGCTGTCGAGGAGGCTGTGGGACGCCGTTCCATCACCGATATGGAGCACGGCGAACAAATCAGCATTCCCGGTCGCGATATCGACGAGCCGATCCTGCATCACGGACGCGGTGGTCGGCAGACCATCGTGCATCCGGGCAACAAGGAGTTCATTGCTGGTGAGCGCATTCCTCGACCGCAGGGCGGTGGCGGGGGCCAGGGCGCAGGCAAGGCCAGCAATAACGGCGAAGGCATGGACGACTTCGTTTTTCAGATCACTCAGGAAGAGTTTCTCGACTTCATGTTTGAGGACCTCGAACTACCCAATCTGGTCAAGCGTCACCTGACCGGGACCGACACCTTCAAGACGGTGCGCGCCGGCATCAGCAACGAGGGCAACCCGTCACGCATCAACATCGTCCGCACGCTGCGCTCGGCGCATGCGCGTCGCATCGCCCTGTCCGGCAGCAGCCGCGCAAAATTGCGTGACGTAAAAGCCGAGCTGGCTCGATTGAAGCTAGAGGAGCCTGCCAACTTCACCGATATCCAGGCCGCCGAAGAGGAGATCGAGCGACTCAGCGCGCGCATCCATCGCGTGCCCTTCCTCGACACCTTCGACCTCAAGTACAACCTGCTGGTCAAGCATCCCAACCCTAGCTCCAAAGCCGTGATGTTCTGCCTGATGGACGTTTCCGGCTCCATGACCCAGGCGACCAAAGACATCGCCAAGCGCTTCTTCATCCTCTTGTACCTGTTCCTAAAGCGAAACTACGACAAGATCGATGTGGTGTTCATCCGCCATCACACCAGCGCCAAGGAGGTTGATGAAGAGGAGTTCTTCTATTCGCGGGAAACCGGCGGCACCATCGTCTCCAGCGCGTTGAAAATGATGCAGGAGATCATGGCCGAGCGTTACCCGGCCAACGAATGGAACATCTATGCGGCGCAGGCTTCTGACGGCGACAACTGGAATGATGATTCACCGATTTGCCGGGACATCCTGATCAACCAGATCATGCCGTTCGTCCAATACTTCACCTACGTCGAGATCACGCCACGCGAACATCAGGCGCTGTGGTACGAGTACAACCAGGTGGCCGAAGCCTTCGGCGACTCGTTCGCCCAACAGCAACTGGTGACCGCAGGCGACATCTATCCGGTGTTCCGCGAACTCTTCCAGCGGCGCATGGCTAGCTGAGGTACGCAGCATGAAACGACAGCCCATATCCACCGGCTCGGAATGGACCTTCGACCTGATCCGTACCTACGACCGCGAGATTGGACGTATCGCCGAGCGCTATGCGCTGGATACCTACCCGAACCAGATCGAAGTCATCACCGCCGAGCAGATGATGGACGCCTACGCGTCGGTGGGCATGCCACTGGGCTACCACCACTGGTCCTACGGCAAGCATTTCCTCAGCACGGAAAAATCTTACACGCGCGGCCAGATGGGGCTGGCCTACGAGATCGTGATCAACTCCGACCCCTGCATCGCCTATCTGATGGAAGAAAACACCATCACCATGCAGGCCTTGGTGATCGCCCACGCCAGCTACGGTCACAACAGCTTTTTCAAGGGCAATTACCTGTTCCGCACCTGGACCGATGCCAGCTCGATCATCGACTACCTCGTGTTCGCCAAGCAGTACATCACCCAATGCGAGGAACGCCATGGCATCGACGCAGTGGAAGATTTGCTCGATTCCTGCCATGCCCTGATGAATTACGGCGTCGACCGTTACAAGCGCCCCTACCCCATCTCCGCCGAAGAGGAACGGCGTCGCCAGAAGGACCGCGAAGAGCATCTGCAAAAGCAGATCAACGACCTCTGGCGGACCATTCCCAAATTCGGCGAGAAGGACGACGAGCGCCAACGTGACCAGCGTTTCCCGGCCGAACCGCAGGAGAACATTCTTTATTTCATCGAGAAGCACGCGCCTCTGCTGGAGCCCTGGCAGCGCGAGGTGGTTCGTATCGTGCGCAAGATCGCGCAGTACTTCTATCCGCAGCGCCAGACTCAGGTGATGAACGAAGGCTGGGCGACCTTCTGGCACTACACCTTGCTTAACGACCTCTACGACGAGGGCCTGGTGACCGACGGTTTCATGATGGAGTTTCTGCAGTCGCACACCAGCGTGATCTATCAACCCGGCTTCGACAGTCCGTATTACAGCGGCATCAACCCCTACACGCTTGGGTTCGCCATGTATCAGGACATCCGCCGGATCTGTGAGAACCCCACAGAGGAAGACAAGCGCTGGTTCCCGGATATTGCCGGCAGCGACTGGCTGACCACGGTGAAGTTCGCCATGAACAACTTCAAGGACGAGAGCTTCATCCTACAATTTCTCTCGCCGAAGGTGATCCGCGATCTCAAGTTGTTCAGCATCCTCGACGACGATCAGAAAGACGAGCTACTGGTCCCGGCCATCCATGACGAAAGCGGCTATCACACCATTCGCGAATTGCTGGCCGCACAATACAACCTCGGCAATCGCGAGCCTAACGTGCAGGTGTGGAGCGTCGATCGTCGCGGCGATCGCTCACTGACCCTGCGCCATCAGCAACACGACCGCAAACCGCTGGGTGGCTCAACCGACGAGATACTCAAACACCTGCATCGGCTCTGGGGCTTCGATGTTCACTTGCACTCGATGCAGGACGACAAGCTCGTCACCACGCACCACATGCCACCCCGGGTCGAACCGGAGGCCGACAGCAGGTTTCCTGGCATGAACTGACCGCAAGGCCGTGGAGGCTGGACAAGCTTGAATCCGGCCTCCAGCGCTTTTTCCGGCCTCACCGCCGTTATCCTTTATCCTCCGCTCAAAGGAGGACTACATGCAGATCTACAAAGTCGGTGGTGCGGTGCGTGATCGTTTACTGGGGCGTCCGGTAACCGAGGTGGATTGGGTGGTGGTCGGCTCCAGCGCCGAGGAAATGCAGGCCAAGGGCTTTCGCCCGGTGGGCGCGGACTTCCCGGTTTTCCTTCATCCGGCTACCGGCGAGGAATATGCGCTGGCCCGCACCGAGCGCAAGAGCGGCCGGGGCTACGGCGGTTTCACCTTTTATGCGAGCCCCGACGTCACGCTGGAAGAAGACCTGACCCGCCGGGACCTGACCATCAACGCCATGGCCGAGGATGAGCAGGGCCAGCTGATCGACCCCTACGGCGGCCAGTCGGATCTGGCGGCGCGTCAACTCCGGCATGTATCTTCTGCTTTTGCCGAAGACCCGTTGAGGGTGCTACGTGTGGCCCGCTTTGCAGCGCGCTATGCCGATCTCGGCTTCAGCGTTGCCACCGAAACGCAAGCATTGATGCGCCAGCTTGCCGAATCGGGTGAACTCCAAGCGTTGACGCCGGAGCGTAGCTGGAAAGAGATTTCGCGCGCCTTGATGGAGCCTCGCCCTGACGTGTTCGTGCAAGTGCTGCATGAATGCGGCGCGCTGAAGGAGCTTTTTCCGGAGATCGAGCAGCTGTTCAACGAGCCGCAACCGGACACTCAGGCTACCGCCAGCGAACATCTGCTCCGGGTAATGCGCCAGTGCGCGATTGAGCAGCAACCGCTGCCGGTGCGCTGGGCCTGTTTGCTACAGCATCTGGGAAAGCCGGCTGCGCCGGATGGCTCGGCGTCGAAGCCCTGCAAACGGGAATTGCGGCAGATCGAAGCCGTCAACAGCCGTTACAAGGTGCCGCGAGATTGCCAAGAGCTGGCCATGTTGGCGGGTGAGTTTCTCGGTTTTAGTCATGGCGCGATGACGCTATCGGCGCTCATGCTGTTCGAACTGCTACAACACTTCGACATCTACCGCCGCCCGGAGCGCTTCGATCTGTTCCTCGCCACCTGTGAAATGGACGCGCGGGCCCGTGCGGACTTCGCGACTGGGGGCTATCCCCAAGCCGATTATTTGCGAGGTGCCGCTGAGTCCGCCCGGGCTGTACAGGTGAAGCCGTTGATCGAGCGGGGCTACAAAGGCGCGGAGCTGGGCGAAGCACTCAAACTCGAACGCTTGAAAGCGGTTCGGCAGTATTGCCGCAAGCACCATCCCGACTGAATCATGTTCCAACGCCAGACGGCACGATCGATCAGCGGCGTAAGTTTCGGTGGCTGACAGTCAGGAAGTCGCGCAGGCGTGCAGCAGGGTGAGCGGCGTCAGCTCCACCCCTTTCCATTGAAAAGCAACAGGCCAGAGCTTTTGATCGATCGCCGAATCCCGCCAAAGCTCGGCAAACCTGCACCCCGCGACCGGATGCTGAACATCCGGCGCCAGCAATGCCAACGGCCAGAGCACGAAGGCATTCTTCAGAGTTTCCGGGCGCGGCAGTTCCAGCCCGTGAAAATTGCCCACCAAATCGCCAAACACCAATACATCGATATCCAGCGGCAGGCCTTTACGATCCGGCGCGTAGCGGCCATTGTCCGCCTCGATGAACTTGAGCCGACGATCCAGCTCCATCAGCGGCAACTCGGTGATTCCGGAAACGACCAGGTTGTAGAAATTGTCGCCCTTGTAACCCACCGCGACGCTTTCGAAAACAGGCGAACAGTGCATGTCGCCAAGCAGCTGCTCCAGCGCGTCGAGACCAGCGGTCAGGTTCTGTTCACGTCTGTTGTTGCTGCCCAGCCCGAGCAGTACGCGAGTCAGCGGCATCCGCGTTCGATCTCCACGCCCAGCGCCGACGCGCGAGTATTGACGCCCGGTTTGGTGACCCGCAGTCTCAACCAGGGAATACCGAACTGGCTCATCAGACTGGCAGCCAGCCGCTCGGCGAAGGTTTCGACCAGCTCGAAGCGAGAAGCCTGTGCGAAGCGATCGATAGCAGCAGTCACTTCGGCGTAATCCAGCGCCTTGTCCAGCTCGTCATTCTCCGCGGCAGGGCGAATGTCCCAGCCGAGCGTCAGATCCAGACGCAAGCACTGCCGAATGCCGCGCTCCCAATCGTAGGCGCCGATCAGCGTGTCCACTTCCAGCCCCTCGATGAAAACTGTATCCACGCAACTCTCTCCCACCGCACGACAATTCCTGTACGCGCCGTTAGACTCAGGAGCTCCCTGCCCCGGATGGATGTCATGTTCTGGCAACTGACACTGCTCGCCTATCTGACCGGCTCGCTATCATTCGCCATTCTACTTAGTCGCCTGGCGGGTGCCCCCGACCCGCGTGCTGGCGGTTCCGGCAACCCCGGCGCCACCAATATGCTGCGGCTTGCCGGGAGGCGCCTGGCGATCTCAACCTTGATCGGCGATCTGCTCAAGGGCCTGCTGCCGGTGTTGCTCGCTGCAGCGTTGGGCCTATCCATCCAGCAACAAGCCTGGATTGCGCTCGCAGCGGTGCTGGGTCATCTGTATCCACTGTACTTCCGCTTTCATGGCGGCAAGGGCGTGGCTACCGCCGCTGGCGCCCTGCTCGGACTTCACCCACCGACCGCACTGCTCGCGCTGATCATCTGGCTGGTGGTGCTCAAAGCGACTCGCACCAGCTCACTGGCCGCACTTGCGGCATTACCGCTCTGCCTGCCCTTTCTGGCCTGGCAACAGCCTGGCGCGCTCTGGCCCATGACTATACTGGCCGCGCTTATCGTCTGGCGTCACCGGATCAATTTGCGCGACCTGTTCGCAGGCACGGAGCGGCATTTCTAGACGGTTTGCTGCGTCATACCGCTGACAGCGTTTCCATTGGCCATCGCGCCTGAACTGAGATGTCCGGGCCATCCTGCTGACCAGCCAGTAATCGCTGACAACCGGCGTACGCGATCATAGCGCCGTTATCGGTACAGAAACGTGGCCGCGCGTAGAACACCTGCCCGTTCAACTCACCGAGCATGGCTTCAAGACTCTTACGCAGCGCCAGATTGGCACTCACGCCGCCAGCTATCACCAGACTATTAAGGCCCGTCTGCTTCAAGGCACGTTGGCATTTAATGGTCAGCGTCTCGACGACGGCCTGCTGAAAGGCCAGCGCAATATCGCAACGAGTCTGCTCGCCGTCGTCGCCAGCGTTACGGCAGTGCTGCCAGGTCGTGAGTGTGGAGGTTTTGAGGCCGCTGAAGCTGAAATCCAGCCCAGGCCGATCAGTCATCGGCCGCGGGAAGGTGAATCGGCCTGGCGTCCCGCGTTCGGCAAGCGCAGCGATTTCCGGACCACCCGGATAGCGTAGACCCATGAGCTTGGCCGTTTTGTCGAAGGCCTCGCCAGCGGCATCGTCCACCGACTCGCCAAGCAGTTCATAACGGCCGATACCGTCGACACGAACCAGCTGCGTATGGCCACCGGATACCAGCAACGCGACGAAGGGGAACGCCGGCGGATGCTCTTCGAGCATTGGCGCCAACAGATGCCCTTCCATATGATGCACGCCGACTGCCGGAATGCCCCAGGCAAAGGCCATCGCCTGGGCACAGGACGCGCCGACCAGCAACGCCCCGACGAGACCGGGGCCCGCGGTGTAGGCAACCGCATCGATCTGGCTTGAATCGCGCCCAGCTTCTTCGAGCACCTGACGAATCAGCGGTAGCATGCGCTTTACATGATCGCGCGAGGCCAGCTCCGGCACCACGCCGCCATAGACGCGATGCAGGTCGATCTGGCTGAACAGGGCATCGGCCAGCAGGCCGTGCTCGCTGTCGTACAGCGCGACGCCGGTCTCGTCGCATGATGTTTCCAGCCCCAGCACCAGCATGGGCACAACCTTCAGAGAAGCGAATGAAGCCGCGCATATTAATCGCCGCGACCTTCGACCGACCAGCGCTTTTCGCTCAGCGGGCTTTGCATTCCCCGTGACAAGGCGTTAACATCCGCAACCCTTAAAACCAGCGTGCTCGCGAACATTTGCCGAAGCGCGTTGTAACCGGTAAACAAGTGAAGGTACGTCCTGGATGCCCAACGTTAAAGTTAAAGAGAACGAACCATTCGACGTAGCTCTGCGTCGCTTCAAGCGTTCTTGCGAAAAAGCCGGCGTGCTGGCCGAAGTCCGCAGCCGTGAGTTCTACGAGAAGCCCACTGCCGAGCGCAAGCGTAAAGCTGCTGCCGCAGTCAAGCGTCACGCCAAGAAAGTGCAGCGCGAACAGCGCCGCAGCGTTCGCCTGTACTGATCCAGTACAGCTGAAGCTGCATCAAGCCCGGCCTATGCCGGGCTTTGCATTGAAGGAGACTCCGCTTCGCCAGCTGGCGAATGGTCGGAGTTTTTTTCATTCCGGCCCGAACACTGCGAGCGTATTCTCATACCCCTATGGCCGGCCTGATACCGCAATCGTTCATCGATGATCTCCTGAACCGCTCCGACATCGTCGAAGTGGTGAGTTCGCGTATTCAGCTGAAAAAAGCCGGCAAGAACTACACCGCCTGCTGCCCGTTTCACAAGGAAAAGACCCCATCGTTCAGCGTCAGCCCCGACAAGCAGTTCTATTACTGCTTCGGCTGCGGCGCCGGCGGCAACGCGCTGGGCTTCGTCATGGATCACGACAGCCTGGAATTCCCTCAGGCCGTCGAGGAGCTGGCCAAGCGCGCCGGCATGGAAGTGCCCCGCGAAGAAAGCGGCTCCGGACGCAAACCGCGTCAGCCGGTAGATTCGCCGCTCTACCCACTACTGGATGCCGCCGCCGAGTATTACCGTCAGGCACTCAAGGGACACCCGGCCCGCAAGGCCGCAGTGGAATACCTCAAGGGCCGCGGCCTGTCCGGCGTCATCGCCCGGGATTTCGGTCTCGGCTTCGCGCCGCCCGGCTGGGACAATCTGATGAAACATCTGGGCGGCGACGCCCTGCAACAGAAGGCGATGATCGATGCCGGCCTGCTGATCGAGAATGCCGAAACCGGAAGAAGCTACGACCGCTTCCGCGACCGCGTGATGTTTCCCATCCGCGACAGTCGAGGACGCATTATTGCTTTCGGCGGCCGGGTGCTAGGCGACGACAAACCAAAATACCTGAACTCACCGGAAACACCGGTCTTCCACAAGGGCCAGGAACTCTACGGCCTCTTCGAGGCCCGCAAAGCCAACCGCGATCTGGATGAAATCATGGTCGTCGAAGGCTATATGGACGTGATCGCACTGGCCCAGCAAGGCCTGCGCAACGCCGTCGCCACACTCGGCACGGCCACCAGCGACGAACATCTCAAGCGGCTGTTCCGCATCGTCCCCAGCGTACTGTTCTGCTTCGACGGCGATGCGGCGGGCCGCAAGGCGGCTTGGCGAGCGCTGGAGTCTGCCCTGCCGAATTTGCAGGACGGTCGGCGCGCACGCTTTCTGTTCCTGCCGGAAGGCGAAGATCCTGACACCCTGGTGCGCCGCGAGGGCACCGATGCCTTCATGGCTCGAATACAGCAACAAGCCCAACCACTGGCCGACTACTTTTTCCAGCAACTCAGCGAAGAAGCAGACCCACGCTCACTGGAAGGCAAGGCGCACTTGGCCACACTGGCCGCGCCACTCATCGAAAAAATACCGGGCGCCAACCTACGCGCCCTGATGCGCCAGCGCCTCGGCGAGATCACCGGACTGCATAGCGAAGCACTTCAGCAGATGAGTGCCGCATCACCGAGTGCCGCTTCGGAATACGACGACAGCGTCTATTACGACACCGGCTCCGGGCAAGACGAAGGTGACTATTACGTACCGTCCGAACCGGCTCAGCCGAAACGCAATGGCAAGAAAGAGTGGAAGAAGGACTGGAAAAAAACTGGCCAGCAGCCAGACTTCAAAGCCCGAGCGCCAAGAAAACCAGCCACCGTAGAGCCGCCGGCTCTGACTACACTGCGCACGCTCCTGCATCATCCGGAGCTTGCCCAGAAAGTTGAAGATGTGAGTCATTTCGCCGCAGAAGATGACACCTACGCTCAGTTGCTCGTCGCGCTTCTCGGCACGCTGCAGAAGAATCCCAAGCTACGCAGCCTGCAATTGATTGCTCGCTGGCATGGAACCGACCAAGGGCGTCTTTTACGCGCACTTGCGGAGAAAGAATGGCTGATCTCGGCCGATAACCTTGAACAACAGTTTTTCGACACCATTAAGACTCTGGCCGCCAGACAACGTGAACGCAGCCTTGAGTCGCTGCTCCGCAAAGCTCGCCAGGGTGAACTCAGCGCAGAGGAGAAAGACCAACTGCGCAACCTGCTAAATCGCAACTCAGCACCCGCTATATCGACCTCAACTGGCGCGTGAGGTCCTTGCTCGGCTATAATGCTCAGCTTGTTTTCAACCCGCCAGAACCGTCAGTGGATAGGGTTATATGTCCGGAAAAGCGCAACAGCAGTCTCGTCTCAAAGAATTGATCCAGCGTGGTCGTGAGCAGGGTTACCTGACTTACGCCGAGGTCAATGACCACCTACCGGAGGATATTTCCGATCCGGAACAGGTGGAAGACATCATTCGCATGATCAACGACATGGGTATCAATGTATTCGAGGTTGCCCCGGATGCCGATGCCCTGTTGCTGGCCGAAGCCGATACCGATGAAGCCGCCGCCGAAGAGGCCGCCGCGGCTCTCGCGGCTGTGGAAACGGATATCGGCCGTACCACCGACCCTGTGCGCATGTACATGCGCGAAATGGGCACCGTCGAACTGCTGACCCGCGAAGGCGAAATCGAAATCGCCAAACGCATCGAGGAAGGCATTCGCGAAGTGATGAGCGCCGTTGCCCATTTCCCAGGCACCGTGGACAGCATTCTCGCCGACTACGAGCGCGTCACCAACGAAGGCGGCCGCCTGTCCGACATTCTCAGCGGCTATATCGATCCTGACGACGACGGCGCTGCCGCACCGCAGGAAGTCGAGCCTGTTGCACCTCAGGCGACAGCAAAGCCGGCTGCGGATGACAAGGACGACGACGAAGAAGACGACTCCGACAGCGAGGAAGAAGAAGGCGATGGCGGTCCGGATCCGGAAGTTGCTCGCGTTCGATTCGGCGCTGTCGCCGAGCAGTTGGAAGTCGCCAAGAAGGCCCTGAAGAAGCACGGCCGGGGCAGCCAGCAAGCGACCGACGCGCTGCAGGAGCTGGCCACACTGTTCATGCCGATCAAGCTCATCCCCAAGCAGTACGATGCGCTGGTCGAGCGCGTACGCGGCGCCTTAGGCCAGGTCCGCGCACAGGAACGCGCCATCATGCAGATCTGCGTGCGCGACGCGCGTATGCCTCGCGCCGACTTCCTTCGTCAGTTTCCAAGCAACGAGACCGACCTGGGCTGGGCCGATCAGCTGGCCAGCAGCAAGAGCAAGTACGCTGAAGCCATTGCCGCACGCAAGGAAGACATCCAGCGCTGCCAGGAAAAGCTGCTCACCCTGGAAGAAGAATGCGCATTGGTGATCGCTGACATCAAGGACATCAACCGCCGCATGTCCATCGGCGAGGCCAAGGCCCGCCGGGCGAAGAAAGAAATGGTCGAGGCCAACCTACGCCTGGTCATCTCCATCGCCAAAAAGTACACCAACCGCGGCCTGCAATTCCTCGACCTGATTCAGGAAGGCAACATCGGCCTGATGAAGGCGGTGGACAAGTTCGAATACCGTCGCGGCTACAAGTTCTCGACGTACGCCACTTGGTGGATTCGCCAGGCGATCACTCGCTCCATTGCTGACCAGGCGCGGACCATCCGCATCCCGGTGCACATGATCGAGACGATCAACAAGCTCAACCGCATCTCCCGTCAGATGCTGCAGGAAATGGGCCGCGAGCCCACCCCTGAAGAGCTTGGCGAGCGCATGGAAATGCCCGAGGACAAGATCCGCAAGGTCTTGAAGATCGCCAAAGAGCCGATCTCCATGGAAACACCGATCGGCGACGACGAAGACTCGCACCTGGGCGACTTCATCGAGGACTCCGCCATGCAATCGCCGATCGATGTGGCGACCGTGGAAAGCCTCAAGGAAGCCACTCGCGAAGTTCTCTCCGGCCTCACCGCAAGGGAAGCCAAGGTCCTGCGCATGCGCTTCGGCATCGACATGAACACCGACCACACCCTTGAGGAAGTCGGCAAACAGTTCGACGTCACCCGCGAGCGGATCCGTCAGATCGAAGCCAAGGCACTGCGCAAGCTGCGCCACCCGACGAGAAGCGAGCATCTGCGCTCCTTCCTCGACGAGTAACCAGAACCCCCGGCCCCGCGCCGGGGGTTTTGCATTCAAGACCTGACAAAACAACGACGCACAACCAGCTTCGCTTGGCGCACCCGCAACACCACCGGTATAATCCGCCGGCCTCTGAGGGCCTATAGCTCAGTTGGTTAGAGCAGAGGACTCATAATCCTTTGGTCCACGGTTCGAGTCCGTGTGGGCCCACCAAATAAAGTTAAAAAATCAAAGCCTTGTGCGCGCAATACGCTCAAGGCTTTTTTGTTTTTACCTTTAATGCTCAAAAATGGCACTACAGTGCCTAACCATGCAGGCTTTAAAGACCAGGGAAGCAAGCTCAAAGCTTGGCAATCGAGACCTCAGTCGCCGAACCCGCTTTCGAAGCCCGCACTGATTGGCAGATGAGTGGCCTGCACCATGCTCCGTATGTGTTCCAGAACGGGAGAGGGTCTCGTCTTCGAACCGTGCGATGAGCTGCGCACAACGCTACGTGACCAATTGGATCTCATCGACCAGAAGGCCAACAAGATGATGCAACCCGCAAGGTGCTCGAGAAGTTTCTGCGTGATGTTGAGTTATGACATCCGACGACGTAGTTTCTCACGCAGGGTCGAGCAGGCTTGTTGTCTGCTGCGTGGCCCCGCGTTCGAAACCAAGGCTGGCATTAGCAACATTGAGCAGTCACGACCGACCGATAGCTGCGGTCTCTGTGGGCACTCGGTAATGGCGTCCACGTCGAGCGCCCGCTCTACAATCCGCTATCGGAGCGGCTCGGCCGCCCCTCACCTGCGGTTGGGGCGGTGACAAACAGCTTGTCTTCTTGTCACACTTTAGACTTACCACGTTGCAACGTGGACGGGATCACGATCCCGGCATTACGAACCACAGCGCATTCTGCGCCTTGGCCCGAGGAACTCCCGTCCCGTGTCGATACGCGCCCGCCTCGTCTGGCTAGTTGTTGCGGTCATTGCGCCTTCGCTCGCCTTCGCGCTGTATGCGACCTATTCGGTATACCAATCCCAGTCGTTCCGGGTCGCACAGAGCATGGAGGGAACGACTCGCGCGGTCGCGCAGGCGGTCGACCGCGAGCTGGCCCGGTACGGTGCGATCGTATCGACCGTTGCGGCCAACCCGAGCTTGGCACAGGGCGACCTCCGTACATTTCATGCGCGACTCCAGCGGACCGCGCTCCCACTGGGTACAGGCGTGACGGTTTTCGACCCGGACGGCATTCCCTTAATCAACACGGAATATCCCTACGACCGTCCTCTACCGATGCCGCCAAGCATTCCGAGCGTAGCCAGCCAGGGAGCACGCACGCTGGAAGTAAGCCCGCTGTATCGCGACCCTCTTGATCGCACCCATTCCATCGCGCTCCATCAGCCCGTCCTACGCGATGGCAAGATTGCGTACTACCTGTCGATGGAGTTCCCGACAGCGGGGCTCAGGGCCATGCTCTCGGCCCAAGAGCTTCCCGAGAAATGGCTCGGCGTGTTGCTGGACCGCGACTTAAACATCGTGGCGCGTACGCGCGATGACCAGGCACATGTTGGAGAGCGTGCCAGCCCGGAGTTTCAGCGGCAGCTTCAAGCCCAGGCATCGCGCAGCGGCTCGCTCGAGTCGGTAACTCGTGATGGAGAAGACGTGGTTACCTTTTACAGCCGCGCTGAGTCGTCACACTGGACGGTGCTCATCGCAATACCGAAACAGGAACTGCTGGCGAGCGTCTTCGCGCCCATCGGCACGGCAGTGCTCGGCATCGCGCTCGTGCTGGCGCTGGCGGTTGCGCTTGCAATCGCCGTCGGCCGAACCATCACCCGGCCGCTGGCGCTGCTCGACCGAGCGGCCGAGGCACTGGCACGTGGAGAGGTGATTGGGGCGGCCGCAACGGGCATGCCCGAAACCGACCGATCAGCTCGGGTATTCGCCCAGGCCAGCTTGACTATCAACCGAGCCAACCAGGACATGACCGAGCGAGTCGCCGAAGCGGTTGCCCAGGCCGAGCGCTCTCATCAGGCGCTTTTACAGGGGCAAAAGCTCGAGGCGCTTGGGAGGCTGACCGGTGGAATTGCCCACGACTTCAACAACCTGCTGCAAAGCATGACGGTAGGGCTGCAGTTGGCCGATATGCTCAGCACCCATCCACGGGCGAAGCGGGCCATCGAGGCTTGCCAGCGCTCGGCTCAGCGGGGGACGCAGCTGACTCGCAAGCTAATGACCTTCAGTCGCGGGCGGACCAGTGAAGCCAAGCGCGTCGATCTTCGCAGTCTGATCCTGGGCATGCGCGAGTTGCTCCATGGCGCCCTGCCCAGCCGCGTGGAGTTGAACCTGGACCTGCCCGAAGGCAACTGGCCCATCGTGGTCGATCCGTTGCAATGCGAACTAGCCATCTTGAACATGGCCATCAATGCACGTGACGCCATGCCCGATGGGGGTACGTTGGACATCCGCCTCAGCCGGGTGGATCTTGGCCCGCAAGATGAACGGGGACTTGTCAGTGGCGCCTATCTTCATCTGATAGTGGCCGACACCGGTTACGGAATGAGCAAGGAAATCCAGGCGCGAGCGTTCGAGCCCTTCTTCACGACCAAGGCCGTGGGTGAAGGGACCGGGTTGGGACTGGCACAGGTGTATGGATTCGCCCACCACTCAAGCGGAGCCGTATCGATCGACAGCGAAGTCGACAATGGCACACGCATCGCCCTCGTGTTGCCGTGCGCAAATAAGACGGTCGAACCTGTGACAGTGAAATCGCAGGCGGCCATGCCGTTAACGGGGACTGCCAGGGTGCTGCTGGTCGATGATGATGAGGAAGTTCGCGACGTCGTCGCTCCCATGCTCGAGGAGCTGGGTTATGCGGTCGATGTGGCTGGCAACGCCGAGATGGCCCTCGCCAGGCTCGCCGCTTCCGATCAGCCAACTGTCGACCTCCTCTTTTCCGACGTTGTGATGCCAGGCGACCTGGACGGGGTGGGATTGGCCGAGCTGGCTCGGTCTCGTTATCCGGACCTGCGGATCGTATTGGCGACCGGCTATACCGAACGAATCCCAACAGAGCATGGCATGCGCATACTCACCAAGCCGTTCTCGATCGAGACGTTATCCGCGGCCGTACATGACGCCTTGGGGCTGCGTTCAGCTGGATTGACTCCGTAACACCGTTACCTAACCGACGACCTTCCGCTGGCGTTTCAATAACGGCTATGCGAGGAGAGAGACAAGCGCGCCCCTCGTCGCTCTCAGTTTCTGCAGTCGTTCGTTCCAGCTTGCAAGTGACAGCCAGAAGAACGATGCGAGCTGCATCTCGGATAATAGCCAGCTCTGGATCTCGCATGGGTGCTCTCTTCGATCAGGCCTGCACCGGCGGACCGGACCGAGCCACTATCCGAAGGCTGTTAAGGCTTTACGCTTTGTATGGATCATCAGATGCCCCTTCACGTCACTGCTGAAGTGTCGCTAGCCCAGTTGGCCCATGGCATGCGCTCTACGCCTGGCTGTCCAGCAGAACGCGCACCAGGACGCTTAGTTGCTCAAGTGTGAAAGGTTTGGGCAACACCCTATTACTGCGGCGCTCCGTCGCTTTCTCCAGTACCGGGTTGGAGGCAAAACCTGTGATGAATAGGACCTTTAGCCTCGGGTGGTCAGGCCGAATGGCATCCGCCAGCGATACCCCGTTCATGGCGCCCGGAAGCCCAATATCGGCAATCAGCAGGTCAATCTTGCCGGCTTTCTCCACCTGCCTGAACGCCGATTTGCTGTCGACAGCCTCCACCACACGGTAACCCAGCTCACGGAGGACTTCGCTCGCAACTTGGCGTACCGTTGTCTCATCGTCGACAAACAGTATCGTTTCTTCATGACTCGCCGCGGGCAGGGACGCCGGCTCGGGCGGCGGAACGACCTCGACCTCTCCCGCCTCCTGCCAGGGGAAGAACATCGTGACGGTCGTGCCGATTCCGGACTTGCTGTGTATGCGAACCTGACCGCCCGACTGCTGGGCAAAACCGTAGATCATGGATAGACCCAGACCGGTGCCTTGCCCGGTTTTCTTGGTCGTGAAGAACGGATCGAATGCCCGCGCAAGCACCTCCGGGGTCATGCCTGTCCCGGTATCGGTGACCGAAATTCCGATGTACTGGCCCGCTTGCAGGTCGCGTGCAGCCGCGAAATCACCCTGAATGTCATGGCGACGTGTCTCGAGGTTGAGATTTCCCCCCTCCGGCATGGCATCGCGCGCATTGATGGCAAGGTTGAGCAACGCGTTTTCGAGCTGATGGGGATCGCACCGGATGGTGTCATTGGCGGAAAGGCTCGTGGTCACCACGATATCCGGGCCGACAGTACGACGAATAAGCTCTTCGAGGCCGGCGATGATCTGGCTGGGCTGGACATACTTCGGCGCTAGCGGCTGCTGGCGGGAAAACGCCAACAGTCGATGCGTTAGTGCGGCGGCCCGGCGTACGGAGGTCATCGCCAGCACATTGTAATGGCTCAGCTTTTCGAGGTTGCCCGCATCGAGACGTCGCTGCATCAGTTCGAGACTGGAGGCGATGCTGGCCAGCATATTGTTGAAATCGTGAGCGATGCCGCCAGTCAGTTGGCCGACCGCCTCCATCTTCTGGCTCTGTCTGAGCTTCGCCTCCGCCGCGTCTCGTTCGTCCTGCGATTGCCTGTACTGGCGCGTGCGTTCCTCGACACGTTGTTCGAGCGCTTCGTTCCACTGGCGCAACGATTCTTCTATCCGAACGCGCTCACTGATCTCTTCCAGGGTGCCATACCACTGTTCACAGCGGCCCCGCTCATCAAAACTTGGAAATGCGCGCGATCTAAACCAGATGTACTGTCCTGCACCCGCCCGAAACCGAGCCTGGACATCGTAGGGCTCCTGCGTGGCGATGGCCTTGGCCCAGGCAGCATCCATTTGATCGAGATCGTCCGGGTGAACCAGGTCCCTCCAGGCATGTTGGGTGACGGTGCTCGGATGTTGCCCCGTAAGTTCGAGCCATCGCTGATCGATGGATGTGACCTCTCCACCCGGATCGGCCGTCCAGGGCATCTGCGGATTCAGCGCAACCGAAATTCGCATGCGCCGCTCGTTCTCACGCAATTGTCTTTCGGTTTCCGCCATGGCGGCGGCGAACTCGATCCGCGCGATGGCCCCGGCGAGCAAGTTGGCGTAGCCACGTAGAAAATCGACATCACTGTCCGAAAAGGCGCGAGGTTCGGTACTGTCCACTTC
Organism: Pseudomonas sp. MTM4; assembly: GCF_019355055.1. Classification (NCBI taxonomy): domain Bacteria; kingdom Pseudomonadati; phylum Pseudomonadota; class Gammaproteobacteria; order Pseudomonadales; family Pseudomonadaceae; genus Pseudomonas; species Pseudomonas sp. MTM4. The sequence goes on from NZ_CP048411.1 coordinate 2,397,369, forward strand.
GAATATGCCAACGGGGCTCGCGTCGTCCGGGCTTTTGACCAAAACGTTCACAAAGGCCTCGACGCCATGCCCCAGAAGCAGTTCGTTGTAGTGAAACCGCGTCTCCGTCGCTCTATCGGGCGACACTACGGGCGTGTTTTGCCGCAGCGAATACTCTTCGGCGCTTCCTTCATCCACACCGAGCTGGAGCTGACCCACCAACCCCGGTTTCCAGCCAACGCCGCTTCGCAGTAGCACGGCCTGGCGATCCTTGGTGAACTCCACAAACTTGGCGAGTGGGGTTTCCAGAGCCTCGCTGACCAGGCGGCAGGCTTCGTTTAAAACTTCATCCATGCTCTGGGAGAACAGTGCCAATTCACCGAATTGGGCCAGAACCTTGCGCTGGCGAAGCAGTACCTGTGCACTACCGGCAGTTCTCATGATGGTCTCGATGGCGAAGGCTCTCGTTTTTCGAGCACAAGAACCGAAGATGCGTTCCCGAGCAGCCGCGAGAAGCAGCTACCGGTCTATCGTCGCCCGCAGAACGGCCGTTAGCCTTCAAAGGAACAGCTCGAGCCGGGGCGTTTGGAATAACGAGGCATGATCAGGCTGCGGTTGATGCACGACATCCCGACAGCTGATAGAGGGGTGTAATGGCTGATGGAACATTGGCCTTGCCACCCACCTCGGTCGTCAGTGGCGTTCAAGTACAACCGACTCCGGGCGATAACTGCTTCGGTGCTTTTCCGAGACCCTCCGTCTACGCCCGGATAGCGGGTGAAGATATTTGTTTTGTTTTGGAGTCAATGATGCTTGGAATCCGTCTTGGTATAGCTGGGCAGCTTGGAGTGGCGCTTTCAGCCATCCTCGCCGTCGTGATAACCGGCAGCAGCTTGTTTGCCCTTCGCTCGCTGGTCCAATCAACCGAACAGGCGCACCGTCAACATCTCGCCAGCGAAGCACAACTGCTAGCTGACCAACTCGCCACTTTTCACGGAACATTGAAGACCAGTACGCAGCGCCTAGCCACGCTGTTCGAACGCCGTTTTGAATCGGGTCTGACGCTAGACCCAGCGACCGGCGGGAACGAGCCTTCGCTTTACCTGGACGGGGAGCGGCTGAACGGCAACTTTGTCTTGGTCGACGAATTCACGAACCTCACCGGCGGCGCGGCCACCATCTTCGCGCGCGCCGGTGATGACTTTGTCAGAGTTACCACGTCGGTCAAGAAACAAGACGGAGCGCGCGCCATTGGTACGCTGCTCGAACGCAAGCACCCCGGCTATAGCAGGCTCATCGAAGGGCAATCCTATGTAGGTCGCGCAACCCTTTTCGGTCGCGAATACATGAACCAGTACACTCCGGTTCGCGATACTGCAGGGAAGGTCATTGCCGTGCTGTATGTCGGTTTCGACTACACCGACACCCAGCGGGAGCAGTTCGACGGCCTCTCGGCGTTCCGCATCGGCAATGGCGGCTCGCTCGCCGTCCTCGACGACGCCGGCCAATGGCTGGTCAAACCCGCTGGCGCTACCGATCTGGACGCTGTGACCCGAGCAGCGGAACACACCAACGCAGGGGAAGGCTTCGAGTGGGCACATGGCAACGAGACATTTGTAAGCATGGTCGCGCCTGGCAGGTCGTAGCCACGCTTCCTCAACGCCAGATCGATGAACTGGCCTGGAGCGTGGGCGGCCGCCTTGCGCTTGGCAGCCTGCTCGCGCTATTGCTGGCGGTCGCGGCGTCTATCGCCCTGCTGCGGCACAAGCTTCGCCCGCTGGCTCGCTTGGTCGATCAAGCCCAGGCGTTCGGCGAAGGGCGTCTCAGCGTTCGCATGGCGGTCGATCGGGACGACGAGATAGGCCTACTATCGTCCAGCTTCAACCGCATGGCCGAGTCATTGGGAGGGACCGTTTCGCAGGTTCGCGACTCATCCTCGAACGTGACCCGCCGCGCCGACCAGTTGAACACGCTTGCCGCCAACACTGAGCAGCGGACCGCCGAGCAATCGTCGCAGATCGACACAATGGTCAGTGCAATTGAAGAATTCAGCGCCACGGCGCAAAGCATCGCCGATAGCATGCAAAGAACCGAGCAGCTGACCACCGAAAACGTTGCTCAAACGCGCCGGGGAACCGAGTCGATGCGAGCGGCTTCAGAGGCGCTGTCACAGATTGCGCGCTCGCTCGGCACTACCGGCGATGTGGTCAATGGCCTTGGAGAGCGGTCCCAACAGATTGGCGGAATCATCGGAGTCATCAGCGGCATCGCGGAGCAGACCAACTTGCTGGCACTCAATGCGGCCATCGAAGCCGCCCGCGCCGGCGAGCAGGGCCGCGGCTTCGCCGTCGTTGCGGACGAGGTGCGCAGCCTCGCTGCGCGAACCAGCCAGGCCACGCGTGAGATCTCGGAAATGATCGGCGCAGTACAGGCGGAAACGTCGCGTGCCATGACGTCTATTGCGGGGGGCAATCGTCTTATGCAAGAAGGACTGACGCTCAACCAGACGGTTGATGATGCCCTGTCCCAGATCGAGAACCAGGCGGTCAGTACCTTGGATCAAATCGCCGATATCGCTAGGGCCACCCATGAGCAGAGCTCCACAGCTTCGCTGCTAAGCCAGAACCTCCAATCGATTGCGCAGGACAACACGGCTAGCCGCAAGGCTGGTACCGAGCTTGCCGGTACCGCTCGTGAGCTGAAGAGGCTTGCCGAAGCGCTGGACAGCGGGGTCAAACGCTTCAGCTGATACAGCAACATGCGGAGCGCTGTTACGAGGCTCGCCTGCCCTACTCTGCTAAAGGCATTGGTTCGTTTAGAGCGAATAATGCAAAAATAACGGCACCGTGCTGCGGCGCCGTTGTTCCTTTAGTCCACGGTTCGAGTCCGTGTGGGCCCACCACCTTCAAAGCCGCGCATTGCGCGGCTTTTTCGTCCACTAGGACTGCGTCATGCTGGCTGCTGCCAGCCGGCGCGATGAGACATCTGCAACCGCAACCCGGCTACACTCCAGTCCACAGCCTGCCACCTGCGATGTCATGGCCTTGATATCCAACTGCCCGCCTCCACTCTAAACAGCAGCCCTCATCGTGGAGAATCCTTATGACCACCCTCGTCGTACCCTGCGCGCATTGCGCTGGACTTAATCGCGTTCCCGCCGAGCGACTGAGTGAAGGGCCGCGCTGCGGCCGGTGCAAGTCTGCGGTTCTGGTTTCCACACCTTTTGAGTTGAGCCAGGCGAGCTTCGCCAATCAGACGAAGGGTGATCTGCCGCTACTGGTGGATGTGTGGGCCAGCTGGTGCGGGCCGTGCCGCAGTTTTGCGCCGGTGTTCGAGCAGGCGGCTGCGCAGTTGCAGGGGCGCTGCCGGCTGGCCAAGCTGGACAGTGAGGCCAATCCGCAATTGTCGACCCAGCTCGGTATTCGCTCGATTCCAAGCCTGATCCTGTTCAAGGACGGGCGCGAAATTGCCCGCCAGAGCGGCGCTTTGCCGCTGCCCCAGTTGCTGGCGTGGCTCAAGCAGCAGGGTGTGCAGTGAGGTGAGAAAGGCTCCGCGCAGCCAGCACGGCCCGTTGCCATGAACCAGCTGCGCACTTGAAAACCTGCAACAGACAACAAACTCCTTAGCTTGGTTCCCAGCGGAAGGCGTACCTCTTATCTGGATATCGCACGCAATGTTTGCCTCTGTCCGACCTCGATTGGATAATGCCGCCACTTTCACGGCGGACATTTACCGATAGTCGCTGTACAGGGACGTCGACACGCCAACAACAAGGCTCGCGGACGAGCCGGTGAGTTCTCGCGTGATTCAATTCGATATCGATCAATGGCAAGCCTGGGCTCCAGGCTTGGCAAGCGCTGATGACTGGGCGATTTGGGCCCGGAATCCGCGCGACCTCGAAAGCAGCGAGGCACAGCCGGATGTCAGCTTCCTGCCAGCCATGCAGCGTCGGCGCCTGAGCCGTTTGGCGCGTATGGTATTTGCCGTGGCCTCGCCGTTGGCTACCGAGCAGATGCCTCTGGTCTACGCCTCCCGCCACGGAGAAACCGCGCGCACCTTTTCCATCCTCAATGATCTTGCGCGCAACGAAGCTCTCTCGCCGACCCAATTCAGCCTGTCGGTGCATAACGCGATAATCGGTCTCTGGTCGATTCAGCAGCGCGACACCAGCGAAATGACAGCGCTCGCAGCTGAAGGCGATGGTCTGGAGCATGCCGTGCTCGAAGCGGCGATGCTGCTCGAAGAGGGTGCGCCAGCCGTTCTGGTGGTCGTTGGCGAAGATCAGACACCACCTGTCTATGCTCCCTGGATCAGCGATGTCAGCTTTCCCTATGCCGTGGCGCTATTGCTCAAGCCCGGCCACGGTTGGCGGCTGAGCCTCGAAAACGCCGATGAAAACAGCGCCCGGACACCTCGACCACACGCCATCGAGCTGATTTGCGCGTTGCTCGACGGTCGCCACACCTGCACGCACCAATGGAACAGACGTCAATGGATCTGGCAGCGAACTCGCTGAACAAGCATCGCGACGCGCCATGGCTGTGGCGTTTGATCGCGACAGGACTGTCCTTTGCGCTGTTCGGCGTTGGCGGTCTTTGTTTGCGGCTGCTCGTTTTCCCTCTGCTCAACCTGCTGCCCGGCGATGCGGCCATACACCGCCGCCGTGCGCGCCAGACCGTGAGCCGGCTGTTCTGGCTGTTCGTCCAGTTTATGTATCGCAGCGGCGTGCTGACCTATGAAGTCGAGGGGGCCGAGCGCCTCGGCCGGCCCGGGCAGCTGGTGATCGCCAATCACCCTTCGCTGATCGACGTGGTGGTGCTGATCGCGCTGATCCGCGATGCCAATTGCGTGGTCAAGCAAAGCCTGTGGGACAACCCCTTCACCCGTGGTCCGATCCGTGGGGCGCAGTACATCAGTAACAACGGCAGCGCGGACATGCTCGACGAAGCCGCCGACGCGCTGCGACAAGGCCAGACGCTGATCATATTCCCCGAAGGGACGCGCACCACGCCCGGCCAGGCACCGCAATTCCATCGCGGCGCGGCGGCGATTGCCGTGCGCGGCGCACGCCTGGTGACGCCTGTGGTGATCAGCGTGACGCCTACCACTCTGACCAAGGCCGAGCCCTGGTATCGCATTCCGGCAAGACGTTTTCATTTTCACCTGCGCGTCGGCGAAGACATCGACCCGCGGGCGTTCGCCGCACAGGGGGCGGCGCCCATCGCCTCGCGGCGACTCAACGACCATCTGCATCGACACTTCATAAAGGAGCTCGCACTCGATGAGCCAATTACAGCTTGAAATCAAGCAACTGATCATCGACGCCCTGGGTCTGGAAGACCTCGGACCGGATGACATTCCGACCGATGAGCCGCTCTTCGGCGAAGGGCTCGGGCTGGACTCGGTCGACGCGCTGGAGCTGGGTCTGGCTATTCAGAAGCGCTTCGGCATCAAGATCGACGCCGATGCAAAAGACACCCGCAAGCATTTCGCCAGCGTCGACAGCCTGGCCGCCTACGTCAGCGCCAACCGCGCCGTCGCCTGAGGAGAGCCCAACGTGAATACTCGTGACGAAATCTTCCAGACCCTGCGCGATGCGCTGGTCGAACTGTTCGAGCTGGAGCCCGAGCGCATCACTCTCGAAGCCAACCTCTATCAGGACCTGGAGATCGACAGCATCGACGCCGTCGACCTGATCGATCACATCAAGCGCCAGACCGGCAAGAAGATCGCCGCCGATGAGTTCAAATCGGTGCGTACCGTGGGCGACGTCGTCGAGGCGGTGTATCGCCTGGTGAACACGCAAACGGCTTGAGCCACACCCAGGGAAGCCAGGCGCCGGCCGGCATACGGCCGGACAATGCGTCCTCACGCGCAAACGGACAGCATGCGATGCAAGTACCCGCTCGAACAGGCAAGGCGAACGCCAGCCGGCTGATTGGTCTAGGCCTACTGCTGGCCGGCCTCGCCTATCCGTTTGCGGTGTATCTGGGCCTGGAGCACCTGTCGCCACGGCTGTTCGCCTTGCTGCTTGGCGCGTTGTGGCTAGCACGGCTGCTCGGCGGCAAACAGACACCACTGAGCCGCACCGTGGCGGCCGTGGCCTTGCTGTTCTGCCTGCTGCTCGGCGCCGCGGACGCCTCTGCGCTGCTGCCTTGGTATCCGGTGCTAATCAGCCTCGCGCTGCTCGGCCTGTTTGCCGGCAGTCTGTGTTCCGGCATGCCGATCATCGAGCGCCTGGCGCGACTGAGCGAGCCCGAACTGCCTCCGGCTGCGGTGCGCTATACGCGGAAGGTGACCTGGGTCTGGGTGGGCTTTTTTATCGTCAACGCCGGCATCGCCAGCGGCCTCGCGCTCTGGGCGCCGTTGAGCTGGTGGACGTTGTACACCGGGCTGATCGCCTATCTGCTGATGGGCTTGCTGTTTGCCGGTGAGTGGCTGGTACGCCAGCGAGTCAGGAAACGTATATGAACTGGATTTCATTGGAGCATCTGCTCGAGCAGGCGCCCAAGTCGCGTCAGGTTACCCTGGAGCCGACCCTCGACCACGCCGAACTGCGCCAGCAGGCACTACGCCTGGCTGCCGGCCTGCGCAACCGCGGCGTCGCTCGGCTCGCGGTTCATCTGGAAGATGCCGGCGAGCTAGCTATCGCCTTGCTCGGCGCCTGGCGAGCCGGCGTGACGGTATTGCTGCCGGCGGATCTGCAGCCCGCGAGCCGCTCGCGCCTGGCGCATCAGGCCGATCTCTGGCTGACGGATCAGGACGGCGACGCCCGGATTTCCGACCTTCTGGCCGAGCCGCTCGAAGGGGCGAAGCTGGACTTGGACCAGTGCCGCCTGTTGCTCTGCACGTCCGGCTCCAGTGGCAAGCCGAAACTGATCGACAAGCGCCTGCGCCAGCTGGCGAACGAAGTGCAAGCGCTCGAAGCACATTGGGGTAGCGAGCTGGGCGATGCCTGCGTGATCGCCAGCGTCGCCGCGCAACACATCTATGGATTGCTGTTCCGCGTGCTCTGGCCACTGTGTGCCGGTCGCCTCTTTCTGCGCCGTGCCCTGCCATTTGCCGAAGACATCCAACTGGCCAGCCGTCAGCACGCCAGCTTCTGCTGGGTCGCCAGCCCGGCGCTGCTCAAGCGAATGGGCGACAACCTCGATTGGGCAGCCCTGCGCGGCGTGCGGCGGATATTTTCCTCGGGTGGCCCGCTCGATGCCGATGCCGGGCAGCGGCTGCAACAGCGCCTGGGCCAGACGCCAACGGAAATCTACGGCAGCTCGGAAACCGGTGGCATCGCCTGGCGCCAGGGCGGCACGCTGTGGCAGCCGTTCGCCGCCGTGCGGCTGACTCAAAACGACGACGGCGCGCTGCAGATCGCCTCACCTTTCCTGCCGCCCGGCCATGTCGAACAAACCGCCGATGCGGCGCGTATCGAGGCCGATGGCCGCTTCGAACTGCTCGGCCGGCTGGATCGCATCGTCAAGCTCGAAGAAAAACGCATCTCCCTGCCCATGCTGGAAGCGGCACTGGCCACACACCCTTTCGTCAGCGAAGCACGCCTCGGCGTCATCACCGACAACCGGGCCTACCTCGGAGCGCTGGTTGCCCTCAGCGATGCCGGCCTGCATGCGCTGCGCAACGGCGGTCGGCGCGCCCTGACCGAGACCTTGCGCAAACACCTGGCGAGCCACTGCGAGACGCTGGCCCTGCCACGCCGCTGGCGGCTGGTTCGGCAACTGCCCTGTAACGCCCAAGGCAAACTGCCGCAGGCGCAACTCGATGCCGTGTTGCAGGCACCGCGCCCGATGCTGCCCGAGCGAATCAGCGCGAACCAGGACGATGACCAATGGCAGCTGAAGCTCGGCGTGCCGCTGGATCTCGCGCATTTCACCGGCCATTTTCCACAGACGCCCGTGCTGCCCGGCGTGGTCCAGATCGACTGGGCCATCAGCCTCGCCCGCGAATTGATCGAAGACCTGCCACCACGTTTTCAAGGCATGGAAGTGCTCAAGTTCCAGCAGCTCGCCCGGCCTGGCGATCAGCTGCATCTGACCCTTCGCTTCGACCGCGAGCGCAGCAAGCTGCATTTCGCTTACCGCAACGGCGACGCGCCCTGCTCGTCCGGTCGCATTCTGCTGGGAGAATACTCGTGACCACGCTCACCCCAATCGCATCCGGCGCCGATCGGCAACTGCAGCTGGCGATCGATGAAGACTGGTTCAAACCCTGCGCGGTGGTGCCGGTGTACAACCACGAGCGCGGCCTGCCCGCGGTGGTCCGGGCGCTGCTCGCCGAAGAGCTGCCGTGCGTGATCGTCGACGACGCATCCAGCCCTGCTGCTGCAAAGATCATCGATGAGCTGGCGCAACATCCGTCGGTGCACCTGCTGCGGCACAGCCACAACCAGGGCAAGGGCGCAGCGGTGTCCTCCGGGCTTCGCGAGGCCTCCCGCCTGGGCTTCAGCCATGCGCTGCAGGTCGACGCCGACGGCCAGCATGACCTCGGCCGTGTGGCGCTGTTTCTCGACCGCGCCAGCCAGGCGCCGGATGCGCTGATCTGCGGCTATCCGGAGTACGACTCCAGCGTGCCGAAAGGCCGGTTCTATGCGCGTTATCTGACCCATGTCTGGGTGTGGATCAACACGCTGTCGCTGTCGATCCGCGACTCCATGTGCGGCTTTCGCGTCTACCCGCTGGAGCCGACCCTGGCGCTGCTCGACGCCACACCACTGGGCAAGCGCATGGATTTCGATACCGAGATCCTGGTGCGCCTGCATTGGCGTGAGCAGCCGATGGTCTGGCTACCAACCCATGTCCACTACCCGGCCGATGGGGTGTCGCACTTCCGCCTGTGGCGCGACAACCTGCTGATTTCCTCGATGCACGCCCGACTGTTCGGCGGCATGCTGTTGCGTGCGCCCGCATTGCTATGGCGTCGGTGGCGCGGATGACCGACAAGGCCGTCGCCGACTCGCACTGGGCCGCGCATCGCGAGCGCGGCAGCTTCGTCTTGATGAAGCTCACCGCTCAAGCCGTGCGCCTGCTCGGCCGACGCGCCATGGCGCCGCTGTTGTACCTGATCGTGCTGTACTTCTACCTATTCGGTGGCCGCGCGCGGCAAAGCGCCTGGACCTATCAGCGCAACCTCGCCAACTGGAGCGGCCGCCACGATCTGGCCCCCAGCCGGCGCTCCGTCTATCGCCAGTTCATAGCGTTCGCCGATGCCCTGTTGGACAAGCTCGACGCCTGGGGGGGGCGCCTCGATCTCGGCAGTCTCGTGCTGCACGACCGGACGGATCTGGAAGCCAAGCTCGAGGCGCCACGCGGCCAACTGCTGGTCGGCTCGCACCTGGGCAATCTGGAAATCTGCCGCGCGCTGGCTGAAATGGGCCGCAAGGTGAAGATGAACGTGCTGGTGCACACTCGCCACGCTGAGCGCTTCAACCGATTGCTGGACCAATCCGGCGCGGTCAACCTGCGCCTGATCCAGGTCAGCGAGCTGGACCCGGCCATCATGATGGAGCTGTCGCGACGGCTGGACGACGGTGAATGGCTGGCGATTGCCGGCGACCGCGTGCCGCTGCATGGCGCACGCATCGCAAGCGCAGACTTTCTCGGCCAGCCGGCGAATTTTCCGCAGGGTCCGTGGCTACTGGCCGGGTTGCTGCAGTGCCCGGTGAATCTGCTGTTCTGCCTGAAACACGGCGAGCAATTCCATGTCCATCTGGAGCCCTTCGCCGAACGCATCCAATGGCGCCGCGGCGAGCGCGATGCGGTGGTGCAGCAATGGGTGCAACGCTACGCCGACCGACTGGCGGCGCACTGCCTGGATGCCCCCCTGCAATGGTTCAATTTCTATCCTTTCTGGAACAACCATGAACAACGCTGCAGCTGAGCCGGTGATCTTCGGCGAAAACCACCTGAGCATCGAGGATGTGCTGGCCGTGGCCGAGCGCCGCGCGCCGACACGCCTGCAGGGCGACGCTAACTTCCGCCAGCACATTGCGCGTGGCGCGCAATTTCTCGACACCTTGCTCGACCGCGAAGGCGTGATCTACGGCGTGACCACAGGCTATGGCGATTCCTGCGTGGTAGCGGTGCCGCTGCATCAGGTCGAGGCGCTGCCGCAGCACCTGTTCACCTTCCACGGCTGCGGCCTGGGCAAGCTGCTCGACGCCGAAGCGACCCGCGCCGTTCTAGCCGCGCGCCTGCGTTCGCTGACCCACGGCATGTCCGGCGTGCGCATCGAACTGCTCGAGCGCATGCAGGCCTTTCTCGAACACGACATCCTGCCGCTGATTCCCGAGGAAGGTTCGGTCGGCGCCAGCGGCGATCTGACGCCGCTGTCCTACGTGGCCGCCACCCTGGCCGGCGAACGCGAGGTGATGTACCAGGGCCAGCGCCGTAGCGCCGCCGAAGTGCATCGCCAGCTGGGCTGGACGCCGCTGACCCTTCGCCCCAAGGAAGCCCTGGCCTTGATGAACGGCACCGCCGTGATGACCGGCCTGGCCTGCCTGGCCTATGCCCGCGCCGATTATCTGCTCAAGCTGGCCACGCGCATCACCGCGCTCAACGTGGTGGCGCTGGAAGGCAACCCGGAGCATTTCGACGAGCGCCTGTTCGCCGCCAAGCCGCATCCCGGCCAGACCCAAGTCGCCGCCTGGATTCGCCAGGACCTGGCGATCGACGCGCCAACCGCGCCGCTCCATCGTTTGCAGGACCGCTACTCCATCCGCTGCGCACCCCATGTCCTCGGCGTGCTGGCCGACAGCCTGGGTCTGCTGCGCCAGTTCATCGAGACCGAACTGAACAGCGCCAACGACAACCCCATCATCGATGCGGAAAACGAACGCGTGCTGCACGGCGGGCACTTCTATGGCGGCCATATCGCCTTCGCCATGGACAGCCTGAAGAACCTGGTAGGCAACGTCGCCGACCTGCTCGACCGCCAGCTCGCGCTGCTGGTCGATACCCGCTACAACCACGGCCTGCCGAGCAATCTATCCGGCGCGCCGATGGCCACCGCGATGATCAACCACGGTTTCAAGGCGGTGCAGATCGGCGCCAGCGCCTGGACCGCCGAGGCCTTGAAAAACACCATGCCGGCCAGCGTGTTCTCGCGTTCCACCGAATGCCACAACCAAGACAAGGTCAGCATGGGCACCATCGCCGCCCGCGACGCGCTGCGCAGCCTGGAGCTGGCCGAGCAGGTCGCGGCGGCCACGCTGATCGCGGCCAACCAGGGCGTCTGGCTGCGCCAGCGCGATGCCCTGGCACGTCCGTTGCCCGCACCGCTGCGCGACATGCATGCCGAACTGGGCGAAGACTTTCCGCCGCTGATCGAAGACCGTGCGCTGGAAGGCGAGCTGCGCCTGTGTCTGCAACGTATCCGTCAACGACATTGGAGGCTGTATGCGTAAGACCGGCGTGCTGCAGGCCGAAGCCGAGATCCTGGTGCCCTTCTTCGACGTCGACTCGATGGACGTGGTCTGGCACGGTCACTACATCAAATACTTCGAGGTCGCCCGCTGCGCGCTGCTCGAACGCATCGGCCACAACTACACCCAGATGCGCGATGCCGGCTACGCCTGGCCGGTGATCGACGTGCAGCTGCGCTACATGCGCGGCGCGCGGTTCAACCAGCGCATCATTGTGCGCGCCGACCTGGTCGAATGGGAGAACCGTCTGAAGATCAACTACCTGATCACCGACGCCGAGACTGGCGAGCGCATGACCCGCGGCAGCAGCGTGCAGGTGGCGGTGGAAATGGCCAGCCGCGAAATGCTGCTGGCCTCGCCGAAGGTCTTCGTCGAAGCCGTAGAGCGGGCCCTATCGTGATGCGAACGATCAACCTGATCGCACGGTGGACCCTGCTAACGCTAAGCCTGCTGTTCGCGAACGCAGCGCATGCCCAAGCCTTCGATCTCACGCAACTGGGCCAGCAATTGAGCGGGCCTGAGGTCATTCGCGGCACCTTCACTCAGGAAAAGTACCTGCGCGCGCTGCCTCAGCCGATCGTCAGCCTGGGTAGCTTCGTACTGGCTCGCGATCACGGTCTGCTCTGGTTCCTGCAGCAGCCGGTGCAGCAGGACTACCGCATCAGTGAAAAAGGCATCGCCCGGCGCGATCCAAGCGGCTGGCAACCGACCGACCAGCAAGGCCCAGCCGCACAGCAGAACGACCTGTTCCTGGCTGTGCTGCAAGGCGACACCGACGCCCTGCAGGGCGATTTCGAGCTGCAGCTTAGCGGCACCGCGCAGGCCTGGACGCTGACGCTGACACCGCGATCGAAGCTGCTCGGGCAGATATTCACCGCCATCCTCATCAGCGGCGGCGCCACGGCTGAGCGCATCGAACTCCTCGAAACCCAGGGCGACAGCACCGTGTTGTTATTGACCGACAACCAGATCGACGATCAGTTGAGCCCCATCGAACTTCATGACTTCGCCAACTGACAAAGCGCTCAGGCTTCCGACCTGGCTATCGTTCCTGTTTTTCGTAGCACTGCTCGGGCTGGTAGGGCTGACGACATGGCAATGGCGCAACGGCTCTCCGATCAGTGCTGATCTGCTGCAGTTGTTGCCCAGCGGTGCGCCCGGCGAGCTTGAGCAACTCGCCGAGCGACGGATGCAGGAGCCGTTGAACCGCGATCTGATGCTGCTGGTTCATCATGCAGACGAAGACACAACCCACGCGCTGGGCAACGAAATCACCGACACCCTTCGCGCCAGCGGCCTGTTCACCCAGATTCGTCGCTCGGTGCAAGCCGACCTGCCCGCGGTGCGTCAACAACTGCTCGATCATCGTCTGGCGCTACTTGGCCCAGCGAGTCGCGAGGCGCTGATCGCCTCGCCGGAAGACTTCATTCAGCAACGCCTGCAGCGTCTGTACAGTCCGTTCGAAAGCACCAGCCTGGTGCCCGTCGAACAGGACTGGTTCGGTTTCGCCGATCTGGCTCAGCGACAGCTGCCGCATCCGGGCAATGTCCATCCCCGCCTGGACGGTTTGCTGGTCGCGGAGCATGGCGGGCAGCACTGGGCGGTGATCCATGCGCAAGCCCAGGGCGATGCCTTCGACGATCAACTGCCGGTTCTGGTGGACGATCAGGTTCGCGCGGCCCGTAGCCGGGTGGAAGCCAGCCACGGCGAGCTGCTGGCCGCCGGTGGGCTGCTATACGCCGCCCACGGACAGCGCCAGGCCCGTGAAGAAGCGACGCTGATCGGCAGCATCTCGTTGGTCGCCACACTTGCCTTGCTGCATCTGCTTTTCCGCACGCCTCGTGTCTTGCTGGTTGCGCTGCCGGTGGCGGTCGGAGCCCTCAGCGGTGCCGCCGCCTGCGTGGCGCTATTCGGCCAGATCCATGTGTTGACACTGGTGCTCGGCGCCAGCCTGGTTGGGGTCAGTATCGACTTTCCGCTGCATTACCTGTCCAAGAGCTGGACCTTGCAGCCCTGGCACGCCTATCGAGCGCTGCGCCTGACGCTTCCAGGCTTGGCGCTGGCCCTGGCAACCAACGTTATCGGCTATCTGGCAATGTCGTTTACGCCGTTTCCAGCGTTGAGCCAGGTGGCGGTGTTTTCCGCAGCGGGACTGCTCGGCGCCTTCTTCTGTGCCACCTGCCTGTTACCCTCGTTGCTGAATGCGCCGCTACAGCCCTGGGCCACCCCGCTGGGCTGGGCCGAGCGCTGGATGAAGTTGCGCGGCGCCCTGCTCCGCCGCGTTCCAACGCCCTGGTTGCTGGCCGTGTTCATCCTGTTCTGCATCATCGGGATCAGCCAGGTGTCCTTCAAGGATGACCTGCGCCAGTGGATCAGCCGTGCACCCGCGCTACAGCAGCAGACCGAACGCATCGGCGAGATCACCGGATTCGAGCCGACCAGCCAATACTTCCTGGTCCGCGCGGCCAACCCCGACGAGCTACTGGCGCGTCAGGATGAACTCGCCACCCGTCTCGATGCTCTGGTCGCCGAAGACAAGCTGCATGGTTATCTGGCGCTGAGCCAGCTGGTCGCGCCCACCACCGCACAGGAAAGCCTGCATTCAGCGCTGCCACGCTTGCTGGAAGCCAGCCAGCCCCTGCTGGAACTCGGCGTGACCCAGGACATGCTCGAACAAGAACTCGCCGCCCTGCTGGCGCTGCCGGTTGCCAGTCTCGATCAGGTGCTGGCGGGCCCGCTCGCCGAACCCTGGCGACCGTTATGGCTGGGCGCCCGAGGCGACGGTTCGGTGGCGGGCTTGGTCAGCCTGCAAGGGCTTCGTGACAGCGCGGCGCTTCACGGCTTGGGCGACGGCATCGGCGGGGTGAAACTTATCGACCGGCCCGCCGAACTGAACCGCCTGTTTGCCGAGACCCAAGCTCAGGCGGCGCTGCTCAAACTGCTGGCGGCGGGGCTGATTTTCGCCCTGCTGTGCCTGCCGTTCGGTTGGCGTGGCGCATCGCGCTGCCTGGCCGTACCGCTGCTGGCAGCGATGGGCAGCCTGGCTTGCCTGGGCTGGCTCGGCCAACCGCTGACCCTGTTCGGCCTGTTCGGGCTGTTGTTGGTCACAGCGATCGGCGTCGACTACGCCATCCTGATGCGCGAACGCATTGGTGGAGCCGCGGTGAGCCTGGTTGGCACCCTGCTGACGGCCGTCACCACCTGGCTATCGTTCGGGCTGCTAGCCTTATCGAGCACGCCGGCGGTCAGCAATTTCGGGCTGGCGGTGGGGCTCGGGCTGGTATTCGCCTTCGCGTTGGCGCCCTGGGCCGCCGAATCTGACAGAGAAGTCGCATGCTGAGCGGTCGTCCATTGCGCGCATTGGCGTTGCCTCCTCGAACTGCGGCGACATCCATCGTGAGCTGCGCATCGCCTCGATCCAGCGCTGAGCATTTCCCGCGGTTGCCTTACGGCGGCCATCCTTCCAACCGAGTCGATCAAGGACCGGATCTTCATGAATGCAGAACAACGTAGCGTCGTCGTCATTGGTGCGGGACCGTCCGGTGCCATCGCTGCCGCGCTGCTCAAGCGCAAGGGCCATGATGTGCTGATCATCGAGCGGCAGCGCTTTCCGCGTTTCTCCATCGGCGAGAGCCTGCTGTCGCACTGCCTGGATTTCGTCGAGGAAGCCGGGATGCTCGAAGCGGTCCAGGCCGCCGGCTTCCAGACCAAACATGGTGCCGCGTTCGGTTGGGGCGAGCGCTACAGCGAGTTCGATTTCCGCGACAAATTCACCGCGGGTCATGGCAGCACCTATCAGGTCCTGCGCGCCGACTTCGACAAGCTGCTGGCCGACCAGGCCGGGTTGCAGGGCGTCGAGATCCGCTATGAAGAGGAAATCATCGCGGCGGACTTCGCCAACCAGCGCCCGCGTCTGCAGGTGCGCCGCCTGGATGGCAGCGAATACGCCGTCGAAGCGGCGTTCGTGCTCGACGCCAGCGGCTACGGTCGCGTCCTGCCGCGTCTGCTCGATCTGGAGGCGCCGTCGAACTTTCCGCTGCGTCGTGCCGTGTTCACGCATATCCAGGACAACATCGACGACCCGCAATTCGACCGCGACAAGATCCTCATCACCACCCATCCCGAGCTGCGCGACGTCTGGTACTGGACCATTCCCTTCAGCAATGGGCGCTGCTCGCTGGGCGTGGTCGCCAGCGCCGAACGCTACGAAGGCCGCCCGCTGGATCTGGACGCCTGCCTCAAGGAATTCGTGCTGGAGGCGCCCAACCTCAAGCGCATCCTCAAGCATGCCGAATGGGATACCCCGGCGCGCCTGATCGGCGGCTACTCGGCCAACGTCAAGACGCTGCACGGTCCGGGTTTCGCCCTGCTGGGCAATGCGGCGGAATTCCTCGATCCGGTGTTCTCCTCCGGCGTCACCATCGCCATGCGTTCGGCGAGCATGGCGGCGGCCGTGCTGCATCGCCAGCTGGCGGGCGAAACGGTGGACTGGGAAGCGCAGTTCGCGGTGCCGCTCAAGCGCGGCGTGAACACCTTCCGCACCTATGTCGAGGGTTGGTACGACGGCAGCTTCCAGGACGTGATCTATTACGAGCACGCCCAGCCGGAGATTCGCCGGATGATCAGCTCGATCCTCGCCGGCTATGCCTGGGACGAAAAGAACCCCTACGTCGCCGAGCCCAAACGCCGTCTGCGAGTGCTGGCCGAGCTGTGCGCCGCGCCTGTGACGAGTGCCTGAGTCTTCTTGCATGACTGCACTGAACCGTCACACATGCTGCCTGGTCTGGCTGTCGCTGGCACTGATGCTCGGCGCCTGCGCCCAACGCGCAACGCTGCCGACTCAGATGCCACGGCTCGATTTGCCGCTGCAGCTGCAAATCGAGCGCCGGAGCCAGGACGACGTGCGTACCTGGCTGCTGGTGATCCAGCAGGAAGGCGCTGCCTTGCGCTGGTCGCTGCTCGATCCACTGGGCGTTCCGCTGGCGCGCCAGCTGTTGATCAATGGCCAATGGCGGGCGGATGGCCTGCTCCCGCCCAATGCCGGGGCGCGCGAGCTGTTCGCCGCCCTGCTGTTCGCCTTGACGCCTGCCGATCAACTGGACGACCTGTACTCCGATACGTCTTGGAGCCAGCAGCAGGACGGGCGATCACTGGCAAGCGATACGCCGTCGGCGTGGCACGTCCGGTATCGGGAGAACGATCGCTTCGATCTCGACGTAGGGTCGGCGCTGACCTATGGTGTCGCCCCCATCGCGACAGCCACCGGAGCCCGCCAGAAATGACCGCCTACCTGAACGCCCTCGGCGTGATCTGCGCGCTGGGTCGCGGTAAGGCCGAGGTGACCCGACGGCTGCTGACAGGTGACGGTTCGGCCATGCAGCCGTATCCGCAACCGGTTGCCGGTCGGCGCGTTCCGGTCGGTGCCGTCACCTGCGAGCTGCCTTCTCTCGCTGATTTCCCGCAGCGCCACGCAACGCGTAACAACCAGATGCTGCTGGCCGCTGTCGAGGAGATCGAGGCCGAGCTGCATGAAGCCATAGCCCGCTTCGGTCCAGCGCGTATCGGCGTGGTCATGGGCACCAGCACCACCGGTATCCAGGAAGCCAGCCTGGGCATCGCCGGGCTGGCCCGCGACGGCCACCTTCCGGCCAGCTACCACTACGCCCATCAGGAGCTTTGCGCCCCGGCGAGCTTTCTCAGCGAGCGGCTGCAGCTCAGCGGTCCGAGTTACGCCATCTCCACCGCCTGCACCTCCAGCGCACGCGCGCTGCTCAGCGCCAAGCGCCTGCTGGACGCAGGAATCTGCGATGCGGTGATCTGCGGTGGCGTGGATACCCTTTGCGACCTCACACTGCAGGGCTTCAGCGCACTGGAGGCGGTCAGCACGCGTGTCTGCAATCCGTTTTCCGCCAACCGCGACGGGATCAATATCGGCGAGGCGGCGGCCGTATTTCTGATGACGCGCGAGCCAGCGCCCATCGCCCTGCTCGGCGGCGGCGCCAGCTCCGACGCGCATCACATCTCTGCGCCCGATCCGCAAGGGCTAGGCGCCATCGAGGCCATGCGTCAGGCACTAGCCAGCGCATCGGTCGCTGCAGAACAGATCAGCTATCTCAACCTGCACGGCACCGCCACCCGTCACAACGACGCCATGGAAAGCCTGGCAGTTGCCACGGTATTTCCGGGCGGCGTGGCCTGCTCCTCAAGCAAGCCGCTCACCGGCCACACCCTGGGCGCCGCCGGGGCGTTGGAAGCCGCGTTCTGCTGGCTGGCGCTGTCCGACTGCAATCGAGCAGGCCTACTGCCACCGCATCGCTGGGATAACGAGGAGGATGCCGACTTGCCGCGTCTGAATCTGGTCACCGACGGTACGACCATGGCTGCAGCGGCCCGACGAGCGATGATGAGCAACTCCTTCGCCTTCGGCGGCAACAACATCAGCCTGATCCTGGGAGACGCGTAATGATCGACTGGCCAATCGCCGAATTGCTGCCCCACGCCGGCAACATGATCCTGCTCGACGCGGTCGAGGCCTTCGACGCCGAAAGCCTGGAAGCCAGGCTGCAGGTGAAGCCCACCGGGCTGCTCAATCTGCCCGACGGCAGTCTGCCGGCCTGGGTCGGCGTGGAAATCATGGCGCAGGCCGTCGCCGCGTTCGCCGGCTGTCAATCACGCCTGGCCGGGCTGCCGGTCGAGCTGGGTTTCCTACTCGGCACCCGCAACTATCAATGCAATGTCGAGCACTTCCCGGCCGGCGCCACGCTGCGCATCCGTGCGCTGCGCTCGCTGCAGGATGACAACGGTATGGGCGTGTTCGAATGCCATCTTGACGGGCCCGATATCCATGCCGAGGCGCGTCTCAACGTGTTCCGCCCGCCCGAGGTGGCGAGCTATCTTCAAGAGCCCACTCCATGAGCAAAACCATTCTCGTCACTGGCTCCAGCCGTGGCATCGGCCGGGCCATCGCCCTGCGCCTGGCCGAAAGCGGCCACGACATCGTCCTGCACTGCCGCGCCAGGCGCGATGAGGCCGAAGCCGTGCAAGCGCGCATTCAGGCCATGGGCCGCCAGGCGCGCATCCTGCAATTCGACGTTGCAGACCGTGAGCAATGCCGCATGCAGCTGGAGGCCGATATCGAAGCGCATGACGCCTACTACGGGGTGGTCTGCAACGCCGGCCTGACCCGCGACGGCGCATTTCCGGCGCTGAGCGAAGACGACTGGGATCAAGTGCTGCGTACCAATCTGGATGGCTTTTTCAACGTGCTGCAGCCGTTGACCATGCCGATGATTCGCCGCCGCCAGCCCGGCCGGATCGTGTGCATCACGTCCGTCTCTGGCCTGATCGGCAATCGAGGCCAGGTCAACTACAGTGCCTCCAAGGCCGGGGTGATCGGCGCGGCCAAGGCGCTGGCGGTGGAACTGGGCAAACGCCGGATCACCGTCAACTGCGTCGCGCCAGGACTGATCGACACCGACATGCTCGACGAACACCTGCCCATCGAGGAGATGCTCAAGATGATCCCCGCCCAGCGCATGGGAACGCCCGAGGAGGTCGCCGGAGCGGTGAACTTCCTGATGTCGGATGAGGCAGGCTACATCACTCGCCAGGTATTGGCCGTGAACGGCGGGCTGTGCTGATGAAACGCGTCGTCGTCACCGGCATGGCCGGCATCACTTCGCTGGGCAACGACTGGGCTTCCATCGAAGCCAACTTCAGCGCCAGCCGCAGCGGCATCCGCCGCATGGACGAGTGGGATCGCTTCCGCGAGCTGAATACCCGCCTGGCCGGCCCGGTGGATGATTTCGTCGTGCCTTCGCACTGGACACGCAAGCAACTGCGCAGCATGGGCCGCGTCTCACGGTTGTCGGTGAAAGCCGCCGAGCAGGCTCTGCAGCAAGCGGGGCTGCTTGACGATCAGAGCATCCGTGACGGACGTATGGGCGTCGCCTGTGGCTCGTCCACCGGCAGCACCGAAGAAATCAAGGCCTTCGGCAACATGCTGCTCAATTCGGTCGCCGATGGCCTCAACGCCAACTCCTACATCCGCATGATGCCGCACACCACGGCGGCCAACATCAGCATCTTTTTCGGCCTGACCGGCAGGGTGATCCCCACGTCCAGCGCCTGCACCAGCGGCAGCCAAGGCATCGGTTACGCCTATGAAGCGATCAAGTACGGGCGCCTGCCGCTGATGCTGGCCGGCGGTGCCGAGGAGCTCTGCGCCACCGAGGCCATGGTGTTCGACGCGCTTTACGCGACCAGCCTGAAGAACGATGCGCCGCAGACCACGCCCCGCCCCTACGACAGCGGCCGCGACGGTCTGGTGATCGGCGAAGGCGCCGGCATGCTGGTGCTCGAGGAACTGGAACATGCCTTCGCCCGCGGCGCTACCATTTATGCCGAGCTGGTCGGCTTCGGCAGCAATGCCGATGGCCAGCACGCGACGAAACCCGAGCAGGTGACCATGCGCCGGGCCATGGAGCTGGCGCTAGAAGATGCGGGTTTGCAAGCCGAGGCGATCGGCTACGTCAACGGCCACGGCACCGCTACCGAGCAGGGCGACATTGCCGAAACCCACGCGACTCAGGCGCTGTTCGGTTCGCGTATGCCCATCAGTTCGCAGAAGAGTTTTTTCGGGCACACGCTGGGCGCTTGCGGGGCTCTGGAATCCTGGTTCAGCATCGAAATGATGAACCGCGACCGCTATATACACACGCTCAATCTCGACGAGATCGATCCGCGCTGTGGCGAGCTGGACTATATCGTCGGCTCGCCGCGGACCATGCAGCACGAATACGTCATGAACAACAATTTCGCCTTCGGCGGTATCAATACGTCACTGATTTTCCGCCGCTGGGCCTGACAGGGACCGTTGAAAACTACCTGCGTTGGCAATACTGCGTTAAAAACAGGCTCGGATGCGAGCCCAGTCGGCCTGCTCATTTAGGCCACTAAACTCCGCGTCCTCGCCTGTTTTGACTCGCTACGCTCGCCCTTCGGGCCAGCCTTCGGCTGTTACTCCCGCTGGTCGTAGCGCCTTGTCTTGCCTGCCTCGTCTACGTTTTTCAACGGCCTGTCTGAGTGCTTAAAGGTCACCCAAAAACAATGCAAGGAGAATGCACATGAAAAAAGCTACCTGGATCGGCACGGCGCTCGTGCTCTGCGCTCTGCCCGGCATCAGCCAGGCCCGCGACACCGTCCACTATCTCCCCTTCGATGAAGTGGTCGCCGAAGCCACCACCGCGGGCCGGCTGGACGGCAGCGTGAAGTTCTACCTCGCCAAGCGCCCAGCCGGGACGAAAATCGTCCGCAGCGGCGTCACCACCAGCAAGAAGACCAACGCCTTCAACAAGAGCGACGAAGAAGCCTGCCGTTGGGTGCTGCAGTCCGCGCTGATCAACCTGCAGAACGCCGCCAAGGCCGCCGGCGCCAACGCGGTGGTGGACCTCACCAGCAACTACAAGCACGTCGAGTACAAGGACAGCGAAAAATATGAATGCCACGCCGGGGCGGTTATCGCGGGCGTCGCCCTCAAGGGTAATCTGGCCGAGGTCAAATAATGCGGCTGCGCCCGTGCCAACGGTGATGGGCGCTACAGCTTTGCCAGGCGGCGCGGCAGTTTCCGGCTGTCGCCGCAACCATCCTTCCATGCGAACGAATAGCTGACCGGTAAGTCAACAGAAGCAGAACCTGTCCATCATTTCAGGAGCCGCGTCATGTTCGGTAACTCGTCGCATAAATTCGAAGTCAATTACATCTTCCAGAACGACCCACGCGCCCAAATCATCGAATCGGAAGATGAGAGTCTCTCCCAGGGCGAGGCCGCCCGGCGCCTGATCGAGCACCATAATGCCGATGCGGAAAATAGCCTGGTCATGCCCGATGCGGATGCTGAAGAAACCGAGCTGCTACGACAGGCCGAGGTCGTGGGGATCACCGATATCCGCGTAACCCGGCTGGTTCATGAGCATGAGTCGGGCACCACGCCAGGGCATTATCAGCAGCCTTGAAAGCTGCAAGCTGCAAGCTGCAAGCTGCAAGCTGCAAGCTGCAAGCTGCAAGCTGCAAGCTGCAAGTGGTTCAGCTTGGCTGGCACCGCAATGCTGCCAAGCTTTTTCTGCTTTAAATTGAGCTCATGGCTTGCAGCTTATAGCTGCTCTTAGCCGTGGTATTGCGCCGAGAGTTCGTGCACCGACTCGATGAAGGCACCGGCATGGGCCGGATCGACTTCCGGCGTGATGCCGTGGCCCAAGTTGAATACGTGGCCTTCGCCCTGGCCGAAGCTGGCCAGGATACGCCCCACTTCGGCGCGGATCGCCTCCGGTTTGGCGTATAGCACGCTGGGGTCCATGTTGCCCTGCAGAGCAACCTTGTCACCCACGCGAGCACGCGCGTTGCCGATGTCGCAGGTCCAGTCCAGACCCAGCGCTTCGACGCCGGAGGCAGCCATGGATTCCAGCCACAGCCCGCCGCCCTTGGTGAAGAGGATCACCGGGACGCGGCGACCGTCGTGCTCGCGAATCAAGCCATCGACGATTTTCTGCATATAGGCCAGGGAAAACTCTTGATAAGCGGCGGCGGAAAGGCTGCCGCCCCAGGAGTCGAAGATCTGCACCGCTTGCGCGCCGGCCAGGATCTGGCCGTTGAGGTAGCTGGTCACCGACTGCGCCAGCTTGCCGAGTAGTGCATGCATGGCCTGCGGATTCTCGTAAAGCATGGCCTTGGACTTGCGGAAGTCCTTGGAGGAGCCGCCTTCGACCATGTAGGTCGCCAGCGTCCAGGGGCTACCGGAAAAGCCGATCAGCGGAACGCGGCCGCTCAGCTCGCGGCGAATGGTGCGCACCGCGTCCATGACATAGCCCAAATCTTTTTCCGGGTCCGGAATCGGCAGCGCCTCGATGTCGGCCAGGCTGCTGACGACTTTCTTGAAGCGTGGACCCTCTCCGGTTTCGAAGTACAGACCCAGACCCATGGCGTCCGGCACGGTGAGGATGTCTGAAAACAGAATGGCGGCGTCCAGCGGATAGCGGTCCAGAGGCTGCAGAGTGACTTCGCAGGCCAGCTCGGGATTCATGCACAGGCTCATGAAGTCCCCCGCCTTGCTGCGACTGGCCCGGTATTCCGGAAGGTAGCGTCCGGCCTGACGCATCATCCACACCGGGGTGACGTCGACAGGTTGCTTGAGCAGGGCGCGAAGGAAGCGATCGTTCTTCAAGGCAGTCATGTCTGGGTTCCAGCAAAAGAGTGGCGGCATTGTCGCAAAGCACAAAACAAAAGGCACGGCGAGCGCCGTGCCTTTTGTCTATGGGCTTGATTCAGATCAGGCGTGTTTGGAGCGCTAGCTGGAAGCGTGGGCCGAAGCCCGAAGCGGTCTTGCTTCCCGCTTCAGGCTTCCAGCTGCGTTTCAGACTTCCAGATAGTCGAGAATCCCTTCAGCCGCCTGACGGCCTTCGAAGATCGCCGTCACCACCAGATCGGAGCCGCGCACCATGTCGCCACCCGCAAAGATCTTCGGGTTGCTGGTCTGGTGCTTGAACTGGCCGACCTCCGGCGCCACGACGCGCCCTTGGTTGTCGGTCTGGATGCCCTGACCTTCGAACCAGTCGGCCGGGCTCGGACGGAAACCGAAGGCGATGACCACAGCATCAGCCGGCAGCACTTCCTCGGAACCGGGGATCGGCTCGGGGCTGCGGCGACCGCGGGCGTCCGGCGCGCCGAGACGGGTTTCGACCACCTTGACGCCTTCGACCTTGCCTTCGCCGACAATGGCGATGGGCTGGCGGTTGAAGAGGAATTTCACTCCCTCCTCCTTGGCATTCTTCACTTCCTTGCGCGAGCCCGGCATGTTCGCCGCGTCACGCCGATAGGCGCAGGTCACGCTCTTAGCGCCCTGGCGAATGGAGGTGCGGTTGCAGTCCATCGCGGTGTCACCACCGCCGAGCACCACGACCTTCTTGCCTTTCATGTCGACGAAGTCTTCTGGGGACTTCTCGAAACCGAGGTTGCGGTTGACGTTGGCGATCAGGAAGTCCAGCGCATCGTGCACGCCCGGCAGGTCTTCGCCAGGGAAGCCGCCCTTCATGTAGGTGTATGTGCCCATGCCCATGAACACCGCATCGTAATCAGCCAGCAGTTGATCGATGCTGATGTCCTTGCCCACTTCGGTATTCAGCCGGAACTCGATGCCCATACCGCCGAAGATCTCGCGACGACGACTGAGGACGCTCTTCTCCAGCTTGAATTCGGGGATGCCGAAGGTCAGCAGGCCGCCGATCTCGGGGTTCTTGTCGAAGACCACCGGCGTCACACCGCTGCGCACCAGCACGTCGGCACAACCCAGACCGGCCGGGCCGGCACCGATGATCGCGACCTTTTTGCCGGTCGGCTTGACCTTGGACATGTCCGGACGCCAGCCCATCGCGAACGCGGTGTCGGCGATGTACTTCTCCACCGAGCCGATGGTGACCGCACCGAAACCGTCGTTCAGGGTACAGGCGCCTTCGCATAGGCGGTCTTGAGGACAAACGCGACCGCAGACTTCCGGCAGCGTGTTGGTCTGATGCGCCAGCTCGGCGGCAGCGAGGATGTTGCCCTCGGAGACCAGCTTGAGCCAGTTGGGAATGTAGTTGTGGACCGGGCACTTCCACTCGCAATAAGGGTTGCCGCAGCCCAGACAACGGTGCGCCTGCTCGCATGCTTGCTGCGGCTTGAAGGGTTCGTAGATCTCGACGAACTCCTTCTTGCGCTGACGCAGCAGCTTCTTCTTCGGATCCTTGCGCCCGACCTCGATGAACTGGAAGTCGTTATTCAGACGTTCAGTCATTTCAAAACCTCTTAACAGCAGCGGCGAGCCTCAAGCTACAAGCCGCAAAGACGATCACGGAGCCGCGCCTCGCACCACTCGTGGCTTGAGGCCTGCGGCTTGGAGCTGCTTTTATTGTGGATTCGCTCGGGTGGTCGAGAGCAACGATGCCAGGTTGGCCGCCTTCGGCTTGACCAGCCAGAAGCGCCGCAGGTAGTCATCGAGATCCTCTAGTAACTTCGCGCCCCACGCGCTGCCGGTTTCGGCGACGTACTCTCGCAGTACCTCTTGCAGGTGGCTGCGATGGGCCTCCATCGCTTCACCCGTGATGCGCTGCAGGTTCACCAGTTCGTTGTTCACCCGATCGACGAAGCTGTTGTCCATATCGAGCACGTAAGCGAAACCACCGGTCATACCGGAACCGAAGTTGTAACCGGTCTTGCCGAGCACGCAGACGAAACCACCGGTCATGTATTCACAGCAGTGATCGCCTGTGCCTTCGACCACCGCATGCGCACCGGAGTTACGCACGGCGAAACGCTCACCGGCCGTACCGCTGGCAAACAACTTGCCGCCGGTTGCGCCATACAGGCAGGTATTGCCGACGATGGCCGACTGCTGCGACTCGAACACACTGCTCTTCGGCGGGGTGACTACCAGCTTGCCGCCGGTCATGCCCTTGCCGACATAGTCGTTGGCGTCGCCTTCCAGATACAGGCTCAAACCGCCTGCGTTCCAGACACCAAAGCTCTGGCCCGCCGTGCCCTTGAAGCGGAAGGTGATCGGCGCATCCTTCATGCCCTGGTTGCCATGTACTCGAGCAATTTCACCGGACACACGCGCACCGATGGAGCGGTCGCAGTTGCAGATTTCCAGTTCGAATTCGCCGCCGCTCTTGGCATCGATGGCTGAGCGAGCGAGTTTGACCATTTCTTCGGCTAACAGACCTTGATCGAACGGTGGATTCTTCTCTACTTGGCAGAACTGCGGCTTATCGGCAGGAATGTGATCGCTGCCGAGTAGCGGCGTCAGGTCCAGATGGTTCTGCTTGGTGGTCTCGCCTGGCAGCACTTCGAGCAGATCGGTACGGCCAATCAGCTCCTGCAGGCTGCGCACACCGAGCCTCGCCAGCCACTCGCGGGTTTCCTCGGCAACGAAGGTGAAGAAATTGACCACCATGTCGACGGTGCCGATGAAGTGATCCTTGCGCAGCTGGTCATTCTGCGTGGCGACGCCGGTGGCGCAGTTGTTCAGGTGGCAGATGCGCAGATACTTGCAGCCCAGCGCGATCATCGGCGCCGTTCCGAAGCCGAAGCTTTCGGCGCCGAGAATGGCGGCTTTGACCACGTCGAGGCCAGTCTTCAGACCACCATCGGTCTGTACCCGGACCTTGCCGCGCAGGTCGTTGCCGCGCAGGGTTTGATGGGTCTCGGCCAGACCGAGCTCCCATGGCGAGCCGGCATAGCGGATGGAGGTCAGTGGCGAAGCACCGGTGCCACCGTCATATCCGGAAATGGTGATCAAATCAGCGTAGGCCTTGGCAACGCCGGCGGCGATTGTGCCGACACCCGGTTCGGCGACCAGTTTGACCGAGACCAGCGCGGTCGGATTGACCTGTTTGAGATCGAAGATCAGCTGAGCCAAATCTTCGATCGAGTAGATGTCGTGGTGCGGCGGCGGCGAAATCAGCGTGACGCCCGGCACCGCATAACGCAGCTTGGCGATCAGACCGTTGACCTTGCCGCCGGGCAGCTGTCCGCCTTCGCCGGGTTTGGCGCCTTGAGCGACCTTGATCTGCAGCACTTCAGCGTTAACCAGATACTCCGGGGTGACACCGAAGCGACCTGTCGCCACTTGCTTGATCTTCGAGCTGCGTTCGGTGCCATAGCGCGCCGGATCTTCACCGCCCTCGCCAGAGTTGGAGCGCGCGCCAATGCGGTTCATCGCCGCGGCGATCGCCTCATGCGCCTCGGGAGACAGCGCGCCGAGCGAGATGCCGGCCGAGTCGAAGCGCTTGAGGATCTGCTCCAGCGGTTCGACCTCTTCGAGCGCCAGCGGCTGCTCCGATACCTTGAGCTGGAGCAGGTCACGCAACATGGCAGCGGGGCGCTGATCGACCAGCGCGGTGTATTCCTTGAAACGGCCGTAGTCACCCTGCAGCACCGCAACCTGCAGCGCCGCAACCACATCAGGGTTGTAGGCGTGATACTCACCGCCGTAGACGAACTTCAACAGCCCGCCCTGCTGGATCGGCTTGCGACTGCTCCAGGCTTGCGCCGCAAGCGCTTTCTGTTCGGCTTCCAGATCGACGAAGCGCGCGCCCTTGATACGGCTGGCAACGCCACGGAAGCTGAGATCGACCACTTCGTCCGCCAGCCCCACGGCTTCGAACAGCTGGGCACCGCGGTACGAGGTAATGGTCGAGATGCCCATCTTCGAGATGATTTTCAGCAGCCCCTTGGAAATGCCCTTGCGGTAGTGCTTGAACACCTCATAAAGGTCGCCCAGCACTTCGCCGGTGCGGATCAGATCGCCCAGCACTTCGTAAGCAAGGAAGGGATAAACCGCCGTCGCACCAAAGCCGATCAGCACGGCGAATTGATGCGGATCGCGAGCACTCGCGGTCTCGACCAGAATGTTGCAATCGCAGCGCAGTCCGGTCTCGATCAGCCTATGGTGCACAGCCCCCACGGCCAGCGAGGCATGCACCGGCAACTTGCCCGGCGCGATATGGCGATCGCTCAACACCAGCAGCACCTTGCCGCCGCGCACCGCCTCTTCGGCCTGATCGGCAATGTTGCGCACCGCCGCCTCGAGCCCGAACGATTCGTCGTAGTTGAGATCGATCAGCTGGCGCTCGAAGCCCGGCCGGTCGAGTTCCATGATGGTCCGCCACTTGGCCGGCGAGATCACAGGCGTGGTCAGGATCGCGCGGTTGGCGTGATCGGCGGTTTCTTCGAAGACGTTGCGCTCGGCACCCAGGCAGGTCTCCAGCGACATCACGATGGCTTCGCGCAGTGGATCGATCGGCGGGTTGGTAACCTGCGCGAATTGCTGGCGGAAGTAATCGAACGGCGAACGCACCCGCCGCGACAGCACCGCCATCGGCGTATCATCGCCCATGGAGCCGACCGCTTCCTGGCCCTGCTCGGCCAGTGGGCGCAGCACCTGGTCACGCTCCTCGAAGGTGACCTGGAACATCTTCATGTACTGCTTGAGCTGATCGGCATCGTAGAACGCCGAACCGTGGTCGTTATCGTCCAGGGTCGACTGGATGCGCAGCGCGTTCTGACGCAACCACTTCTTGTAGGGATGTTGGGACTTCAGACGATTGTCGATGTCGTCCGTGTGCAATACCTGCCCGGTTTGGGTGTCGACGGCCAGAATCTGACCTGGTCCCACGCGGCCCTTGGCGATGACGTCCTCGGGCTTGTAGTCCCACACGCCAACTTCCGAAGCCAGCGTGATGTAGCCATTGGTGGTGGTGACCCAGCGCGCCGGACGCAGACCGTTGCGGTCGAGCAGGCAGATCGCATGGCGGCCATCGGTAAGTACCACGCCGGCCGGACCATCCCAGGCCTCCATGTGCATGGAATTGTATTCGTAGAATGCGCGCAGGTCCGGATCCATGGTTTCGACGTTCTGCCAGGCCGGCGGAATGATCATGCGTAGGCTGCGGAACAGATCCATACCGCCGGTGACCAGCAGCTCCAGCATGTTGTCCATGCTCGACGAGTCGGAGCCGGTGCGGTTGACGACCAGCGGATCGAGATTTTCCAGGTCCGGCAGCAATTCGTTGGCGAATTTCAGGCGACGCGCCTGAGCCCAGTTGCGGTTACCGGTGATGGTGTTGATTTCGCCGTTGTGGGCCAGGAAGCGAAACGGCTGAGCGAGCGGCCACTGCGGCATCGTGTTGGTGGAGAAACGCTGATGGAACACGCAAATGGCGGTCGCCAGACGCTCGTCGCCGAGATCGGGATAGAACTGCGCCAAATCGGCCGGCATCATCAGGCCTTTGTAGATGATGTCCTTGTCGGAAAAGCTGCAAACATAGAATTCCCTGTCGGCAGCCAGCGCAACTTCGGCACGGCGGCGCGCGAAGAACAGCTTGATACCGAAGTCGCGCTCGGACAGGCCTTCAGCCGAGACGAACACCTGTTCTATACGCGGCAGACGCTCCAGCGCCAGGCGGCCCAGCACGCTGGTATCGACCGGAACTTCACGCCAGCCAATCAGGGTCAGCCCTTGCGCGGCGATCTGTTCGTTGAAGCAGGCGCGGGCCGCATCGGCCTTGGCCGCGTCCTGGCTGAGAAAGATCATGCCGACGGCATAGAGTGCCGGCAGGTCTACATCAAAATGCTGTTTGGCCATGGCTCGCAGGAACCCATCGGGCTTCTGCATCAGCAGGCCGCAGCCATCGCCGGTTTTACCGTCGGCGTTGATGCCACCGCGGTGAGTCATGCAAGTAAGGGATTGAATGGCTGTCTGAAGCAGGTGATGGCTTGCCTCGCCCTGCATGTGGGCGATCAAACCGAAGCCGCAGTTATCCTTGAACTCTTCAGGACGAAAAAGACCTGCTCTCATAGGCACTCCACCAGCTAAATACGTTGTAAATCAACCCCTTATTGACGGCGCACGGAACCACCCCGTCATACACGCGGGCAAAAGGGGGAGCAGTTTACAAAGCCGGCTAGAACGACACAATTTTTTTTTGCAAGCCCCAAAAAGGTGCATTGCGCACCTTTTTGGGGCGTGTTTTTAGCGAGCTTGAATCTCTTGCTGCACGCTAGCGAAACTCCGCGCCCATGGCTTACCCGACCTCAACGAGGCCGGCAGAGTCTTGATGGCCTCAAGCGCTGCATTGCGGCTGGCAAATGAACCATAAGTAACCACGTATAGCGGCTTGCCCTCATGCTGCTTGACGAAGTACCGGTAGGTTTCACCGTGCTGCTTCACCAACGCCTCGGCGTTACTATGGGTACGCGTCCCCAGCACCTGTATCAGATAGTTGGTTTTGGGCTGACTGGCGTACCAGCTCGCCGTAGAGGCAGGCGCATCAGGCTTCGCGACCGCCGGCTGCACCGGCTCGCGAGGCGTCTCGACTGGCGGAGCAGGTTCAACCGCAGAGCGCTGGATCGTAGCGTTATCTGCAGCCGTAGGAGCTGGCGCGGTATTGCGTAACGGCTCGCTGACGATTGCGGGCTCTTCTTCAATCACGGCCGGTGAATTATCCGACTCCAGGCCGCCGGCAGCGGCAAGAGGTTCGCGGACAATCGGCTGATCAGGCTCGGACTGAACGACCTCGGCTGCAGCGCTTTCGTCACCACCCGGATCCTCGGTTGACGTTTCCGGTGAACGTGTTTCCGTAGCGCCCCCTGCATCGAGCGGCAAGCTGGTCGTGGCCGGAGCCACTGATTGATCACTGGAGTCACGCATGAACAACGCAATGACGACGACAAGAACGACCGCCGCCAAAGCCAGCAGGTGCTTCATAGGCAGCGGCAGACTCCAGCCAGTCGACTTCCGATTCGCTTTGGACTGCTGCATGGCATCGACGAGCTCGTCGCGTGCCACCTGATTTATCGCACCAGGCCAGCCACCGGAATTCTCATGGATTCGCGAAATCTGGTCTTCGCTGAAACACTCCAGCCCGCCCCCGGCACCTTCCAGGCGCAACGCCAGATATTCACGGGTCTCGTCTTCTTCGTACGGCTGAAGCGCGATCACATGAAAGCGCTCCTCACCCTCGACCAGCGCCTCCAGGCGCGCCACCAAGCCTTGTTCACCAAACAGAAAGACATGCGGCCTGCCTTCGGGGCTACCCTGGGCCAATCGCAACAGTGTCTCGACCGCAGCGCCCGTCAGCCGCTCAGCGTCGTCGACCAGCAGATAGACCTCCTGCCCGGTGAGCGCTAATTGAATGATCTGCGCCATGATCGAGTCGAAGTCGGCCCGCTGGCTGCCAAGCGCCTGCGCGATCTGTTGCAGGACGAGATTGGCATCGAGGGTGTCCTGAGGCGAAATGACCACGCTCTGAACCGACTGCTTGTTGCTGCTCGCAACGAGCGCCTGGCGCACCAGTGTCTTGCCGCTCCCTTCCGGGCCGGTCACCACCAACAGCAACTGACTGTAGCGGGCCAGATGATGCAATTGCCCTAACACGGGCTTGCGCTGAGCCGGAAAGAACTTGAAGCCTGGCACACGAGCGGCGAAAGGATCGTGACTGAACCCGTAATGGTTCAGGTAGGAATCGTCAGCAGACAAACTGGTCATGGACATCTCTTAAATGTTCGACTCTTGGGCAAGCGCGTCGTAATTGACGTTCAATGTGGCTTCCAGCATCTGACGAGGAAAGTCACCCGTTACTACGGCTTCGCCCAACCGTTTGAGCAGCACCAACCTCAACTTCCCGTTCAGAACCTTCTTGTCGACCGCCATGTGCTGAAGAAAATCCGCGGCGCTCATATTGGTTGGTGGTACGACAGGCAGGCCGGCGCGCGCCAGCAACCGCACGGCTCGGTTACGCTCATTGGCGGCGATCCACCCAAGTTGCCGCGACATTTCGAGAGCCATGACCGTACCCGCCGATACGGCTTCACCATGCAGCCACACGCCGTAGCCCTGATAAGTCTCGATGGCATGACCAAAGGTATGGCCGAGATTGAGCGTGGCGCGAATGCCCGACTCCCGCTCGTCCGCTCCCACCACCCTGGCCTTCGCCGCACAGGAGCGCCGTATAGCTTCGGTAAGCGCCGCATGATCAAGGCTGCGAAGCGAGTCGATATTGTCTTCGAGCCAGCTCAGGAACGGCTCGTCGCAGATCAAGCCATACTTGATCACCTCAGCCAGACCAGCCGATAACTCGCGCGGCGGTAAGGTCGACAAGGTTGCGATGTCGATCAGCACTGCCTGCGGCTGGTAGAAGGCACCGACCATGTTCTTGCCAAGCGGGTGATTGATGCCCGTCTTACCGCCCACGGACGAATCGACCTGGGACAGCAGTGTCGTCGGGACTTGAATGAAATCAACGCCACGCTGGTAACAGGCGGCCGCAAAACCGGCCATGTCACCTATGACACCGCCACCCAACGCGATGACCGTGGTGTTGCGGTCATGCCTGGCCGTCAGCAAAGCATCGAAAATCGACTGCAGAGTTTGCCAGTTTTTGTGCGCTTCTCCGTCTGGCAGAACCACGGAAGTGACCGAGTAATCAGCGAGACTGCGCGAAAGCCGGTCAAGATAAAGCGGCGCAACGGTATCGTTGGTAACGATCGCAACTTGCTTGCCACGAATGTGACGGGACAACAGATCACCACGATCGATGAGCTGCTCGCCAATGAATATCGGATAGCTTCGCTCGCCGAGATCGACATGTAGAGTCTGCATAGGGGGCCCACGATTAAAGGGAGCTAGGATAACGCAGATCGACCCAGGCTTTCACGAGGCGCTAGAGCTTGAAGCTGCCCAATGATTTCCACCACGACCAGGCGTGGGGGACGCTCATCCGTCTGGACCACAATGTCCGCGATTTCACGGTACAGCGGATCCCGCACAGCCATCAGATTGGTGAGAATCTCGCGGGGATTGGGCGTTTGCAACAGCGGACGGTTGCGGTCCCGAGAGGTGCGGTCGAGCTGCTGCTCAACCGAAGTACAGAGGTAAATCACCCGCCCGCCAGCACATAACACCTGACGATTGTCCGCTCGGAGCACCGCACCACCGCCAGTTGCCAGCACGACGCCGTCTATCTGGCACAATTCATTGATAGCGACGTGCTCCCTTTCACGGAAGCCCTGCTCTCCCTCGACATCGAATATCAGCGGGATGCTTGCACCGGTGCGTTGTTCGATCTCCTTGTCGGAATCCCGAAAAGGGAGGCGAAGCTCCTTGGCGAGCAAGCGCCCGATGGTGCTTTTGCCAGCCCCCATCGGGCCGACGAGGATGATATTGGGCATTGGTTGTCTAACGGCTGGCTTGGATCGCCTGATTATTCATGATCCGAGGAGTAATGAATACCAGCAGCTCAGATTTCCGGTCTTGAATCAAATCACGACGGAATATCCGGCCTACGAACGGCAGATCGCCTAAGAACGGAACCTTGTCAACGGATTTGCTCTGAGTATTAGAGAACACACCGCCAATTACGATCGTCTCACCATCAGTGACCAAGACTTTTGCGTTGACCTCGTTTTTACGGATAGCAGGGATACCACCGGTGCTGGCAGCTTGCGAGAAATCAGGCTCATCCTTGGTGACCTTCACTTCCATGATGATGCGGTTATCAGGAGTGATTTGCGGAGTGACCTCCAAAGATAACGCCGCCTCCTTGAAAGAAGTGCTGGTCGCGCCACTGGAACTCGCCTCCTGATAGGGCACTTCCGAGCCTTTTAAGATTTTTGCGGTCTCCTTGTCTGCGGTAACGACCTTCGGTTGCGATACAACCTCTCCATTACCTGTTTTTTCCATGGCAGAGAGTTGAAGATCAAGGATGGCATTATTGGTGACGAAGCCCAAGCCAATCCCGGAGGTTGCACCGACTGCGCCCAAGTCAACAAAAGGAGTATTTAGAGGTACTTCACGAATCCCGGGGAAACGTCCGACCTGCTGGGAAGGAATATACCCCTCGTCACCCGGTTTACCGCTTGCATTAGGATCATCAGCTACGCCGAGCTGCCCGTTTTTGCCCCAAGCATTCCATTTGTCACCGGCCCAGAGATTCCCCCCCCAACGCACACCCAGGCTCTTGTCATAATCAACGTTAGCCTCGACTATGCGAGCCTCGATCATGACCTGACGTACGGGAATATCCAGTTGCGCCACGATGCGCCGCAGCTCGTCGAGCCGCTCCTGCGTCTGGTAGGCGATGATGTTGTTAGTGCGATCGTCAACAGAGATCGAACCGCGATCCCCACTGGCTCCGTCCGTGTCGGTAACCGACTGGAATAACCGCGCAATATCAGAAGCTTTGGCATAATTGACCTGCACGACCTCACGGCGTAGAGGCGCCAGTTCAGCGATCTGGCGCTGCGACTCTAACTCCTGACGCTCACGTGCAGCGATCTCGTCCGCTGGCGCTACCAGCAGCACGTTGCCAACCTGACGCTTGTCGAGCCCTTTGGTTTTCAGCACCAGATCCAGCGCCTGATCCCACGGCACGTTCTGCAGACGCAGCGTGATGTTGCCTTGCACGGTATCGCTGGCGACCAAGTTGAGATCGGTGAAATCCGCAATCAACTGGAGAACCGAGCGAACGTCGATATCCTGGAAATTCAGCGACAGCTTCTCTCCGGAATAGGTGAAGTGCTCGGCCTTGCGCTTCTCGGCGTCGGATTCGCTAAGCGGTTTGACGCTGATGGTCAGCTTGTCGTCGGTCTGGTACGCCAAGTAGTCGTAAAGGCCGCTGGGCTCGATGGCGATGTTTGCGCCCTCGGCCTTGCTGCTGGAATCGACGAACTTGACCGGCGTAGCGAAATCCTGCACGTCTAGCCTGACACGAAGCGACTCCGGCAGCTGCGTCTTGGCGAATGAAACCCGGATTTTGCCGCCCTGCTCTTCGATGCTCGGACTGATCGACGGGTCCGACAGTGTGATGATGACGTTACCGGCCCCATCTTCCCCACGACGGAAATCGATGTTACTGATCGCCTTGCCCGCAGCCACGGAGGCGGTCGGTTTTGCCTTGCTTAGCGGGGCCACCGGAGCGGCCGCTACAGCCGCGGTTGCTGCACCGCTTTCACCGAGCACGACGAACAAATTATTTCCGTCTACCCGAGTCGAATAAGGCACCAAGGAAGTGAGGTTTACGATGAGCCGCGTGCGACCTTGGGCCTCGACTACGGTCACACTGCGGGCATTACCGACACCAAGCTCGTGGTTTTTGGATTTCAGCTTGCTGGAAACACCTGGCAGGTCGAGCGCGATCCGCGCCGGCTGGTCGAGCGTATAACCCCGCGGGGTGGGCACAGGCTCATCGAAGGCCAGTTTAAGTTCAACGCGGTCACCGGGCAGCGAAGCGACATCGAGTGCATTGAGGTTCGCCGCCAGCAGCGCGGGCGAAATCATCGCCGCCAGCAGGGACAAGCCGAGACGAGAGAGAGTGGTATTCATAGAAGGATTCCGTTGTGCAGACCGGTAAAGGTTTTCCATTTTTGCCATGACTCAAGAACGCTCTTTCAAAGTCAGGCTGCGCGGGCGCTCAAGCCAACCACCCTCTCCGTCAGGAACGATTTCGAGCACATCCACCTCGGCTTCGCTGATATCAACGATACGACCATGGTTGCGCCCCAGATAGTCACCGACCTTGACTCGGTGAACCCCGTCACCACCTTTGATCAAGGCGTATCTCCCAGCATCATTGGTCAATGTTCCGACCATGACGAAGTTTTCGATATTGAACTCTTCGAGGAACTGCTTGATGCGAGTCTCGTCAGGCCGAATGTCTTTCGATCCTTTTTGCCGCTGGGTCAGGTCGATCTTCATTGGCGGCTGAAATGGATGCCGCAGCGAGGCCGCGCTATAGGTGAAGGCCTCGTATGGCAAGAACGCTGGCAATGGCTCGATCGTTCCTTTCGGCTCGGCCCGCACGTCGTCCATGTAAGCGCGCAGATCCTCGAAGTCACTGCTGACGCCACAGCCAGTCAGCAAAACTAGAGCCATGCCCAGTGCAATATTTCGGGCTCCATTCATTTCTGCAGCCCCTTGTCGTTGTAGCGGTAGGTCTTGGCCAGAACGCTCATGTGCAGCTTGGAAGAAGAATCCTTGCTGAGAGGCTTGATCTCGAAGTCATGCAGGGTGACGATCCGCGGCAGGCTCGCCACTCCACTGACAAAAGTCGCAAGATCGTGATAACCGCCAACCACTTTGATCTGTATCGGCAGTTCGATGTAGAACTGCTGGGTAACTTCTGGCTGCAGCTTGATTTCTTCGAACTCGAGCCCGCTACCCAAACCGGTATGAGTGATGTCTTCAAGCAAGCCTGGAACTTCAGTGTCGCTGGGCAGCTGGCGTAGCAACGCGCCAAACGACGCCTCCATTTCCACCATCTGCGCCTTGTAAGCCTCAAGGTTCGCAGCCTGGAACGCTTTCGAAGAGAACTGCTGCTTCAAGGTCTCCTCTTGAGCCTTCTGCTGATCAAGTCCGGCCTGCAGATCGCTGAGATGGAAGTAATAGCCTCCTCCGAGCAACAGAACCATCAGCAGTATCGCGGCGATAACCTTCACCGCGGCGGGCCATGAGCCCAAATTATTCATATCCAGGTCGGCGAGATCGACGCTGCGCAGGCTTTCCAGAGAACTAGCCAGACTCATGGCTTATCTCCTTCAGCAACTGCGGCCGGCTGCGTCTGCTGCACCGTTAGCTGGAACATGTTCTCCTGATCCACTGCACCAGCAGTAACAGCCTTCACTTCGTTGAGGTTTGGCGCTTCCAGCCATTCAGATCCATCCAAATTGCGCATCAGGTTTGAGACCCGGTTATTGGATTCCGCGCCGCCAACGATGGCGATGTTCTTGCCGGTCATTTTCAGCTCGGTGAAATACACGCCATCGGGAAGCGTACGTACCAGTTGATCGAACACCCTGCCAATGATGGGGCGATTGCCCTGCAGGTCCTGAATGATCTTCATACGTTCGAGCAATTGCTGCCGACGCTCACGCAACTCTTTGATCTCGGCGATTCGCGCATCCAGAACGGCAATCTCCTTGCGGACGAAGTCGTTCCGCGCGTTCTGCCGCTCGATGGCGTGATTGAGGTACTGATCTGCGAGAAACAACAGGCCCGCCGCCAGGATTGCAACGCCGGCGAGGGAAACCAGAAAGCGCTGCTTACGCTCTTCGCGAAGCTGCTCTCGCCAAGGTAAAAGGTTGATCCGGGCCATCAGTCGAAACTCCTCAAGGCCAACCCACAGGCAATCATTAGCGATGGCGCATCACTAGCCAGTGCACCCGCGTTAACCTTGCCGCTCAAAGCCATATCGGCAAAAGGGTTGGCGACTAAAGTCTGGGTTCCGATTTTCTGCTGAATCAACCGATCCAGCCCGGGGATTGAAGCCGTACCGCCCGCCAAAAGGATGTAGTCCACATCATGGAACTGCCCCGCAGCGAAGAAGAACTGCAGCGAGCGTGAAACCTGCTGAACAACCGCCTCTTTGAACGGCTGCAACACTTCGCTGTCATAGTCGTCTGGAAGGCCTCCCTGCTTTTTGGCCAGACCGGCCTCTTCCATCGAAAGGCCGTAGCGACGCTGGATTTCCTCGGTGAGCTGGCGGCCACCGAACAACTGTTCGCGCGTATAGATGGTGCGACCGTTATGCAGCACGCTCAGCGTGGTCATGGTCGCGCCGATATCCACGAGCGCCACCGTCAGC
This sequence comes from Pseudomonas sp. MTM4, assembly GCF_019355055.1. NCBI lineage: Bacteria > Pseudomonadati > Pseudomonadota > Gammaproteobacteria > Pseudomonadales > Pseudomonadaceae > Pseudomonas > Pseudomonas sp. MTM4. The sequence continues at coordinate 2,433,948 of NZ_CP048411.1, forward strand.
TCATCATGACCAGCGCCCAATTGCGGCGCCAATAGATTGTAAGAACGCTCCAGCGCATAGGCTTCGACATCAACGACCTTGGCCGTCAACCCCGCTAGGGCGAGCGCCGCCTCGCGAATCTCCACGTTCTCCTTGCGGCACGCGGCCAGAAGCACTTCGACGCGTCCGGGAGAACGAGGCGCAGCACCCTGCACTTCGAAATCGATCGCGACCTCTTCCAGCGGATAAGGAATGTACTGGTCCGCCTCGATCTTCAACTGGTTTTCCAGATCGTCATCAGACAATCCGGCTTCCATCTCGATGCTCTTGGTGATGACTGCCGAGCCGGAAACGGCTACGGCGGTCGACTTGACTCCGGTTTTGGCCTTGGCCAACAACCGAGTCAGCGCCTGACCTACACCTTCGAGTTCAGCAATGTTCTTTTCCACCACGGCATTTGGCGGAAGCGGTTCGACCGCATAGGACTCAACCCTATATCGGGAGCCTGAGCGGCTTAATTCGAGTAGCTTGACGGACGTCGAACTGATGTCGATCCCAAGCAGCGTGTTCGCTTTCTTAGTGAAGAGCCCTAGCACGGCCGATTTCCTATCTTTATCCGCCACTTACGGATTAATTATGTTTGTCCGCATTAGATAACAGCCTTGACAGAAGCGCAAATGGCTCCCCGGCAAAAAAACCGCTTATAATGTGAACGGTTTTTCCTTTCAGCATCGTCTGCGGCTTACACCTCATTCCCCACCCTGGATTCAAAGAACCCCGATGCGTTTTCTGAAGTTTTTCCTATGGTCGTGCCTGGCTATTTTCTGCGGGCTTTTGCTCAGTTTGAGTGGCGCTTTCCTGTATCTCAGCCCCAACTTGCCGTCGGTCGAATCGCTGCGCAGCATCCAGCTTCAGATACCGCTGCGCGTCTATAGCAATGACAACAAGCTGATCGCCGAGTATGGCGAAATGCGTCGCTCCCCTATCGACTTCGACGAAATACCCAAAGACTTCATCGCCGCGCTGTTGGCCGCCGAAGACGATAACTTCGCTAACCATTATGGCGTCGACGTGAAAAGCCTGATGCGCGCTGCCACGCAATTATTGAAAACCGGCCAGATTCAGACCGGCGGCAGCACCATTACCATGCAGGTCGCAAAAAATTACTTCCTGACCAGCGAGCGGAGCTTTTCGCGCAAGATCAACGAGATACTCCTTGCGCTCCAGATCGAAAGAGAGCTGAGCAAGGACGAGATTCTCGAGCTGTACGTCAACAAAATCTATCTAGGCAATCGCGCCTATGGCATCGAGGCCGCAGCCCACGTCTACTATGGCAAATCAATGAGCGAGCTGAGTCTGGCGCAAATGGCGATGATCGCGGGCCTACCCAAGGCGCCATCGGCTTTCAATCCGCTGGCCAACGCTGAACGCGCCAAGGAGCGGCGTGACTGGATTCTGGGCCGGATGTATCGACTGGGAAGAATAGACGAGGCGTGCTACCAACAAGCACTGGCGGAAGTTGTCGACGCGTCCTATCACGGCTCCTCGCCCGAACTCAACGCCCCTTATATAGCCGAAATGGCGCGCGCTGAAATGGTGGGCCGCTTCGGCAGCGCAGCCTACACCGACGGTTTCCGCGTTTATACCACCACAACCAGTGAACGCCAGATTGCCGCCAATGAGGCTCTGACACGGGGCTTGATCGAATACGACCAGCGTCACGGCTATCGTGGTCCGGAAGCTCAGCTGGCAGGTACTGATCGTGAAGAATGGCTGAAAGAACTGGGCACTTATCGCAGCCAGTCCGGCCTGCTACCCGCTGTAGTCAGTGCGATTTCCAAAGACGCCATCAAGGTCATCCTTCGTGACGGCAGCGAGCGGAGCATCGGATGGGAGAGCATGAGGTGGGCCCGCCCGTTCATCAACAGCAACAGCCTTGGGCCGCAACCCAAAGCCCCATCGGATGTAGTCAACGTCGGGGACGTGATCCGCGTCAGCATCACGGGTGATGAAGAAACGCTGTTCACTCAAGTGCCTCAAGTGCAGGGCGCTCTTGTATCTATCGACCCTATTGATGGCTCTATCGAAGCCTTGACCGGCGGCTTTTCCTTTGGCCAAAGCAATTACAACCGTGCCATCCAGGCCAAGCGCCAACCTGGATCCAGCTTCAAACCCTTCGTCTACAGCGCGGCACTGGATGCCGGATTTACCCCCGCAACCCTGGTAAACGACTCACCTATCGTCTTCGTCGAGGAAGGCCTCGATCGCGTTTGGCGCCCAAAGAATGACAACAACACGTTCCTAGGTCCGATACGCCTGCGCGAAGCCCTGTACAAGTCGCGCAATCTGGTTTCGATTCGCCTTATGCAAACCCTGGGCATTCCCTACACGGTCGACTACATCAAGCGCTTTGGCTTCAAAGGCGAGGACCTGCCCCCGAACCTCTCGCTCGCACTTGGCACCGCAACCCTGACCCCCATGGAAGTCACCATCGGCTGGACCGCTTTCGCCAATGGTGGTTACAAGATCGAACCCTACCTGATCGAGCGGATCGAGGATCGAGATGGTAAGACCATATTCGAGGCAAATCCTGTGCGCGTGCCGCAACGCAGCGCCGCTCAAGTGGAAGATGGTGAAGCACAGGTGACCACTTACGCTCAGAGCGACGTCCCGCCGATGGGCACATCGGAGCTAGACACGCAGCAACCGCTGCATGCCGAGCAAATCATCGATGAGCGCACCGCGTACATCATGACTAGCATGCTGCAGGACGTTATCAAGCGCGGCACGGGCAGAAAGGCGCTGGCGATGGGACGTAGCGATATCGCCGGGAAGACCGGCACCACAAACGAGTCCAAGGACAGCTGGTTTTCCGGCTATAACGCGGATATCGTGACAACGGTCTGGGCCGGCTTCGATCAGCCACAAACGCTTGGTCGGCGGGAGTACGGAGGAACGGTGGCGCTGCCTATCTGGATCGATTACATGAGTTCGGTACTGGAAGGCACTCCCGAGCATGCACCTGCCGAGCCCGAAGGAATCCTGACACTGCGGATCGACCCGAAAAGCGGCCGCGCAGCTTCTCCGGGCACACCAGATGCCTATTTCGAAATCTTTCGAAGTGAAGACTCACCGCCCAACATGGATGACGAGATCATTCCTGGCTCCACGTTGCCCGGCAGTCCGCTACCTGCGTCCGAAGCCGCACCCATCGACCTGTTCTAACCCACCAGAACGGCTCAGCTGTGACAGCGACTGAGCTATTCAGATCTTTAAGGCAATTCTTCTCCATTAAAAAGCAGCGCCAAATAAAAAACCCCGACCGAAGCCGGGGTTTTTTCATGCTGCAAGCCCCGCCAAAGCGGGGCCATGCCAGACCTAGTCAGACATTGAACACGTCGTCGACCGATTTGAGCGGATAGTTCGACGGGTACGGCAGGGTCGCCACGCCACTTTCGATCGCCGCCTTGGCCACCGCATCGGAAACGAGGGTAATCAAGCGTGGATCCATCGGCTTCGGAATGATGTATTCACGACCGAACTGCAGCTGCTCTACGCCATAAGCGGAGGCTACTTCAGCCGGAACCGGAAGTTTGGCCAAGTCTCGCAGCGCCAGCGCGGCGGCGATCTTCATTTCCTCGTTGATGCGCGACGCACGAACGTCCAATGCCCCACGGAAAATGAAAGGGAAACCCAGCACATTGTTGACCTGGTTCGGGTAATCCGAGCGCCCCGTCGCCATGATCACATCGGAACGTGTCGCGCGTGCCAGTTCCGGGCTGATCTCAGGATCCGGGTTCGAGCAAGCAAAGACTACCGGGTTCGCCGCCATGCGATTGAGTCCTTCAGCGCTCAGCAGGTTGGCGCCAGACAAACCAACGAAGACATCCGCGCCATCGAGCGCATCATCCAGCGTGCGCTTGTCGGTTTCGTGAGCAAATACAGCCTTGTACTGGTTTAGGTCGTCGCGGCCGGCATGGATGACACCCTTGCGATCGATCATGAAGATGTTCTCGATCTTCGCACCCATGCTCACCAGCAACTTCATGCAGGAAGTCGCCGCAGCGCCCGCACCGAGGCAGACAATCTTGGCCTGTTCCAGCGTTTTGCCGGCGATTTCCAGTGCGTTGAGCATGCCCGCCGCGGTAACGATGGCAGTACCGTGCTGGTCATCATGAAACACCGGGATGTCGCACTGCTCGATCAGCGCGCGCTCGATCTCGAAGCATTCCGGGGCCTTGATATCTTCCAGGTTGATGCCACCGAAGGTGATGGAGATGCGCTTGACCGTATCAATGAAGGCCTGCGGGCTTTCCGCATCGACTTCGATATCGAACACGTCGACGCCGGCGAAGCGCTTGAACAGGACACCCTTGCCTTCCATAACCGGCTTGGATGCCAACGGCCCAAGGTTGCCAAGGCCAAGAATCGCGGTGCCATCGGAAATCACAGCGACCAGATTGCCTTTACCGGTGTATCGGTAAGCCAGCTCCGGGTCACGGCCGATTTCTCGTACCGGCTCTGCTACGCCAGGGCTGTAGGCCAATGCCAGGTCCCGAGCGGTGGAAGTGGGCTTGGTCAACTCGACGCTCAGCTTTCCCGGACGGGGCTTGGCGTGGTATTCGAGCGCGGCTGTTTTCAGGTCAGTCATGGGGCATTTCCGCTTGTTTTTTCTGGGACAGACAGGCCGCCGAGCATACGCCAAGACTGATCGCCGTCACAACCCAATGGAAAAAGCTGACTGTCAAGTGCTCGCTCTACGACCTTCAGATGACAGGCGAGCAACGATCCCTATACCTCCTGCGCCGCGCGTAAAACGCGTCAGGGCAGCGGAGCGAGCATCGATGGATGGCTTATTCTCAGCAACCAGCGCGCCTGCTGCGACAAATTCGCGCGCCCCTTGCGATCGACCACCCAACCCCTTGCCTCGATCTCTTTGCCGGGCAGGTCTTTCAATGAATCGTCAAACCCCGCAACGGCATCGCGCGGAATCTGCAGGACCAATGGGCCGTCCAGTTCCAGCCAGACGCCACCCCGATTCATCTCCAGCCGATCGACACGTGCCCGGACCAGCGCAAAACCGCCATGGCGTAAACGCTCCGTCGAGATTACCGGAGATCGGCGCCATACCCCCTCGCCAGCGGAGCGGGCCTGACGCTCTACAGCTCGGTGGCAATCGGCCAACAAGCTATTGGGCGCGATAGCCACAAAGAAACCCAGCCCTTCGGCAAGCAGCACAGCTTCCAGGTTCTCGCCGCGATCGTTGAAGGCATGGGCCAGAAGACGGCCGTAGTGATCCCGAGCCTGTTGACCGAGGCGCAGATCCAACCGCCCACCGCTGGCTTTCACCAATGCCTGCAGTCGCTGCCGGGCCGCATCCGCGAAAGGCTCGGCACTGCGTCCCTTGCGGCCCATCTCGGGCGCATTCACGCCAATGAGGCGCACGTTGCGCCCATCGGCCAGGCGCAACGTATCGCCATCGATGACCGCCGCCACCTTTACGCGTGACAGCGGACCACTGACGGGACAGAACGCCTGCGCCTGCAGGCTGAAAATGGCACAAACAAAAAAGGCGCCCACCAGGGACGCCTTTTTCAGTTGCTCGGAAAACCTCATGGGATTTCCGTCGCGGCGACAGCTTACTTGGCGCCGAACACACCGAAACGCTGCTTGAAGCGGTCGATACGGCCGCCGGTATCCAGCACTTTCTGCTTGCCGGTGTAGAACGGATGGCACTCGGAGCAGACGTCGATGCTCAGATCTTTGCCCAGCGTGGAGCGAGTCTTGATAACGTTGCCGCAGCTGCAAGTGGCGTCGATTTCAACGTAATTAGGATGGATATCGGCTTTCATGGAAAAATCCTCTAGGACTTGTGCCGCCACCCGACCCTATGTCGAGTACCGCACGGAAGGGCGCGAATGATACCAGAGCCCGATATCGATGCAAGGACAGCTGATCGCCTCATATAGTGCCGATGCGGCCACCCGCCCCGCTCAAGGCATCGCGACACTGTCATCGCGCCGTATCGTTTAAGATCGGCATTCGTCGCCAAGGACTACCGCGTGCCCCAACCCATACTCCGTCTCGCGCTCCCCTCTCCGCTGCGCAGACTCTTCGACTACCTTCCACCCGCTAGCGCCCCACCCGCGTCGCTGCAGCCAGGCATGCGGCTGCGCGTGCCGTTCGGGCGGCGTGAAATCGTCGGGGTTCTGGTGGAGGTCGTTGATCATAGTGCGGTCCCCGAAGCGAAGCTCAAACCGGCGCTGGAGCTGCTCGATACACGCTCCCCGCTCCCGTCCGCTCTGTTCAGATTGTGTCTGTGGACTGCCCAGTATTATCAGCACAGCTTGGGCGATACCTTCAGTTGGGCACTGCCGGTTCTGTTGCGCCAGGGCGAACCCGCCGAGGCAAGACAGGAGCGTTTCTGGCATGTCACCGACGGGGCGCGGCCCGAAGACCCTCGCCTCAGCCGAGCTCCGCGTCAGCGCGAGGCGTTGAGAACCATCGCCCAACATCCCCACGGCGTGGCCCACTCATTACTCACCCAGTTGGAACTGAGCAAGGACAGCCTGGATCTGCTGCTGCAAAAGGGTTTGTTACGCATCGAGACCCGCCGTAGTCATCAGGTTCAGCGCCATCAGGGCAGCTGGCTGCTACAGCCTGAACTGCCGCTGAATCAGGAACAACGCGCCGCGTTCGAAGCCATTCGCGCCGGCCTGGATGGGTTCCAGGTATCTCTGCTGGCAGGCGTCACCGGCAGCGGCAAGACCGAGGTCTATCTGCAGCTGATCCACCAGGTGCTCAAAGCCGGCCAGCAGGCCTTGGTGCTGATCCCCGAAATCAACCTCGGCCCGCAAACCCTGGCCCGCTTTGAGAAGCGCTTCAACGCCCGCATCGCCCTACTGCACTCCAACGTCAACGACCGTGAACGCCTGGATGCCTGGCTGGCGGCACGGGACGGCGAGGCGGACATCATCATCGGCACCCGCTCAGCGCTGTTCACCCCCATGAAAAGCCCCGGGCTGATCATCCTCGACGAGGAGCATGACGCCTCGTATAAACAGCAGGAAGGCCTGCGCTACCACGCCCGTGATCTGGCAATCGTCAGAGCACGCCAGGAGAATCTGCCGGTTCTGCTGGGGTCGGCCACACCCTCACTGGAAAGCCTGCACAATGCCCACAGCGGCCGCTACGCCCTGCTAAAGCTGACCCAGCGCGCTGGCGATGCGCAGGCCCCACGCTTTCTGCGTCTGGATGTGAAAAGTCGACCTCTGGACTCAGGCATCTCCGGCCCGCTGCAGCAGGCCATGGCCCAGACACTCGCTGCCGGACAACAGGTCCTCGTGTTCCTGAACCGCCGCGGCTTCGCTCCATCGCTGCTTTGCCACGATTGCGGCTGGCTCAGCCAATGCCCGCGTTGTGACGCCAGAATGACCCTGCATCAGCGTCACAACGAGCTACGCTGCCACCATTGCGGCCACGCCGAACGCCCACCGCGCAGTTGCCCGGATTGCAACAGCGTCGATCTACGCCCCGTTGGAACCGGTACCGAGCGCGCCGAAGAACGATTGGGCATCATCTTTCCGGACTATCCTGTGCTGCGCATTGATCGCGACAGCACTTCGCGCAAGGGCTCGATGGAGCAGCTGCTGGCCACCATCAACCGCGGCGAACCTTGCCTGCTGGTCGGCACCCAGATGCTTGCCAAAGGTCACCATTTCCCCCGCGTCACACTGGTCGCCATTCTCGACGCCGATGGCGGGCTGTTCTCGGCTGACTTCCGTGCCAGCGAGCGCATGGCCCAGCTGATCGTCCAGGTAGCCGGTCGCGCGGGCCGCGCCGAAGAGCCCGGCAAAGTCATCATTCAGACACACCTTGCCGATCACCCGCTGCTGGTCCAGCTCACCGAACAAGGCTATTTCGCCTTTGCCGACCAAGCACTGAGCGAGCGCCGTGCCGCCGGCCTGCCGCCATTTAGCCATCTGGCTCTGCTGCGTGCCGAGGCGACGAAGCCCGGTCAGGCCGAAGAATTCCTCGATAACGCCTGCCATGAGGCCGAACAGCTCATGGCGCAGTTCGGCCTCAGCGGTATCGAGCTGCTGGGACCGGTGCCGGCACCAATGGAGCGTCGCGCAGGGCGGTTCCGCGCCCAGCTGTTGCTGCAGGCCAATGCCCGCGCCCCTCTGCACAAGTTGATGGGCGCATGGCTGCCAATGGTCGAGCAACTTCCGTCCAGTCGCGCGGTGCGCTGGTCGCTGGATATAGATCCGATCGATTTGTTCTAACCCTGCCCTGCCGCAGCCATCCAGCTACAAACTTTCGTCGGCTTTTTGGCTTCCGCTTGCCGCTGGTGGCTTGTCGCTTGTCGCTGCTCTTATAATGCGCAGTTTTCGACCAAAGCCTCCGGGCCGACCGAGCAAACGATGAAAGACAGCATTCGCCACCTTATCCAGCAAGCCCTTGTTCGCCTCACCGCTGAAGGGGTGCTGCCTGAAGGATTGAGTCCGACCATCCAGGTGGAGAACACCCGCGACAAGACTCACGGCGACTTCGCCAGCAACATCGCCATGATGCTGGCCAAACCTGCCGGAATGAAACCCCGCGACCTCGCTCAGAAGCTCATCGAGGCATTACCGGCGGACCCCAGCGTTAGCAAGGTGGAGATCGCCGGCCCGGGCTTTCTCAACTTCTTTCAGAACAGCGCCGCGCTCGCCCAACGTCTTGACGCGGCTCTTGGCGACCCGCATCTCTGCGTCAGCAAGGCAAGTCCAAAGCAGCGAGTCGTGATTGACCTGTCGTCGCCGAACCTGGCGAAGGAAATGCACGTCGGCCACCTGCGCTCGACCATCATCGGCGATGCGGTGGCGCGCGTGCTGGAGTTTCTCGGTGATGAGGTGATCCGGCAGAACCACGTCGGTGATTGGGGTACGCAGTTCGGCATGTTGCTCGCTTACCTAGAGGAAAACCCCGCCGCCGCCGAAACCGAGCTGTCCGACCTGGAACAGTTCTATCGCGCCGCGAAACAGCGCTTCGATGATTCTGCCGCGTTCGCCGATCGAGCCCGTGAACTGGTAGTGAAGCTGCAGGCCGGCGACGCCGACTGCCTGCGCCTGTGGAATCGCTTCAACGAGATTTCCCTTTCGCACTGCCAGAAGGTCTACGACCGCCTGAACGTTAAACTCACCCCTGACGACGTCAAAGGCGAAAGTGCCTACAACGCCGAGCTGGGCGATATCGTCGAGTCATTGAAAGCCAAGGGGCTTTTGAGCGAGAGCAACGGCGCCCAGTGCGTGTTTCTCGAGGAATTCAAGAACGCCGAGGGCAACCCGCTCCCGGTCATCGTGCAGAAGGCCGGCGGCGGCTACCTCTATGCCACCACCGATCTGGCGTCCATGCGCTACCGCAGCCAGCAATTGAAAGCCGATCGCGCCCTGTACTTCGTCGATCAACGCCAGGCCCTGCACTTCCAGATGGCCTTCGAAGTCGCGCGCCTTGCCGGCTTCGTCAGCAGCGACATGCAGCTCGAGCACATGGGTTTCGGCACCATGAACGGTGCCGATGGCCGGCCATTCAAGACTCGCGACGGTGGCACCGTGAAGCTGGTCGACCTGCTCGACGAAGCCGAACAGCGCGCCTACAGCCTGGTGAAGGGCAAGAACCCGGATCTGGACGAGGCAGAGCTCCGCCAGATCGCTCGCGCCGTCGGTATCGGCGCAGTGAAATATGCGGACCTGTCCAAGCACCGCACCAGCGACTACAGCTTCAACTTCGAACAGATGCTCAGTTTCGAAGGCAACACCGCGCCCTATCTTCTCTATGCTTACACCCGCGTGGCCAGCGTGTTCCGCAAGCTTGGTACCGGGATGGACGGCCTGACCGGCGAGATACAGCTGCAAGCCGAACAGGAACAAGCGCTGGGCGCGAAGCTTGCCCAGTTCGCAGAAGTACTGAATGGTGTCGGCGAGAAGGGCGTCCCGCATTTGCTATGCAGCTACCTGTACGATCTGGCCGGGTTGTTTTCGAGCTTCTACGAACACTGCCCGATACTCACCGCCGATAGCGACACTGCGAAGCAGAGTCGCCTGCGCCTGGCCGCGCTGACCGGCAAGACCCTCAAGCAAGGCCTGGAATTGCTCGGCCTGGAAACCCTGGAGCGGATGTAAGTGGCAACCAGGAAAAAACCCGCCCCCAAGCGCGGGGCGAGCCGCTATCAGGCGCCCGCCAAAAAGCCCGTACCCGGCTGGGTCTGGCTGGTTTGTGGTTTGGTCATCGGCGGTTTCATCACGTTCCTGATGAACCTCGAACCCGGCCGGGACGAGATCAAGCGCACCACGGACGCACCCAAGCCTAAGGAGCAACCGAAGCGCTCCTTGCCGGCACAGGAGCAACCGGTAAAGCCCAAGTACGACTTCTATACGTTGCTACCTGAGTCCGAAGTGATTCTGCCGCCGGAAGCGTCTAAGCCCGAACCGCCCAAGCCGGTGACACCCGAAGAAGCCGCCAAGATCGACACGGCGCGGGCAGAAGCTGCGCTGAACGGCCAGGTACCGCCGCCTCCACCGCTGGTGGCCAAGGCGCCGGTTACCCAGTTCTTCCTGCAGGCCGGCTCGTTCCGCAAGCAGCAGGAAGCGGAAAAGGTCAGGGCTCAGATCATCCTGCTGGGTCAGGATGTGCGTGTCGAGAACGTCACCGTTCGTGATGAGGATTGGTACCGCGTTCTGGTCGGCCCCTTCGCCAATCGGGAGCAGCTTGGTCAGGCACAGAAGACGCTATCTGCAAGCGGCTACAACAACTTGCTGCTTCAGCAACGGCAGGCACGCTAAACCAAGGCGTCACCCGAAACACACAAGAGCCGCGAAACAGCGGCTCTAGCCTTCCCGCGGCGCGTAAGCGAAGACATCGGCGCGCATCTGGGTCGCGTCCATCCCCGCCTCTACCAGCGCATCCAGCGTGCCGTAGATCATTGCCGGCGAACCGCTGGCATAGACATGCACCGGCTTGAGATCACCGAAGTCCTCGCATACGGCTTCGTGCAGCATGCCGCAACGCCCCTGCCAGCCACAGACGTCACTGACCACTTGGTGGAGAAATAGATTGGGCATCTCTCGCCACTCATCCCAGTGGGGTAACTGATAGAAGTCTTCCGGCCGGCGCACGCCCCAGTACAGATGCACCGGATGGGCGAAGCCCTCGGCCCGGCAATGTTCGATCAGGCTGTGCATCTGCGCCATTCCGGTTCCGGCCGCGATCAGTACCAGCGGTCCATTCGGGAGCTCGGCGAGATGCGTATCGCCGAACGGCATCTGCACGCTGACCATCCCTTGGCGCCTGATGAAATCGAGCAAACCGATCGTCGACGGCTCACGTGCCAGCACATGCAGTTCCAGTTCACGACCACGCCCCGGCGCAGACGCCAGGGAAAAGGCACTGAACTCGCCGTCTTCGCGCTTCAGCAGCAGGTACTGTCCGGCGTGATAGCGCGGCGGCTTGCCTGCAGGCGCGCGGAGCAGCAGCCGGAACACGTCGCCGCCCACGTCCTGGCAACTGATCAGCTGGCAACCGAACGTCCGTACCGGCAGCTCGCCAGGGGCGAGCACGCCGTCCCATAGCAGGACACAATCCTCTTCAGGCTCGGCCAGACAGGCGAAAACCTCGCCATGATCCTGACTTACACCACGCTGGCGCACCCGACCATTGACCAGCAAGGCCGCGCAGACCAGACAGTTACCGTTGCGACAGGCCTGCGGGCAGTCGTAGCCCAGGCGCCGGGCAGCGTCGAGTATCAGCTCGCCCCGCTGGACTTCAAGCACGGCCCCAGAGGGTTGTAGCGTAACTTTCATCTATGCAAAAACCTGAAATAACGACTACGGATCATCAGTCGATGCCCAGCTCAGCCCAGAGTTCGTCGACCCGGCGTTTGACCGCCTCATCCTGAACGATGGCGCGACCCCACTCGCGGCTGGTCTCGCCCGGCCACTTGTGCGTGGCGTCGAGCCCCATCTTGCTGCCGAGGCCGGATACCGGAGAGGCAAAATCAAGGTAATCGATGGGCGTGTTCTCGATCATCACCGTATCGCGCTTGGGGTCCATGCGTGTGGTGATCGCCCAGATCACATCGTTCCAGTCGCGAGCATCGATGTCGTCGTCGGTAACGATGACGAACTTGGTGTACATGAACTGGCGCAGGAAGCTCCACACGCCAAGCATCACCCGCTTGGCATGGCCGGGGTACTGCTTCTTCATGGTCACCACCGCCATGCGGTAGGAACAACCTTCAGGCGGCAGGTAGAAATCGGTGATTTCCGGGAACTGCTTCTGCAGGATCGGCACGAAGACTTCGTTGAGCGCCACGCCAAGGATCGCCGGCTCGTCCGGCGGGCGGCCGGTGTAGGTGCTGTGGTAGATCGCATCGCGGCGCTTGGTGATGCGCTCGATGGTGAACACGGGGAAGCGATCCACTTCGTTGTAATAGCCGGTGTGGTCGCCGTAGGGCCCTTCGTCGGCCATCTCGCCGGGATAGATATGCCCTTCGAGAATGATTTCGGCACCGGCCGGGACCTGCAAATCGCTGCCGCGGCATTTCACCAGCTCGGTGCGGCTGCCGCGCAACAGGCCGGCAAAGGCGTATTCGGAGAGCGAATCGGGTACCGGCGTAACGGCGCCAAGAATGGTGGCCGGGTCTGCGCCAAGTGCCACCGCGACCGGGTACGGTCGATCGGGATACTTCTCGCACCACTCACGGTAATCCAGCGCACCACCGCGATGGCTGAGCCAGCGCATGATGACCTTGTTGCGGCCAATCACCTGCTGACGATAGATACCCAGATTCTGCCGCTCCTTGTTCGGTCCCTTGGTGATGGTCAGGCCCCAAGTAATCAGCGGCGCGGCATCGCCCGGCCAACAGGTCTGTACCGGCAGCGCCGAAAGATCGACGTCCTCACCTTCTATCACCACTTCCTGGCAGGGCGCATCCTTGAGCACCTTGGGCGCCATGCTGATGACCTTCTTATAGATCGGCAGCTTGCTCCAGGCATCCTTGAGGCCTTTCGGCGGCTCCGGCTCTTTGAGAAAGGCCAGCAGCTTGCCGATCTCACGGAGTTCCGAGACTTCCTCGGCGCCCATACCGAGCGCGACGCGTTTGGGTGTGCCGAACAGGTTGCCCAGCACCGGCATGTCGAAGCCGGTCGGATTTTCGAAAAGCAACGCCGGACCCTGCTTACGCAGAGTGCGGTCACATACTTCAGTCATTTCCAGAACGGGAGAGACGACGGCCGAAACGCGCTTGAGTTCGCCGCGCTGTTCCAAGCCACTGATAAAGTCGCGCAAATCGCGATACTGCATGCTTGAGCCTCGCATGGGCCGGCAAGTGTCGAGGCGCAGAGTTTAGCCTTGGCGCGGCCGATTCCAAAACCTGCAGACAGACAAAGGCCGGGTTTCCCCGGCCTCGGTGGCACGACCAGACGCTTACTTGCGCTTCATCGACATGAAGAATTCATCGTTGGTCTTGGTGTCCTTGAGCTTGTCCAGCAGGAACTCGATGGCGGCGCTTTCATCCATCGGGTGCAGCAGCTTGCGCAGAATCCAGATGCGCTGCAGCTCCTCTTCGCTGGTCAGCAACTCTTCGCGACGAGTGCCCGAGCGGTTGATGTTGATGGCAGGGAACACACGTTTCTCGGCGATGCGGCGGTCCAGCTGCAGCTCGAGGTTACCGGTGCCCTTGAATTCCTCGTAGATCACCTCGTCCATCTTCGAGCCGGTTTCCACCAGCGCGGTGGCGAGAATCGTCAAGCTGCCGCCTTCCTCGATGTTGCGCGCGGCGCCGAAGAAGCGCTTGGGCTTTTCCAGCGCATGGGCGTCGACACCACCGGTCAACACCTTGCCAGAGCTTGGGATAACAGTGTTGTAGGCGCGCGCCAGACGGGTGATGGAATCGAGCAGGATGACCACATCCTTTTTGTGCTCGACCAGGCGCTTGGCCTTCTCGATCACCATTTCGGCGACCTGCACGTGGCGAGTCGGCGGCTCGTCGAAGGTGGACGCGACCACTTCGCCGCGCACGGTGCGCTGCATTTCGGTCACTTCCTCCGGGCGCTCGTCGATCAACAAGACGATCAGGTGGCACTCGGGGTTATTGCGGGTGATGTTGCTGGCGATGTTCTGCAGCATGATCGTCTTGCCCGCTTTCGGCGGAGCGACGATCAGGCCACGCTGACCCTTGCCGATCGGTGCGCAGAGGTCGATCACCCGGCCGGTCAGGTCTTCGGTGGAGCCGTTTCCGGCTTCCATCGTCAGCCGCTTGTTGGCGAACAGCGGCGTCAGGTTCTCGAACAGGATCTTGCTCTTGGCGTTTTCCGGCCGGTCGAAATTGATCGTATCGACTTTGAGCAGCGCGAAATAACGCTCGCCTTCTTTAGGCGGACGAATCTTGCCGACAATGGTGTCGCCGGTGCGCAGGTTGAAGCGGCGGATCTGGCTCGGCGAGACATAGATGTCGTCAGGGCCGGCGAGGTATGACGAATCCGCGGAGCGCAGGAAGCCGAAGCCATCCTGGAGAATCTCCAGCACGCCATCACCGGAGATTTCCTCGCCGCTTTTCGCGTGCTTTTTCAGCAGGGAGAAAATCACGTCCTGCTTACGCGAACGGGCCATGTTGTCGATGCCCATCTGTTCGGCCATTTCCAGCAGTTCGGTGATGGGCTTTTGCTTAAGTTCGGTCAGATTCATAGAAAGAGATCAGGAAGGATGAAGAAAGCGATTAGCTTTAGAAGCCGCGCAGCAGGATACGAACAGATTCGTTGTGCTTTATGAGGCTGAAGTGCGTCGGCGACGGCATGCAGAGGGCGACGGAAGAAGCGTCGCGGGGCCGAATTTAGCACCGCGCAGACGAAGCGTCCACCCTGCCGCAAGAAAAAAGCCCCCGCATTTGCGGGGGCTTTGGATAGCAGCGCTTCTCTAACTCAGATGTTGCTGTCGAGAAACGCAGCCAGCTGCGACTTCGACAAAGCGCCAACCTTGGTGGCTTCGACGTTGCCGTTCTTGAACAGCATCAGTGTCGGAATGCCGCGAACGCCGTACTTCGGCGGGGTTTCCTGATTCTCGTCGATGTTCAGCTTGCAGACCTTGAGCTTGCCCTCGTAATCCTTGGCGATCTCATCGAGTACCGGAGCGATCATCTTGCATGGACCACACCACTCGGCCCAGTAATCGACCAACACAGGGCCATCTGCCTGGAGCACGTCCTGCTCGAAACTGCTGTCGCTGACATTGTTGATGTATTCGCTCATGGATGTTCTCCAGGGTCAAAACTGAAAGTGACGCCATCATAGCCCGGCTTGATGCGGACCGAAAGTCGCAGCCTGTTACTTGGTCAATCGGGGCACGGCGACGAATTACAAGCCCTGTGGCCGATAATCGGGCCCTACGTGAAGGCGCTGCGCGTTGGCGGATGCCGATGATCATGTCAGGATGTCGGGGTTTTGCACAGAGACCGCGCCATGCCCCCACCAGCCGCCGAACCCTCTCCACTGATCGCCGCCCTCGATCTCGGATCCAACAGCTTCCACATGGTCCTGGCCCGCATCAGCAACGGCGAAATGCGCATCCTTGAGCGGCTCGGTGAAAAGGTTCAATTGGCCGCCGGCATCGATGAGAACCGAATGCTCGACGATGCCGCCATGCAGCGCGGCCTCGACTGTCTGCGCCGCTTCGCGCAACTGGTCAATCATCTGCCTCAAGGCTCGGTGCGTGTGGTAGGCACCAACGCCCTGCGTGAAGCTCGCAATCGAGCGCTGTTCATCCGCCAGGCCGAGACGATCATCAATCATCAGGTTGAAGTGATTTCCGGCCGGGAAGAAGCGCGACTGATCTATCTCGGGGTGTCGCACACCTTCCCGACGGCGCCCGGCAAGCGGCTGGTCATCGATATCGGCGGCGGCAGTACCGAGTTCATCATCGGTGAGGGTTTCGATTCGCTGCTGCGCGAGAGCCTGCAGATGGGTTGCGTGAGCTTCACCCAGCGTTTCTTCCGTGACGGCAAGATCACCGCTGCACGCTATGCCCAGGCCTACACGGCGGCACGACTCGAGCTGATGAGCATCGAGCATGGTCTGCGCCGGCTCGGCTGGCAGGATACGGTCGGCGCGTCCGGCACCATTCGCGCCATCGGTCTGGCGATCAAGGGCGCGGGGTTGAGCAATGGCCAGGTCACCAGCGAAGGACTGGGGTGGCTCAAGCGCAAGCTGTTCAAGCTGGGCGATGTAGACAGGATCGACATGGACGGCATCAAGCCGGATCGTCGCAGCATTTTTCCCGCAGGCCTGGCCATCCTTGAAGCGGCGTTCGATGCGCTGGAACTCAGCAGCATGGCGCATTCCGAGGGCGCGCTACGCGAAGGCGTGCTCTACGACCTCATCGGCCGCCATCATCAGGAAGACATCCGCAGCCGCACCCTGAGCTTTCTCATGGAGCGCTATCACGTCGACAACGAGCAGGCGGCGCGGGTTGAAAGCAAGGCTCTGGAGGCGCTCGACCAAGTGTCGGCCGATTGGGAGCTAGTCGAGGACTGGCACCGTGAGCTGCTGACTTGGGCTGCTCGGGTGCACGAAGTGGGCCTTGATATCGCGCACTACCATTACCACAAACACGGCGCCTACCTGATCGAGCACTCTGATCTTCCGGGTTTCTCACGTCAGGATCAGCAAATGCTCGCGCTACTGGTGCGCGGGCATCGTCGCAACATACCGAGGCAAAAATTCGAAGAGCTGAGTGAGGACGGCGTGAAGCTGACCCGCCTCTGCGTGCTATTGCGGTTCGCCATCCTGTTCCACCACATCCGCGGGCCGCAGCAGGCGCCGGCGTTCACGCTCAAGGCTGACGACAACAGCCTCGACGTGGCCTTTCCCAGCGGCTGGCTGGAAAACAATCCGTTGACCCAGGCCGATTTCGCCTTGGAAGCGGAATGGCTGAAGCGCATTGATTTCACCTTGACGGTACGCTGAGCGCGCGCCCGATCACGCGGGCGCGCAGTTCAAGCGTCGGCGATCTCACGCACCGGGCGCGTCAGCGCGCGCTCGGGCTACCCAGGCGCTCCAGCAGAGCGCTCTGCACGTTACGCGGGTTCTGGTTGCCACTCGGACTGTTACGCACGTAGCTGCCATCGGGCTGCAGCACCCAGCTCTGGGTATTGTCGGTCAGGAATCCTTCCAGTTCTTTTTTCACCCGCGTGATCAGCTTCTTACCTTCGACGGGGAAGCAGGTCTCGACGCGACGGTCCAGATTACGCTCCATCCAGTCAGCGCTGGACAGGTAGAGCTTCTCGTCGCCACCGTTGAGGAAGTAGAAGACCCGGCTGTGCTCGAGGAAGCGTCCGATGATCGAGCGCACCTGGATGTTGTGCGAGACGCCCAGAATCCCCGGGCGCAAGCAGCACATGCCACGCACGATCAGGTCGATGCGCACGCCCGTCTGGCTAGCCTTGTACAACGCACGGATCATCTTCGGATCGGTCAACGAGTTGACCTTGAGAATGATGTGCGCCGGCTTGCCTTCGCTGGCGTGCTGGGTTTCCTGCGTGATCATGTCGAGCAACGATTTCTTCAGCGTGAACGGCGCGTGCAGGAGCTTTTTCATGCGCATCGTCTTGCCCATGCCGATCAGCTGGCTGAACAGTTTGGAGACGTCTTCGCAAAGCGCATCGTCCGAGGTCAGCAGGCTGTAATCGGTGTACAACCGCGCGTTGCCAGCGTGATAGTTGCCGGTCCCTAGATGAGCGTAGCGGCGCAGTTCGCCGTTTTCGCGGCGCAGGATCAGCATCATCTTGGCGTGGGTCTTGTAACCAACCACGCCGTAGATGACGACCGCGCCGGCCTGCTGCAGGCGGCTGGCCAGCTGCAGGTTGGATTCCTCGTCGAACCGCGCACGCAACTCGATCACCGCAGTGACTTCCTTGCCATTGCGCGCCGCCTCGACCAGCGCATCGACGATCTCCGAGTTGGCGCCGGAGCGATAGAGCGTTTGCTTGACCGCCAGCACGCAAGGATCCTTGGCCGCCTCGCGCAACAGGTCGATGACCGGCGTGAAGGATTCGTACGGGTGCAACAGCAGGATGTCCTGCTTGCCGACGACGTTGAAGATGTTTTCGCTGTTCTGCAGAAGTTTTGGAATCGCCGGAGTGAAGGGCATGTATTGCAGCTGCGGATGGCTATCCAGCCCTGTGATGCTGAACAGTCGGGTCAGGTTGACCGGCCCGTTCACTCGATACAGTTCGCTCTCGCTGAGGCTGAATTGCTTGAGCAGGAAATTGGCCAGGTGAGGTGGGCAGGTATCGGCTACCTCCAGACGCACCGCATCGCCGTAGCGCCGGGACATCAGCTCGCCGCGCAACGCCCTCGCGAGGTCCTCGACATCCTCGGTATCGACCGAAAGGTCGGCGTTGCGCGTCAGGCGGAACTGATAGCAGCCCTTAACCTTCATGCCGTGGAATAGATCGTCCGCGTGCGCGTGGATCATCGACGAAAGGAATACATGATTGGCGCCCGCCCCACCCACCTCTTCCGGTACGCGGATCACTCGCGGCAGCAGTCGTGGCGCCGGAATGATCGCCAGTCCCGAGTCCCGACCAAAGGCATCGATACCTTCAAGTTCGACGATGAAGTTCAGACTTTTGTTGACCAGCAAGGGAAACGGATGCGTCGGGTCCAACCCGATCGGCGTGATGATCGGCGCGATTTCGTCACGGAAATAACGACGCACCCAAGTTTTGATCTTGACCGTCCAGTGACGGCGACGAATGAAGCGCACCTGGTGCTCGGCCAGCTCCGGCAGCAGCACTTCGTTGAGGATCGAATACTGCCGGCTGACCTGTTCGTGGACTAGCTCGGAAATCCGCGCCAGCGCCTGATGCGGCTGCAGCCCGTCGGCGCCGGCCTGTTCGCGGGCATAGGTAACCTGCTTCTTCAGCCCGGCGACGCGAATCTCGAAGAATTCGTCGAGGTTGCTGGAAAAGATCAGCAGGAACTTCAACCGTTCCAGCAACGGATTGGACTCATCCAGCGCCTGCTCCAGCACGCGGATATTGAATTGCAGCTGCGACAACTCACGATGGATATAGAGGCTGTTGTCGTCCAGGTTGGGCGCTGGCTGCGGTGCCGGTACTGGTGCCTCCTCCTGCGTCTCCACCTCGGGCACTGGCGCAGCCAGCTCCTGGAGGGGTTGCGCCTCGTTGTCGGCAAGCTGCAATTCGCTTTCGCTGAGTCCCTGGTTGGTCATGGGTCTGCCTCGAAGGGGCTCAGTGCCCCTGTTTCAATTGTTGTGCGGCCTGTTTGGCGAAGTAGGTGAGGATGCCATCCGCGCCGGCACGTTTGAAGGCGGTCAGCGACTCCAGAATCACCGCCTCGCTCAACCAGCCGTTCTGGATGGCGGCCTTATGCATCGCGTATTCGCCACTGACCTGATAGACGAATGTCGGCACGCGGAAGGCATCCTTGACCCGCCAGAGAATGTCGAGATAGGGCATGCCCGGCTTGACCATGACCATATCGGCACCCTCGGAGAGATCGGCGCCCACTTCGTGCAGCGCCTCGTCACTGTTGGCCGGGTCCATCTGATAGGTGTTCTTGCTTCCCTTGCCGAGATTACCGGCCGACCCCACCGCATCGCGGAACGGGCCATAGTAGGCGCTGGCATATTTGGCCGAGTAGGCCATGATGCGCACGTTGTGATGCTCGGCCACTTCGAGCGCCTCGCGGATGGCTTGGATGCGCCCATCCATCATGTCTGACGGCGCCAACACCTGGGCGCCGGCCTCGGCATGGGAAAGCGCCTGCCGGACCAGCGCATCGACTGTCACATCGTTCTGCACATAGCCCTGCTCATCCAGAATGCCGTCCTGGCCATGGGTGGTGAACGGGTCGAGCGCGACGTCGGTGATGATGCCCAGCTCCGGGAACCGCTCACGCAGTGCGCGCGTGGCGCGCTGGGCGATGCCGTCCGGATTCCAGGCTTCGGCCGCGTCCAGGGATTTCTTCTCCAGTGGCGTGACCGGAAACAGCGCCAGCGCCGGGATGCCCAGCGCCACCAATTCCTCTGCCTCTTCGAGCAACAGATCAATGGACAGACGCTCAACGCCGGGCATCGAAGGCACCTGCTCGCGGCGATTTTCGCCATCGAGGACGAACACAGGCAGAATCAGGTCGTCCACGCTCAGCTTATGTTCGCGCACCAACCGCCGGGAAAAATCGTCACGACGGTTACGACGCAGGCGAGTAGCGGGAAACAATCGATTGGCAGGAACGAAACTCACAGCGAACTCCTGGCCCGCAGAACGGGCGAATATGACGTTTATAGGCCGACTTCGTGACCGATTGATGACAGCGCCGTTAAACGACGCCGCGCGTTGCCCTCATTGTCGCCAGCCGAGGCAGGCACTGCCAGTGCTTTGATCGGGCAACCGCCTGGCTGAAAGCCTGCGTGCAAGCCCTGGCTTCGACTGAACACCCGTCCTGGCGAGGAATCCAACAGTACAACCGGCTGCCGTTGAAGCTCGTGTAAAAAAACTGGCGAATGAGTTTGCATGCGGTCTGTCAGCAAAATGCGCCGCCAGAACTGAACCGCTAGCTTTTAATTCAGGCCACCGGGTACGGGCTTACCTTGAACCCCGCCAGGGATTAGCATCGAAGACTTTCGCCCGGCGCCTTCCGGGCCGCTGAATCTGACCAGGAGTATCCCTATGAACAAAAAAGTCGCCGTGATCCTTTCCGGCTGTGGCGTCTACGACGGTTCGGAAATCTACGAGAGCGTGATCACCTTGTTGCGCCTGGACCAACGCGGCGCAACGGTTCGCTGCTTCGCGCCGAACATCGCGCAGATGCATGTGATCAACCATCTGACCGGCGACGAGATGCCGGAGAGCCGCAACGTACTGATCGAATCCGCCCGCCTGGCTCGCGGCGAAATCAGCGATCTGCGCGAGTTGAATGTGGACGAGTTCGATGCGCTGATCATGCCCGGCGGCTTTGGCGCGGCAAAGAACCTCTCCGATTTCGCCACTCAGGGCGCCGCCAGCAAGGTCCTTCCGGATGTGCTGTCAGCGGCTCAGGCGTTTGCGAAAGCCGGCAAGCCGGTTGGCATGATGTGCATCGCACCCACCATGGCGGCACAGATCTTCGGCGCTGGCGTGGTCTGCACGCTGGGAAATGACGACGATCCCGCCGCAAGCGCAGCGCGCGAAATGGGCATCGAGCACCAAGCCTGCGAGGTCACCGAACTCGTCGAGGATTCCAGGCACAATCTGGTGACGACCCCTGCCTACATGCTCGCGCAATCGATCAGCGAAGCGGCGTCGGGCATCTACAAACTAGTCGACCGAGTGCTGGAGCTCACCCACAAGTAAGCACCAGGCTCACCTCCCTCATCCCGAGCTCAGGCTCGGGATGAGGGAGGCCTATGGCTATACAGCCAATCGTACCGGCGCTCCCGCCGCCCCCCTGTTCATTCCTGCCTCGCTACGGCAGTTTTGGCCGATCTGACAGAGGCCGAACTCATGCCCCACACACCCGACACCATCGAAGAGCAGCAACAAGCCGTGCGCCAGCTCTTCGAGCGCATTCCGTTCAACGAGTATCTGGGTATCGAACTGGAGGAAGTGACGCACCAGCGCGTGGTGATGCATCTTCCGATGAAGAATGAACTGGTCGGCAATTTTTTCCATGGCATCCTGCATGGCGGCGTGATCGCTTCTCTGCTCGACGTGGCCGGTGGTGCGATGGCCATGATCGGCGCATTCGAAAAGCACCAGCATCTGACCACCGAGGAACGCGCCCTCCGCCTTTCACGGCTCGGCACCATCGATCTGCGAATCGACTATCTACGACCGGGACGAGGCCAGCGCTTCAGCGCCAGCGCGACGCTGCTGCGCTCCGGCAACAAGGTGGCCGTGGTTCGCTCCGAGTTGCACAACGAGGAAGGCGTATTGGTCGCCGTGGGCACCGGCACTTATCTTTGCGGCTGAGAAGCTGGACGCGTTTGGTTTACGGCCAGACCCATCAAGCTTTTTCTTCGAGCTAATAGCTTCAGGCTGCTCCTCCACGTCCAGCCTTCAAGCCTTCGGCACCGTTATCGGCTTTTCATCAACTGCGTGAGCAACCGGTCCAGCGCGTTGGCAAAAGCCTGACGATCCCGCTCGCCATAAGCAGCCTGACCACCCCCGACCTGCCCTTGCTCACGCAGGTCAGTGAACAGGTTGCGCACGGCCAGACGATCGCCCATGTTGCGCTCGTCGAACTCGCGACCACGCGGATCGAGGGCCGCCACGCCTTTCTTGACTAGGCGATCGGCCAGCGGTACATCGCTGCAAATTACCAATTCGCCCGGCTGCGCATGCTCGACCAGATAATCGTCCGCGGCGTCCGGGCCGCTCGGCACCACGATCAGGCGAATACAGGCGAAGGCCGGCTTGATCTGGCTCTGCCCCGCTACCAGCAAGACGTCGAACTTACGCTTGAGCGCGAACTTGATCAGCTGCTCTTTGGCTGCCTTGGGACAGGCATCGGCATCGACCCACACCCGCAAAGGTTTGGCGACTGTCACACCACGGCCCGCCGCACTGTCGCCAGCAATGCCGCCGCGCCGGCGAACATGGCGGCAAAGCTGCGATTGACCAGACGCTGCTGACGCGGCGTATGCAACAAGCGCAGCACCTTCGCCGCCAGACCGGTGTAACCCGCCATGACGATCAGATCGACCACCACCATGGTCGCGGCCATGTGCAGGTACTGCATCACCAAATCGCGCTGCGGATCGAGAAATTGTGGCAGCACGGCCAGGATGAACACGATGGCCTTGGGATTGCTGGCATTGACCAGAAAACCCCGGAGCACCAGCGTCAGCGGTCGCCCGATGGGCCGTGGCGCCGCGCTGTCATCGAGCATTTCCGGCACCGCCTGCCACTGCTTCAGCGCGAGCCACAGCAGATAGGCGACACCAAACCATTTGATCAGGCTGAAGGCCAGCGATGAGGTCGCCAACACCGCGCCGACACCGGCCGCCACCACTGCGATCTGCAACGCCAAGGCGATCTGCAAACCAATGGCGTTCCAGTAGCCGCGCCAAAAGCCGTACTGCAAACCGCAGGACATCGAGGCGATAGCTCCGGCGCCCGGTGACAGGCTGATGATCCAACAGGCTGCGAAGAATGCAAGCCAGCTTTCGAACGTCATGATTTGAGCCTCAGGCAACGGCTGCACCTGAATGCAGCCGGTTGTTCATCCTCAGTCCGGCATGTCCTTGCCAAGTTTGACCGGGTCTTTCAGCTTGCGATTCATTGCCTTGCGCATCCGGATATTGAGCGCTTCGACCGTCAGCGAGAATGCCATGGCGAAGTACACGTAGCCCTTGGGCACGTGAGCACCGAAGGCTTCGGCGATCAGTAGGGTGCCGACCACGATCAGGAACGACAATGCGAGAATCTTCAGAGTCGGATGCTTTTCGATGAAGTCGCTGATGGTGCTGGCAGACAGCATCATCACACCGACGGCGATGACGATCGCGGCGATCATCACCTGCACGTTGTCCACCAGCCCCACCGCCGTAATCACCGAGTCCAGCGAGAAGACGATATCGATTACCGCAATCTGCAGAATGATACCGACGAAGCCGGCCTTGACCGCGCCACTCGTAGTGCCGTCCTGCTCCTCTTCACCTTCGACGCTGTGCCAGATTTCCATGGTGCTCTTGAACAGCAGGAACAGACCACCGAAGAACAGAATCAGGTCGCGCCCGGACACGCCATGCCCAAAGATCGTGAACAGGTCGTTGGTCAGGCGCATAACCCAAGTGATCGACAGCAGCAGCAGGATCCGCGTCCCCATGGCCAGGGCCAGCCCGAAGAAGCGAGCCTTGGGCTGCTGCTCCTTCGGCAGGCGGCCGACCAGAATGGAGATGAAGATGATGTTGTCGATGCCGAGGACGATTTCCAGGGCGGTCAGGGTCAGAAACGCGACCCAGATTTCGGGGCTGCTAAGCCATTCCATAGGTGCTACTCGTGAGTGCTGTGATTAGGCGTTTGTATGTCGGTCCCGCGCCAGCGGCGCACGACCTTCTGAAAGAACAAGCTGTTTGGCACCTGGACGATTGCGCCAGTTCCGTTTTCGGACACCTCTTCGAGGGTGGTGTAGAGCAGGTTTATATCGATGACGCGCCCTTTGACGATGGGCTTGTCGAAGCTCTCAACCAGCTCCACCAGATCACCCAGGCGGAAGGGCCCGACGGTCATGATCAGCACGGCGCAAAGCAGGTTCGACAATACGCTCCAGATAGCGAAGAAGGCGATGGCGGCCACCGCCACGAAGCCGGAGAAGGCAGTCCAGAGCACCGTCGCCGAGACACCGAAGCGCTCTAGCACCATGATCAGCGCGCCGCCGATGATGAACCAGCGAATGCCGCCACGCAGCGGCAGCAGCAGTTCAGGTGGTAGCGGATAGCGGCTGCCTAGCCGCGTCAGCGCTCGTACTACGAAACGCTGCAAGGCGTAGGCGACCAACAGAATGAGCAGAACCTGCAGGCCCAGTAGTAGCTGGTCCCCCCATTCCTGCGAAAGAATCAACAACTGCTCGTTCATGCGCCGCCCTCCAGCTGCCCCTGCAAGGTTTCGAGCGCCTCCAGCGCTGTCAGCCAGGCCTCCTCCAGCTCGCCCTCGCGAGCCTTCAGTTCCGCCTGATTGGCTAGCAATGCGCGTAATTCGTCCTTGCGCGCCGCCTCATAGACGGCGGCATCACCCAGGCTCTGTTCCAGCGCGGCAAGCTTTTCCTGAACCCCGGCCAGATCCTTTTCGAGCTTGTCGGACTGACGTTTGAGCGGCGCAAGCTGCTGGCGCAACGCGGCGGCAGCCTGACGTAAAGCGCGCTTATCGGTCTTGTCTGCGGAGGACTCGGTGGCGCTAGTGGGTTGCTGACGGGCACGGTAATCCACCAGCCACCGCGCGTAATCTTCGAGATCACCGTCGAACGCGACGACTCGCCCATCGGCCACCAGCAGAAACTCGTCGGTGGTGCTCTTGAGCAGATGCCGATCATGCGACACCACCAGCACGGCACCCTCGAAATCCTGCAGCGCCAAGGTCAGCGCCAGTCGCATCTCCAGATCGAGATGGTTGGTCGGTTCGTCGAGCAGCAGCAGGTTGGGCTTGCCCCAGGCGATCAACGCCAGCGCCAGACGGGCCTTTTCACCGCCGGAGAAATTGACGACCGGTTCGTCACAGCGATTGCCGCGGAAATCGAAACCGCCGAGAAAGTCGCGCAACAGCTGTTCGCGTTCACCCGGTGCAATGCGCTGCAAGTGCAACAACGGGCTGGCCTTCGGGTCCAGCGCATCGAGCTGATGCTGGGCGAAATAGCCGATCACGAGATTCTCGCCGCGCTGCAGGCGGCCACCCAATGGTTGCAGTTCGTTAGCCAGCGTTTTGATCAGGGTGGACTTGCCCGCACCGTTCGGGCCGAGCAGACCGATTCGCGCACCGGGCACCAACTGCAGCTTGACCTTGTCCAGCACCAGTTTGTCACCGTAGCCGAGGCGGCCTTCGGCCAGATCCAGCAACGGGCTGGAGACCTTGTCCGCCTCACGGAAAGCGAAGTCGAACGGCGAATCGATATGCGCCGGCGCCAGTTCCTCGAGCTTTTCCAGCGCCTTGATCCTGCTCTGCGCCTGGCGTGCCTTGCTTGCCTTGGCCTTGAAGCGCCGGATGAAGTCCTCCATGTGCTCGCGCTGCGCCTGCTGCTTCTCGAACGCTTGCTGCTGCTGCGCCAGGCGCTCGGCGCGAGCCCGCTCGAAGGCTGAATAGCCACCGCGATAGAGCATCAGCTTACGTTGCTCGACATGCACCACGTTGCCGACCACCTCGTCGAGAAAGTCGCGGTCGTGGGAGATCAGCATCAGCGTGCCGGGGTAGCTCTTCAGCCAAGATTCGAGCCAGAGGATGGCATCCAGATCGAGGTGGTTGGTCGGCTCGTCGAGTAGCAACAGATCGGATGGGCACATCAGCGCCTGCGCAAGATTCAGACGCATCCGCCAGCCACCGGAAAAGCTGCTGACCGGAAGGTCCATTTGCTCGTTGGCAAAGCCCAGTCCGGCGAGCAGCTTGCGCGCCCGCGCGTCGGCGCTGTAACCGTCGGCGTTGTCCAACTCGGTATGCAGGCGCGCAAGCGAGGTACCGTCATGAGCGGCCTCGGCGGCAATCAGTGCGGCCTGCACGCGGCGCAGCTCGGCATCGCCATCAAGGACATAATCCACGGCGAGACGGTCGAGCGTATCGACCTCCTGCCGCATGTGGGCGATGCGCCAGTCCGGCGGCAACTGGCAGTCGCCGCCGTCGGGTGCGAATTCGCCGCGTAACAGTGCGAACAGGCTGGATTTTCCAGCGCCATTGGCACCCACCAGCCCGACCTTCTGGCCAGGATGCAGGGTCAGCTCGGCGCCTTCCAGCAACCGCTGGGGACCGCGCTGTAGAGTCAGGTTCTGTAGTCGGATCATAATGGCGGCGGAGTTTATCAGGTCGCCCGGAAATCCATCCGGCTGCTCACGAAAAAAACCGACACCCATGAAACGTGACGATCTCTGGTCTTTCGCCCTCAGCTGCTACCAGCAGCCCGGCATCGAAGCGGCCTGCCTCGAACTGCAGGCCGCCGGAGCGGATGTTTGCCTATTGTTGACCGGCGCCTGGCTGGAACGCCGCGGCGTCGCATGTGATGACGCACGGCTGAGACAGCTGAAAGACCTCAGCGATGACTGGCGAGCCATGGTGGTCGCACCGTTACGCACTCTGCGCCAGAGCTGGCGCCAACAGGCTGCGACGGACTACGCGCTCGTTGGGCTGCGTGAACGAGTGAAAGCGCTTGAGCTGGACGCCGAACATATCCAGCTTCAGCGCCTGCAATCGGCGACGCAGCCTTGGCCGAAAGGCAGCGAGCGAACCAACTGGCTGGGCCCGCTCTGTGCCTGCCTCAGCGGCGAGAAACAAACACTCTGGGAAACCCTTAGGCGTGTGGCTGGCTCTCAGCTCGCAACCGGCGGCGATTGAGTTGAGGTTTCGCGCTTGGCCGCCGGCTTGCGGGCTGGCTTCTTCGCCGCAGCGGGTCTGGAGGCTGCCGACGCGGGCTTTGCAGTGGATGCCGGTTTGCTGGCAGGACGGCGCGGAGCGCTCGTTGCCTTGGCATCCGCCGCTTTGGTAGCCGGCGCCTTGGCCTCGGCCGGTTTTGCCGTGGTGCTGCCAGTCTTGACGGCGGGTTTGGAGCGACTAGCAGCCGAACGCGGCGAAACCGTGCCTGAAACCGCTTTACCAGCAGCCGGCTTGGCTGGCGCGGCCTCGGCTGCAGCTGGTTTGGTCGCCTTGGTGGGCGCCTTGCTGCGGGTCGCGGCCGCGGGCTTCTGGCGCGTAGCCAGAGCTTGGGCGGCCGCCTTCTCGACATCGGTGATGCCTCGGGCGAGCTTCAGGCTCTGTTCGGCGTCGCGCTTGAGTTCCGACAGATAGCCCAGCGTTTCACTCTGCCGCGCCTGCAGTACGGCAAGCATGTCATCCAGTTCGGCCAGCCTGGCGCGGGCCTTGCTCTGCGCCTTCGATTTACCCGCATCACCCGCCTCATCGAGCTTGGCGCGCGCCTTGATGACTTTTTCCTGCGTCTTGCCGCGCTGCTTTTCAAGCTTGGCCAGCAGCACTTCGGCGTCCCTCTGCGCCTCGTTGCAGGCCTTTTGCAGATGAGCAACGAGGCTATGGGACAGCTGCTGCAGTAGATGCAGCGGCGTCGTGATCGAGTTTTTCTTCGCAGGCATGAACATGCCTCCTGATGAGATGGGCACTGCCATGTTGGACGGTCCGCGCGCTCCGCTACCGACCGTCGTACGCGATATGACCGAACTCGCCGGCTGGTATCAGGCCAGCGCGGCGGTCTGTTTGTGAGCGGTGTGAAGCACCTCGATCAGGCAGTCTTCGAGCTCGAAGCGCTCGTGCAGCAGTTGCCCCAAACGCTTCAGCTCGTCAGGCAGGCCTGGGCTATCCAGGCAATCGCCGCTATCGCAACGGTCATTGAAAACCACCGCTACTTCGGTAATGGCTTCGATGCGCGGGTAGATCTGGCGAGCAAGCTCGAGGCCGCGCTTGTCACCGAACGCCTCGGCCTCGTTGAGCAGCTGCTCGTAGATCTCGAAATGCCCAGCCGACACATAGTCGAGCAGGATTTCGCAGAATTTTTGCAAGGCAGGGCGACTTGCGGCGGCGTCGCCATGCAGCCCATCGAATGCGTTGATCAGTGCGTGGCGTTCCTGCAGCCAGCGGTCGATCAGCAGGTGTACACCTCCCCAGCGTTCCTGGGCGTTCCGACAGCTCTCGAGCATGATGACCTCACTTCCCTAATCGATGATGCTTATTGCGCCTTCCGAGACGTTTTTTGTCTTGGGGTATCGGCCTTGGGTGAGTGGCAGCGAAATCGGCGGATAACCGTCGCCGCCAGCGCAGACTAAGCTGCGGCGACCGAAGCATCAAGCCGCCTGGACGAAAATCATCCAGGCGAGGCACGACCGGATCGCTTCGCTCTGGTCCATTGACCACCAAGCGCAGCGATCATTCGCCTGTCTCGACAAAAAGGCCTCAGTCGCGCCGCAGCAGCTGCCAAAGGCAGAACAGGCCCATCGCGATGAATGCCAGCAGGGTCCACTCCGGAATGCTCATGCCCAGCAATGTCCAGCTGACCTCGGCGCATTCGGCGGTACCGTGAAGCACCAGCCGGGCGATGTCCTGGAAAGGCAGCGCATCCATCATGTATTCGAGGCTGGGCAGGCACGCCGGCAACTGATCAGCCGGTATGTTCTGCAGCCAGATCTGACGCACGGCCGTGGCGCCACCCGCTATCGCGAACAGCAGTGCCAGGATCGAATAGACGCGGCGACCGGTTTTGCGCGGCCCATGAATCGCAGCGATAAGGCAGACCAGGCCGAAGGCGATCACGCAAATGCGCTGAACGATACATAACGGGCATGGCGCCAGCCCGACCACATGCTCGAGATACAGCGCAGCGACCATCATCAGCACACAGCCGATGAAAGCCAGAAGAAACAGCGAACGTGGGCTGGCCAGATTCATGGCGACTCCGCAGACAGGAAAGCTCGCTACGGTATTAGTCCAAGCTGCGGGCTGCAAGCTATGGCAGCGCCAGTATCCGTGGTCAACCGTTGCTGATCGCCGGCAAGCGGACACCGTTCGCACCGTCGATTAACCCAAGCCCCTCCTGGAACAGCCGATTGCTTCGCTCTTTGTCGCCTAGCTGCGCCAGCAGCCGGGCCAGCTCCGCGCAGGTTTCCGCACGATGTTCCAGGCGCAGACTGGCTTCCAGATAGTCGCGCGCCTTGCCCCAGAATTCATTGCGCAGGCTCAGACGACCGAGTGCGAGCAGCAGTTCGGCATTTTCCGGATGGCCCTTCAGCCAAGCCTCGGCCTGCGCCAACTGGCGAGCCGGCTCGCGCCCGCGAACACGGCCATAGCGCTCGACAAGGCGATCATCGAACTGGCGTTTGAGCGCGGCATGAAGCACTTCTTCGGCCTTCTCCTCTGCGCCCAGCCGAGTCAGGCCGTCCGCATAGGCACGTACCAGCACCGGCTCGTTACGCAGCTTGCTGGGCACGGTCTGCCAACGCTGATCGAACGCTTGCCGTCCCTCCTCCACTGTCACGGCCGGTGCCTGCGGCGTCTGTTCCAGGGCGGCGGTCCAGGCCAGCAGCTCCAACTCGTCCAGCCGTGCCGGGGGCAACACACGATGCTTGCGCAGTTCCGGAAGCAGACGGCACAAGGCGGGCCAGTCCTGCAGCTGGACGTAGAGCTGCTGGAGCAGCGTCAGCACATAGGGATGGCGCGGGTTGTCATTGTGCAGCACGTTCAGGGATTCGCGTGCCTCGCCGTACTGGCCGCGCGCGATCTGCAACTGAGCCTGGGTAAGCCCGATGGCCAGCCCTGCCTCGGGTTCGCGTTCGCGAGCGTTGCGCAGCAATTCGTCACTTTGTTCGTACTCACCCAATTCGCTCGCGGCGCGGGCAGCACCGAGATAATGCACCAGCGGTTGTTGATCATGTTCGGCTGCGGTGCGCAGATGGCCGAGCGCAGGGCTCCATTGCCCCTCGGCCAGCTCCCGCAGCCCGGCGCGCGAAGCCTTGGAGACGCGCCGCGCGCGATGGCGACGCGACCAAGGGTTGACCAGCGTGCCGGATGCATGAAGCAAACCGAGCACCCAGTGAATCACCATTGCCAGCAGCCAGAGGCAGGCGATCAGTCCGACGAAGACCCAGAAGCTCGACTCATAGCGAAAGCGGTCGTAGCTGATCAGGACGTAGCCGGCATCTTGAAAAATGGCCCAGCCGAGAAAACCGGCAAAGGCAAGCAGGATGAGAACAACAACGGCAAGTCGCTTCATGTGCGCAGATCCCCTTCGACCGCCCGTTCGGCGTCGGCCGGCTGCTCGGCCTCGCTGGCCGGCGCGCCGCGCTCAGCGTTATCGTCCGGCTCGTTGCTATCGGCAGACTCGCGTGTTTGCACATAAGACTGCATCGCCTGCAATGCGGGCGTCAGGTCCGGCAGGGTGACCGAGACCTGCCGTTTCGCAAGCTCCCCAATTCGATCGCGCAAGCCACGGCTCTGGCCATTCTCTTCGCTGAAGTGATCCTCGATCAGCCGAGCGGCCTGCTCCAGCGACTGCCGATAAACCTCCTCGTTGCCATTGAGCACCGCCCACTGCGCCTGCTCGATGGCCAGTGACAGCGCCAGCCGCACCTGCGCCAGGCTTTGGCCGGCCAGCAGCGGTTTGACGTCGGTGCCGGCATTGAAGTCGATCCGCACGTAACGCGTCAGCTCGTCCAACCATTGCCGCCAGCGGCTTTCACCCTGCGTCTGTGGCTGACTTGGGCCGTTTTCGAACTCTGGCGCCAGACCGTTGAGCTGATTGGCCTGACCACGCAGCGCACCCAACTGCAAAAACAGGCCGGTCCGATCCATATCCGGCAAGCTGCGCAGCGCCTCGAGGCCTTCCAGCAGCTTCTGCCGCGTGCCGTACGCGCCTGGATCGTCCTGCTTGCGCAGGATCAGATCGGCTTCGGCGATCAGCGACTCGGCACTTTGCACGTCCTGCATGGCCGACAGACGCAGCATCGCCATACGCAGCAGATGCTCGGCCTCGGCCAATCGCCACTGTTCACGGCTTGCCCCCAGTACCTGCTCTACCCGTCCCGAGAGTCGCTGCTGGTCGCTTTGCAGCTCCGAAAGCAGACGGCGTCGCTCTTCCAGCTGCTCAGCAGAAGGCAATTGCTCCAGTCGCCCGAGACGGCTGGCCAGCTGCTGACTGCGCGTATCCAACTGACGCGCCTGCTCCCGCGTCGCCTGCGCCGCACCGAGCTGCTGGCGTTCCTGTTCAGCGAGCTGCTGGGTCTGCCAAACGCTGTAGCCACCCGCCGCCAGACCGGCCAGGCCGATTACCAATGCCAGACCCGCGAGGCCACGGCCGGGACCGTCGGTTTTCGACCTGTTGCCTACCGGCTTCTTCGGCGGAATGTCTTGGGTGGGGATGACGGGATCGTTGCCCTTGGGTTGCTGCGCTGCCTTGTCGGCGTCTACTTCGCTCACGTTTCCATCCTTTGCATCAGGAGGCGGGCTGGGAATTTTCCCGTAGCGCCGCCAGCAAAGCCGCGGTTCCGGCACCGCGGCAGTCCAGTATTCGTCTGGCACCCAAGGTCGCAGCCATTTCGGCCACGCGAGGGCTCGGTACGAACAAGGGTAGTTCACGCAGCGCGGGCCAGTCGGCGCCCGCCAGCTCGTGCAATGACAGCAAACCCTGCCCACTGCTGACCACCACGGCATTCAGCCGTTCCGAACGAAGGGTTTCGAGCAGCGTTCCGGGCGGGTAGTCGGGCAAATAGCGCCGATACAACTCCAGGCGATCGACCTGCACGCCTCGGCAGCGAAGCGTTTCGGCAATATGCTCACGACCGCCTTCGCCGCGCAAAATCAGCACTCTGGGGTCTGCCACATCGAGCGCCTCTTTCAGGCGTGGCAGCGCCAACAATGCCTCACTGTCGTCGCCCGTGCTGGGCCAGCTGACATCCAGGCCGAAGCCTTCCAGGATGGTCCCTGTGGCCGCACCGACGCTGAACCAGACCTGGCCGAGCGGCGGTTGCGGCCAGTAACGCTCGAGCAGTTCCAGACTCAGCCGCGCGGCCGGTTTGCTCACCACCACCACCGCGCGATAACGGTCCAGTTCGAGCATCGTCGCGCGCTGCTCGGGGGTTTCTGCCAGCGGCTCGATGGCGAGCAGCGGCACGCTAGCGCTGTGAATATCCAGCTCGGACAAAGCAGCCGCGAGGGCGACGCACTCTTCAGCGGGACGGGTCAGCAGCAGACGCCAATCGGTCACGCCTTGCCGGCCTCACCGTAAACGTCTTGCAGGATCTTCTCCGCGCCCTGCGCCAGTAGCGCCTCGGCGACCCGCACGCCCAGGGCCTCGGCATCCGCAGCGGGCGCGCGGTCTTCGGCGCGCAACAGCAGCGTACCGTCCGGCTGCCCGACCAGGCCACGCAACCACAGCTGATTGTCTTCGAGTACCGCATAGCAGGCGATCGGCACCTGGCAACCACCGTTCAGATGACGATTCAAGGCGCGTTCGGCACTGACCCTGACCGCCGTCTGCGGATCGTTCATGCATTGCAGCAGTTGGTGCAGCTCGGTGTCGCCGGTCCGACACTCGATGCCGACCGCACCCTGGCCGCCAGCCGGCAGACTGTCTTCGACACTGATGCTGGAACGGATGCGCTCACCAAAGCCGAGGCGGATGAGCCCGGCGGCAGCAAGGATGATGGCGTCGTACTCGCCGGCATCGAGCTTGGCCAGACGGGTATTGACGTTGCCGCGCAAGAACTGAATTTTCAGATCCGGGCGCCGCGCCAGCAGCTGCGCCTGGCGACGCAGGCTGGAGGTTCCGACGATCGCCCCGGACGGCAACGCGTCAAAATTCTCGTAGTGATTGGAGACAAAAGCGTCACGCGGGTCCTCGCGCTCGCAGATGCAGTACAGGCCAAGCCCTTCAGGAAACTCCATCGGCACGTCCTTCATGGAGTGCACGGCGATGTCCGCCTCGTGCTCCATCAGCGCCGTTTCAAGTTCCTTGACGAACAAGCCCTTACCGCCAATTTTCGCCAGCGGCGCGTCGAGCAGTTTGTCACCGCGGCTGACCATCGGAACGAGGCTGACGGACACATCGGGATGAGCGGCTTCAAGGCGCGCCTTGACGTATTCGGCCTGCCACAGGGCCAGAGCACTCTTGCGGGTGGCGATGCGAATTTCGCGAGACATGGGCTAATCCAGAACCAGTGAATTGCCGCGAATGATAACAGGGCCAGTGCAGTCGCTGGGTTGGCTGGGGTCAAGAAGCGACAAGACTTGGAGCTGCAAGCCTCAACTAGAGGCAAGTACGTGGAATCCGCCAGGCATGCTTGCAACTCGCGGCTTACAGCGTGCTCATCAACTTGCGAACCCCCGCAACATGCCGCCGGCTGACCGTCAGTGGTTCGCCTTCGAGGCCCTTGAGGAACAACTGGAAATGGCCAAGCGGGGTGCGCTGCAGACGCTCGATGCGGTCGCGGTATACCAGCGCGTTGCGATGGATACGCACGAAGCGGTCGCCGAATTCATCTTCCAGTGCCTTGAGCGGTTCATCCAGCAGCACCTCGCCACCTTCGTGACGCAGGGTGACGTACTTGTGGTCGGCGATGAAGTAGATGACCTGAGGCAGTGGAATCAGCTCGATACCCTTGCGGGTGCGGGCGCTGATGTGGCTGCGCGGTCCGCTACCAGACACCGCGGCGGGTCGGGTCAGTGCAGCGAGCTGAACCCGGTTGGGCCGCTCGGCCTTTTTCAGCGCTTCGGCAAGATGCTCAGGGCGTACTGGCTTGACCAGGTAGCCAACCGCGCTGACTTGGAATGCATCCAACGCAAATTCGTCATGGGCCGTGCAGAAAATCACGGCGGGGGGCGCATCGCGCTCGCATAGCTTGGCTGCGACCTGAAGACCGTCGAGGCCTGGCATACGGATATCCAGCAACACGACATCGGGACGCAGCTCCTCAATCAGGGACAACGCTTCCTCGCCATTGGCGGCGGAAGGTTCCAGTACACGATAACCGTCAAGATCACCTACCAGTCGGCTGAGGCGCTCGCGGGCTAGAGGTTCGTCATCGACAATCAGAACATTCATATGGATCTGGCTTCCTGCTTTTGTGTCGCACATGGATAGCGTAGACAGGTGTAGTAACGGGCGTTATACCGCTTCACGCTGAGACTCGCTGCGGGACCGAAAAGTGCCGTTAGTCGTGCGTCTATATTGTGCAGGGCCTGTTGCGTGCCCCGTGATGGCTGCGTCTGAGCGCCGTCATCGAACGGGTTGCTGACTTCCAGATGAAACATGCCGTCAACATAATTTGCCGTCACGCTGACCATACCGCCGTCGATGCGGGGCTGGATGCCATGGATCAGGGCATTTTCCAGTAGCGGCTGCAGCGTCAGTTGCGGGATGAGCAAATCATCCGGAACGCCGTCCACCTGCCACTCCACTTGCAGCCTGTCGCCAAGCCTGTAGTGCTCGATCGACAGGTAGCGGCGCGACAGCTCCAGTTCGTCGCGCCATGGCACCAGCGTGCCTGGACGCGCCAGACTGGCGCGGAACAGGTCGGACAGATCCAGCACCGCCTGCTCGGCCTTGCTTGGATCGGTCACCACCAGGCTGGCAATGCTGTTCAGGCTGTTGAACAGGAAATGCGGGCGGATGCGCGCCTGCAGCGACTCGATGCGCGCCTTGAGCTCGGCCTGCTCCTGCCGCCGCCACTGGCTTTGCAGATAGAAATAGCGCAGCAGCAACCCCGACATGATCAGGCTGATCAGCGCATGTCGCAGATACAGATTGACCTCACCGGCGCGCGTCAGCGGTCCGCCTAGCTGGTAGATATCCGCCACGGCGGTGCAGGCCAGCGTCAGCCCGACCACCATCACACAACAGGCGAGCCCTGCCGCCCAGGGCGATAGACGCGCCAGCAATGGCCGCAGCTGGCAGGTCAAGCCGGCCGAAAGCAGCATTACCCATTGCACGAACAACGAGGTCAGCGCCAGGCGCATCCAGTTGAAGCCGGGCTGCATCGGCTCGGCGAGGACGAACACCAGCACCAGCAGTTCGGCGAGCAGAACCAGACCAAGCAGCGCTTCCGGCTGGCACAGTTCCGGCACGAAGAAATCGTCGACTGGGTCGGCGGAGCGTGGCCGGTCAGGCCTTGTTATCTGCATGGATCGAGTTTCCGCGCGGTCGGGATGCAATGAGCAGAGCGGGAGCGCAGCCTGCGCCGACGCACTTATGGCGGCATAGTCTATGCGACCCACCACGAACCGGTGCGTGACCTGCCTTCGTAACTTGCGTGACATCGAGCAAACGGTCGTCGGCAAAACTAAAAAGTTGAGCTAAGGTGCCGATAACGGAATCGTGGCATAACAATATCAACCCACCCGTCACACTGGCTGCCCGTTGCGGCAGGAGGCCTGAGCCATGTTGCTGTTCTCCTCGTTGCGTAGCCGCTTGCTGCGTCCGGTTTTCCTTACGCTGTTTGCCGCCGTCGTGGTTCAGATGGTGGTCGCGCTTGCTCTGACACGCGGCACCATCGGGGCGCTCGAACAGGAGATACGCAAGAACCTGAGCGAGGACGCAGCGCAGCTGCTGGGCGAGCTTCAGTCCGCGGACGTTGAAGTGCGCAGCGGATTGCTCAACCTGTCCGAACGCATGAAAAGCGATCTGGCGCAGGGGCTGACGCAACGGCTCACCGATGAACAGATGCAACTGCAGAACGTCCTGGAACGCCATCTCAAGCAATCGGGCGACGATTTGGCCATCCTGCTGGCCGGCGTTGCGCCCGCGGCTATCTGGGACAACGACACACCCGCTCTGACTGAATTCGTCAGGATGGCCCACCAAAACCCAGCCGTCGTTTTCGTCGTCTATTTCGACGCGGCTGGCAAACAGCTCACCCGTCATCTGAATCGCAACGACCCGAGGGTCAAGACGCTGCTGGACAAAGGCACTGGCCGAACCGCTTTCGACAAGATCCTGTCCGCAGCCGAGAACGATCCGGCGCTGTATCTCGCCAAGACGTCCGTCAACCCCAAGGGCGCTGAAATCGGCCAGGTCATGCTTGGCTTGTCCACTTCGGCCGTTGACACCGAGCTTGCCGCCTTCAACAATCGCTTCCAGACGCTGATCGGGGAAACCTCGAGCATGGTCGAAACCGGCCTCGCCGCCACCGCAACCGAGAGCACCAAGGTGCTGGCGACGCGCTTGGCTGCCGCCGCCGATGTGGCGGAAACCATTGACGTGAACAGCCAAAAGACCGTGGAACGCTCGGCGACCGCGCTGCTATGGAAAATCAGCCTCGGCCTGGCGGTGACCGGCGCGCTGCTGTTAATTGCCATCACGCTGGTGCTGGGCCGTCAGGTATTGCGCCGCCTCAGCTTGCTGGTGACGGCGCTACGGGGCTTGTCGGATGGCCATGGTGATCTAGCCCAGCGCGTGGAGATTCACAGCGCCGACGAAGTGGGTGACATGGCCGACGCGGTCAACCTGTTCCTGGCCAAACTTCAGCCTATCGTGCAGGAGGCTCGCACCATCGCTGTCCAGACCGGTGCCGAAATCGACGCGCTGGGAAGCCGCAGCAATGCCGCGGCGGCTGCCGCCGGACGTCAGCGCGACGAGGTCGCTGGCAGCCTGCAGGCGCTTGCGGAAATGACCAACCGTGCCCAGCAAGAAAGCCAGGCGATGCAGACGGCCATGGAACAGGTCGCCTCGATCCGCAAGGCGGCGCTCGACAACGAAGCGATTTCGGATCAGGTCGGCAAAACCATCGAAGCGCTCGGCGAAGGCGTACGGGGCAGCGCCGATGTGATCGAAAAACTGGCCAAGCAGAGCGAGCAGATCGAAATGGTACTGACGGTCATCCAGGGCATCGCCGAGCAGACCAACCTGCTCGCACTGAACGCCGCCATCGAAGCGGCTCGCGCCGGCGAGAGCGGGCGTGGCTTTGCCGTCGTCGCCGACGAAGTTCGCGCGCTCGCCAGCAAGACCCAGCAATCCACCGGAGACATCCGCGCGCATATCGAAAGCCTGCAACGAGGCGCGCACGACGCCGTCTCAGCAATCGGCAAGACCGGCAAGCAGGCCGACAGCGGCCTGGCCTCGCTCACCACCAGCCGCGAGCTGCAGCAGGCATTGCAGCGCGCCGTGGCCCAGGTGCATGACGCCATGGAAAAGGCGACCCAGGGTGCCGAGCGACAAGCCGGCACCGCGGCGGATGTGCGCGAGCGCGTACAGGTGATTATGACCGAGGCCGAGCGATCCGCCGAAGCGGTTACCGCCACCGCGGCCAGTGGTCGAACGTTGGGTAGCCTGGCGCAGCGGCTCGAAGCCAGCCTGGGTCAGTTCAGGGCCTGATTCGCACCAGACGGAGTAATCACCTGAAGGAGGCCGCGAGCGCCCTTCCTCCCGCAGCGCTCGTCGCGGCGCACCCGATGAGGCGCCGGCCAACCCTGTTATCATCCGCGTTTTTTCCAGCATCCGATTTCAGCGAGCGCATTTCATGAGCACCGACAAGACCAACCAGTCCTGGGGCGGCCGCTTCAGCGAGCCCGTCGACGCCTTCGTCGCCCGATTCACCGCCTCCGTCGAGTTCGACAAGCGCCTTTATCGCCACGACATCATGGGCTCGATCGCCCACGCCACCATGCTGGAGAAAGCCGGCGTACTGAGCGTCGATGAGCGCGACGCGATCATCGCCAACCTCAAGGACATCCAGGGCGAGATCGAAGCCGACAGCTTCGACTGGCGCGTCGACCTGGAAGACGTGCACATGAACATCGAGGCGCGGCTGACCGACCGCATCGGCGTCACCGGCAAGAAGCTGCACACCGGCCGCTCGCGCAACGACCAGGTCGCCACCGACATCCGTCTGTGGCTGCGCGACGAAATCGACACCATCCTCGCCGAAATCACCCGTTTGCAGCAGGGTCTGCTAGGCCTGGCAGAAGCCGAAGCCGACACCATAATGCCGGGCTTCACCCATTTGCAGACCGCGCAGCCGGTAACCTTCGGCCATCATCTGCTGGCCTGGTTCGAAATGCTCTCGCGTGATTACGAGCGTCTGGTGGACTGCCGCAAGCGCACCAACCGCATGCCCCTGGGCTCGGCCGCGCTGGCCGGCACCACCTACCCGATTCAGCGGGAAATCACCTGCGAGCTGCTGGGCTTCGAGGCAATTTCCGGCAACTCGCTCGATGGCGTCTCGGATCGTGACTTCGCCATCGAATTCTGCGCCACCGCCTCCGTGGCGATGATGCACCTGTCGCGCTTCTCCGAAGAGCTGGTGCTATGGACCAGCGCGCAGTTCCAGTTCATCGACCTGCCCGACCGTTTCTGCACCGGCAGCTCGATCATGCCGCAGAAGAAGAACCCCGACGTGCCGGAACTGGTACGCGGCAAGACCGGCCGCGTATTCGGCGCCCTCGCCGGCCTGCTGGTGCTGATGAAAGGCCAGCCGCTGGCCTACAACAAGGACAATCAGGAAGACAAGGAACCACTGTTCGACGCCGCCGACACTTTGCGTGACAGCCTGCGCGCCTTCGCCGACATGGTTCCGGCGATCAAGCCGAAGCGCGAAATCATGCGCGAAGCGGCCCTACGCGGCTTCTCTACCGCCACGGACCTGGCCGACTACTTGGTCCGCAAGGGCTTGCCGTTCCGCGACTGCCACGAAATCGTCGGCCATGCGGTGAAGTACGGCGTCGACAGCGGCAAAGATCTGGCCGAAATGAGCCTGGACGAGCTGCGCCGCTTCAGCGACCAGATCGGTGACGATGTGTTTGCGGTGCTGACCCTGGAAGGCTCGGTCAACGCTCGCGACCATATCGGCGGCACCGCACCGAATCAGGTGAGAGCAGCGGTGCAGCGCGGGCGGGACCTGCTCGCCTCGCGCTAAGCACATGCTGTTTTCGTAGGAGCGAGCGTGCTCGCGAACGGGCTGTCCGCTGGGCCTTTTCGCGAGCACGCTCGCTCCTACTCAGATCAGGAAGACAGGAATTCCACATGCCTCTGAACATCCGTCCCGCCACTCGCGATGACGCCACGCTGATCCTGCGCTTCATCACCGAGCTTGCGATTTACGAGAAAGCCGAACACGAGGTGAAGACCGATGCGGCAGGCATCGAGTCCAGCCTGTTCTCCGCAAACTCCACGGCACAAGCGCTGATCTGCGAGCGCGCCGGCGAGCCGATCGGCTATGCGGTGTACTTTTTCAACTACTCCACCTGGCTTGGCCGTAACGGGCTGTATCTCGAAGACCTTTATGTCAGTCCCGCAGCACGCGGTACCGGCGCTGGCAAGGCGCTGCTGCGGCATCTGGCGAAACTCGCTGTGGGCAAGGATTGCGGCCGTTTCGAATGGGCTGTGCTGGACTGGAACGAACCGGCGATCCGCTTTTACGAGTCACTGGGCGCCCGACCGCAGGAAGAATGGACAACCTATCGCCTGAGCGGTGATGCGCTGTTGGCACTCGCAAATACCGACTGACGGAACCTGCGCGCGCCGTATTGGCCTACCGGTAACCTCTCACCCGACAGGTTCACTCCTGTCGCCAACCGGTACGCTTATGACCGACCTCCGAACACTGCTGTTAAACCAAGATACGCAAGGCGAAGAAGTCTTCGATACGCCCAAGGAGCGCCTGCAATTCTACCGCTCTGAAATCCATTTCGAGTCGACGCTGCTGGCCGAGCGAACCAGTTCCTACCTGTCAGCGCAGTCGTTTTTGATGATCGCCTTTGCCTCGTCAATGGCCAATACCAACCCTGAATGGGGCAGTCTGTTCCGCCTGGTCGTGCCCGCAGTCCTGGCGGGACTGGGCCTTCTGACGTCTTTCCATGCGATGCCTGGGATCAAATCCAGCTTCGATATCATAGAGCGCTGGCACCAGAAACAGGCCGAGCTGCTACAGGTAGAGGGCCGCGCGGGCCTGCTACCGAACCAGGAGTCGGCATTGTTCGGCGAAGGCAACAGCCCCACCGGGGGTTATCGCTACAAGCGAACGCTGCTGTTTTCCTTGCGCACGCCGCTGATCTTTGCCTCGGTCTGGACACTTTTCGGTGGGTTTTGCGTAGTGCTGTATTTCTTCGGCTGATCAGAGCCAATCGCGGAACTTGAACCATGCGTAGGGAATAATCGCCGATACCACCATCATCGCCAGGGCCATCGGGTAGCCAAGCAGCCAGCCGAGCTCAGGCATGTGTTCGAAGTTCATGCCGTAGACCGTGCCGACCAGCGTCGGTGGCAGGAATAGCACGGCGGCGATGGAGAACACCTTGATGATGCTGCTCTGCTCGATATTGATCAGGCCGAGCGTGGCATCGAGCAGAAAGGCGATGTCGCCCAATAGTCGCGCCTGATGCTCACCCAGCGAGCGCACGTCCCGCTCCAGCGCCTTCAAAACGCCTTTGGCTCCCTGCTTGGTCTCGCCGGCGTGCAGGCGGTAGAAAGCGATCAGGCGAGTCGAGCTGAACAGGCTCTCGCCCAGCTGCGACAGCAGCGAGCGGTGCTGACCAAGCTGCTGAATGATCTGCTGCAGGTCCGTGCGCTGCTCCTTGCGTTTATCGAAGACGCAACGCGACAGGGCCTGGAGCGCAACCTGAACGTTTTCCAGCACGTCGGCGATACGGTCGACGATGGCATCGGCCAAGCCAAGAAAAATTTGGTGACTGGTGCCATACACCGATGGCTGCCGTGCACTTTTGGTTTCGAACTGGCGAAACGCACTGAGTTCGGCGTAACGCACGGTTACCAGGCAACGCTGGGTCAGGACGAAAGTGACTTCAGCGTTCTCCGGACGGCGGTCGGCAATCCCCATTACCACTGTAGTCGTCATGAATATGGCGCCTTCCTCATCGTAAAAACGCGAAGAATCCTCAATTTCCGCCAGCTCTTCGCGGGTTGGGATATCCAGGCCCAGCGCCGACTCGACGAAGCGTTCCTCCTGCTGGTCAGGGGAAAGCAGGTCGATCCATAGCACATTGTCAGGGAGCGCCTGCAGATGCTGGGCAGCACGCCGCACCAGCGCGCCGTTTTCAAGACAGTGGAAAATGATCATGACTTGGTCGCGTTCCTCGAAAGTCCATAGTAGGAATAGAGACCGACCCAGGCGAAGCGTTCAGGCGGCATCTGCTGCAGACGCGCAGCTTGCCGGGACACGCCGAAACACGCTATCAAGATGTTCCCTAACGAGAGTTGCTCCATGACCGATACCACTGCCGACGACGACGAAACATTCGCCGAGGAAACGCTGATCCAGGCGATCGAAAATCAGCTGGAAGCCGGCGATCCACCTGCCACTCAGGCCACGCTGAACAAGCTGACCCTGGTCGGCTACGAACGCGACGAGATACTGAAGATGATGGCACTGGTGCTTGCCGACGAGATTCGGCAAATGCTCGAGCAAGACCGCCCGTTCGACGCCATCAGGTACGAAACGCAGCTGCGCAATCTACCCGATCTACCGGATTAACAGCCGAGCGCGGCAAGCTTGCGCACAGCATCTACACTTCGCAGAACGAGGCCGATGTTCACCATTCAAGGAGCAAACATGTCCTTCACGTCCGATGTGATAGCCGAGCTGGAAATCCTTCGCCTGTTCAATCTCGACAACACGCTCGAAGGCCTGAAAGTGCACCACGACGCTGGAAATGCGGCCGTCACCGCCGCCGAACGCCTGCACGCGAAAGGCCTGACGACCCAACCTGACGGTGGCTACCTGACCAGCCTCGGCCGCGATGCGGCCGAGCATGCGCAAGGGCTGCTGACCATCCTTTCGCAAACCGCCCCGGCGTAACGATGACCTTTTTTGGCGTGGCGCAAACGCCACGCCTTAAGGTTCGCAGCAAGCGGTCGCTCTACCTTCGAGTAACGGTCGCTGTAGTTCTTGCTCCGGCCAAGCCCGTGTTACCTTCCCGCGCCTAGCGCCTCGATAATCAGGTCCACAATCTTCGACCTCCGCACGAATTGCTTGAATGACCCGCCACCAGGAAATCCGCCCCGTTCTCGAAGAGGGCATCGACCGCAAGGTACTCAGCGCGCTGCGCACGCGTTTTCTGACGTTGAATGCCGGTCGCCTGGAGCGCACCCGCCTGGGCATGTCGCCGCGCCAGCAGGCGGTCATCAAGCTGTTGCCGCTGCTGTTTCACGTCAACCATCCCATCCTGCCGGGCTACGTATCGGCGCTCACGCCGGCTGGGCTGGCCGGGTTCGAGCCGGATGCCGAGACGCTGGCAGAAGCGCAGCGCCTGAGCCGCTCGTTTTCCTATAAGCCGTTGCGCGGCCAGCCGCCGCAGCCGATCCTGGGTCTGTTTCTCATGGGCAGCCTGGGCACGGTCGCGCAGGACGAACAGAGCGATCTGGATGTCTGGGTCTGTCACGACCCGAATCTTTCGGAACACCAGCGCGACGAGCTACAGCGAAAATGCGATCAGCTGCGAGGCTGGGCGGCGACCCAGGGCAGCGAGGCGCATTTCTTTCTGGTCGACCCGGTGCGCTTCACCCAGGGCGCGCGCGAAGCGAAGCTGACCTCCGATGATTGCGGCACTACCCAGCACTATCTGCTGCTGGACGAGTTCTACCGCACCGCGATCTGGCTCGGCGGTCGCACGCCGCTCTGGTGGCTGGTGCCGGCTTACGAAGAACATCGGTACGCCGAGTACGTACGCACCCTTCTGGAAAAACGTTTCGTACGCAGCGACGAGGTGCTGGACCTTGGCAGTCTCGCCAGCATTCCGCCGGGCGAGTATCTGGGCGCCGGCTTGTGGCAGCTATACAAGGCCATCGAGTCGCCCTACAAATCGCTGTTCAAGTTGCTGCTGGTGGAGGCCTACGCCAGCGACTATCCACAGGTGCGCTGCCTGAGCCTGGACTTCAAACACGCGGTCTATGCCAACCGCCTGGAGTTGGACGATCTGGACCCATATATCGTCGCCTACCGCCGGGTCGAAGCTTATCTCGCAGACCGCGGCGACATGGAGCGCCTGGCCCTGTTGCGGCGCTGTTTGTATCTGAAGATCAATCAACCATTGAGCCGTCCGCCGATCAACCGTACCCGGAGCTGGAAGCGCCGCCTGCTGGAGCGCCTCACGCATGACTGGGGTTGGGACGAGCGTCAGTTCGCCCAGCTCGATCGCCGCAGCCAGTGGAAGACCCGGCAGGTCGACCAGGAGCGACGCGCTCTGTTCAACGAACTGACCTACGGCTATCGCTTCCTCAGTGAATTCGCCAAGCGCCTGCAGATCACCAGCAGCATCAACGGGCGTGATTTCGCCGTGCTGGGCCGGCGGCTGCACGCCGCCATCGAACGCAAGGCGGGAAAGATCGAGGCGATCAACATGGGTATCTCGCCGGACATGGCCGAGCACAGCCTGACCCTGGTGCAAGGCTATGACGCGGCCGGCGATATCTCCTGGGCGCTCTATGAAGGCTGTCTGAGCGTTCGGGAAGCAGAGAATTTCTCGCCCCTGAAGCGTTCGCGAGATTTGGTACCGCTGCTCGGCTGGTGTCATCGCAACGGCATCGTCGACACCGCGACCCACGTCGCTCTGCACCCGGGCGACAGCGGGTTGATCGAGGCGGAGCTGTTCTCGCTGCTGACCGACCTGCGCCAGGCGTTTCCCATGCCGCTGCCCACGGTGGCCGAGCAGGCGCTGCTGACGACCGCCGTGCCGACCCAGGTCCTGCTGCTGGTGAATATCGGACTCGACCCGTTCCGCAGCGAACATTCTCCCGACGAGCGCAGCGATCCGCTCGGCTATGGTGGGGCGCGCGAGAATCTAGTCCTGAGCATCGACCAACTCAGCCTGAACAGTTGGAACGAGCTGATCGCCAATCGCTACGAGGGCGCTTCGGCTCTACCCGATTGCTTGCGCGACTATCTCGACGCCCTGCCCGCGAACGGTGCCCGCCCCGGTTTGCAGGTGCACTGCTTTGGCAGCCATTCCGGGCTGGCCATCGCGCGGCGGATGGAGGCGCTGTTCCGCGACGCCCAGACCGCCCTCGACGAAGCGAGCGACAATCGCTACCTGCTACAGATCCGTCAGCATTTTCACATGCTCGACCTGACCGCCGGGAATGTCCGCCATACCAAACTGAACGATCTACGCGCCCTGATCGAACACCTCGGCGAGGCACACCATCGGGACCGCCCGGTGCGGGTGGATCGGCAGGCACTGGAGGGCCAGGATCTGTCGCTTATCCTGGCCCAGGCCAGAGCGCAGTGCCTGCAGGTGTTCTATCGCGTCCAGGGCGCGATGGCGGAGCTCACGGTATTGGACGAATTCA
This sequence comes from Pseudomonas sp. MTM4, assembly GCF_019355055.1. Classification (NCBI taxonomy): domain Bacteria; kingdom Pseudomonadati; phylum Pseudomonadota; class Gammaproteobacteria; order Pseudomonadales; family Pseudomonadaceae; genus Pseudomonas; species Pseudomonas sp. MTM4. The sequence continues at coordinate 2,478,389 of NZ_CP048411.1, forward strand.
ACGCTTTGTGGCGCCAACAGGCCGCGTACCGTGACGAACAGAGCCTGCTGACTCCGCTGCTGCGCTTCCTGAAATCGATAACCTACCGCCGCACGACGCAGCTACCCTTTGAGGACAGCCATCTAGCGGCCATGGATATCCTGATCTACCGGCTACAGCAGTCCTCGCCGGACATCCCATTGACCATCGAACGCAGGGCCGCGCCGCGCGAGGAAGCCAGCGATCCGCTCCACGACATCCAGGCAATCATAGAGCCCAACGAGCGGGGCCGCTCGCAGGTCACGCTGTATTGCAATCATCAGGAGTTTTCCAGCCTGGAATACGGTGCCGAACTGTTCGCCGCGGTGGCTCGCTATATCCTCGGGCAGCGTAGCGCCGCCGAGCGCTATCCCTGCTACATCACCGATCTGGATCTGTCCGGCCTGCACGGCGAAGGGCGAACCCAGACCGTGCAGCACCTGCGCTACAAGGCGCAGCTTGAAGCGGCAATCAATCAGGCATTGAAGTCGGTCTGACTCGGCGCGTGGCGCTAGGGTCTGTTCCCGTTTCGTGCGCAGCCGCGCCGGAGCCTGTTTTTGCGCGAGGCAAGGCACGAGGAGTGAAGTTTGGTTATTCCAAATGAGCGACGAGAAACGCCGTATCGCCCAAAAACCGGCCCGAAGGGTTGCGCGGCAAATCTCACCATGCGGCGTTGCGGGACTTGGCAAGGGAACCGCCCTTATCGGCGTCCCGCGCGATCCACATGGATGTGGTGAATGCAGCAAGCCCGCCGGGAGCGGGCGCTACCTTGCCTGGCGAGATTTGGCGCAGCAACGCGGCTTGCGACGAACCGGGAACAGACCCTAGGCACCGCCACGAAGCGCATTACAGATTCACGTCACCGGCGGCTTCCGGCTGGTACTCGACCGCCAGCAGAGTGAGCTTGAGGAGCTTGCCGCCGGGCGTAGGCCAATCGATATGCTGCCCAACGCTCAAGCCCAACAAGGCGGTGCCTACTGGTGCCAATACCGAAACGGTGCCTTCCTTGCCGGCGTCCTGCGGGAAAACCAACGTCAGGTGGTAGTCCTTGCCACTGCCCTCTTCGCGGCAATGAACACGAGAATTCATCGACACTACGCCAGCGGGCAATTCGCTACGCTCGACCACCTGCGCGCGCGACAACTCCTCATCGAGCGCTTCGGCGGCCGGACCGTAGTCAGACAGGCTGTTAAGCAGCCGCTCGAGCCGCTGCAGATCGGTTTGGGTGATGATGATAGGCGGTGCGCTGGACATGGTGCCGGGTAAACTCCTGTAAAAAGTAAAGGGGTAAAAAAGCAAAACCCCGCCCGAAGGCGGGGTTTTTTTAACCGGAAGTCGACCCTAACACAGCCTATTAAATAAGCAAGAGCCCAGATCGAGGCTCATCGCGGCGGCCCGATTCGTTCAGCGTGGTGCCTCAAAGCTCTTCGAATTCGAGTGCCTCGCCACCCTGCTCCTGAGTGGCCCGCGTCAACAGTTCACCGAGGCGTTCGTCGTTGGCGTCGCAAATCCACAGCGAGGCGGCTTCGTCATAGTCGAAGTGAAAACCGCCCGAGCGCGCGGCCACCCATAGCTGACGCAACGGCGGCTGGCGGCTGAAGATGAGTTGCGTGCCGTTCTCGAAACGTACGGTGAGAACGCCACCGGAATTTTCCAGATCGACATCCATGCCGCTGTGATCGAAAACATCCTCGATTTCTTCCTGCGCGGCGTCGACGAGATCGTGAAAGCGGGCTTCGCTCAAACTCATGGATCGTTTTCCTCGGTACGTGTTGTACGGCGGCCTAGCGGTCGCCAATGCTGCCGGCGAGCTTAGCAGGCGACCACCGCGTCTAGCGAGCGGCTAGGGTCTGTTGACGTTTCGTGCGCGGCCGCGCCGGAGCCTGTAGGGTTGCGCGGCTCGCGACGAAACGACACAGACCCTACAGCGACGCTTACCGCCGAGCGCGGCCCACATAGGCAATCCGGTGGGTGCTGGGTATACTCCGGCCATCGATTTTTCTAGGATTGCACCCCCATGAAGCGTCTGTTGCTTCCATTCATTGCCCTCGCGGTTCTCGCTTCCGCGCTTGGCGGCTGCGGCCAGAAAGGCCCGCTGTATCTGCCGGACGACGAGGCTGCCGTCAAAGAACGCTCCAAAGACCGATTCGAACTGTAAGGAGGCATTTCCATGGAGGCCTTCTCGTACCGCGACGGTCAACTCTTCGCGGAGGGAGTGGCGCTGCCCGCTCTCGCGCAACGCTTCGGCACCCCCACCTACGTTTACTCGCGCGCCCATATCGAGGCTCAGTACCACGCCTATGCCGATGCGCTGAGCGGCATGCCGCATCTGGTCTGCTTCGCGGTCAAGGCGAACTCGAACCTTGGCGTGCTGAACGTATTGGCCCGGCTCGGCGCCGGCTTCGACATCGTTTCGCGCGGTGAACTGGAGCGCGTGCTGGCCGCTGGCGGGCAGCCGGAGCGCATCGTCTTCTCCGGCGTCGGCAAGACCCGTGACGACATGCGCCGCGCGCTGGAAGTCGGCGTGCACTGCTTCAACGTCGAATCCACCGAAGAGCTCGAACGCCTGCAACAGGTCGCAGCCGAACTAGGTGTGATGGCACCGATATCACTGCGGGTCAACCCCGATGTGGATGCCGGCACCCACCCGTACATTTCCACCGGTCTCAAGGAAAACAAATTCGGCATTGCCATCGCCGATGCCGAGACGGTCTATGCGCGGGCTCACGAGCTCAGCAACCTCGACGTCGTCGGTGTCGATTGCCACATCGGTTCCCAGCTCACCAGCCTGCCGCCCTTCCTCGACGCGCTCGACCGCCTGCTGGCGCTGATCGATCGCCTCGCGGTAGCCGGCATCCGTATTCGCCACCTGGATCTGGGTGGCGGCCTCGGTGTTCGCTACCGTGACGAGCAACCGCCGCTGGCTGGTGATTACATTAAGGCTGTGCGCCAGCGTATCGAGGGTCGCGACCTGGCACTGGTGTTCGAGCCGGGCCGTTCCATCGTCGCCAACGCCGGTCTGCTGCTGACCCGCGTGGAATACCTCAAGCACACTGAACACAAGGATTTCGCCATCGTCGACGCGGCGATGAACGACCTGATCCGCCCCGCGTTGTATCAGGCCTGGATGGACGTGGTGCCGGTGCAGCCGCGCGAAGGTCAGCCCCGCCACTACGACATCGTCGGCCCCATCTGCGAAACCGGCGATTTCCTCGCAAAGGAACGCCCACTGACCTTGGCCGAGGGTGATCTGTTGGCCGTTCGTTCGGCCGGCGCCTACGGTTTCGTCATGAGTTCCAACTACAACACCCGTGGCCGCGCCGCCGAGGTGCTGGTGGACGGCGACCAAGCCTACGAAGTGCGCCGCCGCGAAAGCGTGCAGGAGCTCTACGCCGGCGAAAGCCTGCTGCCTGCCTGAGGCCACGACGATGCTTTTGCGTTTTACCAAGATGCACGGCCTGGGCAACGACTTCATGGTCATCGACCTGATCAGCCAGCACGCGCATATCCAGCCCAAGCACGCCAAGCAATGGGGTGATCGGCATACCGGCATCGGTTTCGATCAGCTGCTGCTGGTCGAGCCGCCGCACAATCCCGACGTGGATTTCCGCTATCGCATCTTCAATTCAGACGGTTCCGAAGTGGAGCAGTGCGGCAACGGCGCCCGCTGCTTTGCCCGCTTCGTGCTGGACAAGCGGCTGACCATGAAGCGCCGGATTCGCGTCGAGACCAAGGGCGGCATCATCGAACTGGATATCCGTCCCGACGGGCAGATCAGCGTTGATATGGGCCCGCCACGGCTGGTTCCGGCCGACATTCCCTTCCACGCCGACGGTGAAGCCATGAGCTATCCGCTGGACGTCGACGGACAGCAGCTGGAGATTGCCGCGGTGTCCATGGGCAACCCGCATTCGGTGCTGCGTGTGGACGACATCGACAGCGCGCCGGTGCATGAGCTCGGGCCAAAAATCGAGCATCACCCGCGCTTTCCACAGCGGGTCAACGCCGGCTTTGTGCAAGTCATCGATCGCCAGCACGCCAAACTGCGCGTATGGGAACGCGGCGCGGGTGAGACCCAGGCCTGCGGCACCGGCGCTTGCGCCGCTGCGGTCGCCGCGATTGGCCAGGGCTGGATGGATTCGCCGGTGCAGATCGATCTGCCAGGTGGCCGTCTGTCCATCGAATGGGCAGGCCCAGGTCAGCCCGTTATGATGACCGGCCCCGCCGTTCGCGTTTTCGAAGGACAGGTTCGCCTATGACCGAGCAAAACCAGGATAAGCCGCAACTGCCGGATGCCGAAGCCGTCGCGGCTTATCTGAGTGCTCATCCAGAATTTTTCGTCGACCATGATGAATTGATCCCAGAGCTGCGCATTCCACACCTGCCGGGTGGCGCGGTGTCGCTGGTCGAGCGGCAGGTAAAGCTGCTGCGCGAACGCAACATCGAGATGCGTCACCGTCTGTCGCAGCTGATGGACGTGGCCCGCGACAACGACAGATTGTTCGACAAAACCCGCCGACTGGTCCTCGACCTGCTGGATGCTAACTCCTTGGAAGAAGTAATCGGTGCGGTGGACGAAAGCCTACGGCACGAGTTCCAAGTGCCCTATGTCAGTCTGATCCTGTTCAGTGAAGCGCCCTTGCCGGTCGGTCGCAGCGTCACCAGCGCCGAGGCACAGCAAGCCATCGGCGGCCTGCTCGGCGGCGGCAAGACCATTTGCGGCGTGCTGCGCCCGCATGAGCTGGTGTTTCTGTTCGGCGAAGAGGAAAGCAAAGAGATCGGCTCGGCGGCGGTGGTCGCGCTCAACCAGCAGCAAGGCATCCTGGCGATCGGCAGCAAGGACCCGCAGCACTACAAGAGCTCGCTGGGCACGCTGTTCCTCAGCTATATCGCCGAGGTGCTGACTCGAGTGCTGCCGCATTACTCTGCGCCGCTGCGATCGGTACGCTGAAAGCTGAAAGCTGAAGGCAATGCGCGGCCCACGAGCGATTCGCGTCTAGCTTTCAGCTTCAAGCTAATGGCTGTCTCATATCGAAGTGAGCTCTGATGCAAACCGATCTCGACGCTTATTTCCAACATCTGCGCAGCGAGCGGCACGTGTCGCCGCATACGCTGGATGCCTACCGGCGCGACCTGATCAAGGTGATGGGCTACTGCCAAAAGCAGCAGCTTGGGCAGTGGTCCGAGCTGAAAAGCGCCCACGTTCGCCAATTGATTGCCGAACAGCACCGCCAGGGTCAATCCAGCCGTAGCCTGGCACGTCTGCTCTCATCGCTGCGCGGCCTGTATCGCTACCTCAATCAGGAAGGACGCTGCGCTCACGACCCGGCCGCCGGCATCTCCGCGCCCAAGGGCGAGCAACGCCTGCCACGACTGCTCGACACCGACCGGGCGATGCAGCTGCTCGACGGTGGCATCGAGGATGATTTCATCGGCCACCGCGATCATGCCATGCTCGAATTGTTCTATTCATCCGGACTGCGCCTGGCAGAGCTAATCGGCCTGAATCTCGATCAGCTCGACGTCCCGGCCGGCCTGGTTCACGTCCATGGCAAAGGCAACAAAGATCGCGTGCTCCCTATCGGACGCAAGGCCCGCGAAGCGCTGCAGGCTTGGCTGCCGCTGCGGGCGTTGAGCAATCCGGCCGATGGCGCGGTATTCGTCAGCCAGCAGGGACGCCGCCTCGGTGCGCGCGCGGTGCAACTGCGGGTACGCCAGGCCGGTGTGCGCGAGCTCGGCCAGCACCTGCACCCGCACATGCTGAGGCACAGTTTTGCCAGCCATGTACTCGAATCGTCGCAAGATTTGCGCTCCGTACAGGAAATGCTCGGCCATGCCGACATCGGCACCACGCAGATCTATACCCACCTGGATTTTCAGCATTTGGCCAAGGTCTATGACCAGGCGCACCCGCGAGCCAAACGTAAGCAGGACAGTGACCCATGAGCATTCAGCTGATCACCTTCGACCTCGATGACACGCTGTGGGATGTCGGCCCGGTCATTCAGAGCGCCGAAATCCGCTTGCGAGATTGGCTCGGCCAATACGCGCCGCGCCTGGGCGACTTTCCTGTCGAGTCGCTGGCCGCGATCCGCCGCATGCTGGTCGAGTCCGAGCCAGGCCTGAAGCACCGCATCAGCGAACTGCGCCGGCGCATCCTCTTCCATGCGCTGCACGACGCCGGCTATCCGAGTGGCGAAGCGCAAGGCATTGCCGACCAGGCATTCGAAGTTTTTCTCGAAGCTCGCCATGCGATCGATCTCTTTCCCGACGTGCACCCAACGCTGGAGTGCTTGGCCAACCAATACACACTCGGTGTGCTGACCAATGGCAACGCCGATGTCCGTCGCCTGGGCCTCGCCGACTACTTTCAATTCACCCTATGCGCCGAAGAATTGGGCATCGGCAAGCCGGACCCGCGGCCTTTCCAGGAAGCACTGGGCCGCGCGGGGGTGAGCGCCGAGCACGCGGTGCATATCGGTGATCACCCTGATGACGATATCGCTGGCGCGCAGCGGGCCGGCGTCCGCGCCATCTGGTTCAATCCAGCCGGAACGCCTTGGCAGCACGACGGTCAGCCAGACGCGGAGATCCGCAGCCTCGCAGAGCTCCCGGCTTTGCTGGCCGGTTGGCGATAGCGCTTCAACGAATCGCAAATACGACGAAGCCCAACACCGGGCGGTGTTGGGCTTCGCTCGTGCTCAAGCGCTGATATAGCTCAAGGCGATGGCATGGCTCTTGCGAGCTCGACCAGCCTTCCGCCTCCAGCGCTTTTCGCTTTGATTCAGATAGGCCGGCTGCCGTACTTGCTGTCAGGCTTTTTCGGCGGATCGGCGACTACGTTCGGTTCGACTTCCTGCACGCGCCCGCCACGGGCGAGAAACTCTTCCATCGCACGTGCCAGCTCGTCACGTTCGCGCTGCTTGGCTTCCAGGCTTGGCATTTCCTCGACGACTACCGTCTTGGCCTTGGCCTTCTTGGTCGTCGGGGTGGCGCGCTCACTGTCGGTCCCCTCGTCGTCAGCGTTGTCGTCGCCGTCATCGGCGGCGGCCAGCTCCTCGCCTTCCTCCTCGTCGTTAACGTCCAGATCGTCTTGTTCTAATTCTTCGTCGCTCATGTTCAACCTCGTACCTTGCCAAAGCGGAAGTTATAGCCCAGCGATGTGCTTTGTTCGCCACCGCCAAAAAAAATTCAACTTGCCATCCCGTGCAGCGTTGCGACGACCTGTCTGGCACCCCCTCGATCGCGGTGTTCCCCCAGATAGATACCTTGCCAAGTCCCTAATACCAGCTGCCCGTCGCCGACCGGCAAGCTCACCTGACAACCGAGCAGGCTCGCCTTGAAATGCGCCGGCAGATCGTCCGGCCCTTCGTAATCATGTTCGTAACCACCCTGGCCTTGTGGTACCAGGCGGTTGAAAAACGTCTCGAAGTCGCGCCGCACCGCGCCATCGGCGTTCTCGTTGATGGTCAGCGAGGCCGAGGTATGGCGCAGCCACAGGTGTAACAGACCGACCCGGCATTGTTGCAGTTCCGGTAGTTGTGCAAGCAGCTCATCGGTAATCAGATGGAAGCCACGCGGTCTAGGACGCAGTGTGATCACGGTCTGTTGCCACATGCTGGAAAGCCCCTCGACACCTGAACGGGCGCATTCTAGCGCGGCGGCAGAAAAAACAAAGGGCGCTCGCGAGCGCCCTTTATCGTCACGTTGCGATCACCGCTTGTTGGTGAACTCCGGATAGGCTTCGAGACCGCACTCGACCACATCGACGCCCTCGTATTCCTCCTCCTCGCTCACTCGCAGCCCCATCACGGCCTTGAGGATGCCCCAGACGATCAGGCTGGCGACGAATACCCAGGCGAAGATCGAAGCCAGCCCCAGCAGCTGCGCGCCAAAGGACGCATCGGCGTTGGTCAGCGGCACCGCCAGCAGCCCCCACATGCCGACCACACCGTGCACCGAAATGGCACCGACCGGGTCATCGATACGCAGCTTATCCAGGCCGAGGATGCTGAACACCACCAGCACGCCACCGACACCGCCAATAAGCACGGCTTGCAGGGCGCTCGGCGTCAGCGGCTCGGCGGTGATCGCCACCAGCCCGGCCAGCGCGCCGTTGAGAATCATGGTCAGATCGGATTTGCCGAACAGCAACCGTGCGGTGATCAGCGCCGCGACCAAGCCGCCGGCAGCCGCCATGTTGGTATTGGTGAACACCTGAGCGACTGCATTGGCGTCCTCGATAGTGCTCATGCGCAGCTGCGAGCCGCCGTTGAAGCCGAACCAGCCCATCCACAGGATGAAGGCACCCAGGGTCGCCAGCGGCAGATTGGCGCCGGGAATCGCATTGATTTGGCCGTTCGGGCCGTACTTGCCCTTTCGCGGGCCCAGCAGCAGCACGCCAGCCAGCGCAGCCGAAGCACCCGCCATGTGCACCAGACCGGAGCCCGCGAAATCGAGGAAGCCTGCCGCGTCGAGGAAACCGCCGCCCCACTTCCAGAAGCCTTGAATCGGGTAGATGAACCCGGTCATCACTACGGCGAAGGCAATGAAGGCCCAGAGCTTCATGCGCTCGGCCACCGCGCCGGACACCACCGACATACAGGTTGCGGCAAATACGATCTGGAAGAAGAAGTCGGCCCTCGCCGAGTAGTAAGGCGCATCCTCACCACCCGCGGCGACTACATCCACGGCGTTCTCGTCACCGATCAGGAAACCCAGGCTCGGCAGGATGCCGCCTTCGGGGCTCGAATACATGATGTAGTAGCCGATCAGCAGATACATGATCGAAGCCACCGAATACAGCACGATATTCTTGGTGAGAATTTCCGCCGTGTTCTTGGCCCGCACCAGACCGGATTCGAGCATGGCGAAACCGGCCGCCATCCACATCACCAGCGCACCGCAGATGACGAAGTAGAAGGTATCGAGTCCGTACTGGACGGGTATCAGAGCTGTGCTGTCCATGTGTCACCTCTATGTGTCGCGCGTTTCGCGCCATTCGGTCGCCGGCTGGCCTTTCTAGCGGCAAGCCGGCCCCAAACCCGGGGTTGGCTCCGGGGGTTTCGTACGCTTGATCGGGATTTACAGGTTGTAGCCGCGCTCGTTGTGCAGGCTGAGGTCGAGACCGATAGTTTCTTCGTCATCGCTGACCCGCAGGCCCATCACCCAATCGATCACCTTGAGAATCACAAAGGTGACGATCGCCGTGTAGACGACGGTGAACAGCACGCCCTTGAGCTGGATCCACAGCTGCAGCGCGATGTTGTCCACCTCACCGAAGCCGCCCAGTGCAGGCGCTGCGAATGCGCCGGTGAGCAACGCACCGACGATGCCGCCGATGCCGTGCACACCAAAGGCGTCCAGCGAATCGTCGTAACCGAGCTTGCGTTTCAGGCTGGTGGCGCAGAAGAAGCAGATGACGCCCGACGCCAGGCCGATGATCAGCGCGCCCATCGGGCCGACCGTGCCGGCAGCAGGCGTGATGGCAACCAGGCCGGCGACCACGCCGGAGGCGATGCCCAGAGCACTGGGTTTGCCATGCGTCAGCCACTCGGCAAACATCCAGCCCAGCGCCGCGGCGGCGGTGGCGATCTGCGTCACGAGCATGGCCATGCCCGCAGTGCCATTGGCTGCGAGGGAGGAGCCGGCATTGAAGCCGAACCAGCCGATCCAGAGCATTGCGGCGCCCACCAGTGTCAGCCCCAGGTTGTGCGGCGCCATCGGCGTGGTCGGGAAGCCCTTGCGCTTGCCGAGCACGAGGCAAGCCACGAGACCAGCGATACCGGCGTTGATGTGCACCACGGTGCCACCGGCGAAATCGAGTACGCCCCAGTCCCACATCAGTCCGCCGTCACCGCCCCAGACCATATGTGCGATCGGCGCATAGACCAGGGTGAACCAGACGCCCATGAACACCAGCATCGCGGAGAACTTCATGCGTTCGGCGAAAGCCCCGACGATCAGCGCCGGAGTGATGATGGCGAAGGTCATCTGGAAGGTGATGAACACGCTTTCCGGAACCGTGCCGGTGAGGCTGTCTGGGGTCAGGCCGCTGAGAAAAGCACGGTCGAGACCACCGATAAAGGAGCTGAAATTGGTGACGCCTGCTTCCATGCCGGTGGTGTCGAACGCCAGGCTGTAGCCGTAGGCCATCCAGAGGATGCTCATCAGGCCAGCGATGGCGAAGCACTGCAGCATGACGGACAGAATGTTCTTGGAGCGGACCATGCCGCCATAGAACAAGGCCAGGCCAGGGATGGTCATGAACAGCACCAGCGCGGTGGCGGTGAGCATCCAGGCCGTGTCGCCTGAATCGAGCGTCGCGTCCTGCGCCAAGGCGATGCCTGGGCTTATCAGAGACAAAAGGGCTCCTAGCCCTGCGAATCTTCGCAGAGTCATGGTTTTACTCCTGGGGCGTGGGGGTTCGTAGGCCTGCCGAAGCAGGCAATCGCAAAGCGTCGGATCGTGCGTAGCGTGTGAAATCAGACTCGGCTGGCTTGCCTGATTTCGCCTGAGCCCGGGCGCTGCCCGGTCAATCGTTCACTACGCGACGACGCCGATCAGATCGCGTCGGTGTCGGTTTCGCCTGTGCGGATGCGGATGGCCTGTTCCAGATTGACGACGAAAATCTTGCCGTCGCCGATCTTGCCAGTGTTGGCGGCCTTGGTGATGGCCTCGATCACGCGGTCCAGCTGGTCGTCGGCAATCGCCACGTCGATTTTCACCTTCGGCAAAAAATCGACCACGTATTCAGCGCCGCGATACAGTTCGGTGTGGCCTTTCTGGCGCCCGAAACCTTTGACCTCAGTGACCGTGATGCCCTGGACGCCGATTTCGGACAGCGACTCGCGTACGTCGTCCAGCTTGAACGGCTTGATGATGGCAGTAACTAATTTCATGAAAACTTCTCCCGTTTAGGTGGACTTGCCCCAGAAGTACGAACCCAGGACAAGTCTAAGCTCTGTGTCTGGCTCTTGTAACGCGTCGACATAGCCGAGCGACCTCCAACACCATCAGCCGATCCGACGAAACGTCCTGAATCGTCTGCGCACCGCAACGCACCGGTGCGTCTTCATGACGAGCCAAGCAGAATCAATGCCAGGTCCGTGAGAAGTGCGTGATAGCCCGCCCCACCGCAGCCGCGCGGGTCGCATCGCTGACAGACCCACGAAACCCGCGCACCAATACCGGGCAAGGCGATGCGACCGCCTGCCCATAAACGTGCACTGCGACGAAAATCGGCCTCAAACAGGCCGTGCTACACTGCCCGCCGCTCAGAAACAGGTGATGTCCATGCTCCCACCCAAAGCTTTTCTCGACGCCATCGGCTCTCAGGCTTCACGCCTGTTCAACGGCGAGACGCCGCTACCCCGTCCCGAAATCGAAGCCCAGTTCAAAAGCATCGTGCAGGGCGCGCTGAGCAAACTGGACGTTGTCAGCCGCGACGAATTCGACAACCAGATGGTGGTGCTCGCGCGCACCCGAGCGCGGCTCGAAGCACTCGAGGCCAAGGTCGCCGAGCTGGAAGAAAGACTGCAGCCACCCGCCGCCGACTAAGCTCGGTGGCGACACGATCAAAGGAGTGATCGAATGTCCCTCGCCATAGTTCATAGCCGCGCCCAGGTGGGCGTCGAGGCGCCCGCTGTCACTGTCGAAGCCCATCTGGCCAACGGCCTGCCTTCGCTGGCATTGGTCGGTTTGCCGGAAACCGCGGTCAAGGAAAGCAAGGATCGCGTGCGCAGCGCGATCCTGACCTCCGACTTCGATTTCCCGGCCCGCCGCATCACACTCAATCTCGCCCCCGCCGACCTGCCGAAAGACGGTGGCCGCTTCGATCTGGCCATCGCCTTGGGCATTCTCGCCGCCAGCGGGCAGATTCCTGCAGACCGCCTCGATACCCTCGAGTGTCTGGGCGAGCTGGCGCTATCCGGCGCGTTACGCCCGGTGCAGGGCGTGTTGCCTGCGGCCCTGGCGGCACGTCAGGCCGGGCGCGCGCTGCTGGTGCCGCGAGCCAATGCTGAGGAAGCCAGTCTGGCTTCAGGGCTGGTGGTTTACGCCGCTGATCATTTGCTGGAAGTCGCGGCGCACTTCAACGGCGTCACGCCTATCGCTCCCTTCGAGGCCCAGGGCCTGCTGCGTCAGGTGCTGCCCTACCCCGATCTGGCCGATGTGCAGGGCCAGGCCGCCGCCAAACGCGGTTTATTAGTCGCGGCGGCTGGCGCGCACAATCTGCTTTTTTCAGGCCCCCCGGGCACCGGCAAGACGCTGCTGGCCAGCCGTCTTCCCGGTTTGCTTCCACCACTTGAAGAACAGGAAGCGCTGGAAGTCGCGGCGATTCATTCGGTTGCCAGCCAGTCGCCGCTGGAGCATTGGCCGCAACGACCGTTTCGCCAGCCCCATCACAGTGCATCCGGGCCGGCGCTAGTCGGTGGCGGCAGCCGGCCGAGACCCGGCGAGATTACGCTGGCGCACCAGGGCGTGCTGTTCCTCGACGAGCTGCCGGAGTTCGATCGCAAGGTATTGGAAGTGCTCAGAGAGCCCCTGGAATCAGGCTGTATCGTGATCGCACGGGCGCGCGACAAGGTGCGTTTCCCGGCCCGTTTTCAGCTGGTCGCGGCGATGAATCCCTGCCCCTGCGGCTACCTGGGCGATCCGAGTGGCCGCTGTCGCTGCTCGCCGGATCAGATCCAGCGCTACCGAGGCAAGCTCTCAGGCCCACTGCTTGATCGCATCGACCTACACCTCACCGTTGCACGCGAAGCCACCGCGCTGAACGCGCCACCCGCAACCAACGACAATACCGCCGTGGTCGCTGAGCAGGTCGCTCAGGCAAGGCGCATTCAACTGGCCCGTCAGGGCTGCGCGAACGCCTTTCTCGATCTCACCGGATTGCGCACTCATTGCCAACTGCAGGCCGACGACCAGCAATGGCTGGAGCGCGCCTGTGAGCGACTCGGGCTTTCACTGCGGGCGGCGCACCGGATTCTCAAAGTCGCGCGGACCTTGGCGGACCTGCAACAGGATGCGTTCATCGGCCGCCGGCACCTGGCCGAAGCGCTGCAATACCGGCCGGGTAGCCAGGCATCCTGAGGCGCGATGCGGCCGCTGGATGGGTTTCACCGTGCGGTTCCGACAGGCGAATCACGGTTTGGCAGAAGCGTGCCGCAATACGCCGAATTGTGCGGTCACATCCTGTAAGCCCTCGTGGCGACGGCCCTTCGCCCGGTCGGACGACGGTCGCTATGTTAGAGTGCACCCCCTTTCGCCACAGGCGGCCCACTCCCTTTCGGTATCAAGGAGCGCAGCATGGAGGCCAAAAAGTCTTCCTCTTCCACCATCAACCCTCCCGTCTTTTTCGGCTCTGCCGTACTGATTCTCGCGCTGGTGATCTATAGCGTTGCCTTTTCAGAACATGCGCAAACGCTGTTTGGCGACGTCCAGGCCTGGATCATCGCCAACCTCAGTTGGCTATACATCCTGGCGGTGGCCATCATCCTGCTGATGGTGGTGATCGTCGCCTTGAGCCGTTACGGCGATATCAAGCTCGGCCCCGATCATAGTGAACCTGATTACAGCAGCCTGACTTGGTTCGCCATGCTGTTTTCCGCTGGCATGGGCATCGGCCTGATGTTCTTCGGCGTCGCCGAGCCGGTGATGCACTTCCTCTCGCCGCCCGTTGGTGAAGGCGGCACGGTTGCCGCCGCGCGCGAGGCGATGAAGATCACCTTCTTCCATTGGGGTCTGCATGCCTGGGCGGTCTATGCCATCGTGGCGATGATTCTGGCCTACTTCGCCTATCGCCATGATCTGCCGCTGACCCTGCGCTCGGCGCTCTACCCGCTCATTGGCGAGCGCATCTACGGCCCCATCGGCCATGCCGTGGATATCTTCGCCATCATCGGCACCGTGCTGGGCGTCGCCACCTCGTTGGGGCTGGGCGTCACGCAGATCAATACCGGCCTCAACCATCTGTATGGCCTGCCCATTTCCGTACCGGTGCAGATCGGCCTGATTGTCGCCACTACGTTGCTGGCGACCATTTCGGTCGTTACCGGCCTGGACAAGGGCGTGCGGCGGCTTTCGGAATTGAACCTGACTCTTGCCGCGCTATTGATGCTGCTGGTTCTGATAGCAGGCCCGACGGTATTCATCCTGCAGACCTTCGTGCAGAACACCGGCAATTACTTCTCGCAGATCGTCACCGCCACCTTCAATCTTTACGCCTACGAGCCGAACGACTGGATCGGTGGCTGGACCCTGTTCTACTGGGGCTGGTGGCTGGCCTGGTCGCCCTTCGTCGGGCTGTTCATCGCGCGCATTTCCCGTGGCCGGACGATTCGAGAGTTCGTCGCCGGCGTGCTGCTGGTGCCGACCGCTTTCACCCTGTTGTGGATGACCGTGTTCGGCGATACCGCCATTCACATGATTCTCTGGGAACACGTGACCAGCCTGGGCGAAGCCATCGACCGCGACAGCTCACTGGCCCTGTTCGCCTTCCTCGAGCATTTCCCGTTCGCCTCCGTGCTTTCACTGGTGGCGATCGTCATGGTGGTGGTGTTCTTCGTCACCTCGGCGGACTCCGGTGCGCTGGTCGTGGACATGCTCGCGTCCGGCGGCCAGGAAGGCACGCCGGTCTGGCAGCGGGTCTTCTGGGCCGGCTCCATGGGCGCGGTGGCCATCGCCCTGCTGTTGGCCGACGGCCTGACCGCACTGCAGACCGCCACCATCGCCAGCGCCCTACCCTTCACCCTCGCGCTGCTGTGCTCGATGTGGGGCCTGCTCAAGGCCTTGCGCCTGGATGCCACCAAACAGGGGTTGCGCTACCAGGCGATCACCACCTCACCGACCACGCCGCGCGCCTACAGCGACTGGCAGCGACGCTTGAGCAATCTGACGAAGTTTCCACGACGCCCCGACGTGGTGCGCTTCATCGCCGACGTGGCTCGTCCCGCCTGTGAAGCAGTTGCCGAGGAGATTCGCAAACAAGGCTACGGCGCAACCGTCGAACAAGGCGAAGACCGCCGCGTCCGCATCGAAATCACCCATGAAGGCGAGCCTGACTTCATCTACGAAATACGCCCCCGCGCCTATGCGATGCCGAGCTTCGTGCCCAGCAACGAGGACGACGAGCCCGGCGAACGTAAGTATTTCCGCGCCGAAGTCCACCTCAAGGAAGGCGGCCAGGACTACGACGTCATGGGCTGGAGCCGCGAAGGCGTGATCGGCGACATCCTCGATCAGTACGAGAAGCACATGCACTTCTTGCATATGGTGCGGTAGCCGCAAGCTGCTTCGCACGGTGGATCGCGCTTCATCGCTCCACCGTGCGTAGTGGCAGCTCCGGCCTGTTAAACTCCCGCCCCGCCCTCAGACACCCGAACGACCATGTCCCGACTCAATCCCCGGCAGCAGGAAGCCGTGAACTACGTCGGCGGCCCCATGCTGGTGCTCGCCGGCGCCGGCTCCGGCAAGACCAGCGTCATCACCCGCAAGATCGCCTACCTGATCCAGCAGTGCGGCATCCGCGCGCAATACATCGTCGCCGTGACCTTCACCAACAAGGCCGCGCGCGAAATGAAGGAGCGCGTCAGCAGCCTGCTGCGCGGCGGCGAAGGGCGCGGGCTCACCGTGTCTACCTTCCATAACCTGGGCCTGAACATCATCCGCAAGGAGTACGCCAAACTCGGCTACAAGCCGGGCTTCTCGATCTTCGACGAGGGCGACATCAAGGCGCTGCTGACCGACATCATGCAGAAGGAATACTCGGGCGACGACGGCGTCGACGAGATCAAGAATTACATCGGCAGCTGGAAGAACGACCTGATCACGCCCGAGGAGGCACTGGGCAGCGCGCGCAATCCCAAGGAGCAGACCGCCGCCATCGTCTACACCCACTACCAGCGCACGCTCAAGGCGTACAACGCGGTGGATTTCGACGACCTGATCATGCAGCCGGTGAAGCTTTTCCAGGATCACCCCGAAGTGTTGGAGAAGTGGCGCAACAAGGTTCGCTACATGCTGGTGGACGAATATCAGGACACCAACGCCAGCCAGTATCTGCTGGTGAAAATGCTGGTGCAGGAACGCGCGCATTTCACCGTGGTGGGCGATGACGACCAGTCGATTTACGCCTGGCGCGGCGCCCGCCCGGAAAACCTGATGCAGCTCAAGGATGACTTCCCCTCGCTGAAAGTGGTGATGCTCGAGCAGAACTACCGCTCCACCAGCCGCATTCTGAAGTGCGCAAACGTGCTGATTGCCAACAACCCTCACGCCTTCGAGAAGCAGCTGTGGTCGGAAATGGGCCATGGCGACCCGATCCGTGTGATTCGCTGCCGCAACGAGGAAGCCGAAGCCGAGCGCGTGGCGATGGAAATCCTCACGCTGCACCTCAAGACCGAGCGGCCCTACAGCGACTTCGCCATCCTCTATCGCGGCAACTACCAGGCCAAGCTGATCGAGCTGAAGCTGCAGCATCACCAGATTCCCTATCGCCTGTCCGGCGGCACCAGCTTCTTCGGCCGCCAGGAAGTGAAGGACCTGATGAGCTACTTCCGCCTGCTAGTCAACCCCGACGACGACAACGCCTTTCTCCGCGTGATCAACGTACCGCGCCGGGAGATCGGCTCCACCACCTTGGAAAAGCTCGGCAACTACGCCACCGCGCGCAAGATTTCCATGTACGCCGCCTGCGACGAAATCGGCCTGGGCGAGCTGCTGGACAGCCGCTTCACCGACCGCCTCTCACGTTTCAAGCGCTACATGGACAACCTGCGCCAGCAGTGCGCGCAGAACGACCCCATCGCCGCGCTGCGCAGCATGGTCATGGACATCGACTACGAGACCTGGGTCCGCAGCCAGACCTCCAGCGACAAGGCCGCGGACTTCCGCATGGGCAACGTCTGGTTCCTTATCGATGCGCTGAAGAACACCCTCGAGCGCGACGAAGAAGGCGAGATGACCATCGAGGAAGCCATCGCCAAGCTGGTGCTGCGCGACATGCTCGAACGCCAGCAGGAAGAGGAAGAAGGCGCCGAGGGCGTGCAGATGATGACGTTGCATGCGTCCAAGGGGCTGGAATTCCCGTACGTATTTATCCTCGGCATGGAAGAGGAAATCCTCCCGCACCGCTCCAGCATCGAGGCCGACACCATCGAGGAAGAACGCCGCCTGGCCTACGTCGGCATCACCCGCGCACGGCAGAACCTGGCCATGACCTTCGCCGCCAAGCGCAAGCAGTACGGCGAAATCATCGAATGCATGCCCAGCCGCTTCCTCGACGAACTGCCCCAGGAAGATCTGGAATGGGAAGGCCAGGAAGACGCGCCGGTGGAAGTCAAAGCGGCGCGCGGCAACGACGCGCTGGCGGCGATGCGGGCGATGTTGAAGCGATAAAGGCGGCATGCTGTAGGGTGGGCTTCAGCCCACCAACCACCTAAAGCTACGCCAACAACCACTATCGTCTGTTACTGGTGGGCTGAAGCCCACCCTACGGCGCTAGAAACCGCTGAAACCGTAGCCTGGGATTAGCCGAAGGTGTAATCCGGGTTGCGAAGGCGCAACTCGTATATCGAAACAGCCGGCGGAAGCCGCGCAGCGTTCCATTGATCCGCCCATCAACCACTGACGATGCTTTCCAGCTCGTTCGCCGCCGCGCGCAGGCGTGGCACGAAATGTAGCAGCGGCTCCATCGCGCAGCGGATCACCGGGGCATGGGTAAACAGGCAGGCCTTCAGTTCGCCGCGTGCGTCCCGCACCGGCACGGCGCAGGCGACCATGCCGTCGATGAACTCCTCCGAATCAGTGGCCAGATCCTCTTCGCGAATCCGCGCAAGATCGTCGCGCAGGGCGCTGAGGTCGGTGATGGTATTGCGTGCCAGTTGGCGGATCGGCAGACGCGGCAGGATTCGCTCCAGTTGCTCGTTGGGCAGCGACGCCAAGTAAAGCTTGCCGCTGGCGGTGCACCAGAGCGGCGTATGGCTGCCGATGGGCAGGTTGATCTGCAACGGCCAGTTGGTCTGCACACGGTCGAAATAGAGCATGTCCAGGCCATCGGGCACGGACAGTCCGCAGGTCTCGCCGATTTCTTCCGACAGCTGGCGCAGGATCGCCTGGCGCAACGCCTTGTGCCGACCGCTGCCAAGGATGTTCACCGCAGTGGCGTGCAGACGGTCGCCCGGCAGCAAGCCGCCGCGCAGGCCGAATTGCAGGAAGCCCTCTTTCTCCAGCGTTTGCACCAGCCGATGGGCGCTGGCTTTGGGAATATCGAGCTTCTCCGCCAAGGCGCTGGGCGTCAGTGGTTCCGCAGCGCTAGCCACCGCTTCGATGATTTCCAGCACGCGGGTGATGGAAGAGCCTTTTTCACGGGGGGTACTGCGCATCACCTGCCCTGTCGTTGAAGGAATAAAGCGCGCCATGGCGCGACGCGAGTGTATCGACCGGCGCCACCAGCGCAACCGTTGACCCCATTGAGCCGGTCCGTTTGGGCCGAACGATGGGTTACACGCCGGTGGGCTGAAGCGGAACGCCGCCCGACCACCCTACAGAGGGAACTGCCATCACTATCGGGTTCGCTTAGACGCCGCACCCGTAGGGTGGGCTTCAGCCCACCAGCTGCGCGCAACATTCGAATCGGCAAGCGAATCAGAACGAGCGCGCTTCGTCAGCAGTTACGCTTTGCCACTGCCAATCGGTGGGCTGAAGCCCACCCTACGGCCGCCCTCCTTACGGCGATTCCCCCACCTTATTTCATCGTCGGCATCGAAAAATCGGCGCCAGCGCGGATACCCGTCGGCCAGCGCCGAGTCACCGTCTTCATCCGGGTGAAGAAGCGCACGCCGTCCGGACCGTGCATGTTCAGCGGGCCGAAGACCGAACGCTTCCAACCGCCAAAGCAGTGGAACGCCATGGGCACCGGGATCGGTACGTTGACGCCGACCATGCCGACCTGCACACGCTCTTCGAACTGCCGCGCGGTATCGCCGTCGCGGGTGAAGATCGAGGTGCCGTTGCCGTATTCATGGTCGTTGACCAGCTTCAGCGCCTCGTCGAAGGAGCTGACTCGCACCACCGCCAGCACCGGGCCGAAGATTTCCTCTTGGTAGACGCGCATCTGCGGCGTCACGCGATCGAACAGCGTCGGGCCGACATAGAAGCCATTCTCGTAGCCCTCGACCTTGATGCCACGCCCATCGCAGACCAGCGTCGCACCCTCTTCCACGCCGAGGTCGATATAGCCGCTGACCTTTTGCTGGTGCTCGCGGGTGACCAACGGGCCCATCTGCGGCTCGGGTTCGACGCCCGTGCCTGGGCCGGTGCGCAGCTGCGCGATTTCACCCTTGAGCATCTCGACCAGGTTGTCCGCCACCTCGTCGCCGACGCAGACCGCCACGGAAATCGCCATGCAGCGCTCGCCGGCCGAGCCGTAGGCGGCGCCCATCAGCGAGCTGACCACCTGCTGCGGATCGGCGTCGGGCATGATCACCATGTGGTTTTTCGCCCCGCCCAGCGCCTGGCAGCGTTTGCCGTGCGCCGAAGCGGTCGTGTAGATGTACTCGGCGATCGGTGTCGAGCCGACGAAGCTCACCGACTGCACGCGCTCGTCGGTGAGCAGCACGTCCACCGCTTCCTTATCACCGTTGACGATGTTCAGCACGCCGGCCGGCAGTCCGGCTTCGGCCAGCAGCTCGCCGAGCAGCATGGTCGCGCTCGGATCCTTTTCCGATGGTTTGAGGACGAAGGTATTACCGCAGGCGATGGCCACCGGCAGCATCCACAGCGGCACCATGGCCGGGAAGTTGAACGGGGTGATGCCGACGCAAACACCCAGCGGCTGCATCAGCGAGTTGGAATCGATGTCGCGGCCGACGTTGGACGAGAACTCGCCCTTGAGCAGGTGTGGAATGCCGCAGGCAAACTCCACCACTTCCAGCCCGCGGGTGACTTCGCCCTGGGCGTCGGAGAAGACCTTGCCATGTTCCAGCGAGATCAGCCGAGCCACATCATCGCGACGCGCTTCGAGCAGCGTCTTGAAGCGGAACATCACCCGTGCGCGCACCAGTGGCGGCGTCTTCGACCAGCCTTCGAAAGCGGCCTGTGCGGCGGCGATGGCCTCGCGGGTTTCGTCCGCCGAAGACAGCGAAACATACAGGCGCGGCTCGCCCGTAGCCGGGTTGTAGACGGTCGCGTGGCGTTCGGAGCGGCCAGCGACGGCCTCGTTGTTGATCAGGTTGCCGAGGGTCTGCATGGGGCTCACTCCTGGTTCCAGACGGTTTCGTAGAGGTCGATGATTTCTGCTTCGGTGGGCACGCGCGGGTTGTTGCCCGGCGAACCCGAGGCCAGGGCCTGATTCGCCATGGTTTCGCGCAGCTCGAAGAAGCGCTCTCGGGTAATGCCGAACTGCTCAGGGCTTGGCACCTGCAGCTCTTTGTTGATCGCGCGCAGTTCGGTCAGCAGCTTTTCGTTGGCCACTTCGACGCTGTCGTCCTCACCCGCCACGCCCATGGCCCGGGCGCAGTCGGCATAACGCTCGGGTGCGGAGGGAATGGAAAACGCGGTGATTGCCGGCAATAGCATGGCGTTGGACAGACCGTGCGGCACATGGAAAAACGCACCAATCGGGCGACTCATGCCATGCACCAGCGCCACAGAGGCATTAGAGAAGGCGATGCCAGCCAGGGTCGCACCGAGCATCATCGCCTCGCGGGCGTTGCGATTGCCCGGCTCGTGGTAGGCCGCGCGCAAGTTGGGCGCCAGCAGGCGCATGGCTTCGAGCGCCTGGGCATCGCTATAGAGGCTGGCCTTGCGGCTGACGTAGGCCTCGATGGCGTGGGTCAGCGCATCGATACCGGTGTCGGCGGTCACCCGCGGCGGCAGCGAAAGGGTCAGCTCGTAGTCGATCAGCGCGGCGACGGGCATGAAACCGAGGCCCGCGCAAAGCATTTTCTCGTCGCTGGTCTCATCGGTGATGATGGTGAAGCGCGTCGCTTCCGAGCCGGTGCCGGCGGTGGTGGGGATGGCAATCAGCGGCAGGCCGGCTTCGCTGACATCGCGCGGGAAGCGGTAGTCGCGCATCTCGCCACCAAACTTGCCGAGGATGCCGATGGCCTTGGCCGAATCGATCGGACTGCCTCCGCCGAGCGCGATGATCGAGTCATAGTTGCCTTGGCGCACCATTTCGACGCCGGCATGAATCGACGCCGCGGTCGGCTCCGGCAGCGTATCGGCGAAGCAGTCACTGGGAATGTCGGCCTTGGCCAGGGTCTCGCTGATCCGCGCCACGTAGCCCAGCTCGACCATCATCCGGTCGGTGACGATCAGCGGGCGTTTGCAGCCGAGGTTATGCAGCACGGATACGATCTGCTGACTAGCGCCGGCGCCGACTTCCATCAGGCGCGGCAGGACGATGCGATGGCTCATAGTGTTCTCCGGTGGGCCTCGCGAAGCGCTCTATCACGACGTGTATCCGCCAGATAAAGCACTTGCACGAACGATTGCACGGGGAGACTCAGGGTCTCGTTTGTTATTGGGGACGGCTCGCCTCGAAGCCAGACTAGAAGCAGATCGACCAACATTCAAGCTAAAACGAGACATTTTTTCCCAATATAAGACTCGAGTACATGCCAGCTCGCTGACATGAGGCTTCTCGCGCGCAGAGCCGCATCTGCCAGCAAGCTGACTTGCTTGAAGGTTGGTGAACCCCGACTCAGGAATATTCGGGTGGATCGCTGGCGTCGGCCCCAGCCTGGTCGAGTAATTGTTGCAAGACCTTGTCGGCGTCATTCTGCAAGCGTTCGCGCGAGCGTCCGGCCTGTTCGCGCGCCGAGGCGTCATCGAGGCTTGCCATGTCGGCATCGACATTGATCAACGCGGCGCTGAGCCCCGCATGGATGAGCAGCGCGCCGGCCTGCACGTCACTGCGCACCACGGCCGCAACCAGCGGCCAGGCCTCGTTGGCCAGCTCCAGCGCCTCCAGGCAACTGTGCGCGGTCGCCAAGGGCACGGCGCAGGCTTGGCGTGAGGCCGTTTGGAGATCGGCCGTATCGTCGCGGCTGGCGTGCAGATAATTTTGGAAGGCGCGGATATCCGCATCGGCAAACGCGCCGGGCCGGCCGATCAGGCCTTCAGCCGTTTGTAACAACCGACGCCGCGCGGGCTCGCTGCCGCGCGACTCGCTGATTCTCAGTCCCTTGAGCACTAGGGCCAGGCCAATATCCGAAACCACCGCAGCAGCGGCGCCACAGCCTGGTGTAGGCCGATCCGCCGCCGTCGCATCGCGGAAATCGGCCAGCGATAGCCGCCAGACGCTGTCACCAGCTGGGCTATCCATATTCAGACCGTGCCGTTGCCCCAGGCCAGCAGCACGTCGAGCATGCGGTTGGAGAAGGCCCACTCGTTGTCGTACCAGGCCAGCACCTTGACCAGATCGCCCTGCACGCGCGTGTGGCTGAGATCGGCCACGCAGGATGCCGGGTAGCCGAAGAAGTCACGCGAGACCAACGGCAAATCGTTGCACTCCATCACCCCGAGCGGCATCGTCTGCGCGCCGTCGCGCAAGATCTGATTGACCGCCTCGACGCCCGCAGGCGCACGTTCGGCAACGAAGGTGAGGTCCACCAGCGAGACGTTCGGCGTCGGCACCCGCACCGACAGGCCGTCCAGCCGCCCGGCCAGTTCCGGCAACACCAGCCCGATGGCTTTGGCGGCGCCGGTGGTCGAGGGAATCATCGACTCCGCCGCGGCACGGGCGCGGTAAAGGTCCTTGTGTGCCTTGTCCAGCAGGTTCTGGTCGTTGGTATAGGCGTGCACGGTATTGAGCAGGCCCTGACGAATCCCCATCGCCTCATGCAGCACCTTGGCCAACGGCGCCAGGCAATTGGTGGTGCAGGACGCATTGGAAATCACCCGCTGGGTGCCTAGCAGCTCGTGGTTGACGCCATAGACCACGGTCAGGTCGGCGCCATCGAGCGGGTGCGAGGCGAACACCCGGTTGGCTCCGGCCTGCAGATGCTGGTCGACCAACGCGCGCTTCTTGAACTTGCCCGAGCACTCCAGCACCACATCGACGCCGAGCTGCTTCCAGGGCAACTGCGCGGGGTCGCGCTCCTGCAGCAGTCGAATCGATTGCCCACGGATCTGCAGCATGTCCTCGTGCAGGTCGACCTGACCATGAAAGCGCCCGAAGGTGGTGTCGAAGCGCGTCAGATGCGCCATCGCAGCCCGGTCACTGAGGTCGTTGATCGCCTCGATACGAATCTGGCTTTCCAGATTACGTTCGAACAGGGCTCGCAACACGGCTCGGCCAATACGGCCATAACCATTGATGGCAATACGCAACATGGCGGTCTCCCAGACGGTCGTTGAGGCTTGTGCAAGATTAGTCGGACGATCACGGTGGTCGTTCACTGCATCCGAAGAAGATTGCCGAACGGCGAACCCGAGCGGCCCACATCAGTCGTAACCAGACAGGTCCGCCAAGCCGGCCTGCCGGACACCGGAAACGAACACCAGAAAAGGGAACGAGCATGAGCGAGTCAACCCAGCCACCCTGGTGGAAAGGCGCCACCGTCTATCAGATCTATCCGCGGTCTTTCGCCGACAGCAACGAAGACGGCATCGGCGACCTCAATGGAGTGCTGCGCCACCTCAATCACCTGCAGTACCTCGGCGTCGACGCCCTGTGGCTGTCGCCGATCTTCCGTTCGCCGATGCGCGATGCCGGCTACGACATCAGCGATTACTGCGACATCGACCCGCTGTTCGGCTCGCTGGATGATATCGACCGGCTCATCGCAGAGGCGCATGCCCGCGGGATCCGCGTGCTGCTCGATTTCGTCCCCAATCACACCTCCGATCAGCACCCCTGGTTCATTGAATCTCGCAGCTCGCGGGACAACCCGAAACGCGACTGGTACATCTGGCGCGACGAGCCGAACAACTGGCGCGCCGCACTCAACGCCGGCAGCGCCTGGACCTGGGACGAGCACAGCCAGCAGTACTACCTGCACCTGTTCCTGCCCGAGCAGCCGGACTTGAACTGGCGCAACCCCGAGGTGGTCGAGGCGATGCATGGCGTGCTGCGCTTCTGGCTCGATCGCGGCATCGACGGTTTTCGCGTCGACGTCATCCACTGCACCGGCAAGGAGCCGAGCTTCGCCGACGATCCGCGCTGCCTGGCCGGCCAGCCGCTGGTGGAATTCAACGACCAGCCTTACAGCCACGAGGTATTGCGCGGTTTGCGCCGGCTGGTCGACAGCTATCCCGGCGAGCGCGTGCTGGTCGGCGAGGTCAACATCCGCTCCACCGAACGGGTCCTGCAGTACTACGGGGCCGGCGATGAGCTGCACATGTCGTTCAATTTCCAGCCGCTGGACGCGCCCTGGGAGCCGGTGATGTTCCGCACCTGCATCCGCGATGTCGAGGCGCTGCTGAAACCGGCCAACGCCTGGCCGACCTGGGTGCTGTCCAATCACGACAACCAGCGCCAGCGCAGCCGCTATCAGGGCTCGCTGCGTAGCGCCCATGCCGCCGCGGTATTGCTGCTGACCCTGCGCGGCACGCCGTTCATCTTTCAGGGCGAAGAGCTAGGCTTGGAGGACGCGCTGATCGCGCCGGACGAGCAGGTCGACCCCGGCGGCCGCGACGGTGGTCGCGCACCGATTCCCTGGCTGGCGGCGGCCCCGCACGGCTGGGACGGCGCCGAGCCCTGGCTGCCCTTTCCGCCGGAAAGCGACGAACTGGCGGTTGAGCGCCAGCTGCGTGCGCCCGGCTCGACCCTCGAGCTCTACCGCCGCCTGATCGCCGCGCGCAAAAGCAGCCCGGCGCTGCTGCACGGCGACTGGCACGAACTGCCATCGCACCCGAACGTGCTGGCCTACAGGCGGCAACTGGGCGATGACCTGCGGGTGATCTGCCTGAACTTCGCCGATGAATCCCATGCCTTTCCGATCAATGGCCACTGGCAGATCGAGATCGCCAGCGACGCCCAGGGCGAAGGCGAACCCTACAGCGGCGAACTGGCGGCAGGCCAGGCGTTGATTCTCAGCCCGGAGGAACACTGATGCGCCCACTCTGGTACCGAAATGCGGTGATCTATCAGATCGACCCGTCCCTGTTTCTCGACATTAACGGCGACGGCTGCGGCGACTTGCGCGGGGTTACCGACCGCCTCGATTACGTGCGCGGCCTGGGCGCGACGGCGGTCTGGCTGATGCCGTTCTACCAATCGCCGTTCAAGGACGCCGGCTACGATGTCAGCGATCACCTGCAGGTCGACCCGCGCTTCGGCGACCTCGCCGACGTGGTGTATCTGCTGGAGAAAGCCGAGGAGCTGGGCCTGCACGTGATGATCGAACTGGTCGTGCAACACACCTCCACCGAGCATCGCTGGTTTCAGGAGGCGCGGCGCGATCGGCAGTCGCCCTATCGCGACTATTACATCTGGGCGGACGAGCCGGACGACAGCATCGAGCCGATCTTCCCCACCATCGAGGACAGTGTCTGGACCTGGGACGAGGAAGCCGGCCAGTACTACCGCCACCTGTTCTACAGCCATGAGCCGGATCTGAATCTGGCCAACCCGAAGGTGATCAAGGAAATCGAACGGATCATCGCCTTCTGGCTGCGCCTGGGTGTTTCAGGTTTCCGTGTCGACGCCGCCTCGCACCTGATCGAGCAGGCCGGCGAAGGCAACGGGGACGGCTACTGGCTGCTCGAACACATGCGCGATTTCGTCACCCTGCGTCGCCCGGAAGCGGTGCTGCTGGGCGAAGTCGACGTCGAGCCGGAGCAGTACCGCGACTATTTCGGCGAAGGCGACCGGCTAACCCTGCTGCTGAATTTCTGGGCCAACAACCACTTCTTTCTCTCGCTCGCCCGCAGCGAAGCGGAGCCCCTTCACCGGGCTCTGGAGCACCAGCCGGAACCGCCCGAGCGTGCGCAATACGCCATCTGGCTGCGCAACCACGACGAGCTGGATCTGGAGCGGCTGACCGAAGAGGAGCGCGAGGAAGTCATGCAGGCCTTCGCTCCCGACCCCGATATGCGCGCCTACAACCGCGGTATCCGCCGTCGTCTGGCGCCGATGCTCGACGGTGACGAGCGGCGTCTCGCCATGGCCCATGCGCTGATGTTCGCGCTGCCCGGTACGCCGATCATCCGATACGGCGAGGAAATCGGCATGGGCGAGGACCTGTCCCGGCCCGAGCGCCTGGCGGTGCGCACGCCGATGCAATGGTCCAACGAGCCCAACGCCGGTTTCTCCTGCGCGGACGCGAAGCAGCTGGCCGCGCCGGTGATCGACGACGGCGAGTTCGCCTATTCGCAGATAAACGTGTACGCCCAGACCCTGCGCGACGACTCCTTGATGGCCAAGACCGGCAACATGATCCGCACCCGCATCGGCCTGCGCGAGATCGGCGGCGGCCAGCATCGTCCAGTCGAGACGGGGTGTCCCTCGGTCTTCGCCATACGCCATGACAACCAGTCAACTGTGCTGATGCTGGTTAATCTGGCAGACCGGGATGTGGAGATCGAAATTGCCGAGCAAGACCTGCAGGACATGGTCGACGTGCTGGCCGACAGCGATTACGAGCAGCCCCAGGGTCATCCGTTACGGCTACGTCTGCGCGGCTACGGCTATCGATGGCTGCGTCGCAAACAGCAGCTGTTTGGCTAACGCTCATGGAAATCCAACTCGATGCCGATGATTGGCGGGGCTGGCATACCGACAACTTTCCCACCGGCAGTTGGCGACGCCACGACGATGAACTTCAGGCTATCGCCGGCGCGCCGCGAGTCGACCTGGTGTCGCGGCGGCGCTATCGCGATTTCGTCCTGCGTTTCGAATTCGCCTTGCCGATCGCCGGAAATTCGGGCGTGCTCTACCGAGTCGAGGATGATGCCGAACAGAGTTGGCACAGCGGCCCGGAGATGCAGTTGCTCGATGATGCAGGCCACCCCGACGGCCGCGAACCCACCACGCGTAACGGCGCGCTGTACGGGTTGCTGGAGGCCAAGCTGGAAACAACTATCGAGCCGGGAGAGTTCATCAGTGCGGCAGTGAGCGTTTGCGAGGGCCATGTCGAACACTGGCTGCGCGGCCGTTGCGTGCTCGGCTATCGGCTTGACGATGCCGACCTGCGCGCCGGCATCGTGCGGAGCAAGTTCGCCGCCTTTCCACGCTTCGCCCAGGCCACCGAGGGCTTCATCGTGCTGCAGCACCATGGCGAGGCCGCACGCTTTCGCCGCTTGTCGATCGAAACGCCGGACTGAAAGCTCCGCTTGGACCCGGGCATGAAATTGAGCGAGAATGCGCGGCTTTCCAGGCAGCGGGACCGCTGGCGAAATGGATGCAGGATCGAAACGGGCTGGGCGCTCGCCATCGTGGCGTAGCGCCCAGTCGCCTTTCGGGACGGCGAATCGTCAGAAGTACCGGGCCGCCCACGCATGAGGTAGCGCGTTTGTGGAACAGCTGAAACAGAAGATCCGCGATGAAGGCATCGTACTGTCCGACCGAGTACTCAAGGTCGATGCCTTCCTGAACCATCAGATCGACCCCGTGCTGATGCAGCAGATCGGCCAGGAATTCGCCCGGCTGTTCCGCGATGAAGGCATCACCAAGATCGTCACCATCGAGGCGTCTGGCATTGCACCCGCGATCATGGCCGGCCTGGAACTCGGCGTACCGGTGATCTTCGCTCGCAAGCATCAGTCGCTGACCATGACTGACCATCTGCTGACCGCCTCGGTGTATTCGTTCACCAAGCAGGTGGAAAGCACCATCGCGATCTCTACCAACCATCTGTCGGCTGCCGACCGCGTGCTGATCATCGATGACTTTCTGGCCAACGGCAAAGCCGCCAAGGGCTTGGTGTCGATCATTCAGCAAGCCGGGGCGAGCATTGCCGGGCTCGGCATTGTCATCGAGAAATCCTTCCAGGTCGGTCGTCAGGAACTGGAAGAAGCGGGCTTCCGCGTCGAATCGCTGGCCCGCGTCGCCGCGCTGGCGGATGGTCAGGTGGTGTTCGTCGAGTAACGACCCTCCGCGTTACTCTCTGCGCCACAGCGTCACCAGCGCGCCCTGGGTCCCGGCGATCGGGTCACTGATCGGTACGCCGACCCGCTCGGCGCGCGCACGCGCCTCATCATGGCTGCGCTCGTCCGGGCGCAGCAGGTCGTACTGCTGCTCCACCGGGTAGCCGCCGACCACCTCGAAGTCTTCGCTCGCGCTCAGCCGACAGTGGCCGGTACCGGCCGGCAGCACCAACGCATCACCCGCACACACCTCGACTTCCTGCCCATGCTCGCCGCCAAGCATCAGCCGCGCCGAGCCCCGCGAAACGCCGAGCACTTCATGGGCGGTGGAATGAAAGTGATGATAGTCAAAGACGCTCGCGCGCCATTGCGCCGGCCACAGATGGCTGTTGAACAGGTTCTCGAAGGCGCTGGCGTAGTCGTTATCGGCCAGCGGTAATTGCCGGTACACCAGCACCGGATGCGGGCTGTTCGGCGTGCGGCCGTCACTGGAAAAATGCAGCTGCTCGGGTTGCGGGGCGGAACTGGGCATGGGCACCTCATGGTCATGCCAAGGGCCGGTATCACGCCGGCCCTCGGAACGGGTTCGTAGATTCGACCCGATGCTCCGCAGCTTTTCTCCCCGCCAGAAACGACAAAGCCGCCCGAAGGCGGCGATGTCTGTCCAGCAGAAGCTTAGAGGCCGGACATGTGCTGGATGGCGGCTTTCAGCTCGTCGTCCGAACAATCGGCACAGGTGCCTTTAGGCGGCATGGCGTTGATACCGCTGATGGCATGCTTGAGCAAGCCATCCAGGCCGCCCGCTGCGTCGGCACGGGCCGTCCAGGCGGCAGAGTCGCCGGTCTTCGGTGAGTTGAGCAGACCGGAGCCGTGGCAGGCGGTGCAGAACTTGCCATAGACGTCTGCGCCACTGCGAGCGGCGCCGCCAGCGGCAGCAGTTGCCGGACCGGCCGCTGCACACTCTTCACCTTGAATACATACTTCGCCTACCGGCTTGAGTCGCTCGGCGATGTCGTCGTTGGTCGCAGCCTGAGCGCTCATTGCCCACAGGGCCACTACGGCAGTCTGTGCTACCAGGATCTTCTTAATCAGGTTCACCTTACACCCTCATGTGGCTAGACACGCCCGCGGCCACGGTTACGCGGGCGGCGGCTAGTATAGCGGCAAGCCATGCTTGCCGAAACAACCCATATCGCGCAGGCCTGCCCAGCGACGCCGTGTCGCACCGCCAGCTCACCTGCGCAAATGCTGCCGAGCAGGTTCAGAAATTCGCGGGCGTGGTCGCGCTGATCAGCTTGGCAGGCGTATCGAACGGATTACGGAAACGATGCGGTTTGCTGCTTTCGAAGTAGTAGCTGTCGCCGGTTTCGAGCAGATAGGTCTGCCCGCTCACCGTCAGTTCCAGACGCCCCTCGACCAACATGCCGGCCTCTTCGCCCTGGTGCGCCAGCATGTCCGTACCGGTATCGGAGCCGGGCGGATAAGTTTCGGAGAGAAAAGCGATGGCCCGTCCCGGATGCGCCTTGCCGACGAGCTTCATGCTCACCGCACCGTCGGAAATATCGATCAGCTCACCCGCCTTGTAGACCACCTGGGTGTCGCCGTCCTGCTCGAAATCGGGTGAGAAGAACTCAACCAGCGACATAGGAATGCCGCTCAGCACCTTTTTCAGCGAGCTGATGGACGGACTGACGCTGTTCTTTTCGATCATGGAAATCGTGCTGTTGGTAACGCCAGCACGTTTGGCGAGTTCGCGCTGGGACAGGCCCTTGAGTTTGCGGATGGTTTGCAGTCGAACGCCGACGTCCAATACGGGAGCCCTCAATCAAGCGCGAAAAACAATGCCGCTATGATGGCGAGGGCGTTCAGTATTTTCAACACATCAAATGGAATGAAGGGACTGACGGCGACAGGCGAAATTTACTCCGGCAGCGCCGCCACGACCGACAGCTCGACGAGGATTTCCGGCTCGCACAGTTTGGCTTCGACAGTGGCGCGTGCCGGCGCGACGCCGTCGGGCAACCACTGGTCCCAGACCGCATTCATGCCGGCAAAGTCGGCGTCGATGTCCTTGAGGTAGATGGTCACCGACAGAATGTGCTGCTTGTCCGTACCGGCCTGACGCAGCAGGCGCTCGATGTTGTCCAGCGTCTCGCGCGTCTGCTGCTCGACGCCGGCACTCATGTCCTCGCCCACCTGACCGGCCAGATAGACGGTGTTGCCGTGGATGACGATCTGGCTCATGCGTACATCAGTGTGCAGGCGCTGTATGGGCATGCTTGCGCGTCTCCTTGGTCTTGCCGTAACGGGAAATATCCAGCCCATTGGTGCTGATCTGGGTGCGCCTGGAGGCCAGCAGATCGGCAAGCAGGCGACCGGACCCGCAGGCCATGGTCCAGCCCAAGGTGCCGTGGCCGGTATTGAGGAACAGGTTGCGATAGGCCGTGGCGCCAATGATCGGAGTGCCGTCCGGCGTCGCCGGACGCAGCCCGGTCCAGAGTTCCGCGCTACCCGGATCGCCACCCAGCGGAAACAGATCACCGACGACCATTTCCAGGGTTTCGCGCCGACGCGGATTGAGCGACAGGTCGTGACCGGCAATCTCGGCCATCCCACCCACCCGGATGCGCTGATCGAAACGGGTGATAGCGACCTTGTAGGTTTCATCTAGCACCGTGGATACCGGAGCCATGGTCGGGTCGCTGATCGGCACGGTGAGTGAGTAGCCCTTGAGTGGATAGACCGGAGCGCGGATGCCCAGCGGCTTGAGCATTTGCGAGCTGTAGCTGCCCAGCGCCAGCACATAGCGATCGGCGGTTTCCAGCTTGCCGTCAATCCACACGCCGTCGAGGCGGTCGCCGGAATATTCCAGGCGTTGAATGTCCTGATTGAAGCGGAACTCCACACCCAACTCACGTGCCATCTCGGCCAGCTTGGTGGTGAACAGCTGACAATCGCCGGTCTGGTCGTTGGGCAGGCGCAGCGCGCCGCTGAGTTTGTCGGCCACCTTGGCCAGCGCCGGCTCGGCACGGGCGATGCCGGTGCGATCGAGCAGTTCGTAGGGCACGCCGGATGCTTCCAGCACGGCGATATCCTTGGCGGCATTGTCCAGCTGCGCCTGGGTGCGGAACAGCTGAGTCGTGCCGCATTGCCGACCTTCGTAGTCGATGCCGGTTTCGGCCCGCAGCTCGTCGAGGCAATCCCGACTGTATTCGGACAGCCGCACCATGCGCTCCTTGTTCACCGCATAGCGCGCCGCCGTACAGTTGCGCAGCATCTGAGCCATCCACAGGTATTGCTGGATGTCGCCGGTGAGCTTGATCGCCAGCGGTGCGTGCCGTTGCAGCAGCCATTTGATGGCCTTGAGCGGCACGCCGGGCGCAGCCCAGGGCGAGGCGTAACCGGGCGACACCTGCCCGGCGTTGGCAAAGCTGGTTTCCATCGCCACGGCCGGCTGACGGTCAACGACCACCACTTCGAAGCCGGCGCGAGCCAGATAATAGGCACTGGTCGTGCCGATCACTCCACCACCCATCACCAGAACACGCATCGCTGCCTCCCACCCGTTTGCTGCCGGGCTTTTTCGAGTCACTGTTGATGCGGAGTATAGAAAGCGTCGACTAGTGGTTTTCCCCATATAAACGGCTATCTTTGCGTTTTATTCACGTCTAAAACGCTTTTCTTGGAGGCGATAAACCTATGCGAACCAAGCATCAGACCCGTCGCGAGCTGGACAAGATCGACCGCCAGATCCTCCGTCTGCTCCAGGCAGAAGGCCGCATGCCCTTTACCGAGGTGGGCGAACGCATCGGCCTGTCCACCACGCCTTGCACCGAGCGGGTCCGCCGGCTGGAGCGCGAGGGCATCATCATGGGCTACACCGCGCGACTGAACCCGCAGCACCTCAAGGGCGGGCTGCTGGTGTTCGTCGAGATCAGCTTGGCCTACAAATCCGGCGATATCTTTGAAGAGTTCCGCCGCGCCGTGCTGAAGCTGCCGCACGTCTTGGAATGCCATTTGGTGTCAGGCGACTTCGATTACCTGATCAAGGCGCGCATTTCGGAGATGGCCTCTTACCGTAAATTGCTCGGCGACATCCTCCTCAAGCTGCCGCACGTGCGCGAATCCAAGAGCTATATCGTCATGGAAGAGGTGAAGGAGTCGCTGGAGCTGCCGGTGCCGGAATAGCAGCTTCATGCTTTCCAGCTTCTAAGCTGCTTTTTTGCCCCGCAACCACCCGCCGGTCTACCCTTGAAACAAGCCATCAACTCAAGGTTCGTTCATGCACACCCGCCAAGCGGCCATTCACAGCGAAGATCACGCAGCCTCTTATTACGCAGCCAGCGTCAACCAGCGGCTCGCCCTGTCACGCCTGGAAGGTGAGCAGGTTGCGGACGTCTGCATCGTCGGCGGTGGTTTCAGTGGGCTCAACACAGCTATCGAACTGGCCGAGCGCGGCCTGTCGGTGGTGCTGCTGGAGGCGCACCGAATCGGCTGGGGCGCCAGCGGGCGCAATGGTGGCCAGTTGATTCGTGGCGTTGGTCATGACGTCGAACAGTTCCAGTCGATAATCGGCGCTGAAGGCGTCGACGAACTCAAGCGCATGGGCTTTGAGGCGGTCGATATCGTCCGCCAGCGTATCGAGCGCCATGCCATCGACTGTGATCTGACCTGGGGCTATTGCGATCTCGCGACCAAGCCGCGACATGTCGAGGGCTTCGACGCCGATTACGCCGACCTCATGCGCCTGGGCTATCCACATCCGCTACGCCGCGTGGCGAAGGATGCCATGCGCGAGGTGATTGGCTCCGATCGCTACGTTGGCGGGTTGGTGGATATGGGCTCGGGACACCTGCATCCGCTCAATCTGGCGCTCGGGGAAGCCGCCGCCGCGCAGTCGCTGGGCGTACGCCTGTTCGAACAGTCGGCAGTCACGCGAATCGATTACGGTCACGAGGTGCGCGTGCATACCGCGCACGGCAGCGTCCGCGCCGGACAACTGGTGCTCGCCTGCAACGCTTACCTGCGAGGATTGAATCCGGAACTCGCCGGCAAAGTACTGCCAGCCGGCAGCTATATCATCGCCACCGAGCCGCTGCCCGAGGCGCTGGCCCATGAACTGTTACCGCAGAATATGGCGGTCTGCGATCAGCGGGTAGCGCTGGATTATTTTCGCCTCTCGGCCGATCGGCGCTTGCTGTTCGGCGGCGCCTGCCATTATTCCGGGCGCGACCCGCAGGACATCGCCGCCTATATGCAGCCGAAGATGCTCGAGGTGTTTCCACAGCTGCGCGGCATCGGCATCGATTTCCAGTGGGGCGGGATGATCGGCATCGGCGCCAATCGGCTACCTCAGATCGGCCGACTGCCCGATCAGCCTAACGTGTACTACGCCCAGGCCTACGCCGGCCACGGGCTGAACGCCACCCACCTTGCCGGGCGACTGCTTGCCGAAGCCATCAGCGGCCAGGTTCAAGGCCGCTTCGATCTGTTCGCACGCGTACCGCACCCGACTTTCCCTGGCGGCCAGCGGCTGCGCTCTCCGCTGCTGGCATTGGGCATGCTCTGGTACAGGCTCAAGGACCAGTTCTGAATTTCACCGTTGCGCTGACGTCCAATCGTCATGGAACCCTAACAACGAAAAGGTGCTCCTTGCGCAAACATCTGGTGTTCGTGGCGATGCTGTTGCTGGCAGGCTGCGCCGGGCAGCTGGTTACCGCACCCACGAGCCACGCCCTGCCAAGCCAGGATTCGGAACTGGCACGGCGAATTGAAGCGTTGGCCGTCGACCAACCGTCCGGGCATTCGGGCTTTCGCCTGCTGTCTTCGAGCGCCGAAGCCTTCGCCGCTCGAGTCAGAATGATCCGTGCAGCCCAGACGAGCCTGGACGTGCAGTACTACATCGTCCACGACGGCCTCAGTACCCGTGCATTGATCGACGAAGTGCTCAAGGCTGCCGATCGCGGCGTCAGGGTCCGGTTGCTGCTCGATGACACGACCAGCGACGGCAGCGACTATCAAATCGCAACCCTGGCAGCCCACCCGAACATTCTCATCCGCGTTTTCAATCCCCTGCATGTCGGGCGCAGCAACATCGTTACCCGCACTGTCGGTCGACTACTGCATCTTTCACTGCAGCATCGGCGCATGCATAACAAGCTGATGTTGGCCGATAACAGCCTGGCCATCGTCGGCGGGCGTAATCTTGGCGACGAATATTTCGATGCCGAAAAAGGCTTGAACTTCACTGACATCGATCTGCTTGGCGCCGGGCCGGTGGCCCGGCAGCTGGCGACCAGCTTCGATCAGTACTGGAACCATGGTCTCAGCGTCCCCATCCAGCATTTCCTGCGCAGTCCACCTAGCGTCGCGGCGCTGGACGAAGCGCGCCAGCAGATCGTGGAGTACCTGCAAGCGGAGCGCCAGCGCACTCCGCAGCGCTACCAGAGGCTGATGGCAGAACTGGACGGGCCGCCTCTGGCGCAGTGGCTGCAGGGGCTGATCTGGGCGCCCGGCGAAGCCATGTGGGACCACCCGGACAAGATCACCGCCGACGGCATTCCCGACGAGCACCTGCTGCTGACCACCCAGCTGCAGCCAAGCATGGACGCCGTCACCCGCGAGATGACGCTGATTTCCGCCTACTTCGTCCCCACCCAGGACGGAGTGGACTACCTCACGCACCACGCCGAAAACGGCGTGGCCATCCGCATTCTCACCAACTCGCTGGAAGCGACCGATGTCCCTATCGTGCATGGCGGTTACGCACCCTATCGTCGCGAGCTGCTCGAAGCCGGCGTGCGTTTGTTCGAGCTGCGCCGGCAGCCTGACCAAGAGGCGTCCTACAACCTGAGCGGTGAGTCGGAATCGAGCCTGCACAGCAAGGGCGCAGTATTCGACCGGCAGGAAGTGTTT
Organism: Pseudomonas sp. MTM4; assembly: GCF_019355055.1. Classification (NCBI taxonomy): domain Bacteria; kingdom Pseudomonadati; phylum Pseudomonadota; class Gammaproteobacteria; order Pseudomonadales; family Pseudomonadaceae; genus Pseudomonas; species Pseudomonas sp. MTM4. The sequence goes on from NZ_CP048411.1 coordinate 2,513,357, forward strand.
CTCGGCTCGTTTAACTTCGATCCGCGTTCGGTTCTCTGGAACACCGAAGTCGGCATCCTGATCGAGAGCACCGAACTGGCCGGGGAAGTCCAGCGGCTGACACTTGAAGGCACCTCGCCGGCGGTAAGTTACGAGGTCCGACTGGTCGAGCTCGACGGTGAAAAGCAGTTGGTCTGGATCGCTGAAGACGAGGGCCGGCGCAAGGTACTCCTGGATGAGCCCGGTGGCGCCTGGCGGCGTTTCAACGCCTGGTTCAGTCAGTGGATCGGGCTGGAACGGATGCTCTGAGCGACCTTTGCGACATATCTAGGTTGCAAGGTATTTCCGCCAATCTACCCAGCGAAACCGCCGCCTCGCTTGCTTTCGCTTCTCGCCATGGTACCAAGGTGCCATCGGCAGCTAGGCTGCCGCACCGATGCCGAATACGGCACTGCTTCTATAAAAATAAAAAGGAGCGCGACATGCATCATCGTAAATGGATATTGATGGTGATTGTGCTGGCGAGCTGGTTCCCAGCGCTGCTCAATTCCGCCCAGGCTCAATCCTTCACCGCTCTGGAAAGCATGCAGATCCATGCCAACCGTGCGGCCAGCAGTCTTCTGCTCTACCGCGGCGAAGGTTTTCAGAAAGCCCATCTGGCGAGGATGGAAGGCGACCTCAAGGCACTAACCGACACGCTGAACAGCTTCCCCGCCGCCAGTAACAAGCTGCGCGAGCTGCATCAGACATTGCAGGCCACACTGCGCGAAGGGGCTGGCTTCGGTTACGAAGAAGACGACATGCCCTGGGGTTGGCCGCTACAGATGAGCAAGGCGCTACGCGACTTCCTCAGCGAGGTACGCAGCCAGCAAGGCGCTGACTTCCGCGCCGAACTGCCAGCCAAGGTGGAATACCTGACCGTTCAGTACCTGAGCCGCGCCTACGTGGGCTCCTTCGAAACGGCTCGCGAACAACCGGACACCTACCTTGGGCAGGACGAGCGGCACCTGGTGCCCTCCATCGATGAGCAACTCGCCGCCCTGGACAGCCAATCGAATCCAGCCATCGCCAAGCTGAAGACCCGCTGGGATTTCCTCAAGGTGGCGCTCGAAGACATGAACAGCGGAAACAACAGCTTCAATACCGCGTCTGGCCGGCCGTTCGCGCCGATCATGGTGGACCGCCATGCCCGCAGTCTCAGCGATCAGTGGATGGCGCTCGTTCCCTGACGGTGCGCCAGGTCAGGCATCGATCGGGCGCTGACGCAGCCGTACCGGCCCGACTCGCGCCTCGATGGCCTGACGCAACGGCTCGCGCAAGCCGAGCATGAACCCCAGTTCAGCCGCGACGAATAGCGGCCCGATGATCAGCCCGGTGAGATCGTCGACGAATGCGGGCTTGCGACCTTCGTAGTAATGCCCGACGAATTGGATGATCCAGCCCACCACGAACAATCCAACCCCCGCGCTCAGCCAGATGGCGGTCGTCTGCTGCGCCAGCTGCGCACCGACCCAGACGCAGAGCAGCAACACCACCCCCATGAGCGCGCCGAAGCGGAAGTCCAACCGCAGATAGAACAGCGCCGACGCCAATGCGACCAACGCAACCGGGCTCAGCCAACGTCCAGAAACCTCCACGCCGGGACGCGACAGCAACACCGCGACGGCCAGCACGATCATCGGAATGCCAATGAAATGGCTGAGCAGGTTGCGCGGGTCGCGGTGATAGGCAGCGTACTGCGCCAAGTGGTCGGTCAGGGTTTTCATAGGGCGAGCTCCAGATGCTGTCCGGCAAGCTTAGCCAGCTTGTCGATATGCGGGGCGGCAACCCGTGGTGGACGAGTGCCAAAGGTCAAGGCGCTTGTGCCAACGCACCATTGCCCGCTAAGGCTCGGGGCGATAGCCCAATCGCAGGCCACCCCAATGTCGGCCGCCCACCATGATCGGCACCGAAAGGTCATGCATCAACTCACCGGTGTCGCGGCTATAGGTTTGCAACAGCACCTTGCGCTGGTGGCTGCCACAGCGCCCGCCGGTGCGGTCATTGAACAGCCGCTTGCTGCGACTCTTGACCTTGTCGACCTCCGGATCGCCGACCGGAGGCTGGCTGAAGGCGCGGTTGTGGGTCGGCACGTAGCCATCCGGCGTAGTGGCGATGGCATAGATCAGAGCATCGTTACGCTCAAGCAACGGCTCCTGAATGGCCGGCAGGACTTCGTCGGCATAACGATCGAAGCGAGTGCTATAGCGGATCGGATTGGTCCCCGGCTGCGCTTGGTAATTGCGATCGAAAAGATCATCGACCGTCAGCCGACCGGCTTGCAGATCCGCCTCGAAGCGCGCACCGATAGCCGCCGCGCCCTCTCGTGCCAGATCGAAGATGCCCTGGTGATAGTCGTCGAGCTGCACTTCGGCGAGCTGCTCGCTGACTGTTTCCGCCTGGCCGACGAGCTTCTCTGCAGACTGCTCCAGCTGACGGGTTTGAGTCTCACTCTCCAGCACGTCACCACGCAGTTGGTCCAGTGCTACGAAAAGCTGCGCGAGTCGCTCGTGATTGTTGGCGGTACCGGAGGCAATTTCCGCCACCTGGGTTTCGACATTGCCAGCCAGATCGGCAATACCGGTGAGCTGGGCGCCGGTGCCTGCAATCTGCTCGGCAGCTTCGTCGAGTTCGCTGGCCTGTTTCTGGATATGGCTGACCACTGCCCCGCTCTGCTCGCGGATATCACTCACCATCCGTCCGACCGCTTCGGTGGCGCTGCTGGTGCGCCCGGCGAGGTTGCGCACCTCATCGGCGACCACCGCGAAGCCGCGGCCGGCCTCCCCGGCACGCGCGGCCTCGATCGCCGCGTTGAGCGCAAGCAGGTTGGTCTGGCTGGCGATGGACTGGATCACATCTGTGATCTGACGTATCTCTTCAGTGCGCGCAGAGAGCCCGTCGAGCAGCTCGCGACTGGCTTCGGTCTGTGCGCTGAGCCGCTGCATGCGTTCGATCGCATGCTGCAGTTCGGCTCGACCGCTGACGCTGCTGCGCCGCACCGCTTCGGCGGCCTCAAGTGCATGGCCCGCGCGACTGGCGCTGTCCTGCTCGGTCGCGGTCATCGCCTCGGCGCCATTGGCTATCTCGCTGATCGCCGCCAGCTGCGATTGCAGGCGTGCCGCCAGTTGCTCGGCACTGAATGACACTTGAGCCGCCGACAGAGCGTTGTGGCAAGTGTGGCGCGAAAGGCTTTTGCTCAGCGCAGCAGAGCTCTGGGCATTGGCGTCGCCTGGACTAGGCGGATCCGTCTGGACGCGCCACGGACCTAACCAGGGCCATAGGCTGAGCAGCAATATCGAGAGGGCGGTGAGGTAGAACGGCAGCTTCATCCACTCAAGGAAGGACAAAAGCGCCAGGAGCGAGACCGCGTGCAACAGGCAGACATTGGGGTGTAGGCGGAAGGCAGGGCGCATCGATGGCCTCTTGTTTTCATCCGGTAACGAGCGAGTTGTACCCCTCTTGGCCACCAATGAACATAACTCCTTGGTAGCAACTGGCCTTTATCAAGCGGCATGGACAGTACGTCACGCCGCCCGGCATCCGGGTCTACCGGGTTAACGGCAGCACGTTGCCAACCTTAAGCCGCCCTCTCAAGGCCGATTGAACGCTCCGGATACGTTCAGCGCGGCGCATCCGGCGCGGTCAGCGGCAGCCCAAGCTGTACCCGCCGCCGCAGCCATGGGCTCGGACGATAGCGTGGCTCGTGGCCGTAGCAGGTCTGCATGCCTTCCAGAATCGTGAGGATTCGTGCGGGATTGTAGTGATTGGCGAATTCCAGCGGCCCCTTCGGATAGCCGAGCGCAACCGTCACGGCGCGATCGAGCGTATCCGGTGATGCGATGCCCTTCTGGGCAATTTCGCAGCCGAGGTTGACGATGCTGGCAATGATGCGCTGGCTGACGAAGCCCGGTGAGTCGTTGATCACCTCTACCGGCACGCCATCCGCACCCAGCGCCTGGCGCGCCTGCGCTTCCAGCGCCGGATCCAGCGCGGGCTGGCGCATCAGCACGCGGCGCTTATCGAGGTCGCTGAACGGGTCAAGAGCAATGGTACGCACGGCCGGTAGCGCCAGCCGCTCGATATAGTTACTGGCGTCCTCGCCCAACGGCGTGATCAGGCAGATCGCCTGGCTCGACGGATCGACGCCGTCTTCGAGCACCGCGCCGGCCTGTTGCAGGACCGCGCCAATATGGCTACGCAGTTCGGGCTCGATGCTGTCGAGCCAGAACGGTCGATCGAGGGTCACCGGCTCGAAGCGAGGCTCCGGCGAGCGAATCTGCTGACCATTCTCGTAGCGGTAAAACCCCTGCCCGGTCTTGCGCCCGAGCAGCCCGGCGGCCACCCGCTGCGCAGCGAGATAGGACGGCGTATAGCGCGGGTCGTAATAGAACTGGTCGTGCACCGACTCCATCACCGCATGGGAAATGTCCAGTCCGGTCAAATCGAACAGTTCGAACGGCCCCATGCGGAAACCGGGACCGTCGCGCAGGATGCGGTCGATCTGCTCCGGCGTGGCAATGCCCTCGCTGAGGATGCGTTGTGCCTCGGTGCCGTAGGCCCGGCCGGCGTGGTTGACCAGAAAGCCGGGCGTGTCGGGTGTGATTGCTGGAAAGTGACCGGCATGCTCGGCCAGCTGCACCAGCCGCTCGATAACCGCAGGGTCGGTGCGCTCGCCGCGAACCACTTCGACCAGCTTCATCAAGGTCACCGGATTGAAGAAGTGGTAGCCGGCTACCCGCTCGGGCCGCGCGCAGGCACTGGCGATGCGAGTCACCGATAGCGACGAGGTATTGGTCGCGAGCACGGCGTCGGCGGCGATCAAGCCCTCCAGTTCGACGAACAGGCTCTGTTTGGCCTCGAGGTTCTCGACGATGGCCTCGACCAGCAAATCGCAGCCGGCCAGTTCGGTCAGCTGATGGGCCGGCTGCATGCGCTCCAGAACCGCAGGCAATTGATCGGCACTCAAGCGACCCTTGGCTACGCTGCGCTCGAGCAGTTCACAGTTGAATTGCAGCGCCTGCTCAATGGCTTCGGGACGACTGTCATACAGCCAGACCTGCTGACCAGCGCTAGCAAATAACTGCGCGATGCCGCGCCCCATGGCGCCAGCGCCGATGATGCCGATACGGGAAAACATACGAACCTCCTCGATGAAGATAGCGTTGCGACTGTTCGGATCCACCTTTAAAATTCCGCAGTGCGGAATAACATTTCGCCTTGATTGACCCAGAGCCTAAAGACTGCCAGTCTCCTTAGCAAGCCATCGTCGACCGAAACGCCATGTCCACTTCTTTATATTCACCTGCGCAATTGCAGCAGGTTCAGGCCTCCGTTACCGGCTTCTTCCAAGACATCGGCTGCCAACTGCTGGCTTACGGTCCGGAGCACGCCGTCCTCGCGCTGGATCTGCTGCCGCGCCACCTGAACAATGCTAGCAACATGCACGGCGGGGTCATGGCGACGCTGATGGATGTCGCCATGGGGTTGTGCGGCACCTGGGAGCCGGACCCGGCCGAGCGCCGCGTCGCACTGACACTGTCCATGAACATCAATTTCAGCGCGCCCGCTGCTGCGGGCTGTCAGGTCAGGGCAATTGCCTGCTGCCGCTCGGCCGGGCACAAGGTATTCATGGCCAGCTGCGATCTGCTGGATGACCAGGATCGGTTGATCGCGTTCGGCGAAGGCGTGTTCAAGCGTGGCGCCCTGCGTCGTGAGCTGCCGGCCTAATGAGCGTGTTGCTGCCACTGGCGCTACTCTTCGAACTACTGGCGCTGATCACCCGACTGCAGCCGCTGAGTGTCGCCAGCGGCATCTTGCTGGCAGTGTTCTTCGTCTGGCATTGGCGTTCGCTGATGCCCTACCCGCGACGGCTGGCCATGGTCACCCTGGCTCTACTCGGTTACTGGTTGCTGTCCGGCGGGGCGAACTGGCAACAGGCTGCGCGCATGTTGTCATCGGCGGCTTACTACGCAGCCTTCATTGGCGCCCTTGGTCTGATGCACTGCCTGGTCAAGCGGCTTCGGCAGCTCAGCGACCTGCATCGCCTGTTGCTGGCGGGACCACGCGCGTGGCTCTATCCCGGTTACCTGATGAGCACCTTCGCGATCAGCTCGGTGCTCAGCTTCGGCATGCTCAATCTGATTTGCGGCTCGCTGGAAAACCACCTCGAACGTCGTGCCTACAGCGACGCCCAGCGCCACGAGGGCCGGCGCGGAGTAATGGTCACCGCGCTGCGCGGCTTCGCGCTGGTGCCGCTGCTGGCGCCGACCAGCGTCGCCGTCGCCATCCTTACCCGCGAGCTGCCTGGCCTGAGCTGGAGCGCACTGCTGCCGTTCGGGCTCATCGGCGGCCTGCTCCTGTTGCTGTTCGGCTGGCCGACCGAAAACCGCCGCCTACAACAGTTGGCCGACCAACCTGTGGTCGATCCCTCGACGCAGTCTGGCGGCAGCTTGCGCGGCCTGTTCATCGGTAGCCTGATCGGCATCGTCTTGATCGCCGTGCTGGCCGCGCTGACCTGGCTTTCCGCCACCCAGGCCGCGATGCTGCTGGTCCCGCTCTCGGTGGTCGTCATCCTGCTCTGGCAACGAACAGCGCCGCGCCAGGTGTTCCGCGAGGTCAACGATACCCTGCTCGGCATGCGCAACGAGACGTTCATTTTCGCCAGCTCTGCACTGCTCGCCGGGCTGGTGGCGGCGATCTTGCCGGTGCATCACCTGGCCGATCACCTCGGCGATACCCCGCTCGCTCTGTTTGCGGTGGGCGCGGTGGGCACCCTGGCGATCATGGCGCTGGCGCTGCTGGGAGTCGCCCCGCTCATTTCGCTGAACCTGTGCGCGGCGCTGCTGGCACAGCTGGCGAGCCAGGGCCTTGCGGTGTTGCAGCCAGCAGTGGCGCTGCTATTCGGTTTCTCCCTGGCGATGCTGCTGTCGCCTTACGGGCCCTCTGCATTGTTACTGGCGCGCCACGCCCAGCTATCGCCCTGGCGCATCGCCGTTGGCTGGAATGGGCGTTTCGTGCTCAGCGTGCTCATCCCGCTGCTGCTGGTACCGCTGCTGGCCTGAATGACGGCTCACATCCAGCCGTATTCGGCCATGGACAAGGGCTCGCCATCGCCAACGATGAAATGGTCGAGCACCCGCACATCGATCAGCGCCAGCGCATCGCTAAGCTTGCGGGTCAGTTGCCGGTCGGCCTGACTCGGCTCGGCGACGCCGGAAGGATGGTTATGAGTCAGGATCACCGCCGCCGCGTTCTGCGCCAGCGCGCGTTTGACGACCTGCCGCGGATAAACGCTGGCACCATCGATAGTGCCGTGAAACAGCACCTCGAATGCCAGCACGCGATGCTTGGCGTCGAGAAACAGGCAGGCGAACAGCTCATGCGGTTCATGCCGTAACCGCGCCTTGAGGTAGTCGCGTACCGCCTGCGGGCTTTCCAGCGCCGAATCGCGACGCATGCGCTCGGCCAGGTGCCGGCGCGACATTTCCAGTACGGCCTGCAGCTGGGCGAACTTCGCCGGCCCTAATCCAAGGTGATCACTGAACGACTCAAGCTCGCTTTCCAGCAGCGCGCGCAGGCTGCCGAACTCGCTGAGCAGATGCCGGGCCAGATCCACGGCGCTCTTGCCGGCCACGCCGGTGCGCAAAAAGATTGCCAGCAGCTCCGCGTCGGAAAGAGCCGCCGCGCCGTGTTCCAGCAGTTTTTCTCGCGGGCGTTCCGCCGCAGGCCAGTCACGAATGCTCATGTCACCTCCATGTCGAGCGCGCGCCGCTCTAGGGGCGCTGTGCTATCTTAGCGGCCTTTTAGCCACGGTATCCGGCTCCCCGCCGGAACCAGTTCTCACCGTAACAAGGCAGGCCTATGCAGCGGCTTTATCGTAAACGCATCGTCCTGGGCGTCGGCGGCGGCATCGCCGCTTACAAGAGTGCCGAGCTGGTTCGCCGGCTCCGCGACCAGGGTGCCGAAGTCCGCGTGGTAATGACCAGCGGCGGTCGCGAATTCATCACTCCACTCACCCTTCAGGCCCTTTCCGGCCATCCGGTTCATCTGGACCTGCTCGATCCGGCGGCCGAAGCCGCCATGGGACATATCGAGCTGGCGCGCTGGGCCGATCTGGTGCTGATCGCCCCCGCTACGGCGGACCTCATGGCACGCCTGGCTCAAGGCGTCGCCAATGACCTACTGACCACCTTGGTGCTGGCCACCCACGCGCCGGTCGCGCTGGCCCCGGCGATGAACCAGGCGATGTGGGCCGATCCCGCGACCCAGGCGAATCGCGTTCTGCTGCAGCAACGAGGCATTCGCATGTTCGGCCCCGCAGCGGGCAGCCAGGCCTGTGGCGACGTCGGAATGGGTCGGATGATGGAGCCCGACGATCTGGCCCAAGCCGCCGCCGATTGTTTCGAGCGCAGTCTGCTGACCGGGCTACATCTGTTGATCACCGCCGGCCCGACCCAGGAAAACATCGATCCGGTGCGTTACATCACCAATCACAGCTCCGGCAAGATGGGCTTCGCCCTGGCTGAAGCGGCCGCCGAAGCGGGCGCGCGCGTGACGCTGGTCGCCGGCCCAGTCTTCCTGCCGACACCCGACCGCGTGCAGCGCATCGACGTGGTCAGCGCCCGCGACATGCTCGCCGCCTGCGAAGCGGCGATGCCTTGCGATCTGTTCATCGCCGCCGCAGCCGTTGCGGACTACCGTCCAGAAGTAGTCGCGCCGCACAAATTGAAGAAGGATCCCACTAAAGGTGACGGCCTGCTTCTGCAGATGGTGCGCAACCCGGATATCCTCGCCACGCTGGCCGGTCGCCAAGATCGCCCCTTCAGCGTCGGCTTCGCCGCCGAAACAGAGAATCTGCTGGAATACGCCACGCGCAAGCTGCGCGACAAGAATCTCGATCTGATCGTCGCCAACGATGTGGCCAACCCTAGCATCGGCTTCAACAGTGAAGAAAACGCCGTCACGGTCATCGATCGCCAGCAGCACGAAACCCGTTTCAGCCAGGCCAGCAAAGGGCACATCGCCCGCCAGCTGATCGCCTTCATCGCCGACCGTTTCCACAAGGCCTGACCGACCATGCACAAGCTCCAAGCAAAGATTCTCGACCCCCGCCTCGGCCGGGATTTTCCCCTCCCTGAATACGCCACCAGCGGCTCCGCCGGGCTTGATCTGCGCGCCATGCTGCAAGTGGACACCACACTCGAGCCAGGTCAGACCCTGCTGATTCCCACCGGCTTGTCGATTCATATCGCCGATCCGAATCTGGCGGCACTGGTGCTGCCGCGCTCGGGGCTTGGCCACAAGCACGGCATCGTGCTCGGCAATTTGGTCGGGCTGATCGATTCCGACTACCAGGGCGAATTGATGGTCTCCTGCTGGAACCGCGGACAGACTTCTTTCAGCATCGCGGTTGGCGAGCGCATCGCGCAACTAATGCTGGTGCCGGTCATCCAGGCGCAGTTCGAACTGGTGAAGGAATTCGACGACAGTGACCGCGGCACCGGCGGCTTCGGGCACTCTGGCAGCCATTGAGCCAGCCGTTTTCAGGACCATCAGAGGAGCCCCATGAAACGCTTCAAGCGCACAGCCAAGGACACCGGCATTCTTAACCCGGCCGACACCGTACCCGCTCAGCCGCGTCGTAACGCTGGACTGAAGATGCTCATGCCCGGTCTGCTGCCGGGTTTGCTGGGGCTTGCGACGGCCGGCGCGCTGCTCTGGGTCGCCCATCAGTCCAATCAGCGAGAACATGCGTCCGAACTGGCCCAGGCCTGGGGCCAGAGTCAAGCCTCGGCAGTGGAACAAGCCCTTCGCCAATTGGCCGACGATGCTCGCTCAACCGCCAGCGATCCCCAACTGCTCGACGCCCTGCGCAGCGAACAGCCCGACCAGCTGCGCGCCGTCGAGCGTGAATTGAGCTACCGCGACGGGGTGGTCGATGCGCACCTCAGTCTACGTGGCCAGGCTCGGCAAAATCCCAATCGACCCGGCCCGCTGAATTTCGCCGCCCTGGACTTGTTGCAACGCGCCGAGAATGGCCAGCCGCCGATGCCCGAGGCGTTCAAGGTCGGCAATCGCTGGCTGCTGTACAGCGCCGTGGCGTTGCGCCCGGACCCGCAGCAGCCCGTGGTGGGCACCTTGTTGCTGGTAACCACTCTGGAACGCGCCCTGTCGACCCTGCCGATACTGCCTGACGAAGCCGGACAGTTCCGCCTAGTCCAGCAATTCAGCAATGCACCAGCGCAGCTGCTCGCACAACGCGGCGGTAACGGTGTGGAAAGCGACGCGATTGCCCTGCCTTCCGCCAATCCCAACTGGAAGCTCAGCTTCCTGCCCGGCGCCGAGTCCAGCACCGCGTCGGCATCTCCTTTCTTATTGCTCGCCGCCGCGCTGGCGGCACTGTGCGGCCTCCTACTGGGCTTGCAGCTGGTACTGAGTACCCAGCAGCGGCGGCTTCGCGAAGATGTCATGCACTTGGGACAGGTGATCCAGGAACTCTCGACTGGCAAGGCCATCAAAACACCGACTTTGAGCCTGCCGGCGCTCGACGCGCTGGCCAAAAGTCTGGCCCGTCTGCCGCTGCGAACCGCCGGTACGGCGCCGACCAAAGCCACGGCGGTACCACAGCCGGCGGCCCGGCAAGCCCCATCCAACGAGCACGTCGATCCGCTGTTCCAAGACACCGATATTCTCGACATAGACATTCTCGACGAGGACCAGGACTGGCTTGGCCTCGACACCAAGGAGCGAGAAACCGCAATGAGCGCCCCGAAAGCCCCTCAACTGCCCACCAGCATCTTCCGCGCCTACGACATCCGTGGCGTAGTCGGCGACACCCTGACCAACGAAACCGCCTATTGGGTCGGTCGCGCGGTTGGCTCTGAGAGCCTGGCTCAGGGCGAACCCAATGTATCGGTCGGCCGCGATGGCCGCCTGTCCGGCCCGGAGCTGGTCCAGCACCTGATTCAGGGCCTGGTGGACAGTGGCTGCAGCGTCAGCGACGTCGGCATGGTGCCGACTCCGGTGCTCTACTACGCAGCCAACGTGCTTGCAGGCAAATCCGGAGTGATGCTGACCGGCAGTCACAACCCGCCGGACTACAACGGTTTCAAGATCGTCATCGCTGGCGACACCCTGGCTAATGAGCAGATCCAGGCGCTGCGCCAGCGCATTGAGACTGGCAATCTCGCAGAAGGCGTCGGCCAGGTTGAGCAGGTCGACGTGCTGGCAAGCTATTTCAAGCGCGTCCGCGACGACATCGCGCTGGCCAAGCCACTCAGAGTAGTGGTCGACTGCGGCAACGGCGTCGCCGGCGTGATCGCGCCACAGCTGATCGAAGCACTGGGCTGCAAGGTGATCCCGCTGTTCTGTGATGTCGACGGCAACTTCCCCAACCACCATCCGGACCCGGGCAAGCTGGAAAACCTCGAAGACCTGATCGCCAAGGTCAAGTCCGAAAACGCCGACCTGGGCCTGGCCTTCGATGGCGACGGCGACCGCGTCGGCGTGGTGACCAATGCAGGCACCGTGGTGTACCCCGACCGCCTGCTGATGCTATTCGCCAAGGATGTGGTCTCGCGTAATCCCGGCGCTGACATCATTTTCGACGTCAAATGTACGCGGCGCCTGACGCCATTGATCAGCGGTTACGGCGGTCGTCCGGTGATGTGGAAGACCGGCCACTCGCTGATCAAGAAAAAGATGAAGGAAACCGGTGCGCTACTGGCCGGCGAGATGAGCGGCCATGTGTTCTTCAAGGAGCGCTGGTACGGCTTCGACGACGGCATCTACAGCGCCGTACGCCTGCTGGAAATTCTCAGCCAAGACAAGCGCACTGCCGAGCAGGTCTTTGCCGCCTTCCCCAATGACATTTCCACGCCCGAGATCAACATCAAGGTCACCGAGGAAAGCAAGTTCACCATCATCGAAGCGCTGCACCGCGATGCCCATTGGGGCGAAGCCAACATCACCACGCTCGATGGCGTGCGCGTCGATTATCCGAAAGGCTGGGGTCTGGTGCGCGCATCCAACACCACTCCGGTGCTGGTGCTGCGTTTCGAGGCCGAAACAGAGGAAGAACTCAAGCGCATACAGGAAGTCTTCCGTGCACAGCTTTATACTGTCGCGCCTGATCTCACCCTGCCGTTCTGATTTGCGGAGCCCTGCATGACCCTCAGCCGTGAAGCTGCCACCCAATTCGCCCAGGTCCTGTCCGAAGCGCTGCCCTACATCCGCCGGTTCGTCGGCAAGACGCTGGTGATCAAGTACGGCGGCAACGCGATGGAAAGCGAGGAGCTGAAAACCGGCTTCGCCCGCGACATCGTGCTGATGAAAGCTGTGGGCATCAACCCGGTGGTGGTCCACGGCGGCGGCCCGCAGATCGGCGATCTGCTCAAGCGTCTGAATATCGAAAGCCAGTTCATCGACGGTATGCGGGTCACCGACAGCCAGACCATGGATGTGGTGGAGATGGTGCTTGGTGGCCTGGTCAACAAAAGCATCGTCACGCTGATCAACCAGCATGGCGGCAGCGCCATCGGCCTGACCGGTAAGGATGCACGCCTGATCAGCGCGAAGAAGCTCAAGGCGACCCGGCAGACTCCCGGCATGAGCCAGCCGGAAATCATCGACATCGGCCAGGTCGGCGAAGTCACCGGGGTCAATGTCGGGGTGCTGGACATGCTGGTGCGAGGCGACTTCATTCCAGTCATCGCACCGATCGGCGTCGGTCCCGACGGTGAGTCGTACAACATCAATGCCGATCTGGTCGCGGGCAAGGTGGCCGAAGCGCTCAAAGCCGAGAAGTTGATGCTACTGACCAATATCGCCGGCCTGATGGACAAGCAGGGCAAGGTCCTCACTGGACTGACCACTACGCAGGTCGACGAACTGATCGCCGACGGCACCATTTATGGCGGCATGCTGCCGAAAATCCGCTGTGCACTGGACGCCGTCCAGGATGGTGTCCAGAGCGCGCACATTATTGACGGTCGCGTACCCAATGCGGTGCTGCTGGAGATCTTCACCGATATCGGTGTCGGCACTCTAATCACCAACCGCAAGTAACACCGGACCGCCAACAAAAAACCCAGCGTTTCATGAAAATGCTGGGTTTTTTATGCATCGCTATTCGGATTGACCGAGCAATTCGGCGACTCGTTGGCGCTCCTGAGCGAAGCGGGCTTCCGCGTGCTTGCGGGCCCGCTGATAACGCTCGATATCACGACGCAAGCTAGCCTGTTCCCTGCTGAGGTTGTCGATCTGCTTCAGCAGCGGCTTAGGCACCTCACGACCGGCACGCTCATGCCCTGCCGCCTGACTTTGCAGGTTGGCCTGCTGGGTGCGCAGCGACTGCAGATTGCTGCGCGTGATGCCGATGACGCTGTCGAGCTCCGAAAATTTTCGCACCTGTGCTCGCTCGACATCCCTGACACTGGCGTACAGGCGCAGCAGTTGAGCATCCGAGCTGGCACGAGCCTGGGCCTCGAGCAGGCGCTGGCGCTCTTCGGGGGTTGGCGCAGGTGGCACCACCCGAGTCACGCGCCCCTGATCGTTGAGGACCTCATATCCCTTGCCGATATGCTGGGGCGGGACGCCGTGGCGATCGAGCACCACCACTCCCTTGTCGTCGACATAGCGATACAGGTCGGCCTGAGCAGCGGCAGCGCCCAGCAAGCCCAACAGCAACATCAACCTGTACCCTATCTGCATACATTCGCCTCTTCTTATTGACGCGCTCGGCTCAGCCACTCGAAACGCCCATTTATATTTGGACAACGCAGCTTATACAAACCGGCCAGACTGAACAGCAATAAGCACACCAACAAGGATCCAGGCGTACAGAAACAGCACCGCAGCGACCCCGCGGTGCCATATCAACGGCGCTAAGTGAAATTTCTTTTGAAGCGCGACACAAAACGATCGTTATTCGTCAGTTGCTGACATAAAACAGAACATCCAGCTCAGGCCTTACGTCCAACAACGGACTACGCGACGATCAACTGGCTGATTGTCGAACAAGCCGCACTCAAATCCCGTACTGATCCCGGTAAGCCTCTACGGCCGGCAAATGCCGCTTGAGTTGTTCATCCTGAGCCAGGAAGTCCAGCACCTGAGCGAGGGAAACGATGCTCACCACCGGCATATCGTAATCGCGCTCCACTTCCTGAATGGCCGATAACTCACCCTGCCCACGCTCCTGCCGGTTGAGCGCGATCAGCACGCCAGCGGCCTGTGCGCCTTGCGCACGGATGATTTGCATGACTTCGCGAATGGCCGTTCCGGCAGTAATCACATCATCGACGATCAGTACCCGGCCGTTAAGCGGCGATCCCACCAGGGTGCCGCCTTCGCCGTGATCCTTGGCTTCCTTGCGGTTGAAGCACCAGGGCAGGTCGCGTTGGTGATGCTCGGCCAGCGAAATAGCCGTCGCTGCCGCCAGCGGGATGCCCTTGTAGGCCGGGCCGAAGATGACGTCGAAATCGATGCCGCTTTCGACGACCGCAGCCGCGTAGAAACGACCCAATTGAGCCAGCGCCGATCCGGTATTGAACAAGCCGGCGTTGAAGAAATAAGGACTGGTGCGCCCGGATTTCAGAGTGAATTCACCGAAGCGCAGAACGCCGCGTTCGATGGCGAAGCGAATGAAGTCGCGCTGGTACGCCTGCATGAAGAATATTCCCGGAAGACACTGGTTTAGCTAATGCAAAGAGCTTGGGTTATCATACACGCACGTGTTTTTAGGGGCCATTTATGCGGATTATCAGCGTCAACGTGAATGGCATTCAAGCGGCGGCACAGCGGGGACTTCTCAGCTGGCTGCAAGCGCAGAATGCCGATGTCATCTGCCTGCAGGATACCCGCGCCTCCGTAGTAGAACTTGACGATCCGGCCTACCAGCTCGACGGTTACTTTCTCTATACCGTCGACGCGGAAATTCCAGAACAGGGCGGCGTCGCGCTGTATTCCCGACTGCAGCCGAAGGCCGTGATCATGGGACTCGGCTTCGAAACCGCTGACCGCTATGGCCGTTATCTACAGGCCGACTTCGATAAGGTCAGCATTGCAAGTCTATTGCTACCAACTGGCCGCGGCGGTGACGAAGACCTGAACCAGAAATTCAAGTTCATGGACGACTTCGCCCATTATCTGGACAAACAACGTCGTAAGCGTCGCGAATACATCTATTGTGGCTCGTTGTATGTCGCTCATCAGAAGCTGGACGTGAAGAACTGGCGCGATTGTCAGCAGTCCACCGGCTTCCTCGCGCCGGAACGTGCCTGGCTCGACGAGATATTCGGCAACATGGGCTATGTCGATGCGCTGCGTGAAGCCAGCCGAGAAGGCGACCTGTACAGCTGGTGGCCGGATACCGAGCAAGCGCAGATGCTCAACCTGGGCTGGCGCTTCGATTACCAGATACTGACCTCGGGCATGCGCCGCTTCGTGCGCAACGCCCGCCTGCCCCGTCAGCCACGCTTCTCCCAGCACGCCCCGCTGGTAGTGGACTACGACTGGACGCTGAGCCTCTAAGCTGCAAGCGAGTCAGCATGGAAGCTGACGCCGAGACGCCTCTCAACTTCCCGTATCTATTAAGCTCAAGCTTGAAGCCTGCCGCTACCTGACGAGCCGCCAGCAAAACGGGTAGCGATAAGGCTTGCCCTCGTTGGCGCGAATGCCGGCAATCACCACCAGCACCAACGCCACCGCGCTGATCAGCGCCATCAGTGGGAAGCCGATCAGAATCCAGGCGAGCACTCCGCAGATCATCAGCAGAATGCTGAACGTGATCTGGAAGTTCAGGGCTTCCTTACCCTGCTCGTCGACGAAGGGGTCCAGGTCTTTTTTCAGCTGCCAGACGATCAACGGCCCCAGCACATTGCCGATCATCGGCACCAGAAACCAGAAGAACGCCGAGTAATGACAGAACATCGCCCATTGCCGCGCTTTCGGCGAGGGCTGTGGAATCAGCTCTTGATCAGACATGGCGTTCTCCTTCTACTCAGTCGGCGAGTGCCGCCGACTGCAATGCAAATAGCTCTTTTATGCCGTCTTGCGCCAGCGCCAGCATGGCGTTGAGCTCCGCCGGCTGGAACGGTGCACCTTCGGCCGTCCCCTGCACCTCGATGAAGCCACCGGCACTGGTCATCACGACGTTCAGGTCGGTTTCGGCCGCCGAGTCCTCCAGATAATCGAGGTCTAGCACCGGCTCGCCCTGGTAGATGCCGACCGAAACCGCAGCGACCATTTGCTTGAGCGGATCACCACCTTTCAACCCGCCGCGCTTTTTCAGCAGCTTCAGGGCATCGACCAGCGCAACCATCGCACCGGTGATCGAAGCTGTACGAGTGCCGCCGTCAGCCTGAATCACATCGCAATCGATGTAGATGGTGTTCTCGCCCAGCTTGCTCATGTCCAGCGAGGCCCGCAGCGAGCGGCCAATGAGTCGCTGAATTTCCAAGGTGCGTCCGCCCTGCTTGCCCCGACTCGCCTCGCGCTGATTACGCTCGCCAGTGGCTCGCGGCAACATGCCGTATTCGGCAGTAAGCCAGCCCTGCCCCTGGCCCTTGAGGAAGCGCGGTACGCCGTTCTCGATGCTGGCGGTGCAGATCACCTTGGTATCACCAAACTCCACCAATACCGATCCCTCGGCATGCTTGGTGTAGTTGCGGGTGATGCGGATCGAACGCAGCTGGTCGGCGGCGCGGCCACTGGGACGCTTCATGGGACAATTCCTACTTCATGGATTCGGGTGCCCGGCATTATAGGCGCCTTTGATGCGGAGTTACGCGGCCAGTCGGCTGATCGGCCAAAGCGCTGAAGTTGACTGACCAACAACCAACGCCACGCGGGGTCGTCGCGCTGGCCCATATCGCGCCTCATGCGTCTTCGCGCCGTTTTGATTTACAATCCTCCGCCTTTCGCATCGTACCGAGGGCTACCGCAATGATTCACAGCATGACCGCCTTCGCACGTGCCGAGCAGGCCGGCGCTCACGGCACCCTCATCTGGGAGATCCGCTCGGTAAACCATCGCTATTTGGAGCCGCACCTGCGCCTGCCCGACACCTTCCGTGATTTGGAGGGCTCTGTTCGTGAGGCACTGCGCAAGGGACTCTCTCGCGGCAAGGTCGAATGCACGCTGCGCTTTGCCGAGGACGCCACGAGCCGCTCGATGCAGGTGGACAGCCATCGCGCCAGCCAGCTGATCGCCGCAGCGGAAAGCGTCGCGGCACTGATCAAACAGCCGGCACCGATCAATCCTTTGGAAGTGCTGTCCTGGCCGGGCGTGCTGGTTGGTGATTCAGCCGACCCTCAGGTGCTGAACAACGCGGCCCTGAAGCTCTTTAACGCCACCCTGACGGAGCTGAAGAATGGCCGCCAGCGCGAGGGCGAAGAGCTTGCCCGCCTGATCAACGAGCGCCTCGACGCCATCACCGAGGAAACCGCCACGCTGCGCTCCCAGGTCCCGCAGATGCTTGCCGCGCAGCGGCAAAAAATCCTCGACCGCTGCGCCGAAATGCGTACCGAACTAGACCCTCAACGCATCGAGCAGGAAATGGTGCTGCTTGCGCAAAAAAGCGACGTGGCCGAGGAACTGGATCGTCTCGGCACCCATGTCAGCGAAGTGCGGCGAGTGCTGAAAGCCGGCGGCGCCGCTGGTCGGCGTCTGGACTTCCTGATGCAGGAACTCAACCGCGAAGCCAATACGCTCGGGTCCAAGGCGTTCGACACGCGCAGCACCCAGGCAGCGGTCAACCTCAAGGTGCTCATCGAACAGATGCGCGAGCAGGTTCAGAATATCGAATAGCAACCACACCTGGCGCAGGATGCGACCGTCGCATATCCGTTCCGCCGGGCTTCATCAGGCAACAGCCCCAGAGAAATTCATGTCAGCCTCAACCGGTACGCTCTACATCGTTTCCGCGCCTTCCGGGGCCGGCAAGACCAGCTTGGTAAAAGCGCTGCTCGACGCGCAACCACAGGTTCGAGTCTCGGTTTCGCACACCACTCGCCCCGTGCGTCCGGGCGAGGTGGATGGTGTCAACTACCACTTCGTCAGCCGAGAAGAGTTTCTCGAACGGCTGCAGCACGATGAATTCCTCGAGCACGCGGAAGTCTTCGGCAACCTCTACGGCACCTCCCAGCGTTGGGTCGAACAGACCCTCGACGAGGGTTACGACCTGATTCTGGAAATCGACTGGCAAGGTGCCCAGCAGGTCCGCCGACTGATGCCACAGGCCAAATCGATCTTCATCCTGCCCCCTACTCAGGAAGCGCTCCGCCAGCGCCTGACCAACCGCGGCCAGGACAGCGACGAGGTGATCGACAAGCGCATGCGCGAGGCTGTCAGCGAGATGGCTCACTACGTTGAATACGATTACCTCGTGATCAATGATGACTTCGCTCATGCATTGATCGATTTACAGGCGATCTTCCGCGCCAATCAGTTGCTGCAAAGCGCGCAACAAAAGCGCTTCGAGGGTTTGCTCAAGGAGTTGCTGGCTTAGGGCTGAAAGCTGCTTTTCGCTTTTACCGCTTCCCTAACAGCTGGTGATTTTTTAGACTATCCCGTCCGCTCGCCCACTCGGGCACGCTTTACGAATTTGATGAGGAACACCATGGCCCGCGTTACCGTTGAAGACTGCCTGGACAACGTAGATAACCGCTTCGAGCTGGTCATGCTCGCTACCAAACGCTCGCGCCAGCTGGCAACCGGCGGCAAGGAGCCTAAAGTGGCCTGGGAAAATGACAAGCCGACGGTGGTTGCGCTGCGTGAAATCGCCTCCGGTCTGGTGGATTACGACGTCATCGCCCAAGACGACATCGTCGACGACGAGCCGTTGTTCGTGCAGTACGAGGAAGAGCCCAACGAGGCCATCTGATTAAATGCCAGGTCGAAGTCGAGCCGCCAATACGGAGCCGCCCTGCCGGCGAGGAGCAATCCCTTGCTAGCCATAGACGCTCTTGCCGATCGCCTGTCGACCTACCTCGGCGCAGACCAGGTCAATCTGGTCCGCCGCGCTTACTTCTACGCCGAGCAGGCCCACGACGGCCAGCGTCGGCGCAGCGGTGAAGCCTACGTCACCCATCCCCTCGCGGTAGCCAACATCCTCGCTGACATGCACATGGACCATCAGAGCCTAATGGCCGCGATGCTGCACGACGTCATCGAGGACACCGGCATCGCCAAGGAAGCGCTCACCGCGCAGTTCGGCGAGACCGTGGCCGAACTGGTCGACGGGGTCAGCAAGCTGACCCAGATGAACTTCGAGACCAAGGCCGAGGCCCAGGCCGAGAACTTCCAGAAGATGGCCATGGCCATGGCCCGCGACATCCGCGTGATCCTGGTCAAGCTCGCCGACCGCCTGCACAACATGCGCACCCTGGAAGTGCTGGCCAGCGAGAAACGCCGCCGCATCGCCAAGGAAACGCTGGAAATCTACGCGCCCATCGCCAACCGCCTGGGCATGCATTCGATGCGCGTGGAGTTCGAAGACCTCGGCTTCAAGGCCATGCACCCGATGCGCTCCGAGCGTATTCGCGCCGCCGTCCGCCGAGCGCGCGGCAACCGCAACGAGATTGTCGAGAAGATAGAACAATCGCTGATCCACTGCCTCGCGCGCGAAGGCCTGGAAGGCGAGGTGGTGGGCCGCGAGAAACACCTGTTCAGCATCTACAAGAAGATGCGCGGCAAGCGCAAAGCGTTCAATGAAATCATGGACGTCTATGCCTTCCGCATCGTGGTCGACAAGGTCGACACCTGCTATCGCGTGCTCGGCGCGGTGCACAGCCTGTACAAGCCGCTGCCCGGCCGTTTCAAGGACTACATCGCGATCCCCAAGGCCAACGGCTATCAGTCGCTGCATACCACGCTGTTCGGCATGCATGGCGTGCCCATCGAGATCCAGATCCGCACCCGGGAAATGGAAGAGATGGCTAACAACGGCATCGCCGCGCACTGGCTGTACAAGTCCAACGAGGACGAGACCCCGAAAGGCACCCATGCCCGCGCGCGGCAGTGGGTCAAGGGCGTGCTGGAGTTGCAGGAACGCGCCGGCAATTCGCTGGAATTCATCGAGAGCGTGAAGATCGACCTGTTCCCCGACGAGGTCTACGTCTTTACCCCCAAGGGCAGCATCATGGAGTTGCCCAAGGGCTCGACCGCGGTGGATTTCGCCTATGCGGTGCATACCGATGTCGGCAACACCTGCATCGCTTGTCGTGTCAATCGACGCCTGGCGCCTCTGTCTCAGGCACTGGAAAGCGGCAGCACGGTCGAGATCGTCAC
The DNA here is from genome assembly GCF_019355055.1 of Pseudomonas sp. MTM4. Lineage (NCBI taxonomy): Bacteria > Pseudomonadati > Pseudomonadota > Gammaproteobacteria > Pseudomonadales > Pseudomonadaceae > Pseudomonas > Pseudomonas sp. MTM4. The sequence continues at coordinate 2,533,664 of NZ_CP048411.1, forward strand.
CGCCCCTGGCGCACGCCCCAACCCCGCGTGGCTGAATTTCGTCGTCACCGGCAAGGCGCGCACGCATATCCGCCACGCGCTCAAGCTGCAACGCCGCTCGGAGTCGATCAATCTGGGCGAGCGCCTGTTGAACAAGGTGCTCACCGGTTTCGAAACCAGTCTGGAAAGCATATCGCCCGAGCGCATCAAGGCCGTGCTCAACGAGTATCAGATGGAGGTCATCGAAGACCTGCTCGAAGATATCGGCCTGGGCAATCGCATGGCCTACGTCATCGCCCGCCGCCTACTGGCCAGCGACGGCGAACAGGCGCCGAGCGCCGAAGGACCACTAGCCATTCGCGGCACCGAGGGCCTGGTGCTCAATTACGCCAAGTGCTGCACGCCGATTCCCGGCGACCCCATCGTCGGTCACCTGTCCGCTGGCAAGGGCATGGTGGTGCACATGGATACCTGCCGCAACATCGCCGAAGTCCGCCACAACCCGGACAAGTGCATCCAGCTGTCGTGGTCCAAGGACGTCACGGGCGAATTCAACGTTGAGCTGCGCGTCGAGCTGGAACACCAGCGCGGCCTGATCGCGCTGCTCGCAGGCAGCGTCAACGCCGCCGACGGCAATATCGAGAAGATCGGCATGGACGAGCGCGACGGCCGCATCAGCGTGGTTCAGCTGGTGGTCAGCGTGCATGACCGGGTTCATCTGGCCCGGGTCATCCGGAAGCTGCGCACCATCAAGGGTGTAATGCGGATTACGCGGGTTAAAGCGTAACCAGCTGGAAAGGGTGGCCACATCTACTGGGCTTCGTCTAGCATCGCGCCTCTACTTCCCGCTTCAGGCTTCCTGCTTGAAGCTCTCGACGAGGATCCCCCATGCCCCGCACCGTGATCAACACCGACAAAGCCCCCGCCGCCATCGGCACCTACTCTCAGGCGATCAAGGCCGGCAACACCGTGTATCTGTCCGGCCAAATTCCATTGGACCCCAAGACCATGGAGTTGGTGGAAGGCTTCGAAGCGCAGACCGTGCAGGTATTCGAGAACCTCAAGGCGGTAGCCGAAGCGGCCGGCGGCTCGCTGAAGGACATCGTCAAACTGAATATTTTCCTCACCGACCTGGGCAACTTCGCCACGGTCAACGAGATCATGAGCCGCTACTTCCAGCAGCCCTACCCGGCTCGTGCCGCCATCGGCATCGCCGCGCTGCCGAAAGCCGCGCAGGTTGAAATGGACGCCATTCTGATACTCGACTGAACCCCTGACCCGAACGGACGCAGGGAGCGCGACTGATGGCAGTACCCCGACTTACGCCTCGCTTGCTGCTCGCGTTGGCCGGATTGCTCGCCGCCTGCGTTCTGTACCTGGCTGAACCGCTGATGCTGCAGAGCCTGCGCAACGGCTTGTTCGATCAGTACCAGCGCTGGCATCCGCGGCCAGCGCCGGCGCAAACTCCGGTTCGGGTGGTCGACATCGATGAAGCCAGCCTCGCGCGCCACGGCCAATGGCCCTGGCCGCGCGATCTACTGGCGCAGTTGCTGGAGCGCCTGCAGCAGGCAGGCGCCGCCGTGGTGGTCTTTGATGTGCTCTTCGCCGAGGCCGACCGCAGCTCGCCACGCTATGTGCTGAAGCAGCTGGACCTCCCGTCCGCTTTGGCCGACACGCTGGGCGCCCTGCCCGACCACGATCACTTGTTCGCCGAGGCGCTCGAACGACAGCCCAGCGTCCTTGGCTTCGCCACCGCGCACTCACCGTCTCAAACCCGTCCACTCAGCCGTTTCGGCGTGCGGCAACGTGCCGATGCCAAGTTGCCGCGTTTCACCACCTATGCCGGCACCATCAGCGCATTGCCGCTGCTCGAAACCGCCGCGGCCGGCAGCGGCGCCATGACCTTTCACCCTGACGCGGACGGCGTCGTGCGCCGCGTACCGGTGATGATCCGCGTCGGTGATCAGCTGTTCCCCTCACTCGTCGCCGAAGCGCTGCGGATCTATCTCGACCAACAGCTGTACCGCATCGAGACCGCGAGCAATGGAGCGGTCGAACAGGTTGCGATAGGCCCGCTAGCGCTCCCAACCAACCGCCGTGGCGAGCTCTGGCTGCATTATCGCCGCGACATGAGCGCGCAGAGCCTGCCTGCGTGGCGCATTCTGGATGGCACGCCCACCGCCCCGCTCGACGGCAGCATCGTGCTGATCGGCAGCTCGGCTCAGGGTCTGCAGGATCTGCGCTTCAGCCCTCTTGGCGGGATGCTTCCGGGCGTTCAGGTGCATGCCCAAGCGATCGAACAGGCATTGACCGGCTCTCCGCTGCAACGTCCGTTCTGGGCTGGTCCGCTGGAGGCGCTGGTCCTGCTGCTCGCCGGATCGCTGCTCTGCGTCCTGATCCTCACCAGCGGCGCACTCACCGCCGCCTGGATAGCGGCGCTAGCGATCGCGTTACTGAACATCGCGGCCTGGTGGGCCTACTCGCGCCATGGGCTGCTACTTGACGCCCTGACGCCCTCGATCGGTCTGCTGCTGGTCTATCTCGGCGCCAGCCTTGCGCGGCACCGCGCCAGCGAATATCAGCAGCGCTGGATACGTAATGCCTTCTCGCGCTATATCTCGCCGAATCTCGTCAAGCATCTGGTGCGTCATCCCGATCAGCTCCAGCTCAGCGGCGAACGCCGCTATTGCAGCTTCGTCTTCACCGATATCACCGATTTCACCACGCTGATGGAGCGCCACTCACCGGAGCGAGTGGTCGGCATGCTCAACGAATATCTCGAAGGGCTCATCCAGATTGCCTTCCGCCACCAGGGCACGCTCGAGCGCATCGTCGGCGACGGCATGGCCATTCTGTTCTCGGCGCCCCTGACCCAGGCCGACCACCAGGCCCGTGCATTGGCCTGCGCACTGGAGATCCGCAACTTCACCCGCGCCCACGCAGCCGTTCAACATGCCGCCGGCATCCCGCTCGGCCGCACGCGCATCAGTGCACACAGCGGCGAAGTCGTCGTCGGCAATTTCGGTGGTGCCACCCTGTTCGACTACCGGGCATTGGGCGATGCGGTCAACGTCGCGGCTCGTCTGGAAAGCCTCAATCGTTATCTGGGCACCGATCTATGTGTTTCGGAGGCCATCCGTATCGCCAATCCGGACGTGCCGATGCGCGCCATCGGCGATGTACTGCTCAAGGGCAAGACGCAGCCGATCCGCCTTTACGAGCCCTGCGAAACAGCCGTCGACCACGACTACGATGCGGCATACAGGTTACTGGCCGGTGAGCACGAACATGCTGCCGATGCCTTCGAACAGCTGTCTGCCGAGCGACCGAATGACCTGCTGGTGCGTTATCAGCTGCAGCGTTTGCGGGCCGGCCAGCGCGGCGAGTGCATTACGTTGACGGAGAAGTGAGGCGCTTCAGCGAACGCTGATTTCGACCCGGCGATTGCGAGGCTCGGACACCCCATCAGGCGTATCGATCAGCAGGTTGCGCTCGCCATGTGAGGAAACACGTAGATCGATCACTTCAATGGCTCGGCTGCGCAGCATGTCCGCAACCGCCTGAGCCCGAATTAAGCCCAGCTGCTCGTTCCAGTACGGGCCGCTGAGGGTATCGGTGTGGCCAATGACCGAGACGGCTGACGGACCACGCAGGCGGATCGCCTCGAAAACCTGCTCGACGGCTCGCTCCGATTCCTCGATCAGCTCCGCGCTACCGATCTTGAAATAAAGCTGGAAGCGCTGCGGCAGTGCCGGTTGAGCCGCCAACGCCGCCGAGAAATCGTGTGCGATCCGCAGCTGACCGACGTTGAACGGCCTGGTGGCCGAGGCGCCGCCGATGGTGACACCTTGATGCGCCTGATCCAGCCGTGTCTGGCCTTTGGCATCGTCGATCACCACAGCGCCGGTGGTGCCGTCAGGGCTTTCCAGCAGCACCACGTAATTTCCGGTCATGCAGCCCGAAAGCAATGCGAGACACAGCAGCGCGAAGATATATCGCAGCATCTTCACTGAGCGACCTTCACCAGAAAATGCGTACCGCGCACGCCGATGGTACCGGTTGGGGTTTTCAGTTCGACCGCCTCGGGCTTGAGCTTGGCGATGACCCCGGAAATGAAGTTCAAGGTGCCGCGGCTGATATGCCCGCTCAGGCGCAGCTCTTCGCGGCTGGGCTCGAAGGCATACTCATCCAGCGTGAATTCGCTGTTGGGACCGAAGGACATGACCGTGTTGTCGCTGAGCGTCACGCCCATCGCGCCGTCGGCACCGGTGCGTAACACCGCGCCGAGGATCACCGCCTGGCCGACTGCCGCATCGATGGTCTGGTCGCGACTGGTAACGGTCGCCTCGCCCTTCACCTTCATGATGTAGCCGACCGGCTCGACCAGTGCCTGCGCCTGCGCCAGAGGAGACAGCGCCAGCAGGCCTACGATCAGCAAAGGCCGGATGCGGCTTGTCATGGCGCGGCTGCTATCGCACATCATCATTTCAGTCTCCCTAGCGGATCGCCGATTGTCAGGCCTTCGTCCGCGGCCCCTTACGCAGCACCACGATCACGCCGACGTAAGCGTCAGGCCAGCGTCGGAGAATGCCGGATGGCGGTTGGCAATTACAAGCGCAACGGCCAGCAGAAGCCTCACGGTTGAGCGGGGCGAATCGACTAAGCCGAGGCGAAACGTTCGATCGACCGCCCAGGACCGCCATCCCACAGATTCCGATCGGCTAGCTGATGGGTATCGACATAGCGCGGCGCGCCGTTGATCTCTTCCAGCTCGGTCATGCCGGCGAGCTGATTGACGATGCGGTAGCGCTTGCCGACGGTCTTGTCTTGCAAGGGATAGAGGGCAGCGATCTGCTGCGCCAGTTCGGTCAGGGTGGACATGGTGCGGGTACTGCTCTGGGTACGAAAAGCCAGCCTATTTACTACGGATCATGCCCAATTGCGCGGCGCAGCCGACGTCTAGCAGGCCGCTCATCGGAACGGCTTGTCTTGGGGGCTGAAAACCCACCCACGCCTGCTTTTCACCACGCGCCCTACCTTCAGGCGGCCGATTGAGTCAGCGCCGTCCGCGACTTGTTCCACTTGTTCTAAGCACTGCCTCACGCGCTGCGCCGCGTTGGGACGGCCATACCGGATTCGCACCATAGGCGGGCGCGCCGCGCTTGAGCCACAGGCTGATTGATAAGTCAGCAACCGAAAAAATCCGCTCGCAAAACAGGAAGTTAATTCGGGCCTGATGCGTTCTGGCACAACCGGTGCACCTTCAAACACAGGCGTCATGCCCTGTTAGTACAAGTTGCTCAACCGCCAAGGTGAAGACAAATGGACAACCGGAACAGCCTGCTTGCAACCTCGTTTCTCGGAACACTCATGGTGCTGAGCGGCCCTGCGGCAGCGGAAACCATCCGCGTCGGCATCGGCCACCAGAGCATGGTCACCAACACCGTCTCCGGCGGCGTCGTGCTGGAAAAGCTCGGCCTGCTGGACCAGTACTTGCCCAAAACGGGCAAATACAAGGATGCGGACTACCAGATCGAATTTCGCGACTACGATTCGGGCCCGCCGATTACCAATCAGATGCTGGCCGGCAAGCTCGACTTCGGCGTCATGGGCGATTACCCACTGATCGTCAACGGTGCCAAATTCCAGGAAACCAGCAAACAGCAGACCCGGTTCATCGCCGTGACCGGATACAACCTCAAGGGCACCGGCAACGGCATCGTGGTGCCGGCAGCCTCCTCCGTGCAGAGCCTCCAGGATCTGGCCGGCAAAAGCCTGTCCACGCCGGTCGGCAGTGCAGCATGGGGCATGACGCTCAAAGTCCTTCGCGATGCCGGCCTGTCGGATAAGGTCACCCTGGTCAATCAGTCGCCACCCGTAGGTGCAGCCAACATCGCCGCGGGCAAGATCGACGCCCATGCCGACTTCTGTCCCTGGTCAGAAATCATGGAGTTCCGCGGCACTGGCCGGAAGATCTACGACGGCAGCGAGGCAGGCATTCCGACATTCCACGGCATCGTGGTTCGCGAGGAATTCGCCGAAAAATATCCCGAGGTGGTCGAGGGCGTGCTCAAGGCGACGATCGCCGCACAGAAGTGGATCAGTGAAGACCCGATGCGTGCCGCCACGCAAGTGGCCGAGTGGACCGGCGTCGACAAGGAAGTGCTCTACCTCTACTTCAGTGACGGCGGCATCTCGACCATGGAAGCGAGCATCAAGCCGCAATGGGTCGATGCCATGAAGTACGACCATGGCCTGCTGCAAAAGGAAATGCAGATTCCCGACCTCGATTTCGCCACCTGGATCGATGACTCCTACCTAAAGAAGGCCTATGCCGCGTCAGACCTCGATTACGACGCGATGGTGCAGAACGTGGTCAGCCCCACCCCACGTGCGCCAGGGCGCAAGCCCGCGGAAATCTGGTTCGCTGAAAAAGGCGTCGTTGCCTACGACGACACCGCCGCGATGCTCGCCGCAGAAGAAGCGGCCAAGGGCGACGGCACCGCCATCAACGCCACTTACGTCTACGACAACCTCACCGGGCTGAAGCTGTTCGGCAAGGCGGCCTACCTGATCAAGGACCCGAGCGGCGAAGTGCTCGCCTTCATGAAGAAAAGCGACTCCGAGCGACATATCGCCGAAAGCGGCGGCGTGCCGCTGACCGCCGCGCAACCGGTCGCGATGTTGCCCTGATCCGCTCGTATGCGCCGTAGAGCGCACATCAACCTGAGCCGAGGAGCGTAGCCATGAGTGTCAAGCCGAACCCCGTGTTCGATTCAGCCACGGCGGTGCCCGCAGCGGTAGCGGCGCCTGCGCTGGAAGTTGCAGCAGCGCCCAGCCCGTCCGCTGCGCCGAGCGCATCCGCCAATGGCCTGCCGCGCCGGCGCCTGCCAGCCATGACCGGTCGCTATCTGGTGCGCATCGCCGCGCTGCTGATGGCGTTGGTGATCTGGCATTTCGCCGCCAGCAGCGGCTTCAACTTCTTCATCAACTTCGAGAACGTGCCGACCCCGCTTCTGGTGGGTGAGGCACTGGTCACTCAGCTGTCCAGCTCGGAGTTCTACCTGCACATCGCCCACAGCATGGAGCGGATCGCCATCGCGTATGCCTACGCCGTGGTGCTGGGCGTGCTGACCGGTGTAATGATGGGCCGCTCGCGCTGGGCCGAAGACATCATCCTGCCGTATATCGAGCTGTTCCGGCCGATTCCGGCAGTGGCCTGGATCCCGCTGGCGATCCTGATGCTGCCAACGGAACAGTCGAGCATCGTTTTCATCACCTTTCTCGGCGCCTTCTTTCCCATCGTGCTGAATACCGTGCACGGCGTGGAGCAGACGCCGGGCGTATTAGTCCGCGCCGCGCGCAGCCTCGGCGCCAGCAAGAAAGCGATCCTCTGGCACGTGGTGATCCCAGGCGCCATGCCGAGCATTGTTGCCGGCCTGGCTATCGGGATGGGCGTGGCCTGGTTCTCTTTGCTGGCTGGCGAAATCATCAGTGGCCAGTACGGCATCGGCTATTTCACCTGGACCTCCTACACCCTGGTCAAGTACCCGGAAATCATCATCGGCATGCTGACCATCGGTGGCCTCGGCACCCTTTGTACCCTGCTCGTTCGCAAGGCCTGCAACCCGCTGCTGCACTGGCAGGCCAAGGGAGGTCGGCCATGAACAGCGCCGTACAAGACAACCGCCTCGCCGTGCTCGACCACAGCCGGCTACGGGCGAAGGCCAACGCCAAGGGCGACGGTCGCGGCCACATCAGCGTGCGCAACCTGCACATCGAATTCGACCATCAGGGCGGCAAACGCGCCGCGGTGCAGGACGCGCAGCTGGATATCCGCCCCGGCGAGTTCGTCTGCCTGCTTGGGCCGTCCGGCTGTGGCAAATCAACGCTACTCAACGCCATGGCCGGCTTCGTCAATCCGACTCGAGGCGAGCTGAGCATCGATGGCAAGGCGGTCGATTCACCCAGTCCGGATCGCGGCATGGTGTTCCAGCAGCATTCGCTGTTCCCCTGGAAAACCGTGCGCGACAACGTCGCCTTCGGCCCGCTGATGGCAGGCGCTTCACGCAAGGAAGCGTCCAGCGTGGCGCGCACCTTTCTGTCGCTAGTGGGGCTCGCCGCGTTCGAGGACGCCTATCCCTCGACACTATCCGGTGGCATGCAGCAACGCGTCGGCATCGCCCGCGCGCTGGCCAACTACCCCAGCGTGCTGCTGATGGATGAGCCCTTCGGTGCGCTGGATGCACAGACGCGAATCATGATGCAGGAGAACCTGCTGGAGATCTGGCGCGAGTTCAAGAACACCGTGGTGTTCGTCACCCACGACATCGACGAGGCCGTGTTTCTCTCCGATCGCATCGTGGTAATGAGCGCCAGCCCCGGCCGGATCATCGCCGACATCAAAGTCTCGCTGCCTCGGCCGCGCGAGCAGAGCCTGCTCACCAGCACCGAGTTCATGGACTACAAGCGCCAGTGCCTGGACCTGATCCGTCAGGAAACCCTGCGCGCTTTCCAGCAGCAGAACGGAGGCTGAGCCATGCGCGAATCCCGACGTTTTTCGCCAACGCTCGACATGACCTGTCATGACAGGTTGGAGCTAACCCAATGAAAGGAACCCAGCAACTCGCCCCTGGCCAGTCGCCGCTGCCGCTGTATGTGCAGATCCGTGATGACCTGCGCCGCAAGATTCTCGAAGGCAGCTACGTGGTCCATGAGCGCCTGCCCTCGGAAAACGAGCTGATGAACGCCTTCGGTGTCAGCCGCATCACCATCCGCCAAGCGCTGCGCGACCTGCACAACGAGGGCCTGGTGTTCAGCGCCCAGGGCAAGGGCACCTACGTCAGCAAGCCGAAAGCGGTGCAGAACGTGCAGCGCCTGCAGGGCTTCGGCGAAGCGATGGCAGCCCAAGGCTACGAAGCGACTGCGCGACTGCTCTCGATTCAGGAACGCAAGCCACCCAAAGCCGTGGTCGCCGCGCTGCACCTGCTGGCAGGCGAGGAGGTGGTCGAGGTCAAGCGCGTGCGTTATCTGAACCGCGAGGCCGTCTGCGTCGAGAACAGCTACTTCCCACTCGAAATCGGCCGGCGGATGTTCGGCCTGGATCTCTCTGGCGACATCTTTCCGCTGCTCGAAAACGCCTTCGGCATTGCCCTTGGGCGTGCCGACATCAGCCTCGACGCCACCCTGGCCGACGAAGAACACCAGCACTACCTGGCTCTCAAGCCCGGCGAACCCATCCTGCGCGTCGAGCGGCTGACCCATGACCGCGCTGGCCGTCCCATCGACTTCGAATACCTCTGCTACCGCGGCGACGCATTCAAATACCAGTTCCGAGTGGATCGGAAATAGGAGGCAACATGACCACTATCAACGACATCCCAGTGATCGATACCGACGTGCTGGTCATCGGCGGCGGCACCGCCGGCCCGATGGCTGCTGTAACCGTTAAGGAGCAGGACCCGAACCTCAAGGTCATCCTGCTGGAAAAGGCTAACGTCAAACGCTCCGGCGCCATTTCCATGGGCATGGACGGCCTCAATAACGCGGTGGTCCCCGGTCACGCCACGCCCGAGCAGTACGTCAAGGAAATCACCATCGCCAACGACGGCATCGTCCACCAGCCGGCGCTGATGGCCTACGCGACTCGCTCGTTCTCGATGATCGAGAAACTCGACTCCTGGGGCGTGCACTTCCAGAAAGACGAAACCGGCGACTACGACATGAAGAAGGTGCACCACCTGGGCACCTACGTTCTGCCGATGCCCGAGGGGCACAACGTCAAGAAGATTCTCTACCGCCGCCTGCGCCGCGTGCGGGTGGAGATCGAGAACCGCTTCCAGGCCACCCGCCTGCTCAAGGACCCGGACGGCAAAATTGCCGGCATGATCGGGGTGAACACCCGTACCGCCGAGCCGATCATCATCCGCGCCAAGGCGGTAATCATGGCCACCGGTGCCGCCGGCCGCATCGGCCTACCGAACTCCGGCTATCTGTTCGGCACCTACGAAAATCCGGCCAACTGCGGTGACGGCCACGCCATGGCGTACCACGTCGGCGCCGACCTGGTGAACCTGGAGTGCTTCCAGGTCAACCCATTGCTCAAGGACTACAACGGCCCGGCCTGCGCCTACGTCACCGGCCCGCTCGGTGGCTTTACCGCCAATGCCTACGGCGAGCGCTTCATCGAATGCGACTACTGGTCCGGGCAGATGATGCTGGAGTTTTTCAAGGAACTGGAATCGGGCACGGGACCGGTGTTCCTTAAGCTCGATCACCTGGCCGAGGAAACCATCCAGGAAATCGAGACCGTCCTGCACACCAATGAACGTCCGACCCGCGGCCGCTTCCACGAAGGTCGCCACATCGACTATCGCCAGCGCATGGTCGAGATGCACATCTCCGAGATCGGTTTCTGCTCCGGCCACTCGGCCTCCGGCGTATGGACCGACGAGACCGGCGCCACCACGGTGCCTGGCCTCTACGGTGCCGGCGACATGGCCTCGGTGGCGCACAACTACATGCTCGGCGCCTTCGTCTACGGGCAGATCTGCGGTGAGAGCGCCGCGACGTTCGTCAAGGACCGCAGCGAGCCTGTACTCGACGAAGCCTTCATCGCCGCCGAGCTGGCACGCATCCAGGCGCCGCTCATGGTCAAGGACGGCATCCCGCCCGAACAGATGGAATACAAGGTGCGCCGCCTGGTGAACGACTACCTGCAGCCGCCGAAAGTGACCAAGAAGATGGAGATCGGCCTGGAGCGCATCCTCGCCGTGCGCGAAGACGTACCGAAACTCGCCGCCGCCGATCCCCACGAATTGCTCCGGGCGCTGGAAGTGCAATCGATCATCGACTGCGCCGAGATGGCTGCGCGCGCCTCGCTGTATCGCACCGAATCACGCTGGGGCCTGTACCACTACCGCGTCGATTTTCCCGAGCAGGACAACGCCGAGTGGTTCTACCACAGCCGCCTGTTCAAAGACGCCAACGGCCAGATGGCCCACGGCAAACGCCCGGTCGCCGACTACGTCGTTCCGCTGGGCGAAGAGAAAGACGCCTACAGCAAGCTGCGGGTGAAAAAGGCCGCCAATGCCTGACTGTAGGGGCGACGCCCAATGATCCCTGCTGCCAATGGGCGAATGAATTCGCCCCTACAGGACGAACGCTTGATGCCGCTCCGTAGGGGCGAATTTATTCGCCCAGCGAACCCTGATGCCAAGTGGCGAATGAATTCGCCCCACAGCGAAGCGGGTCGACAGTGCCCGCTCGACTGGAACCGAGGAGATAAACCATGCCCGTAGCCACCCACCGCTCTGCCGTCCCGGTCATCGTCGACGAAGAGAAATGCATTGCCGAAAAGGGCTGCCGCGTCTGCATCGACGTCTGCCCGCTGGACGTCCTGTGGATCAATCCAGACACCGGCAAGGCGCACATGAAATACGACGAATGCTGGTACTGCATGCCGTGCGAGACCGACTGCCCGACCGATGCGGTCAAGGTGAACATTCCCTACCTGCTGCGCTGAGGAGCCGCTGATGAAGACTTATGACGATCCCATGTTGCAGCAGATTGCCGACAACCTGGCCTCCGAAGACCCCGGCATTCGCCGCGTCGCTGTGCTGGAGTTGGTCGACTGCGGCGAGCCGGAAGCCGCCGAGCTGCTGATCCTGGCGCTTAACGACGAAGACCCCGCGGTGCGCCAGGAGGCCGCCAAGGTGGTCGACGAATTCGATGCGGTGGACATCGCTGACGCGCTGATCGCTGCCCTGCAAGACAGCAACGAGGTGGTGCGCAACTCCGCCGCCCATGCGCTGGCCGATCTCAAGGACCCGGCCGCGGCGATGCCGCTGCTCGAAGCGCTGGAAGGCACGGATGACCCTTTTGTCGTGGCTGGAATCCTGCGGGCGGTCAAACCGCTGCGCAACCCGGCCGCCCAGGCCCCGGCGCTGCAGCGCATGCAGGCAGCCGATGCCGGCGTGCGCCGCGAGGCGGTGGCGGTGATCGGTTGGCTGAAGCAGACCGAAAACCTTCCCGCGCTGATGGAGCGCGCCGGGCACGACGAGGACGCCGAAGTGCGCCGCGCCGCCACCGGCGCCCTGGTCTACGCCACGCCCGAGCAGGTCGGCCCGACGCTGGTCGGCCTGCTGCATGACGCGCACTGGCAAGTGCGTGTCGAAGCGGCGGTCAGCATCGGCAAGCTCAATTACCAGGCGGCCTTACAGCCCTTGGTCGAGGCCACGCACGACAGCTTCTGGCAGGTCCGCGAAAAGGCCGTGGACGCGCTCGGCAAACTCGGTGCGATCGGCGCCATCCCGGCGCTCGGCGTCTGCGCTCGCGACCCGATGAGCAACCTGCGCAAGGCCGCCATCGGCGCGCTGGGGACGATCGGTCATCACGATGGCCGGGCCTTCGTCGAGGCCGCGATGGACGACCCGGATCCGGACGTCCGCAAGCTGGCGCGCTGGGCCATGTCGAAACTCGACGCGGCAGCGTGATTATTCGGGACTCGTAATGCGTTGTGATCCACCGACCGATGCTGCCACCGAGCGGTTTCGGCGGGCTGAAGCCCGCCCTACGGGTGGCGCATCGAACGATTAACAGACTCGACGCGGCTGTACGGGGCTTACCAAAAGTCGCACTACACCGGCACCGAGATCCGCGCAGCTCCGCCCCCTTCTTTCCTGGAGAGAGGGCTGGGGTGAGGGGGACGCATCGATTGATGTTGTCACCAAGCACGTTCGGCGGATTAAAACCCGCCCTACAAGTTTGGCGTGTTGAGCGATTTACATATTTGACGCGTCGATGCAGGGCTTAAAGGGCCGCCCTGCACCGCCGCTGAGATCCACGCCGCTCTTGCCCCCTCTCCCCTTTGGGGAGAGGGCTGGGGTGAGGGGCCGGGCGCACCAGAGGAGCCTATGAGATGACTTATGTCGTTACCGAAAACTGCATTCGCTGCAAATACACCGACTGCGTCGAGGTCTGCCCCGCAGACTGCTTTCACGAGGGGCCGAACTTCCTTGTGATCAACCCGGAGACCTGCATCGACTGCAGCCTCTGCGCGCCGGAATGCCCGGCCGACGCGATCTTCGCCGACAACGCGCTGCCGGCCGATCAGAGCCATTTCATCGAGCTCAACGCCGAGCTGGCCGAAGTCTGGCCCGTGATAACCCAGACCAACAGTCCGTTGGCCGAGGCCGATACCTGGGTCGATCAGGGCGACAAGCTGCAGTTCCTGGAGCGCTGAGCTGTGCCCGAACTTGTCATGACGAGTTGGTTTCGCTGTGTGCTGCTGACGCTGGTAATCGGCAGCGCGGCCCTGACCGGTAGCGCACGGCCAGTCGAAGACCAGAGCCGCTCCGTCAGGGCCCCCGAAACCCCTGCCCTGATGATGCCGGACGGGTATCCGCCGCGCCTGTTACGCACTTTTTCCAAGATCGCTTGAGGAATTGCCCATGACCACCCAGACCCTGATTGCCCCTCCCCAGGAAATCCGCCTACGCAAGGCGCAGAAGATGCTCGAAGTGCTCTGGTCCGACGGCGTGCGCAGCCAGCTCAGCTGCCTGGCGCTGCGCAAGTCCTGCGCCTGCTCGATGTGCGCCCAGGCGCAGCAACGCGGCACGCTGACACTGATCGATGCCGACGTTGGCGTCGATCGGCTGGAGGTGTCCGGTGTCAGCGGCGTGCAATTCCATTTCAGCGATGGCCACTACCGCGGCCTGTATCCCTGGGCCTACCTGCGCGAACTGGGCGAGCGCCTGCAATGAATACACGCGCCCAGCAACTGCTCGCGCCGCCCTTCGCTGTCGTCTGTCGGCTGTATCCCGGCGCGGCGCTATGCATGGTGCTGGCCCTGGCCGGCAGTTTTCTGGCCGAACACTACGCCGCGCCCGCCCTCATGCTGGTCCTGCTGCTGGGGTTCGGTTTCGCCAGCCAGGCCGCCGATGTACGCATGCAGCCCGGCGTGACCTTCTGCAGCCGACAGATCCTGCGCATCGGCGTGGCCTTGCTCGGCGCGCGGATCGGAGTCGAGCAACTGCTGACCATTGGCAGTCTTCCGCTGCTGATGGTGGCGACCAGCGTGCCGCTGACCATCGGCGCCGCGTTACTGCTTGGCCGCTGGCTGGGCCTGCCGACCCTGCACAGCCTGGTTGCCGGCACGGCGGTGGCGATCTGCGGTGTATCGGCAGCAATCGCCGTGGCGGCGGTGATTCCCGCTGGCCGGCTGGAGGATCGACGGCTGCTCGGTGTGGTGGTTGGCGTCACCGCGCTGGGCACCCTGTCGATGCTCGTCTACCCGCCTTTGCTCGCCACCCTAGGCTATGACGATGTCGAAAGCGGGCTGCTGCTCGGCGCCAGCATCCACGACGTGGCCCAAGCGGCCGGCGCTGGCTACCTGGTGTCGGAGACAGCAGGCGATGTCGCCACCCTGACCAAGCTGTTGCGCGTCGCCCTGCTGGCACCGCTGGTGCTGCTGCTTGGCTGGCTATTACGCCGCGGCGATTCCGGCCGCGCCGAATTCCCTCTGTTTCTGCTCGGTTTTCTCGCCCTGTTCGGACTTAACAGCCTCGGCTGGCTGCCGACCGGTTTGCGCGAAGGGCTCGTCGCTGCATCCAATGCGTGCCTGCTGGTAACCATGGCGGCGCTCGGCATGCGCACCACTTTGAGCGAGCTTTTCGCCCAAGGCTGGCGACCGATGCTGCTGCTCGTGGTGCTCAGCGTCGGCCTGCTGCTGAGTGCGATGACGATGCTGGCGATGGCCTTGCCCTAACGATTTCTACTGCCTCGTTTCCGTATCCACTGTTGGAGGATTTGTCCATGGCTGCAATCGGTACCGAAAGCGTTCTCAGCGTCCGTCACTGGAACGACACCCTGTTCAGCTTCACCACTACCCGCGATCCGGGCCTGCGCTTCGAGAACGGTCACTTCGTGATGATCGGCCTTGGCGTCGAGGGCAAGCCGCTGATGCGCGCCTACAGCATCGTCAGCGCGAATCACGATGAGCATCTTGAGTTTCTCAGCATCAAGGTGCCGGACGGCCCGCTCACCTCGCGCCTACAGCATCTCAAAGAGGGCGATCCGATCCTGATCAGCCGTAAACCCGTGGGTACGCTGGTGATGCACGATCTACGGCCCGGCAAGTATCTCTACTTGTTCGGCACCGGCACCGGTCTTGCGCCCTTCATGAGCATCGTCCGTGATCCGGAGGCCTATGAGCGCTTCGACAAAATCGTGCTGGTGCATTGCGTGCGTCAGGTCAGTGAGCTGGCCTACCACGACTACTTGACTCATGAACTGCCGGAACACGAGTTTCTCGGTGAAGAGGTTCGCGAGAAGCTCATCTACTACCCCACCGTCACCCGTGAGCCATTCCGCAACCAGGGCCGCATCACCACCTTGGTGGAAACCGGCAAGCTCGCCGCCGACATTGGCCTGCCGCAACTGAACAAGGACCATGACCGCGTGATGCTCTGCGGCAGCCCCGCGATGCTCGACGAGCTGACCGGAATGCTCGATGCCATTGGCTTCGAGCCATCGGCACAGCAGGGCGAACCCGGCGACTACGTGATTGAACGCGCCTTCGTGGAGAAATAGCTGAGCGGAACCTGTAGGAGCGACTTGCTCGCGAAGCGCTTGCGTCGCCTATTCGCGAGCAAGGACTCGGCCTCCCCCTCGCTCCTACCAGCACGGTTAACACCTTTTCCACCGGGCCTTGCCCAGGAGCACGTCATGAGTCTGATCACATTGAAGACGTCCGAAAGCGACCTTGGCACCCAGGCCGAACGGGCACTGAGCCAGTGGATCGAACCCTGCCTCGGCTGCGACCTACTCAGTGCCGGCGCGGTACGTGCGCTCCGGGTCGAGGGTACGCACCTGCATCTCGCGCTATCGCTGGGCTTTCCAGCGGATGGCTATCAGCAGGCGCTGAGCCGGGCGCTGCAAGCGCTGTTGCTGGCCCATACCCAGGCAAGAACGGTAACGGTCGAGGTCGACTGGACCGTCACTGCCGCGCCGGTCACGGCCCAGGCAGTGCCTGGCGTGAAACACCTGATCGCGGTCGCTTCGGGCAAAGGCGGAGTGGGAAAATCCACCACCGCGACGAATCTGGCACTGGCCCTAGCCGCCGATGGCGCGCGGGTCGGCATGCTCGATGCCGATCTCTATGGTCCCAGCCAGCCGCGCTTGCTGGGGCTTTCCGGCATCCCGGAAAGCCGCGACGGCAAGCTGGAACCGATGCTCGGCCACGGACTGCAATGTATGTCCATCGGCTTTCTCGTGGATGAAGAAACCCCGGTAATCTGGCGCGGCCCGATGATCACCCAGGCGCTGACCCGGCTGCTGCAAGAAACCCACTGGCAGGAGCTCGATTACCTGATCGTCGATCTGCCGCCTGGCACGGGCGACACCCACCTGACCCTGGCGCAAAAGATGCCCGTATCGGCTGCGCTGATCGTCACCACGCCGCAGGACCTCGCCCTGCTAGATGCCCGCAAGGGCCTACGCATGTTCGAGAAGGTCAACGTGCCGGTGCTGGGCATCATCGAGAATATGAGCCTGCATGTCTGCAGCCAGTGCGGGCATGAAGAGCACATCTTCGGCAGCGGCGGCGCGCGGCGCATGGCTGAGCAGTACGGCAGCGAGTTGCTTGGCGAATTGCCGCTGGACATGCGTATCCGCATTGGCGCAGACGATGGGTTGCCGATCGTCACTGCCGAGCCGCAAGGTGCGCTGGCACAGAGCTACCGGAACATTGCCCGCCGGGCCATGGCACGGCTGTCGCTACGCTCGCACCAGACTGCAGCTAAGTTGCCGCAGGTGGTCGAGGCCTGATCCAGCCTTTCTCCTTCCGTAAATCTGGTTGCGTTTGGGTGGGAACTGATGCGCGGCACCGACCCCACGCCATCATCTAATGCCGCTTCAGGCGCCCCGAAGTCTCGGTCTCGGACAGCTTCATGCTCGGCCATTTCAGCGCTGACCGAAGCGCTGAGCGCCAGGGGCCCCTCGCCGAACGTCAGGGGCAGCATTGAAGCAAACGGTACGCGTACTTCACCTACGGCCAATTTGTTCCGCGACCTAACGGTCATTCGTCGCAAACCCAGGTGCCGCTCGTCGTTAAGCCTCGCGCATGATGGCACTTGCCGTATCCTCGCCGGCTATCGGAGCCGAAGAGCCCGAACCGCAGTCCGGCATATAAATCGCATCCAACGAGCCCGTACTGCTCAGCGCCACGCAATTGGCGCTTGCGGGGCTTTCCCGCGTACAACTGTGGTCCGCCTCGATGGCGGTTGTTTGTCAAACGTCGGGCTTCCCGATTGGATGTGAAATGAAAACACCACGTCTGCTACAAGGCCGCCGCGGCCCTGTGCTCTCCGTTCTGCTAGTGCTGGCGCTCGCCGCCGGCCTGGCCTACTGGCAATTCAAGCCCAGCGTTCCGGCCACGCCAACCACCGGCGCCGCAGCCAGCATGCTCGAAGCCTTGCAGGAATCCACAGACCCCTGGGAAGCCAATCGCCAGGATCTTTCGGTACTGATGAATGACCTGCGTGGTGCCACCATCGCCAGCGCGGCACTCGGCCAGGATGCGGTCTATATCAGCCTGAACGACGGGCTGCGCTACTGGATACCGGATCAATCTGGCCGTGTGGCCCAGTTGCTGCTCGATCACTACGCCAGTAGCGAAGGCCAGCTGTTCCCGCTGACGCTGTTCGAAACGGACGGTGAAGCGCCCTGGTACAAGGCGCTGGTGCCCTACGCACCCTTCATACTTCTGTTGGTCGGTGCGCTCGCTTATCTGGCGATCAAGAGCCAAGGCTTCCGCGTGCAGCGCAAGGGCAGCGGCATCGGCTTTGCCGACGTGATCGGCGCCAGTGAAGCCAAGCAGGCACTCTCCGACGTCACCGCTTACCTCCGCGACCCTGCCGCCTATGCCGCGCTGGGCGCCCGTCCGCCCAAGGGCGTGCTACTGACCGGCGAACCCGGCACCGGCAAGACTCAGCTGGCCAAGGCGCTGGCGACCGAGTCTAACGCCAGCTTCATTCAGGTCACCGGCAGCGATTTTTCCTCGATGTACTTCGGGGTCGGCATCCAGAAGGTCAAGGCGCTGTTCCGCACCGCGCGCAAGCAGGCGCCCTGCATCATCTTCATCGATGAGATCGACGGCATCGGCAAGCGCGCCGAACAACAGCGTTCCAGCGACGCCGAGAGCAACCGCATCATTAACCAGTTCCTCGCCGAGATGGACGGCTTCGACGGCGCCAGTGGCGTGCTGGTGCTGGGCGCGACCAACTTTCCCAACTCGCTTGATCCGGCGCTGGTGCGCGAAGGCCGCTTCGACCGCTCGATTGCCGTTGGCCTGCCGGGACTCGCCGATCGGGAAGCGCTGTTCCGCCTGTACGCCGGCAAGATCCGGGCTGCGCAGGATCTGGATTTCGCTCAACTGGCGCGCAACACCGTCGGCCTGACGCCCGCCGCCATCGCCTATATCGCCAACCATGCCGCCCTGCTAGCCGCGCGTGGCGCAGCGAAGACAGTAACCATGGAGCACTTCGTCGACGCCGTGGAAACCTGCCGCATCGGCGAACAGCCATCGGGCGTCACGCCCATGTCGCCGAACGACCGCAAGCGCATCGCCGTGCATGAAGCCGGTCACGCATTGGTCGCCGCGGCGTTGAAAGTGGGTCGGGTGGAGAAGGTCACCATTCTGCCGCGCGGCCAGGCGCTGGGCGTGACGCTGGTGACGCCAGTGGAAGACAAGCGCCTGCACATGGAATCCGAACTACGCAACCGCATTCAGATGCTGCTGGCCGGCCGTGGCGCCGAGCAGCTGTATTTCCATGAGGTGTCATCGGGCGCCGGCCAGGATCTACAGGAAGCCTCGAAGATCGCCCTGTCCATGGTCGGTGCGTTGGGTATGGGTCCGAACGGTTCGCTGCTAAGCCTGCAGGCGGTGCGCGACGCGCATATCGAATTCGATTCCGGCGAGTCCATTCGCGCCGCGGACAACCTGCTCAAGCAGCTGGACCGCGACTGCATGGCGCTTTTGCAGCGGCTCAAGCCGGCGCTGGACGAGGTCGCCGAACGCCTGCTGGCCGAGGAAACGGTGCCCGGTGAAGAGGTGCTGGCGGCCATCGAGCGCCTGCCCGAGCATCACCACGAGGCCAGCGTCAGTTCTATCATCGGCCACGCCATGAGCAGCATCGACCGCGTCGCGGCCAGTGCAATGGCGGACGCCCAATTCCTCGAATTGGCGCCGGTGGAACAGCCCGAGGACGACGGTCCGGGAATGGTCTGAAGAAGGCTGGGCAGGGTTCACGCACTGTGAAAACTGCCCAGCTTTTTCGTCTCCGAAAAACGCGGGTTACGTCTGCCCCGCTTCGCGTTCAGCTGTCATCGCTTTTCAATCGATAACCACCAGACGGTTCGGCAACTCGTTGCGCTCATGAGTGGCCGGCACGTGTTGTTCGAGCAACGAGCCGCACGCCTCGATACAGTTCAGAAACCCCTGAAGCACCTGCCCATTGCGCACGTCGTCAGTAAAATTCTCGACGATCGATTGCCAGGCGCTGTTGTCGATTCGGCTGGAAATTCCACGATCCACCAGAATCTCGACATAACGCTCGGCTTCGCAGACAAAGATCAGCATGCCGGTGCCGCCCTCGGTGTGGTGCAGATTCAGCTCTATGAATTGCCGACGCGCCAGGTTGCAGGCCCGCCAATGCCGGACCGAGCGTGGAATCAGCCGTGTGGTTAGGCTGGGAATCCGAAAGATCACCGCCAGCACGATGAACGTCAGCCACTGCACCAGCAGTAGCTGCCAGGCTGACAACCAGCCAGTGAAGAACAGCAACGCGCCGGGCAACAGCAACGCGATCAGGCTGGCCCACAACAGCGGGATGTAGCGATAGTCATCAGCCTGCGCCGCCAGCACCGTCACCAGCTCGGCGTCGGTGCCACGCTCCACGCGCTCGATCGCCTCGGTTACTTGTTGCAGCTCGCTTTCGGTCAGTAGGGTCATTGCTCGTTCATCGTCGAGGTAGGTTCTCGTTGTGTTGATCTAGGGCCAGATTTTCAGTCACCAGCCACCCGAGGCGCCGCCGCCACCGAAGCCGCCACCTCCGCCGCCAAAACCACCTCCACCAAAACCGCCACCGCCGAAGCCACCGCCGCGCCCCATACCGCCTAGCAAGGCGCCGAGCAGCAAAGCCTTGCGACCACCGCCACGACCGCCCCGGCCGCCGCCGATGACGAAGATGGCCACCAGCATCAGGAAGAAGCCGAGGATGCCGAGCCCGCCGGGTTCTTGCGCGCCCATGGGCATCGCTGGGCGCATGGCCGCACTCTGCAGCGGGTCGCCACCGAGCACCTGCACCATCGCGGCGGCGCCTTCGCTGATGCCGCGGGCGAAATCGCCCTGCTGGAAGGCCGGTGCGATGATGCCGTTGATGATCATCGAGGATTGCGCGTCGGTCAGCCTGCCTTCGAGGCCGTAGCCAACTTCGATGCGGATCCGGCGGTCATCACGCGCGACGATCAGCAGCGCACCGTTGTCCTCGCCCTGCTGGCCGATGCCCCACGCACGGCCGAGCTGCACGCCGAAATCCTCGATGCTGCGCCCTTGCAGGTCCGGCACCGTGACCACCACCACCTGCTCGCTGGTGGCCTGTTCATGGGCGGCAAGCATGCTGGTCAGGCTAGCTTCGGTCTGGGGGTCGAGCAGCTCGGCCTGGTCCACTACCCTGCCGGTCAGCGTCGGCAGCTCCGCGTCCTGCGCAAAGACACTGCCGCAGATCAGCAGCAGCGGGAATAGCAGCAGCCTGATGCTCATTCAAACTGCACTTGCGGCGCCTGATCGGCGTTCTCGGCGGTGGCCTCGAAGTTCTCGCGAATCGGCATGTCGCTGTACATCAGGGTGTGCCAGATACGACCGGGGAAGGTACGAATCTCGGTGTTGTAGCGTTCGACCGCCGCGATGAAGTCGCGCCTCGCCACGGCGATGCGGTTTTCCGTACCTTCGAGCTGCGACTGTAAGGCAAGGAAGTTCTGGTTCGACTTCAGTTCCGGGTAGCGCTCGGACACCATCATCAGCCGGCTCAGGGCGCCGGTCAGCTGGTTCTGCGCCTGCTGGAACTGCTGCAGCTGTTCGGGATTGTTCAGCGTGTTGGCGTCCACCTGTATCGACGTCGCCTTGGCCCGCGCCTCGACCACAGCGGTCAGGGTTTCCTGCTCCTGACGGGCGAAGCCCTTCACCGTCTCGACCAGGTTCGGGATCAGGTCGGCACGGCGTTGGTACTGGTTTTCCACCTGGGCCCAAGCCGATTTCACCTGCTCGTCATACTGGGGAATATTGTTGATGCCGCAGCCGGCCAGCAGCCAGGACATGAACAGGACAACCAACAGTTGCCCGGTGATTCGATAGCGCTGCATCTGCATGATTCGCTCGTCCGCTCAAGATTTGAGTACCTAAATAGGGATAGTCAGACGGCGGGAGAGTTCAGCGAGCGTGAGGTTCGGCTTGTTAGATGGGCTTAGATCACTCCGTCCCGCCGCAGAGATGCAACCTGCTCCGGAGCCAGACCCAGCAGCCGTTGCAGCAGCGCCTCGCTGTGTTCACCCAACAATGGCGGTGCCTTTCGATAGTCCACAGGCGACTCGGACAGGCGGATCGGGCTCGCCACCTGGGGCACGCTGCCCGCCAGCGGATGCGGTATCTCCACGCGCAAACCGCGCGCCTGAACATGCGGGTCGGCGAACACCTGAGCGACGTCGTTGATCGGCCCACAGGGCACGCCAGCGCGCTCCAGCTCCGCCACCCACTCGGCAGTGGTGCGGAACACCGTGACCTGGCGAATCATTGGAATCAGCGCGGCACGGTTCGCAACCCGCGCCTTGTTGCTGGCGAAACGCGGGTCATCGGCCCACTCGGGACACCCGGCCACGTCTGCGAACTTGCGGAACTGCCCGTCGTTGCCGATGGTGAGAATGATGTCGCCATCGGCGGTGGGAAAATCCTGATACGGCACGATGTTCGGATGCGCATTGCCCATGCGCTTGGGCGCGACGCCGGTAGTCAGGTAGTTCATCGCCTGATTGGCCAGGCAGGCGACCTGCACGTCCAGCAGCGCCAACTCGACATGCTGACCGACGCCGCTCTGCTCGCGACGGTTGAGCGCGGCCAGCACCCCGACGGTGGCATAGAGGCCGGTGAGGATATCTGTCAGCGCCACGCCGACCTTGACCGGCCCGGCGCCCTCCTCGGCATCGCTGCGGCCGGTCAGGCTCATCAGTCCGCCGAGGCCCTGGATCATGAAGTCGTAGCCGGCGCGCTGGGCATAAGGACCGTCGCTGCCGAAACCAGTGATCGAGCAGTAGATCAGTCGCGGGTTGATCGCCTTGAGGCTTTCATAGTCCAGCCCGTAAGCAGCCAGCCCGCCGACCTTGAAGTTCTCCAGCAACACATCGCACCCAGCCACCAGCTCACGAATGATCCGCTGGCCTTCTGACTGGGTGAAATCCAGGGTCAGCGACTCCTTGTTGCGGTTGGCCGACAGGTAATAGGCAGCCTCCGAGGTGTTCTCGCCCTGTTGGTCTCTCAGATACGGAGGCCCCCAGTGACGGGTATCGTCGCCCGTACCAGGCCGCTCGACCTTGATCACTTCAGCGCCGAGATCACCGAGAATCTGCCCGCACCAGGGGCCAGCAAGCACGCGGGACAAGTCCAGAACGCGGAGGTTGGCTAATGCGCCGGTCATGGAAAAACCTCTTCGAAAGCTGGAGCTAGAAGCGGTGCAGACTTTTACTTTCAGCTTCCGGCCCAAGCTTCTCGCTGCTTAAAAGAACGCCTGAATCCCCGTTTGCGCCCGCCCGAGAATCAGTGCGTGCACGTCATGGGTGCCTTCGTAGGTATTGACCACTTCCAGGTTGACCAGATGCCGGGCCACGCCGAACTCGTCGCTGATGCCGTTACCGCCGAGCATGTCGCGGGCCAGGCGCGCCACGTCCAGCGCCTTGCCGCAGCTGTTGCGCTTCATGATCGAGGTGATTTCCACGGCAGCGGTGCCTTCGTCCTTCATCCGTCCCAAGCGCAGGCAGCCTTGCAAGGCCAAGGTGATCTCGGTCTGCATGTCGGCGAGCTTCTTCTGGATCAGCTGATTGGCGGCCAATGGACGGCCGAACTGCTGGCGATCCAGGGTGTACTGACGCGCGGTGTGCCAGCAGAACTCGGCGGCGCCCAGTGCACCCCAGCTGATGCCGTAACGGGCCGAATCCAGGCAGGTGAAGGGACCACGCAGGCCGCGCACGTCGGGGAAGGCGTTTTCTTCCGGGCAAAACACATTGTCCATTACGATCTCGCCGGTGATCGACGCGCGCAGACCAACCTTGCCGTGGATCGCCGGAGCGGACAGCCCCTCCCAGCCCTTCTCCAGCACGAAACCACGAATCGCGCCCTCGTCGTCCTTGGCCCAGACCACGAAGACGTCGGCGATCGGACTGTTGGTGATCCACATCTTGGCGCCGGATAGGCGATAGCCGCCGTCGACCTTCTTCGCCCGGGTCACCATCGAACCCGGATCGGAGCCGTGGTTCGGCTCGGTCAGGCCGAAGCAGCCGATGTATTCGCCGCTTGCCAGCTTGGGCAAGTATTTCTGCTTGGTTTCCTCGTGGCCGAACTCGTTGATCGGCACCATCACCAGCGAAGACTGCACGCTCATCATCGAGCGGTAGCCCGAATCGATGCGTTCCACCTCGCGGGCGATCAGGCCGTAGCAGACGTAGTTCAGGCCGCTGCCGCCGTAGGCTTCGGGAATGGTCGCGCCGAGCAAACCAGTTTCGCCCATCTCGCGGAAGATCGCCGCGTCGGTGCGCTCGTGGCGGAAGGCCTCCAGCACCCGCGGCGCCAGCTTGTCTGCCGCGAACTGCTGGGCGCTGTCACGCACCATGCGCTCCTCTTCCGTCAATTGCTGATCGAGCAATAGCGGGTCGATCCAGTTGAAGCTTGCCTTGGCGGTCATGAGCGAATCCTCGGACGTTTTATTGTGTTCCGGTAGAAGCTGCTGTGCCCCTACGGGGAACGAATGTCAGAGAGGCTAGGCCGGTAGTCGCCGTCGGGCAACCGACGATTTCGCACCTACCTGTGCGTGTTCCTCACTTCGGAATATCATTCTTGCCCTCAGATGCACGAATACATGAGATTTCCGCATGCGTCGCAAAATTCCCAGTACCGCAGCCCTGGTCGCTTTCGAAGCGGCCGCGCGTCATCAAAGCTTCACCCGTGCCGCCGAAGAGCTGGCCTTGACCCAAAGCGCCATCTGCCGCCAGATCGGTGGACTGGAGGAATTTCTCGGGCTGGCGCTGTTTCGCCGCTCGCGGCGCGGCGTGCAACTGACCGAGGCAGGGCAATCCTATGCGCGGCGCATCGCCGCGCAACTGGATGCGGTGGAACGCGACACTCTCTCGGTGATGGGTCAGCAGGGCGCGATGAGCCTCGAACTCGCCGTGGTGCCCACCTTCGGCACTCAGTGGCTGGTGCCCCGATTGAAAGATTTCCAGGCGCGGCATCCGCAGATCAGCCTCAACCTGACCAACCGCACCCGGCCGTTCCTTTTCGCCGATACCGATTTCGACGCCGCCATCTATTTCGGCGATGCCGATTGGTCCGGCACCGAGGCACACTTCCTCATGCCTGAGGATTTACAGCCGGTCTGCAGCCCTGCGCTGCTTCGCGGCGGCGGGCCGCTTGACGCCGAAGCCCTGGCCAGGATACCGCTGCTGCAGCAGAGCACCCGGCCCTATGCCTGGCGGCAGTGGTTCGATTCGCTGGGGATGAAGGTCGCCCGCGACATGACCGGGCCGCGATTGGAGTTGTTCTCGATGCTGGCCCAGGCGGCGGAACACGGGATGGGGGTGGCGTTGATCCCGCCCTTTCTGATCCAGCGGGAGTTGGCGGAGGGACGGCTGGTAACGGCGCATCCGCATGCATATCGCAGTGGGACGCAGGGGTATTACTTGATGATTCCGGAGAGGAAGGTGGAGGCGGCAGGGTTGGTGGCGTTTCGGGAGTGGTTGGTGGGTGAGGCGCGGGTTTGGGCCGGCGGCGCAAGGGGCTGATTTCGGAGCTAGCTGGGAATTGGGTTTCGCCCCGCTGGGCGAGTCACTTTTTCCAAACGCGGAAAAAGTAACCAAAAACGCTTGCCCCTGCATACGGCCCCGGCTACGCCGGGGTTCCCTCGCTTCATCGCTGCTCCGGGGGCCGGCGTACAAGGGCCATCCATGGCCCTTTACGCCTCTCGCGGCATCCATGCCGCTCGCTCCCCTACACAGCGACTCCACTCGGCCTCCTGAGAGGGGCGTTTGGTGTCGCCTGTTAGTTCGTGCAAAAAAAGAGCAAAAGAGCAAAAGAGCAAAAGAGCAAAAGAGCAAAAGAGCAAATATGGCCTTTCACACGACTCGGACTCCCTTCCCCTTCAGGAGGCCGATCGCAGGCGTTGCGCAGGGGGTTGCGAGGCAAGGCGCCAAGCGAGGAGTGATGGATGGCCCTTCGCGAGGGGCGCCTAGCTCGACCTCCGGAGCGACGCCGGCATGGGACTTTTGCGAAGCAAAACCCGGATGTAGGGGGGCGATTTCTTTTGCTTACTTTTCTTTGCGCCGGGCGGCGATCCGCAAACAAAGAAAAGTAAGACGCCGTGCGAGGCGCAATCTGTAGTCCGCACCGAAGAAAGCGCGACGTGTATGCAGGCAACCAAATGCCTAGTTCAGTCGCGGCAACGCCGTCCCTATGACTACTTCTTCTTGCGGGGTTTCAAATACTTGGTCAGCCCCTGAAACCACATCACCAACGCTGGGTTGCCTTGGATCTGGATGTCTTTGTTCTGGATGCCCTGCATGAAGGCCAGCTGCTTGTTCTTGGCATTCATGGTGGCGAAGCCATAGGCACTGTCCTTGAAGCCGATGGCAAAAGCCGGCTCCGCGGCGGGACCGCCCTTGCTGGTGATGCGCTGATTCTTGACGACGTAATGCCGCGCTACCTTGCCGTCCAGGGTATGCAATTGGAAGGTCAGGTTCTTGTCGCCCAGCTGCTGCTGGAAATCGGGATTGGTACGGCTAGCCTTGGCCATCAGGCGGCCCAGCATCCAGAGAAGAAAACGAAATTTCATGAATTTGCCGACCGTTAGCAAAAGGTGTCGCATTGTAGCGACTGATCGGAGCAGCGGAAGTGCGGGAACAGCTGGGTCCGGAGCGGACCGGCGGGTCAGGCTGACCCGGAGCCGCTCGGGCCCCGGGCAGCGCGTATCAGTTGATCGCGTCTTTCAGCATCTTTCCCGGCTTGAACGCCACGGTATTGCTGGCCCTGATGGTGACGGGCTCGCCCGTTTGCGGGTTCTTGCCCGTGCGGGCGCCTCGGTGGCGTTGCACAAAGGTACCGAAACCAACCAAGGTCACGCTGTCCTTGCGGTTGAGCGCGTTGGTGATTTCATCAAGTACGGCGTTGAGTACACGATTGGCCTGATCCTTGGTGAGATCGGCTTTATCTGCGATAGCGGCAGCGAGTTCCGGTTTACGCATGGGTAGCCTCTGACTTTTTTGTTTTTGTATTCGCTGTTTCCAAACAGCGTTCCGAGCACTGCAACAGCTCTACGCTGCGGCAGTGCCACTGGGAGCATGGCACGCTGCTAGCACTCGCGCCAGCCCCCGCCAGCGCTTTACCGAGTCATTCAGAAGACTTTAACGACAGAAGCTGAGGCACTTCCGCCAAGACCGGCGGCAGCTGCTTATTCAAGTCCAGACGCTCCCGCACGGCCGCCCCGGTCAGCGCGTAACCCAACAGATTGCCATCGATGCCGCGGAATAGAGCCTTGAGGTCGCTGCCCTCGCCTTCCACACTCCAATGCCCGTCGCTGCCAGCCGCCGGCGGTGATACCACCAGAGGACAAACCGGAGTTTTCACCGTGATCGGCATCGGTCCGTAAGCCACCGAGGTCGGCTTGCCGAAAAGCGTTTGTGCAAGCGCGCGCACGCCGCTCATCAAGGGCATCACGTACAGCAGATTGAGCCCACCGACCTCAGCGCAATCCCCCAGCGCGTAGACGTGGTTGGTAGAGGTCTGCAGCATCCGGTCAACGGTAATACCGCGATTGACCTCGAGCCCTGCAGCAGCCGCGAGTTCGGTGCGTGGGCGCAGGCCAACGGCGCTCACCGCCAGATCGCAGCTCAACCGCTGGCCGTCCGACAGCTGCGCTTCGAGGGCATCGCCACTCCGGTCCAGGCGCTCCAGCACCGGGCCAAGGTGAAAGCGCGCGCCCAGCGACTCCAGCCCTCGCTGCACGGCCGCCGCAACGTCCACCGGAAGCAACGACGGCATGATCTGTTCGCAGGGTGCGACCAATTCCACCTCGTACCCACCGTGCAGCAAGTCATTGGCAAATTCACAGCCGATCAGCCCGGCGCCGACGATCAGCACACGTCGCTTGCCTCTTGCAGCTTCGCGGAAGCGGCCGTAGTCGAGCAGGTCATTGATCGGGAAGATGGCGTCCTGTGCATCGCCTGCGATCGGCACCTGAATCGTCTGCGCGCCCCAGGCGAGTACCAAATCGCGATAGGGCACCGGCTCGTTGCCAATCCACACGCGGCGATTGTCGGGGTCGAGGCGTGTTACCCGCGTATGGGTGCGGATCTCGGCGTTGAGCTGGATGGCCATCTGCCCGGCGCTCAACATGCCGAGGGCATCGGCGTCCTTGTTCATGGCGAAACCGGTGGACAGCATTGGCTTGGAATAGGACCGACCGTCATCGGCGGTGATCAGCAGCAGCGGCGTCTCGCTGTCGTGCTTGCGGAACTCCCGCGCCAGGTTGTAGCCCGCCAGGCCGGTGCCGATGATGACCAGCGGCGCGTCCGGCATGCCTTTAGTGTTCGATTCGTTCATATCAGCCAATCGCGATCATTTCGAAATCCATCTTGCCCACGCCGCAATCGGGGCACAGCCAGTCTTCAGGCACATCTTCCCAGGCGGTCCCGGGTGCGATGCCTTCGTCCGGCCAGCCTTCGGCTTCGTCATAGATGAATCCGCATACCACGCATTGCCACTTTCTCATCGTTCACCTCGATCATTTTCGTTTGCGCTGCACGCTATACCAGAACGCTGCGATCCACCAAACCCTGGAGTCCCGTCGATAGACCATCGGCCGGCTAAGGATCTCAGCACGAAACAAAACGGGCGGCCTAAGCCGCCCGTTCGGGTCCCTGTACGCCTTTAACTGGCGCTAGCGATTCCCGACAGCGGATCAGTGATACCCATCACATAGAAGCCGATGAGACCGATGGTGCCGGCCAGGATGAGGTAATACAGGGTCGGCAGCATGGTCTTGCGCAGGGTCACGCCTTCGCGCCCCAGCAGGCCCACGGTTGCCGAAGCCGCTACCACGTTGTGGATGGCGATCATGTTGCCCGCCGCCGCACCCACCGACTGCAGTGCCACCATCAGCGCACCGGAGAGGCCCAACAGGCCCGCGGTGTTGAACTGGAACTGCGACAGCATCAGGTTGGACACGGTATTGGAGCCGGCGATGAAGGCGCCCAGGGCGCCAACCGCTGGGGCGAAGAACGGATACACATCGCCCACACTGCTGGCCACCAGCTGCGCCATGGCCACTGGCATGGAAACCAGGTCCGAGCCGTTGACGCCGGAGTTGATCAGGATCCGCACCATGGGAATGGTGAAGATCAGCACGAAACCGGCACCGAGCAGCGTCTTGCTCGATTCGGAAATCGCCGCGCCTAGTTCGCCGGCCTTCATCCGGTGCAGGAAGAAGGTGACCAGCACCACCATGCAGAGAATGCCGCCCGGCAGGAACAGCGGCTCCAAGGTGCCAGACACGCCGGTTTCACCGAGGATGTCCCTCCAGCCGAAGCTGACCGACATCAGCGCCGCCTTGACGTCTGGGAAGACTCGCGAGATCACCAGGAAGGCGGCGAGCAGCAGGTACGGGGCCCAGGCCATCGGCACCGAGATGGGCGTCTTGCCGGCCACATCATCGATCTTCATCTCGATCTTGCCCATCCAGTCGGCAGGCCACTCGCTGGCCGGGGCGAAGTCCCAGGTTTCCTTCGGCAGCAGGAAGCCAGCCTTGGCAGCCGGCACAACGATGGCCAGACCCACCAGGGCGCCGATCATCGAGGGGAATTCCGGGCCGAGGAAGACGCCGGCGGCGGCATAGGGAATAACAAACGCCAAGCCAGTGAAGATCGCGAAAGGCGCCATCGCCAGCCCTTCGGACCAGGATTTTTTGCGCCCGAAATAGCGGGTCAGGATGCACAGCATGATCAGCGGCATGAGGATGCCGCACAGCGCGTGGATGATCGCGACGCGCGAGAATATCAGGTGGAAGAAGACCTCCCAGTTACTGCCCACCGCCGCCAGCTGCGCGCCGATACCAGTCTGATCGAGGCCGCCACCGACCCCGACAATGATCGGTGTACCGACAGCACCGAAGGAAACCGGCGTGGACTGCACCATCATGCCCATCACCACCGCGGCCAGTGCCGGGAAGCCCAGCGCAACCATCAGCGGCGCAGCCACCGCAGCTGGCGTACCGAAGCCCGAGGCGCCCTCGATGAAGCAACCGAACAGCCAGGCCACGATCAGCGCCTGTACGCGCCGGTCAGGGCTGATGTTGGAAAAGCCCCGGCGAATCGCGGCGATACCACCGGAATGCTTGAGGGTGTTGAGGAGAAGGATGGCGCCGAAGATGATCCAGAGGATCGCGGCAGTGAGAATCAGGCCTTGCAGCGTGGAAGCCAAGACCCGGTTGAAGGTCATGTCCCAGGCCAGCAGGCCGATCAGCGCGGTAAGCACGAATACCAGCGGCATCGCGTACTTGGCCGGCCAGCGAAAGCCGATCAACAGTACGCCCGCCAACACCAGTGGCACGAAGGCCAGTATGGACAGCAGTGTCTGACTCATTGTTGGGTTCCTTGTTTTTTGTTGTGAACCACTTCTTTCTCCGGGAAACCCCGGCGCCCCGCATGGATGTCATAGCCTCATGTCATCCAAAGGTGCTGGCCGACCGGTAAGTCGACCCGCCCCCCATGCTCGAAAGCCCCGGATGCCTTTCAGCGTCCGGGGCTTACAAATTACGCCAATGGCCGGCTTAAGCCAGCCATCAGCAATCTCCTGAATATCCTCAAACTCAGCTCTGCTGCTTGAAGCGCTGGCGCCAGGCATGCAACAGCGGTTCGGTATAGCCGCTGGGCTGCTCGCGACCCTTGAAGACTAGGTCACAGGCCGCCTGGAATGCAGCGGATTGTGCATAGTCGGCAGCCATCGGACGGTAGAGCGGATCGCCTGCGTTCTGCTGATCGACCACCTTGGCCATGCGCTCCAGGGTTTCGCGAACCTGGGCCTCGCCGACCACTCCGTGGTGCAGCCAGTTGGCCAGGTGCTGGCTAGAGATGCGCAGGGTGGCGCGGTCTTCCATCAGGCCGACATCGTGGATGTCCGGCACCTTGGAGCAACCGACGCCCTGCTCGACCCAGCGCACCACGTAGCCGAGGATGCCCTGGCAGTTATTGTCCAGTTCCTGCTGGATCGCCTCAGTGCTCCAGTTACGGTCCGTTGCCACCGGAATGGTCAGCAGATCATTGGTCAGCTGCTCGCGCTCGCTGGCCAGGTCGATCTTCTCCAGCTCGGCCTGTACCGCCTGCACGTCTACCTGGTGGTAGTGCAGTGCGTGCAGGGTGGCGCCGGTCGGCGACGGAACCCAGGCGGTGTTAGCGCCGGCTTTCGGGTGAGCGATCTTCTGCTCCAGCATGGCGGCCATCAGGTCCGGCATGGCCCACATGCCCTTGCCGATCTGCGCCTTGCCACGCAGGCCGCAGTTCAGGCCGACCAGCACGTTGTTGCGCTCGTAGGCCTGGATCCAGGCGGTGCCCTTCATGTCGCCTTTGCGCAGTACGGCGCCGGCTTCCATGATGCTGTGCATCTCGTCGCCGGTGCGGTCGAGAAAGCCCGTGTTGATGAACGCCACGCGGTTCTGCGCAGCGCCGATGCAGGCCTTGAGGTTGACGCTGGTGCGGCGCTCCTCGTCCATGATGCCTACCTTGAGTGCATGGCGCGGCAGGCCGATCAGGTCTTCGACACGACCAAACAGCTCGTCGGCGAAGGCCACTTCGGCCGGGCCGTGCATTTTCGGTTTGACGATGTAGACGCTGCCGGTGCGCGAGTTACCCTTGCGCTGCAGGTCATGTTTGGCGATCAGACTGGTGACTACGCCGTCGAGGATGCCTTCCGGGATCTCGTGGCCTTCGCCGTCGATAATCGCCGGGTTGGTCATCAGGTGCCCGACGTTACGGATGAACAGCAGCGAGCGGCCGTGCAGCTTCAGACTGGAACCATCGACGGCGGTGTATTCGCGATCAGGATTGAGCTGGCGAGTCATTGCCCGGCCGCCCTTCTGGAAGGTATCGGTCAGATCACCTTTCATCAGGCCCAGCCAGTTGCGGTAAACCAGCACCTTGTCGTCGGCATCGACGGCGGCGGTGGAATCTTCGCAGTCCATGATGGTGGTCACGGCGGATTCGATCAGCAGGTCCTTGACGCCCGCAGGGTCGGTCTGGCCGATAGGGCTGTTCGGATCGATCTGGATCTCGATGTGCAGGCCGTTGTTCTTCAGCAGTACGGCGGTGGGCTCGACGGCCTCGCCCTGATAGCCGAGAAACTTCTCCGGCTGCTTGAGGCCGGTGACGCTGCCGTTTTCCAGGGTGACCTTGAGCTGGCCATCCTGCACGCGGTAGTTGGTCGCATCGGCGTGGCTGCCTTCGGCCAGCGGTGCGGCCTGGTCGAGCACGTTGCGGGCGAAGGCGATGACCTTGGCACCGCGCACTTCGTTGTAGCCCGGGCCTTTCTGCGCGCCGTTCTCTTCGCTGATGGCGTCGGTGCCGTAGAGCGCGTCATACAGCGAGCCCCAGCGGGCGTTAGCGGCGTTCAGCGCGTAGCGGGCATTACCGATGGGCACCACCAGCTGCGGGCAGGCCTGGGTGGCGATCTCGCTGTCGACGTTGCTGGTGCTGATCTTCACCTCGCCCGGCTCGGGCTGCAGGTAGCCAATGGATTCGAGGAAGGCGCGGTAAGCCGGCATGTCGCTGATCGGGCCGGGGTTGCTGCGGTGCCAGTTGTCCAGCTCCACCTGCAGGCGGTCGCGCTCTGCCAGCAGTGCGCGGTTCTTCGGTGCCAGGTCGTGGACCAGCTGATCGAAGCCGCTCCAGAAGGCGGAGGCTTCTACGCCAGTGCCGGCCAGCACTTCGTCTTCGATGAAACGCTGCAGGTTGGCCGCAACTTGCAGGCGGCCCAGGGTTACACGCTCGGTCATTAGATGTTCTCCTTTTCCCTGAATCAGTTGTTGACGGCGGCGACGCCCGCTTTAGCGACCTGCGCATCCTGCGTGGCGGTGACGCCGGAGACGCCGACCGAACCGATCACCTGACCATCGACGATCACCGGCACGCCGCCTTCCAGCGAGCAAACTACCGGGGCGGACAGGAAGGCGTTGCGGCCGCCGTTGACCATGTCCTCATAGCCCTTAGTTTCGCGACGACCGACCGCGGCGCTGCGCGCCTTCTCGGTGGCGATGTAGGCGGCGATCGGCGCACAACCATCGAGACGCTCCAGGGCCAGCGGGTGGCCGCCGTCGTCGGCAACGACGATGGTCACGGCCCAGCCATTGTTCTGTGCTTCTGCACGGGCGGCGGCGAGGATGGCGGTGACTTCGGTCTGGGTCAGTACGGCTTTGGTTTTCATCTCGATTCTCCTGTCTTCGTAATTCGTTTATTCACTGCGCTATCCGGAAACCGGTCGGCGTAGGGTGGGCCTGCTTTAGCTCATCGTCTCTTCGACAATCTCGATCCAATGCCGCACCGGTGTGCGACCGGCACCGTCGAGGTGGGTCTGACAGCCGATATTGGCGGTGACGATCACTTCCGGTTTGCCACTTTCCAACGCGGTCAGCTTGTTGTCGCGCAACTGCTTGGATAGCTCAGGCTGGGTGATCGAGTAGCTGCCGGCCGAACCGCAGCACAGATGCGCATCTGGCACCGCGGTGAGCTGGAAGCCCAGCCGGGTGAGCACGTCTTCGACCGCGCCATTCAGCTTTTGTGCATGTTGCAAGGTGCAGGGGCAATGGAACGCCATGCGCTTGTCGGCCTTGACGTTCAACCGCTCGAGTTCGGCGCTGCGCATGACCTCCACCAGGTCCTTGGCCAACGCACTGACTCGAGCAGCCTTGACCGCGTAAGCCGGGTCATCCCGCAGCAGATGGCCGTAATCCTTGATGAAGGCACCGCAACCACTCGCCGTCTGCACGATGGCTTCGGCGCCGCCTTCGATGGCGGGCCACCAGGCGTCGATGTTGCGCCGGGCACGGTCCAGTCCAGCCTGCTGGGCGTTCAGGTGGTAATCCACGGCGCCGCAGCAACCGGCCTCACGCGCCGCGCTGACGCTGATACCGAGGCGATCGAGCACACGGGCAGTAGCTGCATTGGTGTTTGGTGACAGGCTCGGTTGTACACAGCCTTCGAGCATCAACACGTGACGCGCATGCATGACCTGCGGGCGCGGCTTGGCCGGAGTGACCTGGCGCGGCATGTGCGCGCGTAATGTGGCTGGCATCAGCGGACGCAGCGCATTGCCGGCGCCAAGCAGCGCCTTGAAAAGGCCCGGACGCGGTATCACGTTGCGCAGACCGGTGCGTAGCAGGCGTTCGCCAGCCGAGCGCTGGACCTGCTGCTCCATGAAGTCGCGGCCGATATCCAGCAGGTTGTGGTATTGCACGCCGGACGGGCAGGTAGTCTCGCAGTTGCGGCAGGTCAGGCAACGATCCAGGTGCGTCTGGGTGCTTTCGGTGACTTCACCGCCTTCGAACATCTGCTTCATCAGGTAAATGCGCCCGCGCGGGCCATCGAGCTCATCACCCAGGAGCTGGTAGGTTGGGCAAGTGGCGTTGCAGAAACCACAGTGCACGCAAGAACGCAGAATGCTCTCGGCTTCCTCGGCACGCGGCAGCTTCTTCGCGGCTTCGCTGAGATTGGTTTGCATATCAGACCTCGGAATACATACGGCCGGGGTTGAAAATCCCCTGCGGGTCGAGTTGCGTCTTGAGCTGGCGGTGGTAACGCAGCAACGGCTCGCCCAATGGTTGGAACGGGCTGGCGGTGACACCGGCCGTGAAGCAGATGGCGTGACCGCCAACTTCGCCTGCGATTGCGCGGATGGTCTGCGCATCGGCATCGGATTTCAGCCAACGCTGAGCGCCCGCCCAGTCGATCAGCTGCTCGCCAGGGAGCGCCAATACAGGCGTATTGGTTGGCAGCGACAGGCGCCACAGCGGCCGCGCATCGGCGAAAAAGTTCAGCCGTTGTTCGCGCAGATCGTTCCAGTAGCTGGCGTCCAGAGGCTCGCCACCGATACGATCGCAGGCGGCATTGACCGAACCTTCACCGCCTTCAAGGCGTAGATGCAGCGCTTGGCCGTCATAGCTCGCGGCGGTAATGGGCACCGGTTGCTGGCCCCATTCGGCAAGCTTGAGGAGCGCGTGGTCAGCCGACATCTCGACACGCAGGTTGCGGCATAGGCGTGGCTTGGGCAGCACTTTCAGCGACACCTCGGTAAGCACGCCAAGGCAGCCAAAGCTGCCGGCCATCAGGCGCGACAGGTCATAGCCGGCGACGTTTTTCATCACCTCGCCACCGAAGCGCAAATGCTTGCCGTGACCGGTAATCACCCGCGAACCCAGCACGAAATCGCGCACCGAGCCGGACCAGGGCCGACGTGGACCTGACAGACCGGCAGCGATCATGCCGCCGACCGTGGCGCCGTCGGTGAAATGCGGCGGCTCGCAAGGCAGCATCTGCCCAGCTTCGTCCAGGGCCGCTTCCAGCTCCGCCAGCGGCGTGCCGGCACGAGCCGTGATCACCAGCTCGGTCGGGTCATAGCTGACAATGCCGCGGTGCGTGCGGGTATCAAGCAACTCGCCCTCGACGGGACGACCGAGAAACGCTTTGCTACCACCACCCTGAATACGCAGCGGAGTATTACTGGCCAACGCCTGGTTGACCTGATCGAGCAGCTGCTGGCTGTCGTCGAAGGAAACGGTCATCAGAAGCGCTCCAATTCGGGGAAGGGCAACTGCCCGCCGTGCACATGCATGCCGCCGAATTCGGCGCAGCGGTGCAGGGTCGGAATGTTCTTGCCAGGGTTGAGCAGGCCGCTGGGATCGAACGCTGCTTTTACAGCGTGGAACAGGGTCAGCTCGTCGGCATTGAACTGCGCGCACATCTGATTGATCTTTTCGCGGCCGACGCCGTGCTCACCCGTGATCGAACCACCGACCTTGACGCAGAGTTCGAGAATTTTGCCGCCCAATGCTTCAGCGCGTTCCAGCTCGCCTTCGGTATTGGCATCGAAGAGGATCAGCGGGTGCATATTGCCGTCACCAGCGTGAAACACGTTTGCTACGCGCAGACCATACTCGTCCGATAGATCGGAAATACCCTTAAGCACGCCCGGCAGCTCGCGACGTGGAATGGTGCCATCCATGCAGTAATAGTCCGGCGAGATACGCCCGACCGCCGGGAAGGCATTCTTGCGCCCGGCCCAGAACTTGACTCGCTCAGCTTCGTCCTTGGCCAGCCGCACTTCGGTGGCACCGGCCAGCTTGAGGACTTCGCTGACGCGCGCGCAGTCGTCAACTACGTCAGCCTCGACACCGTCCAGTTCGCAGAGCAGGATCGCCTCGGCATCCACCGGGTAACCGGCGCGGATGAAGTCCTCGGCCGCTCGGATCGAGAGGTTGTCCATCATCTCCAAGCCGCCGGGGATGATGCCGGCAGCGATGATGTCGCCTACCGCACGCCCGGCCTTCTCCACCGAGTCGAACGCAGCCAGCAGGACCTTGGCCACTTGCGGCTTGGGCAGCAGTTTGACGGTCACTTCAGTGACGATCCCGAGCATGCCCTCGGAGCCGGTGAACAGCGCCAGTAGGTCGAAGCCGGGCGAATCCAGCGCATCGGAGCCGAGCACCATGCGCTCACCTTCTACGGTGAGAATTTCCACCTTGAGCAGGTTGTGCACGGTCAAACCGTATTTCAGGCAGTGCACGCCACCCGCGTTCTCGGCAACGTTGCCGCCGATGGAGCAGGCGATCTGCGAGGAAGGATCGGGCGCGTAATAAAGGTCGAAGGGCGCCGCAGCCTGGGAAATCGCCAGATTGCGCACGCCGGGCTGGACGCGGGCGAAGCGACCGGCCGGGTCGACTTCGAGGATCTTGTTGAAACGCGCCATCACCAGCAGGATGCCCTGCTCCAACGGCAGCGCGCCGCCGGACAGACCGGTCCCGGCGCCACGAGCGACCACCGGCACGCCACGCTTGTGGGCCATCTTCAGCAGTGTTTCGACCTGCTCGATGCGTTCGGGCAATACCACCAGCATCGGTGTGGTGCGGTAGGCGGACAAGCCATCGCACTCGTAGGGCTTCAGATCTTCGCCGCGATGGAGGATGTCCATGTCGGGCAGCTGCGCCTGCAACTCGGCGAGCAATGCCGCCTTGTCGACTTTGGGCAGTTCACCATCGACGCGTTCGTCGTAGAGGATATTCATGCAGTCGGTGCTCTTCATTGTTCACCGCCAGCACGGCCAGCTGCGGTGGTTTGCCGCATCATCGGCCCGCCCCACCCCTTCGTCCATCGACAAAACCACTGGTCCTACCAGTTTCTTTCGAGAGTCTCTTGATGTTTCTAGCCAGAACGCCCGGATATCGGCGGTTTGCGCTTTTTTCCCGAGATCGGGGTTAGACTTTGGCCAAACTGGTCCTACCAGATGAGGAACTCCATGCTGATCGAAAATACTCAGGAACGTCGTCAACTGGCTGACGTGGTCGCCGAGCGGATCGAACGCTTGATCGTCGATGGCGTGCTCAAGGTCGGCCAGGCGCTGCCGTCCGAGCGCCGCCTGTGCGAAAAGCTCGGCATCTCGCGCTCGGCTCTGCGCGAAGGGCTACGCGTGCTGCGTGGCCGCGGCATCATCGAGACAGCACAGGGCCGTGGTTCGCACGTCGCCAAACTGTCCGGCGAACAGGATGCCAGCCCGCTGATGCACCTGTTCAACTCACAACCGCGAACGTTGTTCGACCTGCTCGAAGTACGCGCGCTGCTGGAAGGCGAGTCGGCACGGCTGGCGGCGCTGCGCGGCACCGACGCCGATTTCATCCTGCTACGCCGCCGTTACGAGGAAATGCTCGCCGCACACACCGAAGAGGCCGCCGATCCCCGCGAGCATGCGCGCCTCGATCACGCCTTCCATCTGGCGGTCAGCGAGGCCTCGCACAATCCGGTGCTGGTGCATACGCTGCAGTCGTTGACCGACCTGATGCTGTCCACCGTCTTCGCCTCGGTGAACAACCTCTACCATCGCCCCATGCAGAAGCGGCAGATCGACCGGCAGCATTCGCGGCTGTTCCATGCCATCACCGAACGTCTGCCGGACCAGGCCCAACGCGCAGCCCGCGACCACATCCACAGCATTCGCGACAACCTCAAGGAAATCGAGCAGGAAGAGCAGCGACTGGTGCGGGCGACGATGCGGCTGGAGGGGTGGACCTAAAAGCAGCGGCTGTATGCCGGGCCACGTATCGGTTCGGCTGGCTTTACGTCCGATCGTCGGGTCGGTGAAGCGTGACCCGACCTACAGGACCGTAGCCTGAATTAGCCGAAGGCGTAATCCGGGTTTCCGAAGGCGTAACCCAACGAGCAAGCTCATAACGGCCACACCCACGAACACCACGGCCAGCCTTCCAGCGTTCCTTTCTTGCTAGACTCCCGCCTCTTTCCGTTACCCCGCTACCGCCTGTGCCCGAACTTCATGACTGGCTGACCGCCGACCGACTCCCCGCACCGCTCGATCCGCTGCATCATGACTGGCTCTATGTCGACAAGGGTTCGCTGACCCGTCGCCTGACGTTGCTGGCCGAAGGCGCTTTCAGCGTGACGCCGCTGCGCGAGGGCTGGCAGGGCCTGCGCGATGACGAATGCGCGGCGCTGGGCGTGGCGCCGGGTAGTTCGGGTTGGGTGCGCGAGGTGTACCTGCGCGGGCACGGCGAGGCCTGGGTGTTTGCCCGCAGCGTGGCGGCGCGCAGTGCGCTGGAAGATTCCGGCTTCGATCTGCAGCGCCTAGGCAGCCGCTCATTGGGCGAACTGCTGTTCAGCGATCAGGCCTTCGCCCGAGGTCCGCTGGAAACCGTGCGCTATCCCGAGGCTTGGCTGCCCGAAGACTGTCGCCAACCACAACTCTGGGCCCGGCGGTCGAGTTTCAGCCGGGGCCAGCTGAGCGTGCTCGTCGCCGAAGTGTTTCTGCCTGCCCTGTGGCTGGTGGCGCAGCAAGATCGTTGAACAGCGGCAGCCAAAACCGCCATTTCGTTAGGAGACCGCCGATGTATCAAAAGCTTCTGCAATCGAGCAATCGCCTGCATCCGCGCGCCTGGGACTTCATCCAGCTGATGCGCCTGGAGCGGCCCATTGGCACCTACTTGTTGCTGTGGCCGACGCTCTGGGCGCTGTGGATTGCCGGTGAAGGCTCGCCCAGCGTGAAGAACGTGGTGATCTTCGTGCTCGGCGTGATCCTCATGCGCGCCGCCGGCTGCGTGATCAACGATTTCGCCGATCGCAATTTCGACGGCCATGTCAGCCGGACCAAGGGCCGTCCGCTGGCCACTGGCAAGGTCACGCCGAAAGAAGCCTGGATTCTGTTCGCAGGGCTCGTGGCCCTAAGCTTCGGGCTGGCGTTGCTGACCAACGCGGCGACTGTCTGGCTGTCTTTCGGCGCTCTCGGCGTTGCCGCGCTCTATCCGTTCATGAAGCGCTACACCTATTACCCGCAGGTGGTGCTGGGCGCTGCGTTTTCCTGGGGCATGCTGATGGCCTTCACCGCCGAAACCGGCAGCCTGCCGCCGGAAGCCTGGTTATTGTTCATCGCCAACGTGGTCTGGACCGTCGGCTATGACACCTACTATGCGATGGCCGACCGCGAGGACGACCTGAAGATCGGCATCAAGTCCACCGCCATCCTGTTCGGCGAGGCTGATCGGATCGTCATCGCCACGCTGCAGGGCCTCGCCCTGTTCTGCCTGATCCTCGCTGGCGTGCGCTTCGAACTTGGCCAGTGGTTCCACCTGGGCCTGACCGTCGCTGCAGCCTGCTTCGCCTGGGAGTTCTGGACGACACGCTCACGCAAGCCGCAGGTCTGCTTCAAGGCGTTCCTGCATAACCACTGGGCCGGGCTGGCGATCCTCCTCGGTATCATCCTCGACTACGCGACCCGCACATAAGAAAGCCCGTCGCGGCGCTGCCGGGACGGGCTTTTCACTTGGCAGCACTCAGCCGTTCAGCACACGTGCACCGACCTCGGCGACCTGACCGTCCTCGCTCGGGTGCATGCCGGAAACGCCGATCGCGCCAATCACGCGGCCGTCGTCGATCAACGGAATGCCGCCATCCATAAGGATGGCGTTATGCATCGACAGTAGCCGCAAGGTCGCCCCGCCGCTGGCGAGAGTTTCCTCGAAACCTTTGGTGGCGCGCTTGAAGGCCGCCGCGGTGGCCGCCTTGCGCTGGGCCACCTCGACGCTGCCGTGCGTGGCGTGATCCATCCGCTGCAGCAGGACCAGATGACCACCGGCGTCGGTCACGGCGATAACCATCGCCCAGCCGTTGGCCTGCGCATGTGCACGTGCGGCGTCGACGACGCGGCTCGCCGTTTCCAGACTGATGGGCGGCCCGTAGACCAGCGGGGGTGCCGCAACCTGCGTATTCATCGTGCGCTCCTCATGGCATCGCTTGGCCGCCGTTCACGTCCAGCGTCTGGCCCGTGATATAGCCGCTGCAGGCATGCGAGGCGAGGAACAGGTAAGCCGGGGCCATTTCCTCGGACGTACCGAATCGTCCGAGCGGAATGGTGGTGTTCACCTGCGCGCGCGCGGAGTCATCCTTGTCGGCATGGAAAGCCGTATCCACCGTGCCCGGCGCCACCACGTTGAAGCGGATGTTGTCACCGGCGAACTCGCGCACCCAGTTGCGCTGCACGTTATGCAGCCAGGCCTTGGCGGCAGCATAAAGGCTCGCGCCGGGGCCGCCGCCGTTATAGGCCGCAATGGAGCCGGTGGTGATCACCGATGTGCTCTGTCCGCTGGACTTGGCCGATTTACGCAGGTGCGGGATGGCTTCGCGAGTGATCAACAGTGCCGAGCGTAGGTTCACGTCGACCATGGCATCGAAAAAAGCATCATCGATTTTCTCAAGCCCGCGCCTTTCCAGCAGCGCGCCGGCATTGTTGACCAGCACATCAAGCCCGCCGAAACGCTGGACGAAGGCGGTAACGGTGTCGATGCAGTCCTGGCTACGGCTCAGGTCACCAGCAAAAAACGCCGCCTCCGCGCCATACGCCGACAGTTCGGTCAGCAGCTCATCAAGATTGGTAGGTCGGTTACGCGCAGTGATACCAACTTGCGCGCCGAGCGCAGCAAATGCCTGGGCGGTGGCCAGACCAATACCCATGGTGGCGCCGGTGATGAGGACGCGCTTGCCCTTGAGGTCGTTGAAATACATGGTTGCTCCTTAGTCAGTGAAAGCGGGACGGGGTGTGCGGTGCTCACGCCAAAGGCGCAAAAGCGGCGGCAGTAGCCAGACCGCGAGCGTGATCAGGGCCAAGGCAAGGGATACGGGACGCTCGAAAAAGGCCAGGAAGCTGCCGTTCGAACGCATCATCGAGGTGACGAAGGTTTCCTCCAGCAGCGGACCGAGGACGATGCCGAGAATCATCGGAGCCAGCGGGAAGTCGTTCTCCTCGAGCAGAAAGCCGAGCACACCGAAGACCAGGATGGTCACCACCGCGAACAGGCTGTTTTCCACCGCGTAGGCACCGACCATGGCGAACAGCAGGATCGACGGCATCAGGATGCCCTGCGGAATCCGTAGCACCTGTTTGAACAGCCGCACCGAGAGAAAACCGAACGGAATCAGCATCAGGTTGGCCAGAAGAAAGGCGAGGAACACCGCATTGATCATGCTGGCGTTGTCGGTGAAGATCGTCGGCCCTGGATTCAGTCCCTTCATCAGCAACACGCCGATGACGATGGCGGTCAGCGAATCGCCCGGAATACCGAACACTGTGGCCGGAATGAAGCTGCCGCCGACCGCCGCGTTGTTCGCCGCGGTAGCCGGTGCGATCTGCGCCACCGCACCTTCATCGGGGTGGTTAGCAGCACCGCGCTGGCGGCGCCCCATCGCATAAGCGATATAGGCGGCGATGTCGGCACCGGCACCGGGTAAAGCACCGATCAGCGTGCCGGTCACCGAGCCACGGAGAATGCCGAGCTTGTGCCGCAGCGCATCGCGCAGGGCTTGCAGGTAAAGCGGCTGCTGCGGCACGTGCGGCAA
The DNA here is from genome assembly GCF_019355055.1 of Pseudomonas sp. MTM4. NCBI lineage: Bacteria > Pseudomonadati > Pseudomonadota > Gammaproteobacteria > Pseudomonadales > Pseudomonadaceae > Pseudomonas > Pseudomonas sp. MTM4. The sequence continues at coordinate 2,575,106 of NZ_CP048411.1, forward strand.
TTCCCGCTCGCTGGCGCTGCGGGTGCAAAAGCGCAGGATCTCGGCGACTGCGAACAGGCCGATGATCACAGGAATGAAGCCGAAGCCGCCGAGCAGCGCGTCGCTACCGAAGGTAAAACGCGTCTCGCCGGACACCGGGTCGATGCCGACACTGGCCACCAGCAGACCGAGCAGCAAGGAAACTGCGCTGCGGCTCACCTGCGTACCGCCGACCATGATCGCGGCAGTCAGCCCGAGCGTGGCCAACCAGAAGTATTCGAACGAACTGAAGTTGAGCGCGAAGCGTGCCAGCAGCGGCGCGCCGAACATCAGCGCGAGCACGCCGATGCTGCCACCAATGGCCGACGTACAGGCGCTGATGCCGAGGATGTACTCGCCCCGCCCGGCCTGGGTGAAGCGGTAGGCCTGATCGGTGTAGGCCGCCGAGGCGGGTGTACCGGGCATGCGCAGCAATACCGCAGGCAGGTCACCAGCGAAGATCGCCATCGCAGCCATTGTCACGATTGCAGCGATGGCAGGTACCGGGTCCATGAAAAAGGTGATCGGCACCATCAGCGCTACCGCTAGCGTGGCCGTGAGGCCGGGAATGGCGCCGACCATCAGCCCGTAGAGCGCGCTCACCGCCATGATGCCGAGCACCTTGAAAGTGAACACCTGGCCGAGCGCGTCGAGGATGGCTTCCATTTATAGCCCTCCAAGGTTGGCCAGCACGCCCTGGGGCAAAGGCACGCCCATTACCTGCTGGAAAAAGACATAGAGAAAGCCGACCACGCCAACCGCGCAGACCATCGCGCGCAGCGGCCGCCCAGTGAAACGGGCACCGAGCCCGGCGACGAGCAGCCAGCCAGTAGGCAGGAAGCCGAGCGGCTCGACCAACAGCAGGAACGCGATCAGTCCGCCAATCACCAGCCCGAGGCTGAGCCAGTGACCCGGCACGCGGCACCAGTCACACAGACCCAGCCACATCGGGGCGCGTCCGGCCCGCGCGGCCACTACGCCCTTGCTACTGAGCACGAGGCCCACCAGCATCAACATCGCGCCGATTATCGACGGGTAAAAACCGGCGCCATACTGGAAGTACGGCGACGCTTCCATGCCGCTAGCCACGACGAGCACGCCGAGGCCAAGCGCCAGGTTGAGGATTCCCCAGGTCAGGTCGGACAGTTTCATGGCTGCGACTCCGTGCCGGCTGCGATCACATGTTCATCTTGGCGAACAGCGCCTTGACGTCACCGGTGTGCTGCTCAAGATAACGGGCAAAGGCCTCCGAATCACGCCACTGCGGATTGAAGCCGCGCGCCTTCATCTCGGCCTGCCACTCAGGGTTGGCATAGATCTCCTTCATCGCGGCTTCGAGCTTGGCGCGGACATCCGTCGGCAGCCCTGTAGGCGCGACCAAACCGCGGAACGAGCCGAGCTCTAGTTCGAGCCCGGTAGCCTCTTTCAGCGAGGGCACTTCCGGGAAATTTTCCTGCCGCTCGGGACCGAACACCGCGAGGCTGCGCACCGTGCCGGTCTTGAGCATGGCGTCGGCCTCGGGTAGCGAGCTCGGCACGAAGTCAACGCCGCCGGCGGCCAGATCCTGCATGGCGGCAGCCGCGCCCTGGCCTGGGATCATCCGCACCTTGCTCATCTCGACACCCCAGCGGTCGAGCAGGGTTGCCACCGCGACCGGCCAGGAGCCGCCGCAGCCGCCGGCACAAGCGATGGTGTATTTCGCCGGCTCAGCCTTGATCGCGTCCAATGCCTGGTTGACGGTCTTGAATGGCGAGTCGGTGCGAACCTGGAAGCCTGCCGGGTCGAAGTTGTACTGCGCGATGGGCGTGAAGTCGTTCAGCTCGAAATCGGCCTGCCCCATTTCCTTGTAGTGCGCATAGTTGAACAGCACGCCGAGGGTATAGCCGTCCGGCTTGGCAGCGACGATGCGGTTGATGCCGACCACACCGCCGCCCTGGCCTAGGTTGAGCACGTTGAACTGCTGGCCGAACTCTTCCTTGAGGTACTTGGCGAGAATACGTGCGGTGCCATCGGAACCACCGCCGGCGCCCGCCGGGACGACGATGGTGACCGGCCGGGTCGGCCACTCGGCGGCCATTGCTGGCAAAGCACTCAGCCCAAATAGCAGGGCCAGTGCGTGGCAGCCTTTGCGGACCCAGCGAGGGGTTGAAGTCATGGACATATCAGCTCTCCTTTTATTGTTTTTGAATACAGCTGCAGGCCCGTAAACGGGCGTTGGGATTACCTCATTCGGTTTTCAATCGCTCCCAGGCGGCAACGAAAGCAGCGGCGCTACGCGCCACATCCGAGGCGCTTTGGCCCGGCCTGTAGAGGGCTGATCCCAGGCCGAAACCAGCCGCGCCGGCATCGACGAAAGCGGCCATGTTTTCAGGCGTGATGCCACCGACCGGAAGTAGCGGGCAGTCCGGAGGGAATACAGCTCGCCAGGCTTTCACCACGGCAGGACCGCACTGTTCGGCGGGGAACAGCTTGAGCACCTGGGCGCCAGCCTCCAGCGCAGCGAAACCCTCGCTCGGCGTGGCCACTCCCGGTGCGCTGATCATCCCGCCAGCACGTGTGGCGCGAATGACCTCCAAATTCGTGTTCGGGGAGACGACCAGGCGCCCGCCGGCGGCAGCGACCGCGTTCACCTGGGCCACATCGAGCACCGTGCCGGCACCGACCAGGCAGTCGGCGCCCAGATCCGCGGCGAGCATTTCGATACTCGCCAGCGCCTGCGGCGAATTCAGCGGTATCTCGATCAGGCGGAAGCCGCTCTCGTAGAGCGCCCGGCCCACGGGAAGAATCGACTCTGGCGTGATGCCGCGCAGGATCGCCACCAGGGGTAGCTGGGCCATGAATGGGTCAAGCACGTTGCATCTCCTCTTTGCCGATCAGCCCGGCGGCCTGTGCGACCTGCCAGAGACCTGCGACGCCGGGGTTGTCCAGGCTCCGCACGCGGTCGAGTCCAAATAGCGCCAGCGCTTCGCGATAGCGCTCGCACAGCGCCGGTTCGCCAAGTAGAACCGGGGGCGCTAACGGTGACGATGCGAAGCCACACAGCGCGCTGCGCAGCTCCTCGCCGATCAGCAGACCGGAGAGATAATCGAGGCTATGAATAGCTGGCAGCTCTCCGCAAAGCACCAGGCTGCGGACACTGAACAGTCGATCGGCGATGCCACTCGGGTCGCTGTCGCGCGCCGCCTGAATCCCGCGTCGGTAGGCCTCGGCACTGGCAACCGGACCCGCTTCCAGTGCCGGCCGGCCGAGAATCGAATGTTCCCGCAGCACTGCAAACAACTCGCCAGTCATATAGGTGGAGAAGGTTTGCAGCGCACCGTCGCGCACCTGGACCCACTTGCTATGGGTGCCCGGCAGCAGCAAAAGCGCCTGCTTCTCCAGGACGGGTTCGAGGGCCAGCGCTCCCACTACCTGGGTTTCCTCGCCGCGTAATACGTTGGGGTGCTCACCGACCTGCCGCACACCCGGAATCAGGTGCAGAGCACCGGCACCGGTTTCGATACTGACCAAACCGGCAGCGAGGGCCGACGCGTCGGCCGGACAGTCGACATAGGGCACTTCGCGCCAACCCTGACGGCTTCCAATCATGCCGGACGCGATGGCCGGCAAGCCGGGCCAGCGTGCAAGCCAGTCCTCCAGCAGAAGCCGATAGGCGCGGGCAAAATCGCGGCCGGGTGTGTGTTGAATTCCCCAAGGCTGCGACCGGCTATCCAGCAGCAAGGCGCCAGGGCCGAGCAAATAAGCGCGCAGGGATGAGGTTCCCCAGTCGATACCGATCAGGCAGGGCTCGTTCATCGCCCCCTCCATCCCAGCTCGGCGGATACGTCTGCCGCGCACCGTATGACCACAGGTCGCAGTTCTTCCAGACGACTTTCCGGCATGTAGGGGATCGCGCTGGCGACGCTCAGCGCTGCAATGATCTCCCCGCCCGTGTCGCGAACAGGAGCCGCTACGCAGCGCACACCGAGCTCGTTTTCCTCAAGGTCGAAGCTGAACCCACCCGCCGCGTATTCCGCCATCTGCGCGTGATAGTCCTGCCAGGGGGTGAACTCCTCACGCAACCCGCTCTGCCCCGCTCGCCGCTGAAGTCCCTCTTCGTAAAGCGCCTGCCAGTCGGCTGCGGGTAGGTCGAGCATCAGCGATTTGCCAATTCCGGTCAGAGCAAGGGGCATGCGCAAACCAATACGCGAGCGCATCTCCAGACCGCGGGTGCTCGACAACTTATCGATGTAGAGAACGTCGCCGCTTTCGCGAACGCCGAGGTGAATGGTGTCCTGCGTCAGATCGGCCAGGCGCTGCAGATGAGGGCGCGCCAGTTTGATCAACGGCATTTCCGCACGAGCCTTGTAACCCAGCTCGATCAGCCGCGGGCCGAGACGATAACCCTGCGCCTCGCTGCGCAGATAATCAGCCTGCACCAGCGCCGCGACCAGACGGTGTGTCGTGCTGCGCGTGCAGCCGATGGCGCTGCCGATCGCTGCAAGCGAATCCGCACCCTGCGACACCGCATCGATTACCGCCAACCCCCGAAACAACGCCTGCGCGCCGAGGGGAGCTTCTTTGTTGTTGTCTTGAGTCATGAGCGTCTCCTACGAAGCGCACCTTAGTATCAAAATCAGGCAATCTCAATATGCGAGTTACACTCCCAATATATGGGATATACCTGAGCGGATAAATTTGTCATATCGCTGCAACATTTCCGTTATCTAATGCCCAGCGACAAGAAACGGACCGAGAGCGGACATGAACGGCAAATGCATACTGATCGTCGATGACGAAGCGCCGATTCGCGAGATGATCGTGGTGGCGCTGGAAATGGCCGGCTACGAATGCCTCGAAGCGGACAACACCCAGCAGGCCCACGCACTGATCATCGACCGTCAACCGGACCTGATCCTGCTCGACTGGATGTTGCCCGGCACGTCCGGAATCGAGCTGGCCCGGCGGCTCAAGCGCGATGAAATGACCGCCAACACCCCCATCATCATGCTCACCGCCAAGGACGCCGAGGACAACAAGATCCAGGGCCTGGAGGTCGGTGCCGACGACTACATCACCAAGCCCTTCTCGCCGCGTGAATTGGTGGCACGCCTGAAAGCCGTGCTGCGCCGCGCCGCGCCGAGCGACAACGAAACGCCGATCGAGATCGGCGGCCTGCTGCTCGATCCCATCAGCCACCGCGTCACCATCGATGGCACCCCAGCCGACATGGGCCCCACCGAGTACCGCCTGCTGCAGTTCTTCATGACCCACCAGGAGCGCGCCTACACGCGCGGGCAGTTGCTCGATCAGGTCTGGGGCGGCAATGTGTATGTCGAGGAGCGCACCGTGGACGTGCATATCCGACGCCTGCGCAAGGCGCTGGGCGAAACCTACGAAAATCTCGTGCAGACGGTGCGCGGTACGGGTTATCGCTTCTCCACCAAGAGCTGAACGAAACCGCATTCCGAGCGGGTGTGAAGGCTGCGCCAGTGCGCAGTCTTCACTCGACCCGAGCCGCCGAGCGTTCGGCGTGGCAAGATTTCCGACCGACCCCAAGCGGCTTCAAGGAGCATTAGCGTGAACCAAGATTGGCAAGGTGCACTGGTGCGCCAGCTGCTTGTGCTGTTGGTCGTATGCCTGCTGATCGGCCTGATCACCGGCGAGTATGCCTGGGCGCTGGTCATAGGCCTGGCCGGGTATCTCGGTTGGACGCTGCACCAGATGCGCCGCCTGCAGCAATGGCTCAAACGCAGCCAGCCTGATGATCCACCACCGGACGGCCATGGCCCGTGGGGGGATATCTTCGACAATCTCTATCAGATGCAGCGCAGGGACCAGCGGCTGCGCAGCCAGCTGCAATCGGTGATCGATCGCGTGCAGGGTTCCACCACGGCGCTCAAAGACGCCGTGATCATGCTCGACAGCGAAGGCAATCTGGAATGGTGGAACCCCGCCGCCGAGCGCCTGCTGGGTTTGAAGCGGCCGCAGGATGCCGGCCACCCGGTCAGCAACCTGGTGCGCCACCCGAGCTTCAAGGAATATTTCGACAGCGGCCGTCACGATGAGCCGCTGGAGCTGGCCTCCCCCGTCAACGATCGCCTCTGGCTGCAGATCACCATCACCCGCTACGGCAACAGCGAACATCTGATGGTGGTGCGCGACATCACCCGCCTTCACCTGCTGGAACAGATGCGCAAGGACTTCGTCGCCAACGTTTCGCATGAACTTCGCACGCCGCTGACGGTGATTGCCGGTTATCTGGAAACCATGCTCGAGCATACCGACGAGATGCCATCGCGCTGGCCGCGAGCGCTGAACCAAATGAATCAGCAGGCTGGTCGCATGCAGCACCTGCTCAACGACCTGCTGCTGCTTGCCAAGCTGGAAGCCACCAACCCGCCGAACAACAGCCAGCCGGTCAATATCGCCGCCCTGCTGCAGTCGATCAAAAGCGATGCACAAGCTCTATCAGCCGATCAGAACCATGACATCCACTTCGAAGCCGATCCCATCCTGCTGCTCAAGGGCAGCGAGTCCGAACTGCGCAGTGCGTTTTCCAATTTGATATTCAATGCGGTGAAGTACACCCCAAGCGAGGGTGAAATCCGCATCCGCTGGTGGTGCAACGAGTACGGCGCGCATCTCGCCGTTCAGGATTCGGGAATCGGCATCGAAGCCAAGCACCTGCCGCGCCTGACCGAACGGTTCTACCGGGTCGACTCGAGCCGCGCCAGCAACACCGGCGGTACCGGATTGGGCCTGGCCATCGTCAAGCATGTGCTGCTGCGCCACCAAGGTCGTCTGGATGTGGACAGCACGCCAGGCAAAGGCAGTATTTTTACCTGTCACTTCCCGCTATCCCAGGTGACGGTTCGCTGAATACCAACCGTCACCTGCCGAGGGAGGGTCGGATGCGCTCCTTGAAATAACTGGTAACCGGCCCCATTCTTGTGCCGTCACCGACTACCCGAACCCCTCATGGACCCTTCCCCCAGTTTCGCAACCAACTACGTTGCACCCTCCTATTTCGCCGATTTCGGTCTGATCCTCTTTGCCCTGTTCCTGGTTCTGCTCAACGGCTTCTTCGTTGCCGCAGAGTTCGCCATGGTCAAGCTGCGCGCCACCAAGGTCGAAGCCATCGCCAAGCAACATGGCTGGCGCGGACACATCCTGCGCAAGGTCCACAATCAGCTGGATGCCTATCTGTCGGCCTGTCAGTTGGGTATCACCCTGGCCTCACTCGGCCTCGGCTGGGTCGGTGAACCGGCTTTCGCTCATTTGCTCGAGCCGTTGCTGGTGTTAATCGGCATCGACAACGAAGCGGTGATCCACGGGATTGCCTTCTTCACCGCGTTCTTCATCATTTCCTACCTGCACATCGTCGTCGGCGAGCTAGCGCCCAAGTCATGGGCGATCCGCAAGCCCGAACTGTTGTCACTATGGACGGCTGCGCCGCTGTACCTGTTCTACTGGGCGATGTACCCGGCGATCTACCTGCTCAACGCCAGCGCCAACGCGATCCTGCGTGTCGCCGGGCAAGGTGAGCCGGGCGACCATCATGAACATCACTACAGCCGCGACGAGCTGAAGCTGATCCTGCACTCCAACCGCGCGCTCGACCCGGCCAACCAGGACATCAAGGTGCTGGCCTCCGCCGTGCAGATGAGCGAGCTGGAAGTCGCCGACTGGTCCAACTCGCGCGAAGATCTGCTGCAACTGGAGCACGACGCATCGCTGCCGGACATCCTCGAGCTGATTCGTCGCCACAAGTACAGCCGTTACCCGGTCTTCGATACCGAGCAGGGCGATTACATCGGTCTGCTGCACATCAAGGATCTGCTCCTGGCGCTGGCCAGCGACGCCGAGCTGGCACAACACTTCGATCTCGCCGCGCTGCTGCGCCCGCTGGAAAGGGTGCCCCGGCACCTGCCGCTGAATGCGCTGCTGGATCAGTTCCGCCAGGGCGGCGCGCATTTTGTGCTGGTGGAAGAGGGCGACCACAAGGTGGTGGGCTTCTTGACCATGGAGGACGTGCTCGAGGTTCTGGTGGGCGACATCCAGGACGAACATCGCAAGACCGAGCGCGGCATCCTCGCTTATCAGCCCGGCAAACTGTTGGTGCGTGGCGACACGCCGCTGTTCAAGGTCGAAAGGCTGCTGAACGTCGACCTCGACCACATCGAGGCGGATACCCTTGCCGGCCTGATCTACGAAACCCTGAAACGCGTTCCGGAAGAGAACGAAGTGCTGCTCATCGAAGACCTGCAAATCGTCATCAAGAAGATGCGCGGTCCGAAGATCGTGTTGGCTAAGGTGTTGAAGCAGGAATAAGCGGCTGCAAGCTGCAAGCGAATTAGAGTCGGGGCAGCGCCGAAACGCCGGCCGGCGTTTCGGCCGTTACTTGAAGCGTGTGGCTTGAAGCGTCCAGCTGCTTCTACTCCCCTCCCACCGCAAAATTCGGCAGGCTGTTGACCGGCTGGGAGAAGTCGAAGGGAATCGATTCGACCGCCAGCCCAACGTTGCGCTGAACCACGAAATGCAGGTGCGGGCCGGTGCTGTTACCGGTATTGCCGGAGCGGGCGATGAGCATTCCGGTATCGATCCGCTGGCCTTCCCGGACGCTCACCGAACCCTTCATCAGGTGCAGGTAGACGCCCATGGTGCCGTCGTCATGCATGATCCGCACGAAGTTGCCCGCGGGATTGTTACCGCGCCCGCTCTGGCTGTTCTCGATCTTCACCACCATGCCGCCACGCGCCGCGATGATCGGCGTGCCTTCGGGCATGGCGATGTCCGCGGCGTAGCGGCCTTTGGGCGTGAAATGGCTGTATTTGCCATTGGCGCCCTGGGTCAGGCGAAACGGACCCCCGCGCCAGGGCAGCGGATAACGATAGGGTTTGGGTAGCAGGCGCGGATCGCCCAGCGCATGGCGCAGTTTGGGGGTGTATTTCAGGGGCTTTGAAGGGTCGAGCGGCGCCAGGGTCGCCAGACGGATCTGGCTGCGTGGCGGCAGCACCCAGCGGATCGGTTCATCCGGCACGCCGACGGCGTTCTGCACACCGGTCAGCTGGAGCTCGATATCCACGGGCGCGAAGAGATCATTGCGCACCAGCAAGGTCTCCCCGGCGGCATGCTTGCGCGTCTCCAGCTTCACCTGGTTATCGAGCGTCTCGACCATGCGGTCGTTGAAGGTGAACACGCGCGCGCCAGGAGCGGCCTGGTCGCTGTAGGTGACCACGCCGTTGGCGTCTGTGTATTTGTAGATGGTCAGGGCCGATGCGGGCGATGCCAGCCAGCACGACACGAGACAGAAAAGGATGCGCCCCAACATAACGGCAGACTTCATAGGGTTATGTATTCAGAGCGCTGCAGACTAGCAGCGCAACGGGGCATGCGCGAGCCACCGACCGTCGGGCTGTGAAATCGTTCCAATGAACGCGAATTTTTCCAGACGAGCGGTTTCCAAAGGGCCGCCGCTGTGCCGGTTCAGGCGCCCGGTACGAAATGCCGCTGCGCGGTACCGCGGGCAATCAGTCGCGACAGGTAATCGAGCTTCTGTGGGTCGCGATCGACAAAACGAAAGGTCAGTTGCAACCACTCGGTGTCGGGTTTCGGCTCCAGCGCCGCAACGGCGTGCAAATAGCCATTCAGGCGCGCCACCTCGCCGCCCTCACCCTGCTCCAGGTCGAGCACAGCGCTTTCCAGCACCTGCGGCAGATTCTCGCTGCGCTTGATGACCAGCAAACCTTCCTTGAGGCTCAACGCCTTGATCACGCAGGCGAGCGTCCCGGATGCCAGGCGCAACTGGCCCTGACCGCGCCCACCGATCGACGCCGAGGGTTTGGGCGCGCTCGGCTGGATCAACGGCGAGGCGAATGCCGGCGAGCTGGCTGGCGCGGCCGCAGGCTTGACCACCTCGGCCTTGCCGCCGGTAAGCGCGGCCAGCGAGTCGTTGGCCATTCCGGTGTTCGTTGGCCGTACCGGCGCGCTGGCAGCCAACGCATCGAGTTTGCCGGCGCGACCCAGCGCCTTGCGGACTTTGGTGGTCAGCTGTTCATTGGAAAAAGGCTTGCCGATGAAATCGGATACGCCGGACTGGATCGCCTGTACGACGTTCTCCTTGTCGCCACGGCTGGTGACCATGATGAACGGCGTGGTTTTGAGATTATCGTGAGCACGACACCAGGTCAGCAGTTCGAGCCCGGACATCTCGGGCATTTCCCAGTCGCAGAGAATCAGATCGAAGCGGTCGCGATCGAGCATCTGCTGGGCCTTGCGACCATTCACCGCTTCCTCGATGCGGATACCCGGAAACTGGCTGCGCAAGCCTTTCTTCACCAAATCCCGGATGAAGGGCGCGTCGTCCACTACCAGCACACTGACCTTGCTCATCAATCGCTCCTGCTTGAATGGTGGCCAGCATAGCGGCAGCCGGCTTTTGAAAAAAGCACAGCCGACCAGCGTCGAGCTTCGGCCGTGCTCGGCCGGGTTCGAATCGGCTCTGAAACGAGGCGAAGTGTCGCGGAACGGATGGACTCAAGGCATAACGCCAGCGTTGCGCCTGTTATTTTTAATTCACCGAACCTTAGGGTCTGTTCCCATTTCGCTGCGAGCCGCGTTGCTGCGCCAAATGACGCCAGGCAAGGCGCGGGACGCAGGTAATGGTCGCTCCCCTGGCAAGTCCCGCAACGCCGCATGGCGTCATTTGCCGCGCAACCCGAAGGGACGGGCCCGTTTTTGCGCGATACGGCGTTTCTCGTCGCTTATTTGGAGCAACCAAACTGCGCAACTCGTGCCTTGTCTCGCGCAAAAACGGGCTCCGTCGCGGCCGCGACGAAACGGGAACAGACCCTAACGCAAGCGTCAACCTCGCGTATTGCGACGAATGAGGTGGCCGCACCCAGCCCATTCTTTCGCCGCGGCCAGTTGCGTCTGGTCGTTCCCCTGCTACGTTTAGCTCTAAACAATAAAAAACATGAAGAGTCATATGCCGGACCGAGTGACCCTACCCCCTCGACCTCGCCGTTGCCTGCCAGGCACGGCGGCAGGTCACTACTTCCGGCGTTATTCCCGCCGCAACCCCATTCATTTTGTCATCGACACGCCCCATGGATCGCGCCCGTCACTGCGGCGCTCATCGGCGTCCGATCGTCGTGTTGATCGGCAGTCCCGACTGCCACCATCTGACTTACCGAACCGTCCAGTCGTGGCAGCCCAAACGGGCCGTCTGTAAGCGGTCAACCCTGCAAGGAGATAGGCGATGAAGCTTCTGGCAATTGCAACGGCAGCACTGAGCGCAGCGGCGGTGATTCCCGCATCGGCTGCGGAGATATCCGATGGCAAAGTGAAAATCGGCATCCTCAACGACCAATCCGGCGTCTACGCCGACTTCGGCGGCAAATGGTCCTACGAGGCGGCGAAGATGGCGGCCGAGGATTTCGGCGGAACGGTGCAAGGCGCCCCCATCGAAATCGTCACCGCCGATCATCAGAACAAACCCGACATCGCCTCGAACATTTCCCGCCAGTGGTACGACCGCGAACAGGTCGACTCCATCATGGAGCTGACCACCTCCTCCGTCGCACTCGCGGTGCAAGGCATTTCCAAGGAAAAGAAGAAGATCAACCTGGTGACAGGCGCCGCCACCGCCGAACTGACCGGCAAGCAATGCTCGCCCTATGGTTTCCACTGGGCCTACGATACCCACGCGCTGGCGGTCGGCACCGGTGGCGCGCTGGTATCCCAGGGCGGCGATAGCTGGTACTTCCTTACCGCCGACTACGCCTTCGGCTACTCGCTGGAAGAGCAAACCAGCGCATTCGTCAAAGCCAAAGGCGGCGAGATCAAGGGCGCGGTGCGGCACCCGCTGGCGACCAACGATTACTCATCTTTCCTGCTGCAGGCGCAATCGTCCGGCGCCGAAGTCATCGGCCTGGCCAATGCCGGGATGGATACCGCCAACGCGATCAAGCAGGCGGCGGAGTTCGGCATCGTTGCCAGCGGCCAACGGCTGGCGGCGCTGCTTTTCACGCTTTCCGAAGTGCACGGGCTCGGCCTCGAAGCGGCACAAGGCCTGACCCTTACCGAGAGTTTCTACTGGGATCGTGACGACCAGTCCCGCGAATTCGGCAAACGTTTCTTCGAACGCACCGGCCGCATGCCGAACATGGTCCACGCTGGCACCTACTCGGGCGTGCTGCAGTACCTCAAGGCAATCGACAAGGTCGGCACTGATGAAACCGAAGCGGTCGCCAAAGCCATGCACGAGATGCCGGTGAACGACCTCTTCGCCCGCGATGCCAAGGTCGGTGCCAACGGACGCCTGATCAGCGACGTTTATCTGATGGAGGTCAAAAAGCCGGACGAAAGCAAGGAGCCCTGGGATTACTACAAGGTCCTCGCCACGGTGCCGGGCGACGAGGCGTACATCAAACCAGCCGAGAGCGGCTGCGATCTGGTCAAGCAATAAGCATGGCGGCCAGCATGGGCAACGCAGCCGGGGAAGCCGTGGCTTCCCCGGACACTGACGGCCAACCGCGCGTCGTGCTGTCGGCGCGTGGATTGCGCCGCGATTTCGGTGGGTTCGTGGCAGTGAACAACGTCGATCTGGACGTCCATCACGCCCGGGTCCATGCGTTGATCGGCCCCAACGGCGCGGGCAAGACGACGGTATTCAATCTGTTGACCAAGTTTCTGCAGCCATCGAGCGGCAGCATTAGGCTGCTCGACCAGGACATTACTCGCACTGATCCGGCCAAGGTTGCACGTATGGGGCTGGTGCGGTCCTTTCAGATTTCCGCCGTTTTTCCACATCTGAGCGTGCTGGAAAACGTTCGCGTGGCGCTGCAACGGCCCGGCGGATTGGCCACTCAATTCTGGCTGCCGCTGCGCTCGCTGAACCGGCTGAACGAGCGCGCCATGGCGCTGATCGAGTCGGTCGGGCTACAAGATGCCTGCAACAGACCCGCCGCGGATCTTTCCTACGGGCGCAAGCGCGTGCTGGAAATCGCCACCACCCTCGCTCTGGAGCCGAAGGTGCTGCTGCTCGACGAACCCATGGCCGGCATGGGCCACGAGGACGTGCATATCGTGTCCGATCTGATCCGCGAGGTCGCCCGCGACCGCGCCGTACTGATGGTCGAACACAACTTGAAAGTCGTCGCCGATCTCTGCGATCAGGTCACCGTCCTGCAGCGCGGGGAGATTCTCACCTCCGGCGATTACCGTAGCGTGAGCCAGGACCCGCGCGTCCGCGAAGCCTATATGGGGACGGAAGATGAGTGAGGCGACCCCACTGCTGAGCGTTCGCGAACTGAACGCCTGGTATGGCGAAAGCCATGCCCTGCACGGCATCGACCTGGACGTGCATCAGGGCGAGACCGTGACGCTGCTTGGCCGCAACGGCGTCGGCAAGACCACGGCGCTGCGCTCGATCATGGGCATCATCCGCAAGCGCAGCGGGACCATCACCTTCGATGGGCGCGACATGATGCGCGTGCCGCTGCACCGAACCGCTCATACCGGGATGGGCTTCGTGCCGGAAGAACGCGGCATCTTTGCCACCCTGACGGTCGAGGAAAACCTCACCCTGCCGCCGATCATCGCCCAGGGCGGCATGAGCGTCGGCGAAATCTACGAGCTGTTTCCCAATCTCAAGGAGCGCCGCCACAGCGCCGGGACCAAGCTTTCGGGTGGAGAACAACAGATGCTGGCCATTGCGCGAATCCTGCGTACCGGAACCAAGTTGCTGCTGCTCGACGAACCCACCGAAGGCCTGGCGCCGGTGATCGTACAGCGCATCGGCGACGTCCTGCTGACCCTCAAGCAGCGCGGCATGACCATTCTGCTGGTCGAGCAGAACTTCCGTTTCGCCAGCAAAGTCGCCGACCGCTTCTATCTGGTCGATCACGGAAAGATCGTCGATGACTTCCATGTCAGCGAGCTACCGGATCGCATGACGATACTCAACGAAACCCTGGGGGTCTGATGACGGAGATCTTCGGTGTACCCATTCAGGCCTTTCTCGGGCAATTGCTGATCGGGCTGATCAACGGCTCCTTCTACGCCATGCTCAGCCTCGGCCTGGCGATCATCTTCGGCCTGATCAAGGTGATCAACTTCGCCCACGGCGCGCAGTACATGATGGGCGCGTTCGCCGGTTATCTGCTGCTGGCGGTACTGGGCATCGGATACTGGCCGGCGCTGATCCTGGCGCCGCTGATCGTCGGCCTGGTCGGCGCGGCGGTCGAACGGCTGGCGCTATCGCGTCTGTATAATCTCGATCATCTCTACGGCCTGCTGTTTACCTTTGGCCTGGCCCTCGCGCTGGAAGGTGCGTTCCGCTACTACTACGGCTCATCCGGCCAGCCCTACGCGGTGCCGAGCCTGCTGTCGGGCGGCTACAACCTCGGCTTCATGTTTCTGCCCAAGTACCGCGCCTGGGTCGTGCTGGCGTCGTTGCTTATCTGCCTGGGTACCTGGCTGCTGATCGAAAAGACCAAACTCGGCGCCTATCTGCGTGCGGCGACCGAGAACCCGACACTGGTGCGCACCTTCGGCATCAACGTGCCGCTGCTGCTGACCTTCACCTACGGACTGGGCGCCGGACTAGCGGGGCTGGCCGGGATTCTCGCGGCCCCGATCTACCAAGTCAGCCCGTTAATGGGCTCGAATCTGATCATCGTGGTGTTCGCCGTGGTGGTGGTGGGCGGCATGGGCTCGATCCTCGGCGCGATCATCACCGGCTATATGCTCGGCATCCTCGAGGGGCTGACGAAGGTGTTCTATCCCGAGGCGTCCAATATCGTGATCTTCGTGGTCATGGCGATCGTGTTGCTCGTGCGCCCTGCGGGCCTGATGGGAAGGGATGGCTGATATGCAAGCGACCGCAACGTCCGCTGCAAAGCGAAAGCATTGGAATGCCGAGAGGATTCTGATTCTTCTCGGCATCGTCGCGCTGGTACTGGCGCCCCTGTATTTCTACCCCGTGTTCCTGATGAAGGTGATGTGCTTCGCGCTGTTCGCCTGCGCGTTCAACCTGCTGCTCGGCTACACCGGCATTCTCTCGTTCGGCCACGCCGCATTCTTCGGCGGCGCCGCCTATTTCACCGCCCACGCGGTCAAGGAATGGGGCCTGACGCCAGAACTGGGCATTCTGGTCGGCGTGGTCGGCGCCGCGTTTCTGGGCTTGGTGATCGGCTTTCTGGCGATCCGCAGGCAAGGCATCTACTCGACGATGATCACGCTGGCGCTGTCGCAGATGTTCTTCTTCTTTTGCCTGCAGGCGCCCTTCACCCACGGCGAAGATGGCATCCAGGGCGTTCCTCGCGGCCACCTGTTCGGGCTGATCGACCTGAAAGAGCCGCTGAGCATGTACTTCTTCGTGCTGACGGTATTTCTGCTCGGGTTGTTGGCGATCTGGCGCATCATCAACTCGCCCTACGGCATGATCCTCAAATCGATTCGTGAGAACGAAAACCGCGCCATTTCCCTCGGCTATTCGGTGTCCCGCTACAAGCTCGGCGCCTTCGTCATGTCGGCGGCGCTGGCGGGGCTGGCCGGCGGGTTGAAGGCGCTGGTGTTCCAGTTCGCCACCCTGACCGACGTCAGCTGGCAGATGTCCGGTGAAGTGGTACTGATGACGCTGCTTGGCGGCATTGGCACGCTGGTCGGTCCGGTGTTCGGCGCCGCGCTGGTGACTACGCTGGGCAACTACTTCGCCACCTCCGAGCTGCCGGTCACGCTGGTGACCGGGATCATCTTCATGGTCTGCGTGCTGATCTTCCGCCGCGGCATCATCGGCGAGCTGTATGCCTCTCGATTGGGACGCAAGATCGAAGGCTCGCGCGACGAGTGAATCAGTGGCCTTCCAGATGCGCGTGCAGCGCGACGAACTGCTGGGTCAGCTTGTGCCGCGGATCGAAATGAATCAGCGGCACGCAGACCTGATGCGACTCACGCATCCGCACCGAACTCATCAGATGCACCGGTAGCACGGGCAAGCCGTCGGCCAACAGCTCGTCGATCATCTGCTGCGGCAGCGCCGCCCTCGGCTGAAACTGATTGACTACGATGCCCTCGACTTCCAGCCCTTCGTTATGGTCTTCCTGTAAATCCTCGATTTCGTCGAGCAGGCTGTACAGCGCCTGGCGAGAAAAGCTGTCGCAGTCGAACGGAATCAGGCAACGGTCCGCCGCAATCAATGCCGATACCGTGAAAAAATTGAGGGCCGGCGGCGTGTCGATATAGATCCGCTCGTATTCTTCGGAGAGGCTTTCCAGCAGCTTTCTCAGCTTGTTGATCTTGTGCTTGGCTTCGAGCTTCGGTTGCAGATCCGCCAGTTCGGCCGTGGCGCCGACCAGATGCAGATTATCGAAGCGGGTCTCGCTGATCGGCGGTCGCGCCTTCTTTCCCGCCGCGCCGCCGGCCAATATCTGTTTGAAGTAGTCGGCGATGCCGGTGGGCAGATCGTCCCCTGCCAATCCGCTGAGGTAATGACTGGAGTTGGCCTGGGCATCGAGGTCCACCAGCAAGGTGCGATAGCCCTCGGCCGCGCTCACCGCCGCGAGATTGCAGGCAATGCTGGACTTACCGACACCGCCTTTCTGATTGAACACTACCCTGCGCATGCCCGACCTCCCGGAACACAATCGGTCGAGTCTATAGCGCAAATGTGACAGTCAGGTTATCGCCCAGGAAGAACCCGACCAAAGTCCGATATCAAACCGCCACGGGCGCTTTGATGTGCGGATGCGCTTCATAGCCGACCAGCTCGAAATCCTCGAAACGGAAGGCGAACAGGTCCTTGACCTCGGGATTGAGCTTCATCGTCGGCAGCGGCAGCGGCTCACGCGTCAGCTGCAGATCGGCCTGCTCCAGATGATTGGCGTACAGATGGCAATCGCCGCCGCTCCAGATGAACTCGCCCGGCTGCAGATTGCAGACCTGCGCCACCATCAGCGTCAGCAGTGCGTAACTGGCGATGTTAAAGGGCACGCCGAGGAAGATGTCTGCCGAGCGCTGGTACAGCTGGCAGCTGAGCTTGCCGTCGGCGACATAGAACTGGAACAGCGCATGACACGGCGGCAGTGCCATTTGGTCGACCAGCGCCGGGTTCCAGGCCGATACGATCAGCCGGCGGGAGTCTGGATTGCTCTTGATCATCTCGATCAGCTTGGCGATCTGATCGACCGACTCCCCATTGGGCGCCGGCCAGTTACGCCACTGATAGCCGTAGACCGGCCCGAGTTCGCCATTCTCGTCGGCCCATTCGTCCCAGATGCGCACGCCGTTTTCCTGCAGATAGCGCACGTTGGTATCACCCTGCAGGAACCACAGCAGCTCATGAATGATGGATTTTAGGTGGCATTTCTTGGTGGTCACCAGCGGGAAACCGTCGGCCAGGTCGAAGCGCATCTGATGGCCGAACACGCTGTAAGTGCCGGTGCCGGTGCGATCGCTCTTGAAAGTGCCGTTCTCGCGCACATGGCGCATCAGGTCGAGATACTGTTTCATCGATGGGCTCGAAGCGGGCGCCGAGGCGCGGTGAAAGGAAACCTGTGAATAGTAAGAGCCGGCGCCCGGCTTGTCTTGCGCTTGGCGACAAGCCGGGCGTATGGCGTCAGGCCGACGCCTTGGCCGGCTCGTGGCGGTAGCCCCTGGCGATCATGCCAAGGCCGATCAGCACCATCGGCACGCACAATACCTGCCCCATGGTCAGCCAGCCGAAGGCCAGGTAGCCGAGTTGGGCATCGGGCACCCGCACGAATTCGACGATGAAGCGGAAGATGCCATAGCACACCGCGAACAACCCGGACACCGCCATGGTTGGCCTCGGCTTGCTCGAATAAATCCAGAGAATGACGAACAGCGCCACGCCTTCCAGTGCGAATTGGTAGAGCTGCGAGGGGTGCCGCGCGAGTTGCTGCGGATCGGTGGGGAACACCATCGCCCAGGGCACATCCGTCGCCTTGCCCCACAACTCCGCATTGATGAAGTTGCCGATGCGTCCGGCGCCCAGACCGATGGGTACGAACGGCGCGATGAAATCCATCAGTTCGAAGAAGCTCTTGCCGTTACGCCGCGCGAAGATCCAGGTGCACAGCAACACGCCGATCAGGCCGCCATGGAACGACATGCCGCCCTTCCAGACCTGCAGGATCAAACTCGGGTCGTTGAGGTAGGCAGCCAGATCGTAGAACAGCACGTAGCCCAGCCGCCCGCCGACGATCACGCCCATGGCGACCCAGAAGACAAGATCGGAAAGCTTGTCCTTGTTCCAGCTGGGTTCGAAGCGGTGCAACCGGCGCGACGCGAGCAGCCAGGCGCCGCCAATGCCGATCAGGTACATCAGGCCGTACCAGTGAATCTGCAGCGGTCCGAGCGAGACAGCTACTGGGTCTATCTGCGGATAAGGCAACATCCGGGTTTCCTCAGATCAAGAAGTTGATACCAACGCAAAGCAGCAACAGCGCAAACAGGCGCCTGAGCATCGGCGCCGACAGCCGATGCGCCAGCTGCGCACCGATGCGGGCGAAGAACATGCTGGTTATCGCGATACCCACCATTGCCGGCAGATAGACGAAACCGAAGCTCCATTCCGGTAGATGCGCATCCTGCCAGCCGACCACTACAAAACTCAACGCGCCGACGAGGGCGATGGGTAAACCGCAGGCCGCGGACGTCGCGACGGCTTGCTGCATCGGCACGCTGCGCCAGCTGAGGAAGGGCACTGTCAGTGAGCCCCCGCCAATCCCGAAGATCGCCGAAGCCCAGCCAACCACCACCCCCGCCAGCGTCAGCCCAGGCTTGCCGGGCACGCCACCGCTGGCCTTGGGCTGCAACGAGAAGGCCATCTGGATCGCCATGGCTATGGCGAACACGCCGATGATTTTTTGCAACATCGGCCCTTGAATCGAGGCGGCAGTAACGCTGCCCAACGCAGCGCCGAGCAGGATGCCGAAGGTCATCCACAGCACCACCGGCCATTGCACCGCGCCCCTGCGGTGGTGGGCCAGGATCGAATTCAGCGAAGTGAAGATGATCGTCGCCAGCGATGTGCCGACGGCCAGATGGGTCAGTATCTGCGGATCGAAACCTTGCAGGGTAAAGCTGAACACCAGCACCGGGACGATGATCATCCCGCCACCAACACCGAACAGTCCGGCCAGCACACCAGCGAATCCGCCAAGCAGCAGATAAAGCACGAACTCCATCGGACCGTCCTAAAAAACAAAGCGGCATGGTAGCTGAAAAGCTGGAACAGGTTGCCGATCCGGGCTGCTTGGCTTCAAGCTTATGGCTTCAAGCTTTCAGCTGAGCAAACCTATGTGCCTGATCGTATTCGCCTGGCGCCCGACCCATGCGCTACCGCTGATCGTCGCGGCCAACCGTGACGAGTTTCATGCGCGCCCCAGCCAGCCTCTGGGCTATTGGGACGACGCGCCGCACATCGTCGCGGGGCGAGATCTGCAGGCCGGCGGTACCTGGATGGGCGTAGGGCCTGCTGGTCGTTTCGCCGCGCTGACGAATATTCGGGCGCCTGGCTCACCTCTCGGAACACGTTCACGGGGCGAGTTGCCGGAGCGCTTTCTACTCGGCCAGCTGTCGCCAGAGGCTTATCTAATCGAGCTGGCCGGCAACCTGCAGCACTATTCCGGATTCAATCTGTTGGTAGGCGACGCGCATCAACTCTGGTATCTCAATTCGCACACCGGAATACCGGAACAGCTGTCCGCCGGCGTTTACGGATTATCCAACGCGGCATTGAACACCCCCTGGCCGAAACTAGTGCGGGCCCGCTCGGCACTACATGAGTGCCTGGGAGCACCGAAAGCGGATGATCTGCTCCGGCTGTTGAGCGACGCGCAGCTTGCCGCAGACGCCGACCTGCCCAACACCGGCGTGCCGTACGAATGGGAAAAGAGGCTGTCCAGCGTGTTCATCGCCAGCGCCGATTACGGAACCCGCGCAAGCACCGCACTGCTTCGCCGCGCCGATGGCTCGGCGGAGATCATCGAGCGCCGCTTCGGCCCAGCCGGTGCGCTAGGCGAGAGCCACATCAGTCTCCCGTCATTGCTGGGCTAGGGTCTGAAGTTCGTTCAAGAGCTGGCGAATGAATTTCGTACAAGGGCCAGGCGCCGAGACGAGTCATAGCAGGACTAAGGCGAGGCTCGGTTACGCAATCCGGCGGTAAAAGCGCCGGCAGATTGAACAGCCAACCCCCTGATTCAGGACCTAGATCGCCGCCGACGGGTTGACCATGCGATCCAGGCCAAGGTTACGCAGGGTCAGCTGCACCGTGGCGTGAATCACCTGCGGGCTGTCCATCACCATCACCTTGGCCAGCAGCTCGCGAGCCATGGATGAACTGATCTGGCGCAGCAGCCACTTCACTTTCGGCAGGTTGGTGGCGTTCATCGATAGGCTGTCGAAACCCATCGCCAGCAGCAGGATGGCAGCACCGGGATCACCGGCCATCTCGCCACAGATGCTCACCGGCTTGCCCTCGTCGTGAGCCTCGCGAACGATGCGCTGCAACGCCTCGAGTACCGCCGGATGCAGATAATCGTAGAGATCGGCGACGCGCGGATTGTTGCGGTCGACCGCCAGCAGATACTGCGTCAGGTCATTCGAACCCACCGAAAGGAAATCCACCTGGCGCGCCAGCTCGCGCGTCAGATAGACAGCCGCCGGCACTTCGATCATCACGCCTATCGGCGGCATCTCGACGTCCGTGCCTTCATCCCGCACTTCGCCCCAGGCACGGTGGATCAGGTGCAGGGCTTCTTCCAGCTCGTGAGTGCCGGAAATCATCGGCAGCAGAATGCGCAGGTTGTTCAACCCGGCACTGGCCTTGAGCATCGCGCGGGTCTGCAGCAGGAAGATCTCGGGGTGATCCAGCGTGACGCGGATGCCGCGCCAGCCGAGGAAAGGATTCTCTTCTTTGATCGGGAAATACGGCAGGCTTTTGTCGCCCCCGATATCCAGGGTGCGCATGGTGACCGGCAGCGGATGGAAGGCCTCCAGCTGCTCGCGATAGATCGCCATCTGCTCCTTTTCGCTGGGGAAGCGCTCCTTGATCATGAAGGGCACTTCGGTGCGATACAGGCCGACGCCTTCGGCGCCGCGTTCTTGCGCACGCACCACGTCGGCCAGCAGACCGGTATTGACCCACAACGGAATGCGCACGCCATCGGTGGTTTCGCAGGGCAACTCGCGCAGGATGTCCAGACCTTCGGAGAGCTGGCGCTCCTGCTCGGCGAGGACGAGGTATTGTTCGCGCAGCACCTTGGCCGGGTTGGTGATGATTTCGCCGCGCGTACCGTCGATGATCAGCTCGATGCCATCGACCTTCGAATACGGCAGGTCTACCGCTCCCATCACCGTGGGAATGCCCATGGCACGCGCCAGGATGGCGACATGGGAGTTGCTCGAACCCAGCACCGACACCATGCCCGCCAGCTTGCCTTCCGGCACTTCGCCGAGCATGGCCGGGGACAGCTCCTCGCTGACCAGGATCGTTTTGTCCGGGTAGGTCAGGGTCTGCTGGCGTGCCTGCTGCAGATAGCTGAGCAGACGCCGGCCGATATCCTTGACGTCCGAGGCACGCTCGCGCAGATAGGCATCGTCCATCATCTCGAAACGTGCGACATGATCACCGACCACCTGGCGCAAGGCCCCCTGAGCCCATTGGCCGGTGCGGATGACCTTGGTTACCTCGCCGCCGAGAGCGGAGTCGTCGAGCATCATCAGGTAAACGTCGAACAGCGCGCGCTCTTCTTTGCGCATCTGCGTGGCGAGTTTCTCCGACAGCGCACGCATATCGGCGCGTACCGCCTCGAGCGCGGTTTCGAACAGTTCGAGCTCGGCCGGAACGTTATTGATCGTCTTGTCCGGCACCACGTCCAGATCGGCCGGTGGCAGCACCACCACCGCTGTTCCCACGGCCGCGCCCGGCGCACCTGGAATGCCGATGAAGCGGGTTTCCTGAATGCCCTTGCCCTGCCGACCGAGGCCACGAATCGAGCCGGTCGCCTCGGCATGGGCGATGACGCCCGCAAGCTGCGCGCTCATGGTCACGAGGAAGGCTTCTTCGCCCTCGTCGAACAGGCGCCGTTCCTTCTGCTGAATGACTAGCACGCCCATCACCCGCCGATGGTGGATGATCGGCGCACCGAGGAACGAGGCGTAGCGCTCCTCTCCGGTTTCGGCGAAATAGCGGTAGCGGGGATGCTCGGAGGCGTGTTCGAGATTGAGCGGTTCCTCACGGGTACCGACCAGACCGACCAGGCCCTCGTTCGGGGCCATGCTGACCTTGCCGATGGCTTTCTTGTTCAGGCCCTCGGTGGCCATCAGGACGAAACGGCCAGACTCGGGGTCGAGCAGATAGACCGAGCAGACCTGGCTGCCCATGGCCTCACGAACTCTCAGCACGATAATGCCCAATGCCGCCTTGAGGTCCTTGGCGGCATTCACTTCCTGGACAATCTTGCGCAGCGTGCCGAGCATGCTCAGAGGCTTTCTCCCGTCAGTCCCGCGCCATCAGGCGCGGGGCGAGTTCTTTTAAGGCGCGACGATAAACCTCGCGCTTGAAGGTAACGACCTGGCCCAGTGGGTACCAGTAGCTAACCCAGCGCCAGCCATCGAATTCGGGTTTGCCGGTCAGATCCATGCGCACCCGGTCCTCGGCGCCGGTCAGGCGCAGCAGAAACCACTTCTGCTTTTGTCCTATGCACAGCGGCTGGCTATGAGTACGCACCAGGCGTTGCGGCAGACGATAACGCAGCCAGCCTCGCGTGCAGGCGAGGATCTTCACGTCCTGCTGTTCCAGCCCGACTTCTTCGTTAAGTTCGCGGTAAAGCGCCTCTTCCGGCGTCTCGCGCGGATTGATACCGCCCTGCGGAAATTGCCAGGCGTCCTGATTAATCCGCCGGGCCCACAACACCTGCCCGTCATCATTGGTCAGGATGATGCCGACATTGGGGCGAAAACCATCGGAGTCGATCACGGCATACAACCTCGCAAACGCATGTCGCGGCATTGTTCCACAAAAAGACGATAAGCAGAAAGCGCGCTGAGCATGCCGATCATCAACCGTCTCCGGGGTCCGTTCGACGCCTTGCAGGTGCCATGCGCCGGGCAATCCCGCTATGCTTCGCGTCCCTTCATCGCTCCGAGGAACGCAGCGTGCGCCTGGCTCTATTCGATCTCGACAACACCCTGCTGGCCGGTGACAGCGACCATGCCTGGGGCGAATTCCTCTGCCAGCGCAACCTGGTCGACGCTACCGATTATCGGGCCCGCAACGATGCCTTCTATCAGGATTATCTGGCCGGCGAGCTGGACGTACTGGCGTATCAGAACTTCTGCCAGGAGCTGCTGGGGCGCAGCGAGATGGCGCAGCTGGAGCAGTGGCACGGCGAGTTCATGCGCGACCATATCGAACCCATCGTGCTGGCCAAGGGCGAGGCACTGGTGCGTCAGCATCACGAGGCTGGCGATCGGGTGGTGATCATCACCGCCACCAACCGCTTCATCACCGGGCCGATCGCCAAGCGCCTGGGCGTCGATACGCTACTGGCCACCGAATGCGAGATGGCCGACGGTCGCTATACCGGTCGCCTCACCGATGTGCCCTGTTTTCAGGAAGGCAAGGTCACGCGGATCGAGCGCTGGCTGGAGGAAAACGACCAGAGCCTGGATGACGCTTACTTCTATAGCGACTCGCGCAACGACCTGCCGCTGCTCGAGCGGGTCAGCCATCCGGTTGCGGTCGATCCCGATCCAACCCTGCGTGAGATCGCGCAGCAGCGCGGCTGGGGCATTATCAGCCTGCGCTAGGCACCCTTGCCCACCATCAGGTAGAAGATCACGACGAACGAGATGAACGCCGGCCAGCCGAGGGCGAACCACCAGCGCATGTAACGGAACGCCTCGGCGGGCAACGGCGTGCCGTCGCGCAGTGCCTGCTCAGCCAGCTTGTGCACGCGGATCTGCAGCCACACCACCGGCAGCCAGCAGGCACCGGCCAGTAAATAGAGCGCAATGCTCCACATCAGCCAGGGCTGGCTCAGGTCGAGCCTGCCAGATGCACCAATGCCAATCCGCTGACCGGCTGGATGACCGCCGTAGTCGCGGTGAATGCCCAGTCGGCGAACACCAGATGGCGAAAGGTCACGGCGATCACCTCGACCTTCCCACTACGCCAGGCGCGCCAACTGTAGTAAGCCGACCCCAGCCCGGTGCCGAACAGCACCGTCGAGGACAAGATGTGCAGCGTCTTCAGCAACAGATACAGGCTCATCGTCGTTTCTCCGATACTGGCTCGGTCCACAGCAGCCACAAGGTAGCGACCAGCAGCACCATATTCTTGGCCACCGCGCCGAACGGATCGAACCAGTAATGTGGCAGCCATAGGCTGATGATCAGCATGTAACCAAGCATCAATGCCAGCTGCGCACGCAGGGCGTGACGGCGCCAGCACCGCAGCAACAGACCAACCCCGAGCGCGGCGTCGGCCAGCGCACCGGCGATCACCGCGGCGGCGGCCTGCCAGCCCTGCACGCCGATCTCGGCCATGATGCGCAGTCCCCAGTCGTAGCCCGGGCCGAGGCAGACCAGCGCGGTGCCCAGCCAGATCAGCACTAGCGTCGCGAGCAGCAACGGACGCAACGCCATGGCCACGCTCTGTTCGCGTCGAGGCCAGTCGATCAGCCGGCTCGCCAACGGCGCCGCTGCGCAGCCACAAATAGTTTTCATCGCATCCAACGGAGCGAGGTTGTCGCGTTGAGCCAGTATCAACGTCTGCCAATTGAGCGCGCGCCAACCCAGCCGATCACCGAGCCGTGCGCCCAAGCCGATAAGCACTGCCGGCACCTGGACATAGCGCGCCGGATGCCAGCCCTGGGCGGCACGCAGCCGATCGACCAACTGCGGCACGGTCATCGTTTCAGGGCCCACCAGCGGCACGATGCAAGGCTGCTCCGGCCACTGGCGCAGCAATCCAAGCACCGCCGCGACAAGATCATCTATATGTAGCGGCTGCGCCCGCGCCTGGGTATCCAGCAACGGAATCAGCGGCCAGGGCGAAAGACGACTCAGCCAGCCGCTGCTCGCCCCGCCCTCGCCAAGCACCAGCGATGGACGCAGCACCACGGCGGGCACTCGCAATGAGAGAAGGTAGTCGTCGGCAGCGGCCTTGCTGGCCAGAAAAGGCACATCCCGCTGCTCTCCCGCACCCAGCGCGGACAGCTGAAGAATGCGCGCGCCGTTACGTACCGCAAGATCGAACAGCGCACGTACGCCACGATCCTGCACTTCGCTAAGGTGATGCGCGTCAGCGCTGAGTACGCCGCTGGCGTTGATGAGCAGGTCAATACCGCCCGGCCAGTCGAAATGGTCAGGCTGGCTGGACAGATTGGCGAGCTCCAGCGGCAGCCAGCGCACCCCGGGGAGTTCGGTGCCCTGCCCCAAACGCGAAGTCGCGAACAGCTGATGGCCTTCGGCATGCAACGCCCGCAGCAGATGCCGACCAATGAAGCCCCCGGCACCCACCAGCAGGATGCGCATCAGACCGGCTTGGCCCCCATCAGGCCCATGATGGCGATCAGAATCAGCAGAATCAGGCCGGCATATATCAGCGCAAAACGCGGAAGCGACGCTGGTGCCGGCGTATCACCCAGCCCCTGCCAGGCCCGCAGACGACCGCTGAGCAACAACCCGAGCGGCACCAGCAGCAAAAACAGCACCGAGCTGGCGAGCAACCACAGCTGACCGAGCGGAAAGCCGGCCAAATGCGCCAGCCACCAGCCGGTCACAGGCAACGACAACGCCATTACTGCAAGCAACGGCAGCGACATCAGGCGCGTTCTTCGCAGCTTCTGCTGCAGTACCGCCGAGTCGGCACGCCGCCAGGCCTTCCACAGCATTGCGATGTGGGCAATCAGACCGAGCGTCAGAATGATCGCCAGCGCGGCGTGCACGATATTCAGCAGTTGATAATGTTCCATGGATCCTCGCGGTACGGCTGGTCAGCCGAGAAATAGCTGATAGGCCGGGTTGTCCGTCTCGTCCCAGTAGCGATAGCCGATCTTGTCCAGCGCGGCCGGCAGCAGGTGGCGCTCGTCGGCTGGCACTTGCATACCCGCCACCACGCGACCATCCGCCGCGCCGTGGTTGCGATAATGGAACATCGAAATATTCCAGCGCCCACCCAGGTTATTGAGGAAGTTGAACAGCGCACCCGGCCGCTCCGGAAATTCGAAGCGAAACACCACCTCGTCGCTGACGCCGGACGCATGCCCGCCCACCATGTGACGCGTGTGCAGCTTGGCCAGTTCATTGTCGGTGAGATCGAGCACCGGAAAGCCCTTGGCCCGCAGCCCTTCGACCAGCGCCGCGCGCGGATCGTGTTCCGGATGCGTCTGCACGCCAACGAAAATGTGCGCCTCGCGATCCTGGTGATAGCGGTAATTGAACTCGGTGATCTGACGCTTGCCGAGGGCCTCGCAGAACGCTTTGAAGCTGCCCGGCTGCTCGGGGATGGTCACGGCGATGATCGCCTCGCGCTTCTCGCCCAGCTCGGCGCGTTCGGCGACGTGCCGCAAGCGGTCGAAGTTGACGTTGGCACCCGAATCGACACCCACCAGCACCTGCTTGGTTACGCTATCGCGCTCGACGTACTTTTTGATCCCAGCCACCGCGAGGGCGCCCGCCGGCTCGGTGATCGAGCGGGTGTCATCGTAAATGTCCTTGATCGCCGCGCAGATCTCATCGGTGCTGACGGTGATCACCTCGTCGACATAATCTTTGCAAACCTCGAAGCAGTGCTCGCCGATCTGGGCCACCGCGACACCATCGGCGAACAGCCCCACCTGCGACAGCACCACGCGCTCGCCCGCCGCCATCGCCTGTTGCAAGCAATTGGAATCGTCCGGTTCGACACCGATGACCTTGGTTTCCGGTCGCAGGTATTTGATGTAAGCCGCCACGCCGGCGATCAGACCGCCGCCACCCACCGGCACGAACACCGCATCGAGCGGGCCCTGATGCTGGCGGAGAATTTCCATCGCCACGGTGCCCTGTCCGGCGATCACGTGCGGATCGTCATAGGGATGGATATAGACGTAGCCCTTCTCTTCAACCAGCTTCAGCGAGTAGGCCAGCGCCTCGGGAAACGCATCGCCATGCAGCACCACTTTGCCGCCACGGGCGCGCACGCCCTGTACCTTGAGCTCCGGCGTAGTGCGCGGCATGACGATGGTCGCCTTGATCCCCAGTTCACGCGCGGCCAGCGCTAGCCCCTGGGCATGGTTGCCGGCCGAGGCGGTGACCACGCCACGCGCTAGCTCTTCGGGCGACAGCTGCGCCAGCTTGTTATAGGCGCCGCGAATCTTGAAGGAAAACACCGGCTGCAGATCCTCGCGCTTAAGCAGAATCTGATTACCGAGCCGCTCGGAAAGCTGACGAGCGGGCTGCAACGGAGTTTCGACGGCGACGTCATAGACGCGCGAGGTGAGGATCTTTTTGACGTACTGTTCGAGCATGATGAGCATCTTGGCGGGCATTGCGGGGCCAACGAGTCTACCCCGCACAAAACCCGCCGACCACCGACAATCGGCACGCAAAACGCCATTACAACCCCACCGAACAAGACCCGCCGTCACGGCCTCGCTATACTTTTGCGCCTCGCCCCTCCCGACCGGACGCATACGTCATGAACCAGGATCAACTCAAGCAGGCCGTCGCCCAGGCCGCCGTCGACCTCATCGTTCCGCAGCTCAACGACCGCAGCATCATTGGTGTCGGCACCGGCTCGACCGCCAACTTCTTCATCGACCTGCTGGCCAAACACAAGGGTTTCTTCGATGGTGCCGTGGCCAGCTCGCAGGCAACTGCCGAACGCCTGAAAGGCCACGGCATCCCGGTCTACGACCTCAACTCGGTCGCCGAGCTGGAGTTCTATGTCGACGGCGCCGACGAGGCCAACGACCACCTGGAATTGATCAAGGGCGGCGGTGCGGCCCTAACTCGCGAGAAAATCGTCGCGGCGGTGGCGCGGACCTTCATCTGCATCGCCGATGGCAGCAAGCGGGTCGAGCGCCTCGGCGAGTTCCCGCTGCCGGTGGAAGTCATCCCCATGGCACGCAGCCATGTGGCACGCGAACTGGTCAAGCTGGGCGGCGACCCGGTCTATCGTGATGGCGTGGTGACCGACAACGGCAACGTCATCCTCGACGTGCACAACCTGATGATCGGCTTCGCGCCGGATGTCGAAGCGCAGATCAACAACATCGTCGGCGTGGTAACCAACGGCCTGTTCGCCGCGCGCCCGGCGGACGTTCTGTTGCTGGGAACCAAGGATGGGGTGAAGACGCTCAAGCGCTGAAGCCCAAGGCTGGATGACGGTTCCTCACGCTCCTAACCGAGGACGCTCTGCGTCCCTGCGACGCGGAGCGTCGCGAACTGCGCCCCCACGCAGCGCATGGGAGCGATCGAGCATTAGCTTCAGGCTTCAGAGCTCCGACGCTCCTACCGCCCCTTGCGCTTGAACACATAAAACCGATTCGGCTCGCCCACCACGTAGATGGTGCCTTGCGCATCCATGGCCACGCCTTCGGCCTGACCGATGCCATCAACCAGGCCGTTGAGCCCGCCGAACAGGCTGATGAAGCTGCGTGGTCGACCCAGCAGATCCAGCTCGACCAGCAAGCGCGATTCATCGGAAAGCATCAGGGTATGGCCTGTGCGCGGGTCAATGGCCACCGACGAAATGTCGCGTACCAGCAAATCCTGCCCCGGTAGGGCTTCGAGCGCACCGGCAGCGCCGTCTTCGCCGGGAAATGGCAGTTCGAACAAGCCTTGCGGGTCACGCTCCTTGGCTAGCAGCATGCGCTGGGTTAGCGGATTCCAGGCCAACCCCTCGAAGCCCTTGTTCCCGGCGTCAGCGAAACCCAGGTCATAGACGGCAAGATCCTCGAGGTCCAGGCTCTCCACGCCTGGAGCCAACCGGAACACCGCCACCAGCCGGCGGCGCTCGTCGACGATAGCCAATCGTCCGTCGTCCAGCGCTTCAACCGCTTCGGGATCGGAAAAGCCTGTCAGCCGGATGCGTCGCAGCACCACACCACCGGTTGTGAATTCCACCAGCTGCGGGTTCTGTCCGGTAACGGTGAACAGCGTGCCGGTCGCGGGACTCCAGGTCAGGCCCGAGGTTTCGTCTTGCTCCAGGCCGGCCAGGGTGGTTTCCAGCACCAGCTCGTAATCAGGCAGCCAGATGCTCGCCGCACGTTGCCCGGCATCCGTGGTTTGTTCCTGCCAGTAAAGCTTCAACTGATCGTCCCAGTGCAGCAGCAAGCCAGCGATGACTATTCCGAAAACAGTGAAACCCAGCAGCAGATAAAGAGACAGGCGCAGACGGGAACGGCGTGAGGATTTGGCGGGCATGAACGGACCGACACAAGAACGAGGCGCCGGATTACAGCACGAGCCAGGAAGGTGGCGATATGGAAAATGTGGCCGGACGCTGTGCACGCATCCGGCCGGACGGAATCAGAGCACGCGGCTCTCGAAGCGAGACAACCCGACGAGCTCGAGCACCAATTGATCGCCCTGGTTCAGCGGGCCGACGCCCGCCGGTGTGCCGGTCAGCACCACGTCGCCCGGTTGCAGGCTGAAATGCCCGGCGATGTGTTGCAGCAGCGGCAGGACGGCATTGAGCATCTGGCTGCTGCTACCGTCCTGGCGCACTTCGCCGTTGATGCTCAGGCGAATACCAATGTCGGTCAGATCCTGTACCGCATCGCCCGGCACGAACGGCGCCAGCACGCAGGCACCGTCGAAGCTTTTGGCGATCTCCCAGGGGTGGCCCTTTTCCTTGAGCTTCGCCTGCACGTCGCGCAGGGTCAGGTCCAGCGCCGGAGCGAAGCCGGAGATGGCATCGCGGACCTCTTCCTCGTTGGGCTTGCGCGACAGCGGCTTGCCGATCAGCACCGCGATTTCCGCTTCGTAATGCACCGCGCCGCGGTCGCTCGGGATGCTGAAACCGCCTTCCAGCGGCACCGTGCAACTGCCGGCCTTGATGAACAGCAACGGCTCGGTGGGCACCGGGTTGTTCAGTTCCTTGGCATGCTCGGCGTAGTTGCGGCCGATGCAAACCACCTTGCCCAGCGAGTAATGAATCGGCGTGCCGTCGGTGTACTGGTGTTTGTAAGTCATGGGAGATCCTTTTTGATCCGTAGGGCGGGTGCTAGCCGCCGATGCCCTTGGCGGGTTACACCCGCCCTACTTCAAACCGCGAATATCTTGCCGGGGTTCATGATGCTGTTCGGATCGAACGCCGCCTTGATCGCCTTCATATAAGCGATTTCTGCCGGCGAACGGCTGTATTCCAGGTAGTCGCGCTTGGTCATGCCGACGCCATGTTCGGCGGAAATCGAACCGTTGTACTTCTCGACCGTCTCGAATACCCACTTGTTGACCGAAGCGCACTTGTCGAAAAACTCGTCTTTGGACAGCGCTTCGGGCTTGAGGATGTTCAAGTGCAGGTTGCCGTCGCCGATGTGACCGTACCAGAGCACTTCGAAATCCGGATAGTTGCCGGTAACGATGGCATCGATGTCGGCAAGGAAGGCCGGCACTTTGGAAACGGTGACCGAGATGTCGTTCTTGTACGGCGTCCAGTGGCTGATGGTCTCGGAGATGTATTCGCGCAGCTTCCAAAGGTTCTGCAGCTGCTGTTCGCTCTGGCTCATCACGCCGTCGAGCACCCAGCCCTCATTGACGCAATGCTCGAACGTCGCCAGCGCCTGCTCGGCGCGCGCTTCGGTGGTGGCCTCGAATTCGAGCAGCGCGTAGAAGGGTGCGCGGGTCTCGAAGGGCGCCGGGATATCGCCGCGGCCGAGAATCTTGTCCAGGCACTTGTCGGAGAAGAATTCGAAGGCTGTCAGGTCCAGCTTGTCCTGGAAGGCGTGCAGCACCGGCATGATCGAATCGAAGTCCGGCGTGCCGAGGACCATGGCGGTGAGGTTGGTCGGCTGGCGCTCCAGGCGCATGGTCGCCTCGACGACGAAGCCCAGGGTGCCTTCGGCGCCGATGAACAGCTGGCGCAGGTCATAGCCGGTGGCGTTCTTGATCAGGTCCTTGTTCAGTTCCAGCAGGTCGCCCTTGCCGGTGACGACCTTGAGCCCGGCCACCCAGTTGCGGGTCATACCGTAGCGGATCACCTTGATGCCGCCGGCGTTGGTGCCGATGTTGCCGCCGATCTGGCTGGAGCCGGCCGAAGCGAAATCCACCGGGTAGTACAGGCCCTTGTCCTCGGCAAACTGCTGCAGCTGCGCGGTGATCACGCCCGGCTGGCAGACCACGGTGCGGTCCATTTCGTCGAACGACAGGATCTGGTTCATGTAATCGAAGGAGACCACCACCTCGCCGTTGGCCGCCACGGCCGCTGCGGATAGCCCGGTGCGCCCCCCCGACGGCACCAGCGCGACCTTGCGCTCATTGGCCCAGCGCACGATGGCTTGCACCTGCTCGACGGTCTTCGGAAAAACGATGGCCGAGGGCGCCGGGGCGAAATGCTTGGTCCAGTCCTTGCCATAGGTAGCAAGCGAATCGGCGTCGATCAGCACCTTGCCGGGCTCGACCAGGGTCTTCAGCTCATCGATCAGGGCAGCATCGGTCATCATGTGAACTCTCATTCGATTCATGGTCACCCTGAGCACGCTTCAGCTCAGGATATGGGTGTTTCGAGGGGGCCGTATGCTAGCATACGAGCCCCTTTAAGACGTGCCTCGGCAGACTTCCGACACCGCCAATACCGGGTCGGCCAGCCCTCGCTGGACACTTCAGTTATCCCTCGGCCTTAAGGTTTTAACGCAGATGAGCCAGACCTCTCTCGACAAGAGCAAGATCAAGTTCCTTCTCCTCGAAGGCGTGCACCAGAACGCTGTCGACACTCTCAAGGCCGCAGGCTACTCCAATATCGAGTACCTCAAGACCGCGCTGTCCGAGAGCGAGCTGAAGGAAAAGATCGCGGACGCCCACTTCATCGGCATTCGCTCGCGCACCCAGCTCACCGAAGAGGTCTTCGACTGCGCCAAGAAGCTGATCGCCGTTGGCTGCTTCTGCATCGGCACCAACCAGGTCGACCTCAATGCCGCCCGCGAGCGCGGTATCGCGGTGTTCAACGCACCTTATTCCAACACCCGCTCGGTGGCCGAACTGGTACTGGCCCAGGCCATCCTGCTGCTGCGCGGCATTCCCGAGAAGAACGCCTCCTGCCATCGCGGCGGCTGGATCAAGTCGGCGGCCAACTCCTTCGAAATCCGCGGCAAGAAGCTGGGCATCATCGGCTACGGCTCGATCGGCACGCAGCTGTCGGTACTCGCCGAAAGCCTGGGCATGCAGGTGTACTTCTATGACGTCGTGACCAAGCTGCCATTGGGCAATGCGACCCAGATCGGCTCGCTGTACGAGCTGTTGGGCATGTGCGACATCGTCTCGCTGCACGTGCCGGAGCTGCCCTCCACCCAGTGGATGATCGGCGAGAAGGAAATCCGCGCCATGAAGAAGGGCGGCATCCTGATCAATGCCGCGCGCGGTACCGTGGTCGAACTGGATCACCTGGCCGCTGCGATCAAGGACGAGCATCTGATCGGCGCTGCGATCGACGTGTTCCCGGTTGAACCCAAGTCCAATGACGAAGAGTTCGAAAGCCCGCTACGTGGCCTGGACCGCGTCATCCTCACGCCGCACATCGGTGGTTCCACTGCCGAAGCCCAGGCGAATATCGGCCTGGAAGTGGCGGAGAAGCTGGTCAAGTACAGCGACAACGGTACATCCGTGTCTTCGGTCAACTTCCCTGAGGTGGCGCTGCCGTCGCACCCGGGCAAGCATCGCCTGCTGCACATCCACCGGAACATCCCGGGCGTGATGAGCGAGATCAACAAGGTCTTCGCCGACAACGGCATCAACATCTGCGGTCAGTTCCTGCAGACCAACGAGAAGGTCGGCTACGTGGTGATCGACGTAGACAAGGAATATTCCGACCTGGCCCTGGAAAAACTCCAGCACGTCAACGGCACCATCCGCAGCCGCGTACTGTTCTAAGCGGACAGCGAGTGAATAATCAGGGAGGCTGCGGCCTCCCTTTTTTGTGTGTAGCGTTCAGCTCGTCGGCGTGGAGCCGGTGTCGGCTCCGCGCCGCTCGGGATCCGATTGGGGCCGCTGTTCGATCGGCTCGACCGGCGGTATTTGCGGCGGCGCTTCGAGCGTCGGCGGTCGCGGCATGGATTCGCTTTCATCTGGCCGCTCGATGACATTCTGCCGAGGTTCGCGATTGTCCAGCGGGTGTTCGCGGCTTTTCTCCGGCAGCGTCGGGCCGGTGCCGGTCGCCACAGCTGTGGACGCCAACCCCAGGGTTGCTAGAAACAACGCAATACGCAGGTCCATGGCTCGCTCCTGAAAATGGCAGCTCGGCGCCTCGCGCGACAGCGGTTCAACGAAACATAGGCGTCAGCACTGCTCGAACAAAAAAGCCCCAGCCGGAGGCCGGGGCTTTCATCTGGTTGCGGCCAAATCAGTTACCCGCACCGCCGGTACCGCCTGTGCCTGTGCCGGTTCCAGCACCTGCGCCGCCACCAGTGCCTGTGCCTGTGCCTGTGGTATCACCGACGCCGGTACCAGTGCCAGCACCGGCTCCTCCTTCAGTGCCCATTCCGGTGCCGGTACCCGTACCGGTGGTCATTCCAGGACGGGTGTCATCAGTCATTGTTCCATCCATCGATTCATTCATGCTTTCGTCGCGGGTGGTGCCGTCATGATCAGCATTACCTGCCGCGAAAACAGCCGTGGACATCAAACCGGCCAGGGTCAAAGCCGCTAATTTTTTCGTTTGCATGTGCACTCTCCTTTTTGAGGCGTTACCTCTATTCGAGCACCCGCTAGGCATAGGGGTTGCGCCGGGCGCATTACAAATTCTTTCCGGCGGCGCAAAGGTGCGAGCTAGCGCCCTCGCTGCTGACAACCATTCGTCAGTCATTCAATGGCGTTACCGTTGATCGGCGTTGCGATAACACCATCATCGGCAAACGCAGCTCCGCATCAGCTCAGCAATTGCGCCAAGGAGATGCCGATTCCGGCCATGCTCTCGCCCGCCACCAGCCCGGCTGCCGCGACGATGACAAACCGTTCGGCGAGACTCCCCCAGCGCGCCGCGAACAACCAGGCCAGCAGCGCGCCAAACGCCATCATCAGCGAAATCGAGGCCGGGATGATGAATGCCAGACCCAGCGCCGCGGAACTCGGCAGCCAGCGCAGACGCCAGGCCGGCAGTGATCCTTCCAGCGTGCCCAGCAGCACGCCGGCAAGCGCACCGCATAAAATCGCCCAGCGAATGTCGCTGCCGATCGAGCTCAATCCCGCCGTCAGTGCCTCGGCTACCGCCTTCCAGGTGGCGACGGCCGGTGCGGGCCATTCAGCCGTGATCAGCATCGTCTGCGGATCGGGGATCAGCACCTGATAGACCAACACCCCCACCAGGCTGCCCATCAGGATTCCCAAGCACTGCGCGATCGCCTGCCGCGGCGGCGCCGCACCGATGACGTGGCCCACTTTGAAGTCGTTGAGCAGGTCAGTGCATTGCCCCGCCGCGCCGCCGGCAGTGTTGGCGCTCATCAGATTGATCGCCGCCTGGCCGGGCGCAATCACAGCGAAGCTCAGCTGAGACAGCTGCCCGATGGCGCCGATCGGCGGGATGCCGGTGGCGCCGACTACCCGCGCCGCCACCATTGCCAGCAACAACGCCAGGGGAATCGATAATGCAGCCATGAGCACATGAATGCCAAACAGCGAAATCTGCAGCGCGACGACCAACCCCGCCGCCACTACCAGCCCGAGCAGCGGCAGCGCAGCCGGCCGACGTAGCCGCAGACGGCGCTCCGAATCCCGGCGCGCGCGCAGCAGACGCAGCCCGAGCGAGGTCAGCGTGGCGCAGACCATCAGGCTGACCCCCGGCCACAACAGCCACTCGATCAGCAACGCGAATTGCGGCCCGCTGGCATCCGCAGGCATCGCCACCAAGCCTTCCGCGACCAACCACGGCGCGAGCATTCCCCAAGCAATCACCGCGCCGAGCAGCAACGACAGGCCGACGCGCAACCCTATGATTCCGCCGAACCCCACCAGCAACAGCGATGGTTCCAGACTGAAGGTCAGGCGCTCCAGCTGTCCACTCGGCGCCCAGCGCGGCAAGGTCCACAACAGGCTGTCCAGCAGCTTGACCGCGGCCGCCAGCGCTGCCGCCGAACCCAGCACCAGCAGACGCCGAGCCGCTTCGGCTCCATGGCTGTAGATCTGCTGCATGGTCGCCAGCGTCGCCATGCCTTCGGGAAAGCGCAGCTGTGCCTCGACTATCAGAGACGGTCGCAGATACCAGGCGACCCAGATACCGAGAAAGCTGACCGAGAACACCCAGGCCATCAGCGGCAGAGTTTCGAATTGCTGGCCGGTCATCAGGGTATAAGCCGGGATCGGCGCCACCAGGCCACTGGAAATGATCGAGGCCGCGGACGACGCGGTGGTCTGGTTGATATTGCTCTCGTGCAATGTCCAGGCGGGCCGACCCAGCATCCTCGACAGGCTCTGCCAGAAGGCGAAGCCAACCAGCAACGCGATGATCGACATGTTGAACGACCAGCCGATCTTCAATCCCGAATAGATATTCGAAGGCGTCAGCACGGCACCTAGCAGCAAGCCGGTGAGCAATGCGCGGAATGTGAGTTCACGTGTGGGTCCGCTCATGCCGACTCCATCCTATGGGTGATTGACTCACCTTAGTCAATTCAACCCATTGGCCGTTTCCTTAACCGTCCGTCGGGTTGTCGTCATCCGGACGCAGATGCCAGCCTAATCCCCACCTGAACGCTGAACTTCGGCATTTTCGGCCGGTCGTTTAGTAACTTTTCATCGGCAGCATAACGGCCCATACCAAGGATCGAACATGGACGACGCGGACCTCACCCACCTGGAAGCCCATCAGCCTACCGTCACCCTGCTTACCGGCAATGAGCTTTTGGGATTGTTTTTCAAGCATTTTCTCGGTGAGCAGGCCCAGCTGGACGTATCGCTTAACCGGCTCGAAGAGGTTTCCAGAGGCGCCAGCGATCTCTATCTGGTCGACGCGGGCAACAGCCAGACCGAACAACTTTCGACACTCATCGATCAGCTCGACGAGCAAACCCCCGTTGCGCTGGTGAACATCGCTGCGGAACAGGCCGAACAGCTCGTCGACAAGCACCCCGGCATTCGTGGCGTGTTCTACAGCCACGCCACGCGTGAGCACCTGCTCGATGGCATCCAGGTATTGCTCGATGGCGGCGACTGGCTACCGCGGGTCCTGACCGAGCGCCTGCTCAGCCAGTGGCGACGCATGCGCCAGATGGCCGGTAGCAAACCGTCATTGACCTTGCGCGAGCGCGAGATTCTCAGCCTGGCGGGCAAAGGGCTGTCCAATGCCGAGATAGCCGAACAGCTGTGCCTGAGCCCACATACCATCAAGAGCCATATTCACAACCTGTTGCGCAAGATTG
Source organism: Pseudomonas sp. MTM4 (assembly GCF_019355055.1). Taxonomy (NCBI): domain Bacteria; kingdom Pseudomonadati; phylum Pseudomonadota; class Gammaproteobacteria; order Pseudomonadales; family Pseudomonadaceae; genus Pseudomonas; species Pseudomonas sp. MTM4. Next base: position 2,611,693 of record NZ_CP048411.1, read on the forward strand.
GCGCCTCCAACCGTGCCGAGGCGGCATTCCTATTACGTGGCCGGCTGGACTGGTCCGAGTCATGTCACGCCTGACACTCGGCCTGCTGCTGTGCTGCCTGCTCGGCCCGTTGCAGGCAGAGGAGCAGCAAGCGGCCCAAGCTAGGAGCGAGGCGGAACTGAGCGGGTTGATCATCGACAACACCATCTCCCGCTTCGGCCATGACTTTCACCGGTATCTGAGTTTCCAGCTGCAGGACGCCGAAGAGCTGGAAAACGACCTGGTCGTTCGGGAGCGCCCCTCGGCGCGCTGGGGCAGCCTGGTCTGGGTGGAATATGGGCCGCGTACCGTCTATCGCCGGTTTCTACAACCGAACATGACCGAAATCGAGGCGATTGCAGAGGACGCTGCGCGGGTAATCCTCGAGGACATCAGCCGCAGCAAGCTGCAAAACCTGCTTCAGGACACCTTCGACATGGATCGGGACGAACTATGAAAGGGATTAATCCGCACCGCACGTCGCCGCCGACCCTTTTTGCACCGTTCGATGGATGTTCAGCCCCGCTCCGCCAATCAAGAATCCGAGCACTATTTCGAGGTGCCTGCATGGAACGTCTAGCGCTTGTTCGTCGCGGCTTGTTCGCCGCCCTCCTGCTGACTGCCAACATCCCCCTTCACGCCGCCGATCTGATGGACAACGCCGACTTGGCCGTCGGTTCGTTGAGCCTGAGCAATCCGACGGCGCTTGATCCACAGCTGATCGATGGCCAGACCGCGCACGTGCTGCAGCAAGGTAGCGACAACCTGGCCGATCTCAACCAGCTCGGCGAGAGCCAGCTGTCCAGCATCGTTCAGCAAGGCAGCGACCAGCAGGCCTTCATTCTCCAGCAGGGCGAAAACCAGCTCGCCACCATCCTTCAGATCGGCCAAGGCAACATGGCTGACATCAGCCAGATCGGCAGCGACAACCAGGCCGCGATCGCCCAGGTGGGCTCCGACAACAATGCCAGCATCGAACAGCTCGGCAGCGGCCTGAGCAGTAGCGTCATTCAATACGGAAGCGGGCAGCGCGTTCAGATCGTCCAACACTAATAACAATTGAAAGGAAGCAACATGCGCTACTTGCACCCCATCGCGCTTGCCGTGCTGCTTGCGGCCGCCAGCGATCTATACGCGGACAACAGCGCCGAGCTCGAACAGATCGGCGATACCAACAGCGCCGCTGTCGATCAGACCGGGCTGCTCAACCAGGCCGTCATCAGCCAGCACGGCAACGTCAACGACGCCAGCATCTACCAGGGTGATATCGCCGAGTCGAACCAGGCGGGTATCGAACAGTTCGGCGACGGCAACAGCGCCTCGATCTACCAGGCACTCGAAAGCCATTTCTCCACCGCGAGCGTCTATCAGCAGGGCAACGGCAACCGCGCCGAAGTCGAGCAGACCTGGCGAGTCAACGAACTGCAGATCAGCAGCATCGGCAACGACAACTACGTCTCCGCCACCCAGACCGGCTTCGCCAATGCACAGGCCAGCCAGATCGGCAATGGCAACTCGCTTAGCTTCGTTCAGAACGGCTCGTTCCACGGCTCGTCGCTGGCCGTCTATCAGGTCGGCGATGAGAACCTTGCCAATATCCAGCAAGAAGACGGCAATGGTCTGCAGCTGATACAGACTGGCACGCTCAACGTTGCGCGGATCCAGCAGCTGGGCTACTTCAACGAACTCGACTTCAGCCAGAGCGGCGATGACAACCTGCTCACCGTCGAGCAGAGCGGCCGCGGGCAGAGCATCCAGGGCTCATCAGCGGGCAGCGGTAACCGCATCGACATCGCTCAGGCCTACGAAGGCAACGAAGCCGCGGTACTGCAGAACGGCACAGACAACCTCGCTTCGATCAACCAGATCACTGCCTACAGCCAGGCGGCGATTTCGCAGCTGGGCGCGTCGAACCAGGCCTTCATCATGCAGAGCGCCGAAGGCGTGAGCGCGATTATCCAGCAGACCGGCAGCGGCAACATGGCGACAATCAACCAGCAGTAGTCATCGGGGCGGCAAAAACAGATAGGGCATCGTTATGTTGAGCGCCGCGCTGGCGACCTGGATATTGGCAGCCGCACCCTCCCCGGTCGACGCACAACTTGAGCTGACCCCCGATGACAGCGGCCGCGTCAGCTTGCGGCTGTGCTTCACCAGCCAACAGCCCCACCAGCTGCGCTATCAATTGGAAGTGACGTCCACCGGTTCCGCCGGGACCAACCGTTCGCGACAGGCAGGCGAACTGGTCAGCGGCAGCAACCGTCAGTGCCCGCTGAGCAATCGAGTCAGCATTTCCGAAGATGGCCGACTGGAGGCGGTGTTGAACTGGTCGATCGATGGCCAGCCGCAAGCGCCGATACAACGCAGCTACCCGACGACGGCACCTGCCAGCCCGCAACCGCAATCCACGCCGCCCGGTACCCCTCCTGGCCAAACCGAAGCACAAGTGGCATCCGCTCGTCCGATGGACGACCGTTCAGACCTGCAATAGCCGCAGCGACAAGCACGTCCCATTCGGCTTCCATTGCGGCGCACTTCGATTTCACTCTGGCAATCGCCTGCTGGCATCCATCAGCTGGGATGACTCGAATAATCTCGACTGACAGACATCGCCGGGCGCTGCCATCCATCGCCTCTCTGGAACCGCAAGCGGGCCCGTGGCTTCTACCGAGCCAATCCACTATCGCCGGCGCCGCCGGCACCAGGAGGTCCGGTGCGAATTTCCCTGAAACCCTTGCATGACCAGGTCATCGTAATCACGGGCGCGTCGAGTGGCATCGGCCTGGCCACGGCCCGCATGGCCGTCGAAAAAGGCGCTCGCGTGGTGCTGGTGGCACGCAACGAACTCGCCCTGGCGGATATCCAGCGCGACCTGAACGCGGGCGACCGGGTCCTGCATGTGATGGCCGATGTCGGTGAACGCGAGCAGCTCGAACACGTTGCCCGCCAGACCATTGAACATTTCGGCGGCTTCGATACTTGGATCAACAACGCCGGTAGCTCCGTCTGGGGGCGCTTCGACGAGGTTAGCGACGAAGACCACTCTCAGGTCATGCAGACCAACTTTTGGGGCACACACTACGGGTCGTCCATCGCCGTGAAACATCTGCGCGAAAAAGGCGGAGCGTTGATAAACATCGGCAGCGTGGAATCCGCCAATGCCCTGCCGTTTCATGCCAGCTACAGCGCCAGCAAGCATGCAATAAAGGCTATGACCGACGTGCTTCGCGTCGAGCTGCAGAAGTCGCGTACACCAGTGTCGGTCACTCTGGTTCGTCCTTCTTCGACAGACACCCAGTTCATGGACCACTCGAAGAACTACCTGCCCAGCGCGCCGGTGTTTCCGCCGCCGGTCTACTCGCCGGAGGTGGTCGCGCAGGCGATTCTGCATGCCGCCGAGCACCCGCAGCGCGACGTCTACATCGGTAACGCCAAGCTGCTTTCCAAGCTTGCGCAGAACGCGCCACGGCTGGCCGACTGGATCAACCGCACCTTTGTCTACGATGCCCTCCAGAGCGGGCGTCCGGATCGCCATCCACAGGGCGCGCTGCATGCCAGCGATGTCGGCCGCGCGGGCGATGGCAAGGCCAGCGGCGATTATCCAGGCATGGTGCTGACCCGCAGCCTCTACACCCGCGCCACACAACATCCGGTCGCCACAACGGTGGCCGTGGCGGTGGGCGCAGCGGCGTTGGCCGCGGTGCTGGGTCGTCGCGGACGCTAATCGCGTACACCGCCCGGTGTTCAGCTCGCGTTCAGCCAGGGTTCAGCTGCTGTTCAGGGGGTCGCGGGCAGGATGGATACGTACTTTTCCAGTCCTGCCCAATCCTGCAGAGGAGCGACACATGAAAAAACTGCATACCTTGGCCATCGCCACCAGCCTGAGCCTTTTCACTTTTGGCGCCCATGCCGCCGAGAACTTCGCCGGCCTCACCTGGGGCAAGAGCACGGTCAACATTGACCGCTCCAGCACCCTGAAGCAGAACATGGGTCAAGACCGCTTCGATGACATCATCAAGAACAGCGGCACCTGGGGTATCCGTGCCGGTCAGATGACCGACGAGGCGCGCTACTATGCCACCTACGAAAACGTCTCCGACGACTATGGCAGCGCACTCAAGCTGCGCCAGCAGAACCTGATCGGCAGCTACGACATGTTTCTGCCGGTCGGTGATACCACCCGCCTGTTCGGTGGCGCCAGCGCCGGTCTGACCAAGCTGGAGAACGAGTCCAGCGGCTACAGCCGTGACAGCGACATCGGCTACCTGGTCGGCTTGCAGGCCGGCGTCATCCAGGACGTCGGCAACAACGCGTCGATTGAAGCGGGCTACCGTTATCTGCGCAGTAACGCCGGTACCGAGGTATCCGAGCGCGGCGTCGGCAAGGTCGGTTCGATCGACGTGCACAGCAGCAAGCAGGCCTATCTCGGCGTGAATTATCACTTCTAAGCTTGCTTCAATAGGACCACGGCCGGGATCGTCCCGGCCGTTTGCATGACAGGAGCCGCAAATGAAAGTGCTGGTGGTGGAAGACGAGGCGCTGCTGCGCCACCACCTACTGACTCGCCTGAGCGAAAGCGGTCACGTGGTCGATGCGGTGGCCAATGCCGAGGAGGCGCTCTACCAGTCTCGAGAATTTAATCATGACCTGGCGGTGGTCGACCTCGGCCTGCCGGGTATCAGTGGGCTGGACCTGATCCGGCAGCTGCGCAGCAATGGCGAACGTTTTCCCATCCTCATCCTGACTGCGCGCGGCAACTGGCAGGACAAGGTCGAGGGACTCGCGGCCGGCGCCGACGATTATGTGGTCAAGCCGTTCCAGTTCGAAGAGTTGGAGGCGCGGCTCAATGCGTTATTGCGTCGTTCGTCCGGCTTCACCCAGGCCAGCATCGAGGCCGGGCCGCTGAAACTCGACCTCAACCGCAAGCAGGCCCTGGTCAATGACGAACCACTCGCATTGACCGCCTTCGAATACCGCATTCTTGAATACCTGATGCGCCATCAGCAGCAGGTGGTGGCCAAGGAACGCCTGATGGAGCAGCTGTACCCGGACGACAACGAGCGCGATGCCAATGTCATCGAAGTGTTGGTCGGGCGTTTGCGGCGCAAGCTCGAAGCTCAGGGCGGGCTGAAGCCCATCGATACCGTTCGTGGCCTGGGATATCTCTTCACCGAGCGCTGCCGATGAGCCGGCGCTGGCGCCGCTGGCTGGTAGAGCTCCGAGCCTCGCGCAACGGTAGCTTGTCGCTGCGCCTGCGCCTCATGCTGGGCGCAACCTGCCTGGCAGTCCTGTTCATGCTGGCCCTGCTGCCGGTGCTGCAGGCCGCGTTCAGCCTCGCCTTCGAGCGCGTCATCGAAGAACGCCTGGCCGCTGACGCCAACACGCTGATCACCGCTTCGCGCATCGAAGAAGGACAGCTGATCATGCCGGATCGGCTACCGGACGAGGAGTTCGATCTGCCGGATGCCAAGCTGCTCGGCTATATCTACGACCCGCAGGGCAACCGGCTATGGCAGTCGCGTTCGGCCGAAGATGAAAGCATCGACTACCGGCCGCGCCTGCACGGCGACGTCACTGAGTTCCAGCGAGTGCGTGACATCGAGGGCGTTGAATACTTCGTCTACGACGTCGAGCTGCGCTTGACCAACGATGATCAGCGCCAGGCGTTCAGCTTCGTCACCATGCAACCCACCAGTGAATACCGCAGCCTCTTCGAAGAATTTCGTCAACAGCTCTATCTCTGGCTTGGTGGGGGTTTGCTGGTGCTGCTGACGCTGCTTTGGCTGGGCCTGACCTGGGGCTTTCGCTCGTTGAAACGCCTGAGCCACGAATTGGACCAGGTCGAGATTGGCCGGCTGGACCGGCTCAGCGATAAGCATCCCCGTGAACTGCTGCGTTTGACGCGCTCGCTAAACCGGCTGCTCGATGGCGAACGCCGTCAGCGCGAGCAGTACCGCAATTCCCTGGGCGATCTGGCCCACAGCCTGAAAACGCCATTGACCGTGCTGCAAAGCGTGGGCGAGGTGATCAGTGCGCAACCGGACAATCGCGAGCAGGCCCGCGTCATGCACGCACAGATCGAACGCATGAGCCAGCAGATCGGCTATCAACTCCAACGCGCGAGCCTGGGTCAGAGCGGCCTGGTGCGTCACCGGGTTGCGTTGCAGCCGCTGCTGGTGCGCCTGTGCAGCACGCTGGACAAGGTCTATCAGGACAAGCGCGTGCGGGTCGACCTCCAGATTCCACCGAACGCCACCCTGCCGCTGGAGCAAGGCGCCCTCATGGAGCTGCTCGGCAATCTGCTGGAAAACGCCTACCGGCTCTGCCTGCATCAGGTGCGCATCAGCCTGCAAGAAGATGGCGATCGACTGTTGCTCAGCATCGAAGACGACGGCCCCGGTGTGCCCGTCGACCAGCGCGCTCGCATCGTCCGTCGCGGCGAGCGGCTGGACGCCCAGCATCCCGGCCAGGGCATCGGTCTGGCAGTGGTCAAGGACATTCTCGACAGCTACTGCGGCGAGCTCAGGCTCGATGATTCCAGCCTTGGCGGCGCTGCGTTCCGGCTGCGGTTGCCACTCGAATAAGCCGATGAAGGACATCCCGATGGCTGCCCGCTTGCCGTGGCTGCTGCTAAAGTTCGGCTTCGCCATCTACGGACGCTTCACATGTCACCGGACGACAGCAAGAAACTGGTTCGCAAGCACATAGACCTGACCTGGAACCGCGGCCACATTGCCCTGGCCGAGCAGCTGCACAGCAAGGATTTTCTCTACAAAAGCTCCTTTGTTGACCACCCCATGGCCAGCGCCGAGCTCGCGATTATGGTCACCCAGATTCGCGCAGCCATGCCCGATCTCGAAGTGGTGATCGAGGAATGCGTCGCAGAGGGCGACAAGGTCGTTACCTGGAGCACGCTGATCGGCACCATCGAGAATCCGGCGCTCGGCTATCCGCCGAGCGACAAGGTTCTGAGCATTTCGGCCATGGCGTTCTGGACCCTGACCCCTAGCGGGCAGATTCGCAGTATCTGCACTATGTTCGACATGGAGAGCTTTCGCTCTCAGCTGGGTCTGCCGACTCGCACCTATGCTGAGAAAGCCTTGCCATGACGAATCGCCGAAACGAGCAGCAGCCTTAAACGGAAGTTGCAATTCTTACTGTAAGTGGTTGGCAAGCACTTCCGTACTTAGCGTGACTCACCACAACCAACCCAACCACAGCAAAGCCACCAGCAGCCAAGTGCTTACGGCGAGCGTGCCGGTACTCCAAATACGGTTACAGCGTCTTTCCCGCTGCCGCCAACGGGGTTGGTCAGGGTCGACATTTGGCACCCTCAGCGGTGGCCGCTGCAGCAGTCGCTTGAGCCAAAGCGAAATCACCAGCGCCGGATTCGGCAGCGCGGTCAGCCGGGCCGGCACCTTCCAACCGAATTTCAGCGCCACCCCGGCCAAGGCCATTGCCAGCAGCAACGGCCATGACGCAGCCCAGATGCCACTCGAATACAAGCCGTGCAGCATGGGTTCGCGCAAGGCAGGCCAGAGCCAGGGCAGCAGCAGTGCCAGACTGCTTAGCAAGGCCCAAGGCAGAAGTTGGGGCAAAGGGGGGCGTGAGGCCGGCGCATCACGCGCATCACGGCGCAGCAGCCACAGCGCGCGGATCAGCAACAGAGCGGTGGTCAGGCTGCCAAGGCTCAGCCAGACCAGCCAGGACTCGAACGCCCCGCCGTGCCAGACCTCCTTCAGCGCCGTCTTGACCGCGCCACCGCTGGTCAATGGCAAGCCGATGATCGCCAGCGCCGGTAATGTCAGCAGCAGCCAGCCGATACGCGGCAGGCGTCCTGCGTGGATCAAGCCTGCAGAAAGAAACAGCGCCCCCTTGGCCAACCCGTGATGCACGCCGTAGAGCATCAGGACGACCGTCAGCGCCTGCGTTTGCTGCGGATGCCGCCAGGCCAGTGCCAGAATCATCAGCAGGTAACCCATCTGACTGACCGAAGAATAAGCCAGCACCGCCTTGGCCTTGTCGCTGGTCAGCCCCAGCAGCGCTGGATAGAGAGCGCCGAAGATGCCGATGGCAAGCAGCACATCCGCCCAGTTCGACAGCAGCGGATCACCCTCCGGCAGGCAGCGCCACAGGCCGAGAAAGCCCGCCTTGAGCATCGCCCCGGAAAGCACCGCACTGGCGGGCGCCGGTGCCGCTGGGTGTGCCAGCGGCAGCCACACGTGCAGCGGCCAGAACCCGGCTTTCAGGCCGAGGCCGATCAGCAATAGCAGCAGCGTCAGGCCGTCGATGGGCAACGCTCGCCAGGCGGCAAAGGCGAAATCGCCGCCGGCGGCCTGGCTGCGCAGCATCAGCGCAGCCAGCAGGGCCATCTCGCCACAGATCGCCAGTTGCAGATACAGGCGCCCAGCGCGGCGTGGGCCTGGGCCGCGCCGATGCACGATCAGCCCGTAGGCGGAAAGACTCATGACGCTGAAGCCAAGGTAGAAACTCAACGCATCGGTGGCGATGATCAGCAACAGATTGCCGGACAGTGCCAGCGACCAGAACGTCCAGAAGTGCCGGCGTTTGGGATCGTCCCGCTGGCTGCTGCTGGCGAACACTCCGGCGCAACCCCAAAGCAATGCGGTGAAGCCCAGCCAGGCGCGGGTCAATTCGTCATCCGCACCCCAGCGCACGCCCTCCCAGAGCATCGGCAGATCCAGTGCCGGCATCGGCCAGATGACCATCGCCAACGCCGGCAAGCAACCGAGCCAAAGCCAGCCGGCTGCACGCTCGCGGAACAGCAGCAGCGAGCCGACCAGCAAGGGTGCCAGCAAGACGAGCAGCCAGAGCCCACTCATATTTCGAATTCCCTATCGACGATCAGCTGCGCCCAGCCCAGTGGGCTCAACGCGGTGCCGGCCAGCAAACCGACCAGCAACGCCAGCAGCGCGGTGAACAACGCCGGCAGCAGCAACATCCAGTGCGTCTCCCAACGCTCCTCGCGCCAGTTGTCTTCATGCCAGTCGGCCGGTTCGGCGAACCAGCCGCGCCACAACAACGGCAGAAAATAACCGGCGTTGAGCAGCGCCGAGCCCATCAGCACCAGCAATACCCAGTCCTGGCCGACTTCCAGCGCGCCCATGCCCAGCGCCCATTTGCTGACGAAACCGGCAATCGGTGGGATCCCTATCATCCCCAGCGCTCCGATGCTGAATGCAGTCATGGTCAAGGGCATGCGTCGACCAACGCCGTTCATCTCGCGGATGCGATGAATGCCCAAGGTTTCGGCAAAGTTGCCAGCGCAATAGAACAACGTGACCTTCATCAGGCCTTGGTGCACCAGATGCGCCAGCCCACCGACCGCCGCGATCGGCCCGAGCAGCGCCACGCCAAGGGTCACGTAAGACACCTGACTGATGGTCGAGTAGGCCAGGCGCTTCTTCAGTTCCTGTTGCTGCAGCGCACGCAGCGAGCCGTAGAGAATGGTCGCCGCGGCAAGCCACAGCAGCGGCCCGGCCATGTCCAGCCGGGACAGCGCCTCGGCGCCGAACACGTCGTAGACCACCCGAATGATGCCGAAGGCACCGGCCTTGACCACTGCCACCGCATGCAGCAGCGCACTGACCGGCGCCGGCGCCACCATCGCCTTCGGCAACCAGCCGTGCAGTGGAATCAGCGCCGCCTTGACTCCGAGCCCGGCGATGAGCAGGACGAAAGCCACACGCAGCGCCAGGTCCTGCTCGCCGACCTGTTCCAGTAGATACCCGCCAGGCTGGAAATCCGGCCCGCCCGCCAGGCCGTGCAGCAGCGCCACGCCCATCAGCACCAGTGCTCCGCCGCCCACGGTATAGGCCAGATAGACACGCCCGGCACGCAGCGCCTCGGGCGTACCGCGATGCACCACCAGCGGAAAGGTCGCCAGGGTCAGCATTTCGTAGAACAGCAGGAAGCTGACCAGATTGCCCGCCAGCGCCAATCCAACGGTAGCGCTGACACAAAGACTGAAATAGCCGAAAAAGCGCGAACGAAGCGGCGAGTTTTCCAGATAGCCGATGGCATAAACGGTCGTCGCCATCCACAGTACCGAAGACAGCGCGACGAACAGCAGCGACAGCGCATCGCCCTGCAGCACCAAGGGCGCGCCGGGCAGGAACGGCAGGCTGAAGCGGAACTCCAGGCCGCGGCTGACGCCGTAGATCATTGCTCCTACCAACAGCAGCTTGACGCCCACGCCCAGCAAGTTGAGCGCCACACGGGTGCGCTGCTGATCCTCGCGCAACGTGAAGATGATCAGCCCCGGTAGCAATGAGCTGAGTACGATGGCCAACGGCAGCCAGCTGGTCCAAGTCATCGGCCCACCCCGCCAAGCCAGAGCAGCAGGGGTTCGCTGATCAACGCCAGGCTCAAGGCCAGCAGCGCCGGCAGCATGGCCAGCCACTGCGCGAGGCGGTCCGGCACGACGCTGGGCGGATTCGGCCGGGCACGATCGAAGCCCAGCGCCACCACACGAAATACGTAGGCAGCGGACATCAGCGTGCCCAGCAGCACGCCGAATGCCCAAGGCCAGTGCTGCGGCTGCTCGAACAGCGGCTGCAGCAACAGCCACTTGGCGAGAAAGCCACCGCTGGGCGGCAAACCGATCAGGCTGCCACCGGCCACCGCGAAGGCCGCCATCGCCACCGGCATGTTCTGGCTGGCGCCTTTCAACGCACGCACCCGACGCGTGCCGAGTACCCGCTGCAATTCGCCAGCGGCGAGAAACATCGAAACCTTGGCCAGGCCATGGGCGATGACGAACAGCCACAGCGCGGCGGTCATGCGCGGTTCCTGCCAGTGCAGCAGCAGACCCAGCGCCAACAAGGCGTAACCCAGTTGCGCGACCGTCGAATAGGCCACCAGCACCTTCAAGCGCGGCGCGCGCAGAGCCGACCAGCCGCCAGACAGCAACGCCAGGATGCCCGCCGCGGCAAACAGCACGCCGGCCTGGCGACCCAGTTCGGGCGGCGCGATCTGGGTCCAGACCAGCCAGAGAATGTAGATCGGCCCCTTGACCACCAGCGCCGAGAGCAGCGCGCTGACCGCCGTCGGCGCGCCGGAATGCGCCGGCGGCAGCCACAGGTGCAGCGGCCACAGCGCCGCTTTCAACATCAACCCAACACTCATCAACAGCAGCGCCAGCCGGGTGCTGGCATCCACTTCGGCCAGTTCCGCCAGCAGCAGAATGTCGAGCACACCGTAGCGGCCATACAACAGCGCGACGCCGAACAGATAGGCAAGCGATCCGGCCAGCGACAGCATCAAGTAATTGAACGCCGGGCGGTAAGCCTTGCGCCCGGCCAGCGCCACCAGCGCAACCGCCGTGAGGCTGAGCAGTTCGAGGGTGACGTAGAGGTTGAACAGATCGGCCGACAGCCACAGCGCGACCAGCGCGGCGTGCAGCAGGCAGGATAAGGGCCAGTAATCCTCATTGCCGGTGGCGTGCGGGCTGCGCGCGGCGTAAAGCGCTACCAGCAGGTGCAGCCCGGCGGTGAAGAGCATCAGCAAGGCGGTCAGCGGCGTGAGCTGGAAGCGGATCGCCAGCGGCGTGTCCCAGCCGCCAATGTTCAGCAGCTGCGGTCCCACCTGCATGACGTGGTGCAGGGCTGCAGCCGCGGCGAGCAGGCTGGTGAAGGTGATCGCAATCACGCACAAACCCTTACGCCGCGGCTGTATCCCTAGCAGAAACAGACCACCCAGCAGCGGCAGAGTCAGGCTCACCAGTGCAAGCGTCAGTGCCGGCGTCATCGGCGCTGCTCCCGGTCGTCCTGCACCGCGCCCGCCAACCGCAAGGCAAGGGCCGTGGCGCTGACCGCCACCACCAGGCCGGTAACCACCAGCGCCACCAGCACCGGATCACTCGGCTGGCTGCGCGTCGCCAGGGCGATCATCACCAGAAACACACCGCTGCCCATCAGATTGAACGCGATGATCCGCCTCAACGCCTGGCGCAGGGTCAGCAGGCCGTGTAGCCCGAGCAACCAGAGCGCGGCGCCGACACCCATCCAGAACAGTGCGCTGCTCATGACGACTCCTCGCCTTCGCCGATGACCAACAGGCTCAGACTGGCGGCGATCGACAAGGTCGCCACGGCTTCGATCAGCAGGATGATGAGCTTGGCCGAATCGTCCGGGTAGTTCAGCCAGCCCTCGCCCAGCCAGGCGGTGGTGATGGCTACGCAGATGAACAGCAACAGTCCGCCCAGTACCAGCAGCCGCAGCGGTGCGAACGACCAGCGCAACCTCGGCAGCAGAGCCGACAGGCGCAGCAGAACCACGCCCGCAGCGAGCAGCGAACCCGCCTGGAAGGCCCCACCTGGCGAGCTGGCGCCGCGCCAGAGGATGTAGCCCGCCGCCAGCACCAGCAACGGTGCCAGCACCCGTGCCCAGGCACGCAAAAGCGGCCAGGGTTCAGCCAGATCGAGGCGGCGCGGACCGAGCTGTCGTGCACCAAGCAGCGCCAGCAGCAGCACGGCCAGTTCGAGAAGCGTGTCCCAGGCCCGCACGTTCAGCAGCACCGCCGTCACCGGATGGCTGACACCGGTGCGCGGCATGACCCGGTCAAGCTCATCGGGCAGCGTTGGCGTGCCATCGGCCAGCGGAGCGAGGCCTTGCAGCAGCATGAACAGCAAAGGCAACACCACCAACGCTGCCGCCAGCCGCTGACGGGTCGGGGGAATGTCCGGCAATTCTTGGCGACCCGGCTGACGTGCCAGCGCGGCAAACAGCAACACGCCGGACAGCCCGGCGCCGATGGCAGCCTCCGCCAGCGCGAGATCCGCCGCGCCCAGGCGTGCCCAGATCACCGCCATCACCATGCCGAAGGCAACGAACAGCAGCACGCTGGCATAGAGGTTGCGCCCGTACAGCGCGCCCAGGGCGAGCGCGAGCAACAGCAGACCCAGCGTGCCGTCGAACAGCCAGTCAGTCATCGTCCGGATCCTCGCTGGCCTGGCGTGCCAGCAACTGGCAGGCGGTCGCGCTGGAAGCCATCAACAGCAGCCAGATCAGCAGCATCTGCCCCACTTCGAGCAGACTCTCGGCGCGGACCGACAAGCCGGCGACCACCAGCCCGAGACCCAGGGTATCGGCCTTGGTGAGGGCGTGCAGCCGGCTGACCGCGTCGGGAAAGCGCAGCAGGCCAATGCTGCCGGCGGCAAAGAACAGCAGACCGCCGAGCAATAGCGCCCAGCTCAAGACGTCGAGCAAAAGATCAATCATGGTGGCTTTGCCGCAACAGTTGCACCAGCGCGGCACTGGCGACCGCCGCCAGCAAACCCAGCAGCAGCGCCACGTCACGCAGCGCGGGCTGTTCCTGCCACTGCGCCATGACCAGCAGCAACGCCGTGCCGGCGGTGCCGAACAACTGGATCGCCAGCAGCCGGTCCACCCGTTTCGGCCCCAGCACGACGCGCACCAGGCCGACCGCGATGGTCAGCAGCAACAGCGCCGAATAAACCGCCATTAATGCTCGCCCCGCGCCGGGAGCAGCCGGGTCAGCCGCGCCTCCAGCTCGATCAGCGTCGCTTCCCACGGCTGTCGCTCATCCAGCACGTGTATGCGCATGCAGTCGGCATCGATTCGCGACGCCAGCGTGCCCGGCAGCAATCCGACCAGCGCCGACAGCAGCAGCCGTATCCGCGGCGATTCGCAGCGCAGGCGGTAATCGACCCACGCCGGCTGCAGCGACCGTCCTGGATGCAGTGCGCGCAGCGCCACGTCCCAGGCACCCAGCGTCATGTGTTTGAGGACGAACCAGACAAAGCCCGGCAGGCTTACCAGCGAAGGTTGCCAGGACCGCAGACCCAGCCAGAGCGACAGCCCAACGGCGAGCAGCACGCTCGGCACGCCGATGGCCCAACCGTTGCCGTCAGCGAACAGCGCCCAGATCGCGGTATAGAGCAGCGTCCAACCCAGCCCATCGATCCAGCGGCGGCGCGATCCAGTTTCTCTGCTCACAAGGTCTCCTTCCGGCTGATCGAAGTGTCGATCCGAAATCCTCCATGGCGTTCCGTCGCGCTGGCGATGGGCTTGTTTCCTAGCATTGCACAGTGAATGAGCGCTCGAGCGCCGGGCGCTCACTCCGCGGCCCGACACGGCATTCGCAGTGACTGGCCCGGTTCGAGCTGCTCGCGACCCGCCGCGTGATGCACGCTTACCGACCGGTCGTTGGCGCTGTCAGCCGTCACCGTCAGCCAGCCATCGTCCAGCTGCAGATGCAGGCGCGCCTGACGGTAGACCAGCGACAGCGCCACGTGCCGCAGCTCAGCTGGAGGCATGGGGAAAACATGCAGGCCATCGAGCTCTGGCCGCACGCCAAGGTAACGGCGCTGCAGCACATCCAGCGACCCGGACATGGCGCCCAGATGCACGCCTTCCTGCGTACCTTCATCGCCCGGCGTACACAGATCGACATCCAGGGTTTGCTGAAAATAGGCCCATGACGCCTCGCTATCGACCTCGGCCAAAGCGCCGGCGCAACTGACGTTCGACAGGCTAGACTCGTGTGTCAGGCGCGCCAGGTGGTAGGCCAGCGTGCGATGCAGGGCGTCCTCGTCGTGCCGATAGCCGAGCCATTGAAACAGCGCCTGATATTGGTTTTGCGGCAACAAATGATGCGCCATCAGCACATCCGCCTGCTTGGTCAGCTGATAGCGATCACAGCTGTCGTGTCGCGCTTCGAGCATCCAGTCCAGCCGCGGACGGTCGCCGTGCAGCCACTCTTGCGGAGGCGGTTCGAGCTTTTCGAACCCCTCGAACTGGCTGAGCACGTCGTCCTCCACGAAGGGGAGATAGATGCGCCGGCTGATCTGCTCCCAACCCTCCACCTCATCCGCTTCGAGTTGCAGCCTGTTACGCAGCGCATCGGCCTTGTCTTTAGGCAGTAACTCGAGCACCTGCCGCGCGCAACAGAGCGTCCAGACCGCCATGAGATTGGTGTACGCGTTATCGTCCAAGCCGGGCTCCGCCGCGCCAGGGTAGCCATTGTGATACTCGTCTGGGCCGATCACGCCACAGATCAGATAGCGCTGCCGAGACTCGTCGAAGCGCGCCAGGCTGGCCCAAAAGCGCGCCACTTCGATGATCAGCTCGGCCACTTGCCCAGCCAGCAGCGCCTCGTCACCGGTCGCGAGATAAAGCTGCCATGCATCGAACGCAACCGCCGAGCCGATATGGCGTTGCAGGTGGGTGTGATCGGGCATCCAGCGACCCGACATTGGGTTGAATTGCCAAGGAGGGGTTTCCTCCTCGCCACTGTCGGCACTGCGCCAGGGAAACATGGCACCGCGCAAACCGGCGCGGCGCGCCCGTTCACGGGCCGTATCCAGGCGTCGATGGCGATAGTCGACCAGGTTGCGCGCCAGCTCGGGAAAATGGGTGACGAGAAACGGGAACGCAAACAACTCGTCCCAGAACACCTGGCCGTAGTAACCCTCCATCCAGCCGCGCGGGGGAAAGCCGAGATCCTTGCCGACGCTGTTCGCCGATACCGTTTGCAGCAGATGGAAGGCATGAAAGCGCAGCGCCAACTGCAGCTGGGCATCATCCGATTCGATCGGCATGTGCCGCCAGAGCTGCGCCCAGGCATCGCAGTGTGCGCGTTGCAGGTCGTCGAAATCAGCCTGCGGCAGTTGCTGGAGCACCTGCTCGCGCGCGTGGTCATCGTCGGCTGGCCGCTCGTCATCGACCTGCACCAACACTCGCTTTTCGATGACCAGCCGCCCATCCGCCGGCACCCTACATTCAGCCTGTTGAATGAGCCGCTGCTCGACCTGTTGGCCACGCCAGTGCAGACCCAGCCCCGGCGTCCGGATGCCCACGGCCATCGCCAGGCGGCGACGATCATTGTTAACCCTGGCGCTCAGCGCCGCGCGCCCCTGCTCGTCGTGCTGGATGTCTAGCGCGCCGAGGCGTTGCCCTTCGTAGGCGTCATTGCGGGGAATCGCAGCATTGGTCACGCCGCCATCGAGGGTCGCGCGAAGCCGGATGCGAGCGACGTCTCGCGGTACCTTGAGCTCCCAACGCAGCACCGCCAGCTGTGGCGAGGCCATGCTGACGAAGCGCGTCTCGTGCAGCTGCAGCGCATGGCCCGCGATAACGAAATCCAGCTCGCGCTCCAGCAGGCCGCTTTCCAGCGTCAGGCACTGGCGGTACCCGCGCAGCTCGACACCGTCGAGGCTGTACCAGTCGCCGTCATCCAGCGCGAAGCTCAGACCGAACGGGTCGGGCAGATTGACCAGCGCGGCCATCCGCACCGCGCTGCCATTGACCTCACGCGGCGCATCGTCGTACCAGCCGGCACGGTACAGGCCGGCGTAATGGTCACCGCCGCCAGCCGAATGCAGGGCAGCTGCCTCCGGCGCACAGACACGGCAGGCCAACAGGCCATTGCCCAGTGCTAGCAGCGCCTCACGCCGGCGCTCGTCATCCGGGTCGTAGCTATCGAAAACCACTTGGCTCGGAACGTTCGACTCAGTCATGCAACACCCTCGCAGCACGCAAAAGCTGCTGCACCATCGCGGCGACCTGTTCACGATCGGGATACGCCGGCTGCGAGCCATAGGCGGTGACGGCCAGGTTCGCCGCGGCCACGCCCCAGGCAGCGGCTTCGCGTGGCGCGCGCCCTTCCAGCAACGCGATGGCGAAGACGCCGGTAAAGGCATCGCCGGCGCCTGTGGTATCGACCGGCTCCACCTGCCCCGGCGGAACATGTGAAACGTCCTCACCGCAGGCCAGGACACAACCGCCATCACTCAGCTTGATGCAGACGATCTCCGTGCCGGCCCGCTGCAACTCACGCGCGGCATCGGCAGCGGCCTCGATGTTGTCGACCGGATGCCCGACCAGCGCTTCGGCCTCGTCGGCGTTCGGCGTGATCGCGTGCAGCATGGGCAGCATGTTGCGCTCCAGGCGATCCGGAAACGAGGGGTCGAGCACCACCGGAATATCCTGGCGCGCCGCGCTCTCGATGGCGCGGCGTACGACCCAAGCGGGAATTTCGTAATCGAGCACCAGAACGGCCGGGGTTTGGCATTCCTCGATACGTGTATAGGTGGCGTCGGCGGCCGCCTGGTCCCAGCAGTCGTTGGCATTGGATGCCAGCACGATGTGCTTCTTTGCATCCGGCGGGACCATGATCATCGAAACGCCAGTTGCCTGACCCGCCACGCGACCGACGCCGTCGACCTCTACCCCAGACTCGCGCAACGGCCCGAGCGCCTGCTCGGCCAGATCGTCGTCACCCACCTGCCCAAGCAAGATACTGCGATGGCCGAAGCGTGCAGCAAGGTAGGCGGTATTGCTGGCCTTGCCGCCGGACAGGCGACACAGATCATGGGCCAGCAGGGTCTCGCGACCGCCGGGCGGTTCGTCGACCCGCACCTGAAAATCGGCATTGATGCTGCCCAGGGACAACAGCGTTAGGCGCTCCATGAACATGCTCCGGCGGTTCAAGCTCGTCCTTTAACGGACCTGAACGGCTGGCCAGGGTTCGCGTTTCGCTACTCATCGGTCAGCTCTGACCCATCGTGGGAAGCGCCCGCCCCGCTTCTTTCGCACTTCAATGCGCAGGCGGCTCCTGCCGATGCGGAACAATCGGCGGGAACCCATTGGCGCCGCGGCCGCTCGAACCTCAATCGCCAACACTGGCGCAGCGCCAAGGCATCCATGCCGGGGCTTGCTGGCGATACCGAACACCGCACCCGTCAGGGTGTTCAAGTTACTGTCGGGCAACAGCCCAAGCCTGCGTGATGCCTGTATCGGCACGCGTGCGAGGAGCCTTCGAATGAGTGCGATTGCGTTGATGATTGTGGGGCTGGCGGCGATGTCGCTGGGGTATCTGTTCTACTCGAAGTTCATCGCCGAGAAAATCTACCGCCTCGATCCGAACTACCGCACCCCGGCCCATACCATGCGCGACGGTGTGGATTATGTGCCGACCAACCGGTTCGTACTCTGGGGGCACCACTTCACCTCGGTGGCGGGCGCGGCGCCCATTGTCGGCCCGGCCATTGCAGTAATCTGGGGCTGGGTGCCGGCGTTCCTCTGGGTGGTGCTGGGCACCATCTTCTTCGCCGGCATCCATGACTTCGGCGCGCTCTGGGCCAGCGCCCGCAACCGGGGCCAATCGGTGGGCATGCTCAGTGGGCGGCTGATCGGTTCGCGCGGCCGCAGTCTGTTTCTGGTCGTGATCTTCCTTGTCTTGCTGATGGTCAACGGCGCCTTTGCCGCGGTGATCTCCAACCTGCTGGTGTCGACGCCGACTTCGGTAATTCCGGTGTGGGGCGCCATCCTCGTTGCGCTGGTAATCGGCCAGCTCATCTACCGCTACAACGTCAAATTGCTGTGGCCCTCCCTGGGCGGCGTGATCGTGCTTTACCTGCTGATCCTGCTGGGCAACGCCTACCCGATCAGCCTGCCGGATACGGTACTGGGCCTGAGTGCCAAGTCGTTCTGGATTCTGCTGCTGTTCGCCTACGCGGCCATCGCCTCGCTGCTACCGGTGTGGGTGCTGCTGCAACCGCGTGATTACATCAACGGCCTGCAACTGTTCGTCGGTCTCGGCTTGCTCTATCTGGCGGTGCTGTTTGGTGCGCCAGATTTGGTTGCGCCGGCATACAACACCGAATTACCTGCCGATAGTCCGAGCATCGTGCCGCTGCTGTTCGTGACCATCGCCTGCGGGGCGATCTCTGGCTTCCACGGGCTGGTGGCGTCCGGCACCACCTCCAAGCAGCTGGACAAGGAAACCGACGCCCGCTTCGTCGGCTATTTCGGCGCGGTGGGTGAAGGCATGCTCTCGCTGGCGGCGATCATCTGCTGCACTGCCGGTTTCGCTACGCTGCTCGACTGGCAACAGGTCTACACCGCCTTCGGCCAGGGCGGCGTGAATGCCTTCGTCCAGGGCGGCGGCACGCTGCTCGCCAACGGCCTGGGTCTGCCGGCGGACCTCGGCGCCACTATTCTTGCGGTAATGGCGATTCTCTTCGCCGGCACCACCATGGACACCGGCCTGCGCCTGCAACGCTTCGTGATTCAGGAAGCCGGCGAGCTGGCCGGCATGAAGGTGAACACTCTGGTCGGCACGCTGATCGCAGTCGGTGTGTGCATGGCCCTGGCCTTTGGCGCTGGCTCCGAGGGCAGCGGCGGCATGGCGATCTGGCCGCTGTTCGGCACCACCAATCAGCTGCTGGCGGGATTGACGCTGTCGATCATCACCGTGCTGCTGATCAAACAGGGCCGTCCGGCGATGTACACCCTGGTGCCACTGGTGTTCCTGCTGGCGATGTCGATCTACGCGCTGCTGGTGCAGATGGGCCAGTTCTACCGCGCCGAGAACTGGTTGCTGCTGGGCATGGATGTGGTGATTCTGATCGCCGCGCTGTGGGTCACCCTTGAAGCGATCATCGCCATGCGCAAGGGCCGCGATCCGGCTGCCGAGATGACCACCGACGAGCCGCTGCCATGACGCAGCGACCGTTCTTCCAGCGTTTGTCGGACGGGCTGCAGGAGTTCTACGTCGCGCCCTACCGGCGCACCTTCGCCCGCGCCCGGCGCGACGAGGACGACCTGTTCATGCTGCTGGTGTTTTCCGAGGCGCTGGGCGTACCCAATCCCGCCGCCTGGTACACCCTGGAGCTGATGCCGGAACTCTATGAACGCTTCCATGACTGGCATCGCCGCATGGGCATGGAGCACTCACCGCTGGATCACATCGGATGCTGCTAGCACTGGCCGCACGGAGCCGGGTGCTGTTCATCGGCGGCAAAGGCGGCGTCGGCAAGACCACCGTCGCCGCCGCCACGGCATTGCAACAGGCGCGTGCCGGACGCCGTGTGCTGCTGGTCTCCACCGATCCGGCGCACAACCTCGGTCATCTCTGGAACCGATCGATCGGCTCGAATACCGTGCGCCTGGCGGCCGGCCTCGATGGCCTGGAGCTCGACCCTGATCAAACGGTGCGGCAACACCTGGACGAGGTCGGCAGCGCCTTGCGCCGGTTGATGCCACCGCACCTGGCCGGCGAAGTCGACAAGCACATGGCGCTCTCTCGCGATGCACCCGGCATGCACGAAGCGGCGCTGCTCGAACGTATCGCAGACACCATTATCCAGGGCATGGACGACTACGACCTACTGGTCTTCGACACCGCGCCATCCGGCCATACCTCGCGGCTCATGGCGCTGCCGGAAATGATGACGGCCTGGACCGAAGGGTTGCTGCAACGTCAGGAGCGCAGCAAGCGCTTCGGCGATGTGTTGCGAAATCTTGGCAAGGACGACGGTGGTTTAGGCGAAAGCATCCTCGGCCGCGAAACCAGCGACGGCAACGACCGCCAGCAACGCGTGCGACAGCTGCTCTACCGACGCCGCGAGCGCTTCAGCCAACTGCGTGACGTGATACAGGACCGCCAGCGTTGCGCGTTCGTCATCGTCCTCGCCGCCGAGCGGCTGCCGGTACTGGAAACCATCGAATTGCAGGCCCAGCTGCAGCGCAGCGGCATCGAAGTGGCCGGGCTGGTGGTGAATAAACGATCACCTGTCGAGGCCGGCGCCTTTCTCGCCGAGCGACACGCGCAAGAACAGCGTCATTTGGACACGCTGCAACAGGCCCTACCGAACCTTCCGCTGCAGCAATTGCCCCTGCTGGCCGAAGACGTGGTCGGCGAAGCCGCGCTCGAGGCGTTTGGCAAGAAGCTGAACGAGGTCTGAAGCGCTCCGAGGACCCTTCCACACCAGCTTCGTACACGCTCTCGCCTAACGGGGGCGACGTGTTACCCGCCGGCGCAACCGAGCAGCAAACTAAAGCTGGAGCTTCTCTGGGAACGGAATAGAATTCGCATCCCCCAAGGCGCAGCCCACCACCCCGGCGCTGCGTTTGCCGAATGCCCTATCCGGGTGGCCGGCCTGATACTGGAGATACACGATGTCTACCGAACCCGTCACCTTGATGGTGGCCCGCCGCGTGCGCGATGGCCGCTACCACGACCTTCTCGCCTGGTTGCACGAGGGCGAACAACTGGCCGCGGACTTTCCCGGCTACCTCGGCTCCGGTGTGCTGGCGCCGCCGCCTGACGATGATGAGTTCCAGATCGTCTTCCGTTTCGCCAACGAGCAGACCCTCGATTCCTGGGAACATTCGGCCTCGCGCCGAGCCTGGCTGCAACGTGGCGGCGAACTCTTCGCTCAGCCCCATGAGCGCCGCGCTCGAGGGATCGACGCCTGGTTCGGTAGCAATGACAGCGCCCTACCACCACGCTGGAAGCAAAGCGTGGCGATCTGGCTGGCGTTCTTTCCCGTCTCACTGCTGTTCAACATGCTGTTCGGCGGGATGCTCAGCGAACTCAATCTAGTCATGCGGATATTGCTCAGCACCCTGGCATTGACGCCTTTGATGACTTATCTCTTCATTCCTCTGTCCACGCGCTTGCTTGCGCCCTGGCTGCGCGCTTCGCCGCGCCCCGTGGTGCGCTCTGCAAAACAGCCGGTCCCAGTCCGCTGATCGGCATGATCTGAAGATTGTTATAAAAATATTGCTGCCGTTTGTCTGGCGCCATTAAAGTGCCACCTTGGCGCGCCGCTAACTCGCTATGCCCGGCGAACACATGTTCGCTGCGATCGAGAACGCCGGAACGCGGATAGAACCCTAGCTGCGAAGCCTGCCAAACCCTAGCCGAACGCTGCAGCGTGCAGTCCCGGCCTGCATAGCGGATGAGCGAAGAATGAATAACAAGACTCTGGTGTCGGCGTCACATCTGCGGCGGCTCTGCGGCGCGACTCTGGTTGCGACGAGCCTTCTGTTTCCTTCCACCGCGCTGCAAGCCGCGCAAACCTTGAATCTGCTGAACTGGGAGGATTTTCTCAGCGAGGCGGTGATCGAGCGCTGGCAGGCCGAGACCGGCGTGCAGATCCATCAGGTCTACTTCGACAGCGGCGACAAGCGCGACCAAGTGCTCGCCGAGCCGGATCACCGGATCGACATCGCGCTGACCGAGCTGATCAGCGCCAACCGCTTCGGCGAACGCGGGCTGCTAGAGCCGATCGATGAGAAGGCGCTGCCCAATCTGAAGCACACGCCGCAACGCTGGCGCGACCACTGCGGACCCCACGCGATCCCCTATCTCTGGGGCACGCTCGGCATTGCCTATCGTTCCGACCGCCTGCCCGTCGCGCCCCGCTCCTGGGCCGACTTGCTGCAACCGGCCGAACGCGACGCGCCGCACATCATCATGATGGAGGACCACGAAGACATCCTCGCCGGCCCGCTGCTTTACCAGCAGCGCTCGATCAACACCTCAAGCATCGACGAATTGAAAGCCGCCTACGAGTTGCTGATGGCGCAGTCCCACGCCGTACTGACCTATGAATACGTGATTACATCGCTACGCAGCCAGCGCTACCTCGACAAGGCCGACATGGCGCTGACCTACAGCGGCGATCAGCAGGTGCTCAACGCCATCGAAGGCGTCGAAGGCGAACCCTGGCGCTACGTGGTTCCAGAGGAAGGCACACTGCTTTGGGTCGATTGCCTGTCGGTGCCGGTCAACAGTCAGCAGAAGGCGCTGGCCTACCGCTTCCTGAGCTTTATCAATACCCCCGAAATCGCGGCCCTGAATGCCGCCGAGCTGGGTGTCGCCACGGCCAACACTGCGGCCATCGCGCTGCTGCCGGATGAGATCCGCCAGGATCGAAGCATCTACCCACCCGAGGCGGTGCTGCAGAACAGCCAGGTCTATGAGCCACGTCCGCTGGATGCGACGCAGACACGGCGGCGCATCATCAACGCACTGATCAACGCCCATGACGCTCGGTAAACGCACGCTGCTGGTGATCTTCCCGGTCATCCTGATCATCCAGCTGCTGGCTGCAACGACCGCTTACCTGACCCAGCGCGCTTCGCTGGTGGGCCTCGAACAGGCGCGTCTGGCGCAGCAGCTGCTAGCGCTCAAATCCGCTTATCTGGACTACGAGGCGTTCAACCGCAGCATGCTCCACTCGATCGCCAACAGCGAAGCGTTGCTGCTGTTCCTGCGTGAGTCGAACACCGCCTACCGTAACGAAACGCTGGGGCTGCGCATCCAGCAGAGCATTCGCTCGCTATCAACGACCCGCATGTCGTTCGTGTCCTTCGCCATCGTCCAGCCTGGCGGTGAGGTGGCCTACTATCACGAAAGCAGCCTGTCGCCGTTCGCGACCATGAGCGCCACGCAGCAACAGGTCGTCCGCGAGGCCAAGCAGACTCCGCATACCGGCCAGATGACCTATATAGATACAGCCGAGGGTGGCCTGCTGCTGGATACCGACTTCATCCTGCCGGCTGCGGGTAGCCGCCCTTTGCCTAGCCAGCGAGCGGAAGCCTTCGCCCTGCAACTGGCGGTGCGCCCTGAAAGCTTCATCAGCCTCAAGCGCAGCCTGGAGGCCGAATACGGTGCGGCGGTGGAGATTGCACCCAAGCTCAAACCGGCGCCACGGGGGCTATCGGCCGATATCGAGCTGTCACGCTCGCTGTCCGCACGCCTGACGCCGTCACCTGACTACATTGCCGCGCGCCTGCAAACGCTGGGATTGGCATTTCTGTTTGGCGTCGTGCTGATCTGCCTGATCTCCGTCGGCCTGTTGCTGGTGTTGATCCATCACTATGTCACCGGTCCGATCAGCTGGCTCGACCAGCAGCTCACCGAGCTGCTGCAGGGCAAGCGCCACGCGTTGGACGAACCCAGCGATGGTGGCGAGATCGGTCGCCTGACGCTGAATATGAAAACCCTGCACGAGCGCAACACGGCCGCGCTGCAGCGTATTCAGGAAATCTCCTGGACCGACAGCCTGACCCATATCAGCAACCGCGCCCATTTCGGCCTGCTGGCCACCGCCATGTATGACCAGTGCGCACGCGGCGGACGGCAACTGGCGCTGCTGTTTCTCGATCTGGACAACTTCAAACAGGTGAACGACCAGCACGGCCATGATGCCGGCGATACGCTGCTGCGCGTCTTCGCCAAACGCATGCAAGGCGTGCTCGAGCGCCACCGCCAGGCCCACCCTGACGCCGAGACCGCGCTCGCCCGGCTCTCCGGCGACGAGTTCGCCATCCTGCTGCTGACCGGTACCGAGTACGACAGCTTGCCGGCGCTTACCGATGCCTTGTTGGACCTGTGCCGCAGCGGCTTCCGTTTCGAGGACCGTCTCTACCCGGTCGGTGTCAGCATCGGCACGGCCCGCTACCCCGCCGACGCCGATTCCATCACGCAACTGCTGACCCGCGCCGACACGGCGATGTATCAGGCCAAGGCCGAAGGCAAGAATGTCGCGGTGGCCTTCTCGGCCCAGCTGGAGCAACGCAACCAGCGCATCCGGCTGGTCGAGGAACAGCTGCGCCTGCTCGATGGCGATGAACAGTTGCGCCTGGTTTACATGCCGGCGGTGGATCGCGACGGCAGCGTGGTCAGCTGTGAGGTGCTGCTGCGCTGGCATTCGCCCTTGCTCGGCACGGTTTCACCGGGCGAGTTCATTCCCATCGCCGAGCGCGCCGGGCTGTTCCCGAAGATCGACAGCTGGGTGATCGATAGGGCCCTGGCCGGCTATCCGGAGCTGGTCCGGCTGTTCGGCGAAGGCATGATTCTGGCGATCAACGTCTCGTCGGCGCAGCTGACCGACGATCACATCTGCCGCTACCTGATCGAACGCGCCGCGCATCATGGCGTCGCGCCCGGCAACATCGAGATCGAGCTGACCGAAACCTACGCCGCCGAACTGAGCAGCAACACCATGGAGGTGGTGCGGGCAATCCGCGCGGCGGGCTTCCGCGTGGCCATCGACGATTTCGGCGTCGGCTACACCTCGATCCAGCAGTTGCTCGAGTACCCGGCCGACACCATCAAACTGGACATGGCCATCGTGCAGCGCCTGACGCAACCGGAACTACGGGAAAGCCTGACCGCGCTCATTGCCTTCTGCCAAGCGCAGGGCAAGCGGGTCAATGCCGAGGGCGTGGACACCATGGAAAAGCAGTCCGCACTGCTGCAGGCCGGCTGCGATCTGTTCCAGGGTTATCTGATATCGCCGCCACGTTCGGTAGCCGCGCTGGAGGAATGGGTGGCGATACGCAACCGTTCGCAGCCTGAGCTGCGCGTCGAACAGTTGCACGGCCAGGCGATGCCGCAAGACGCTGAACAGGCCGTAGCAAATCGGAACTGATACGCCACGACAGCTAAGGTTGAACGCCTTGCTCCAAGCGCGTACTGGCGCTGGCGCCGGGACGGCACCGGCCGTATGGTGTTTTTCAGGAGCGTGGCTCACATTGCGCGCTACTTGCCAACTCACAGGGCTTTAGCGAATGCGTTGTGATTCATTGCGGGCCTTTGCCCTTTTC
The DNA here is from genome assembly GCF_019355055.1 of Pseudomonas sp. MTM4. Classification (NCBI taxonomy): domain Bacteria; kingdom Pseudomonadati; phylum Pseudomonadota; class Gammaproteobacteria; order Pseudomonadales; family Pseudomonadaceae; genus Pseudomonas; species Pseudomonas sp. MTM4. The sequence goes on from NZ_CP048411.1 coordinate 2,637,099, forward strand.
GTTCTGCTGGCAGGCTGCTGTGGCTTGGCTACGGCTGATGTCACGCCAACGCAAATCGCCCAGAACGTTCATGAATTGCAGGTAGGTGCCGTCGAATATGTCGTCGGCCACAGCGAGGCGGACTTCGAAACCGCCCATGTTGCGGCCTGGGACTGGCAGCCGCTGCAACGACCCAACCTGAAAAAGCAGCCGCAGGGCGTATGGCTGCGCTTCATGCTGCACAACACGACCGCACCGCCCGGTACCTGGTATCTCAGCCTGAAATGGCCGGTACTGGACGAGGTGCGCGTACGCCTGTTCTATCCGACCCGCAACCAATGGGGTCCGCCAATGCGGGCCGGCGACACAGTGCCGATGCGTGAGCGGCCCCAGGCCGACCACAACTTCGTCTACCCATTCGAACTGCGCGCCGAAGAAACGGCCGTGGTTTATCTGCATGTGCGGGCAGGCGAACTGATCGTCCTGCCGTTGGCCATCGCCGATGAGACGGGCTTCATTGCCGCGAAGATCGCCGACGTTGCGATGACCAGTCTGTTCTTCGGCGGCATGTTAGTGATCCTGCTCTACAACTGCAGCCTATTCCTGTTCACACGGGACATCAGCTACCTGCTCTACGTCACCTATCTGCTCAGCGCACTGTTCTACGTGCTGAGCATCACGGGCTTCGGCCAGCTCTTTCTGTGGCCGAACACGTCGGCGTTTTCTAACCGGTTCTATGGCCTTTCAGCGGCGTTGAGTTTCTTCACGCCGCTGCTTTTCGCCACTCGCTTTCTCGACATCAGGCGCTACGGCGGCTGGGTCTGGCACGTGACGCTATTCCTCATCGGCTATTGGGCCGTAGTACTGCTGGCCATAGTCTTCGCCCCGGCGCTGACACAGTATCTGGCGATCGGGACGATGGCGCTGGTCCACTGCACGCTCAGCATGGCGGTGACCATTACGCTGTGGATCCGCGGGAATGCCTCGGCCCGTCAGTTCACCATCGCCTGGTCGACCCTGTTGTTCTTCACCGTCGCCCATCTACTGGCCCTGGAAGGCGTACTGCCGCTGAACGCCCTGACCCTCAACGGTCAGCTGATCGGCATGTTCACCGAGTTCGTGTTGCTCTCGATGGCGCTGGCCGAGCGCATCAATCACGAGCGCGAACATCGAATCGAGGCGCAGAAGAGCGCGCTGCGTTCCTCCGAGGCCCTGGCCCAGGAACGCGAGTCCCGCTTGCGCGCGCAGCAACAGACGCTGGACCTGCAAATGCGCGCCAACGAGGCATTGGAAGCCCGCGTACTCGAACGGACCCAAGCGCTGGAAGAGGCCAAGCGTGGACTGGAGCAGGTAAACGCACAACTGACCCGCATGAGCGTTACCGACGCGCTGACGCAGCTGTCCAACCGCGGCCACTTCGATCTGATGTTCGAACAGGAGATTCGGCGCGCGCAGCGCATCGACGCGCCACTGTCCGTGCTACTGCTGGACATCGACCACTTCAAACAGATCAATGACACCTATGGCCACCCCTTCGGCGACGAGTGCCTGCGCCTGGTGGCCGCCATTCTCAAACAGCACGGACAGCGCGCCGGCGATGTGGTGGCGCGCTACGGCGGCGAGGAGTTCGTCATTGCACTACCGGGTGTCAACAGCTGCCAGGCCCGCGAGCAGGCCGAGCGCATCCGCGCGGCGGTGGCGGAGCTGCACCCGACCTACGGCGATACTCGCATCGATCTGACGATCAGCATCGGCGTGGCCACGCTGAATCCACGGGCGCCTTGCTCGACGGTCCAGCTGCTGGCCGAAGCCGATGCCGCGCTCTACCGAGCCAAACGCAATGGCCGTAACCAGGTGACGGTCGCCGACGCGCGCGAGCCGAGCTGACTCAGTCGAGCGTCGACGCAAAGCGCAGCCTGACCAGCAGGCCGCCCAGCGTGCCCTGACCCAACTCGATGGTGGCGCGATGGGCGCGGCTGATCTCGCCGACGATGGCCAGCCCGAGCCCGGCGCCCTGACCCTTTTGCTGCACACGGTAGAAGCGCGCGAAGACCTTCTCGCGCTCCTCGGGCGCGATTCCCGGACCATCGTCTTCGACTTCCAGCACGCCATCTTCCTTCACCCGCAGCACCACGTTGCCGCCAACGGGCGTATGTGCCAGCGCATTGTCCAGCAGGTTGCTCAGCAGCTCGCTGAGCAGCGTCGGCTCGCCGTGAATCCACACCGGGCGATCCGCTTCGAGGGCGATGGCGACGCCACGCTTGTGCGCCAGCGCGGCCATCGCCAGCCCGAGCTCGCGTGCCAGCTGGCTCAAGTCGAGGCGTTGCGCGCCACCCTCGGCAATCGACTGCGCGCCGCTTTCGATGCGCGCCAGAGACAGCAGCTGGTTGGCCAGATGAATGACCCGGTCGGTATGCGCCTCGGCTTCTTCGAGCGTTTCCAGCCAGCGCTGCGGTTGCTGTTCGCGCAGACCCAGCTCGATGCGCGCCTTGAGCGCCGCCAGCGGCGTGCGTAGCTCGTGCGAGGCATCGGCAATGAACTGCGCCTGGCGTTCGAACTGGCCGCGCAGGCGTTCGGTGAAATGATTGAGCGCGGCCACCAGCGGCTTGAGTTCGCGCTGCACCGTCACCAGCGGCAACGGACGCAAATCGTCCGGCTGGCGCAGTTCGACCGCCTCGCTGAGCTTGCCCAGCGGACGCAACGCGGCGCTCACCGCCAGCCACACCAGCAGCAGCGCCGTGATCGCCAGCAAGCCGACCCGCCACAGGGTGTCGGTGAGCAGACTGCGCGCCATGCGTTCACGGGCACCGAGGGTTTCGGCCACGCGAATTTCGGCGATGCCGTTGAGCTCCGGCTCGCTAACCGGCTGCAACAGACTGACCAGACGCACACCCTCGCCCTTGAACTCGCCGTCATAGAACCGGGCCAAGGCAGGATAGTCGTCGGTGCGCCGAATATCGGCGCCTGGTGCTGGAAGGTCTTCGTAACCGCTGACCAGGCGGCCGCTGATATCGAGCACTTGGTAGTAGATGCGCCCGGCGCTGTCATAGGCAAAGGTGTCCAGCGCCACATAAGGCACGTTGGCGCGCAGCTTGCCGTCATTGGTGACCAGCCCGTCGGCGATGGCACGGGCCGAAGCCAGCAGCGTGCGGTCATAGGCGGTATCGGCGGCGGCGCGGCCATTCCAGTAAGCGCTCCAGCCACTGAACAGCAGTAACAGCGCCAGCAGCACCGCCAGCCGGCGCAGCAGTCGTCCGCGCAGGCTGCCGACCTCAGCCATCAGTGGCCTCGAGCAGATAGCCGAGACCCCGGAAGGTGACGATGCGCACCGGCTGACCCTCGAGTTTCTTGCGCAGACGGTGAATGTATATCTCGATGGCGTCGGCGCTGGCGTCCTCATCCAGACCGAAGACCTGCGCGGCGAGCTGGTCCTTGCTCATCACCCGCCCGGGACGGGCGATCAACGCCTCGAGCACACCCTGCTCGCGCGAGGTCAGCGCCAGCGGCTCGCCAGCCAGGGTGAAGCGCCGGGCATCCAGATCATGAGCCAGCACGCCGCAACGCTGCTGGCGTTCGCCGCCACCGACGCTGCGCCGCAACAGCGCTTTGACCCGCGCTTCGAGTTCGGACAGCTCGAACGGCTTGGCTAGATAGTCATCGGCGCCGAGATTGAGCCCGTGCACGCGATCAGTGACCTCGCCGCGCGCGGTGAGCATGAGGACGGGTAGCGTCTTGCCGCGTTCACGCAGCCTCGCCAGCACCTGAAAGCCGTCGAGCCGAGGCAGCCCGACGTCAAGAATCGCCAGTGCGTAATCCTCGGTGGCCAGGGCCAGATCGGCCGCCACGCCATCATTGAGCAGGTCCACCGTCCATCCGCCGGCGCGTAACGCCTGGGCGACGCTTTCAGCCAGTTGGGGATGGTCCTCGACCAGAAGAATCCGCATTGCCTGTCCTCTGCCACACACGGAAAGGAGCGCAAGTGTAGCGACAAGGCACGCTGCACGCTGCTTTCACTGAAAGCCTGGCGAAAGTTTCGCCGCCTAGGATCGCATGCAGGTGGCTCGAACCACCTGCTACGGCACATCGCCGTCACAACAAAAACAAGAATGGAGATACAGGATGCTGACTGCCGTCAGAACTAAACCCGCATACGCTCGCCTTACCCTCGCCGTCGCGGCCGCCTCGCTGTCGCCCCTGGTGCAGGCCGATTTCCTCGAAGACAGCAGCGCCACGCTGCAAACTCACAACATCTACCTGAATCGTGATTTTCGCGAAGGGGATGGTCAGTCCAAACGTGAGGAATGGTCGCAGGGCTTTCTGCTCAATATTGAATCCGGTTTCACCGAAGGCACCGTGGGCTTTGGCCTCGATGCCATGGGCATGCTCGGCATCAAGCTGGACTCCGGCGGCGGCCGCACCGGCACCGATCTGCTCCCGGTGCATGACGATGGCAGCACCCCGGATGAATTCAGCCGACTCGGGCTGACGGCCAAGGCGAAGATTTCCGAGACCGAGCTGCGCTACGGCAGCCACATTCCCGAAACGCCAGTGGTGAAGGCCAGCGACAGCCGCACCCTGCCCCAGGTGTTCGAAGGCACGATGCTGGTGTCTCAGGACGTGGCCGGCCTGACCCTGAGCGGTGGCCGTCTGGACAAGGTTATCGATCGCGCCTCGACCAACTCCCAGGATCTGCAGATCAACAACAAGAACGGTCGTTTCGACAGCGCCGCCGAAGCCGATCATCTGACGTTCGCCGGAGCCAAGTACGAATTCAGCGATCGGTTCACCGGCACCTATTACGCGGCGGAGCTGGACGACATCTACCGTCAGCACTTCTTCAATCTGCAAATGGTACAGCCGCTGGGCGAGGCCTCCGCGCTGACCGCCGACCTGAGGCTGATGATCAGCGACGACACCGGCGCGGCCAATGCCGGCAAGATCGACAACCAGGCCTGGAACGGGATGGTCGGGTACAGCCTGGGCGGCCATAAGGTCAGCCTCGCCTATCAGCAAATGAACGGTGACACCGGCTACGCCTACATCGATGGCGGCGACCCATACCTGGTCAACTTCGTCCAGATCAACGACTTCGCCAATGCCGAAGAACGCTCCTGGCAAGCCCGTTACGATTACAACTTTGCTTCCATCGGCATACCCGGCCTGACCTTCCTGACCCGCTACATCTCCGGCGACAACGCCGAGTACACCGGCGGCAGCAACGGCAGCGAGTGGGAGCGCGACATCGAGCTCAAGTACGTGGTGCAGAGCGGGCCGCTGAAGAATGTCGCGGTGCGCATGCGTAACGCCATGTTCCGCTCCGATTTCGCCCGCGATGCCGATGAAAACCGTTTGATCGTCAGCTACAGCCTGCCGATCTGGTAAAGCACCCACAATAAGAATCAAAAGGAGACACCATGGAAACTGCTATCCGCCGTATCGCCCTGCTCTCGTCCTGCCTGGTCCTGTCCAGCCAGTTGTTCGCCGAGCCCAAGCGCCCCGAATGCATCGCCCCGGCCAAACCCGGCGGCGCCTTCGACCTGACCTGCAAACTGGCCCAGAGCGGTCTGAAGGATGAAGGCCTGCTCGAATCACCGATGCGCGTTACCTACATGCCCGGCGGTGTCGGTGCCGTGGCCTACAACGCGGTGATCGCCCAGCGCGCTGACGATCCGGCGACCATCACCGCGTTCTCCAGCGGCTCGCTGCTGAACCTGGCACAAGGCAAGTTCGGTCGCTATGACGAAACCAACGTGCGCTGGCTGGCCGGCATCGGCACCGACTACGGCGCCATTTCAGTACGGGCGGACGCGCCTTACCAGAACCTCGACGACCTAATCGCCGCAGTCAAGAAAGACCCCAGCAGTGTAGTCTTCGGTGCTGGCGCCACCATCGGTGGGCAGGACTGGATGCAGACCGCGCTGATCGCCCGCGCCGCTGGCGTCGATCCAAAGAAACTGCGCTATGTCGCCTTCGAGGGCGGCGGCGAAACTCTCACCGCCATGCTCGGCGGTCATGTCCAGATCACCAGCAGCGGTTTGGCCGAGGTCGCGCCACAGCTCGAAGCCGGCAAGATTCGCATCCTCGCGGTGCTTTCCGATGACCGTCTGCCAGGCAAGATGTCGGACATTCCGACCGCCAAGGAACAGGGCTACGACATCAGCTGGCCGGTAATTCGCGGCTTCTACATGGGCCCGGAAGTCAGCGATGAAGACTTCAACTGGTGGAAGACGCAGTTCGACAGCCTGCTCGCCACTGAAGGGTTCGCCAGGCTGCGCGAGCAACGTGACCTGTTCCCGCTGTCGATGACCGGGGATGAGCTCACCGCCCTGGTCAACAAGCAGGTGACTGATTACAAGGCTCTCGCCGCCGAGTTCGGCCTGGTCAAGTAACACCCCGCTTGCAGTGGCTTCCGGATGGGAGCCGCTGCCGGCTCCTCTCGAGGTAACCCCCATGTACGTTCGTGTCTTCGCCGCGGCGTGGCTGCTCGCCTGCGCCGGTCTAGCGCTGCTCGCCTGGAGTTTCGAGGCGCCTTTCGCCTACGACCCGGTCGGCCCGCGCGCCTACCCGCTTCTGCTGCTGTTTCTGATGGGCTGCGGCGCGCTCTGGCTGCTCTGCAAACCACACGGGGAACCGACGCCTCCGTTCGATTGGATGATGGCCCGGCGAGCCCTGTTTTGCGTGTTGGTCCTGCTGGGCTACGCGCTGCTGTTCGAGACGCTCGGCTTCGTCATTACCACGGCACTGGCCACCTTCGCCCTGGGCCTGCTGTTCAACGGACGCCTGTGGCCCTGCCTGATCAGTGGCGTACTGATGGGCGTGCTGCTCTACGGCCTGTTCGACCTGTTGCTTGATGTGCCGCTGCCGCTGGGCGTGCTGCGCTTGCTGGAGAGCTGAAAATGGAAACCTTGAACTTCTTGATGCAGGGCTTCGATGTCGCCACGCGGCCGACGAACCTGCTGGTGGCGCTGTTCGGCGCCTTCGTCGGCACCGTTGTCGGTCTGCTGCCGGGGCTGGGTCCGATCAATGGCGTGGCCTTGCTGCTACCCCTGGCCTTTGCCCTGGGCCTGCCGCCGGAAACCGCGCTGATCCTGCTGGCTGCGGTGTACCTGGGCTGCGAATACGGCGGCCGTATCTCGGCGATCCTGCTCAACGTCCCCGGCGACGCCGCGGCAGTGATGACCACCCTCGACGGCTATCCGCTGGCACGTCAGGGCAAAGCTGGTATCGCGCTGTCGCTGTCGGCAGTCAGTTCGTTCATCGGCAGCACCATCGCCACCTGTGGCGTGGTGCTGTTCGCGCCGCTGCTGGCGAAATGGGCAGTGGCCTTCGGCCCGGCGGAATACTTCGTGCTGATGATCTTCGCCATCGCCTGTCTTGGCGGCATGGTCGGTGACAAGCCGGTGAAAACCCTGATGGCGGCGCTGATCGGCCTGGGCCTGGCCACCGTCGGCGTGGACTCGACCACCGGTGTCTACCGCTTTACTTTCGGCAGCGTCAGCCTGTCGGATGGCATTCAGTTCGTCATCGTGGTGATCGGCTTCTTCAGCGTCAGCGAAGTGCTGCTGATGCTGGAAAAGACCCACAGCGGGCAGAAAGCGGTAAAGGCCAGCGGACGCCTGCTGTTCAACTTCAAGGAGTTCTGCCTGACGTTCTGGACCATGGTGCGCAGCGCCCTGGCCGGCTTCGTCATCGGCACCCTGCCCGGCGCCGGCGCCACTATCGCCAGTGCCATGACCTACATGAGCGAGAAGCGCATGGCCGGTGAAAAGGGCCGGTTCGGTGATGGCGACTTGCGTGGTCTGGCCGCCCCGGAAGCCGCCAATAACGCTTCCGCCTGCGGATCGCTGATTCCGATGCTCACCCTGGGCGTGCCCGGCTCGGGTACCACGGCGGTGATGATCGGCGCGTTGACGCTGTACAACATCACGCCTGGCCCGCTGCTATTCGAACAGCAGCCCGACGTGGTCTGGGGTCTGATCGCCTCGCTGTTCATCGGCAACGTCATTCTGCTGGTCATGAACATTCCGCTGGTCGGGCTGTTCTCCAAGATGCTCAGCGTGCCCAACTGGGTGCTGGTGCCGGCAATCACCGCCATCAGCGTGGTCGGCGTCTATTCGGTGCACAGCACGACGTTCGACCTGGTACTGATGGTCGGCCTCGGGGTATTCGGCTATCTGCTGCGCAAGCTGGAGTTCCCGCTGTCGGCGCTGATCCTCGGTTTCGTCCTCGGCGAGATGATGGAAGACAACCTGCGCCGCGCACTGTCGATCTCCGCAGGCGATCTGGGCATCCTCTGGGGCAGCCCGATCACCCTCGTGCTGTGGGCGATGGCCGCGCTGATGCTGGCTATGCCCGGCCTGCGCTGGTGGCGTCAACGCAGCCGCGCCAAATTGAACGAGGCGCACGCCTGACATGCCGCAGCCCAGGCTTCCAGCCTGGTGGGCGACGCCTCTGGTCGGCGCCCTCGGCGGCTGGCTGGCAAGCCTAGCGAACTGGCCGTTGCCCTGGATGGTCGGTTCGCTGTTGGCAGTCATCGCGGTGCGCTGCAGTGGCTGGCTGGTAAAGGAAGTCCCTTATGGACGGCAAACCGGGCAATGGTTGATCGCCAGCGCCATCGGCCTGCATTTCACCAGCGAGGTCATGCAGCAGGTCATCGAGCACTTCGGCGTGATCCTCGCCGGCGCGCTGGGCACCCTGCTGCTGAGCCTGATCGGCCTCGCCATTCTCCTGCGCAGCGGCACCGACCGCGCCACCGCGTTCTTCTCCAGCATGCCGGGCGGCGCCAGCGAGATGGTCAATCTGGCCGGACGCCATGCCGCACAGCCGGCAATGGTCGCCGCCGCCCACAGCCTGCGCTTGCTGCTGGTGGTGCTGATCGTCCCGGCGCTGTTCACCTGGAGCCTGCCGCCAGTGGATGCCCCACCACCAGCGCCCGTGAGCTGGCCGTGGCTGGCGGTGTTGCTGCCAGCTGGCGCGCTGCTGGCTCTGCTATGGAAGAAGTTCGGTCAACCCAACCCCTGGATGCTTGGGCCTCTGACCGCTTGCGCTGCAGCCAGCGTTGGCTTCGATCTGCATTTAGGCCTGCCGGATGGGGTAGGCCAGTTCGGCCAATGGCTGATCGGATGCTCGCTGGGTTGTCACTTCGACCGACCGTTCTTTCGCAGCGCGCCTCGATTCCTGCTGCGTATCCTGTTGTTCACGCTGCTGGCGATGCTCGCCGCAGCGGGTCTAGCCGAGGCGCTGGGCTGGGCGGCGACGCTGAACCAGACGTCGCTGATGCTGGGGATGATGCCGGGCGGCATCACCGAGCTGTGCCTGACGGCCGAAGCATTACAATTATCAGTGGCGCTGGTGACGGCGCTACAGGTGCTGAGATTGTTTCTGGTGATGTTTCTAGCCGAGCCGCTGTTTCGGCTTTGGCAGCGGACCACGCTTTAACCCGCCGATGGCGGGTTCTTTTTATCGATTGGCACTTGGCCTCTGCCGTGCGCGCAATGGCGCGCTGCACCGCTTTACCCAAAGAACCAGTAGCAGACCAGGATTGCCGCCGTAATCCCGGCGAAGTCCGCCACCAACGCGCACCCCACCGCATGCCGCGCACGCTGGATGCCGACCGCACCAAAATACACGGCAAGCACATAGAAGGTGGTCTCGGTGCTGCCTTGCACCGTCGCCGCGATCAGCGCCGGGAAGCTGTCGACGCCGTGGTTCTGCATGGTCTCGATCAGCATCGCCCGCGCCGCGCTGCCGGAGAAGGGTTTGACCAGCGCCGTGGGCAGCGCATCGACGAAACGGGTATCCCAGCCCAGTGCTTCGATCAGCCAGCGAATGCCATCCAGCCCGTAATCCAGCGCGCCGGAAGCGCGCAGCACGCCGATGGCGCAGAGCATGGCGATGAGATAGGGCAGCAGATTTTTGGAAACCTCAAAACCTTCCTGGGCGCCCTCGATGAAGCTCTCGTAGACCGGCACCTTGCGCAGCGCCCCGACAACCAGAAAGCCGATGATCAGCCCGAACAGCGTGAGATTGCCCAGCAGCGATGACAACGATGCCAGCGCGGTGGCCGAGAGCCCGGCGAGCAGCGCCATGAAGCCGCCAAGCAGCAGCGCACCAGGAATGAAATAGGCGAGCACCACCGGGTCCCAGATGCGCAGTCGCTGTACCAACGCCACCGCCAGCAGACCCGCTAGGGAGGAGGCGGTGGTTGCCAGCAGGATTGGCAGAAACACCAGAGTCGGATCTTCGGCGCCCTGCTGCACGCGGTACATGAAGATCGAAACCGGCAGCAACGTCAGCGATGAGGTGTTGAGTACGAGAAAAAGGATCTGCGCGTTGCTTGCGACCGTCTTGCTGGGATTAAGCTCCTGCAGTGCACGCATGGCGCGCAGGCCGATGGGCGTCGCGGCGTTGTCCAGGCCAAGACCATTGGCGGCGAAGTTGAGCGTGATCAGCCCCAAGGCCGGGTGCCCAGCCGGCACCTCGGGCATCAGCCGGCGAAACAGCGGCCCTAGCATGCGCGCCAGCACGTCGATCAGACCCGCCTTCTCGGCGATGCGCAGGAAACCCAGCCAGAGTGTCAGGGTGCCGAACAGCACGATCATGATTTCCACGGCCAGCTTGGCCATGGCAAACAGGCTCTCGACCAGTGCGGCGAATACCGCCGGATCGCCGCCCAGCAGCCAGCGTCCAAGCGCGGCAACGGTGGCGATCAGAAAAAAGCCCAGCCAGAGGCCGTTGAGCATGTGAGTCTCCGATTTTGACTGCACGCGATGATAGCGGTGCGGCTGGTGAACAGCCATGCGCACACGTCTGAGACGTTCGGAGGAACGAGGGGGAAGCTGCGGCACAGGCCAAGGGAGATGACGATAACTACGCTGCGCCCGAACAATCGGCTGGCATGAACGCCGGTCGATCCTGAACCGATATCTCGAAAGGGAGTGCGAACGCTGAAGCGATTGCAAGCCGAAGGTGGTGACTCCACCTTCGGTTGCCTTTTGCTGAGCCTGGTCCCTGAAGAGGGCACTCCATGTACCCTTAGGTCACTCCGTCGAACAGAGCGTCCCGACCCCTTGGCTCCCCCGCTACGCGGGCTGACTGGTGTTCGCTGGGCGAATCACCTCAGTCTTTGTAGGCCCGCGCAACCACCGTGCGAAGGCACTGAATTCTGGCATCCCGCCTTTACTACATCCGTTGGCGTTGCAGCCGCCCTCGCGGGCGGCATCACTGCATCAGACACGCGGACCGCGACCTCGGCCGAAGATCAGCGAAGCGACGAACAGCACCAGGAAAACCACGAACAGGATCTTGGCGATACCCGTTGCAGTGCCAGCGATACCACCGAAGCCCAGTACCGCGGCGATGATGGCGATGATCAGAAATGTAATAGCCCAGCTCAGCATGGTGTTACCTCTCTTCGGTTCAAGACATCTTTTGCGGGACCGATATCAGCAATGGATCAGCTCGCGGTTTACCACTAAAAAACCCAGCGTTGCTCCGACCGCACCTGCATGTAATCAATCGTCTTCGGTGCAGGGCCGGTTTGCACGATCCCTACTGGTTGAGCGTCATACATCCGGATTCGTTCCGCTGACTCATGCTGTGCCTGGCTGAGCGGTTGCGACATCGGACGCTCGGCACCAACGATGAGAGTAACTACAGCTGCGGTTAGGAAACCTTTGCCAACCAGTGAGAAACGCGCCTGACGATTCATCCTCAAACTCCTTCTAAGCATGCGGGGCATGTCTGTCTTACCCTCTGTCTTGCTTATTACAGTGCAGACGTCATGCCAGCCTTAAAAGATCTAATTTGTGCTTTGTTTTCAATTAGTTAGATTGCCTATTAGTCCGATCGTCAACTTATATTGCACGATGCCTGCTTCGATCACCGTGCGATTTGCATGACGGACTAATCCCGGCCTCACGCTCAATGGGCCGAGCCGTGGTTGAGTCTGTGAACCTTCTCGTGGCAGGCGCGTATTTTCGGCAGCTCGATGGCCAGCAACGCCCTCACATCCGGTTCGGCGGTTTTCAAGGCATCCTCGAACGCGGCGAGGATGCGTTCCTCCGTCTGATCCAGCTGATCGATGTACACGGCATCGGCATCACCGAGGCGCGCTTTGGTGTCGGCATACATCTCGCGTAATTTGCCGGCGGTGGTGCCGCCCTGGGCCGGTTGCTCCTGGTTGGCAGCGACTTTCACCGACAGCGCCTGAATGATGTGGGTCTTGGCCTGCGCGAGGTCACGGAACAGATGCTGCAACTCGACGTCCTTTACGACCTCAAGCGCGTGTTGGTAGAAATGCTGGCCGTCGCGGGTGATCTCGATAAGCTCGTTGAGCTGACTCATGTTCTGGTTCATATGGCCTCCGGGATGACTGCTACGATGCGCGAACCGAAGCCGGTCGAGCGCGTTCCGAAGGTTTGGCCGCAAGCGGCGTGCCAGACGAACGCAAAGCCCGGTGCCTTCATAATCAAACACTTGCGCGAGCGTTCCGCTTGATGATTGATTGCAGGGTGCAGGAAAGGCCCAATGACACCGTGCAACTTGCAAGCCTTTTCGTAGACTAAAGCAGGCGCCAACATAGGCTCGGCGATCCGAGCACTCGACGAGACACGACTATCCACCCGATTCGCCAGCAAAGACCGCCTTTGCCTGACTGGAGCATCCATGGACCAAACGACCGACAGCGGTGGGCGCATTCTCCTGGTAGATGACGAAGCCGCGATCCTGCGTACTTTCCGCTACTGCCTCGAGGATCGGGGCTACACAGTGGTCACGGCCGCCAGCGCCTCGCAGGCCGAAGCGATTCTGCAACGTCAGGTGTTCGACCTGTGCTTCCTCGATTTACGCCTTGGCGAAGACAACGGCCTCGACGTCCTTCAACAGATGCGTGTACTCGCGCCCTGGATGCGCGTCGTGATCGTCACCGCTCATTCCGCCGTGGATACCGCGGTGGACGCCATGCAGGCCGGCGCTGCGGACTATCTGGTCAAGCCGTGCAGCCCCGAGCAATTGCGCCTGTCAGCCGCCAAGCAGTTGGAGGTCCGCCAGATGGCGGCGCGGCTGGAAGCGCTGGAAGGCGAGGTGCAGAAGCGCAGTGACGCGCTGGGATCTTATAGCCCGGCGATGATGAGCGTCCTGGAGACCGGCCGACAGGTGGCCGACACCGATGCGAACATCCTGATTCTCGGCGAATCCGGTACCGGCAAGGGGGAACTGGCGCGGGCGATCCACAACTGGAGCCGCCGTGCAAAGAAAGCCTTCATCACCATCAACTGTCCATCGCTGTCGGCGGACCTGATGGAAAGCGAGCTGTTCGGGCACAACCGCGGCGCCTTCACCGGCGCGACCGAAAGCACTCTCGGGCGCGTCAACCAGGCTGACGGCGGCACGCTGTTCCTCGACGAAATCGGCGACTTTCCTCTGGCCCTGCAACCCAAGCTGCTCAGGTTCATTCAGGACAAGGAATACGAACGCGTCGGTGATCCGGTCACGCGGCGTGCCGATGTGCGCATCCTCGCCGCGACCAACCTGAATCTTGAGGAAATGGTGCGTGAAGGACGCTTCCGCGAGGATCTGCTCTATCGCCTGAACGTCATCACCTTGAACCTGCCGCCGATGCGCGAGCGTCCGGAAGACGTTATTGCGCTGGCCGAGCGCTTCCTCGCGTTCTTCGTCAAGAACTACGGACGCCCAGCGCGTGGCTTCAGCGACAGTGCCATCGCGGCACTGCGAACCTATCGCTGGCCCGGCAACGTGCGCGAACTGCGCAACGTGGTCGAGCGCGCCAGCATCATTTGCCCGCAGGAGATGATCGAAGTCAGCCATCTCGGGCTGGCTGATCAGAACATCAACAACGCACCGCGCATCGGTGAGCCGCTCAGTCTGGAAGATCTGGAGAAAGCGCATATCTCTGGCGTGTTGAGCACCAGCGACACCCTTGAACAGGCCGCCCGAATTCTCGGCATCGACGCCTCGACGCTCTACCGAAAGCGCAAGCAATACGGCTTATGAAAATCCAGATGAAGCTGAGAACCCGTCTCTTCCTGGGCTTCTCGGCATTGATGACCGTCGCACTACTAGGGCTGGTGCTGGCACTGGTCAGCGTGGTGCAGATGGCCCAGAGCCAGGAAAAGCTCATCCGCGACAACTTCGGCGTGATCGAGGTCAACCAGCAATTACGCCAGGCCCTGAGCAATCATCTGCTGCTGTTGGTACGCGAGGAGCGTGACGGCGCCGCGTTCGCAGAATCGCGCGAGGTGTTCCAGACGGCATTGTCACGCGGGTTGTCCCAGGCAACGAAGGCGACAGACCAACAGGCGTACCGGGCGATCGGGGAGGCATACGCCAGCTTCATCAACGAACTGGAGACGCCCGCGAGCCTGAACTGGACGCTGCTGGAAGACAATGCCCTGAGCCAGTCCTTCAATCGCGTACGTGAACTGATGGTCGAGATGCAGCACAGTGCATACGCCCAGATTCGCGACACCGAGATTCGCAGCCGTGAACGGGCGCAACTGCTGGCCGGGCTGCTCGGTCTGACCGGGATTGCGGTATTGCTGATCGGCTTCATCACTGCGCACAGCTTCGCCCGCCGCTTTGGCGATCCGATCGAACAGCTGTCCGGTGTGGCCGACCAGATCGGTCGCGGCGATTTCAGCATCGACCTGCCCTCCTCGCCCATTGCCGAACTGTCCTCGCTGATCCGCCGCTTCGGTCTGATGGCGCAGGCCCTGCACCAATTCAAGCAAACCAATGTCGAGGCGCTGGTCAATGGCCAACAGCGCCTGCAAGCCTTGCTCGATAGCATCGATGACGGCCTGCTGATCGTCGATCGCCAGGGCCGGCTGGAGCATGCCAATCCGGTCGCACAACGGCAGCTGGCGTGGGAAAACGAGCACCTGGGTTCGACACTCGGTCAGGCCCTCGGTTATCCGGAGCTGGATGAGGCCGCGCAACAGGTGCTGGATGACAAGCCATTATCCGGCCCGCCGGAAGATCTGGTGATCGAGGCGGACGGCGAGCGCAGGCTGCTGTCGTGGCGCTTGAGCCCGGTGAATCATCACGACGGACGCATCAGCGGTGCTGTGATGGTCCTCCACGATGTCACCGACCAGCGCACCTTCGAGCGCGTACGCAACGAGTTCGTCCTGCGCGCTTCGCACGAGCTGCGTACTCCGGTTACCGGCATGCAGATGGCATTCAGCCTGCTGCGCGAGCGGACGCACTATCCGGACAGTAGCCGCGAGGCCGACCTGTTCAGCACCGTGCATGAAGAAATGCAGCGTCTGGTCACGCTGATCAACGATCTGCTGAATTTCTCGCGTTACCAGAGCGGCCAACAAAAACTCGAGCGCGAGCCATGCGACCCGACCGAGCTTCTCGAGCAAGCGCGCCAGCGCTTCCAGGCCGCCGCGGCGCAGAGCGATATCGATATCGAGCTGGAACTGCAGGAGCCGCTGCCCAACCTGCTGCTGGACCGACAACAGATGGAGCGGGTGCTCGACAATCTTCTCAGCAACGCACTGCGGCACACGCCCGAGGGTGGCGAAATCCGCCTGCTGGCGCGGCACCACGGCGAGCGGGTCATCCTCAGCGTCGAAGACAATGGCGAAGGGATTCCCTACAGCCAGCAGGCGAGGATTTTCGAGCCGTTCGTGCAGATTGGTCGCCGCCGCGGTGGTGCCGGACTGGGGCTGGCCTTATGCAAGGAAATTGCCCAACTGCATGGTGGTCGTATCGGCGTGCATTCGCGAATCGGTCACGGCACCATCTTCTACATCGCCCTGCCGATCTGAGCCAAGCAGGGCCTAGAAGAACAATCAGGAGCCGCGCATGCCCAGCCTCAATCCCAGCGTCGAACAACTGAAGCGCTTCGCCGAGCAGATGCCGGCCGGCGAGCCGATCCTCATGCTCAACCTGCTGCGCTTCAACCACGAGGCGGCCTATCCCGTCGACAGCGAACAAGCACCATGCAGCGGCACGGAGGCCTATGCACGCTACAGCCGCACTGCGCTACGCAAGGTGCGGGCGGCCGGGGGTGAGGTACAGGTAGCCGCCAGAGCTCAGTTCGCGTTGATAGCCCCGGACCAAGAGCGCTGGGATCAAATGTTGCTGGTGCGATATCCCTCGCCGGAGGCCTTCTTGGCAATGCTGGCGGATGAGGAATACCAGGCGGCAGCCATCCATCGCACCGCTGCGCTGGCCGACTCGCGGCTAATCGGCTGCACTCCAAGCGCCTGAGTGCAGCTCAACGCTGAGAACCTAGCGCGGCGAGAATCGCGGCGGTTTCGGCATCCGGTTCGCCGTCAAAGCGTGTCGGGCGATACTTCATCTGAAAGGCCGCGATCACGTTGCGCGTTTCAAGATCGAGATGGCCGTGCTTCGGCACTTGATAACCCTGCCTGACGAGCTGCTCCTGGAACCAGGCCACATCCGGCAATTGCATGGCGAACAGGCTGCGCTGACGTGCGACTTCGGCGGCGTCCGGCCAAGGCACCAGTCCGGCGTCGGCCAGGCGCTTCCAGGGAAATAACGGGCCGGGATCGACCTTTCGCTGCGGGGCAATATCGCTGTGGCCGACGATGGCGCCCGGCTTCAGGCCATGGCGCAGCATCATGTCCTTAAGCAGCACGATCAGCGCGTCGATCTGTTGCTCGGAATAGGGATACCAAAGCCGCCCCCTCTCGCTTTCGATATAACCGCGGTTGACCAACTCGATGCCAATGGAGCTGGAGTTGAGCCAGGTGCGGCCATTCCATTGGCTGTCGCCGGCATGCCAGGCGCGGCGATCCTCGTCGACCAACTGGTAAATAGTCGCTGGCGCCTCTGCGATCAGGTAATGACTGCTGACGCCGTCACCCTTGAGGATATCGAGCGAGTGCTGAAGATCGGTTGATGTGTAATGCAGGACGATGAACTGCACCCTACTGTCCTGGCCAATGGACGTATGGCTGGTATCGATACGCGGGCCACTGGCGCAGCCTGCGAGCAGCAAGGCAAACGCGGCAAAAATCAAGGCTTTCATCGGTACCTCTGGTCGACAGCGAAATGACCCAGACATCGGCCGTTGGACGGACAGTACGCAGCGGCCTCGGCGCAGCACCGCGAGTTGGTGCTGGAATAAGGGAAAGGGATTATACCGAGGCGCCCGAACCGCTCCCAGAGCGGCTGGTCAGCCCGCTTCGATACGGTTGCGCCCGGCATCCTTGGCCCGATAGAGCGCGCGGTCGGCGCGCTCGAACACCTGCTCGGGCTGATCGGCGTCTGCGAAACTTGCGAACCCGCCCGATAGCGTTACCTGGATGCGCTCTCCCTTGAAGTGGAACGGGCAGTTCTGAATGCCCGTACGCAGACTTTCAAGCAAATTCAGGCCCGCCTCTGCCGGTGTTTCAGGCAGCAGCAGCGCAAACTCTTCTCCACCGAAACGAGCGATGAAATCGGTCTTGCGCAGCCGTTTGCGCAGCTCACCGGCGACGATCTTGAGCACGCGATCGCCGGCGAGATGGCCAAAACTGTCATTGATGCGCTTGAAATGGTCGACGTCCAGCACGGCCAGCAGCAGCTGGCCGCCGTAGCGTTGCTGACGCGCCACTTCCAACTCCAGGCGCTCATCCCATGCAGCGCGGTTGGGAAGTTCGGTCAGCGGGTCACGCAAGGCGATTTGCCGCTGTTCTTCGAGACGATCTCGCATGGTGCTGGCAGCCTGCTCAAGGCTTGCAACCCGCCCGACCAGGGAGTTAAGCCGTTCGCTCACCGTCTGCTCATGCTCGCCGCGCTGTTGCTCATAGGTGTCGACGGTCTCGAGCAAGCGGTCGATTCGGGCCTGAACGGCCTGTTTCAAGGTCGGCAGGTCCTTGGCGCTGAGCATGCTGTGCTGTAAGCCGTCGACCTGGTAACGCAGTTGCTCATCCAGCGCTTGCGCGGTTTCCCTGCTCTGCGCGTGGCCTTCATGGGCGGCGCGAAGGTTGTCCTGCATGGTCGCCAAGCGCTCATTGAGCAGTTTCAGGTAACTCTCGAACTCGCGTTGCCCCTGATCAGCCGCCGCGATTATCAGCTGCGCCAGATCGTCCAGAAGCGGCACTAATTCATACCAGTTCAGCCCTTGCTCGATTCGCTCTCGAAGTGCCACCGACTGCGGCTGCTGGTGTTCTGGCAATTGCAGGCCATCGAGCAGGTTATACAACGCAGACTCCACCCGCTCGGCGATGGCGCTGTAGGCTTGCTCGGGCGAGGCAGGAAGAACGTGCACCTCGGCCGCCGGAGCAGCAGAAGCCACCGGCGCGATGGCCGCCTCCAAACAGAGCGCCTCGTTCGCATCACCACGATCAGCTTCGACCGACAATTGGCGGCCTTTATCGGTCAACGGCTCGATTCGCCGTGTCGCCGCTGTTTCGTCGGGCTCCGGCTGGACCTCCCGAGCGGTTTCGATCACGTCTGATGAAACCACGGCGTCAGCATCCTGGAGTCGTTCCGTACTCCGTGCCCGCTGGCCGAACAGCCTGCCGAGTAACCCCACCGAGCCGCCTGTCTCGGCTAGCTGCAGGGTCAACGCTCGATCCTGGAACTCACCCAGCTCACCGAGCAAAGCCGGCAACTCGAACGGCTGTGCGGCCCGATCATCGAGCTGTCGCGCAAAACGCTTCAATGGCTGGCGAACCTCGCGGGGCAACGGCAATGCCAGCAACTGCGCTACCAGACGGTGCAACGACCGGCTCAGATGCTCCAGACGCTCCTTCTTGCGCCGCTCGGTGTCCAGCACGGCGCGTTCGAGACGCGGCACCAGCGCCGCCAGGCGATCTTCAGGCACATCGTCGCGCAGAACTTCGCGAAGCTCATGCATGCACTGCTCGACGACCGGGTCGGTGCCATCCACGGCATAGCTGCTGCGCACCAGGCTGCGCCGCAGCAAATCGAGATGCGAGCGCCAACGCTCTTCGAGCTGTTCCTGCTGCTCCACCAATTGCAGGTACTTTTCCTTCCAGCGCTGCGTGTCGTCGCTCATGTCGGCGTGCCTACCGGCATTGGCAGGGCATCCCCATGCAGCGAGTCGGGCAAGCGAATCTCCACGGCTACGGGCAGATGATCCGAACTGATTTTCGCCAGCACGTCGACGCGCTCCAGTGTCAGGCTCGGACTCAGCAATATGTGGTCGAGGCAGCGCTGCGGACGCCAGCTGGGAAAGGTCGCCTCGATCTGCGGGGCCTGCAGCCCAAGGTCACGCAACGGCGAGTTTTCGAGCAGATCGCTGGCATGGGTATTCATGTCGCCCATCAATACCTGATGACGGTAGCTCCCGACCAGGTCTCGTATATAGGCCAGCTGGCGCGTTCTGGTGCTACCGCCGAGCGCCAGATGCATGATGACCACCGCCAGCGCATCCTCGCCTTCACCAAACCGCAGCAAGATAGCGCCGCGGCCGGACGGACCGGGTAACGGGTGATCTTCCAGCCCCTGCGGCTCCAGACGGCTGAGTACGCCGTTACTGTGCTGAGCAAAACGACCCAGGTTGCGGTTCAGCTGCTGATACCAGTAAGGAAAGGACCCGAGCTGCGCGAGGTGTTCCACCTGATTGATATAGCCGGAGCGCATGCTGCCACCGTCTGCTTCCTGCAACGCCACCAGATCGTAGTTGCCGAGCAATTCGCCGATGCGCTGTAGATTTCCGGTTCGCCCCGGATGCGGCAGCAGGTGCTGCCAGCTGCGAGTCAGATAATGATGGTAGCGCTCGGTACTGATGCCGACCTGGATGTTGAAGCTGAGCAGGCGCAACCGGCCATTGCACGGTAGCCCACTGGAGTCCAGGCAGAGTGGGTTGACCCGCGCCTGACCGGGTCCGGCCAGGCGTGGTGAACTCCAACGGCGCAACATTTGGCGCTTACCGAGCTGCCCGTTCTTTTTCGATCAGGAAGTCGGCGACCTTCAGCGCGCGCTCCGGGCCGCCTGCGGAGCCGATATCGAAACGGTACTTACCGTTGACGATCATGACCGGTACGCCAGTGATCTGATAAGCCATGGCCTGCTTTTTGGCCTGCTCGGCGCGGCTCTTCACACCGAAGGAGTTATAGGCTTTAAGGAACGCCTCCTGATCAACGCCTTCCCCGGCTAGGAATTCAGCCATCTTTTCCGGCGTGTCCAGCTTCTTGCCGTCGCGGTGATAGGCATTGAATACCGCGTCGTGAATTTTCTGCTCGACGTTCATGGATTCCAGCGCCAGGAACATCTGGCCATGGACGTTCCAGACGCCACCGAACATGGCCGGAATGCGCTTGAAATCCACGTCATCCGGCAGCTCTGCGACCCACGGGTTGATGATCGGCTCGAACTGGTAGCAATGCGGGCAGCCGTACCAGAACAGCTCGACGACCTCGATCTTGTCCGGTTCGGCTACCGGTACCGGAGTCTTGAGTTCGACATATTCCTTGCCCGCCTGGAATTCCGCCGCGTGGGCCGGCAAGCCGAACAGGCTGGCGGTTACGAGAACGGCACTGAGAACGAGTTTACGCATGGTGACTCCCTTGGCTTGGACGGCTGACCGATAGCGCCACAGGCTGCAGCAAATCATTCGTGCTCGCCAGCGCTTTTCGCCGCTTTTCAATATCTTGACAATCATTGTAGCGGCGCAAAACAAAAAGGGCGCTCAGGCTCTCACCTGAACGCCCTCCGTATCGGTTGCGCCGATGCTATCAGTGCAGACCCTGGATGTAGCTGGACAGCGCTTCGATGTCCTTGTTGCTCAGCTTGGCAGCGATGGTCCGCATGATCATGGTGTCACCGTCATTGGTGCGGTTGCCTTCGCGGAAATCGGTCAGCTGCTTGGCCGTGTAGGCAGCATGCTGACCACCCAGCTGCGGGAAGCCCGCCAGGTCGTTACCAACCCCGTTCGGCGCGTGACAACCAGTGCAGGCCGGCATGCCCAGGTCCAGTTTGCCACCGCGGAACAGTTGTTCACCTTGCTCAACCAGCGCCGGATCGGCCATGCCAACGGTCATCTTCTGGCTGGCGAAATAAGCGGCGATGTCGGCAAGATCCTGATCGTTGTAGGGGTCGAGCATGCCGGTCATTTCCAGCACCTTGCGCCCCACACCTGGCTCGGCGGTAGGACTGCTGCCGGCCTTGATGTCGTGTAGCTGCTTGAGCAGATAACTCTCGCCCTGGCCTGCAAGTTTGGGGAAGTTCGGTGCGGGACTGTTGCCATCGGCACCGTGGCAGGCGCCACAGACGGCAATCTTTTCCTGACCGGCTTCGGCATTTCCAGCCGCGTGGGCGATACCGGTGATGCCAAGGGTCAACAGCAGACTCACGAGTACTTTGTTCATCAGCTCATCCAACTACGGCTAAGGGTTAAAAAAAATCTTATTCGGCAGGCCAGCTATTGAGCCATGGCATGCTCGTTTGAAGGTGGCATCCGGTCTCGCACCGAGCGCGTTAGCGATAACTCCCGCCACAGCCAGCGAGCCGTTGTATAGGCTCTTTCGAGACCAAAGCGCACACAAAATCTGCGGCATTATATACTGGCGGTCCTGAAACGGAAATGAACCATTGCCGCACCCCGCGCGCCCACCGGAAAGCCCATGCTCCCCAAAAACCCGATTCTCGGCCTCTGCCAGCAAGCCACGTTCATGACCAGCGCCGCCAAGGTCGACCAATGCCCGGCTGACGAGGGCCTTGAAGTCGCTTTCGCCGGCCGGTCGAATGCGGGCAAGTCCAGCGCGCTGAACACCCTGACTCACGCCAGCCTCGCCCGTACGTCGAAGACCCCGGGCCGCACTCAGCTGCTCAATTTTTTCCGTCTCGATGACGATCGCCGACTGGTCGACCTCCCTGGCTACGGTTACGCCAAGGTGCCGATTCCATTGAAGCAGCACTGGCAGCGCCACTTGGAGGCCTACCTGAGCAGCCGCGAAAGCCTCGCCGGCGTGTTTTTGATGATGGATATCCGCCATCCGCTGACCGAGTTCGACCGAATGATGCTCGACTGGTCCACCGCCAGCGACATGCCGCTGCATATCCTGCTGACCAAGTCGGACAAGCTGGCCTTCGGCGCGGCGAAGAACGCACTGCTGGCAATCCAGCGGGACATCCGCAAGGGTTGGGGAGATGGCGTCAGCGTGCAGCTTTTCTCGGCGCCCAAGCGTCAAGGCGTGGAAGAAGCGCAGCTCAAACTGGCCGAGCTGCTGGGCATGCTCGAAGCGGAATAGGCCGCAGGCTGGAAATACGCTTTACCGATCCGCGGGTGAGCCACGGTAGACGTGAATAGTGACATCCACCGCTACGCCGCGGCGCCTCGACAACGCCGAAACTACCTGGCGCCGACCGGCGGGCCGCCGACGCGCCGTAGGGTGCGCTCCGCGCACGGCAGGCCTCGTATACGCCCATTGGTGCGCGGAGCGCACCCTACGCTTGTGCTGGTATCAGCCCTGCCTCATTCCCGATAGTCATCCACCGGCACGCACGCACAGAACAGGTTGCGATCGCCGAAGACGTTGTCGACCCGATTCACCGCCGGCCAGTACTTGTGCGCCTGAGCGTGGGCGCTCGGCGTCACGCCTTCGGCGATGCTGTAGGGACGATCCCAGACGCCAGTCACATCCGCCAAGGTATGCGGCGCATGCACCAGCGGGTTGTTCTCGGCGGACCAGTCACCGCTCTCGACCTTGGCAATTTCCGCACGAATACGCAGCATCGCCTCGACGAAGCGATCCAGCTCGACTTTCGATTCGCTCTCGGTAGGCTCGATCATCAAGGTGCCGGGCACGGGGAAGGACATGGTCGGTGCGTGGAAGCCATAGTCGATGAGGCGCTTGGCGACATCTTCTTCGGTAATGCCGGTTTGCGCTTTCAACGGCCGCAAATCGATGATGCACTCATGCGCCACGCGACCGTTACGTCCGCTGTAAAGCACCGGGAATGCCTCATCGAGACGCACCGCTAGATAGTTCGCGCTGAGGATCGCAATTTCCGTGGCGTCACGCAGCTGCGGGCCCATCATCGCGATGTACATCCAACTGATCGGCAAAATGCTCGCGCTGCCCCATGGCGCCGCGCTGACCGCGCCATTCTCCGGATTCGGCCCTTGCAGTTCGATCACCGGATGGTTGGAAACGAAGGGCAGCAGATGCGCCTTGATGCCGATCGGCCCCATGCCCGGGCCACCGCCGCCATGCGGAATGCAGAAGGTCTTGTGCAGGTTCATGTGCGAGACGTCGGCACCGATGTCCGCCGGCCGCGCCAGTCCGACCTGGGCGTTGAGGTTGGCGCCATCCATGTAGACCTGGCCGCCCTGGGCATGGATCGCCTCGCAGATCTCGCGAATGCCCTCCTCGTAAACGCCGTGGGTCGACGGATAAGTGATCATCAGGCAGGAGAGCTTGTCACCCGCTTCGGCCGCCTTGCGCTTGAGGTCTTCGAGATCGACGTTGCCCGCCCTGTCACACTCGACGATGACGACGCGCATGCTGACCATCTGCGCCGAGGCCGGGTTGGTGCCGTGAGCGGAGGATGGGATCAGGCAGATGTCGCGCTGCCCTTCACCGCGGCTCTCGTGGTATTTGCGGATCGCCACCAGTCCGGCGTACTCGCCCTGCGCACCGGAGTTCGGCTGCATCGAGATCGCATCGAAGCCGGTAATAACGCAGAGCCAGGCTTCCAGCTCGTCGATCATCAACTTGTAACCCTGCGCCTGCTCGCGTGGCGCGAAGGGGTGCAGGTTGGCGAACTCCGGCCAGGTGATGGGGATCATCTCGCTGGTGGCGTTCAACTTCATGGTGCAGGAACCGAGCGGGATCATCGCCTGGTTCAGCGCCAGATCCTTGTTCTCCAGCTGCTTGAGATAGCGCAGCATCTCGGTTTCGCTGTGATGGGTATTGAAGACCGGGTGCGTCAGGTAGGCGCTGCTGCGCTGCAGCTCGGACGGGATGCCGCTGGGGATGTCACCCTCATCCAGCTTGGCGATTTCCAGCCCGTGATCGGCGCCGAGAAAGACAGCGAGCAACTGCTCGACCGTCGCCTCGCTGCAGGTCTCGTCAAGACTGGCGCCGAGCTTGCCACGCCCAAGAATGCGCAGGTTGATCCGTGCCGCTCGCGCGCTTTCGAGAATCGCCGTCTGCGCGCCGCCGACTTCCAGGGTCAGGGTGTCGAAGAAATGCTGATTGACGCGCTTGATGCCGTTCTTCTCCAGCGCGCTGGCCAGGATCGAGGTCAGCCGATGGGTACGCTGGGCGATGCGTTTGAGCCCCTCGGGTCCGTGATACACGGCGTAGCAGCTGGCGATATTGGCCAGCAGTACCTGCGCAGTACAGATGTTGGAGTTGGCCTTCTCGCGCCGGATGTGTTGCTCGCGCGTCTGCAGCGCCATGCGCAGCGCCGTGTTGCCGCGGGCATCCTTGGACACACCGATGATCCGCCCCGGCATCGCCCGCTTGAACGCATCACGCGTGGCGAAGTAGGCCGCATGCGGACCGCCATAGCCCATCGGCACACCGAAGCGCTGAGTCGAGCCGAGCACCACGTCTGCGCCAAGCTCACCCGGCGGGGTCAAGAGCAACAGGCTGAGCAGATCGGCCGCGACGCACGCCAGCGCCTGCTTGGCGTGCAGTTGCTCGATGGCCGGACGCAGATCGCGAATCTCGCCGTGGGTATCCGGATACTGCAGCAGCCCGCCGAACAGATCCTGCCCGTCGATTTCTTCGACCGCGCCGATTACCAGCTCGAAGCCGAAAGCCTCGGCGCGAGTCTGCATGACCGATAGCGTTTGCGGATGGCAGTTCTCGTCAACGAAGAAGCGGTTGCTCTTGCTCTTGGCCATGCGCCGCGCCAAGGTCATCGCCTCGGCCGCAGCGGTCGCCTCGTCGAGCAGCGATGCGTTGGCCAAGTCCAGCCCGGTCAGGTCGATGGTCAGCTGCTGGAAATTCAGCAGGGCCTCCAAGCGGCCCTGGGCGATTTCCGGCTGATAAGGCGTATAGGCGGTGTACCAGCCCGGATTTTCTAGCACGTTACGCAGAATGACCGGCGGCGTGATGGTGCCGTGGTAGCCCATACCGATCAGGCTGGTCCAGAGCTCGTTCTTTTCGGCATAGCTACGCAGCCGTGCCAGCGCGCCCTGCTCGTCCAGCGCCGGCGGCAGCGCCAGCTCGCCCTTCAAACGAATCGCCGGCGGCACTGTCTGCTCGACCAACTGCTCACGGCTGGACAGCCCGAGCAGGTCGAGCATGGCTTGCTGCTCAGCCGCATCGGGACCGAGATGACGACGCAGAAAGGCGTCAGGTTGCTGGAGTTGGGAAAGGCGCGGCATTTGCGACATGACAGCTACTCTCGAAAAAAGGAAAGCCCCGACATAGCGGGGCTTCGTGATAGGGAACGCTTAAGCGTCAGCGTCGCAGGAGGCCTTGTAACCTTCTGCATCGAGCAACTTGTCCAGCTCCGCGGCATCGTTCGGCTTGAGCCTGAAGAACCAGCTACCGTAGGGTTCGCTGTTGACCATTTCAGGCGAGTCGGTGAGCTGGTCGTTGACGGCCACCACTTCCCCGGAAACCGGAGCGTAGATATCGGAAGCGGCCTTCACCGATTCCACCACGCCCGCCTGCTGGCCGGCTGCGAGCTGCAGGCCGACTTCCGGCAGCTCCACAAACACGACGTCGCCCAGCGCTTCCTGGGCGTGATCGGAGATTCCGACAGTCACACTGCCGTCGGCTTCATGGCGGGCCCACTCGTGGCTGGCGGCGTAACGCAGATCGCTGGGGATGTCGCTCATTCTTATGTCCTCGAGAAACTGTCGGTTTGCGGGCACGAAGCAGGCTCTAACGGCCCGCTGCAATGAAGCAGTCGGCCGAATTTACACCAGTACTTTGCCGTGACGCACGAAAGTCGGCTGCACCACGCGCACGGGATACCATTTACCGCGGATTTCTACCTCGGCGCGGTCGCCAGCTGCGGCAGGGACACGCGCCAGCGCGATGGCTTTGCCAAGCGTAGGCGAAAAACTGCCGCTGGTAATCTCGCCTTCGCCAGAGCCATTGACCCGCACGGTCTGGTGCGCACGCAGGACGCCGCGCTCCTCGAGCACCAGTCCCACCAGCTTCTGCAGGTCGCTTTGGGTTTTCTGCGCCTCCAGCGCTGCGCGTCCGACGAATTCGCGCTCGGCTGGCTCCCAGGCTACGGTCCAACCCATATTGGCCTGTAGCGGCGACACGTCTTCGGTCATGTCCTGGCCGTAGAGGTTCAGTCCGGCCTCCAGACGCAGCGTGTCACGCGCGCCCAGGCCAATCGGGGAAATGCCAGCTCCGACCAGTTCACTCAGGAAATCCGGAGCCTGTTCGGCCGGCAGGATGATTTCCAGACCGTCCTCACCGGTATAGCCGGTGCGACCGATGAACCATTCACCAACGGCCCGGCCGTGGAAAGGTTTGAGCTCGTTAATCAGCGCAGCGCGAGGTTGGCTGACCAGCTCGGCTGTTTTGGCTCGCGCATTGGGCCCCTGAATGGCCAGCATCGCCAGCTCCGGGCGTTCGCTTACCTCGACCGAGTAGCCCTCGGCCTGCGCCTGCATCCAGCCCAGATCCTTGTCGCGAGTGCTGGCGTTGACGACCAGGCGATAGCCCCAATCGGTTAGGTAGACGATCAGATCGTCGATCACCCCGCCGCGCTCATTGAGCATCGCCGTATACAGCGCTTTGCCCACCTGCCCCAGGCGGTTCACATCGTTGGCCAGCAGATGCTGGAGATAGGCCTTGGCGTCAGTACCAGCGACATCGACGACCGTCATGTGGGAGACGTCGAACACTCCACAATCACGCCGCACCTGATGATGTTCTTCCACTTGGGAGCCGTAATGCAGCGGCATATCCCAGCCGCCGAAATCAACCATTTTGGCGCCAAGTGCGAGGTGCTGATCGTAGAGGGGAGTACGCTGACCCATGGGTTTCTCCTTCCGGGCAGGTCGCCGAAGCGGCGTGGGTGAAGCTCATTAGAGCCGGACAGACAAGCCCGACGATTTTTGGATGGCGCATTGTAGCTTCAAGGTTGAGACAGGTCACGGTGAGGCGATGGAACGAACTCAGCCGATCCGGCGGGCCGAACGGCGAATCAACAGGATCACCGGCAGCAGCCCGACCAACACCAGCGTCAATGCCGGCAGCGCAGCACGCGCCCATTCACCCTCGCTGGTCATCTCGAAGATCCTTACCGACAGCGTGTCCCAGCCGAACGGCCGCATCAACAGCGTAGCCGGCATTTCTTTCAGTACGTCGACGAACACCAGCAACGCGGCACTCAGCGTGCCGGGTAGTAACAACGGCAGGTAAACCCGGACAAACAGCCCCGCCCCACCCACGCCGAGGCTGCGCGATGCCTGCGGCAGCGAAGGTCGAATCCGGGCCAGTGCGCTTTCCAGCGGCCCGAACGCCACCGCCATGAAGCGGATCAGATAGGCCAGCAGCAAGGCGCCGAGACTGCCGAGCAGAATCGGTTTTCCAGCACCGCCAAGCCAACCGGATAGTGGGATGACCAGCTCACGGTCGAGATAGCTGAACGCGAGCATGATCGAGACGGCCAGCACCGATCCGGGCAGCGCATAACCCAGATTCGACAGGCCGACCGCTGCTTTAACCGAGCGCACCGGCGCCTGGCGCCTGGCGAAAGCCAGGAGCAGCGCCACCGCGACAGTGATGAACGCGGCCAACGCGCCTAGGTAGAGCGTGTGCAGAATCAGCGCGGTATAACGCTCATCGAAGTCGAAACGCCCGCGCTGCCAGAGCCAGACCAGCAATTGCAGCACCGGAATGACGAACGCGCAGAGGAATACCAGGCCACACCAGGCGCAGGCTGCAAAGGCCTTGAAACCGCGAAGGCGATACAGCACGGCAGACCGGGCCCGGTCGTTGGCAGGCCGGGCTGCGCCGCGCGCGCGGCGTTCGCCATAGAGCACCAGCATCACCGCCAACAACAAAAGGCTGGCCAGCTGAGTCGCGCTGGTGAGGCTGAAAAAGCCATACCAGGTCTTGTAGATGGCGGTGGTGAAAGTGTCGAAGTTGAACACCGCCACAGCGCCGAAATCGGCTAGCGTCTCCATCAGCGCCAGTGCCAAGCCGGCGCCGATCGCCGGTCTCGCCATGGGCAACGCGACACTCCAGAATGCTTTCCAGGGCGACTGCCCGAGCACCCGCGCCGCCTCCATCAATCCTTTGCCTTGGGCGAGGAATGCCGAACGGGCGAGCAGATAGACGTAAGGGTAGAACACCAGCACCAGCACGATGATCACACCGCCCGTGGAACGGACCCGAGGAAACCGCACCCCGGTGCCGAACCATTCGCGGGCCAGCGTCTGCACCGGGCCGGAGAAATCCAGCAAGCCGATGAAGACAAATGCCAGCACGTAGGCGGGAATCGCGAAAGGCAGCATCAACGCCCAATCCAACCAGCGCCGCCCCGGGAATTCACACAGTGAGGTCAACCAGGCCAGACTGACCCCGAGCACCGTCACCCCTACCCCGACGCCCAGCACCAGCGTCAGCGTGTTGCTCAACAGCCGCGGTATCTGGGTCTGCCAGAGATGCGACCAGATACCGGTGTCGATATCACCCCAACTGAACAGCAGGACACTCAGCGGCAACAGCACCAGCGCGGCGACTGCAAAGGAGATGGGATACCAACGGCGCTCGACGGGGTGGGACACGCAGACCTCGGAAGCAGAAAACAACGCCCCCGGCAAGCGGGGGCGTCGAGTATATCGGGACTGCAAGCTGCAAGCTGCAAGCTAATCAGGCTAGCGGCTGGTGCCGAAAGCCAGAGGCTCTTCTACTTGCAGCCTGTGGCTTATGGCTGCTTATCTCCAGCCCGCACGATCCATCAGCATGATGGCTTCAGCCTGACGCTTGCCAGCGACTTCGACCGGGATGGTGTCTGCCTTGAAATCGCCCCACGCGGCCACTTCCGCCGACGGATCTACATTCGGGTTGGCCGGGAATTCCATGTTAGTGCCGGCAAAGATGCTCTGCGCCTCGGGGGTCGTCATCCACTCCACCAGCTTTTGCGCGGCTTCCGGGTTAGGCGCGTGCTTGGTCAGCCCGATGCCGGAGAGATTGACGTGAACGCCACGGCCCTCCTGATTCGGCCAGAACAGCTTGGCTTTCAGATTCGGATCCTGCGCATGCAGCCGGCCGTAATAGTAGCTATTGACGATACCCACATCGCACTGCCCCGCGTCGACCGCTTGAATCACAGCGTTGTCATCGGCAAAGACGTCGGTTGCGAGATTGTTCACCCAACCCTTGATGATCTCTTCGGTCTTCTCGGCACCGTGGGTTTCGATCAGGGTAGCCGTCAACGACTGGTTGTAGACCTTCTTGCTCGTGCGCAGGCACAGACGGCCTTCCCAGCGCTCGTCCGCCAGCGCTTCGTAGGTGGTCAGCTCGCCCTCTTCGACCCGCTCCGGCGAATAGACGATGGTCCGCGCGCGCAGCGACAGGCCTGTCCAGGCATCGGTAGAGGAGCGGTACTGGGCGGGAATATTGTCTTTAATAACCTGCGAATCGAGCGGTTGCAGGATGCCCATTTCTTCGGCCTGCCACAGGTTGCCGCCGTCCACCGTCAGCAGCAGATCTGCCGGAGTGTTCTCGCCTTCGGCCTTGATACGGGCCATCAGCGGAGCTTCCTTGTCGGTGATGAATTTGACGTTGACGCCTGTTTTCGCCGTGTACGCATCGAAAACAGGCTTGATCAGCTCGTCAATCCGCGAGGAGTAAACCACTACTTCATCGGCAGCTTGCACAGCGCCTGACAGCGCGGTGAGCGTCAGAGCGGCGAGTAAACCTTTGCTTGCCTGCATGGGTCATGCCTCTTGTATCCGTGAAAGAGGCCAAATAGTAGTGAATGTCATTTACTTTCTCAACGCGACAATTCGCGTCATTCACCTGGGATCAAGGCGATCCGTCGATCACAACCGCGCCAAGTCCGGCAGGTCACCGCTCAAGCCCAAGGCCTGTCGCACGAATATGGCCTTGGCTTCAGGAAGCGCCTGAATGCCTTTCAATCCGGCGTTGCGTAACCAGCGCAGCGGCAGATTGTCGGCCTGGAAAAGCCGCTCGAAGCCCTCCATCGCCGCCATCATGCTCAAGTTGTGCGGCATCCGGCGCCGCTCGAAACGGGCCAGTACACGCGGATCGCCCAGCGGCGCTCCGCGCCCGATTGCTGAGAGCAGCACTTCAGCCAGCACCGCCGCGTCAAGCAAGCCGAGATTGACGCCCTGCCCCGCCAGCGGGTGGATGGTGTGCGCGGCATCGCCGATCAATGCCAGACCAGGCTGCACATAGCGCTTGGCGTGCCGCTGACGCAGCGGGATGCACAACCGCGGGTCGACTTCCAGCACCTCGCCCAGGCGGTGTTCGAAAGCCCGCCCGAGCGCCTGACGGAACCCTTCGTCATCCAGCGCCATCAGGCGCTGCGCCTCGCCTTCGGTGACCGACCAGACGATCGAGCACCAATGCTCGTCGCCTTCACGCTGCAGCGGCAGGAATGCCAGCGGGCCGTCGTCGGTGAAACGCTGCCAGGCGGTCTGCTGATTCGGCTCGGCACAGCGCACGCTGGTCACGATGGCGTGATGCAGGTAATCCCATTCACGGGTTTCGCAGCCAGCCAGACGGCGAACCGCTGAATTGGCGCCATCGGCCGCAACCACGAGGCCGGCGCTGAGTTGCTGCCCATCATCGAGGGTCAGGGTCCAGCCGCTTTCGGTCTGGCGCAGCTGCTCCAGACGTGCGGAAATCAGTTCGATCGAATCGCAGCCTTTCAAGGCATCCAGCAACGCATCCTGGACCACGCGATTCTCGACGATGTGGCCGAGCACCTCGGCATGCACCGACGCAGCGGAAAAATGGATCTGGCCAGTACCAGAGCCATCCCAGACATGCATGTCGCGGTAGGGGCTGACGCGGCGCTCGACAATTCCGGGCCAGGCACCGACGCGTTCGAGGATCCGCTGGCTCGCGGCGGACAGCGCACTGACACGCGGCTCGAAGGGATCGGTTGGAATGAACGGCTGAACGTCCAGCGGACCGGCATCGACCAGCTTGATAGTGAGACCGGCGTCTTGCAGTGCCAGCGCCAGGGTGCTGCCGACCATCCCAGCGCCAACGATGATGATGTCCGCTTGCATTACTGCTCTCCTGCGCGCCGAGCCTGTGGCTTACGGCATGTCTAATGGGTCTGCTTGCCGGTTCGCGCGCATCGCTGGCGTCTGGTTCGCAAGGGTCCGTCCTGCCGACGTTGGCGGCTCCGCCAAGTCTCAGCGTTCGCGCACGCCCAATCCCATTGCCTGCCGCGCGAACCACGTCTTGGCCGGCGGCAGCAGATCCAGCCCCAGCAGACCAAGATTGCGCCCGGCAACGGATAAATTTCCCGAATCACCGAACAACTGGGTCACCCGATCGGAAAAGCCCACGGTCAGCCACTGATCCGAACGCTGCTGCCGGTGATAAGCCTGCAGCACTGCCAAATCGCCCGGTCGTGCCGGGCTAGCCAACAACGCGGCCGCCAACGCCTCGGTGTCCCGCAGCGACAGGTTGTAACCCTGGCCGGCGATCGGGTGCAAGCTGTGAGCGGCGTTACCTAATACGACCAAACTGGAGCGAACCTGCTCCTCGGCCTCGATCAATTCCAGTGGGTAGAGATGCCGCGCTCCAACCTGCTGAAAGCCGCCCAGGCGATAGCCGAACGCCTGCTGCAATTCGCCAAGAAATTCCGCTTCGGAGAGCGCAACCAGGCGTGCCGCGTCCTGTTCCGGGCGCGTCCAGACCAGCGCGCAGCGATTGTCCTGCAGCGGTAACAGCGCCATCGGACCTTCGTCGGTAAAGCGCTCGAATGCATTTCCGCCGTGGGGTTTGCCCGGCGTCACGTTGGCGATCAGCGCGGTCTGGCCATAGGGCGTGCGCTTGATATCGATACCGAGCTGTTCGCGCAACGCCGAGCGGCCACCATCGGCCAACACGGCCAAGTTGCAATCGAGCTGCTTGCCGTCGGTCAGAGTCAGGCGAAAACCATCGACCACCGCTTGCATGCGCTCGACCTCGGCCGGGCAGCGGCGAACCACGACCTCGTCGTCCAGCGCCTGCCACAGGCAATGGCCGATCCAAGCGTTTTCCACGACGTATCCCAGCGCCGGTACATGCTCCGTTTTGGCATCGAGCCGGGCAGCGCCAGCGCGGCCGCGATCGGAAACCTGGATTTGGGTGATGGGCTCGGCCCGCTGGGCAATCTGCTCCCAGACGCCCAGACGCTGGTAGATCAGCCGGGTGCCATAGGACAGCGCAGTCGAGCGCGCATCGTAGCTCGGCTGATATTCGCTGCCCGGTTCGAACGGCTCGATCAGCTCAATCGTCCAGCCACGCGCCTTCGCACCTTTCTGCAGCGCCAGCGCCAGGCTGGCACCGACCAGTCCACCGCCAATGATCGCCAGCGCGCTCATGCTCACACGACCTCGGCGGCAGCCGCCATCAATTGCTCGATCTCGGCGACGGCCTTGGGCACGCCGCCGGTGAGGATTTCGCAACCGGTGCGAGTCACCACCACATCATCTTCGATGCGTACGCCGATACCGCGCCATTTCTTCGCCACGTCCTGATTGTCGGCGGCGATATAGATGCCAGGCTCGACGGTCATCGCCATGCCGGGCTCGAGCACGCGCCACTCGCCACCGACCTTGTAGTCGCCGACATCGTGTACGTCCATGCCCAGCCAGTGACCGGCGCGGTGCATGTAGAACGGCTTGTAGGCTTCGGCAGCAATCAACTCGTCGACATCACCTTCCAGCAGCCCCAACTCGACCAGCCCGGCGGTGATGACTTGAACGGTCGCCTCGTGCGCCTCGTTCCAGTGCTTGCCGGGCGCGATGTGCTTGAAGGCTTCTTCGTTGGCGGCCAGTACCAGCTCATAAATGGCCTTCTGTTCGGGCGAGAAGCGGCCATTGACTGGAAACGTCCGGGTGATATCGCTGGCGTAACAATCGATTTCGCAGCCGGCATCGATCAGCACCAGATCGCCATCCTTGAGCGCGGCATCGTTCTCGCGATAATGCAGGATGCAGGCGTTCTTTCCGGCCGCGACGATCGAGCCGTACGCTGGCATCTTCGCCCCACCCTTGCGGAACTCGTAATCCAGCTCCGCTTCCAGGTGGTATTCGTAGAGGCCGGCACGGCTGGCCTGCATGGCGCGGATATGGGCACGGGCGGAGATTTCAGCGGCGTGCTTCATCACTTTCACTTCGTTGGCCGACTTGTACAGACGCAAGTCGTGCAACAGATGATCGAGGGCGACGAACTCGTTCGGCGGCTGTGCACCCTGGCGAGCCTTGGAACGGATGGTGTTGATCCACTCCATCAAGCGGTGATCGAACTCCTGGTTGCTGCCAATGGCGTAATAGACGCGCGAACGACCCTCAATCAGGCCCGGCAGAATCTCGTCGATATCGCCGATGGGGAAGGCATCGTCCGCGCCGTATTCGGCGATGGCGCCATCCTGGCCGGCCCGCAAACCGTCCCACAACTCGCGAGCCGGGTCGCGCTCGCGACAGAACAACACGTACTCGCCATGCTCGCGACCGGGAATCAGCGCAATCACCGCTTCCGGCTCGGGAAAGCCGGAAAGGTACTGAAAATCACTGTCCTGGCGGTAGATGTGCTCGACATCGCGGTTGCGGATGTACATCGGCGCGGCCGGCAGGATCGCGATGCTGTTGGGTTCCATCTCCGCCATCAGCACCTTGCGCCGGCGGGCGTATTCCGATTTCGGGATGCGGGTCATGGGCGGACGGTCCTCAATGCAGGGAAGGCTTGGGTGCCGGCGGCACTGGCTTGGCGCACTCGGTGAACAACAGCAACGGCGCGACGCGCAGGTATTCCATGACCTCCATGTAATCGCTCTCACCATCTTCGGACTCGTCCAGCGAATCCTGGATCTGCGCGATAGCGGCCAGATCCTGCAGGACTTCCATGGCCTCGCCGCTCAGCGCGCGATCACTGGCGACCAGGCCGAAGCCAGCCAGGAAACTCTGGCACCACTGGCCCAGGGCAAGCGCGCGCTCGGCGAGCGGCGCATCGTCCGACGGCAACAGCAAAACGATAGCGATGTCATCACCGGCGAGCTCGCCCTTGACCATCTCCTGCAGGCCGATGAGCGCTTGGCGCACCGATTCTTCGGGAGCGGAGCCGAGCAACTCGGCGGCATCGGCCAGCCAGGATTCGGAATCGAAACCAGCCCCGGCGCAGCTGCGCCCGAGCAGAAAGCCGTGCAGTTCGGCAGGTGTGACAGATTGAGCACTACTGGCCAGCAAGGTGGCGAAAGCAGCGTACGGCGAGTTCTGAATGGGCATGGCGGCTAGGCGCGCGGCGGCGCTAATGTCTAGAATGAAGGCCTCGTATCCTAGCATCGGCACGCGAGCCAAGACCATCGAAGCCGGACTGCCCAACGCTCGCGCCATTTACCCCGGGAATCCCATGGAAGACGCCGACCTGAAATTGCTGACCGCCAAGTTGGAACAGCTGATTCAGCACATCGAGCAACTCAAGGCGCAGAATCGCTTGCTGCTTCACAGCGAGCAGACATGGCGCGAAGAGCGCGCTCATCTGATCGAGAAGAACGAAATGGCGCGGGTGAAGGTCGAAGCGATGATTTCGCGCCTGAAAGCCCTGGAGCAGGACTCATGACCCAGCCGAACACCGTTACCGTGCACATCATGGACAAGGAATATTGCATTTCCTGCCCGCCCGAAGAACGCAGCAATCTTGAAGGCGCCGCCCACTACCTGGACCGCAAGATGCGTGAAATCCGTAGCAGCGGTAAAGTCATAGGCGCCGACCGCGTCGCCGTAATGGCTGCGCTCAACATCACACACGAGCTGCTTCACAAACACGATCGCCTCGATGCGGAAGCCAATAGTGCGCGTGAGCATGTGCGTGTTTTGCTGGAGCGGGTCGACAGCGCATTGGCCGCCGATCCAAACCCTTCCGGTAACCGATGAACGGCAGGCAGATTGAGTTATAATCCCGGCAACTCCCTGGCATGTTCGCCAGTCGGCGATGACCCTCTCCCGATAAGCAACACCATGGAGGCTACACGTAGTGCCGGTGTGCATGTCCGCCTGACGGAAAGCCTTAAGGTACTCTGTAGTCGCCACCTTGAACTCTCGGGTTCAAGGGCCTACGCGGGCAGCGGCATGCTGGGGAGCCTTATTTCATGATCGTAGCCACCGGCCTTTCACGCCCGGCGCTGCGACGCCAACTGCGGCAAGCGCGCCGTCAGCTTTCTCCCATCCAACAACGCCAGGCTGCGAAGAATCTCTATCGACAGCTGGCCCAGCACCCACTGTTTCGTCGCGCCCGCCACATCGCGCTTTATTTGCCCAACGACGGCGAAATCGATCCTCGTGCGCTTTTGCTGGAAGCGCAGCGCCGCGGCAAGGCGACTTATCTACCCGTATTGAACGCCTGGCCGCGCACCCGCATGGCCTTCCAGCGCATCAAGCCGAACGAGCATCTGAAGCCGAACCGTTTCGGCATTGCCGAGCCGGGTTTTCGGCCCGCACGGCAGCGACCGATCTGGACGCTCGATGTGGTGCTGATGCCATTGGTGGGATTCGACGAGCACGGCGGTCGCTTGGGGATGGGGGGCGGTTTTTACGATCGCAGCCTGGCGTATCGTAGCAGGCGCAAAAATGGTCACAAACCGACGCTATTGGGGCTCGCCCATGATTGCCAGAAAGTCGACCGACTTCCTCTTGCTCGCTGGGATGTGCCGCTGCAAGCGACAGTGACGGACCAGGGCTGGTATGCGAAGTGAAACGGAAGGCATTGAAACTGGGGCAACGGCCGCATCCATGCGGCCCATCGAATCAGCGCTGGAGTTGTTGCGAGTGGCTGATCGGCACCATCGAAGAACTGTCATCCGGTCGTTCCCATAATCCCTGGGTATAGCCCGTAGTTACGACGCCGAGACCGAAAATCAGCACCAGGACCCAAAGAATATCTGGTTTGCGTTTCATAGTATTTCGCCTCCCCCTGCCAGGCGAATAGTTGCCGTCGAGTCAGTATCGTTTTCGTTTTCCAGACTCGACAATGCCCATCTCAAGCGCGGCATTCTCCGCCAAGCCCCGGCGCAGCGCAAACAGCCCTGCGACCGGTTGTCGGGGAATGGCGTCAAGAACCCTTCCGAACGAAATTGACATGAGCAAAGACCATGCCGTACTGGCTGATGAAGTCCGAACCCGATGAGTTTTCAATTCAGGATCTGCAGCAACTAGGGACGGGGCGCTGGGATGGCGTTCGCAACTACCAGGCCCGCAACTTCCTGCGCCAGATGGCCGAAGGTGACTGTTTCTTCTTCTATCACTCGAGTTGCGCAACGCCAGGCATCGCTGGAATCGGCAGCATCACGCGCGCGGCCTACCCAGACCCGACCGCGCTCGACGCGCAAAGCCCTTACTTCGACGCCAAGGCCAACGAGGCGAAGAACCCCTGGAACGCAGTCGATGTCGGCTTCGTCGAATGCTTCGCCGCCACGCTTACGCTGCCTCGGCTGAAGGCGGTACCGGCGCTCGCGCAAATGCCGCTGGTGCAGAAGGGCAGTCGGCTCTCGGTGATGCCCGTCAGCGAGAGCGAGTGGCAAACCATCCTGGCGATGCGCTGAGCCAGACGGCCCGTTGCGGCGGCTATTGAACGATCAGGTTGTTGAACAGCAGATCGTCCACCAGCGGCTTGCCTTCTTCCTGCGTGAGGACCGCCTGCACCTGCTTGAGCGCTTCCTGCCGAAGGGCCTCCTTGGCCTCGACCGTCGAGAGGCTGGCATCGGTCTGCTGCGAAAACAGCGTCACCAACTGGTTGCGGATCAATGGCTCGTGATGCTTGACCTTGGCTTCCGCCTCAGCGCCGCTGACGCGCAACGCAATATCGGCCTTGTAATACTTCAGCCTGCCATCAGAGCCGTAGTTACCCACCAACGCAGGCACCAGCGCGTAATAAATGGTTTTCACCGCCGCCGCATCGGCGTCGGCTTCGGATGTTTCCGCAAGCGCCGGCAGCGCCATGCAAAGAGCGAGAACTACAGAAAGAATGCGCGTCACGGGGGTTACTCCAAGGGATACGCCGCCAGCATAACCAGTGCCCGGCACAGACCCAAGCCTGGCCTTATGTATCGCCATCAGGGCGGACCATGCTCATTGCACCACGCGTGCAGACTTCTAGACTGATCCCACATCTAAACGGCCACGCTCAGCCAAACGACAAAAGGAAACCTGATGAAAGCTGTCCTGTGCAAAGAGTTCGGCCCGGCCGAAAACCTCGTCATCGAAGAAGCCGCCAGCCCGCAGATCAAAAAAGGCGAGGTACTGCTCGACGTGCATGCCGCCGGCGTCAACTTCCCGGACACGCTGATGATCGAAGGCAAATATCAGTTCAAGCCGCCGTTTCCGTTTTCACCGGGTGGCGAGGCTGCGGGTGTCGTCGCCGCCGTCGGCGAGAAGGTCACCCATCTGAAGGTCGGTGACCGCGTCATGGGCCTGACAGGCTGGGGCAGCTTTGCCGAGCAGGTTGCCGTGCCGGGTAACAACGTATTGCCGATTCCTCCAGAGATGAATTTCGAGACGGCGGCAGCCTTCAGCATGACCTACGGCACCTCGATGCACGCACTGACTCAGCGCGCCAACCTGCAACCCGGAGAGACGCTTCTGGTGCTGGGCGCATCGGGCGGCGTCGGATTGGCGGCTGTGGAGATCGGCAAGGCGATGGGGGCGAAGGTCATCGCCGCCGCTTCCACTGCCGAGAAACTCGAAATCGCAAAAAAGGCAGGCGCCGACGAGCTGATCAATTACACCGAGACCAGCCTCAAGGATCGTCTGAAAGAACTCACCGGCGGCCAGGGCGTGGACGTGATCTACGACCCGGTAGGCGGCAAGCTGTTCGAAGAGGCTTTCCGCAGCATTGCCTGGAACGGCCGCATGCTGGTGGTCGGTTTTGCCGCAGGAGATATCCCCTCGCTGCCAGCGAATCTACCGCTGCTCAAGGGTGCTTCGCTGATAGGCGTGTTCTGGGGCAGCTTCGCGCAGCGCCAGCCGCATGACAACGCGGCCAACTTCCGTCAACTGTTCGCCTGGCATGCCGAAGGCAAGCTCAAGCCTCTGGTCTCGCAGACTTTCGCGCTGGAGCAAACCGCTGACGCGATCAATACCCTGGCCCAGCGCCGAGCTGTTGGCAAACTGGTCGTGAAGGTGCGTTAACGCGAATTGGAAACAAGCGTAGGGTGGATGTCGTGTACATCCACCCGGGCTGCTGCAGAGTGAAGCGAGGGAGCTATCAGTGGGCAGTAACCGGAGCGTCACCGCCCTGTTGCATGCGAGCCATTTCCTGAGCGTAGAGCGCGTCGAAGTTCACCGGTGCCAACATCAGCGCCGGGAACGAGCCACGCGTCACCAGGCTGTCCATTGCTTCGCGGGCATAGGGGAACAGGATGTTCGGGCAGAAGGCGCCCAAGGTGTGGCTCATGGCCTGGGCTTCGAGGCCCTTGATCAGGAAGATGCCGGCCTGCTGAACCTCGGCGATGAAGGCCACTTCCTCACCGGTCTTGACGGTCACTGACAGCGTCAGCACAACCTCATGGAAGTCGTTTTCGAGCGACTTCTGCTTGGTGTTCAGATCCAGCGCAACGCTCGGATTCCACTCCTGACGGAAGATCTCCGGGCTTTTGGGCGCCTCGAAGGAGAGGTCACGGACATAGATCCGCTGCAGGGAAAACTGCGCGCCCTGCTCTTCCTGACCAGCAGCCGCGCCGTTGTTTGCTTGTTCAGTCATGTGAAACCTTCTTGTTGTGCATGTCGTGTGGTAATCGCCCTGTCAGCACCGACGCTCGTCGGCCGTCCGACAGGCCTGAAATCGGATCATGCCTGCAGCATCGCATCCAGCCGCCCTGCCCGCTCCAGCGCGTGCAGTTCATCGCAGCCGCCGACATGCGCATCGCCTATCCATATCTGCGGTACAGAGGTACGTCCGGCCTTGCTTGCCATTTCCGAGCGCAATGCGGGTTTGCCGTCGACGGCAATTTCCTCGTAACTGACGCCCTTGCGATCGAGCAGACCCTTGGCTCGAATGCAGAACGGGCACCAGGCGGTGGTATAGATGACGACTTTAGGCATAGTTACTTGACCACTGGCAGATTCTCGCCGCGCCAGCTGGAAATCCCTCCGGACAGCTTGGCGGCATTGAAGCCTGCCTTCTGCAGCTCACGGCAGGCCGTTCCGGCGTGCTGACCCATGGCATCGACGACGACGATCGTCTTGGCCTTGTGCTTTTCCAGCTCGCCTACTCGGCTGACCAGCTTCTCGTAGGGAATGTTCAATGAATCGACGATGTGGCCGGCATCGAACTCCTTCTTAGCGCGCACGTCCAACACCACGCCTTCGTCGCGGTTGACCAGAGCGGTCAGCTCGCGATTGCTCAGACTTTTGCCGCCTTTACGCGCTTCGGTGACAGCTAAGAGAACCAGCAGCACCAGAAAGATGCTGACTAGAACATAGTGGTTAGAGACAAATTCAATCAGGTTAGCGACCATCAAAAGGGTACCCGGAGGATAAAATGCGGGCCAGTATACACAGCCCCTCTCCCAGGCTGAACCCTGCTGCAAGCCGCTGAAAAATGTCGCAATCGGTGGCTAGACCGGGCGAAACGACCGTTGAATGACAGCTCCCGGCTGGCCCGAAGGGCTGGCTTTAGCGAGTAGAGAGTCAAAACGCGCAGTGTCGCCATGAGCGTTCGGAGCTCACTCGACGCTGCGTAGCCGAGCGCAGTGATCCTTTAACGGCCTGCCAATCGTGACCATAAACCGGCCAATCAGTAGACTGGCCACCATTTTTGCGCCCTCGTACAAGGAGCCAAGTAGATGCCCGCCGCGCCCAAACCTCTCGTATTGATGATTCTCGACGGCTTCGGACATAGCGACAGCCCGGAATTCAACGCTATCCACGCTGCTAACAAGCCCGTCTATGACCGCTTGCGCGCGACGCAGCCGCACGGATTGATCTCTGGCAGCGGCATGGACGTCGGTCTGCCGGACGGCCAGATGGGCAACTCCGAGGTGGGCCACATGAATCTGGGCGCGGGCCGCGTGGTGTATCAGGATTTCACCCGCGTCACCAAATCCATCCGCGATGGCGATTTCTTCGAAAACCCGAACATCTGCGCAGCGGTCGACAAGGCCGTGGCTGCCAACAAGGCGGTGCATATCCTCGGCCTGCTCTCCGACGGCGGCGTCCATAGCCATCAGGATCATCTGGTCGCCATGGCCGAGCTGGCGGCCAAGCGCGGCGCCGAGAATATCTACCTGCACGCGTTCCTCGACGGTCGCGACACCCCGCCAAAAAGCGCACAGCAC
Organism: Pseudomonas sp. MTM4; assembly: GCF_019355055.1. Taxonomy (NCBI): domain Bacteria; kingdom Pseudomonadati; phylum Pseudomonadota; class Gammaproteobacteria; order Pseudomonadales; family Pseudomonadaceae; genus Pseudomonas; species Pseudomonas sp. MTM4. The sequence goes on from NZ_CP048411.1 coordinate 2,677,479, forward strand.
TCGATCGAACTGTTACAGGGCACCTTCACCCGCCTGGGCAAAGGCCGCATCGCCAGCCTGATTGGCCGCTATTTCGCCATGGATCGGGACAACCGCTGGGATCGCGTCCAGCAGGCCTACAACCTGATCGTCGAGGGCGCCGCGGCTTATCGCTCCGACTACGCGGTGGACGGCCTGATCGCCGCCTACGAGCGCGGCGAAAGCGACGAGTTCGTCAAAGCCACCGGCATCGGCGAGCCGGTACGCGTGGAAGACGGCGATGCCGTGGTGTTCATGAACTTCCGTGCCGACCGGGCCCGCGAACTGACCCGCTGCTTCGTCGAGCCCGGTTTCAACGAGTTCCAGCGTGTCCGAGCCCCGCAGCTGGCCGGTTTCGTCATGCTCACCCAGTACGCCGCAAGCATTCCCGCACCGTCCGCCTTCGCGCCGGAAGCGCTGACCAATGTGCTGGGTGAATACCTGGCGAACAACGGCAAGACCCAGCTGCGCATCGCCGAGACCGAGAAATACGCGCACGTCACCTTCTTCTTCTCCGGCGGCCGCGAAGAACCCTTTTCCGGCGAAGAACGCATTCTCATTCCGTCGCCACAGGTCGCCACCTATGACCTGCAACCGGAAATGAGCGCACCTGAGGTGACCGATCGCATCGTTGATGCCATCGAGAACCAGCGCCACGACGTGATCATCGTCAACTACGCCAACGGCGACATGGTCGGCCATACCGGCGTGTTCGATGCCGCGGTGAAGGCTGTCGAATGTCTGGACAAGTGCATCGGACGCATCGTCGAAGCACTGGACAAGGTGGGCGGCGAGGCGCTGATCACGGCCGATCACGGCAACGTCGAGCAGATGGAAGACGCCATGACCGGCCAGGCTCACACCGCCCACACCTGCGAACCGGTACCGTTCATTTATTACGGCAAGCGCAACCTGACGATCCGCGAAGGCGGCGTGCTCGCCGATGTGGCCCCGACCATGCTGACGCTGCTCGGCCTGCCAGTGCCAGCGGAGATGACCGGGCGCTCGATCGTCGAACTGAAAGACTGAAGGGCTGGAAGCTGGAAGCTGGAAGCTGGAAGCCAAGCTCTTGCTTCCAGCTTAGGCTTCAAGCTTCCGGCTGCTTTTTTAGGCATACTACGGCGGTCGTTGATCGCTCGGTTACACCCTCTCATGCCTCGTATTCTTCTCGCATTCGCGTTTTTTTGCCTGCTCGGCTCGGCCATGGCGGACGAGCGCGCCGACGCTCGCAAACAGATCGAAGCGGCCCGCCAGGACGTAGCCGAACTGCAAAAGCTGCTCAAGCAGATCGAGCAGGAGAAATCCACTGTCCAGAAGCAGCTGCAAACCACCGAAAGCGAGATGGGCCAGCTGGAAAAGCAGGTCGACTCGCTGCAACAGGAAATCGACCGCAGCGAAGCGGAGCTGGAACGGCTCAACGAAGAGAAGACCACGCTCGAAGGCGCTCGCATCGAGCAGCAGCGCCTGATTGGCATTCAGGCGCGCGCTGCATATCAGAGCGGTCGTCAGGAATACCTGAAGCTGCTGCTCAACCAACAGAACCCGGAAAAATTCAGCCGCACCCTGACGTATTACGACTACCTCAGCAAAGCTCGTTTCGAGCAGGTCGCCAATTTCAACGAAACACTCAGCCAGCTGGCCAACGTCGAAGCCGGCATCGAGGCGCAGCAGGCGACCCTCGCCGAGCAGCAGGACGGGCTAAAGGAACGACGCGCCCAACTCGCCGAAGTGAGCAAAGAGCGTCAGCTGGCGCTGGCCAAACTCGACCGCGACTATTCCAGCCGTGATAAAAAGCTCAAGGCCCGTAAACAGGAGCAGGCGCAGCTCGAACGCGTACTCAAGACCATCGAGGAAACCCTGGCGCGCCAGGCGCGTGAAGCCGAACAGGCGCGTCAGCGCGCCCTTGCGCTGGCTCGCGAGGAACAATCACGACGCCAGCAGGCCGGGAGCGCCGCTCCGGCAGCAACCGGCCCCACCGTTTCAAGTGCCGGCGGCAATTTTGGCGGACCCTTCGCCAGCGCCAAGGGCAAGCTGCCCTGGCCGGTGGATGGAAGATTGGTCGCTCGCTACGGCACTCCACGCGGCGGCGACGCTCGAACCAAGTGGGACGGCGTGCTGATCGGTGCAGGCCTGGGTAGCCAAGTGCGCGCCGTGCATGGCGGCCGAGTGGTATTTGCCGATTGGCTGCGCGGCGCGGGCCTACTGGTGATTCTGGATCACGGCAACGGCTATCTGACCCTGTACGGTCACAATCAGAGCCTGCTGCGCGACGCCGGAGAAATCGTCAAGGCCGGCGATCCGATCGCCACCGTAGGAACCAGTGGCGGGCAGGAATCTGCCGCACTGTATTTCGCCATTCGTCAACAGGGTCGCCCAAGCGATCCGGCACAATGGTGCCGCGCGCAAGGATAAGCCGGCTAGCGCGCCCTCACACTGGAGTCAGACATGCTGCACCTGCGCCGTTTCGCCCAACCATCCGCCCTGTCCCTGGCCCTCCTGCTGGCGACTTACGGAAGCGCCTGGGCCCAGCAACCGCCCCCGGAGCTGGCGGAACCCATTTCACTGGGAAGCTCGACCAGCAAGGCGCCGCTGCCACTGGACGAGTTGCGAACCTTCGCCGAGGTGCTGGACCGTATCAAGGCCGCCTATGTCGAGCCTGTCGACGACAAGACCCTGCTGGAAAACGCCATCAAAGGCATGCTCAGCAACCTCGATCCGCATTCGGCCTATCTGGAACCCGAAGCTTTTGCCGAGCTGCAGGAAAGCACCAGCGGCGAGTTCGGTGGTCTCGGGATCGAGGTCGGGATGGAGGACGGTTTCATCAAGGTGGTATCGCCAATCGATGACACCCCGGCATCCAAGGCCGGTATCGAGGCGGGCGATCTGATCGTCAAGATCGATAACAAGCCAACCAAGGGCATGTCGATGATGGACGCCGTTGGCATGATGCGCGGCAAGCCGGGCAGCGATATTTCGCTGTCGCTGGTACGCGAGGGCGGCCAACCCTTCACGGTCAAACTCACCCGCGCGGTGATCAAGGTCACCAGTGTGAAGAGCCAGATGCTCGAGCCCGGCTACGGTTATCTGCGCGTCACCCAGTTCCAGATCAATACCGGCGAGGAAGTTGGCAAGGCTCTGGCGCGCCTGCGCAAGGAAAACGGCAAGAAGCTCAACGGCTTGGTACTCGATCTGCGCAACAACCCGGGCGGCGTGCTGCAGGCCGCGGTGGAAGTATCCGATCACTTCCTCACTGATGGCCTGATCGTCTACACCAAAGGCCGCATCGCCAATTCCGAGCTGCGTTTCAGTGCCGATCCAGCCGATGCCAGCGAGGGCGTTTCGCTGGTGGTGCTGATCAACGGCGGCAGCGCCTCGGCCTCGGAGATCGTCGCCGGCGCCCTGCAGGACCAGAAGCGTGGCGTCGTAATGGGTACCGACAGCTTTGGCAAAGGATCGGTGCAGACCGTCCTACCGCTGAACAACGACCGCGCGCTGAAGCTCACCACGGCGCTTTATTACACCCCCAACGGCCGCTCCATCCAGGCCCAGGGCATCGAGCCGGATATCCAGGTGGCCCGCGCCAAGTTCACCCGCGAGCAGGCGGTCGAAGGCGTACGCGAGGCGGATCTGGCCGGCCATCTGGGCAACGGTAACGGCGGCCCGGAACGCCCCACTAGCACCCAGGTCGTCAGCGACTCACCACGCCCGCAGGACGAAGACTTCCAGCTCGGCCAGGCACTGAATCTGCTCAAGGGGTTGAACCTCACCCGCGGCCAGTAGGATGTCCCGACTTGCCGTCCTGCTGGTGGGACTCCTAACACCGCTGCTGGTAATCGGCGCTCCGGGCGCGGATGCAACAGGCGACTCGGAGCGCCTGACTACCCTTTCGCGAATGCCGAAGTTAGCCCTGGTAATGGATGACCTCGGTCAGAACGCTGCTCGTGACGGTCGTGTTCTGGCACTGCCCGGCCCGGTGGCCATGGCGATCCTGCCGGACAGCCGCCACGCCACGCCGCTGGCCGAACGGGCCAACGCGGCAGGCAAGACGGTCATACTGCATCTGCCCATGGCTCCGGCCGATGGCCCTTACGCCTGGCAGCCGCAGCTGGGGCCGACGGAGCTGACAAACCGACTGGACAGCGCACTGGCAAAGGTTCCCCATGCCAGCGGTGTAAACAACCACATGGGCAGCCTGATGACCGCTCGAGCGCAGCCGATGGCGGCCTTGATGCACGAGCTGCAGCAGCGCCATCTGTTCTTTCTCGACAGCCGCACCCATGCCGGAACGGTTGCAGCCGCCGCCGCTCAACGGATCGGATTGGCCAGCCTGTCACGTGATATTTTTCTCGACGACGACCCCAGCCCTCACGCCGTTGCGGCGCAGTTCCGCGCAGCCCTGGAGCTTGCGCGCAAGCAGGGTTCAGTGGTGATCATCGGCCACCCCCACCCCAGCACCCTGGCGCTGCTGGAGCGGGAACTGCCGCGTCTGCAGGCTCAGGGGATTGATTGGGTGGACATCGGACAGATGATCGCTACCCGTGGCAACCGCGCAATGGTTGCCCACGGCGCACGTGGTATCTATCGCTCAGCTCTGGATCAGAGATAACGACGCATGATGGCGTCGATGGAGCCATCGCCCCGCATCTCATCCAACGCCTTTTGCAGCCGCGCCACGACATCGTCCGGCGTCTGCTTGTTCAGCGCGAGAAACAGCTGCGCATCGTTGAACCGCAACGCCGTTACCAGCCCGCTTACCCCTTCCTGCTTGGCCAGATAAGGACCGACCGGGTCGGCCGTCGCCCACAGATCGATCTGCCCCTTGAGCAGCTTGCCGATATTCGCCTGGTCACGCAGCGAGTTGATCGGCTCGAAACCATTGCTCTCAAGGTGCTGGCTGACCGCGTCATCCTGATAAGCGCCGATCCGATACTGCCGGGCCTGCTCGAGCGAACTCAGGCGTAGCGGACTGCCGGGCGGCGCGAGAAGCACCCAGCCGGTGCTGGCGAGCGGGCCGACCCATTTGAATAGTGGTTCGCGCTCCGACGTATAGGTGGTGGAGAACAACCCCTGGTCCGGTTTTTCCAGTACCTGATTATAGATGCGCTCCCAGGGGAAGCGCAGTGTCAGGCTGTAATCGATATCGGCACGCTTGAACATTTCGCGCACGATGTCGGCGTTGATGCCGCTGACGTTGCGATCCGCTGCGTAGTTCTTGCCGTCGGCCGCCATATTGAACGGCGGGAAATTCTCCGTCAGCACCACCACTCTGTAGTCGTCTGGCAATGCGGCCCTGGCCGAGGCGGCCGCGAGCAACAGCAGGCCGGCCGCTAGAATTCGTTTCATCGATCCTCCCCCTACGTCTGCTAATACCAAGCGGCGCACCGACATCTATGAACAGATGTCATGCGTGCCACCGTTATGTGTAGCAACGGGGGAACCAGACGCACGGAGACCGTCACCGAACTGGGACGAACCGCACAGGTTGAGACATCATTTGGCCAGCATTCGCATTCGCGGCGCCAACCTGCACGAAGCTTGCTTACTAAGAAGGGAAGGAGATTGTTCGGTCGCAGGGAACCGGCGGGGCGCTCACATCTGGAGCGCCAACGGTCTGCGATGTATGTACGCAGCTAGCGAGGCGGCCGATCAGAAATACCGGCCGGTGATCGTATTGATCGTGCCGTCAGCACGCATTTGATCCAGAGCGGCCTGTAACTTCTCGACCGTCTCATCGGACACCTGCCGGTTCAGCGCCAGGAAAAGCTCAGCGCTGTCGAAGCGCAGCACCCGCTTGAGACCGGACACGCCCTGCTGCTTCGCCAGGAAGCGCCCCGCGGGATCGCCCGTCGCCCACAGGTCGATCGCGCCGCTTTGCAGCTTCTCGACGTTGATCTGATCGCGTAGCGCCAAGGTCGGCTGCAGCCCCTGTGCAACGAGATGCTCGGCAATGGCATCGCCCTTGTAAGCGCCGATCCGGTACTGCCGGGCCTGCTCGAGGCTGTCGACCTCGATGGTGCTGTCGCCGCGCGCCAGCAGCACCCAGTCATCCGGCCCGATAGGACCTACCCATTTGAACAGCTCCTCGCGCTCGGGCAACCGAGCTGTCACGAACACCCCATAGCCAGGCGTTTCCAGAGCCATCTTGTAGATCCGCTCCCAAGGGAAGCGCAAGGTCAGGGTGTAATCGATGCCGGCGCGCTGGAACATCTCGCGGATGATGTCGGCAGCGATGCCCCTGATGTTCTCGTCACGGGCGAAATTCTTGCCGTCGACGGCCATGTTGTAAGGCGGGAAATTTTCGGTGAGCAGATCGATCTGCTCCGGTGCGGCCTGGGCGGTGGTGCCCAAGATCAAACAGGTCGCTAAAGCAAGAAGCGTGGATTTGAACATGGCATTAATTCCTTTATTCCCGCACGGATGGCCCGTTGCGTTCCTTTAAGTGTTGTTTGCTCGATCGAATCGGTAGCAGACTCAACGCATCACAATGCCGCAACTGGCCATATAGGCTTTTGCTTCCGGCACGGTGTATTCGCCGAAGTGAAAAATGCTGGCCGCTAATACCGCGTCGGCCTTGCCCTCGATGATGCCGTCGGCCAGATGCTGCAGATTGCCTACACCACCGGAGGCGATCACCGGGATACTCAGCGCCTCGCTGATGGCGCGGGTGACACCGAGGTCGTAGCCGTTCTTGACGCCATCCTGATCCATGCTGGTCAGCAGGATTTCACCGGCACCCAGCGCCTCCATCTTCTGCGCCCAGAGCACCGCGTCCAGCCCCGTGGGCTTGCGTCCACCATGGGTGAAGATTTCCCAGCGCGGCGTTTCGCCCGGCTTGGACACTTTCTTCGCATCGATGGCGACCACGATGCACTGCGAGCCGAAGCGATCAGCGGCCTCGCCAACGAATTCGGGCGTGAAGACGGCGGCGGTGTTGATCGAGACCTTGTCGGCCCCGGCGTTGAGCAGGTTGCGGATGTCTTGCACGGTGCGCACGCCACCACCAACGGTCAGCGGAATGAACACCTGGCTGGCCATGCGTTCGACGGTGTGCAGCGTGGTGTCGCGGTTATCGACGCTGGCGGTGATGTCGAGGAACGTGATCTCGTCAGCGCCCTGCTCGTCATAGCGGCGGGCGATCTCCACCGGATCGCCGGCATCGCGGATGTTCTCGAACTGGACGCCCTTGACCACTCGACCATTGTCCACGTCGAGGCAGGGGATGATGCGTTTTGCCAAAGCCATAGCGGAGTTCCCGTAGGGTGGGTGCAAAGAGTGCGTCGATTACGGTGGGCTACGCCCACGCTACGTTTATTCGTCCTTGAACTTCAGATCACAAAGCGCCTGCGCCTCGGCCACGTCGAGGGTGCCCTCGTAGATCGCGCGGCCAGTGATGGCGCCGATGATGCCGGGGGTATTGGTGTCGAGCAGCTTCTGGATGTCGCCGATGTTGTGGATGCCGCCGGAGGCGATCACTGGAATCTTGCTGGCATTAGCCAATGCCACCGTCGCTTCGACGTTGCAGCCCTGCATCATGCCGTCCTTGGCGATGTCGGTGTAGACGATCGCCGAGACGCCATCGGCCTCGAAGCGGCGCGCCAGATCCACAGCCTGCACGCTGGATACTTCGGCCCAGCCATCGGTGGCGACGAAGCCGTCTTTGGCATCCAGGCCGACGATGACCTTGCCCGGAAAGGCGCGGCAGGCCTCTCCGACGAATTCCGGCTGCTTGACCGCCTTGGTACCGATGATCACGTAGCTGACGCCGGCGCGCACGTAATGCTCGATGGTTTCCAGCGAGCGGATGCCACCGCCGATCTGGATCGGCAGGTTCGGGTAGCGCTTGGCGATGGCCGTGACCACCTCGCCATTGACCGGCTGGCCCTCGAAAGCACCGTTGAGATCGACCAGATGCAGACGGCGGCAACCGGCCTCGACCCACTTGGCAGCCATCGCCACCGGGTCGTCGGAGAACACTGTGGCGTCGTCCATCAGGCCCTGACGCAGACGCACGCAGGCGCCGTCTTTCAGATCGATTGCGGGGATAATCAGCATGGCTCGAACCTGTTCAAATCGGGAATCGGTTAAAGGTCAGCTCTTTTCGAGCGCCCACAAGTCGCTTTCGATGCTTTCGAACCTGTCTTTCAGGTGTGTCTGCACATCGAAAATCGCCTTGTTGTAGTAGAGCGGAGCAATTTCACGCGCAAACAGATCAAGCACTTCCTGCGCCTCGAAGGAGCCAAGCTCCAGCTCGAAACGATCTTCGAGAAAACGCTTGATGGTCTGCTGCGCAGCCTGCTCCTGAGCGGGGTCCAGCGTCAGTACTGGTGCCGTCGTCTTGGCCCGGCTCATTACCAGCGGCCATCCCAGGCGGCGAAATTCTGCAGCAACTGCAGGCCATGGGTGTGGCTCTTCTCGGGATGGAACTGCACGGCGAAGCGCGAGCCATCGGCCAGCGCCGCGGCAAAGTCCTTGCCGTAGTGACCGCGACCGACGACGTGGCGCGGGTCACCGGCCTCGATGTAGTAGCTGTGCACGAAGTAGAAGCGGCCTTGGTCCGGAATGTTGTGCCAGAGCGGGTGATCGACCGCCTGCTTGACCTCGTTCCAGCCCATGTGCGGCACTTTGAGGCGCTCGCCGTCTTCCTGCAGATCCTTGCCGAAGAAGCGCACCTGACCCGGGAACAGCCCGATACAATCGACCCCACCGTTCTCCTCGCTGCGCTCCATCAGCGCCTGCATACCGACGCAGATGCCAAGAAAGGGACGGTCGACGCTGACTTCGCGCACCAGCTCGTCGAAACCCAGACGGCGGATCTCGGCCATGCAATCACGGATCGCGCCGACGCCGGGAAATACCACGCGGTCGGCTTCCCGGATGACCTGCGCATCGCTGGTCACCAGCACCTTGCCCGCGCCGACGTGCTCCAGCGCTTTAGCGACCGAATGCAGGTTGCCCATGCCGTAATCAATGACAGCTACGGTCTGCATTACAGGCAACCCTTGGTCGACGGCATCTGGCCAGCCATGCGCTCATCCAGCGTCAGCGCCATACGCAGCGCGCGGCCGAAGGCCTTGAACACGGTTTCGATCTGGTGATGGGTGTTGTGCCCGCGCAGGTTGTCGATGTGCAGAGTGACCAGGGCGTGATTGACGAAGCCTTGGAAGAATTCCTGGAACAGGTCGACGTCGAAACCGCCTACGGTGGCGCGGGTATAGGGCACGTTCATGGTCAGGCCCGGGCGACCGGAAAAATCGATCACCACGCGCGACAACGCTTCGTCCAGCGGCACGTAGGAATGCCCGTAACGGGTCATGCCCTTCTTGTCGCCAACTGCCTTGGCAAACGCCTGGCCGAGGGTGATGCCGACATCTTCTACGGTGTGGTGGTCGTCGATATGCAGATCGCCCTGGCACTCGATGTCCAGGTCGATCAGGCCGTGGCGGGCGATCTGATCGAGCATGTGCTCCAGGAACGGCACGCCAATGGCGAAGCGGCTCTTGCCGGTGCCGTCCAGATTGATGGTGGCCTTGACCTGTGTTTCCAGGGTGTTGCGCTCTACGCATGCCGTACGTTCGGACATCGACAGCTCCGCTGATCGTGGGGCTAAAAAAGGTCCGCATTATAGGCTCAAACCAACCTACGGGGATACGCGAGCGGCGGCTCGGCGGCCGCCAACGGGTCTGCGCCTCTGTCTTGCGTTCAGGGGAGCGACCACGCGCGCCCGGCAAACCGCCCGCAACCGCTCAACGAAGCAGCCCATCGCCAGAACCGCGAGCCGTCGTGCGCTGAAAAGCCGGCACGGTTATGCTTGCCGGCATCCATTCAGCGCGTCAGGTCAGCATGCCCGTATTCGTCGAAACCCTCACCGAGCCCAGCCCGCAGGATCGCATCGATCTTGCGAAGATCTTTGCCGACGCCCCGGACTGGCTGTTGGCGCCCTACGCGGATGCCACGGCTCTGATCGAGGCAGGGCTGGCCGATCGCAGCCTGATCGCCGGTCGTTTCAACGATCGCCTGCTCGGAGCCGCCCTGCTGCAGCGCGGCACGTCGCATTGGCGCTTGTCGCATCTCTGCGTGCGCAAGATCACCCGCCGCCGCGGCGTCGGCAAACGGATACTCGAGGAAAGCCTGCGCCTGGCCCTGGAAGCCGGAACGGACCTGCGCCTGGCCGCACCGAGAGAGCATCTGGAAGCTCAGGCGTTGGCCGCCAGGACGCATCTGCCGCTGGATCCCATCTAGCTCCGCCCCATAACAGGAACCCAGGCGCAGACAGCCACTCCAACGCCATCTGCGGCGAAAGCCGACGTTCGTGGCGCTATACTCGCTGCTTTTGAAATACCAAAACAAAGGACCTGTCATGAAAGCGCTCGGCAAGATCCTGGGCCTGGTAATCCTCGGGTTGCTGCTGCTCCTCGTCGCACTGGGCTTCGCCCTGACTCATCTGTTCGACCCCAACGATTACAAGGATGAAATCCGCGCGCTTGCCCGTGACAACGCCGGCCTGGAACTGAACATTGCCGGCGATATCGGCTGGAGCCTGTTCCCGTGGCTCGGCCTGGAACTGCACGAAACCACCCTGGCCAGCGTGCGCACGCCAGAGCAGCCGTTCGCCGATCTGCGCATGCTCGGCCTCTCGGTCCGGGTGCTGCCGCTGTTCAGCCGCGAAGTGGAGATGAGTGACATCACCCTCAATGGCCTCAACCTGACCCTGGCTCGCGACGAAAACGGCAGCAGCAACTGGGAAGGCGTAGGCCAGCCAGCCGGCGGCGAAGCGCAACCCGGCGAACCCGCCCCAGCGGAACAGGCCGAGACAGCGAATGAAGAGCCGCAAGCCGGAAAACCAAGGCGTCCGCTGCAGCTGGATATCGATAGCCTGACCATCAGCGATGCCCGGGTGAGCTACCACGACGCTCAAAGCGGCCAGCAATTCAGCGCCGAAGGTATCGAGCTCAGCACGGGCGCCATCCGCGAAGCCACCTCGATCCCGGTCAAGCTCAACGCCTTCTTCGGCAGCAACCAGCCGGTAATGCGGGCGCGTACCGAACTGCAGGGCGACCTGCGCTTCGATAACGAACTGCAGCGTTATCAGTTCGAGAACCTGCGCCTGAGCGGCGAAGCCTCGGGCGAACCTCTGGAAGGCAAGACGCTATCTTTCAGCGCGCAGGGTCAATTGCTCGTCGACCGGGCGGCGGATATCGCCGAGTGGACCGGCCTCAAGTTCACCGCCAACCAATTGCGCGGCCTTGGCGAATTGAAGGTGCGCGATCTGCAGGAGCAGCCGAAGCTCGCCGGTACGCTGTCCATCGCCGAGTTCAATCTGCGCGAGTTCCTCGAAGGCATTGGCCAACAACTCCCGCCCATGGCCGACAAAACGGCTTTGGGCAAGGCCGAACTGGTCACCCGCCTGACCGGGACGCCGACCAGCCTGACCCTCGAAGAACTCGACCTGAAACTGGACGGCAGCACCTTTACCGGGCAGATCGGCATCAGTGATTTCGCCAAACAGGCGCTGCGCGTAGACCTCAAGGGCGACCAGCTGAATCTGGACCGCTATCTGCCACCGCCAAGCCAGGAAGATGCATCCGGCGCCGCCCGCCAGAGCGAGGTAGAGGCCACCGAGGCCGCCGTGATCGGCAGCGGCACCACACCGTTGCCGGACAAGCCCACGCAGCAAGCCTGGAGCGAAGCCTCGGTCCTGCCGATTGCCACGCTGCGCCGTCTGGATGCCCGAATCAATCTGAACATCGGCAGCCTCACCGCAATGAAACTGCCACTCGACAGCTTCGCGCTCCGGGCACGCAGCGCAGGCGGCTTGCTGACCCTGGAAGACATGCGCGGCGGTTATTACAACGGTCGCGTGGAAGCCTCGGCCAGCCTCGATGTACGCCCACAAATACCGTTGATAACCGCTCAGACCCGCTTCGCTCGCGTCCCGGTCGAGCGCCTGCTCGAAAGCCAAGGCGAAAAAATGGTGGTCAAAGGTCTACTCAATCTGGACAGCGACATTCGCAGTCAGGGCAACAGCCAGAAGGCCTGGATCGACAACCTCAACGGCAAGATCGGCTTCATCATCGATAATGGCATCCTGGTCGACGCCAATCTGGAACAGCAACTCTGTCGCGCCATCGCCACGCTGAATCGCAAGCCACTGACCAGCGACCCGCGCAGCAAGGACACGCCGTTCCGCGAACTCAAGGGCAACCTGACCCTGCGCGACGGCGTGGCCAGCAACCCGGATCTGAAGGCCAGCATTCCCGGCCTGACGGTAAACGGCAACGGTGATGTCGACCTGCGCGTGCTGGGCATGGACTATCGCGTCGGCATCGTCATCGAGGGCGACAAGGGCGCCATGCCCGATCCGGCCTGCGCGGTCAACGAACGTTACGTCGGTATCGAATGGCCGCTTCGTTGCCGCGGGCCGCTGGAGCTTGGCGCCAAGGCCTGCCGCTTCGACAACGACGGTCTCGGCAAGATCGCCGCCCGCCTCGCTGGAGAAAAGCTCAACGAGACCATCGAAGAGAAGCTCGGTGACAAGGTCAGCCCTGAATTGAAAGACGCACTGAAAGGCCTGTTCAACCGATGAACCCGCACGTGTTGAGTGACGAACACTTCGGCGCGGCCGTGCTCGACTGGTACGACCGCCACGGCCGCAAGGATCTGCCCTGGCAACAGGGCATCACACCGTACCGGGTCTGGGTGTCGGAGATCATGCTGCAACAGACCCAGGTCAGCACCGTGCTCGGCTATTTCGACCGATTCATGGACGCGCTGCCGACGGTGCAGGCCCTGGCCAGTGCAGCGGAAGACGAAGTGCTGCACCTGTGGACCGGGCTCGGCTACTACAGCCGCGCACGCAACCTGCACAAGACCGCCAAGCTGATCGTCGCCGAGCATGGCGGCGAGTTTCCAAAGTCGGTTGATCAGCTCGCCGAACTTCCCGGTATCGGGCGATCGACCGCCGGCGCCATCGCCAGCCTGAGCATGGGGCTGCGAGCGCCGATACTCGACGGTAACGTCAAGCGCGTACTGGCCCGCTACGTCGCGCAGGATGGCTATCCGGGCGAGCCGAAAGTGGCCAGAAAACTCTGGGACGTGGCCGAGCGCCTGACGCCGCACGCCCGCGTCAACCATTACACCCAGGCGATGATGGATCTGGGCGCGACGCTCTGCACGCGCAGCAAACCCAGTTGCCTGCTTTGCCCGCTGAAACCTGGCTGCCGCGCCCATCTGCTCGGCCGCGAAACAGATTTTCCGGCGCCCAAGCCGCGCAAGGCGCTGCCACAAAAGCGCACCTTGATGCCGTTACTGGCCAACCATGAAGGGGCCATCCTGCTCTATCGCCGCCCGTCGACCGGCCTTTGGGGCGGGCTGTGGAGTTTGCCGGAACTGGAAGACCTGGCCGCGCTCGGTCCGCTCGCCGAACGTCATGCACTGCAGTTGCAACAGCACCAAGAACTGCCCGGCCTGACCCACACCTTCAGCCATTTTCAGCTTGCCATCGAACCTTGGCTGATCAGAGTCAAGCCCGAGGCCAACGCCGTGGCCGAGGCGGACTGGCTCTGGTATAACCTCGCGACCCCGCCGCGACTGGGGCTCGCCGCCCCGGTGAAGACGCTGCTCAAGCGCGCCGCCGCAGAATTGAACGCAGGAGAGATGTCATGACCCGCACCGTGAACTGCCGCAAGTACAAAGAAGAACTTCCAGGTCTCGACCGCCCGCCGTACCCAGGCCCGAAGGGCGAAGACATCTACAACAACGTGTCGAAGAAGGCCTGGGACGATTGGCAGAAGCACCAGACCATGCTGATCAACGAGCGTCGGCTGAACATGATGAACACCGAAGATCGTAAGTTCCTGCAGGCCGAAATGGACAAGTTCTTTTCCGGCGAGGATTACGCCCAGGCCGAAGGCTACGTACCGCCGAGTCAGTGATCACCTTAGCGGGAAGCGCGCTCCGTTGGCCTGCTGCCCGCAGTCTTCGATCGCAATCGGAACTTGCTTCAAAATTCAGTCACAACGCTAAACGCCCGTTCTGACTAAATATTTTCTCAGTCGCGCTTGACAGGCAAAAGCCAAATCCGTCTAATAGCGCCCCGTTGCCCAGGTAGCTCAGTCGGTAGAGCAGGGGATTGAAAATCCCCGTGTCGGCGGTTCGATTCCGTCCCTGGGCACCATGACTTGTAAACCCCTGATTCCGCGAGGTCTCAGGGGTTTTGTCGTTTTGGAGTGGCTTTCCGCCCCGACTGAGTACACGTGCGGGTTCACGACGACGTTTATGGCGCCACGAAGCGCCATTACATCTACCACCGGACCCCAAAGGACGTAAGACAATGCTTCCCTGAGCCGGGCGAGCTTGCTGCCGGTGGGCACTCATATTCAGATGGATCGCTGATTGACCCGCTTGGAGAGCTGTTCGGCCGATTCCTTTCGCTCCGAATACCGATCGACAAGATCCGGTCGGTCCCGCAGCAGGATGGTGAATTTCATCAGCTCCTCCATCACATCCACGACTCGATCGTAATAGGGCGATGCCTTCATCCGGTCCTGGCCGTCGAATTCCAGATAAGCCTTGGCGACGGACGACTGGTTGGGGATGGTGAACATCCGCATCCATCGCCCCAGAACGCGGAGCTGGTTGACCGCATTGAACGATTGCGAGCCGCCGCAGACCTGCATGACCGCCAGGGTCTTGCCCTGCGTTGGGCGTACCGCTCCCATTGCCAGCGGAACCCAATCGATCTGCGCCTTGAAGACCGCTGACATCGCGCCGTGTCGCTCCGGCGAACACCAAACCTGCCCTTCCGACCACTGCATGAGCTGCAAGAGCTCCTGCACCTTGGGATGGTCTACCGGTGCGTCGTCGGGTAGCGGCAGCCCGGACGGATTGAAGATGCGCGTCTCGGCGCCGAAACGCTCCAGCAGCCGGGCGGCCTCCTCGACCAGCAGACGACTGAAGGAACGGGGACGGGTCGATCCGTAAAGGAGAAGGATGCGCGGCTTGTGTGTTCCGGTGTCGTCGTTGCGCACCAGCGCATCGTCGAGATTAGGGAGGTCATGGGTCATGGCGCTTCTCCAGGCTGCAGATTGCCGATGCGGTCGAGTTCGTGCTTCAGCTCGTCCCGGCCCAACTGCTCGAAGGGCAGCGCCAGGAATGCGCGGCATCGGGCCTCGATACGCGCCAGGGTGGCATGAAAGGCTGCGCTGATTTCCGCTTCATCGCCCTTTACGTCGGACGGATCTTCCAGACCCCAATGGGCTTTCAGGGCCGGACCGAAGTAGACCGGGCAAGGCTCGCCTGCGGCCTTGTCGCAAACGGTGACGACGATGTCCGGAGGGCTGTCCTCGAACGCGTCGTTGCCCTTGCTGCTCAGCCCCTCGGTCGAGAGCCCGGCCTCGCGGAGTGTTACCAATGTGCGTGGCAGAACCTGCCCCCTAGGGATACTCCCGGCGCTCACCGCCTCGAACCCGCTCGGTGCGAGGTGGTTGAACATGGCCTCGGACAGGATGCTTCGGCAGCTATTGGCCGTACACATGAACAGAACTTTCACGACTTCTCCTCCGCGCTGCGGCGGTTTCAGATGCTCAGCCTGATGGCCAAGGCGGACAGGGTGATAAACAGCACCGGCAGGGTCAGAACGACACCGACCTTGAAGTAATAACCCCAGGTCACGCGGATGCCTTTTCGACTCAGAACATGCAGCCACAGGAGCGTCGCCAGGCTGCCGATGGGGGTAATTTTCGGCCCCAGATCGCAGCCGATGACGTTGGCGTAGATCATCGCCTCACGCACCACGCCGCTCGTATCCGTCGCCTGGATCGACAGGGCGCCGACCAGCACGGTGGGCATGTTGTTCATGACCGAAGACAGGCCCGCCGTCAGGAATCCGGCACCCAGCGCAGCACCCCAGATGCCGTAGCCGGCGAGATGATTCAGCGCGGCGGTCAGGTAGTCGGTAAGGCCTTCGTTCTTCAGTCCGTAGACGACGAGGTACATGCCCAGCGAGAAGATGACCACCTGCCAAGGAGCCTCTCGCAGCACCCGTCGGGTCGAAATCACGTGTCCACGGGCAGCGACGACAAACAGCACGGCCGCGCAGGCCGCCGCAACGGCACTGATGGGTATGCCCAGCGGCTCGAGCGCGAACAGACCGACCAAAAGCGCGACGAGCACGCACCAACCGACCCGAAAAGCAGCCCGGTCGCGAATGGCCATGTCGGGAGCCTTCAGCAGCGCCAGGTCATAGGTCGCCGGAACGTCACGCCGAAAGAACAACCAGAGGACGACCAACGTCGCCGCCACGCTGACTGCATTGATGGGAACCATGACGGCCGCGTACTCGCTGAAGCCCAGATTGAAATAATCAGCCGTCACGATGTTCACCAGATTGGAGACGACCAGCGGCAAACTGGCAGTATCGGCGATGAAGCCGGCCGCCATGACGAAGGCCAGCGTGGACGCCGCCGAAAAGCGCAAGGCGACCAACATCGAGACCACGATGGGCGTCAGGATGAGCGCCGCGCCATCGTTCGCGAATACGGCCGAGACGGCGGCGCCGAGAAGGACCGTAAAGGCAAACAAGCGGCTCCCCTGCCCCTTGGCCCAGCGCGCGACATGGAGCGCGGCCCACTCGAAGAATCCGGCTTCATCGAGAAGCAGGCAGATGACGATGATCGCGATGAAAGTTGCCGTGGCGTTCCAGACGATGCCCCACACGGTGGGGATGTCAGCCAGCGTGACGACGCCGGCCAGCAGCGCGGCGAGCGCACCCAGGGACGCGCTCCAGCCGACCCCGAGTCCACGGGGCTGCCAGATGACCAGAACGATGGTAACGATGAAGATGGCGGCTGCGATAAGCATGACGACTGGCGCTCCCGGCTCAGCAACAAGAAGCGACACGAACTGGGCGATCGCCCATTTGGTCGAGACGAGCTTGATCCTGCTTCAGCCACTCGGTATTGGCTTGCAGGGTCGTCTGGAGAATTTTTTGGACCCAGGACGGCAGGTCCGGATTGAGACTGTAATAAACCCACTGCCCTTTGCGCCGATCCACCAGCAGGCCGCAAGCGCGAAGCTGTGCGAGATGCCGGGATATCTTGGGCTGGCTGTCATTTAGGGCGCAGACCAGCTCGCAAACGCAAAGCTCACCCTCTTGAATAACAAGCAAAGCGGCCCGCACGCGGGTTTCATCGGACAGACATTTGAACAGCGCAGGAGGCGTCACGGAAGAATCACCTGAATATATGGATGTCCGAATATATGAATTTCCATATGTCTGCGCAAGCGCGCGTGGCTCTGCGCCTGTCCGACGCCGCTTCCCTATTTCACATGCACCCGCCGAAACAACCGAACCGGCATCGAGCCGTTGCACCCCGCGTTGTCGTCGTGAGCCCGGGTGAACTGGCGAACCAGCGGAACTACGGATACTCTCGACTACGCAGGTTGAAACGCTATGGATGGCCGACCAGGCAGGAGCATAAGCAGTGCGGATGTTTCCTTCGATTCTACTGATAGGGTTGTGCACACTCGCCACCCAGACGAGCGCCGAAGAGTGGCGATTCGTCACCGAGGATTTCCCGCCTTTCAGCCGCGCTGCGGGTTCCTCGGCCCAGACCAACGATGAAGTACAAATAGCGGGCGGCCCGCTGGCGGAAATCGTGCAGGTGGTCTGCGCGCGCCTGGACCTGGATTGCCCGATCGTGCTCCATCCATGGCAGCGCGCCCTGCACTTGGCCGAAGACGGGGAAGTCGAAGGTATTTTCACCGTGGTTCGCTCACCCCAGCGCGAGCGCGCGTTTCATATCACCCGCATGCTGGTCACTTCGCGCTACGCCGTATTCGCTCGCAAGGACAGTGGTTTCGTATACAGCCAGCCGGGTGATCTAGCCGGTCGGTTGATCGGCGTCTACGGCCCATCCGGCACGTCTTATGTCCTCTCTCAACACCTCGAACCGGTTGCCGGAGCGCAGGTGCATCTGACTGCCAGTAACCGTCGTCTGCTGCGCATGCTGAAGTCAGGCCGCTTCGGTGAAGGCGGCCTGGCTGTTCTCAACCAGGATGTGGCCTGGCATCTGATCGAAGAGGAGCAGCTCGATGAGCTCCGTGAAGCCGGCGAGCTGACGTCGGTCTCCTACGGCATTGGCCTGTCGCGCAAGCGGATCAGCGAGGCGCAGTTCCAAATCTTCGAGCGAGCCTTGGACGCGCTTATTGCCGACGGCACCGTGTCGGAAATCCTGCGCCGCCATCAACTGGAACCGGCTTACTGAGCCGCCCGACGCGCTCAAACAACCCGGACGGCAACCGCCTCCTGACGATGCCTGAGTAGCCACAGGACGTTATACGTCCGGACAAACTCGGCTCGATCTCGTTTTTTGCGTGAGCAATCCTCCGCCGAACACCGTCTACCCTTCAGTCAGCAGTTTCATTTCGGAGCCACGGCGCGTTTCCGTTCCCCTCGATCAGCCAAGAACAGAAGGACATATGGAAGCAGAGAAGAAACTTCCCAAAGCCGTCATCCTTTTCCCGGTGTTCATCCCAGCCGTTGTCGTAACGCTGCTGCTGGTGATCGGCACGATCAGCAACCCCGAACTGGCAAGTGAGGTATTTAGCTCGACGCTGGCCTTCATCACCCGCTCGTTCGGCTGGTTCTACATGTTGGCGGTGGCCTTCTTTCTGGTCTTCGTCGTCGGCATCGCGCTGACGAAATGGGGCAACATCAAGCTTGGGCCGGATCATGCCGAGCCGCAGTACAGCTTCCCGGCCTGGTTCGCCATGCTGTTCTCCGCCGGCTACGGTATCGCACTGCTGTTCTTCGGCGTCGCCGAGCCGGTGCTGCACTTTTCCACGCCACCGGCCGGCGCACCGGAGACGGTGGACGCCGCTAAGCAGGCGATGCAGATCGCTTTTTTTCACTGGGGCTTTCACATCTGGGCGATCTACGGCCTGACGGGGCTGGTGCTGGCCTATTTCTCGTTCCGCCACGGCCTGCCGCTGTCGATGCGATCGGCGCTGTATCCGATCATCGGCGAACGCATTCATGGCCCCATCGGGCACGTTGTGGATGTATTCGCAATTCTCGGCACGTTGTTCGGCATCGCCACCACCCTCGGCCTGTCGGTCACCCAGATCAATGCCGGTCTGAACTACCTGTGGCCACAAATCCCTGTCAGTACCACGGTGCAGGTCATTGCCATCGTGTTGATCACGGCGCTCGCCACCTGCTCGGTAGTGGCCGGGATGGACAAGGGCATCAAGAATCTCTCGCTGCTGAACATGATCCTGGCGATCACGCTGATGCTGTTCGTGTTCGCCGTGGGGCCGACCATCTTCATTCTGGAAACCTTCCTGCAGAACACTGGCAGCTACCTGAACAACATCATCGAGCGCACCTTCAACCTACAGGCCTACAGCCGTAGCGACTGGATCGGCAACTGGACGCTGTTCATCTTCGGCTGGACCATCGCCTGGTCGCCGTTCGTAGGCCTGTTCATCGCCAAGATCAGCCGCGGCCGGACCATCCGCCAGTTCGTCTTCGGCGTGATGTTCGTGCCGACGATCTTTACCTTCCTCTGGTTCTCGATTTTCGGCGACACCGCGCTGCACCTGATCATGGTCGAAGGCTACACCGAGCTGATCGGCCAGGTGCAGAGCGACCACTCTATCGCCTTGTTCCAGCTCTTCGAACGCCTGCCGCTAAGCGCCATCACCTCGTTCATCGCTGTGGTGCTGATTGCCACCTTCTTCGTCACTTCGGCCGACTCTGGCGCGCTGGTGATCGACTCGCTGGCCGCTGGCGGCGTAGGGCAAACGCCGGTCTGGCAAAGGGTGTTCTGGGCAACCACGGCAGGCTTCGTCGCCATCGCGCTGCTGGTCGCCGGTGGCCTGAGCGCCCTGCAGACCATGGCGATCACCAGTGCGCTGCCGTTCGCCATCATCATGATCATCGCCGCCCTGGGTATGTGGCGTGCACTTGTGATCGAAGGTCACCACGAGGTCAGCCTGCAAAGCCACATGCACGGCAGCCGGCTGGCCAGCAATGCCGGGCCGGGCTTGTGGAAAAAGCGTCTGGCCGGACTGGTCAACTTTCCCAGCCGCGAGGAATCGGAAAACTTCATCGCCACCAGCGTGCTCAAGGGTATGCGCCGGGTGCAGCGCGCGCTGGCCGAACAGGACTGGCCCGCCGAGGTACATACCGACGAGCACAATTCGCGGGTCTATCTGGAGGTCCTCAAGGAGGATCAGGTCGATTTCATCTATGAGATTCGCCTGGTGGGCTATGCCATGCCGTCCTTCGTGCTCACCGAGGATCCAGACACCGACGAGCAGTACTACCGCGCCGAGGTCTTCCTGCGTCGCGGCGGTCAGTCCTACGACGTCTACGGCTACGACCAACAGGACATCATCAGCGACATCCTCGACCAGTTCGAGAAGTACCTGAACTTCCTGCATATCTCGCCCGGCAGCCTGCCCTGGAAGATGGGCGAACACGACGAGATGCTCAGCAACGAGCCCGACGCGCCGAAACCCACCCCGTGACGCGGCAAAACAGGGGAAGTTCATCTATATAGATACAGGGCCATTCGCCTTGCCACCCGGAAGGCTGCGACCAAACGGTCACCGTTCCGGCGACGGCGCCACGCTTGGCGCATGACCCGGCCCATGCTAGGTTTGCGCCTCGCCAGGAGGGCGAGCAGTCGGCCGGAGCGCAATTTACACAGAAAAGACCAGGCACAGCGCTGGTCCGAGAAGAGGAAGCTCAATGGCCGAGGCCATACCCGCCCTGGAAATTCGCAACCTGCACAAGCGTTACGGCGATCTGGAAGTACTCAAGGGCATCTCGTTGACTGCGCGCGACGGCGATGTGATTTCTATCCTCGGCTCATCCGGCTCCGGAAAGTCGACGTTCTTGCGCTGCATCAATCTGCTGGAAAACCCCAACGAAGGCGAAATTCTCGTCGCCGGGGAACAGCTGCACCTCAAGCGCGCCAAAGACGGCGACCTGGTTGCGGCAGACGCCAAACAGATCAACCGGATGCGCAGCAAGCTCGGTTTCGTATTCCAGAATTTCAACCTCTGGCCGCACATGAGCGTGCTCGACAACATCATCGAGGCACCGCGCCGGGTGCTCGGCCAGAGCAAGGCCGAAGCCACCGAAGTGGCTGAGGCGCTGCTGGCCAAGGTCGGCATCGCCGACAAACGCCACGTCTATCCAAACCAGCTTTCCGGTGGCCAACAGCAACGGGCTGCGATTGCGCGCACCCTGGCGATGCAGCCGCAGGTGATCCTGTTCGACGAGCCGACCTCGGCACTCGATCCGGAAATGGTACAAGAAGTGCTTGCAGTGATTCGGTCGCTGGCCGAAGAGGGTCGCACCATGCTGCTGGTCACCCATGAAATGAACTTCGCCAAACAGGTATCCAGTGAGGTGGTCTTCCTCCATCAGGGCCTGGTCGAAGAGCAAGGAACGCCGGAGCAGGTGTTCGACAACCCCCAATCGGCACGCTGTAAACAGTTCATGTCCAGTCATCGCTAATGGAGCAACACCGCATGAAAAGCTATAAGAAGATTCTGCTGACTGCCGCCGCCACCCTGATGCTCGGCGCCAATGCCTTTGCCGCCGACAAGCTACGCATCGGCACCGAAGGCGCCTACCCGCCCTTCAACCTGATCGACGCCAGCGGCCAGGTGGTCGGCTTCGATCTGGACATCGCCCACGCGCTCTGCGCCAAGATGGAAGTCGAGTGCGAAGTAGTGACCTCCGATTGGGATGGCATCATTCCCGCGCTGAACGCCGGCAAATTCGACTTCCTCGCCGCCTCCATGTCGGTCACCGAGGAACGCAAGAACGCTGTCGATTTCACCGACCACTACTACACCAACAAGCTGCAGTTCGTGGCGCCCAAGTCGGTGGACTTCAAGACCGACAAGGACTACCTGGACGGCAAAGTGATCGGTGCCCAGCGCGCAACCATCGCCGGCACCTGGCTGGAAGACAACATGGACGACGTGGTCGACATCAAGCTCTACGACACCCAGGAAAACGCCTATCTCGACCTGGCCTCCGGCCGCGTCGACGGCATCCTCGCCGACTCCTTCGTGCAGTGGGAATGGCTCAAGAGCGATGCCGGCAAGGACTTCGAATTCAAGGGCGAGCCGGTATTCGATGACGACAAGATCGCCATGGCCGTGCGCAAGGGCAACGATGAACTGCGTGAGAAGCTGAACAAGGCGCTGGCGGAAATCATCGCTGACGGCACTTACGAGAAACTCAACGCCAAGTACTTCCCCTTCAACATTTACTGATCCGTCTGAACCGAAGCCCGACCGCCAGATCTGGTAGGTCGGGCTTTGGTGTTTGAGCCCATATGATTCCCGACCTTCATGGATTCGGTCCGGCGCTGATCGCTGGCACCTGGATGACCATTCAGCTGGCCCTCGCGGCGCTGGCCCTCGGCCTTGTGCTAGGGCTGCTTGGTGCACTCGCCAAGACCTCTCCGTTCGCGACGCTGCGCTGGATTGGCGGCACTTACTCCACCATCGTACGCGGCATCCCCGAACTGCTCTGGGTACTGCTGATCTATTTCGGCACCATCGGCTTGGTACGCGGCATCGGTGAGATCTTTGGTATCGAAAATCTCGCACTCAGTCCCTTCGTCGCCGGCACCATCGCCCTCGGCCTTTGCTTTGGCGCTTATGCCACCGAGGTCTTCCGTGGCGCATTGCTGGCCATTCCCAAGGGTCATCGCGAAGCGGGACTGGCGCTGGGCCTGGGCAAGCGGCGGATCTTCATGCGCTTGATCCTGCCGCAGATGTGGCGCCTGGCCCTGCCCGGCCTGGGTAACCTGTTCATGATCCTGATGAAAGACACTGCGCTGGTATCGGTGATCGGCCTGGAAGAGATCATGCGTAGCTCCCAGATCGCCGTGACCGCCAGCAAGGAGCCCTTTACCTTCTTCGTGGTCGCCGCCTTCATCTACCTCGGCTTGACTGTCATCGCCATGACCGGCATGTACTTTCTCGAAAAACGTGCCGGACGCGGCTTTGTCAGGAGCGCGGCATGAGCTGGGAATTATTCATCAAGTGGCTGCCAGACTTTCTCGAAGGCGCCTGGCTTACTCTGCAGCTGGTCGGCGTTTCGGTCATCGCCGGGCTGATTCTCGCGTTGCCGCTGGGCATCGCACGGTCCTCGCGCATGCTTGCGGTGCGGGCACTGCCTTACGGGTACATCTTCTTCTTCCGTGGCACGCCGTTGCTGGTGCAGCTGTTTCTCGTCTATTACGGCATGGCGCAGTTCGAGGCCGTGCGCCAGAGTGTGCTCTGGCCGTATCTGCGTGATCCTTACTGGTGCGCGATCATCACCATGACGCTACATACCGCCGCCTATATCGCCGAAATCCTGCGGGGCGCGATCCAGAACGTGCCGGCAGGCGAGGTCGAAGCCGCGCGGGCGCTGGGCATGTCTCGCCCCCAGGCCCTTTGGCACATCATCCTGCCTCGCGCCGCACGCATTGGCCTGCCGGCCTACAGCAACGAGGTGATTCTGATGCTCAAGGCCAGCGCCCTGGCCAGCACCATCACCTTGCTGGAACTGACCGGCATGGCACGCAAGATCGCCGCACGCACCTATATGCATGAGGAAATGTTCCTCACCGCCGGCCTGATCTATCTGGTTATCGCCTTCGTGCTGATGCAGGGCTTCAAGCTGCTCGAGCGCTGGCTGCGGGTGGATGCCTGCCAGGGGCGCTGATCTCGATACATGCCTCTTCGCCTACGGAGCGAAGAGGCTTTCGCAGCTGAATCCTGTCCTATCCGTGCGGTCAGACGGACACCTGAACCAACCACGAGATCGCCCATGTCAGTCGATATTCAACGCATCGAAAAGGACCAGCTCGCCTGCTGGCGCATCCGCCGTGGCGACGACGAACTGCTGATCGCCGAACAGGGCGCGCAGATACTCAGCTACCGCCAGGGCGATGCGCCGCCCCTCATCTGGCTCAGCGAGGAAGCGGCCTTCCAGCAAGGCCAGTCGGTACGCGGCGGCGTGCCGATATGCTGGCCCTGGTTCGGCGATCTGGGGCGCAACCCCGAAGATGTGCAAGCGATGTATCAGGGCGAAGCCGAAGCACCCTTCCACGGACTGGTTCGCGGCCTGGACTGGCAGCTGGAGCAACAGCGCTGCGAAGGCGGCACCGCCGTCCTCGAATTCGTTTGCCCGCAAGCCCAGGGAGCGCTGCCCGGCTGGCCCCACAGGGTCGAACTGACGCTGCAGATCCGCCTCGACGAGCGCCTGCATATCGCACTGATCAGCCGCAATCTGGGCGCTCAGCCCGTCGCTCTCAGCCAGGCGCTGCACACCTATTTTGCCGTTGGCGATATCCATCAGGTGTCCGTGGAAGGCCTGGATGGCGCTCGCTATATCGACACCCTGGAAAACTGGCAGCATCGCCAGCAGCAGGGCGAGCTGCGCTACGAGGGCGAGACAGACCGCATCTACCTGGACCTACCGCCTACGCTGAGCCTGAGCGACCCGCTGCTGAATCGCCGGATTACTCTACAAACCCAGGGTTCGCGCTCGGCCGTGCTGTGGAATCCCTGGATCGCCAAGGCGCAGCGCCTGTCACAGTTCGCCGACGATGCCTGGCAGCGGATGGCCTGCATCGAAACTGCCAATGCGATGGACGACCGGGTACGCCTCGAAGCAGGCGACAGCCACACCCTCGCAGTCTCCATCAGCAGCGAATCACTCTAGGGGTCTACCGTTTTTTAGCATTGGATGCGCCCACTACCGGCGCTCTTCGTAGGGTGCGCTCCGCGCACCGAAAGCTGAGCTCAGTGGTAACCCCGCTCAGCTAACGAGTTCTTGATCTCGATATCTCGGTGCGCAGAGCGCAGAGCGCACCCTACGTCTGCCGCGGGTCGGGATCCAGCAGTACCAGCCGCTCTTCGAGCAATGCCGGAAACCGCTTGAACCACGTCTGGTTCAGCGGCGACGGATGCGGCAAGGGATAGAGCCTGAAGGCGCGCTTCGCACCGTCCGCCGCCTGCAGCTCGACCTCGACGGAAGCGCTGAAACGGCCCTCGCTCTGCCAGAACTGCTCGAGACGCTGGCGTACCTCGGCGGGCTGATCGATACCGAACCAGAGGAAGGCCTCGCGGCCTAGCGTGATGATCGCTTCGCCGTGCCAGCTTTCGATGAGCAACTGGCGCATCTGCGGAAGAAAGCGGCGCTTGACCTTCATCGACCAGGCCTTGTTGCCGACCGGCTTGTACGGCACGGTGTTGATCCAAAAGAATCTTTCACTGAGCGTACGCCCGGCTTCGAAGTCCGGCATGTCTTCGCCATGCAGATGCCGGTAGAGCACCTTGCGCACCAGTTGCCCGCCGCTGCCGATGAACGGCTCGCCATGGCGAACTTCCTCCCGTCCCGGATCACGACCGAAGAAGGCGATCGGCGCATCGGCGTCGCCCAGGCCGATGATGGGTTCGAGCGGGTCTTTACCGAAGCGCTGGTACACCTCGACATCAATACCCTCGGTATCTGCGGCGAGTTCGCGAAAAGCCTGGCGTTGCCCCTGATTCACAGTCACTGGCATTGGCCTCGTTCAAAAGTCGCTCTCGTCCACCAACGCCACGTTTGCGGCAGTCAGCGCGTATGCCGCATCGGCCAGATCATTGCTGACCGGCTCGATCTGCAGCATGCCGTCCACCCAAAGGGGCGCATAGATGTCTTCCAGCATGATGCCGGCCGGATAGCGAACCAACACGATCTGATTGGGTGGCGGCGGCGGAACGTGAATGCAAGCACCCGGATAAGGCACCAGAAAGAACTCGGTGCTGCGGCCCCTGCTGTCGGTTTCCAGCGGCACTGGATAACCGCCGAGGCGGATCTGCTGGCCGTTCAGTGATGGCACTGTCTTAGCCGAATACATTACCTCGGGTAAGCCGCGCCCTTGCTTGAGCCCACCCTGATCGCTGAAGCCATCGGTCTCAGGAGAGTCGTGCTCGATCTCTGGCATCTCCTCCAATGCCTTGCGGTCCTCGGCCGGCATCAGTTCGAGCCAGTCGAGTTCGTCCGGAGCCGCTTGAACGAGGGTTGAGACGCACAGCAAAAGAGGCAGGATGATCGAGCGCATGAGAACCGAGGGGTAGTGAAATCGGGGCCGCCCGAAGCGCGGCCCCGGACGAATCAGTGTTTACGGCTGGTCACCATGCCATAGATCACCAGCAGGATGATCGCACCGACCACCGCGCCGATAAAGCCGGCACCTTCGCCAGCCTCGTACAGGCCGAGCGCTTGGCCGCCATAGGTGGCGAGCAGCGAACCGCCGATACCCAGCAGGATGGTCATGATCCAGCCCATGCTGTCGTTGCCGGGCTTCAGGAAGCGTGCGATGAGGCCCACGATCAGGCCGATGATGATGGTTCCGATGATGCCCATTGGCAGTCTCCCTCAGGTCCGAAAAATACGCGTTACGTATCTTCGGACCGGAGAGGGGCTAGGCAGTTCGCCACTGAATACCCCAGGCCAGACGGCCGGTGATCAGTCGCGGTCGATCAGCGACTCGACCGCGGTGATCTGCCGATCAAGCGTGGCGCGGTCCGGGCAGCGCAACGTTGCGTGACCGACTTTGCGTCCGACCTTGAACGCCTTGCCATAGTGATGCAGGTGGCAGTCCTCGACCGCGATGACCTTCGCCACTGGCGGCACTTCGCCGATGAAGTTGAGCATGGCGCTTTCGCCCAGTTTCGCCGTCGAGCCCAGCGGCAAGCCGGCCACCGCACGCAGGTGATTCTCGAACTGGCTGCACTCGGCGCCTTCGATGGTCCAGTGACCGGAGTTGTGCACGCGCGGCGCTATCTCGTTGGCCTTGAGGCCGCCGTCCACCTCGAAGAACTCGAAGGCCAGCACGCCGACATAATCCAGCTCTGTCAGCACCCGCCCGACGTAATCCTCGGCCAGCGACTGCAGTGGATGATTGCTGCTGGCCACCGACAACCGCAGGATGCCGTCTTCGTGAGTGTTGTGGACCAGCGGATAGAAACAGGTCTCGCCGTCGCGAGCGCGCACGGCGATCAACGACACCTCACCGCTGAACGGCACGAAGCCTTCCAGAATGCACGGCACGCTGCCCAGCTCGGCAAAAGCACTGCTGACGTCGGACTGTTTGCGCAGCACCTTCTGGCCCTTGCCGTCATAGCCCAGGGTGCGCGTCTTGAGCACGGCCGGCAGGCCGATGCTGGCCGCGGCGGCATCGAGATCGGCTTGGGACTGGATATCGGCGAAGGCCGGCGTAGGGATGCCAAGGTCCTTGAACATCGACTTCTCGAACCAGCGATCACGGGCGATACGCAGCGCATCGGCGCTCGGATAGACCGGCACGAACTGCGAGAGGAAGGCCACGGTCTCGGCGGGCACGCTCTCGAACTCGAAGGTCACCAGATCCACTTCATCGGCCAGCTGACGCAGGTGATCCTGATCGCCATAGTCGGCACGCAGGTGCTCGCCGAGCGCCGCGGCGCAGGCGTCCGGCGCCGGATCGAGAAAGGCGAAGTTCATGCCCAGCGGCGTTCCTGCCAGGGCGAGCATGCGGCCGAGCTGGCCGCCACCGATCACGCCGATCTTCATTTATGCGTTCCTCGGATCCGGATTATCGAGCACGGTCTGGGTTTGTTCGTCGCGGAATTTCTTCAACGCAACGTGATATTCAGGGAATTCGTGACCGATGATGCTCGCCGACAATAAAGCGGCGTTGACCGCGCCCGCCTTGCCGATGGCCAGGGTCGCGACCGGCACGCCAGCGGGCATCTGCACGATGGACAGCAGCGAGTCGACACCCGAGAGCATCGACGATTGCACCGGTACGCCCAGCACCGGCAGATGAGTCTTGGCCGCGCACATGCCTGGCAGATGCGCCGCGCCGCCGGCACCGGCAATGATCACCCGTAGCCCCCGTTCTTCCGCCTGCTCGGCGTACTGGAACAGTAGATCGGGCGTGCGGTGTGCGGACACCACGGTGACTTCATGCGGAATGCCGAGTTTTTCCAGCATCTCGGCGGTGTGGCTGAGGGTGGACCAATCGGACTTGGAGCCCATGATCACGCCTACCAGTGCGGTCATCGTCGTGCCTCTCGTCGTGCGCTGCGCAGCGCTACAAAAACGACAAGCCACGCACTGGGAGCGTGGCTTGCATGCAGGGCAAACCAGCGAAGGCGCTGGTTCGAAGGCGCGGCATTATACCGGAAAGCCACGCATGTCGCGCCTGCGGCTTGACAGCCGGACGGCTGCATGAAGGCCGCTCATCTTCGATGCCGTAACGAATGTCACTAAGCGGAACACCGCACGCCTGCCACGACAATGACGAGCCCCGCCCCGAACGCTGGCAGGCAAGCCCTCATGATAGCCAGCGCTGCTTCCGGCCAGGCTTGGTATGCTCCTCGCGTACCGTATCGGAGGTGCCGTGTTCTCATTGAAGCGCCAGGGCGATTTTCGCCTGCAATTGAGCCGTACGCTGACCAAGCCGGGGCGTCATCAGGTCGAGCTGTACCTGTTCACCCCCCATGAGACCACCTTTTCCACCCGCGCCCTGACCGAAGAGCAGTTCTTTCACAGCGCCCTGACCCACCGCTTTCGGCTGCTGGGCCTGCCGGCCCAGGACCGGGCCAGCAAGCTGGATACCTCCTATTCGCTGCTGTCGCCGCACTACGAAATCATGCATGGGGCCTCGTTCTTCCAGTTCCAGGCGTCTTTGGATCGCCTGCGTCAGCAGTTGCAGGGCAAGGCGACAGCCGAGCCGCTGGCACGTGCCCTGCGGCTCAGCCAGAACTACGCCCAGCGCCTGCGCAAGGCCGAGCCGAAGCAGAGCAAGCAATCGCGCTACTTTCGCCAGGTGGATATCTATTTTTCCTGGCTCGCGGAACAGTTCCTGCTGGAAAGCATGACCCTGGAAGGCTACGCGGACCTCGACGAAGAGCTGCAACAGGCGGTGCACGAATTCCTCCATCAAGAACGCCGCTACCGCGCCGAACGTGACTATCTCAGCGACTTCCAGGGGGCACCGACCCGCGTCTGGAACCGCATGAGCCTTTATTTACGGCTGCTGGAGTACCCGGTGGTGCTGCGCCAGAAGCTCACCGAGCTGGGCGCCGGTACCCGCAAGCTGGTGAAGGCGGCTTCCACCATGCTGATCATGTCGCTGTTCACATACTTTCTGTTCAACGTGCGCGACGCCAGTCAGAAAATGTCCCTGGCGCTGCTGGTGGGTATCGCGCTGGTTTACGCGGTGCGCGACCTGCTGCGCGACGACCTGATCGACACCGTCACGCGCTGGCTGCGCAAGGGCAAGCCGCGCTGGAAGATCCGTCTGCTAATGCCCTACACCCAGGCGTCCATGGCCCAGCAGCTGGTCTGGCTCGACTACCGCAAGCTGTCCGAGCTGAGCAAGGCCGTGCGCGAGCATTCCGGCAAGTGGGCCACCAACGAGGAGCGGCAGATCGTCTGGTACCGCTCATGGCTGCACCTGGAAAAGGCGGCGCTGGTACAGGACGAGCTCCAGGAACGCCTTATCCTCGATTGCGAGCCGCTGTGCGCAATGATCCAGGCCAGCCATCAGCAACTGTTCGAGTGGAAGGAAGCAGAGGACCAGCCAGTGGCCATCCAGGCGCACACCATCGAAAAGCAGCACGACTACAACCTGCTGCTGGTGCATCGACAGCCGGGACAGGAAGCTACTGTGGCACAGCGCTGGACGCTGCGCCTGGGTGCCGGGGGCATCGTGCGTTGTGTGAACAAGTCGGTGAACTGGCCCGAGCTACCAAAACGACGCCTATGGCGGCGGGCCTGACTGCACGCTCCAGCCGCTCGCCAATGCCGCATGAATGGTCGCTGACAGAACTGCGACACAAATCTCGTCGCTACCCGCCACCCTCCAACCGGCGCCACAGCAGCCGCACCGCCGCCTTGCGCACCAGCGCGCAGCGATACAGGCGGATTTCCAGCGGCAGGCGCCAGGTTTCGTCGGCGCACTCCACCAATTCGCCGCGCTGCAGTTCGGCGGTGATGCTCAGGCGCGGCACCCAGGCTACGCCGAGGCCTTGCAAAGCCATGCTTTTCAGGCTGTCGGCCATGGCGGTTTCGTACACCGTGGTGTAGCGCAGCCGGCGCTGGCGCAGCAGGCCGTTGACCGAGCGACCGAGAAACGCGCCGGCACTGTAGGCCAGTAGCGGCACGCTCTGGCCACTGTTCAGGTCGAATAACGGGCTGCCCTGCCTATCGACGGCGCAGATCGGCAACATCTCGCTGTTGGCCAAGTGCTGGGAGGGGAAGATGTCCGCATCCAGCTGCAGCGCGGCGTCGGGATCGTGATAAGCCAGCATCAGGTCACAGGCACCTTCGCGCAGGGCGTGCACCGCTTCGCCCACATTGGTCGCCATCAGGCGGGTGCTGGGGCTCAGGCCCAGCTCACGCAGGCCGGCAATCCATTGTGGAAAAAACCCAAGCGCCAGCGAGTGTGCCGCCGAAACCTGCAGCACCTCGCCCTGCTGGCCTTCCAGGTGATGCAGGTGACGCAGCACCTCGCCGAGCTGTTCGACCAGGCTACGTGCAGTGATCAGAAACAGCTGACCGGCCTCGGTCAACTCGATCGGCGTTCGCGTGCGGTTCACCAGTGTGATGCCGAGGCTATTCTCGAGACTGCGAATGCGGCGGCTGAACGCCGGCTGGGTCACGAAGCGCCGCTCGGCCGCTTGGGAAAAACTTCGCGTTGCCGCCAGAGTGACGAAGTCTTCCAGCCATTTCGTTTCGATGTTCATGCCGGCTCCTGGCAGGCGTGGGAAAGGTCCGATCGTGCGTCGCAATAACGCTCCAGAGCGAAACGGCGTCACATCATCGTTATGCCGATCATGCATGACCCAGCGTTTAACGGCATTGGCCGGAAATGGGCCTCAGGCCCTATGGTAGCGGCCTTCGCGGCTAATGCCGCTTTCTCTCGGAAGAGATTCCTCATGTCCTCCGCTGCATCGTTCCGACTCGAAAAAGACCTGCTCGGCTCCCTTGAAGTACCCGCTGACGCCTACTACGGCATCCAAACCCTGCGCGCCGTTCATAACTTCCGCCTCTCCGGCGTGCCGCTGGCGCATTACCCGAAACTGGTGGTCGCGCTGGCGATGGTCAAGCAGGCAGCAGCGGATGCCAACCGCGAGTTGGGCCATCTGAGCGACGCCAAGCACCTGGCCATCAGCCAGGCCTGCGCGCAGCTAATTCGTGGTGATTTTCACGACCAGTTCGTGGTGGACATGATCCAGGGCGGCGCCGGCACCTCGACCAACATGAACGCCAACGAGGTGATCGCCAACCTGGCGCTGGAATACATGGGCCATGCCAAGGGCGAGTATCGCCACCTGCACCCGAACAACGACGTGAACATGGCGCAGTCGACCAACGATGCCTACCCCACGGCCATTCGCCTGGGCCTGCTGCTCGGCCACGACACCCTGCTGGCCAGCCTAGACAGCCTGGTCGGCGCCTTCGCCGACAAGGGTGCGGAATTCGCCCACGTGCTCAAGATGGGCCGCACCCAGCTGCAGGACGCGGTGCCGATGACCCTCGGCCAGGAATTCCGCGCCTTCGCCACCACGCTTGGTGAAGACCTTGAGCACCTGCGCCTGATCGCGCCGCAGCTGCTGGTCGAAGTGAACCTCGGCGGCACCGCCATCGGTACCGGCATCAACGCTGACCCGAACTATCAGGCCCTGGCCGTGCAACGCCTGGCGACCATCAGTGGGCATCCGCTGAAACCCGCTGCCGACCTCATCGAAGCCACCTCTGACATGGGCGCCTTCGTCACCTTCTCGAGCATGCTCAAGCGTCTGGCGGTCAAGCTGTCGAAGATCTGCAACGACCTGCGCTTGCTCTCCAGCGGCCCGCGTACCGGCATCAACGAGATCAACCTGCCGCCACGCCAGCCGGGCAGTTCGATCATGCCGGGCAAGGTCAACCCAGTGATCCCGGAGGCGGTCAACCAAGTCGCCTTCGAGGTGATCGGCAACGATCTGTCGCTGACCATCGCCGCCGAAGCCGGCCAGCTGCAGCTCAACGTCATGGAGCCGCTGATCGCCTTCAAACTGTTCGATTCGATCCGCCTGCTGCAGCGCGCCATGGACATGCTGCGCGAGCATTGCATCGTCGGCATCACGGCGAACGAGGATCGCTGCCGCGAGCTGATGGAGAACTCCATCGGCCTGATCACCGCGCTGAACCCCTACATCGGCTACGAGAATGCCACCCGCATCGCCGGCCAGGCGCTGCTCAGCGGTCGCGGCGTGCTGGAGCTGGTGCGCGAGGAACAACTGCTGGACGACGCCACCCTGGACGACATCCTGCGCCCGGAGAATATGATTGCGCCGCGGCTGGTGCCGCTAAAGGGCTGACGGCATACCGCCTACGTGCTGCTTGCCCCACGGCTTCCGCGAGCGGGTATGCCGGATCGGATGAAGGCTATAACGCCCGCGCTGACTCAAAGCGCGGGCTTTTTTTGCTCAGCCCATAGCGGCAGAGATGATCATGCACCAACCACAGCCAGAACCGTGATACGGCACAAATCACCGCTTACAGGCCTTGCGTAGAATCCGCCGATTCTTCGGAGGCCCCATGCGCACACTACTCGCCGTTACCATGTTGCTCAGCTCTTTCGTTGCCGCGCCGCTCGCTCAAGCGGAGCTTCCGCAGGGCTACGAAGTAGTGCTGCAAACCGAGAACTTCCCGCCTTTCAACATGGCCGACGACGGCAAAAACTTCGCGCGCGAGCAGAACATCCAAGGCGTCAGCGCGACCACCGTTCGGGAAATGTTCAAGCGCGCCGGCATCGCCTACTCGATGACGCTGCGCTTTCCTTGGGATCGCATCTATCAGTCGACGCTCGATCTGCCCGACCACGGCCTGTTCTCCACGTCCATGACCGATGAGCGCCGACCACTATTCAAATGGGTCGGCCCCATAGCCCAGTACGAAAGCGTGCTGCTTTCGGCGCCGGGTACGGACCTCAAGCTGACCAGCCTCGAGCAGGCCAGAGGCTATCGGATTGGAGCGTACAAGAGCAGCGCCGTCAGCCAGCGCGTCGAAGCCCAGGGCCTGGCGCCGATCAATGCGCTGCGCGATCAGGAAAATCTGCAAAAACTGCTCAGTGGCACGATTGATCTCTGGGCCACCTCGGACCCGGTCTGGCGCCACTACGCCAGGCAGGAAGGCGTGAGCGATTTCAACACCGTGCTGGTGTTCAACTCCGCCCCGCTGTACCTGGCCCTGAACAAGGACACGCCCGATGAAGTCGTCACGCGCCTGCAGAAGGCGCTGGATGAGATGAAGACCGAAGGCTACGGCAGCTGCGTCAAACATCCCGAGCTCTGCTGAACCTCCCACTACGCCAATGGAGTGCAAGGCGCTATTGGCGCCTGACCTCAACCGCGGGCCCCAGCCAAGGCGAACGCGAGCCCGCCGCTACTCGATCTCGAACAATCCATCGCGCATGGACGCCGATGCCAGCCGCTCACGGATTTCCGGGTCGATGCGCGGATCGTCCAGGTCGTAGAGCATGACCTGGCGATAGGCGTTGACCCGGTTGATCTCGCTGCCCAGGTATTCCCACACCACGCGCGTGCATAACGGGGTTCGTCGATCGCCACTGGAGACGCCGGTCTTGAGTCCGTTCAGGCGTTTGATGCGGCTCTTGAAGCTGGGGATAAGAATGGTCTGGCTCATCTCGTTGCTCGTCAGCGACTCGTAGTCGATGAGGAACAGGCGATCCTGCAGATAGAACGCCGCGCCCAGATAACGGCAACGCACTACCCAATCCTCGGCCTTGGGATTGTCAGCGCGCGACTGTTCCTGTCGCTCCTGCCGTTCGAAAACGAAGCTGCCGCGATCCTCGCGCAGGTGCACCAGCGACAGCAGGATCTTTCCCGGCACTGACATGCAGTTGGCGTACTCGAAGTAATACCCGCAGTAGCGTGAAAGGCTGCTCGCGTTGTCGCGTAGCGGCTGAAACAGCTCGAGCAGCGGGTCGCTGGCGGCGATGCGTTCGTGATCATGGCTGCGCATGCCGATCAGCTGGGCGAACTGGTCGCTGGGCAGGGCCAGTTCATAGCCTTCGACGCCGAAAAAATCACAGATGCGTTTGAGGTTGTGCGCGGTCGGGCGGCTCTGGCCGTTCAGGTATTTGTTGAACTGGGCGCGGTTGATGGACAGCTTCCGGCACACCTCGGCGATCGAGCGGTAGTGACTGCAAAGCAGCTTGAGATTGGCGCCGAGATGGTCGTGCATGATCTGTTCCGGTGATGCGAGCGGCGCAATACTAGCATCAACTCGCGCCAACTCGCCGCGACCTGCGTAATTGTGTGACCAATGCGTCTGGCCAACCATTCCGCCCCTGCGTTCCTTACTTCCAAAACAACAAGAGATCACTACGCCATGCTCGATATTCTCAACGACCTCATCTGGAGCAAGCTCCTGATCGTCATGCTGGTCGGCCTGGGTCTGTATTTCACGATCCGCTCCGGCTTCGTCCAGTTCCGCTACTTCGGCAGCATGTTCCGTATCTTCGGCGAGGCCTTCAAGCGCAAGCCCGGCCAGCTCAGTTCGTTCCAGGCGCTGATGCTCAGCGTCGCCGGTCGTGTCGGCGCGGGCAACATCGCCGGCGTCGCGGTCGCCATCATGCTCGGCGGGCCGGGTGCGGTGTTCTGGATGTGGATGGTGGCGCTGGTCGGTATGGCCACCAGTTATTTCGAATGCTCGCTGGCGCAACTCTACAAGCGCCGCCAGGCGGACGGCAGCTACCGTGGCGGCCCGGCGTTCTACATGCTGCACGGGCTGCGCCAGCGCTGGATGGCGGTACTGTTCTCGGTCTTGCTGCTGGTTACCTTCGGCTTCGGCTTCAACGCACTGCAGTCCTACACAGTGGCCAGCTCGATGTACGACACCTTCGGCGTGCCTACCTACATCAGCGGCGTGGCGCTGGCGGTCATCATGGCGATGATCATTTTCGGCGGCATCCGCCGTATCGCCAGCATCGCAGACGTTCTCGTGCCGATCATGGCCTTCGCCTATATCGGCATGGCGCTGGTGGTGATCGGCCTGAACGCCGAAATGGTGCCCGAAGCACTGACGCTCATCGTGCGCAGCGCATTCGGTCTCGAACCGGCATTCGCCGGAGGCATCGGCGCGGCAATCATCATGGGCGTCAAGCGGGGGCTGTTCTCCAACGAGGCCGGC
Source organism: Pseudomonas sp. MTM4 (assembly GCF_019355055.1). NCBI lineage: Bacteria > Pseudomonadati > Pseudomonadota > Gammaproteobacteria > Pseudomonadales > Pseudomonadaceae > Pseudomonas > Pseudomonas sp. MTM4. Next base: position 2,712,754 of record NZ_CP048411.1, read on the forward strand.
CTGGGCAGCGCACCGAACGTCGCGGCAGTGGCCGAAGTGAAGCACCCGGCGACGCAAGGCATCGTGCAGTCGCTCAGCGTGTTCATCGACACCCTGCTGGTGTGCACCAGCACAGCGCTGATCATCCTGCTGTCGGGCGTTTACAGCCCCGAGACCGCAGACGTCGCGGGCGTGGTCATGACGCAAACGGCGTTGGCTGCGGTCGTCGGCGAGTGGGGCCGGGTATTCATCAGCATCGCGCTGCTGCTCTTCGTGTTCACCACCCTGATCTACAACTACTACCTGGGCGAGAACGCACTGGGCTTCTTCAGCGACAAGCGTGCCCTGATCCAGGGCTACCGTGCGCTGGTGATTGCCCTGGTGCTCTGGGGTTCGCTGCAGGATCTGGGCACCGTGTTCGCCTTCGCCGACCTGACCATGGGCCTGCTGGCGATCGTCAACCTGATCGCCGTGGCACTGCTGTTCAAGACCGGCCTGCGCCTGATGCACGACTACGATGCACAGGTACGCGCCGGCATCGAGCAGCCGGTGCTCAATGCGAAGGATTACGCTGACTTGGACATCGACCACAGCGCCTGGCCGGCCACACCCGCGCCAACCAGCGAAGCGCCCGTAGCCGGAACCGTGCTGCAACGTTGAGCCGGTAGCGCAGCGATGCACGGCTGGTCAGAAGATCGACCAGCCGATCCGTTCGGTGAGCTTTTCCAGCGCCGCCATGCCAGCCAGTGAGTTGCCGGCGGCGTTCAGCTCGGGTGACCAGACGCAGACGCTGAAGCGCCCCGGCACCACCGCAACGATGCCGCCGCCTACGCCGCTCTTGCCCGGCAGGCCGACCCGATAGGCGAAATTGCCCGCTTCGTCGTAGAGACCGCTGGTTGCCATGATCGAATTGACCTGCTTGGCCTGACGCGCGCTGAGCACCTGCTCGTCACTGTGCAGGCAGTGCCCTTCACGTGCCAGAAACGCGAAGGCGCGCGCCAGGTCCACGCAGCTCATGCGCAACGCACAATGATGGAAATAGCTGTGCAGCACCGTCTCGACATCGTTGTGGAAATTGCCGAACGCCTGCATCAGATAGGCCATGGCCGCATTGCGGGCGCGGTGCTGGTATTCGGACGCGGCAACCTTGGCATCGGAGACGATCAACGGATTACCACAAAGCCGCCGGGCGAAATCGCGCAACGAAAGCGTCGGCGCGGCGAAGCGCGACTGATTGATATCGCAGATCACCAGCGCGCCGGCGTTGATGAAGGGATTTCGCGGCCGGCCAGCCTCGAACTCCAGCTGCACCAGCGAATTGAACGGTTGCCCGGAGGGCTCGTAACCCAGGCGCGACCAGATACCCTCACCGGAATGCTGGATCGCCTGGACCAAACTGAATACTTTGGAGATGCTCTGGATCGAGAACGGCGTTTGCGCATCGCCCGCCTGCCAGGTCTTGCCGCTTACACCGTAGACGGCGATACCCAATTGCCCCGGGTCGACCTCCGCCAGCGCCGGAATGTAGTTGGCCACCGCGCCCCGGCCCAGCAGGGGACGCACTTCATCGAGAATTTCTTCGAGCAGGCTTTGCATGAATCACCGCAGCAGATTGAGAGAGCGCTGGCCCAAGCCAGCAAAAGCTTGAGACAGTCCAGGTCGGACAGTTCCGTCCGAAAGTACAGAGGCGATCACGCCAGATGAGCCAACCGGCAGGAAAATCACCGTGACCAGACCTGAAAAACGCCTGTTGGTTCTTTATACCGGCGGGACCATCGGCATGCAGATGAGCGACCAAGGGCTGACGCCCTCAAGCGGTTTCGAAGCACGTTTGCGCGACCGGCAAGCCACGGACGCCCAAGTTTGGCCAGATTGGTATTTCCGCGAGTTGCTGCCGCCCATCGACAGCGCGTCCATGACCCAGCGCAACTGGCTGGTGATGGCTGCCACCATTGCCGAGGAAGTGGACGCCGGCCACTGCGACGGCGTATTGCTGCTGCACGGCACCGACACGCTTGCCTACAGCGCCGCCGCCCTGAGCTTTCTGCTGCTCGGCTTGCCCGTGCCAGTGGTGCTGACAGGCTCGATGCTGCCAGCCGGCATACCGGACAGCGACGCCTGGGCGAACCTGTCTGGTGCATTACAGGCGCTGCGCGAAGGCATCCGGCCCGATGTGCAGGTCTATTTTCACGGCAAGCTGATGCACGGCGCGCGACTCACCAAGCTGAGCGCCACCGAGTTCGATGCCTTCGCCGTACTGCCACGCCCACGCATGGGTCAAGGCGCATCGGGTGTCGAATCGGCGCTGGATTACCGTCAGCCGCGCCAGCCGGTCAACCTGGCCGTGCTGCCGCTGTATCCGGGCATCCAGGCCGCGCAGGTGCGCGCGGTACTCGCAAGTGACGTGCAGGGCCTAGTGCTCGAATGCTACGGCAGCGGCACGGGGCCTTCGGATGATGAGGAGCTGCTGACCGCATTGAGGGAAGCACATGCGCGTGGCGTGGTGCTCGCGGCGATCAGCCAGTGCCCGCAGGGTCACGTCGAGTTCGGCATCTACGCGGCCGGCAGCAAGCTGGCCGCCAGCGGTCTGGTTTCCGGCGGCGGGATGACTCGCGAAGCAGCGCTGGGCAAGCTGTTTGCGTTGCTCGGCGCCGGGCTGTCGCAAGCGGAGGTCGAACACTGGTTCGCGCTCAATCTCAGCGGCGAGCTCGCCGACTAGCTCGGTTTCAGGTCAAGCGCCTGCAAACAGGCGCGGACCAGCCGGCGCAGCTCGTCGAGGTCCAGTGGCTTGCCCAGCCATCCCTGGCAATCGATACCCCCGGCCTCTTCAATGGCCGCACTGAGCACGATAACCGGTAATTCCCGCGTGGCCGGAGCCTTGCGCAGCAGCCTCAGCAGCTCATCTCCCGTCAGTTCGGGAAGATTCAGGTCCAGCACCAGCAGGTCCGGTGGATCGCTCAGCACCTGCTCCAACGCCGTCCGACCATTGCCAACCACGCTGACCTCACCGAGGTCTCCCAGCGCCTTGCGCACCTGCAGTTGGCTGGCCGGATCGTCTTCGACATAGACGATCCGCGGCCGCTCATGAGTCGGCAAACTCGGCGGCGGCTCGATGATCGGCAGTGCAATCCAGAACAGGCTACCGGTACCCAACTCGCTTTTCACTCCGATACTGCCGCCCATCAACTTGGCGTATTCCAGGCACAGAGACAGCCCGATACCGGCGCCCTGAATGTTCGAGTTCTCGCGACCCAGGCGCTGGAACGGCTCGAACATTCGCGCCTGCAGCGCCTCGTCTATTCCGAGACCCGTATCTTCGACCAACAGGCGCACCTGGCCAGCCACCGTTTCGATGCTGAGCAGAATCTGCCCGGACGGCCTGTTGTATTTGATCGCGTTGGACAGCAGGTTAAGCACTACCTGACGCAGACGCCGCGGTTCGGCCAGCACCTCGATGGGCCCCGCCGGCAGATCGAACGCCAACTGCAAACCGTGGCGCTTGACGTCGAGCGCCACTAGCTCGGCGCATTCGCGCATCAGTGCGGTGACCTCGACCCGTTCGAGCGCCAGTCGCGGGCGCTCGGCCTGAAGGCTCGACCAATCGAGAATGTCGCCGAGCAGCTGGTTCAGATGGCGGCTGGCCAGCAGGATTTCATCGAGGTAGTCGGCCGCCTCCGGACTGGTTTCGGGCGAGCAGTCCATGCGCATCAGCTGCGCGAAGCCGAGGATCGCGTTCAGCGGGGTACGCAATTCGTGGCTGATGCTGGAAATCAGATGGGTCTTGGCCTCGTTGGCCGCCAGGGCCTGCTGCGTGGCGTGGCGCAAGTCTTCCTCGACTCGCTTGAGCGCATCGATGTCGACATGGGTGCCGGCCAGCAGCGTAGCTTCACCGGTCTGCGGGTCGCGCTCGAGCACCCTGCCGCGACTCAACAACCAGTGGTACTCACCGAGCGCGTCGGCGAGGCGGAACTCGCATTCGTAGTGCAGCGCGTGCCCCATGAGCATGCGCGTCATCTCGGCACGCACGCGGGGCACGTCGCGCGGATGAATGCGTTGCAGAAACTGCGCTTGGCTGAGCTGCGACGAAGGGAGCCCGAAGCGGGCCGGCAGACGCCCGCGAACGTGCAGCGTGCCGTTGCGCGTATCGCTTTCCCAGAGGCTCTCGGTCGCGCTTTCGAGCACCAATTCGAGGCGTTCCTGCGCCTGCGAGCGCTGCGCCTCGCTGAGCTCCAGCTGACCACCGATGGCATGGGTATGCTGCGCCAGATCGTCGAGTTCACGAATGTCGGAGGCGACCGGCTGCGATCGCCACTGACGTTGCCCGATCTGCCCCATCATCTGCGAAATGCTGGCGATAGGCGCTAGCAGCGACTGGCTGAGTTGCCGCGCACGCAGCCACATGTAGGCGAAAAACAGCACGTAGAACAGCAGCAGGCCAGCGATCAACAGATAGCCGATCTGCCGATAGTGGCTGGCGAGCGTATTGGTCTGGCTGAACACCTCGGCCTCGTCCACCACTGTCAGCAGGTGCCAGCCGGTCTGCTCCACCGTCCCCCAGGCCACCAGCTGCTGCCGGCCATCGAGGCTCACACGCTGCACGCCATCGGGCTGCGCGGCGATGGCATGTGCCAACTGCCGGGTTTCGGGGCGGCGCCCGAGGTGGAAATCTTCAGGCTTGAATATTTCCCGGCGAATCGCTTCCTCGTAGGAGTGTTCGGTCAGCTCATCGAGGCCAAACTGGTGCTCGCCGGCTTCGGGCAGCGCCATGATGTTGAGGTCGCGGCTGATCAACATCGCATAACCGCCCCAAGGCACCCGCAAGCCGGCGATCTGCTGCAGGATGCCGTTGACGGTGATATCGATGCCGGTGACCCCTTCCAGATAATCGTCGCGGTACACCGGCGCGATGGCCGACATCATCCAGCCATGCCCGGCCGGGTCCAGATATACATCCGTCCAGACCACCCGACGCGCCGGGTTATGCCAGGAGCCGGCCAGGTAATAAAAGTTGTAGCTGGGGATATCCATGTCCGGCGGATACTGCTCCGCCGTGTTGAACCAAGGGTAGATGTGGTTGTAGCTGTCCCAGCTATTGAAATAGAGGCTGGCGATCAGTGGGTTGCCGGCGTGCAGCTCTTTCATCAGCGGATCGAGGCGGCGCAGGCGCGCCACTTTCTCCAGGTCCTGCTGCTCGGGCGCGGTGGCCGCGGAATAGAAGCTTGCCGCGCCGCCGTCGTCGTGCGGGCTGTAGCGCACCCCTTGAGGGTCGAGCCGCAGCTGCGGCAGCGGTTCAGTGCTTTCGTCTTCCAACGCCCGAGCGGTGAAGTTGCGGAACAGGGTGGTGGCGCTGGCCACCTGCTGCAGCTGCTGGCTGATGATCCGTGCCTCGCGGGCAACCGCGGTCTGCAGTTCAGCCAGCGCGGTTTCGCGCAGATGTTCTGTCTGCGCGTCCCGGATCGCATTGTTGGTCAGCAAGTAGGCGGCGATCAGCACCACTTCGACCAGTACTAGCGGAATCAACGCACTCCGGACGAAGGCGCGCCAGATCCATTGACGTATCCCGATGGGCGTTTTCAATGACACGACACGGCTCCAGCGTTCCCCTCAAGCGCCTGGCTGGTCATGGTGGTCGCCTTCAAGTAAAGGGTTAGCACTACCAGCCCGGACACGGCTTGCGCGATGGCTACAAATCAGCGATTCGCCAGTTCGATGAGCGCGGCACGCCACGTCACAGCGCGCGGCAACGCCAAAAAGGATGGATTGAGATAGCTCTCCCGCGCTTCGTAGGTCAGCGTCGCGCCCGTAACATCCAGCACCTCTCCGCCCGCGCCCTCGAGCACGCCCTGAGCAGCGGCGGTGTCCCACTGCGAGGTCGGTGCCAGGCGCGGATAACAATCTGCAGCGCCTTCGGCCAGCAGGCACAGCTTCAGCGAGCTGCCGACATTGGTCAGCACCAGCTCCCCGAAGCGCTGGCGCAACCCGTCAAGCAAATGCTCCTGCGCCGGGCTCGAATGACGACGGCTGGCGACCACCGTGAAACCCTCGGCCGGCTCGTGGCGCACCTGCAACGGCTGCGCCGCGCCGTCGGCTTCAGCGCGCCAGGCGCCGTACTCGGCACCGCCGTAATAACAGCGGCCATTGGCCGGAATGCCCACCACGCCGAACAGCACCTTCCCCTGTTCGATCAGCGCCACGTTGACGGTGAACTCCTCGCTGCCGGCGATGAATTCCTTGGTGCCGTCCAGTGGATCGACCAACCACCAGCGCGTCCAACCCGCCCGTTCGGCCAGGCTCAGGTTGCAATCCTCTTCCGAAAGCACCGGGATGTCGGGATCCAATGCGCGCAGGCCGTCGGCCAGCAGATGATGAGCGGCCATGTCGGCCGCGGTAACCGGCGAGGCATCAGCCTTTTCATGGACCTGCACGCCGCTGCGCCAATGCGGCAGGATGGCTTGGCCCGCAGCGCGTACCAGGTCGATGACTGGTGCCAGATACGGATGGCTCATTCGTTGAACTCCCCACGCTGGCTCAACAAATCACGCGCCAGATACAAGGCCGCCAGCGCACGGCCTTCACTGAATTGCGGATTCTGGATCAGGCTCGACAGCTCACGCAGGTCGATCCGATCGACGCGCATCGGCTCCGGTTCGTCGCCTGGCAGTTGTTCGGGATAGAGATCGCGGGCCAGCACCACCTGGATCTTCTGGCTCATGTAACCGGGCGAGAGCGAGAGCTCGGTCAGCCATTCGAGCGTGCGCGCGCCAAAGCCGGCTTCCTCCTTGAGTTCGCGGTTGGCGGCGTCCAGCACATCTTCACCCGGCTCGATCAGCCCCTTGGGCAGAGACAGCTCATAGGTGTCGGTGCCACCGCAGTACTCTTCGACCAACAGCGCCTTGCCGTCGTCTTCCAGCGCGACGATCATCACCGCACCATAACCGGCGCCCTTGCCGACCAGCCGTTCGTAGGTGCGCTCGACGCCGTTGGAAAACCGCAACTGCAGCTCCTCGACACGGAACAGACGGCTGGTAGCGACGATCTCACGGGCAAGCACTGTTGGTTTCTGGCGCATGGGAGGATCCTTTGAAACGCGAACCGCAATCATAACAGGCAGTGTGGAAACTACCGCGCTCGGTTATGCGGCCTGTAACCCGGCTTTCCGTGCCGACCACTTTGCATCGAACCGACCGCTGTCGCACCATTGCGCCAATTGCTGAAAAGAGCCTGCCATGATCGCTTCGCTGCCCTGGTCTGAAATCGACACCGTCCTGCTGGACATGGACGGTACCCTGCTGGATTTGCACTTCGATAACCACTTCTGGCTCGAATTCCTGCCCCAACGTTACGCCCAGCTGCACGGCATTAGTCAGGCCATGGCCGAGCTGGAACTGGCGCCGTTGTTCAATGAGCACGAGGGCAAGCTCACCTGGTACTGCCTGGATTTCTGGACCCGCGAGCTGAACCTGCCGATACGCGAGATGAAGCGCGAGATCGCCGACTTGATCGCCCTGCGCCCGGCTGCGGACGAATTTCTCGCGGCCCTGCGCGATGCCGGCAAGCGGGTGGTGCTAATCACCAATGCGCACCGCGATTCCCTGTCGCTGAAGCTCGAACGCATCGAGCTGGCGCCCTGGTTCGACCGGCTGATCAGCTCCCACGACTATGGCTTTCCCAAGGAGCAGGCCCAGTTCTGGGATGCGCTGAAAGCGGATCTGGATTTCGATCCCGCCACTTCGCTGTTCATCGACGACAGCCTGCCGGTATTGCGCAGCGCCCGCGACTACGGCGTCGCTCATCTGCTGGCCATCCGTGAGCCGGACAGCCGGCGCGGGCAGAAAAACACCGAAGAATTCACCGCAGTCGATGACTATCTCGAGCTTATTCGCAGCCTGCAGGGTTATGCGGACTGAACGCGTGCGCGCCGCCGGCCTATTTCTCACAGCCTCTGTCAGAAGAATGCCGAGGACGGCGATGCCTTCGGTAACTATGCTGTGGGTACCAGACCACGCCGCCTAACTGTAATGAAAGATGCCGAATGGCCCGCCGCACATTCGATGGGAGACCCATGCCAATAGATCCTGGAGCCTGGCCGGCCGGTAACAGCGAAATGAGCGGGCGCATCCGCAACCATGACTGGAGCGCAACGCCGTTGGGTCCGATCCATGGCTGGCCGGTCTCGCTACGCGTGCTGCTCGACACCTTGCTCGAGGCGCCATTGCCCATGTGTTTGCTTTGGGGCGATCAAGACGTGCAGCTGTACAACGACGCGCACGCAGCCCTGATCGGCACTGGTCACCCCGCCGCGATCGGCGCACCGGTCGCCACCACTTGGGGCGAGGTCTGGCCCGAACTGAACGATGCCTGCAATGGCGGCGACCGCAGCCAAGCATGCCTTCTGCGCAACTACCGCCTGCCCGAAGGCGACGCCCAGCGCGGCGTCTGGTTCGATCTGGCACTGAGCCCCGTCCGCGATGATGATCGGCAGATCGCCGGCCGCCTGCTCTGCCTGCGCCACAGCGAGGAGGAAACGCTGCGCCGCAGCGAAGCGGAAATCATGACGATCACCGACGCGTTGCCGGTGCTCATCGGTTACGTGGACCAGGAAGAGCGCTATCGCTTCAACAACCGCCACTACCAGAACTGGTTCGGCCAGTCGCCCGAGTGGTTGTACGGCAAGCGCCTGATAGAGGTCGTCGGCGAACGCGCGTACAACGAGCGGCGCGAGCAGATCAGCGCTGCGCTGGCCGGCGAACCGATGGTCTTCGAGGCCTACATGCCGCACCACGACGGCAAGCCGCGCCATGCGCTGATGCACTACCTGCCACGCCGCGATGCCGAAGGGCAGGTGCAGGGCTTCTTCGTCCTCTGCCAGGACGTTACCGAGCGCTGGCAGGCGGAACAGGCGCTACGCGAACTCAATGAAACCCTGGAAAGCCGCGTGCAGGAGCGCACCACTGCACTGGCCGAAGTCTACGAGCGGTTGCTCAAGGAAATGGCCAGCCGCGAACAGGCACAGGAAGCCCTGCGCCAGGCGCAGAAGATGGAAGCGGTCGGCCAGCTCACCGGCGGCATCGCCCACGACTTCAACAACATGCTCACCGGCATCATCGGCGGGTTGGACCTGATCCAGCGTTACAACCAGACCGGCCGTCACGCCGAAACCCAGCGCTTCATCGATGCCGCGGTCACCTCGGCCAACCGCGCCGCGGCCCTCACCCATCGTCTGCTCGCGTTTGCCCGGCGCCAGCCGCTGAACCTCAAGCGCGTCGACCTGAATGCCATGGTCGAATCGATGCGCGACCTGATGGTGCGCACCCTGGGCGGTCATATTTTGGTCGATGCGCAGTTGCAGCCGGACCTGTGGGCCGCCAACAGCGACGAGAATCAACTGGAGAGCGCCCTGCTCAACCTGGTCATCAACGCCCGCGATGCGATGCCCGACGGAGGCAGCCTGTATATCGCCACCGCTAACGTGCAGTTGTCGAGCCAATCGGAAGTGGGTGAACTGGCTCCGGGCCGCTACGTCACCCTCAGCGTGATCGACAGCGGCTGCGGCATGACGCCCAAGGTATTGGCCGCCGCGTTCGAACCGTTCTTCACCACCAAACCGATCGGCCAAGGCACCGGCCTCGGGCTATCGATGATCTACGGTTTCGCCCGTCAGGCCGGCGGTCACGTGCAGATCCGCAGCGAGCCCGGTAATGGCACCGAGGTCACGCTGTATCTTCCCGCGCACCACGCGCTGCCGATGCCGGCGGCGACCAGCAGCCCGACGGAGCAGCCACCGCAGGCGTTGCAAGGCGAAACCGTGCTGGTGGTCGAAGACGATCCGGCCGTGCGTCAACTGGTGCTGGATGTGTTGGGCATGCTCGGCTACCGCGCGCTGGAGGCCGCTGAGGCCAACGCCGCTATTGAATTTCTGGAAAGCGGCGAACGCATCGATTTGCTGGTTTCGGACGTCGGTCTGCCGGGAATGAATGGCCGGCAATTGGCAGACATCGCCCGCCAGCATCGCCCCGGCCTGAGCGTACTATTCATGACCGGCTATGCCGAGCAGGCGGCCAGCAGCGGCTTTCTCGAAGCGGGCATGGACATGATCAGCAAGCCGTTCCAAATCGACCATCTGGCAGCACGGGTTCGCGGCATGCTGGCATATGACGGATAGCGGTCATCATGCTTCGGGCGCAGCACGCATTGAAAATCCGCCCGAGGCCCTTCACAGTCGACCGGTCGGCACACCTGCAGTCAATATCGAGCCTGCCATGAGCACTCCACGCCACCTCAACATCGCCTCGGATAGCAACACGCCAACCGAGGCCAGCCAGCGCTATTACTTTCAGGCGCTCGGAGAGACCCAGCGCGAACCTGTGGATCTGGCCGAAGAGTGTGCCCTGGCGATCGCCTATAACGGCATCAGCCAGGCGGTGATGATGGTCTCGCCGGCCGACCTCGAGGATTTCGTGGTGGGTTTCAGCCTTGGCAGCGGTATCGTCGAGGACGTCAGCGATATCTACGACATTCATATCAGCGGCGCCGGCAGCGGTCGCCAGGCCGATGTCGAGATCGCCAGTCGCGCCTTCTGGAAACTCAAGGAGCAGCGTCGACAGCTGCCCGGCAACGCCAGTTGCGGATTATGCGGCGTCGAAGCCCTGGAGCAGGCGCTGCCACACCTACCGGTGATGCCGGTCGCGCCCCTGCCGCCGGCCCATTGGCTGCATGACTTGCGTCAGCGCATCGCCGAATTTCAGCCATTGGCTCAGACCTGCGGCGCGGTGCACGCCGCTCTGTTCATCGACGCGCAGGGCGAAATCCGCCTGGGTCGCGAAGACATCGGCCGGCACAACGCGCTGGACAAGCTGATCGGCGCATTGAGCCGCATGAAACAGAACGTCTCCGGGGGTGTTGCCGTGGTCACTAGCCGCTGTAGCCTCGAGCTGATTCATAAGGTGCAGCGTGCGGGCATCCCCACGCTGGTCAGCTTTTCCTCGCCAACCGGCCTGGCGGCACAATGGGCGCAGCGCCACAACCTTAACCTCATCCACATTCCCCATCGCAGCCCACCGCGGGTATTCAGCCCACTCCAGGCAAACGCCCAGACATAGCCGTTCGCGCGCATGGGGCGATCCATCGCTCCTTCTGAGAAGCTGCTGCATGACGCAGGCACAGAAAAAGCGCCTGGAGGCGCTGCCGAAGCGATTTATGACCGTTTCGCTTGTTGGGAGTTCCGCCTACAAAATCAAATACTTATAAAAATAGACAAGCATCACACCTTTCATCGGTGACTGCTTGCGGAGGGCGGGGCTGGGACGTGAGGATCGCGACGCCATTCATTGAGAGGTTCACCATGAAGTATTCCTCGATTCTGCTCTTGTCCGCGAGCCTGCTTAGCAGCGCGGCCTATGCGGGTAGCAACACCGAAGCCGCTGTTGGTGGCGCCCTGGGTGGAGCGCTGGGTTCGGTGGTCGGCGAGCACCTCGGTGGCTCGACAGGCGCCGCTATCGGCGCTGGCGTGGGCGGCGCGGCAGGCGGCATGGTCGGTGCTGACAAACGCAGCCGTACCGAAGCGGCCATAGGCGGTGGCCTGGGTGCCGCAGGTGGCAATGTCATCGGTCAACGCGTCGGTGGCAGCACGGGCGGACTCATCGGTGCGGCCGTTGGTGGTGGTGCTGGCGGTGCGGTCGGCAATGCCTACGGCGATGATGATGACGACTATCGAAGTGATCGCCGCTACCGTGACGACCGCCGATATCGTAGCCATCCGGGTAAAGCCAAAGGGCATTACAAGCACAAACATAAACACAAGCATCACGACTAATCACATCAGTCGGAAGTTGTATCGTCGAAGTTATTCGACCCCAGTACAGCGATCCGAGGCCGAACAGGCTCGGCCCTACAGTAACCGCAGAGATTGCCGTAGGGCCAAATTATTCGGCCACCACCAACAGCGCTTCCAGTGCCTGGCGCAAGCCATTCGGGATTGGCGTCGGCCGATTGCTGGCGCGGTCCACGAATACATGGACGAAGCGCCCTGCCGCACAGGCCGGTGCCTCCCCTGCCTTGAAGATCGCCAACTCATACTGCACCGAACTGTTGCCGAGCTTGCTGACCCGCAAGCCAACTTCCAGAGCATCGGGAAAAGCAATGGATGCAAAGTAATCACAGGATGAGCTGACCACGAAACCCACTACCTCGCCTTCGTGGATGTCCAACCCGCCTCGCTCGATCAGGTAAGCGTTCACCGCGCTGTCGAAATAGCTGTAGTAAACGACGTTATTTACGTGACCGTAGATATCGTTGTCGTGCCAGCGCGTGGTGATCGGCTGGAAGTGGTGGTAGTCGTCGCGCAGGTGCTGCGGTTGTTCGGCCATTCGGCATTCCTTGAAGGCAAGTCGACGCGGCGCGGTAAGCGCGGTGCGCCATTAAGATCAGTAGGCGGCTCGGTAGATAGCCAGCGCATCGACTTCGGTGATTTCGCGCGGGTTGTTCACCAGCAATCGCTGCTGGAGCATCGCCTCCTTCGCCAGTTGCGGCAGCATGTCTTCCGGTACGCCAGCGTCGCGCAGACGGGTCGGCAGGCCCATGCGCCCACTCAGCACACCGAGCTCCTCGATCAGTTGCTCGGCGAAGGTTGCCGGATCGTCGCTGCGCAGTCTGTCGCCCAGCACAATGGGCGCCAGCTCACCGTAATGAGTGGTCGCCGCGCTGACGTTGAAGCGCAGCACGTGCGGCAGCACCAGCGCATTGGACAATCCGTGGGGAATATGGAAATTGCCGCCCAGGGGATAGGCCAGCGCATGCACGGCGGCCACCGGCGCGTTGGCGAAGGCCTGGCCGGCGAGGCAGGCACCGAGCAGCATCGCCTGGCGCGCCTCGCGGTTGCCACCGTTGTGTACCGCCTCGTGCAGGTTGGCCGAAAGAAGGCGCAGCGCCTCGCGGGCCAAAAGGTCGGACAGCGGGTTTTTCTTTAGCGCGCTGGTGTAGGCCTCGATGGCGTGCACCATGGCGTCGATGCCAGTGGCGGCGGTCACCGCTGGCGGCAGGCCGAGGGTGAGATCGGCGTCGAGCAGTGCCAGATCAGGCAGCAGCAACGGCGAAACCACGCCCATCTTGGTGGTTTCGCCGGTGGTGACGATGGCGATCTGCGTCACCTCTGAACCGGTGCCGGCGGTGGTCGGCACCTGGATCAGCGGCAGCCGCTGCCCCCTGGCGTTACCCACACCGTAGATGTCCGCCAGCGATTGCGCGCAATCCGGGTGCGCTAGCAACGCCACCAGTTTGGCTACGTCCATCGAGCTGCCGCCGCCAAAGCCGATCACCAGATCCGCCTTCGCCGACTTCGCCTGCTCCACAGCCGCCAGCACGATATTTTCCGGTGGGTCGGCCAGCACCTGGTCGTAGACGGCGACCTGCAAGCTTTCATTCTCGAAGCCTGGCAACACCTCGCCGAGCAGACCGAAACGGGTGATGCCCGGATCGGTCACCACCAGCACCGAGCGCGCCCCGCGCTCCTTGCAAAGGCCGGCCAGGCGCCGTGAAGAGCCGGGTTCGCAGATCAACTGAGCGGTTGTGGCAAAACTGAACGGATGCATCGGTGCCTCCTGATTTTTATGGTTCGGCTTCGGCGGGGACTTTAAAAGCACCCTCACCCCTGCCCTCTCCCGGAGGGCGAGGGGGTATTTCCGTGCAACGGCGAACACTGTGCGCGAATCTCACTCGGTCCAGCTCCCTCTCCCCTCCGGGGAGATGGTTGGGGTGAGGGGGGGGTGGGTAGCGCTCACAAGCAGCGCTAGAATGCGAAATCCGCCTCCGGCAACGCCATCAAACAATCCGCGCCGCCCTGGATCGCTTCACGATGACCACTGGCACGCGGTAATACACGGCGCAGATAGAAATCCGCGCTTGCCAGCTTGGCCTGGTAGAAGGCCTCTTCTCCGGTCCCTGCGTCCAACGCATCCTGCGCCCTTGCTGCGGCCTGCAACCAGAAGCCGGCCAGCAGCACATAGGCCGAATACTGGAGGAAATCCACCGAGACCGCGCCGATCTCCTGGGGGTCGCGCTGGGTCGCGGCGATGATCTCGGCGGTCAGCTCGCGCCATTCGCCGATGCGCGCCTGCACCCGGCTCGCCAGCTCGCGCAGCGCAGGCCGATCGAGCTGACCATCGCAAATCTCGCTGAATTCGGCCTGCAACGCTGACAACTCAGCGCCGCCGTCACCGAGCAGCTTGCGGCGAATATAATCCAGCGCCTGAATGCCATTGGTGCCCTCGTAGAGCTGGGTGATGCGGCTGTCGCGCATCAGCTGTTCCATGCCCCATTCGCGGATATAGCCGTGGCCGCCGTAGATCTGCACGCCGAGGCTGGCCACTTCCTGGCCCATGTCGGTGAAGAACGCCTTAACGATGGGAATCAGCAGCGCCGCGCGCTTGCTCGCCGCCTTGCGGCAGCTCGGCTCGGGATGGCCGTGCTCCAGGTCCAGCTGCCGCGCGCAGTAGGCCGCCAGCATGCGGCTGCCCTCCACCAGGGTCTTCTGCGTCAGCAACATGCGTCGTACGTCCGGATGAACGATGATCGGGTCGGCCGGCTTATCCGGGTATTGCGCACCCGCCAGCCCACGCGACTGAAGTCGCTCGCGGGCATAGGCGAGCGAGCCCTGATAGGCCTGTTCGGCGATACCCAGCCCCTGCAGCCCGACCTGGAAGCGCGCATCGTTCATCATGGTGAACATGCAGGCCAGGCCCTGGTTCGGCTCGCCGACGATCCAGCCGGTGGCGCCGTCGAAGTTCATCACGCAGGTGGCCGCGCCCTTGATGCCCATCTTGTGCTCGATGGCACCGCAGCACAGCGCATTACGTTCGCCCGGCGTGCCGTCGGCGTTGGCGATGAACTTGGGCACCAGCAGCAGGCTGATGCCCTTCACCCCAGCCGGCGCATCCGGCAGGCGCGCCAGCACCAGGTGCACGATGTTCTCGCTCATGTCATGCTCGCCGCCGGAGATGAAGATCTTGCTGCCGCTGACCCGGTAGCTGCCGTCCGCCTGCGGTTCTGCCTTGGTGCGCAGCAGCGCCAAGTCGGTACCGGCCTGGGGCTCGGTCAGGCACATGGTGCCGCTCCACTGGCCGCTGACCAGCTTCGCCAGATAGGCATTCTTCAGTTCGTCGCTGCCGTGCTTGTACAGCGCCAGCACCGCACCTTCGGTCAAGCCGGAGTAGATGCGAAACGACAGCGACGCCGCCATCAGCATCTCGTGGAAGTTGCAGGCCACCAGTTGCGGGAATCCCTGACCGCCGTATTCGCTCGGCCCGGTCATGCTCGCCCAGCCGTTGTCGACGTACTGCTGGTAGGCCTCGACGAAGCCCTGCGGGGTTTTCACCTCGCCGTTTTCCAGGGTCACGCCTTCCTCGTCGCTGTTGCGATTGAGCGGGGCGATCTCGCCGCCTGTGTAGCGCGCCGCCTCTTCCAGCACGCCGTCGATCAACTCGCGATCGAGGCCGTTGCCCAGCAGTTCGCAGTGGGCCGTGGCATCGAACAGCTCATGCAGCACGAAGCGCATGTCACGTAAGGGCGCCTTGTATTCCATGCTCAGGCCTCCTTCTTGTAGTCGACGAAGCGCCCGCCGAGGGTGGCCAGGCTGTCGATCAGCTCGGCTGGCTTCCAGTGCTCGCCATGGCGCTCGGCCAGGGCATTCAAGCGATCACGAATCGCCGGCAGGCCCTGGCGATCGGCCCAGGTCATCGGCCCGCCGACTTCCGCCGGGAAGCCGTAGCCGTTGAGGTAGACGGTGTCGATATCGGTATTGGATTCGGCCATGCCCTCTTCGAGAATCTTCGCGCCCTCGTTGACCAGCGCCAGCAGGCAGCGCTCGCGGATTTCTTCCTCGCTGATCTCCCGGCGCTGATAACCCAGGCGTTCGGACTCGCGCTGCGCCAGCGCATCCACCTCGGGATCGTGCTCGGCCTGGCGGCTGCCCTCGGCGTAGCGGTAGTAGCCCATGCGCGATTTCTGGCCGAAGCGGCCCAGCTCGCAGAGGCGGTTGTCGATCTGCACCTCGGGCTGGTCCTGCCCCTCACCGGCCAGTTCGCGGGCGCGCCATTCCAGGTCGATGCCGACCACGTCGTACATGCGGAACGGCCCCATGGCGAAGCCGAAGGCCTGCAGCGCGGCGTCCACCTGATGCGGGTAGGCACCTTCGAGGAGCAGCGCCCGCGCCTCGCGCACGTAGGTCTTGAGCATGCGATTGCCGATGAAGCCCGGGCAGTTGCCGGCGACCACGCTGACCTTGCCCATGCGCTTGCCGAGTTCGGTGGCAGCCTCCAGCACGGCCTCGCTGGTTCGGGCGCCGCGGACGATTTCCAGCAGCTTCATGATGTGCGCCGGGCTGAAAAAGTGCAGGCCCACGACTTGCTCGGGGCGCCCGGTGACAGCGGCGATGGCATCGATATCCAGCGCCGAGGTGTTGCTGGCGAGGATGCCGCTCGGCTTAACGATGCCGTCCAACTCGCGGAAAATGTTCTGCTTGAGTTCGAGGTTCTCGTAAACCGCCTCGATCACCAGATCCACCTCGGCCAGTGCCTGATAG
The DNA here is from genome assembly GCF_019355055.1 of Pseudomonas sp. MTM4. Lineage (NCBI taxonomy): Bacteria > Pseudomonadati > Pseudomonadota > Gammaproteobacteria > Pseudomonadales > Pseudomonadaceae > Pseudomonas > Pseudomonas sp. MTM4. The sequence goes on from NZ_CP048411.1 coordinate 2,729,306, forward strand.
TCGGCCGCCTTACTGATGCAGGCACGGCGGGCAGCGGCCTGAGCTTCGTCGATACGCCCCTGGCGCACGTTGTGCGCGTAGGTGTCGGCCACCACGCTTAGCGCCTGTTCGAGCATTTCCGGGTTATTGTCCAGCCACAGCACCTGCACGCCGGCATTGGCCAGGCTCATGACGATGCCACGGCCCATGGTGCCAGCACCGATTACCGCGGCGGTTTGGATATCGAAGCGGGTTTGGCTCATTGCAGCAGTCCTCGTCGCAAGCAGAAAAATCAGAAGACCTACCTTAGATGAAGAAGGTACTATTTTTGAAATTTAGTCTTGTGATGATTCAGATTCATCAGATGAATATCTACAACTTCGACCTCAACCTGCTTCGCGTGCTGGACGCCCTGCTACGCGAACGCAACGTCTCCCGCGCCGCCCAGCGGCTGTCGCTCAGCCAGCCGGCGGTCAGCAATGCCCTCAATCGTCTGCGCGAGCTGCTGGACGACCCGCTGCTGGTACGGGTCGGACGCGCCATGCAACCCACGCCACGCGCGCTGAGCCTGGAAGCGCCGATCCGCGATGCGCTGCAGCAGATCGAGCACACGCTCAACGCCGGCGACTTCTTCGATCCGGCCACCAGCCAGCAACGCTTCGCCATCGCCGTCACCGACTACGTAGAGCTGATCTGCATGCCGCCACTGATGGCTCATCTGGCCAGGGTGGCGCCGGGAATTCAGCTAGTGATCGAGCACCTGAGCCCGACGCTGCCCGCCGAGGCGCTGGATAACGGCGAATTGGATCTGGCGCTGGGCCGTTTTCTCGAAGTGCCGACGCGTTTTCACCGCCGCCGCTGGGCCAGCGAGACATTGCAGGTCGCGCTGCGCAAGGATCATCCGCTAGTGGGTGAAGGGCTGGATCTGGACAGTTTCCTGCGCCTGCGCCATCTCTGGGTGCATGGCGGGCAGACGCGCGGCATGGTCGAACAGTGGCTGGAAGAACAGGGTTTGAGCCGCGCAGTGGTGTACACCACGCCGAACTACCTGCAGGCCGCGCATATCGTCGCCAGCAGCGACCTGGCTGCAGTGCTACCGACCCAGCTCGCACGGCATTTCGTCAAGCTGCTGCCGCTGCAACTGTTCGCCCTACCGTTCGATCTCGGCATCTTTCAGCTGGACATCGTCAGCGTCGCCCAGCGGGAGCGGGATGCAGCGTTGCAATGGTTGATCGAGCAGATCGTGGCGGTGGCGCGTCAGTGATGTTTATCGCTGATTCTGGTTCGCGGTAAATGACGGAAGCGCCTGGGCGATTCCGCCTACGGGGAAATGGCGAATTCAGCCACGACGCTTTTTGCTGTTGGATAACGCTACGAAATTTTCTGCCAGACAAACGAAAAACCCGCCGAAGCGGGTTTTTCCTGACCATTTCAAATCCTTTGAAGTGCCTTCCTAGCGTGGTCGATCATCCTTGATCCTGAGCGCGTCCTGCGCTTCAGAGGTGTGCGTAGATTAAGCCCACCAGGGCGTCGGCTGAAGCGGAAATAAGCGCGACAGCTTGTAAGCCTTTCGCTATAGCTGGGTATTACGCGTGATCTAGCCAGTCCCGATTAATACCTCATCATCGCAAGATGTCGCCCATTCGGCGAATGCGGTGCCGTGCTCGCAACGTGCCTGATGAACTTCGCCGTGGGGCCCGGCTCTACCGTTCAGCGCCCGCCATCCAAGGCATACACCTATGTCTTCCGAATTGTCTGAGCAAGATGAGTTTCACAATCGGGACTACCCCATCAAGGAAGACATGCGCCTGCAGGCGCGGCTGTGGAAGCTGGAGCGGTTTGGCTGGATAGCCCTGTGCGGCCTCGTCGCGATCACTCTGCTCGGCGTGTTCGGCGCCGGCCCGTTGAGCCAGACCGAAGCTCGAACGGCCAATGGCGACCTGCTGATCACGTACGAGCGTTTCGAGCGCAACGGAGCGGCCAGCCAAATGCAGATCGAAGCCAGGGCAAGCTCCGACGGTCAAGTCTGGCTGAGTCTTGACGGTGCGCTCCTGGAGCGCTTCACCATCGAGAGCATTCATCCGCAACCGATCACTGCGGAGAGTTTCGGCAACGGCATGCGAGTGCAACTCCAGCCCGATGCGCAAGGCTGGGCAATCGCCTATCTCTCGCTAGGCCCCGACGGGATAGGCCTGGCGCGAAGCGTGGCCCAGCTGAACGGACAATCCGTAACGCTGACACAGTTCATCTACCCATAGGAACATGCCATGGACTCCGTGCTTCGCGCCGCAGCGATTTATCTGGTGGTGCTGGTGGTGTTTCGGTTGGCCGGACGGCGCACGCTTTCGGAACTGACCACCTTCGATTTCGTGCTGTTGCTGATCATCGGCGAGGCCACGCAGCAGGCCTTGCTGGGCGACGATTTCTCGATCGCCAATGCAACGCTGGTGATCGTTTCGCTGGTGACCTTCGACATCGCCCTTTCACTGCTGAAGAACAAGTCGCAATGGTTCGCCAAGTTGATCGATGGGGAGCCGATGATCATCGTCGAGTATGGTCAGCTGCTCGAACGCCGCGTGCGCAAGGCGCGGATCGACGAAAACGACATTCTCGGAGCGGCCCGGCATTCGCAGGGCCTCGAACGGATCGATCAGATCAAATTCGCGATCCTGGAAAAGGACGGGAAGATTTCGATCATTCCTCGCTAGTCGCGTTCGACCGCCGTTCTAAACGCGCCGGAATCAGACGGCGCATCGGATCGCCAAACATCTGGCGAAAGCGTGGGCTATGCAGGCAGACGGCACCCACCAGCCCGACCAGGCAACCCAATACGGTGTCGTAGAAGCGTGCTTCGATCAGCGTAGAGGCCGAGCCGTGGCCCAGCGTCGCCGCCTCGGCCAGCAGGATGGTCATTGGCGTGATGAAGATCGCCGCGAAGGCGTAATGCCGGACCACCGCAGTCTCCACCACGAAACACAGCACCATCATCATCAGCGGGATGGTCCACTTGTCCAGCGGCAACACCAGCATGCCCCAGGCGACCAGCAGGCCGATCCCGGTGCCGAGGATGCGCTGCAATTGCTTGTTCCACACCGCGCGCAGCGAGACGCCCTGAATCACCGCCAGACAACTGACCGGCACCCAGTAGGCCTTTTCCAGTTGCAGAGCCTGGGCGAGCGCCAGCGAGATGCCGACAAAAACGCCGATCAGCACCGAGTCGAATACCACGTAATCGAAGCTTGCCGGCGGCAGCGGCTCCACCGGTTTAGGCGCCTGCAACCGCAGCACGTACAGGCTGTAGAAGAAGGCGATCAACGCTGCCAGCAGCGTGCCCATGCTGATCAAGCCGACCATCAGCGGCACCTGCAGCACCTCCAGCGGGGTGTACATACCGATGGCGGCGGCCATGATGATGAACAGACTGCTCGGCATGCCGATCCGGTAGAAGCGGCAAACCATGGTCACCAGCACCGAGATAAATACCAGCACCGGCACCATGGTCCAGGGAAAGAAGTGGCTCATCAGGCCCAGGGTGTAGCAGGCGATCATGCCGAAGGCGCAGGCCATCAACGTGACCATGCGATGCGACAGCGGCGTGGCGGGCAGATAGAGAAAGACCAGTCCGCCCAGCGATGACACCAGGCCGTAATCGAGACGGTCGAACCAGGCGCCGACGAACAGCGGCAGGCCGGTGGCCAGCGCCGCGGCGAAGGGCATCTGCCAACGCCGGTCGCTGGGGTTGATGGTCAGCAACAGGCGCAGCTGTTCTTTCAGCGGCTCGATCAACCGCTGCCATCGATTTCGCATCGCTAAAGGTTCCAGTGGCGCGTCCCGCTAGTAAAGGCCACCCGGAAACGGAGCGGCCGTGAAGGGCTTCGGACGTACTAATCCTTGCCTCGTTCCTCCTGCTTGGCGAGGAATTCTTCCTGTAGCAAGGCATCGGTGACCTGCTGCGGTTCTTCATCCAACAGCGGATCATCGAGATGGCCGCTGGCGACCACCTTCGAGTCAAGCTTGCCCATCAGATGACCGATGGCGTTGTGCATTTTCTCGGCGGCTCCGTCGACTGCCAGCTGCAGCGACTCGGCCTTGTGGGTGACGGACAGCGGCTGGTGGCCCTTGGGCCGTACCTCGATCTGGCAACGTTTGTCGGCGGCCCCCGCCTTCTGCGCGTTCTCGTCGCCGACGTGGATTTCCACTCGCATCAGAAAATCCTCGAAACGCTCGAGCCGCTCTTGTACTGCGGCACCGACCCATTCGTGGAGCTCGGCACTGCCTTCGATATGGTTGCTTCTCACCTGGACCTGCATAGAGAACTCCTCTTGATGACGTACCTGTTAGGTTCGAGGGGCCCACACCGCCGAGGTTCAGCGGCTTCGTCTGGTGGATTCGTTCTGAAGGGGCGGACCGGGCGTGATGATGGGGTAGATAGGTGGTGCAACAAGATGGCGGATGGGCTGGAGATTTTTGCGTGGATTGACTTAACCCCAGCCTCACCCAGAGAGACGAGGGAGGCGGTTGGCCCGGAATGTTGACTACGTTGCTGCCTTACTAGCTGGCGGATGTGGGGAAACAGAAGGCTGAAGATTGGTCTTAAGAGCACTCCCCAAAGCGTAAACCCCGCACCATCCAGTCCCCTCTCCCTTCGGGGAGAGGGCTAGGGTGAGGGGCTGTTGCCACAAACTGATCGCCAAGCAACCTTACTCGTCCATCAACTACCGATAGCGATGCTGGTATTCGTCGTAGGACAAGCCCTCATTCATCAAGCGTTGCAATTGCTGTTGCCGGTAGGCCTCCCTGCTCAGCGGCGCCCTATCACCAGCCACCACCGGAGCGGGAGCACGGCCCAGACCGACCGACCCGTTGGGAAACAGCTGATGGGTCAGCTCGGCAATCTTCTCCTCGGCGCTGATGAACTTGTCCAGCCGCCCACCGCCCCAGCGTGCGTCATATTCCGCCTGGCCGACCTGACGGCCATTCTCGTAGACGCGGATATCGGCATATTTCATGTACAACGCCAGATCCCAGCCCCAACGACCAATGAAGGTGGTAGCAAGCGCACAACGGCCAGGGCTGCTGCCGGGCGCCATCAGGCGGGTCCTGAAGCCTTTTTCCATCAACGAGGTCTGGTAGGCACTGGTGAAGCCAGCACGCAAGTTCAACGCCGGGATCATGCAGATCTCCGGTGCCAGTTCGGCGGACAGGGTCGCAGGAGTAACGTTCTGTTTGATGCTGCAGCCGCTGATGGCAACGGTAGCGATGAGCGTAAAAAGCGATGCGGCGCGCATGGCGACCTCCGTGTCTGAAAGTAGACAGGCATTTTGCCGCCACTCGCTTGCGCAGAGGTGCGTTTATTCCGCCTCCCGCCCGCTCGCCTTCCGATCCGCCTGGCCGCCCAAGTACCAGCCCAGCACGCCCCAGACCGCTGCGCAGCCGGCGCCCACCAGCGCAATCAGCAGCGTGCCCTGGCCAAGCATATCCATCAGCGTTTTGGCCCAGCCGCTCAAGGCGTCACCGCCGCGGTAAACCACGGTATCGATGAAGTTCTTCGCCTTGTACTTGCTCTCCGCATCCAGCGGCGCAAAGAGCATTTCGCGGCCCGGACGGACGAAGGCGTACTCACCGATGCGCCGCACGATCATCACCGCCGCCAGCACGGCGAAGGTCGGCGCCAGCGCCAGCCCGATGAAACCCAGGCAGACCAGCGCCGGCACCACCGCCAGCAGCACCCGCACACCAAGGCGCTGGGCAACGCGACCTGTGATGAACAGCTGCGACAGCAAGGCGCCGGCCTGCACCACGAAGTCGATGGCGCCGAAGACTCGCACCTGCTCGGCGCGATCGGGAAACAGCTCGGCCACCAGCCGCGCCTGCTCGAAATACAGGAAGGTGCTGGCCGTGGTCAGCAACAGCACGAAGGCGGCAACTCCCAGCAGATAGCTCGAACCCAGCACCCGCGTCAGCCCGCTGAACGGGTTGCCCGCCACCGGACGGCGCGGGTTCTCCGCCTGTTCGGCACCGGGGCGCCCGGCGCCTGCCACTTCGCGCCACGCCATCAGGTAATGCTTGAGCACCACCGCCAACGCCAGCAGCAGCGCCGCCAGCAGCATCAGCCCGAACTGCCCGAGCACGCCCACCAGCAGCGCACTGGCGGCCGGGCCGACCAGGCCGCCGACGCTGGCACCGGCGGCGATGAAGGCGAACAGGCGGCGAGCCTGGGGCGCATCGAACACATCGGCCATCAGGCTCCAGGCCACCGACACCACGAACAGGTTGTAGACAGAGATCCACACGTAGAACACCCGCGCCAGCCAGATGCTCTCGTCCATGACGAAGAACAGCCCGGCGAACGCCAGCAGATTCACGCAGAAGAAGCCGTACACCCAGTCGATGTAATGGACGCGCGCCACCCGCGAGTTGAGCCAGGCGAACAGCGGCACCGCCACCAGCATGGCGCAGAAGGTCGCGGTGAAAAGCCACTGCAGATTCTCCACGCCGCCCTGGATGCCCATGGACTCGCGGATCGGTCGCAGCATGAAGTAGCCGCTGAACAGGCAGAAGAACAGCCCGAAGCCGGCCAGCGCCGCGCGCAATTCAGTGGGTCGGGCGTTGATCAGCCCGGCCAGGCGCAACCGGTTCGAGCCCATGGACATCAGCCAGGATCAACCAAAGGCATCGACGATCATCTGCCGCTGGCTGGCATCCGGAAGGCGGCCCTGCCCGGCCAGCAGATTGTCGGCCATATAGCGCGGGGTCGAGGTCGCCGGAATCACCGTGGTCACTGCCGGCTCGGCGAGGATGAACTTAAGCGCAAGCTGCGCCCAGGACGTCGCATCGAGTTCAGCCGCCCAGTCTGGCAGCGGCCGGTCCTTGACGCGCCCGAGCAGGTTGCCGCGAGTAAAGGGCCGGTTGATCAGCGTGGCGATGCCGTTGTCGGCGCAGTACGGCAGCAGCCGCTTCTCGGCATTGCGCTCGCCGACCGAGTAGTTGAACTGGACGAAATCGACCTTTTCCTGCTTGAGCACGTCCAGCAGGCGGTCGTGGGCCGACTCCACATAGTGCGTCACGCCGATATAACGGATGCGGCCCTGCTCCTTCAGCTCGCGCAGCAGACCGAGCTGGGTGCTTGTGTCCTGCAGGTTGTGCACTTGGAGCAGGTCGATGCTGTCGCTCTGCAGCGCCTCGAAACTGGCCTCGATCTGCGCCAACCCGCGCTCGCGGCCAGTGGCGGAGACCTTGCTGGCGAGAAACACGCGCTCACGCGCGCTCTGCCGCTGCACCAGCTCACCAACCACACGATCGGCGTTGCCATAGCTCGGCGCGGTATCGATCAGCCGAGCGCCGCCGTCGACGAAAATCCGCAACACCTCCAGCAGCGCGTCCATCTGCGAATCATCGAGACCCACGTCATGGGTGCGCGAGGTGCCGAGCCCGATCACCGGTAGCTTCTCGCCGGTGGATGGAATCGGGCGCATCCGTAGTGGTTCGGCGGCATGTGCCACGAACGGCAGCAACGGTCCCAGTGCGGCGATAGCCGTCAGCACGGCGGAGCGGTGGAGGAGCTGGCGGCGCGTCTGCATCGGTGGGTTCTCCGTGTCGGTAGCGGCTTCGACGCTTGAGTATGGTCGACACCAGCGGGCGCATCATTGGGCCGACGCACGGGAGCTTTTCAGTTTGTTTCAACGGGGCGCGGCGCGACGCCGCGCCGGTACCCGCTGACCGAGCACCGCTGAAATTGGTTTGAGACATCGTCATGCTGGCAATGTGCCTTTATTTCGGTTTTACTTCGCCGCGCCTGATGATTATTGATCCTTGCGTCGCGCCGCCGCTGCACGCACCGGCTCGCAACAATCGAGACACCCATGCCCAGCCACTCGTCCATGCCGCCCGGCCAACCATCGGCCGCCTTGCCTGATAGACCAGAGGAATCGACCCAGCAGATCAAGGCGCAGCGGCATCGACATCATCGGCTGATCAATCTTGCTTATGGGCTGGGCCTGCTACTGGTGTTTGCGCTCAGTCTCTTGCTGCTGCCCGACGATACGGGCCTGGGCAAGCTGCTGTGGAGCTGGATGCCGAGTCTCGCACCACACGGTGATTGATCACCTGGGCACATTCGAGCCCGGCTCTCTATGCGCAAGTTACGAACGCGCCACCTGCTCGCGCACATCTGCGTAAGGGTAAGCCTCCAGCGAGGCGAACCCCGGGATGCCACGCGCTTTCAACTTGGTAAAAAGCGGTACGCTGATGCCGCAGAGAAAACGCGTCAGGCACTCGGCACTGGGCTCGCTGTTTTTCAACTGCCGATAGCGCTGGCTGAAATCGGCGCAGCGGGCAGCAAGGTCGATCTGCGCCAGCGGCGGCAACGACGGCGGCTCGGGCAGCTGCGCGGTGCGGCCCTGGCAGACCGAACAATGGCCACAACGCTGCGGCGCCTGACGATCACCGAAATAATCGGCCAGGCGCCAGCTGAGGCACTCGCGCGACTCGAATAGTGCGAGCATCCTGTCGATACGGGTGATTTCACTGGTTTCGTGCTGTTTGAAGTAGGCGTGCAGCTCGGCACTCAGCGCGGCGGCATCGAAGTGCGGATCGAGCAGCGCATAGACCTCGGTCATCTGCTTGCTCTCTAGCTCGATCCAGCCCTTTTCCTGAAAGTAATCCAGCGCCTTGACCACTCGCGCCCGGTCGGCGCCGTGCTGTTGGTAGAGCGCATCGAAGTCCAGCGTGCACCAGGTTCGCGCTCGCGCCGAGGTTTGCACGATGGCTTCGACGAACTGCCGACGCTCACCCTCGAAACGGGCGACCAACGCCTCGGGTTCCAGCAAATATTTGTAGCGATACTCGGCGAAATAAGCGAAACGCGGCGCGATGATGCCTTTGAGCTCAAGCTGTACCAGCAGGGTTTTCAACGGCAGCTGGCGGACGTTGCTCTGTTCAGAAAGCCGATTGAGCATCAGCTCCCATTGGCCATCCGGACCGACGCTCGCCAGCTCATCGAGCACATGGCGGATGCCCTCGCGTTCCGGCGTGTCGCCGTAGACGAAATTCTGCAGCACGTTGAGGCTGTCGCGGTTGGCCAATACCAGACAGTCGGACGGTTGCCCGTCGCGCCCGGCCCGACCGATTTCCTGGCTGTAGTTCTCCACCGATTTCGGCAGGTCGTAGTGCACCACGTTGCGGATGTCGGACTTGTCGATGCCCATACCGAAGGCGATGGTGGCGACGATGCAGTTCAATTCGCCGGCCATGAAACGCCGCTGGATGGTCTCGCGCAGTTCGTGAGCCATCCCGGCGTGATAGGCGCTGGCCGGAAAGCCACGCTGCGCCAGATGTTCGGCAACCTGCTCGGCAGTTTTCTGCTGGGTCACGTAGACGATTGTTGGCTGCGCGCCTTTTCCGGCCAGCCATTCCATTAGCCGACGCTGCTTGTTGGCGCCCGCGACCGGCTCGACCAACAGGTTGAGGTTGGCGCGGTAGAAGCCGGTGGTCACCACATCCTCGGCGGCAATGGCGAATTTCGCCTGCATATCGGCGATCACCGGCGGCGTCGCCGTCGCGGTCAGCAGCAGCACCTGAGGGATATCGAACTGACGCTGGTAGTCGGGGAGCTTGAGGTAGTCCGGTCGAAAGTTGTGGCCCCACTCGGAGATGCAATGCGCCTCGTCCACCACCAACAGCGAGATCGGCACCTGGCTGATGAAATGGCGAAAGCGCTCGTTCTTCAGGCGCTCCACCGAGATCATCAGGATTTTCAGCTCGCCGGATTTGGCGCGACTCATGGTGCCGCTGATCTGCTCGCGATCTTGCGCCGAATCGATGCTGGCTGCGGCGATGCCGTGCCGGTGCAGAAAGGCCAGCTGATCCTGCATCAGCGCCAGCAGCGGCGAGACGACCAGTGTCAGGTGCGGCAAATGCAACGCCGACAGCTGGTAGCACAGCGACTTGCCGGAACCGGTGGGAAAGATCGCCGCCGCCGAACGGCCCGCCACCACAGCGCGGATGGTTTGTTCCTGGCCGGGGCGAAAGCCGTCGTAGCCGAAGGTCTGGGCGAGGGTTTGTTCGATCATCGTTAGTCACTCCTTTGACTGGGAGCCGGAGAGTAGCAAAAGGAGGGAGACGGTAAAGCAAAGCGGTCCACGAGGCGCGGTCAGCGGTCGGCAAGAACGCGAAAGTAGCTCATCGATGCCCTGAGCCAGTAACTAGCGAGGCGGCCACGCATTTCGCTCAATCACGTTCATTGGAATCCGCAATTATCGTTAGCGAGCTTACTAACTCATCATCGCCGGGCTCCTGAGAAAAATCACAAGCGAAGCCGGATCGGGTGATGCGGCTTGTCAACAGGAGGAATCCACGAACCAGAACAGGATGCCCTGCCATGCGCACTACCTTTGCATTTGCCACCGCCCTTTTGCTGTCCGCCGCCTCGCTTGCACATGCCAACGGCGCCGAAGCCGAGACCTATACCTACGGCACCAAGATCGATATCGCCTCGGTCCTGTCGATCAAAGTCGCGCCGACACCCTACTGCGAAGTCACCGATGCGGTGATGACTTATCGGGATTCGGCTGGTGAGATCCGCAAGCTCTCCTATCGGACTCTGGCCGACAGCTGCAAGAACCAGAACTGAGCCTGTCGCCTCGTTAATCGCGACATCGACACGCCTGCCGTTCATAGAGTCAACGCTTCTGCGATCCATCGAGCGGCACCAGGGTGGATGAGCAAGGCGTCACCATCTCGTCTACCTGCGTCAAGCGAGATGCCATCCGTAGATAGGTCGGCGGGTTCCGCTTCAGCCCACAGTAGCGCATTCCGCCATTCGGTGGGCTGAAGCGGAACCCGCCGACCCACCTACGAGAGCTCGTCCCATGGAGCGGGCCGACAGGCCATTACTGATCGAAGCCACGCCGCATATTCACCAGGGATGCGGCGCGCAAAGATTGGTCAGAACCGATCGCGAATGATCACTTCGTCGAACGGCAGCTTGCCGACACGCGGTTTGGGTTCCACGACACGCTTGCCCACCGCGACCATCATGGCGATGACGTGGTTATCCGGCAGGTTGATCAATTTGCCCACTGCATCGAAGTCGAAGCCGTCCATGGGGCAGGAATCCAGGCCCTTGCCGCGCGCGGCGAGCATCAGCGTCTGCGCCATCAGGCCGCAGCTGCGCATGGCTTCGTCACGCTGTACCTGCGGCTTGTCGCGGTAGTAGTTGTCGATGGCGCCGGCCATGTAGTCCTGCACTTCGGGCGGTGTACCTTCCCAGACGCGGCGGACATTCTTTTCCCAGCTGTCCACCTGCGCGCAAACCACTACCAGCATCGAGGCGTCGGTCATCTGCGCCTGGTTCCAGCCCACCTCGCGAATCTGCGCACGCAGCGCCGGGTCGCTGACCTCGACGAAGCGCACGTGCTGCAGGTTAAAGGCCGACGGCGCCAGCAGCGCCAGCTGCAGCAGTTCGTCCTTTTCTTCGCGGCTCAATTGAAAGTTGCTGTCGTAAACCTTGACGGCGCGACGAGTCTGGATGGCTTCTTCGATATGCATGGCATGGCTCCATTAGGCTGTAAACGTGGCCGCTATGCTATGCCCCGGAAACCATCGAATCCATCCGCCTTGGTTGATGGTATTTATCAGCGGGACCGATATGTCAGCCCTGCAAAGTCGCTGCAGGTAGCTTGAGATGCATAGCGCTGAATACACCATACGGTGATCGCTTGCGCCATTGGTGGGCTGAAGCCCACCCTACGAACCGATGCAGTTGGCCTTAAGACGCATGCTCTGTACATGCTGCCGTAGGGTGGGCTTTAGCCCACCGCCTGCACTATGGGTGGGCTGAAGCGGAGCGCCGCCCCGGCCACCCTACAAAAAGCCTCACACAAATCTTCCGGTGACCAGCCACGAAAAAGCCGCCCGAAGGCGGCTGATTCTGACGCGGCGGCTACAGCTTAAAGCTGCGGGCCGGCGGCCTTGATGGCGTCGGAGACTTCGAACTTCTTGAAGTTCTCGATGAACTTGTTCGCCAGTTCTTTGGCCGCTTCGTCGTAGGCGTTCTGGTCAGTCCAGGTATTACGCGGGTTGAGCAGTTGGGTTTCGACACCCGGAACGGCCGTCGGCACGTCCAGGTTGATGATCGGCAGGTGCTCGGTTTCCGTACCGATCAGTGCGCCGCTCTGGATCGCTGCGATCACCGCACGGGTGGTCGGAATGTTGAAACGCTTGCCAACGCCGTAACCGCCACCGGTCCAGCCGGTGTTAACCAGGTAGACCTTGGAACCGAACGCCTGGATGCGCTTGATCAGCAGCTCGGCGTAAACGCCGGCCGGACGCGGGAAAAACGGCGCGCCGAAGCAGGTAGAGAAGGTCGACTTGATGCCGCTGCCCGAGCCCATCTCGGTGGAACCGACCAGCGCGGTGTAGCCGGAGAGGAAGTGGTAGGCGGCCTGCTCGTTGTTCAGGATCGACACGGGCGGCAGCACGCCAGTCAGGTCACAGGTGAGGAAGATCACCGCGTTCGGCTCGCCGCCGAGGTTTTTCTCGGAACGCTTCTCGACGTATTCCAGCGGGTAGGCAGCGCGACTGTTCTGGGTCAGGCTGTCATCGGTGTAATCGGCGACGCGCTCGTCATCGAGCACCACGTTTTCTAGCACGGTACCGAACTGGATGGCTTTCCAGATCACCGGCTCGTTCTTCTCGGACAGGTCGATGCACTTGGCGTAGCAACCGCCTTCGATGTTGAACACCACGCCAGTACCCCAGCCGTGCTCGTCATCACCGATCAGATAACGCGATTCGTCGGCGGACAGGGTGGTCTTGCCGGTGCCGGACAGGCCGAAGAAAAGGGTGACATCACCTTCTTCGCCAATGTTGGCAGCGCAGTGCATTGGCAGCACGTCGGCCTCTGGCAGCAGATAGTTCTGCACCGAGAACATCGCTTTCTTCATTTCACCGGCGTAGCGCATGCCGGCAATCAGCACCTTTTTCGCGGCGAAATTGATGATCACGCAGCCGTCGGAGTTTGTGCCGTCGCGCTCAGGAGAGCACTCGAAATTGGCGACGTTGAGAACCTGCCATTCTTCCTTACCGGCCGGGTTGTACTGTGCCGGGTTGATGAACAGCTGACGACCGAAGAGGTTCTGCCAGGCCGTTGCGGTGGTCATCTTGACCGGCAGGTAGTGAGCTTCGGAGGAGCCTACGTGGACGTGGGAAACGAAGTGCTCCTGAGCCTTGTTGAAGGTCTCGACGCGATCCCAAAGGGCATCGAACTTGTCGGCAGGGAACGGACGATTGATCGGGCCCCAGGCGATGGAATCCTTGGTGCTCGGCTCTTCGACGATATAGCGGTCGGCTGGCGAACGACCGGTGCGGTGACCGGTTTTGACAACGAGCGCTCCATTGGCGGCCAATTCACCTTCACCACGCTTGACGGCTTCTTCGATCAATCGAGCGGTGCTGATATCAACGTACACGGCGTTAATAGCTTGCGTCATGAGTTTCCCGTCGGCCCTGGGCCGAATCCTCCATGCTGTTGTAGCCCACCTGACAGCGAACTACATCGAAAAAAAGTGCGCGCGATTATGACAGAAATGACGCTGCGCTGGGTATGAGGGCGTAATGGCGAAAAGGTTCTACGCCCCACGGCCTTTTAATGCCGCGTGCCGGAAGGCCCCTCGGTTCCCGCACCTGCGAACAGCTGGGCGATGTCGGCCGCATCGAATCGATAGCTGTGATTGCAGAACTGGCAATCAATGGTGATCGCGCCGCCCTGCTCGCTAAGCAGCTGCTCGGCATCGTGCTGGCCGAGGCTGATCACCGCGTTGGCCGAGCGCTCACGCGAGCAGCTGCAGCGGAAGGTGATCGGCCGTGGCTCGAATAGGCGTACCTGCTCTTCGTGATAGAGCCGGTGCAGCACGGTCTGGGTGTCGAGACCGAGCAATTCTTCGGCGGACAGCGTATCGGCCAGGGTGCGCAAATGCTGCCAGCTGGCTTCGCGTTCCTCTCCGTTACGGATGCGATCGACCGGTAGCTGCTGCAGCAACATGCCGCAGGCACGGCGGCCATCGGCGGCAAGCCAGAAGCGCGTCGGCAGCTGCTCGGACGAGGCGAAATAGCTCGACAGGCTTTCCGCCAGGGTCGCGCCATCCAGTGCGACGATGCCTTGATAGCGCTGGCCATTGGCAGGATCGATGGTCATCGCCAGCACGCCTTCGGGCATCAGCTCAGACAGTGTCGCACCGGGCGTCAGCTGCTCCTCGTGATAGCGAGCGATGCCGCGCACCTCGCGATCGCTGGAGCATTCGACCATCAGTAGCGGTACCGCGCCGGCCGAACGCGCCTGCAACACCATCAGCCCATCGAATTTCAGCGTACCGACGAGCAGTGCGGCTGCCGCGAGCAGCTCGCCGAGCAGCTGGGCGACCGGCTCCGGGTAGGCGTGTTTGGCCAGCACCTCGGCATAGCTGCGCTCGAGCCCGACCCACTCGCCCCGCACGTCGGTGTTATCGAAGAGAAAACGCTGGGTGTAATCGGAATCGAGCATGGGCATGACCAGAGCAGGTTGAAGGCCGGGGCCGTTGGCTGTGATACCGCGACTCATCGAATCTCGGAATCTGCATGGGCCCTTGGGAGAAGGGACCGCATTCTAGGGCGAAAGTGGCGACCGTCCAACCGGCGAGTCATTCGGCATCCGAGCGGAAGCGCTGCAAAGCGCGGCGCTGTTTCTTGCTCGGCTTGCCATCGGTTTCCACACCCAACGCACCCGCCTTGCGCATGGCCGCGGCATTTTCGCGCTTGGCCAGACTGTCGGCAGTTTCCTCATAGAGCAGTTGTGCTTCCGGCGCGCCCCGGCGCACAGCGGAAAGCGCACGGATCACCACGGTGCGTTCATCGAAGCCTGCGCGGATCACCAGTTCCTCGCCCACTTTCGGCTCCTTGCTCGGCTTGCAGCGCTCACCGCGGCAATGCACCTTGCCGCCTTCGATGGCGGCCTTCGCCAAGGCGCGCGTCTTGTAGAAGCGCGCGGCCCATAACCATTTATCCAAGCGGACTTTACCGTCGTCTTTTTCGCTCATCGCTCAACTCGGCCAATCGTCGTGTTGTCATAGGGTCGTACAGGTAGATGCGGATGTCATGTGCCATGTCTAGAATGCGCGGAAATCCAGTGGATACGCTTTCTTGAACAATCCCGACCCTCAGATAGTCATCGGTTTGCGCGAATGGATCGCCCTGCCCGAACTCGGCGTGGTCGGCCTGCGCGCAAAGATCGACACCGGCGCCAGCACCTCGGCACTGCATGCAACCGACATTAGCGAATTCGAGCGTGACGGCGAACGCTGGGTGCGCTTCACCGCGCACCTGGGCACGCTGGTGCAACGCCGACATCGCTGTGAGGCACCGCTGGTCACTCGCAAGACCATCAAGAGCTCCAACGGTCACGCCCAGACCCGCTACGTGGTGCGTACATTACTGGCGCTGGGCGATCATCTGTGGCCGGTGGAATTCACCCTGACCTGTCGCAAGACCATGCGCTATCGCCTGCTGCTGGGGTCAAAAGCCCTGATGGACGGCAAATGGCTGGTCGACCCTGCGCGCACCTATGTGCAGGAAAAACCCCAAACTCTCACTACTTCCGGTGCTCAATGAAAATCGCCGTGCTGTCGCGCAATCCACGCTTGTATTCGACCCGCCGCCTGGTAGAGGCCGGCCAGCAACGTGGCCATGAAGTGGTGGTGATCGACACCCTGCGCGCGTACATGAACATCGCCAGCCACAAGCCGCAGATCCATTACCGCGGGCGCCCGTTGGAAGGCTTCGACGCGGTAATTCCGCGTATCGGTGCCTCCGTTACCTTCTATGGCTGCGCGGTGCTGCGCCAGTTCGAGATGCAGGGCGTGTTCCCCCTCAACGAGTCGGTGGCCATCGCCCGTTCACGCGACAAGCTACGTTCGCTGCAATTGCTGGCCAGACGTGGGATCGGCCTGCCCGTCACCGGTTTCGCCCACTCCCCGGACGACATCGCCGACCTGATCCAGATGGTCGGCGGCGCGCCATTGGTGATCAAGGTCCTGGAAGGCACCCAGGGTATCGGGGTGGTGCTGTGCGAGACCGAAAAGGCCGCCGAATCGGTGATCGAGGCCTTCATGAGCCTCAAGCAGGACATCATGGTGCAGGAATACATCAAGGAAGCCGGCGGCGCCGACATCCGCTGCTTCGTCGTCGGCGACAAGGTGATCGCTGCCATGAAGCGCCAGGCCAAACCCGGCGAATTCCGCTCCAACCTGCACCGCGGCGGTACCGCCAGCCTGATCAAGATCACTCCCGAGGAACGCATGACCGCCATCCGCGCGGCCAAGGTCATGGGCCTGAGCGTCGCCGGCGTCGACATCCTGCGCTCCAACCACGGCCCGCTGGTGATGGAAGTGAACTCCTCGCCGGGCCTGGCCGGCATCGAAGAAACCACCGGCAAGGACGTTGCCGGCCTGATCATCCAGTACCTGGAAAAGAACGCCGGCCCGCACCTGACGAGGACGAAGGGCAAGGGCTAAAAGGCAACTGCAAGTAAAAGCGCGACGGCAGGGCACTCCCTGCTCTTTCTTGCCGCTTAAGGCTTGCAGCTGCCTCAGTGCTTTATCGCATCCCTCGGCAGCAGCAACCCCAACGGCAGGCTGACCCGTGCTTCCAGCCCGCCGGCTTCGCGATTACGCAACTCGACCACACCGCCGTGCTGCGAAGCGATGCGTTTGACGATCGCCAACCCCAGCCCGGCTCCCTGACCGCCGCGCGCGCGGTCGCCGCGGATGAAGGGATTGAAGATTTCGCCGAGCTCTTTCGGATCGATGCCAGCGCCTCGATCTAGCACGCTGAGCACCACGTAAGGCGCGCTGCCATCTCCAGAAACGTGGGCGGCAACTTCGACGCCGTGGCCGCCGTAGCGCAAGGCATTCTCGATGAGATTGACCAACAGACGTTTGATCGACACGCGTCGCAGGGTCAGCTGTGGCATCGGTTCGACGCACAGCCGCACGGTTTCGCCGTACTGGTTGTAGGGCGCCACCACTTCACGCACCAGCTCGCCCAGATCGATACTTTCTACCGGTTCGTCGCTGCCGTCGCGGACAAAGGCGAGGAACTGATCGAGGATCGCGTTCATGTCCTCGACGTCGCGGACCATGTCCTCGGTCAGCTCGGCCTCGCTGGACATGAGCTCCAGCGACAGACGTAGGCGAGTCAGCGGTGTACGCAGGTCGTGGGAAACCCCGGCGAGCATCAGCTCGCGCTCGCGCCCGGCCTGCTCGACGTCCTCCGCCATCTGATTAAAGGCGCGATAGACCTCGGTCATCTCGCTCGGCGTGTCGCTGATCGGCAAACGCACGCTGCGCCCCTTGCCGATCTGCCGGGCGGCGTAGACCAGGCGCTTGAGCGGCAGGTTGAGCTGACCGACGAAAACCCACGCGGCGGCGGTGGAAAGCAGCCCGATGCCGAGGAACCAGCCCAGCACGCTCCAGATCCGCTGCCCACGCAATGGATAGGCATAGAGCGGCACCTGCAGCCAATCCGGCCCCAGACTCGGAGCGCGCACCCAGAGCGCCGTTTCCGGCTGGATGCGCACCCGCACCTCGGTTTCGGGGCCCAGCTCGGCGCGCATCTGCTGCTGGAAGATTTCGGTGTAGGGCCAATGGTATTCACTCGGCGGCACGTCCGCCTCCGCCACCCGGTGCACCCCTGCGGCCTCGCCGATGCGCTCGCGATTGGCCTCGTCGGCGACCCAATAGGCGCGCAGCGTCAAGGCCGCGCCGTGGCTGTACTGACGATCGACGAGCATGTCGTCGTTCATCATCAGGTACACCAGCATCAGTACCTTGGAGAACAGCACGACGATCAGCACCATCCACAGGGTGCGAGCGAAGAAGCTTTGCGGGAACCAGAGTGGAGTCTTCATAAAATCAATAGCCGAATAAGAGCGCTGGAGGCTGGAAAGCGGTACGAAAATGCACAGCGCTATGGGCTCACCACCAAATCGACCGGGCGTGGTGGGCTGAAGCCCACCCTACGACACTGTAGGCCGGACGAATAAAGCGACCCTTCTCCAGCCTCCAGCGCTAGGCACTTCTAGCGGCTTTTCAGCCCTTGTTGCCATCAGGTACGAACACGTAACCCACGCCCCAGACCGTCTGGATATAGCGCGGCTTGGACGGGTCGGGCTCGATCAGGCGACGCAGGCGCGAAATCTGCACATCGATGGAGCGCTCCAGGGCGTCCCATTCGCGGCCACGGGCGAGGTTCATCAACTTGTCGCGGGTCAACGGCTCGCGGGCGTGCTGGACCAACGCCTTGAGCACGGCGAACTCGCCGGTGGTAAGCATGTGGACCTGGTCGCCCTTCTTCAGCTCGCGTGTGCCGAGAAACAGCTCGTAGTCGCCGAAGGTCACCGTCTCGTCTTCGCTGCCCGGCGCACCCGGCACCTGGGGTGCTTGGCGCCGCAGCACGGCGCGAATCCGTGCCAGCAGTTCGCGCGGGTTGAAGGGTTTGGCCAGATAATCGTCGGCACCCTGCTCCAGACCCTGGATGCGACTGGCTTCGTCACCCTTGGCCGTGAGCATGATGATCGGAATTCCATTGCCGCTTTCACGCAGGCGATGGCACGCCGACAGGCCATCCTCGCCGGGCATCATCAGGTCCAGAACCACCAGATGGAACAGTTCGCGGCTGAGCAGACGGTCCATCTGCTCGGCGCTTTCAACGGTACGGACGCGATAGCCCTGCTCGTCGAGAAACCGCTCGAGCAGACGCCGCAGACGGGCATCGTCATCGACGATCAGGATTTTTTCACCTTCGCTGGCTGACGCAGTGCTGCTCATGGAAACTCCTGAATTTATCGACGGCGCATTATGCGCCTACGGATGACAAGGCAATTGACAGCCATTGTTAGCAGATTTTGCGAGAGAAGCAGTTGGAAGTGGCCAAAATCGCAGGGCGGTGCAACCCGCTCCATGCGCCACTACCAGGGACAACGCCCGATGCTTTTTCTTCCAGCTTCCAGCCTCAAGCTCCCCGCTGCCTTTATAATCCCGCGCTTTCGCGCAGGCACGGCCTGCATGGTTTGACTGACCCAGGTAGGTTCATGGACAGCATCAATTCCCGCATCGCCAACGAGCTGGGCGTGCGCCCGCAACAGGTAGCCGCCGCCGTGGCGCTGCTCGACGAAGGTTCCACCGTGCCCTTCATCGCCCGTTACCGCAAGGAAGTCACCGGCAGCCTCGACGACACCCAGCTGCGCAATCTGGAAGAGCGCCTGCGCTACATGCGTGAGCTGGACGAGCGACGCACCTCGATCCTCGCCAGCATCGAGGAACAGGGCAAGCTGACGCCCGAACTGGCCCGCGAGATCAATCTAGCCGACACCAAGACCCGCCTCGAAGACCTCTACCTGCCCTATAAGCAGAAGCGCCGCACCAAGGGCCAGATCGCCCTGGAAGCCGGCCTCAGCGAGCTGGCCGACGCGCTGTTCGCCGACCCGAGCCTGTCCCCGGAGAGCGAAGCCGAGCGTTTCATCGATGCCGAAAAAGGCTTCGCCGACACCAAGGCCGTGCTCGAAGGCGCCAAGTACATCCTCATGGAACGCTTCGCCGAGGATGCCGACCTGCTGGCCAAGCTGCGCGATTTTCTCAAGCACAACGCCACCCTCAGCGCCCGCCTGGTGCCGGGCAAGGAGCAGGAAGGCGCCAAGTTCAGCGACTACTTCGAGCATGACGAAGTGCTGAAGAACACCCCGTCGCACCGTGCCTTGGCGATCTTCCGCGGCCGCAACGAAGGCATCCTCAGTATTACGCTCAAGGGCGACGACGAAGCCCCCGGCTCCATGCATCCGGGCGAAGGCATGATCGGTGAGCGCTTCGGTATCACCAACCAAGGCCGCGCCGCCGACAAGTGGCTGGCCGAGGTGGTGCGCTGGACCTGGAAGGTCAAGCTCTACACCCATCTGGAAACCGATCTGCTCGGCGAGCTACGCGACAAGGCCGAGGACGATGCCATTGGCGTCTTTGCGCGCAACATGCACGACCTGCTGCTCGCTGCCCCGGCCGGGCCACGCGCCACATTGGGCCTGGACCCTGGCCTGCGCACCGGCTGCAAGGTCGCGGTGGTGGATGCCACCGGCAAGCTGCTGGATACCGCCACCGTCTACCCGCACGCACCGCGCAACGATTGGGACGGCACCCTCGCCGTTCTCGCCAAGCTGTGCGCCAAGCACGGCGTCGATCTGATCGCCATCGGCAACGGCACCGCCAGCCGCGAGACCGACAAGCTGGCGGCAGACCTGATCAAGCAGGTGCCGGGCCTGAAGCTCACCAAGATCATGGTCAGCGAAGCCGGTGCCTCGGTGTATTCGGCCTCGGAGCTGGCAGCGAAGGAATTTCCCGATCTGGACGTTTCGATCCGTGGGGCGGTGTCCATCGCCCGTCGTCTGCAGGACCCGCTGGCCGAACTGGTGAAGATCGAGCCCAAGGCCATCGGCGTTGGCCAGTACCAGCACGACGTTTCACAGCTGAAACTGGCGCGCTCGCTGGATGCGGTGGTCGAGGACTGCGTGAACGCTGTCGGCGTGGATGTGAACACCGCCTCCGCCGCCCTGCTGGCACGCATTTCTGGGCTCAACGGCACCCTGGCGCAGAACATCGTCGCCTACCGCGATGCCAACGGCGCGTTCAAATCCCGCAGCGAACTGAAGAAGGTGCCGCGCCTGGGCGACAAAACCTTCGAACAGGCCGCCGGCTTCCTCCGCGTAATGAATGGCGATAATCCGCTGGATGCCTCCGCGGTTCACCCGGAGACCTATCCGCTGGTCAAACGCATCGCCGCCGATACCGGCCGCGATATCCGCTCGCTCGTCGGCGACTCGACCTTCCTCAAGAAGCTCGACCCGGCGAAATTCACCGATGAGACCTTCGGCCTGGTGACCATCGGCGACATCCTCCAGGAACTCGAAAAGCCTGGCCGCGACCCGCGTCCCGAGTTCAAGACCGCCGAATTCCAGGAAGGCGTCGAGAAGCTCAGCGACCTGACGCCCGGCATGGTGCTCGAAGGCGTGGTGACCAACGTGACCAACTTCGGTGCCTTCGTCGACATCGGCGTGCATCAGGATGGCTTGGTGCACATCAGCGCGCTGTCGGAGAAATTCGTCAAAGACCCCTACGAAGTGGTCAAAGCCGGTGACATCGTCAAGGTCAAGGTCATGGAGGTGGATATTCCGCGCAACCGCGTCGGCCTGTCCATGCGCATGAGCGACACCCCCGGCGAGAAAACCGAGGGGCCACGTGGAGGTGGCAAGCCTCGCGGCAACGCGCCGCGCACCGAGCGCCACACCAAGCAGGACAAGCCCGCGCCGACTAACGCGGCCATGGCGTCGCTGTTCGCCAATGCCAAGCAGCTGAGGAAATAAGATGAGCATTCAAGTCGAGGCGGTGGGCAGTTCCAGCGCCTTCGGCCGCCTGCTCGGCCTGGAGATTCACAAGGCCGAAAACGGCGAGGCCGTACTCGGGCTGAGCATGCACGACGGCTTGCGCAACCTGCATGGCAAGCTGCATGGCGGTGCGCTGTTCTCGCTGATCGACACCGCCATGGGTCAGGCCAGCCACAGTCTCAACGACGGGGTGCCGAACAGTGTGACGCTGGAATGCAAGCTCAACTACATCCGCCCGGTGACCGAAGGCGAACTGACCTGCCGCGCCTGGGTGGTACATGCCGGGCGTCGTACCCAGGTGCTCGAAGCCGAGGTTCATCAAGGCGGCAAACTGATCGCCAAGGCACAATCGACCTTCGCCTGTTTGTAAGAAGCGGCAAGCTTCAGGCTGCAAGGGCGCGCCTGCTTTCTCTTGCAGCTTGTGGCTTGAAGCTTGCCCCTCGCAGCCCCATATTGGGCCGACTGATGCGTGAAGGAACCAGAACTTGAGCGACCTCCTCTCCCACCGCCTGGCATTGCTGGCCGAGCCCTCCCACCTTCCGCTGCTCTCGCAATGCCTGCATGGGATCGAGCGCGAATGCCTGCGCATCGACAACCACGGCGAGCTGGCCCTGACGCCACACCCGCACGCGCTGGGTTCGGCGCTGACGCATCCGAAGATCACCACCGATTATTCCGAGGCGCTGCTGGAGTTCATCACCGGCACCGCAACCGATCCGCAACAGACCCTGGCCGAGCTGGACGCCATCCATCGCTACACCTACGGCAAGCTCGCCGACGAATGGCTCTGGAGCCCTTCGATGCCGGGGCGCCTGCCGGAAGAAGCGCAGATTCCCATCGCCGAGTACGGCCGCTCCAACATCGGCCGGCTCAAGCACGTCTACCGCCAGGGCTTGGCACTGCGCTACGGTAAGACCATGCAGTGCATCGCCGGCATTCACTACAACTTCTCGCTACCCGAGGCACTGTGGTCGCTGCTGCAAGCCGATGAAGGCGACGAGCGCAGTCGCCAGGACTATCAGTCCTCGCGCTATATCGCGCTGATCCGTAATTTCCGTCGCTACAGCTGGCTACTGATGTATCTGTTCGGCGCCTCCCCGGCGCTGGATGCGAGCTTCATGCGCGGTCGCCCGCACCAGCTCGAACAGCTGGACGAAGACACCCTTTATTTGCCGTGGGCCACCAGCCTGCGAATGAGCGACCTGGGTTACCAGAGCAACGCCCAGGCCGGCCTGACACCCTGCTACGACAACCTGTCCAGCTACACCGATAGCCTGCACAAAGCCGTTTCGACGCCCTACCCGGCCTATGCCGCGATGGGCACCAAGGACGCCCAGGGCAACTGGCTACAGCTCAACACCAACGTGCTGCAGATCGAAAACGAGTACTACTCGAACATTCGTCCCAAACGCGTCACCGAGAGCGGCGAGCGCCCGCTGCAGGCGCTGCGCGCCCGCGGCATCCAGTACATCGAAGTGCGCTGCCTGGACATCAACCCCTTCCTACCGCTGGGCATCGATCTTGACGAAGCGCGTTTCCTCGATGCCTTCCTGCTGTTCTGCACGCTGGAAGACAGCCCCTGCTTGGTCGCGGGCGAGTGTGGAGCCAGCAGCGACAACTTCCTCAAGGTAGTCACCGAAGGACGCAAGCCGGGCCTCGAACTGCGTCGCGGCGGCGAGCAGGTCAGCCTGCAAGCCTGGGCGCAGGAACTGCTGGGCGAAATCGGTCAGGTCGCCGCGCTGCTGGACCAGGCCCAGGGCGGCGAGCAACATGCGAGGGCGCTTGCCGCGCAACAGGCGAAGGTCGCCGACAGCAATCTCACGCCATCGGCGCGGGTACTCGACGAGCTGAAACGCAGCGGCGAGAGCTTTAGCCAGTTCGCCCTGAGCCAGAGCCTGGCCCATGCCGAGCATTTCCGCGGTCACCCCCTGAGCGCTGCCGAGCAGGCCGGATTCGAAACCGCCGCGCAGCAATCGCACATTGAACAGGCCGAGCTAGAAGCCCAACAGGAGTTGGATTTCGACCAGTTCGTGGCGGCCTATCAGGCAAGCCTGTTGTCCATTTGAGCGCGGCAGATACGTAGGGTGGGCTTCAGCCCACCGCTTGCTTACGCCCCGCATCTACGCCTCGCCTGACGTATCGCCGCCGGTCCCGTTCTGGTGGGCTGAAGCCCACCCTACAAACTTACGCCCCCGCATCAATCTCCGCCTGGCGCGTTGCCGCCAGTCCCGCGCGAGCTAAAGCGGAGCGCCGCCCGCCCACCCTACAGTTGTAGGTCGGATTAGCCGAAGGCGTAATCCGACGACAAACCCACAAACAACCACGGCCTGCCTTTTCGTCCAGTCTTCCAGACTCAAACGCCTTTATCGTTTTTTACAGCTTCTTCTCGAACACCTTCGACTGGCGCTGGAAGTTGTACAGCGAGGCCCGCGCCGCCGGCAGGCGTTCGACGCCGCTGGGTTCGAAGCCGCGTTCGCGGAACCAGTGGGCGGTGCGAGTAGTGAGCACGAACAGAGTTTTCAGACCCAGCTTGCGCGCCCGCGCTTCGATGCGTTCGAGCAGCTCGTCGCCACGGCCGCCGTGGCGATATTCGGGGTTGACCGCCAGGCAGGCCAGCTCGCCCCAGTCCGAATCGGGGATGGGATAGAGCGCGGCACAGGCGATGATCAGGCCGTCGCGCTCGACGATGCTGAACTGCTCTACTTCGCGCTCCAGCACCTCGCGTGAACGGCGTACCAGAATGCCCTGCTCCTCCAGCGGCGTGATCAAATCGATCAGCCCTCCCACGTCCTCGATGGTCGCCTCGCGCAATTGCTCGAACTGCTCCTGCGCCACCAGGGTGCCGGCGCCGTCGCGGGTGAACAGCTCGTTGAGCAGCGCGCCGTCATCGGCATAGCTGACCAGGTGGCTGCGCCGCACGCCGCCACGGCAGGCCTGGGCGGCGGCGTCCAGCAGCTCGGCCTGGTAATCGCTGCCCAGCCGCTCGACATGAGACGGAATTTGCGGCGGGCGCAGCTCGCGCACCAGATTGCCGGCTTCGTCCAGCAGACCGCGTTCGGCGCCGTAGAGCA
Source organism: Pseudomonas sp. MTM4 (assembly GCF_019355055.1). NCBI lineage: Bacteria > Pseudomonadati > Pseudomonadota > Gammaproteobacteria > Pseudomonadales > Pseudomonadaceae > Pseudomonas > Pseudomonas sp. MTM4. The sequence continues at coordinate 2,753,813 of NZ_CP048411.1, forward strand.
CCAGCTTGTCGGCCTGCAGATCGATGGCCGCGCGGGTAGCGACATCTTCGCAAGCGAGGTTGAAGATTTCCCCGGTGGGTGAATAGCCCAGCGGCGAGAGCAGCACGATGGTGCGCTCGTCCAGCAGGCGGCCGATGCCTTTGCGGTCGATGCGCCGCACTTCGCCGGTGTGCTGATAATCGACCCCCTCGACCACGCCGATGGGCCGCGCGGTGACGAAATTGCCACTGGCCACGCGCAGCCGCGCGCCCTGCATCGGCGAGGCAGCCATGTCCATCGACAGCCGCGCTTCGAGGGCGATGCGCATGTGCCCGACAGCATCGATCGCGCACTCCAGCGCGGCGGAATCGGTGACGCGCAAGCCGCGGTGCACACGCGGTTCGATGCCGCGTGCGGCTAGCCGCGCCTCGATCTGCGGGCGTGAGCCGAACGTCAGCACCAGGCGCACGCCGAGGCTGTGCAGCAGCACCAGGTCGTGGACGATGTTGCCGAAATTGGTGTGCTCCAGGCCATCGCCCGGCAGCATGACCACGAAGGTGCGCTCACGGTGCGAGTTGATGTAGGGCGAGGAGTCGCGAAGCCAGGTGACGTAGTCGTGCATGTTGCAGAAGCCTTCAGGTGACAGCTTAAAAGTCCGGTAGCCGGGTCGGGAGAGCGGGCGCGGGAGCAGATTCGATCCGAAATCTGCTCCTAACCTCGGCTGGCCGGCTGCAGGCAATAGTGATCGATCATGGCGCGCAGCAGCCTCACGGTGGGTTCGATTCTGTCGAGATCCAGGTATTCGTTCGGCTGGTGGGCGCAGGCGATGTCGCCGGGGCCTAGTACCAGTGTCTCGCAGCCAAGCTGCTGAAGATAAGGCGCTTCGGTAGCGAACGCCACCGCCTCGGCGGCATGGCCGGTCAGCCGTTCGGCAAGCTTGACCAGCTCGCCGCCCGCCGGCTGCTCGAAGGGCGGCACGCTGGGAAACAGCGGCGCCAGCTCGATCGTCACCTGGTGCTGGTCGGCCAGCGGCTGTAAACGCTGGCGAATGGCTGCGCGCAGCTGCTCGGGGTCCATACCGGGCAACGGCCGCAGATCGAACTCCAGTGCGCAATGGCCACAGATGCGGTTGGGATTGTCGCCGCCGTGGATGCAGCCGAGGTTGAGCGTCGGCTGCGGCACGTCGAACAGCGGATTGTCGTATTCGCCCTGCCACTCACGGCGCAGCGTCATCAGCTCGCCCATCACGCCGTGCATGGCATCCAGCGCGCTATGGCCGTAGGCGGGGTTGGAGGAATGCCCGCTCTGCCCGTGAATTTCGATGCCTTCCATCATGATGCCCTTGTGCAGGCGCACGGGCCGCAACCCGGTGGGCTCGCCGATCACCGCGGCACGCCCCAGCGGCCGGCCGGCATCGACCAACGCCCGGGCGCCGGACATGGAGCTTTCCTCGTCGCAAGTGGCGAGGATCAGCAGCGGCTGCCTGAACGGCTGGTCCAACAGCGGCAGCACCGCTTCGATGATCAGCGCGAAGAAGCCTTTCATATCGCAGCTGCCCAGGCCGTACCAACGGCTGTCGGCTTCGCGCAGGCGCAGCGGATCGGACGTCCACAGCTCGGCATCGAAAGGCACGGTGTCGCTGTGTCCGGCCAGCACCAGTCCGCCGGGACCGCTGCCATGACTGGCCAGCAGATTGAACTTGCCGGGGGCTATTTCCTGCGTTTCACAGGAGAAACCAAGATCACACAGCCAGCCGGCGAGCAGGTCGATCACCGGCCGGTTGGTCTGGTCCCAATGCGCCTGTGTGCAGCTCACCGAAGGCGCGGCGACCAGCGCGGCAAATTGATCCTTGAGTGAGGGAACGGGCACCGGCTACCTCCGTATCGAGATCGGAACAGAGCAGCCAGTGAAACATGAAACGCATCAAGACGGGACCCATGAACGAATACGCCCCGTCTGATCGACGGGGCGTAAGAGGTGTCGCAGCCTGTCGCGCGGTAGATCAGGTGAAAATGGCGCGAAGAATCAGGAAGAACACGATCGCCAGGCCAGCACCGACCGGCAGGGTAACCAGCCAGGACATAAATATCTTGCCGACCACGCCCAGGTTCAGCGCGCCGATACCGCGCGCGATGCCCACGCCGAGCACCGCCCCAACCAGCGTATGCGTAGTGGAAACCGGCAAGCCAATCGCCGACGCGCCAACCACTGTGGTGGCAGTCGCCAGTTCCGCAGCGAAACCGCGGCTTGGAGTGAGCTCGGTGATCTGCTTGCCAATGGTGGCGATCACCTTGTAACCGTAGGTGGCGAGACCGATAACGATACCTACCGCGCCCAGCAGCAGCACCCAGCCCGGCACGGCCGACTTGGCAGCGACCGCAGCCGCGCCATCGGACTGCAGCACACCGACCACCGCAGCCAGCGGGCCGACTGCGTTGGCCACATCGTTGGAGCCATGGGCGAACGCCATGGAGCAGGCGGTGAAGATCATCAGAACGGCGAAGACCTTTTCCACGCTGGAAAAGTGGAAGGTTTTGTCCGCTTCGACGTCGACCTTGATGCGTGTCAGCAGCGCGATACCGATCAGCATCACCAGCACGCCGACGCCAACCGCGAGAAGAAAACTCTGGCCGCTGCTGAGGTCCAGACCGATGTGTTTGAGCCCCTTGGACAGGGTCATCAGCGCCACCATGAAACCGGTGAGGAACATGTACATCGGCACGAAACGCTTGGCGTTCTGGAAGGGATTCTCGGTGTCGATGATCAGGCGCTGCACACTCATGAACACACCGAAGGCGATGGTGCCGGACAGCACAGGCGAGACGACCCAGCTGGCAACGATCGGACCGACGCCCTCCCAGTGCACCGCATCCATCGAGACACCCACCGCCGCGAAACCGATCACCGCACCGACGATCGAGTGGGTAGTGGAAACCGGCCAGCCCTTCATCGACGCCACCAACAGCCAGGTGCCGGCGGCAAGCAGTGCCGACATCATTCCCAAGACCATCAGTTCCGGCGGGATCATCTCGGCGTCGACAATGCCGTTCTTGATGGTTTCGGTCACCTCGCCACCGGCCAGGTAGGCCCCGCAGAACTCGAAGACCATGGCGATCAAAATCGCCTGCTTGATGGTCAGTGCGCGCGAGCCCACCGAGGTACCCATGGCGTTGGCCACGTCATTGGCGCCAACGCCCCAGGCCATGAAAAAACCGAACGCGCAGGCGAGCACCAGGAGTACGAAGCCGTAATCCGAGATAAGAGACATAGAAAGTTACCTGTTGAACCCAGAAAGGAAACTGGCGCTCAACGCGCCAGCAATTGTTCCAGACGGTTACCGACGCGCTCGGCACGGTCGGCCACGTCACCGATCCATTCGATGATTTTGTAGAGGAACATGACGTCTACTGGTGGCAATTCCTTTTCCAGCTTGAACAGCTCACGGCGAACCGTGATCTGCATACGGTCGGTTTCACGCTCGATTTCCTCAACTTCCTCGACCATCTTCTCGACCAGCGTGGCCTCACGGCCGCTGAAGCCGGTCTCGAGCAGCGAATCCAGTTCTTTGAGCGCCTTCAGCGCCTGGCAGCTGGCATCGACGCTGCGCTGGACGAAGGCCAGCATCAGCGGCTGCAGCGCCACGGGGACGGTCATGCAGCGGCCCAGCATCAGGCCGGCGATGTCCTTGGCGCGGTTGGCGATCTTGTCCTGTACACTCAGCAGCTCCAGCAGATCGGAGCGCGGTACCGGCAGAAACAGGCTCTTGGGCAGATGCTGGCGAACGCTTTTCTTGAGCTTATCGGCCTCGTTTTCCAGGCGCGCCATCTCTTGCTGGATCTGCTCGACCCGCTCCCAGTCTTCTGCCGTGATCGCCTGAAAAAGGGGTACCAGGTTGGCGGCACATTCGTGGGACTTGGCCATGTGCTGCTGCATCGGGCCGATGGGCGAGCGTCCGAACAGGCTGACGAATGGATTGATTGGCATAGGGAATACCCCGGCTTCAGAAGGCGGCAAGTATACGGATGAGCTTGAAACACCGCCACCGCGTGATATCAGTCACACTCAAACATAGGCATCACCTGGGCATCATGCAGAAAGAAACCGAAATCAAACTGCGCGCCAGTCGCGAAACCCTCGCGGCACTACGCGACCACCCGCTGCTGAAAAAGCGCAACAAGAGCGGCTGGCAACGCCACGAACTGTTCAATCAGTATTACGACACGCCCGAGCGCGAACTTGCTCAGGCGAAAGTTGCGTTACGTCTGCGGCGCGATGGCGAGCAGTTCATCCAGACGCTCAAGAGCCGTGGCCAGAGCGTGGCCGGTCTGTCCGAGCGCAACGAGTGGGACTGGTACCTCGACAAAGCCAAGCTGGACCCGAAGAAACTCACCGACGACTGCTGGCCGGCGGCCCTCGCCGAGCTGGACAAGAAAACCCTCAAGCCGATCTTCACCACCGACTTCGTCCGCGAGAAGGCCGAAATTGCCTGGGGCCGTGGCAAGGCCAAAGTCGTGATCGAAGCGGCGCTGGACCTGGGCAAGGTCGTGGTCGGCAAGCAGAGCGAGGACATCTGCGAGCTGGAACTGGAACTGCGCCAGGGCGAGCCCGAAGCGCTGCTGGAGCTGGCCACCGAACTGGCGGCCGACCTGCCGCTGATGCCCTGCGACATCAGCAAGGCCGAGCGTGGCTATCGCCTGCATGACGCCGACAGCTATGCGCTGAATCTGCCGGCGCCGACACTCGATACACTCATGCCGCTGGACGATGCCTTCGCCGCGCTGGCCTGGCATCTGCTGGGCAATAGCCAGCGCCTGGCCGAGCAGTACCGCTTCAACGGTCATTGGAAACTGCTCAGCCAGTGGCTGCAGCAACTGGTCGACTTGCGCGCCCTGCTCGGCAGCCTCGGCCAGGCCGCGCCGCGCGCCAGTAGCCGCGAGCTGCGCGAACGGCTCGATGCGCTGATCCAAGACTGGCGTCCACGCCTCGAAGCCGGGCAGGACGACGAATCGATCCGCCAGGCAGTGCCGGACGAATTCGCTGCCGAACTCGATCAGCCACGCTGGGGCCTGTTCTCGCTGAAGGCCTCGCTATGGCTGCTGCAACGTGGCTGGACCGCTGAGCGCAACAACCGTGGCAATCGCCAAGGTGCGGCCGGGCTGGGCAATTGGTTACCACGCCTGTTGGGTGAAGAAGCTGAGGCATTGCAGCTGTTGCGCTATCAGCAGCAGCCTGAAGACCTCGCCGAACAACGCCCGCGCATGGAGCGGCTGCTGGTTTGGCTGCGCCTGGCACGCACGACGTTGGAAGTACCGGAAACCGACCGTCTCTATGGCGAACTGGCCAAGCTCTACGAATTGGCACAACAGCCGCTGAGCAACGAACTGCTCGATGCCCGCGTCGAACAGGCGCGTACTGTGTGGACGCTCAAGGCCTGGAAGGCGCTGACGAAGTAAACTTCGCAAGCTGCAAGTCACGCGTAGGGTGGGCTTTAGCCCACCGCTTATTCGTACTCACCGCCGTTATCACGCCTCGCCTGGCCTGTTACACGTCAAGCCGATTTATGGTGGGCTGAAGCGGAACGCCGCCGACTCACCCACAAGACTGTTCGATACCCGTGTCGAGCAGACGCGTACTGTGCCGACGCTCAAGGCCTGAAAGGCGCTGACGAAGTAAGCTGCTGGAAGCTGGAGCTAAATCCAAAGGTGCGTGCGGTGCCGGAGCGCTGCCAAGCTTCGGCTTTTACTTCAAGCTTTCATCGTCAGGCTTCAAGCAGCTTTTACATCCAGGAGTCCCAATGTCCGCCTTCGCCCCTTCCACCGCCGATCGCCTGCTCGACCTCAACGATCTATTGCGCGACCTGGTGGCGCAGGGCCGGCTGCTGCAGGACACGGCCGAACAATGCCTGACCCTGCGGCGCAGCACGGCAGCACAGCAACATCCGCTGGAGTTTCTCGCCGAGCAGCAACTCGACGATCTGGCGCGACCCGGTAAGAAGCTCGATCTGGAAACCCTGACCCTCTGGCTCGCCGAACAAGCCGGGCAGCCCTATCTGCGCATCGACCCGCTGAAAATCAATGTCGCGGCCATCACGCCACTGATGTCCTACGCCTTCGCCCAGCGCCACAAGATCCTCGCCGTGGCGGTGGACAGCTCGGCGGTGACCATCGCCAGCGCCCAGCCCTTCGTGAAGAGCTGGGAAGCCAACCTCACCCACGTGCTCAAGCGGCCGATCAAGCGGGTGGTGGCCAATCCGGTGGAGCTGCAGCGCTTCACCGTGGAGTTCTACCGACTGGCCAAGTCGGTCAGCGGCGCCACCGCTACGGACCAGAAGATCAGCGGCACCGGTAACTTCGAGCAGCTGCTCAACCTCGGCGCCAGCGATCAGGAGCCCGACGCCAACGATTCGCACATCGTCAACATCGTCGACTGGCTGTTCCAGTACGCCTTCGACCAACGCGCCAGCGACATCCACATCGAGCCGCGGCGCGAGCAGGGCACGGTGCGCTTTCGCATCGACGGCGTGCTGCACAACGTCTACCAGTTCCCGCCGCAGGTAACCATGGCGGTGGTCAGTCGTTTGAAGTCGCTGGGGCGGATGAACGTCGCCGAAAAGCGCAAACCGCAGGATGGCCGGGTCAAGACCAAGACGCCGGATGGCGGTGAGGTGGAACTGCGCCTCTCGACCCTGCCCACCGCCTTCGGCGAGAAGATGGTGATGCGTATCTTCGATCCCGAAGTGTTGCTCAAGGGCTTCGACCAGCTGGGCTTTTCCGCCGAGGACCTGCGTCGCTGGCAGAGCATGACCGGCCAGCCCAACGGCATCATCCTGGTCACCGGCCCCACCGGCTCGGGCAAGACCACCACGCTCTACACCACGCTTAAGCAGCTGGCCACGCCGGAGGTGAACGTCTGCACCATCGAGGACCCGATCGAAATGATCGAGGGCGCCTTCAACCAGATGCAGGTGCAGCACAACATCGACCTGTCCTTCGCCAGCGGCGTGCGCGCGCTGATGCGCCAGGACCCTGACATCATCATGGTCGGCGAGATTCGCGATCTGGAAACTGCAGAAATGGCGATCCAGGCGGCGCTGACCGGCCACTTGGTGCTCTCGACGCTGCACACCAACGACGCCCCAAGCGCCATCACCCGCCTGCTGGAACTGGGTGTACCCCATTATCTGTTGCGCGCAACGCTGCTTGGCGTGATGGCCCAGCGCTTGGTGCGCACACTCTGCCCGCACTGCAAGACGCCGGTTCAACTGGATGCCGATGACTGGCAGACGCTGACCAAGCCCTGGAATGCGCCGCTGCCGACCCACGCGCACCAGGCGGTGGGTTGCATCGAATGCCGCGACACCGGTTATCGCGGGCGCGCCGGAGTCTACGAGATCATGCTACTCAACGACGGCATCAAGCCACTGATCACCGCCGACACCGACCTCATCGCCTTGCGTCGCCAGGCGTTCAAGGACGGCATGCACAGCCTGCGCCTGTCCGGCGCGCAGAAGATCGCAGCGGGGCTGACTACGTTGGAAGAGGTGTTGCGGGTAACACCGCAGAGTGAGCAGAAATAGAGCCGCAGGCGAACTGCTGACGCTTCGTTCGCGTCGCGCTGTCGCCGTAGGGCCGAATTCATTCGGCCGAGTTTGCGAAAGTCGAACAAGTTCGACCCTACGAGCCTTGCCGCTGAGTCACCCCTGCCGCGCCGCCAATATCCCCGCAACGCGCGAAGGCTCGCAATTGAGATAGGCCGAGGTCTGCAGCCAATCCTGATCCGGATACCAGGAAAACATGAACTGCCCGCCCTTGAGGCTATCGACCACCATGCGCGCCACTTCCGGGCGCACCGCCGGGCAGCCCTGGCTGCGGCCGATGCGGCCTTGAGTGGCGATCCAGGCCGGGTTCACGTAATCAGCCGGGTGGATAACGATCGCTCGCTCGCGGGCCAGGTCATTCACGCCGGGTTCGAGCCCATCCATACGCAGTGAATAGCCATGCTTGCCGCTGTAGCTCTCGGCGGTGCGGAACAGGCCGATGCTCGACTGATGGCTGCCAAGTACGTTGGAGAAGCGTGTGGCGAGGTTTTCGCCAGACTTCATTCCGTGGGCGACGAAATCTTCAAGCAACAACCGCCGCTGCTGCAGGTCGAATATCCAGAGCCGGCGTTCAGACGACGGCAGCGAAAAATCGATCACCGCCAGCCGCTTCGCGGGGCTGGCGCCGTTATTCACAGCGCATTGCATGGCCGCTACGGCATGCGTGAGCACTTTGAGGTTTAACGTAGGCGCTATCAGTGACAAGTCATCCACAACCGGCTGGTAGGAAGGACTGGCCGCCAGGAGCGGAGCTGACAGGAACATACCTGCCACGAGGCAGAGGCGTCGGAACGAAACCATCATGTATTGAATTACCTCACCGACGCCAAAGCCGCATTTCCCTCTTGGCTAGCGTCCATACGCGCTGCAGCACCGAGCAGGCGGCAGCGAAACAGGTCAGACGGGAGCGAAAAAACTCCCACTTCGTCTGACAGAGCATTTTGTGGTGGTCCGGATGGGTCTGGTTTTCCCAAAGCCGCAGCCGGATTAGCGGCAAAGTCTAGCAGTCGGTGGGTTTGCCGGGAGTGAAGCATTGTATAAAAAACATGCAGTTCGTCTGGTTGGCATCTTCTGCCTCGCACCCGCATTGGCGTTCGCGCAGCCTGCCAGCAATCCAGTCAAACCTATCCAGAGCGCCCTGGAAAATCTCGCCAGCGCCTGCGCCAGTCCCCTTGCCGACATCGACCAGACGGCTTCTCGGCAGCTGACCGAGTTCTATAGTCGACAGCAGTTCGAAGCCTTGTGGACATCCTATGAGCAGATCGACACGCTGCTAGCGCAACTCGATGCGCTGGTCGACGACGGTCTGAATCCTGCTGCTTACCATCCCGCAGCCATTCGCCGAAGCCTGTATACGGCGACGGCCGAACCGCTGCATCGCGAGTGTGGCGACATTCTCGCGACGCACGTCTACCTGCTGGCACTGCGGCATCTGTCCCACGGGCGGCTGCCGCAGGATCGTCTGGAGCCGGTCTGGCGCAGCACCGATGCTGTGGCCCCGCAGCGGGCAGATGAGCGGCTATTGGAGATCGCCGATGCCGGCCTGATGACCATCGTCCAGGCCTTCGATCAGGCGCGCCCGACCTTCGAGCAGTACCACAACCTGCGCAAGGCCCATGCCCGCCTGCGAGCCGAGCCCGCGCAACGCCAACTGCTGATCCCTGCCGGAGAGACTTTGCGTCCCGGTATGTCGGATGCCCGGGTTCCCTTGCTGCGCCAACGTCTGGCCGCCAGCGGCTATCTTCCCGACATCGCGGTGGAAAGCGTCCAGAACCGCTACGACCGAACCATCGAGCAGGCGCTGAAAGCCTTCCAGGCCCGCCACGGCTTGCAGGACGACGGCATATTGGGCGTCGACACCCTGGCCACTCTGAACGTCACCCCGAGTGAGCGACTGGACCAGCTGAAGATCAATCTGGAGCGATTCCGCTGGCTATCCCGCGACATCGAGGCGCGCTCGCTGTTGGTCGATATCGCTGGCGGGCGCGTCGTCTATTTCCGTGACGGGCGCGCGCAATGGGAGACACGCAGCCAGGTTGGCCGCGCGACGCGGCAGACGCCGGAGATCAAATCGACCGTCACCCGGCTGACCCTCAATCCGACCTGGACCGTGCCACCCACCATCCTGAGCGAAGACAAACTGCCCAAAATCCGTGAGGACCACGACTATCTGGCCGAGCAGGACCTGCAGGTCCTCGACTACGAGGGCAACCCGCTGGACCCCGAACAGATCGACTGGAACGATCCCGGCCGCATTCTGCTGCGCCAGGCCGCAGGTCCGAACAACCCGCTCGGACGTCTGGTCGTCCGGTTCGACAATCCGTTTGCGATTTACTTGCACGACACGCCGAGCCAGGGCCTGTTCGATCGTTCCCAGCGAGCGTTTAGCTCCGGCTGCGTCAGGGTCGAGTCGGTCATGCAGCTGGTCGACCTGCTGCTAACCGATGGCGAACGCGAACGCTTCGCTCGGCTGCTGGAGACGGGCAAGACCCATGAGTTTCGTCTGACCGAGCCCACCCCAGTGCTGCTGGCGTACTGGACAGCCGAAGCGGACGACACCGGCGAGCCACACTATCGCCCGGACATCTATCAACGCGACCCAGACCTGATCGCCTCGCTGCGGATGGCTGACCAGAAGCTGCTGAAAGATTGATGAGGCCGCGCGTATCAAACCTCCCCAACCAGGCATTCACCAGACCGGACCGGCGGCTCTGGCAGAGTGCCCGTAGACCGAGGTCTACTTGCGACAAACGCCTCTTTCGCAGCGACAATATCTGCAAACAATCAGTAACGCCTCGCCACATGCAGGTGCTCGGACGCCTTATGCTGGGGACGTCTTGCCGCCATGGATAGCCGAGCAGAAATTTTGAACGTTGAAAATAAAGTCGACAGCCGGGTCGAAGCTGACCGAACGACAGCGCTGGCCCAATACCGCATTCTCGATACGCCACCGGAAACGGCGTTCGATGATCTGGTGACGCTCGCGGCCGAGCTGTGCACGTGCAACAGCGCTGCCCTCATATTTCTCGACCAGGGACGCCTCTGGATCAAGGCCTCGCTCAACCTTGACGATGACAGCCGAACGCTTGCCCAGGCGCTTGATGCCTGCAGCATGAGCGGCGCGGAAACGCAGGTGATCGAAAGCCCGGTCGAGGCATCCGCCTTCTATGCAGCCGCGCCGCTAAAGACCCCGGAAGGCCTGTTGCTCGGTGCACTGTGCGTGATCGGCGACCAGGCGCAGACCTTGTCGCAGCGCCAGCTCGGCCATCTGCAGGCATTGGCCCGGCAGGTCATGGCATTGCTCGAGTTGCGCCGCAGCTGCGAGCACGAGGAGCACAACCGGCAGATCATCGACAGCGCGCTGGATTACGCGATCCTCAGCACCGACTCCCAGGGCACCATCATCAGCTGGAACCGAGGCGCCGAGCAGATTCTCGGCTGGCAGCGGCAGGAGATCATCGGCAGCGCTATCGCCCGGATATTCACCGATGAGGATGTTACCGACGGTGTGCCGGAGAGCGAGATGCAACGGGCCGTGCAGGACGGCTCGGCAAACGACGAGCGCTGGCACCGCCGCAAGGATGGCAGTCACTTCTGGGCGGCCGGCGTGTTGATGCAGCTCAGGACCGAGCAGGGGCAGCTGCAGGGCTTCGTCAAGATTCTGCGCGACCTGACCGAACGGCTGCATGAAAAAGCATCGATTCGCGAGGTCGAGGAGCGCTACCGCGCACTGGTCGATCTCAGCCCCCAAGTGATCTGGCAATGCGATGCCAGCGGTTCGTTGATCTTCTGCAATCGCTACTGGTGCGAACTCACCGGGCTGACGGAAAGCGAGTCCGCTGGCATGGGCTGGCTGGCCGCCGTCGCACCGGACCACCGGGACGCGGTGATGCAGCAATGGCATGGGGCATTGAAAAGCGGCAAATCCGGCAGTTTCGAAGTGCCACTGCTCAACGCCGCCGGCGAGCCACGCTGGTTCCAAGGCTGCGGCGCGCCGGTTTACGGGCATGACGGTCGCCTGCTGCATTGGGTATTGGTGGCGCAGGACATCCATGAACGCCGCCGCGCCGAGATCGAACGGCTGGAAAGCGAGGCGTTCACCCGCAGCCTGCTGGACTCGGCCAGTGAAGGCTTCTATTCCATCGATTCCCATGGCCTCGTTACCCTCTGCAACGAGGCGTTCGTCAAGCTGCTCGGCTTCGACAGCAAAGAGCAGGTACTGGGTCGCCAGCTGCATCACGTGATTCACCACAGCCACCCGGACGGCTCGCCGTATGCGGTGGAAGATTGCCCGATCCAGCGCACCGCCAAGACCGGCGAACCGGCACATGTCGAATACGAGCTGTTCTTCCGCCAGGACGGCAAAAGCCTGCCGGTCGAGTATCGGGTCGCGCCGCTGTACCGCGACGAACTATTGCAGGGTGCGATATGCACCTTTACCGACATCAGCGAGCGGGCCCGCGGCGACGCGCAGCAGACCTATCTGCTGGAGCTCAGCGACCGCCTGCACGACGCGGGTGACCGCATCGACCTGAGCGAGGTGATGCCCGAACGCCTGGTTCAACTGATCGGTATCGAGTGCCTGGCCTATGGTCATCTCGATGAGCACGATCACCTGGTGATCGTGCAGCAATGGCCATCGGTCAACGATGCGGGACGATTGATCCGATATCCGATTGGCGGCTGCGCCCGGACCCTGCGCCTGCGGCTGGCGCAAGGGATGATTGTGCCTTTCGAAGACTTGCTGGACGAGGCCGACTGCCGCGATAACTGCGGCGCCCTGCACGAGCGTCTTGGCTATAGCAGCCTGCTATTGGCACCGCTGCTGGCGCAGGCGCCGGATTGCGCGTTCATGTTGCTGGCTGATAAACAAGCGCGGCAGTGGAGTCAGGCGGACATCTCATTCGTACGCGAGATGGCCGAGCGCCTTCGTGCCGCGACCGAGCGTGCACGGGCACGTCGCGCCCTGCTCGAGGCCGAACAGCGGGTCAGCCTGGCCAACGAGATCGCCTCGATCGGCGTCTGGGAATATGACTATCAGCGCAACACGCTGCACTGGGATGCGCAGCTCAAAGCACTCGCCGGCGTCGCTCCCGATGCGCCCGAATTGAGCGTGAGCGAATTTCTCGCACGTGTCCATGCCGACGACCGGACCGCCCTGCTCGAGGCCTTTCGCAGCGCCCTCGAAGGCATCGGCGGTGGTGAGCTGAATCTCGATTACCGGGTCTACGACGAGGCGAGCGACCAGTTCCGCTGGCTGACCAATCGTGGGCGCCGCCTGCTCGACGCCGACGGCAGGATTCGCCTGCTCGGTACCGCCCGGGAAATTACCGCCGAGCGCAACGCGGCATTGAAACTGCTGCGCATGAATGCCCTGCTCGAAGAGCAGATACAGGAGCGCAAGAGCACCGAGCAGCGCCAGACGGTGCTCATGGAGCTGGGTGATCTGCTGCGCGGACAGCCCGACAGCACCACCATCATTACGGCGGCCGTGCGCGCACTGGGCATGACACTGAACGTGACCCGCGCAGCGTTTCTTTCCGTAGACCCCGGCGGCCACTACGCCACCGTCGAGCGCTACTGGAGCGACGGTGCGCTGGGCGACTACAGCGAGCGCATGTGCTTCACCGACTATGGCGACTTCATCTACGACCTGCAGAACGACGAGCTGGTGGTCGTCAATGACACCCTGCACGACACCCGTACCGCCGCGCAGGCTTCGAGCCTGCGGCTGCGGCGTATCCAGAGTCTGGTCTGCGTGCCGCTACAGGAGCAAGGGCGCCTGAGTGCCGCCTTGATCCTGTTGCAGGAGCACCCGCGCCAATGGGCCGAGGAAGACATCTCGTTCATACGCGAAGTGGCCGACCGAGCCTGGACCACGGACGAGCGGATGCGCGCCGAACGCGCGCTGCGCGCCAGCGAAGAACAGTTCCGTACGCTGGCCGACAACATGAGCCAGTTCGCCTGGATGGCCGATCCGACCGGGCGCATCTACTGGTACAACAAGCGCTGGTACGACTACACCGGCACCACCATGGAAGCCATGCGTGCTCTGGGCTGGCGCTCGGTACATCACCCCGATCACCACGTTCGTGTCAGCGCCTCGATGAAACGCGCCGTGGCGATCGGCTCGACCTGGGAGGAAACCTTCCCGCTGCGTGGTAAGGATGGCCAGTACCGTTGGTTCCTCGCGCGCGCCGTGCCCATTCGCGATGATTTCGGCCAGGTCACGCACTGGTTCGGCACCAATACCGACGTCAACGCGCAGGTAGCGGCCGAAGAGGCGCTGCGCGAGCTGAACGACAATCTCGAACGGCGCGTTGCCGAGCGCACCCGCGAACTGGCGGAGATTAACCATCTGCTGCACCTGGAGATGGGCGAACGCGAGCGCGCCGAGGAAACCCTGCGCCATGCACAGAAGATGGAGGCCATCGGCCAGCTCACCGGGGGCCTGGCGCACGACTTCAACAACATGCTGACCGGCGTGCTGGGCGGGCTCGACCTGATCCAACGGCGGATTGCCAGCGGTCGGGTGAACGATCTGGGTCGCTATGTCGACGCCGCGACCAGCTCGGCCAACCGCGCAGCGGCGCTGACACACCGACTGCTGGCCTTCGCCCGTCGCCAATCGCTGGATCCGCAACCGGTGGACGTCAACCAGTTGGTGCTGTCGATGGAGGACATGCTGCGCCGCACCATGGCCGAACACATCCAGTTCGAGACGCACCTGCAGCCGGAACCCTGGCTGGCCTATACCGATGCGCACCAGCTGGAAAACGCCCTGCTCAACCTGGTGATCAACGCCCGCGATGCCATGAGCGACGGCGGCCGGCTGACCATCCAGACCGGCTGCGTACAGATCAGGGACACTCAGCCCGACAGTCCCGAGCCAGGTGACTACGTGACCCTGAGCGTCGCTGACAATGGCTCCGGCATGCCCGCCGACGTGGTCGCCAAGGCGTTCGATCCGTTCTTCACCACCAAGCCCATTGGCCAGGGCACCGGCCTCGGGCTGTCCATGGTGTATGGCTTCATCAAGCAGACCGGCGGCCATGTGCGCATCGACAGTACGCCCGGTCACGGCACCCTGATCACGCTGTTCCTCCCACGCAATCGGGCGCAGGCCGAGCCGCAGGCAGAACATACCGGTGCGCCTGCGGCGGTACAGGGCGCGCAGACCAACGAAACCATACTGGTGGTGGAAGACGAAGCCGCAGTACGCATGCTGGTGGTCGAGGTGCTGCAGGAGTTGGGCTATCGGGTGCTCGAAGCGGTCGATGGCAACACCGCGCTGCCCCATTTGCAGAGCGATCAGCGCATCGACCTGTTAGTCAGCGATTTCGGTCTGCCGGGCATCAACGGCCGGCAACTGGCCGAGATTGCGCGCCAGTATCGACCGGATCTGCGTGTGCTGTTTATCACCGGTTATGCCCCGAACGCCGAGGTGCGTGGAGAGTTTCTCGCTCCCGGCATGGACATGCTGGCCAAGCCTTTCAGTATCGAGATGCTTGGGGCCAAGGTCCGCCAACTGATCGAGCGCAGCGGATGAACCGCAAGGAACTCACGGCAAGGAACTCTGCCAAGCGCGGTGCACTCTCTAAAGGAGGATCAAGCGGAGGCACCCATCATGCGCAAATCAATACTGGCGGCAATTACCTTGAGCTGTGTCCCCTTTGGCGCGGCAATGGCTGACGGCGATTTCGTCCGACAGATTCTCTCTTCGGGCGCGACCACTGCCTCTACCTACATGACCTTCCGCGACGACAAGCTGGTCGCCGCCGCACGTGAAGACGCCGGTAGCTTCGTTGCCAGCGATGGCGCCATCCGCGGCCCTTATCTGGAAGCGATGCTGCTGAAGATGCGCAGCGAGCAACCCGAACTGCAGGCCAGTGATATGCAGCTGGCGAGCGCCATTCTCGCAGCCGAACAGCAGTAGCAAGCAGGCTAGCCGAAAGCCCGGACGCATTGCCTGACACGGCACCGTGACCGACATCGCCATTCGTTCAACTCTAGGCATCCGGAGGAACTCATGAAAAAAACCGCATCCGCCGTCTGGCAAGGTGACCTGAAAAGCGGCAAAGGCACCATCAGCACCCAGAGCGGCGCACTGAAGGACAATCCCTACGGCTTCAACACCCGTTTCGAAGACGCACCCGGCACCAACCCCGAGGAGCTGATCGGCGCGGCTCATGCCGGCTGTTTCTCGATGGCGTTGTCGATGATGCTTGGCCAGGCCGGCCTCACCGCCGAGCGCATCGATACCACTGCCGAAGTCACCCTGGACAAGGACGGCGAAGGCTTCTCGATCACGGCCATCGCCCTGACGCTGAAAGCCAAAGTCCCCGGCGCCGATGAAAGCCAGTTTCAGCAGATCGCCAATCAGGCGAAGGAAGGCTGCCCGGTATCCAAGGTTCTCAACGCGCAGATCAGCCTGAGCGCGACACTAGAAAGCTGATTCGGCAGGTTGAAACGAGAACGCCGCCCCTCGGGCGGCGTTCTCGTTTCGGACGGCTTGCGACCATCAGCCACGAATGTTGTAGATGTCCTTCTCGTTCAGCTCGGCATATTCGTACAGACGCTTGAGATAGGCGCTCTGCTGTTCCCAGACCTTGGCGGCAACCGGGTCGGCAGCGGCGGAGGCATCGACCACTTCGGCGGCCACTTCCTTCAGACGCGCCAGTACGTCATCCGGCAGACGGCGAACTTCGACGCCCTGCTCGCGCAGTTGTTCGAGCGCTTCCATGTTCTTCGCGTTGTAGTCGTCGAGCATGTCGCCGTTGACCGCACGGGCCGCAGCCCGAACGATGGCTTTGAGGTCGTCCGGCAGGGTTTCCCAGGCCTTGAGGTTGACGTCCAGCTCGAAGGTCACGTTCGGCTCCTGCCAGCCCGGCGTGTAGTAGTACTTCGATGCCTTGTGCAGGCCCAGGGCCAGGTCGTTGTACGGGCCGATCCACTCGGTGGCGTCGATGGCGCCGGTCTGCAGCGCGGTGAAAATCTCCCCGGCAGGCATGTTGACCACGGTGCCGCCCATCTTGGTCAGCACTTCGCCGCCTAGGCCCGGGGTACGCATCTTCAGGCCCTCGAAATCCTGGACCGAATTGATTTCCTTGTTGAACCAGCCAGCAGTCTGCACGCCGGTCGCGCCGCAAGCCATCGGCAGAACGCCGTACGGCTTGTAAACCTCTTCCCAAAGTTTCATGCCGCCGCCGTAATGCAGCCAGGCGTTCATTTCCTGGGCGTTCGGCCCGAACGGCAGTGCGCAGAAGAACTGCGCCGCCGGGACCTTGCCTTTCCAGTAGTAGGGGGCGCCATGTCCCATTTCGGCGGTACCGCGAGAGACGGCATCGAATACTTCCAGCGCGGGCACCAGCTCACCAGCGGCATAAACCTTGACCGTCAGGCGGCCACTGCTCATTTCATTGACCAGCTTGGCGAAGTTCTCAGCACCGACGCCCACGCCCGGGAAGTTCTTCGGCCAGGAGGTGACCATCTTCCAGTTGAATTTCTCGGTGCTTGCAGTGCCTTCGCTTGCACTGCCTTCGGATGGGGCAGCGGTCTCGGCTTCCTTATTGCAGCCGGCCAGCGCTGTAGCAGCCAGGCCAACGCCCGCGGCGGCCAGAATTTGACGACGTTTCATGGGTAACTCCTTGTTGTTGTAATGCTGAATATCGGAATGCCGTACTCAGGTGGTTCTAGCTATCATATGGCTATCTTTCGCTCAAGCGCCGCGACTACGTATAGCGACTACGTACGTAGTACTGCTGGTTGCGGCCTTGTCGCGGCGACGCCTAGAATCGCCGGCCGTCTGGGCCATAACAATAAAGGATCTGCCATGTCGAAACATGCCCCTCCCTTGCTCGGTGTCGCGCACTTTATCGACGCTGCGAACGCCCGCTTCGGTCAGGCCTGCGCCTGGCTGACCCTGTTTCTGGTCCTCGGCACAGCCTTGGTAGTGGTGCTGCGCTATGGCTTCGGTATTGGCGCAACCGCCTTGCAAGAAGCCGTTCTCTATGCCCACGCACTGGTCTTCATGGGCGCCGCCGCCTGGGTCCTGCAACGCAACGGCCATGTTCGCGTAGATATCTTCTATCAGCGATTCAGCCCCCGCTACCAGGCCTTGGTCGAAGTACTTGGCACCCTTCTATTTCTTCTGCCCGTCTGCCTGTTTCTCGGCTGGGCCAGCTGGGATTACGTCGGCAATTCCTGGGCGACGCTGGAAGCTTCCAGCGAAACGGGCGGCCTGAAACTCGTTTTCCTACAGAAGAGCATCATCCTGGTTCTGGTTGTCAGCCTGGCCCTGCAAGGCATATCGGAAATCATCAAGGCTGCTTACATCGTTGCCGGACGCCTGCCGGAGCCGGAGGTGAAGCATGGCTGAGTTGATGGCGATACTGCTGTTCGTCAGCATTTGCGTGGCATTGATGGCCGGCTACCCGGTGGCCTTCACCCTGGGTGGCGTCTCGCTGCTGTTCGCCGGCATTGGCATCCTGACCGGCACTTTCGATGCCGGCTACCTGAGCGCTTTGCCGAACCGCCTGTTCGGCATCATGAACAACCAGACCATGCTTGCCGTGCCACTCTTCGTGTTCATGGGCGTAATGCTGGAAAAAAGCCGAGTGGCCGAAGACCTGCTCGAGTCCATGTCGCGGCTGTTCGGCACTCTGCGTGGCGGCTTGGCAATCTCCGTCTGCGTGGTGGGCGCGCTGCTTGCCGCCAGCACCGGCATCGTCGGCGCTACGGTTGTGACCATGGGCCTGCTGGCGCTGCCGACCATGTTGCGCCGCGGCTACGACCCGGCCATCTCCACTGGCACACTCGCCGCCACCGGCACCCTGGGCCAGATCATTCCGCCTTCGATCGTACTGGTACTGCTGGGTGACGTGATGTCTAGCGCCTATCAGCAGGCGCAGCTGAAGATGGGCATCTTCTCGCCGAAGACCGTCTCGGTCGGCGATCTGTTCATTGGCGCGTTGCTTCCCGGCCTGCTACTGGTCGGCCTGTATATCCTCTACATCATCGCCGTTGCCGTGCTGCAGCCGAAGAAGCTGCCGGCCCTGCCGCAGGAAGAACTCGGCCCGATCGAGTGGGGCAAGCTGATCAATGCGTTGGTGCCTCCGCTGCTGCTGATCAGCGCGGTGCTCGGCTCGATCCTCGCGGGCTACGCAACGCCCACCGAGGCCGCGGCTCTCGGCGCGCTGGGCGCGATGATTCTGGCCTTCTACAAGGGCAAATTGAATTTCGGCCAGCTGCGCGATGTCGCCTACGGCACCACCGAAATCACCGCGATGGTATTTCTGATCCTGATCGGCGCTTCGCTGTTCTCGCTGGTGTTCCGCGGCTTCGGCGGCGAAGCACTGATCGAAGATGTGTTCGCACAGCTGCCAGGCGGCGTGCTCGGCGCATTCTTCCTGGTCATGGTGGTGATATTCCTGCTGGGCTTCATCTTGGACTTCATCGAGATCACCTTCGTGGTAGTGCCCATCGTCGGCCCGGTGCTGCTGGCCATGGGCCTGGATCCAGTGTGGCTCGGCGTGATGATCGCCCTGAACCTGCAGACCTCGTTCCTCACGCCGCCGTTCGGCTTCGCTCTGTTCTACCTACGTGGCGTGACACCGAAATCCGTGCCCACCAGCACCATCTACAAAGGCGTGGTGCCCTTCATCCTGATCCAGCTGCTGCTACTGGTGATCGCCTATCAGTTCCCCGGATTGGTCACCTGGCTGCCCGAGCAGATTTACGGCAAATAGCAGCACGCAGACGCCCGTTTAGACGGGCGTCTCGCTTTTCGGCAGAGGGTTTAGGCGCGATCATATGCGCAAAGCCGCCATCGCCAATCGCCCATGCCCCCCCATTCCGCCAGCTACCCGCAACTTGCCGAACGCTTCGAGCAGCTCGACGCGTTCTTACTGCGGCATCAGCCTTTGTGGCAACCGCGGCCGTTCACTCAGCACCACCTCGGGTGGGAAACAGATCATCCCGAGCTGGCGCGCTGGCTACGTGGCCGTTCGCTGGAAGCAGCCGAAGCGGCGCATAACCACCCCGCCGACCTGCCGGCGCCCGCCCCGTTTCCGCAACTGGCCGCGCAAGCCGTTGCGCTGAGCCACGTGGACGAACTGCCTCATTCACCACATCACCCAATCGACTCACGACAATCGGTTGACGTACCCGGGCGAAAATGGCTGCAGATCCAAGCGTTCGGCTCAGCATTGGCGTTCGCCGAAGCGCCTCGACACTGGCTCGACTGGTGCGCAGGCAAAGGCCACCTCGGGCGACGGCTTACCAGTACTGGCAACATGTTGACCTGTCTGGAATGGGACCCAGCTCTGGTCGCAGCGGGTAACCTGCTCAGCCAGCGATTGGGTATCGACGCGAAACATCTCCAACAAGACGTGATGAGCGAGGAAGCCGCTGCATGGCTCAGCCCGACCGTAACCCCTGTGGCGCTGCATGCGTGCGGCGATCTCCACGTGCGCCTGATCGACCTGAGCATCACGCAGCATTGCCGTCAGCTGGCAATCGCACCCTGCTGTTACAACCGCATCCAGACCGACCACTATCAGCCGCTGTCACAACTGGCCGCACGGTCGGCGCTCGCCTTGTCGCGCGACGATCTCGGCCTCCCACTCAGCGAAACGGTGACCGCCGGCGCCCGCGAACGCCGTCAGCGCGACCATTCCATGGCCTGGCGCCTGGGCTTCGACCTGCTCCAGCGCGAGCTGCGCGGTGAGGACGATTACCTGCCAACACCGTCACTGCCGACCAGCTGGTTGAAGAAAGGCTTCGAACGTTACTGCCGGGACCTGGCAGCCCTGAAAGCACTCCCCGAACCGCCCGCCCTGGACTGGAGCGCGCTCGAACGCCGCGGCTGGCAGCGCCTTGCTGAAGTTCGCAACCTGGAACTGCTGCGTGGCCTGTTCCGCCGACCGCTGGAGCTCTGGCTGTTGCTCGACCGCGCTCTATTGCTCTCTGAAAAGGGCTATGAGGTACGGCTCGGCACCTTCTGCCCTTCCGAAATCACGCCGCGCAATCTGCTGCTGCTTGCAGAGCTCGACGTACCAAGCGCAACCACTTGAAATAGGCGATGCAAACAAGCGCCAACAAACTGTTTACTCGCGCTAAGCAATCGCTATAATGGCGCCCATCTTTTAGCCGGTATAGCTCAGCTGGTAGAGCAACTGACTTGTAATCAGTAGGTCCCGAGTTCGACTCTTGGTGCCGGCACCATACAAAACAAAGGCTTGCAGCAATGCAGGCCTTTGTTTTTTCTGTCGTACGCAAAACGGCGTCGATAAACGGCTAAGCGGAAATCATCCCCCGCGCCTCTTCGCTACCGCAGCCGAAACCATAGGTCCGCTCCAGACTCCAGACGAGGCTCCGCATCGTCGAGATTTGTTGGCAGAACCCTTGAGGGAATCCCGCATGGAAATCAAGGTTAATTTTCTCGACAACCTTCGACTTGAAGCCAAGTTCGATGACTTCACTGTGGTGGCTGATCAACCGATCCGCTACAAAGGCGATGGCTCGGCACCCGGCCCGTTCGATTACTTCCTGGCCTCGTCAGCATTGTGCGCAGCTTACTTTGTGAAGTTGTACTGCCAGACGCGCGATATCCCTACCGACAATATCCGCCTTTCACAGAACAATATTGTTGACCCAGAAAATCGCTATAACCAGATTTTCAAGATTCAAGTCGAGCTGCCGGCGGATATCTCCGACAAGGACCGCCAGGGCATCCTGCGCTCCATAGACCGCTGCACCGTTAAAAAGGTGGTGCAAACCGGGCCTGAGTTCGTCATCGAAGAAGTCGAAAACCTCGATGCCGATGCTCAGGCACTGCTGATGCTCGATACGGACTCCAATGCCAGCACCTATATCGCTGGCAAGGACCTCCCGCTAGAACAGACCATCGCCAACATGTCGGCCATTCTGGCGGGCCTCGGCATGAAGATTGAAATTGCCTCCTGGCGCAATATCGTCCCCAACGTGTGGTCGCTGCATATCCGTGACGCGCAGTCGCCGATGTGCTTCACCAATGGCAAGGGTGCTACGAAAGAAGCGGCCCTGGCCTCGGCATTGGGCGAATTCATCGAGCGGCTCAATTGCAACTTCTTCTACAACGATCAGTTCTGGGGCGAAGAGATCGTCGACGCGCCGTTCGTGCATTACCAAGATGAACGCTGGTTCAAGCCTGGCCGCAACGATGCGCTACCGGCAGAAATCCTCGACGAGTACTGCCTGACGTTCTACAACCCCGATGGCGAGCTGCGTGGGTCGCATCTGATCGATACCAACTCCGGCAACGAAGCGCGCGGTATCTGCTCGCTGCCCTTCGTACGTCAGTCAGATGACGAGGTGGTGTATTTCCCGTCCAACCTTATTGAGAACCTGTACCTCAGCAACGGCATGAGCGCCGGCAACACGCTGGCCGAAGCACAGGTGCAATGCCTGTCGGAAATCTTCGAGCGTGCGGTAAAGCGCCAAATCCTCGAAGGCGAAATGGCCCTGCCGGACGTGCCGCAAGACGTGCTGGCGAAATATCCCGGCATTGTCGCGGGTATCCGAAGCCTGGAAGAACAGGGCTTCCCTGTGCTGGTGAAGGATGCGTCGCTGGGCGGTGAATTTCCGGTGATGTGCGTCACCTTGATGAACCCGCGTACCGGCGGTGTGTTTGCCTCGTTCGGCGCGCACCCCAGTTTCGAGATAGCGCTTGAGCGCAGCCTGACGGAGTTACTGCAAGGCCGCAGTTTTGAAGGGCTGAACGATCTGCCCCAACCTACCTTCGAAGGCTACGCATTAACGGAACCGAACAACTTCGTCGAACACTTCATTGATTCCAGCGGGGTCGTGTCGTGGCGCTTCTTCAGTGCCAAGGCAGATTTCGAGTTCGTTGAGTGGGACTTTTCGAGCCAGGGCGGCTCCAGTGAAAAAGAAAACGCCAACGCCGAAGAGGCCGCCACGTTGTTCGGCATTCTCGAAGCCATGGGCAAGGAAGTGTATATGGCGGTTTATGACCAGTTAGGCGCAACCGCTTGCCGTATTCTGGTGCCGGATTACTCGGAGATTTACCCGGTCGACGATTTGATCTGGGATAACACCAACAAGGCGTTGTTCTTTCGCGAAGACATCCTGAATTTGCATCGCCTGGGCAATGACGAATTGCGTGCACTGGTCGAGCGATTGGTCGAAAGCGAACTGGATGACTACACCGATATCACCACCTTGATCGGTATTGAGTTTGACGACAACACAGCTTGGGGCCAGCTAACGATCCTTGAGCTGAAGCTGCTGATCTATCTTGCCCTGCAGCAAAATGATGAAGCGAAAGAGCTTGTGGAAACCTTCCTGCAGTTCAACGACAACACCGTCGAACGCGATTTGTTCTATCAGGCCGTGAATGTAGTGCTTGAAGTACAACTGGACGACGAACTTGAGCTGGCCGATTACGAAGTCAACTTCCGCAGAATGTTTGGCAATGAGCGGATGGACGCTGCAATCGGTTCGGTGAACGGCAACGTTCGCTTCTTCGGCTTGACGCCGACCAGCATGAAACTGGAAGGCCTCGACAGGCACCTGCGCTTGATTGAAAGCTACAAGAAGCTGCACAGCGCCCGGGCAAGTGCTGCAGCGCTGGCTCGCTAACCGCTTGATGCGCAGTTCATGCGCCCTGTTCGCGTATGAGGAAGCCAGGCAGCGCCTGGCTTTTTTGTAGGCCCTCGCCAACCAGGGCGTGCTTGTACATCGCAATTGCCCGGCCTGTCAGGCCCGGCATCCCCGCGCCGCCGTGTAGCGATTTTCACGGCGCATCGTGAAAGATGATCCCTGTCGCGTAGCGGTTCCAGAGCGGACCCGACTGACCCCGTGACGCATGCTGACCCGATAAAAGCCCCGTTTCCCGGGAACCGGGCGATGTTGAACGGCAAACACCACAGCGTCTCCTTGCTCGAGGGGGACGACTTCTACGCGCGACTGCATCCTGGGACGTTGCTCGGTCAATACGAACTCACCACCGGTGAAATCAACGCCCGGCCGAGACAGCAGAACCGTGGCCTGCAGAGAAAAGAAGTGTTCCGCATAGACGTCCTGGTGCAGGCAGTTGTAATCGTCCTGGCCGTACCGCAGCAGGCAGAGGCGTAGGCCGCGGCTGCCCAGCAGCGTGGCATCCAGCAAGGAATCGGCCAGATCCTGGGGGTAACGTACGGAAAGACGTAAAGCCTGATTCCAGCGGTTGGCTATCGGCACTAAACGGGATAGAGCGCCGCCCTCAATTGGGATATGCACAGCACAAGCGGGTAACCAAAATCTTTGTATTCGCCACGGCAAAACCGTGACGCTGCATGACGACTCGGGTCCGAAAACCGTCGTCATGTTCATACAATCCGGCGAGCCACTCGCATTCACTCATCGACAGTAGGCTTCTGAAGACGGTGTGACCGCGCGCGTCCAAGTCGTCTATGGCCTGGGGCCAATCGTACCCACAAATCCGTTGTGCGATCGCCTCAGCGCTTGAGTCGTCTGGGTCAGCCGTTGTTCTGGGTTTTCCCTGCAGAGTACTCGCCGTGTGCAGCCAAGGCCTGGTCAATTCAACGCTCAGCAATGACGGGGAAACGGCGGTCTTTTCGGCGTAAGGCTTAGATCGCGCTAGTCCAGGTTACGCCGGGTTGGCCCTAGTGTGACCAGGTGCGCCTGCCCCTGTATGCCGGTTCTGGCTTTCGAAGACGGGCATGAGGATGGGATTGAAAGAGGAAGCAGGTACGAAGCTCGCCGGAACGCATAGCGGCAGTGTTACTAGGTTTGCTGGCTGAAGCTACTGGGGGCAACACATACAAAAAAGCCCCGCATCGTGAGATGCGGGGCTTTTCTGTTTGGCGCTGAGTCCTGTTCCTTTGAGCCGCTCCGAGCGGCAATTCCCTACGCCCATCCAGGCGCTTGCGAGATCCTTCGCGGCAGCTTTGCCGACGGCCCGAACGTGGCGGGCCGTGCGCCGTGCTAGGCGATCCATGACGCGTCGAAACGGGTTATGGAGCGGCTAACAAGCGGCGCAGGGTTAAGAGCGGGTGTGATGGCAAAAGTTCAACTTTTGAAATGAAAAGGCCACCAGGATTAAGCGGCACGATCGGCCAAAGCCCATCTTCGTGACGATACCGCTGATCGGGGCGCGCTCCGCAGGTCGGCGGATTCCTGTTTTTCCAAGCCCGCACGCCCCGCCAGGCGCTTTAGCCCGCACATGCCGCGAATACAGGGTTCGGTCGGCATAGCCATTGGCCAGGCAGCAACAGCGCCGAACATTGGTAACGGTCTCGATACATTTCCGTTCCGCGGATCATCGGAACATGAGGGGGTTACTGCGGTCAGCTGAGCGTCGCCGCACTCCAGCGCAACAAACCGGGCATATGACTGCCACCACGGAGCCAGCAGCCTTGAGGAGTTAGGCCATTCGATGACAGCGATCCATACCCTTTTCAACAAGCTCAAGCTTTACCTCTTCAACGCCTCCTGGATGATGGCGGAGCGGCTTTTACACATCGGCGTAGGTTTTCTCACGGCGATACTGCTGGCGCGGTATCTAGGACCGGAGCAGTTCGGCATCCTCTCCTACGCGATTTCGATGACGGCCATCTTCGCCTCCGCCGGGCACATGGGCCTCGCCGGGCTGGTGGTGCGCGAGGTGGTCCAGCAGCCGGATAAAATACCGGAAACACTCGGCACCACCTTCGTGCTGAAGCTGACCGGGATGACCATCGGCTTCACGCTGATCCTCATCTACTCGCTGCTGTTCGAAGAAATCGGCGGCACCGAATTCTGGATGCTGTTGATCGTCTCGACGGCGATCTTCTTTCAGACCTTCGACGTGGTCGAGTACTGGTTCCAGTCGCAGGTGCAGGCCAAGTACCCGGCGATCGCCAAATCCACTGCGATTTTGCTGTCGGCCGGTCTCAAGCTGTTGCTGGCCCTTGGCGGTGCCGGCGTGGTGGCCTTCGCGTTTGCCCATACCGCGCAGTTCGTGCTTGCGGCGGTGATTCTGGCGATGCTCTATAAGGGCACGACGACCGTCTCGCTGATGAGCTGGAAGGCAAGTTTCGCCAAGGCGAAGGAGCTGCTCAGCCAGGGCTGGATCATTTACCTCGGCTCGATCTTCGCGGTGATCTACATGAAGATCGATCAGGTGATGCTCAAGTGGATGGTCGGCGCCGAAGAGGTCGGCGTTTATGCAGTCGCCGCGCAGCTCTCCGAGGCCTGGTATTTCCTGCCGACGGCCATCGTTGCTTCCTTCTTTCCCAAGTTGATCAAGCTGCATGCGGCCGATGCGGCGCGTTTCAACCTGCGTTTCCAGCAATTGCTGGATGTGCTGTTCATTCTTGCCATCGCCGTTGCGGTGCTGGTGTCGCTCGTCGCCGGGCCGCTGATCGCACTGCTGTTCGGCGCCGAATACCAAAACTCCGCATCGATTCTCACCATCCATATCTGGGGTGGTGTGTTCATTTTCATGCGCGCGGCGTTCAGCCGCTGGATCCTGATCGAAGGCGCGCTGATGTTTTCGCTGATCACCCAGAGCCTTGGCGCGCTGGCCAATATCGGCCTGAATCTGGTGCTGATTCCCCATTACGGTGGTGAAGGTGCTGCTATGGCGACGCTGATTTCCTATGCCGTCGCCTCCTACGCCGCGCTGCTGGTGCACAAGAAGACCCGGCCGGTGTTCTACATGATGACCAAATCCATGTTCAGTCCATTCCGTTATGCATTCAGTGCCGTAGGAGCCAGTCGATGAGCTTGAAATCACTTGCCAAGGCCCTGCCCGACCCGATCAAGGCCGCGCTCAAGGCCACCCGGGACAATGCCCGCCTGACGCTGGTCCGGCTGTTTTCCGCCAATGGCTTCCTGTCCTCTGTTTATTACTGCCTGATCAGCCGCGAGTTCGATCGCGAGCACCGAGCGGTGCTGCTGGGTCGCCTACGGTTCGCCCGGCTGATGCGCAGCAAAGGCGAGAACGATGCCTTTCTGCGGCGCAACGTGCATCGCCTGGAGAAGGGTCTGATCATGCGCCCCCGCCGCTCCACCTTCGCCGAGGACTACATCGGCCCGACGGTACGCTGCTTCGCAGATGCGACTCAGGCGGGGATGGTCAACGGCCAGCAGCGCTGGGCCAACGACGTGCTGGGCGATTACTTCTCCGCAGTCGGCAGCACGCCGCGCATCGACTCGGCTAAACAGGCCTTTGCCAACGCGCAACGCCCCGATCAATCCAGCCGTTGCGTGCCCTACCCGCATAGCCAGCTGCCGGCGTGCCCGGTCAGTTATGACGAACTGATGGTGCTGTTCCGCCGCCGCCGCTCGGTGCGTTGGTATCAGGACAAGCCGGTCGCCAATGAGCTGATCGAGCAAGCGGTCAGAGCCGCGGCGCTCGCGCCTTCGGCCTGCAACCGTCAGCCATTTCGCTTCTACGTCAGCAACGACCGGACCAAGGCCGCGGAAGTCGCCCAGTGCGCCGGCGGCACCGCGGGCTTTCACGACAACCTGCCCTGCGTGATCGCAGTGGTGGGCGATCTGGGCTGCTATCCGGAAGCGCGCGACCGCCACGTCATCTATATCGACGGCTCGCTGGCGGCAATGCAGCTGATGCTGGCGCTGGAAAGCCTGGGTCTGTCCAGTTGCTCGATCAACTGGCCGGATGTGGAAGAAAAGGAACGCCAACTGGCGAAAAAACTGGGCCTGGCCTACCACGAGCGCACGGTGATGCTGCTGGCGGTGGGCTATGCCGATCCAACTGGAGGGATCCCCTATTCGGACAAGAAGACCGAGCAAGATTTGATCGTATACAACTGAGGTAAGCGATGATTATCGAGATCCGAAAGGCAGGCTTCGTCAATAAAGGCGCAGAGCTGATGTTGCACGCGACGCTGCAGAAGCTGAAGACCCGGTACCCAGACGCTACCTTCGTCATGGCGCCCACGCCGAAGAAGGCTGAGCAACCGTTCCGCAAGCTGGTCCAGCTGGGCTTCTATCCCAAGGCGTGGCTGTGGCGCTACGGCATCCAGTGGGGCACGCTGGCCAACTTCGCGCCGCGTCCGCTGCGCGAGATGTACGGCGTGGTGCTGGACAAGGAAGTCGACGTGGTCATCGATGCCGCCGGCTTTGCCTACAGCGATCAATGGGGCGAAAGCCCTTGCGCGGAACTGGCGCAGTCGACCCGGCGCTGGAAGAAGAACGGCACCCGCGTGATCCTGCTGCCGCAGGCGTTGGGCCCGTTCGAATCGGAGAAGAACCAGGCGGCGATGAAGTCCGTGGTGGAAAACGTCGACCTGATCTTCCCGCGCGAACGCGTCTCCTACGAACACCTGACCCGACTGGTCGGCGAGCAGGCCAAGATCAAGCAATCGCCGGACTTCACCAATCTGGTGAGCGGCGTGCTGCCCCAAGGCTTCGATGTCGAGCAGAACCGTTTCTGCATCGTTCCCAACTGCCGGATGCTCGACAAGACCGATCAGAAGACGCGCGAGGCGTACCTGCCGTTTTTGATCACCTGCACTCGCTATCTGTTGAAAAAGAACGCCAAGCCCTTCGTGCTGGTCCACGAAGGTAAGGATGACCAGCGGCTGGCCGAACAGCTGTCAGCGGCCGTCGGCGGTATCCCGATCGTTCAGGAAAGTGGTGCGCTGGAGATCAAGGGCATTCTAGGTGCCTGCAGTGGCACCCTCGGTAGCCGCTTTCATGGCTTGGTCAGTGCTCTGTCCCAGGGCGTGCCAGCGCTAGCGACGGGCTGGAGCCACAAGTACCAGATGCTATTCGAGGACTATGGCTTCCCCGAAGGCCTGGTCGAAGTAACGACCGACGAGGCGGAAATCGAACGCAAGATCGATCTGGTGACCGACGATGCCGAGCGGATAAAAGCGCTGATTCAGGCCCGCACCGATCAGCTCAAGCAACAGTCCGAACGGATGTGGCAGGAGGTCTTCGCGGTCATCGACCAGTGCCAGCACAGCAGCCGCTCCTGCGCCGGCGCAGCCTGAGCGCAGTAGGGCTGGCGAAGCATCCAGCAACAGTTGAACAGCCGGTGGGCTAAAGCGGAACGCCACTCGGCCAGCCCTACCTGCGGCCTATGTGCCCTGTAGGGTGGGCTTCAGCCCACCAACAATCGGAGCCAGCGACAACACCCTGGCGGTGTTAAACCCTGTTTGTTCGGAAAAGCGGTGGGCTGAAGCCCACCCTACGGGTTGAGGCTTTTGGTTGGGCCTTCGCTTCCGCTCGTCCCGCTCAGCCACGCCGGGCAGAGCGTTGGCGGATCAGCCGGTACAGGTAGAACAGGACGAACGCCACCACCACGCCAGTGGAAACCGGGTCGATGTAATCGGCAACCTTCTCGTACTGCGATTCGAGCACGAAGCCAGCCAGTGCCAACAGCGCGGTCCAGATCAGCGAACCCAGCGTCGAATAGAGCAGAAACAGCGCCATCGGCATGCCGACGATCCCGGCCGGCACCGAAATGAGGGTGCGCACCGCCGGCACCAGACGGCCGAAGAACACCGCGCTTTTGCCATGGCGATCAAACCAGCGGCTCGCCGCGTCGACGTCCTCAGGCGACAGCGTAAGCCAGTGCCCCCAACGCTTGGCGAGGCGCTTCACGCGTTCCTGGCCTAGCTTGGCGCCGGCGTAATACCAGGGCAGCGCGCCCACCACCGAGCCGGCAGTGCCGGCAACGATCACACCGGCGAAGTTCAGTTCGCCGCGCGCCGCCACGAAGCCCGCCAGAGGCATGATCAGTTCGGACGGAATCGGCGGGAAGATATTCTCCAGCAACATGAGCGCGAACACGCCCACGTAACCGAACGCCGAAACGATTTCCACGACCTTATCGAACATCGATTACCTCTGCGGTTGTAGTGTGGCGGCCGGCTCGGCAGTCAATGTCGCCATGTCCGTCGGCGGCAGCGACGCATAGTAATCCGCCAGTGCCTGTATCTGCTCAGGCGTGAGGCGCTGCGCGGCACTGTGCATGATGTGCACGTATTCGCTACCGCCGCGGGTGCCGGCGGTGAACAGGTCCAGCTGCTGCTTCAGATAGCGGGCGTGCTGCCCGGCGATATCCGGGTACATCGGATTGCGCGGCGAACGTTTCGGTCCATGGCAATGAACGCAGGACGGTACGCCGCGCTCCGGCATACCGCGTTCGGCCAACACTTTTCCGTGTGCAAGGGTTTTAGGCGCCGCGGTGGAGTCGTCTGCGAGGGCAACCATCGGCAGCGCGGCATAGTGCTTGGCAAGCGCCTTCAGCACCGGCGGTTCGAGCCCGGCCGCGACCGGCTGCATGATGCCGCTGTGGCGCGTGCCACGGGCGTAAGCCTGCAGCGTGCCGAGCAGATAGGCTTCGCTCTGTCCGGCCAGTCGCGGGACGGCGCCTTTTCCGCGTCCGCCACCATCCGCGCCGTGGCAGCGGCTGCAGTTGGCCAATACCGTCTCAAGCACCCCCTCCGCAGGCCCGAGGCGATCGCTATTCGCTGATCCCCAATCATCGCCCAGCGCGAGCTCGCAATAGCGCTGCTCGGACATCTCTGGCAATGCTTGGAGAAACGCCACCATCGCCCAGATTTCATCATCCCGGTTGGCGGTCGGCCAGGCCGGCATGGCGGTGTACTTGATGCCATTCTTGACGATCCAGAATAGCTCTTGCGGCTCCCAGCGCTTTATCCGTGGCGGCAGGAATGGCGGTTCGGGCGTCATCCCGCGCACGATCGGCAAACGCTCGCGCCCCGGTGCGCCATGGCAAGTGGCGCAACCGGTCTCGTAATGCCCCGCGCCCTTGAGCACCAGCGCCCGATCGTCCAGCGGTGGCACCTTGATGCCTATCGACTGGGTGCTTACCGCGCGACGCATGGCGTAGTGCAGCAACCAGCCGGTCGCTTTCCAGTGGCCGGAACTGGCGCTGATCGACACCAGCCCCAGCGAAACCAGCACGAAACCGCCCACACCCGAGAGCGCCGCCATCAGCGCCACCGCAGCCACCACGCGTTTCCAGGACCCACCCGTTAGCCAGCACAGCCAGCGCCGCAAGGGCGCTGAAGCTCGCTGCATGATTTGCCTAGCTGACCGAAACGGCATCGCGCTTGTCCTGTAGCAGCCCGAAGAGCAGATACAGCCCGCCGATCAGGTAGGAAGTGCCGCCAAAGACCAGCATGATCACGCCGCCGATTTGCTGGTCTTCGAGCAGCGTCAAACTCGACAGCCCGCTGTGCTCGAACAGCGGTCGGCTGGACATCGTCAACAACACGCCGAGCAACGTCATGTGCATCGAGGTCAGCAACAACCCGGCGATGCCGGCCAGCGCGCGGTGATGCCGGGCGCCGCCGAAGGCCGCGAGCCACACCAGCAATCCGACGAATAGATAGCTGCCTTGCTCCAGCACCTGCGCGGCCTGCGATGTGCGTGCCGCGTGGTGCAGCGCCGGCATGTGCCAGGCCCAGACTACGAACAGCTCGATCACCGAGGCCAGAATTGGCGAGAACAGCGCGGGTAGGCGGCTGGAAATATCCAGTCGGCCCCCGGCAAGTCCGATCGCCAGCAACGGCGCCGCGACGGCCACCACCATTACGTGCATGAGCATGTGTCCGACGAACATCCGATCCGCCATCGCCGGCAGCGGACCGAGCCAGACCGCCGCCAGCGTGGCCAGGCCGAGCATCAAGGCCAACGGGCGCCAAATCATTCGCAGCTCCTGATGAAGACCGCGCTCAGGGCCACGAATATCGTCGCAACGAAACTCAGGCCACTGAGCAGCAGCGTCGAAAAGCCAAGGAAGCGATGGCGGTCGGCGGGCGTATCGAAATCATGGGGCGCCGTGGCGTGACCGAAGGTGTGCATGCGCCAACCGCGCCAGCCGGTCAGGCCAATGCCGATGAGGGCCAAAAGCGTCAGCCCACCGATAATCAGGCGCAGGTCACCCAACGGCCCGGTACGCCCCGCGACCTTGGCGCACCAGACTGCGGCGACGACATAACACAGTAAAAAGTGCACGGCCCAGATGGTCGGCCCGAAGGTCAGCAGCCAGAGCGTGCTGCGCTCGTCGAGCGGCGCTTCGGATGTTTCTTCCGGTCGGGCTTCGGCTTGCTCGTTCATGCAACCTCCGGAAATCCGGCGATGACCGCAACGGTCACGCCAACGGTGATGGCCATGAAATGCCAGTACAGCGCGACATTGTGGATATCGATGTCGTGTTCGGCGGTCATCCGTCCAGCAGCGCGGCGTGCCAGACCGTAGAGCTGCATGATCAGGCCGACGCCAAGGTGCAACAGGCACCAGAGCACCAGCACCCAGACGGTCGCCGGATAGACGTTTGTGGTCGGATCGAGCCCACTGAAATGCGGCCCGGCGAACAGCGCGCCAGCACCGGCGAGAGTCAGCAAGGCGGCCAGCCCCAGCGCCAGATAGAACCCCGCCGCCTGATCGCGCCCATTGCAGCGGCGCGCCAGCAGGGTCAGCCCCCAGGACGCAAGAACAAGCCCCAGCGCGATCACCGGCCAGACCACGCCGGGACCGGCCGCGTCCGCCGGCGGGAAATTTTCGTGCACCGTCCAGAAGAAAAAGTAGCCGAATACCAGACTGGCGAAGGCGCTCATGTCGCCAATCATGGTGATGAACATGGCCCACCAGCCCACCGACCTGGCGCCCGAGGCGTAGAGCGGCACCGACACGCCGAGGCCGATGTCCTTGCGCGGTTTTTCCGGAATCACCGCAGTGCCGGTCCACAACCAGACGAGGATGGTCACCAGCGCCAGAAAGCCGCTGGTCAGCGCCGCGACATACCAGCTGTAGGTCGCGAAGATGAACAGCCCGCCGGTGAACACCGCCGACCAGAAGGCGAGGAAGGTCGGTCCCGGCACGCGCAGGCATTGGATCGGCTCGGCGTCGATGATGCTGCTGATCAGCGTCTCGCGCTTGCCTTCCTCAGCATCGGGCAGATAGAAGCGCCCGGCATCGACGTCGCGCATCAGGTTCGGCTGGTCCCACAGCGGATAACGGCCCTTGATGATCGGAATTGAGCGCACGCCCCAGGACTTGCCGGGCATTTCCGCCAGCCATTCGAGGGTGCCGGCATTCCACGGGTTGCGCTGGCTGTAGGGCTGCTTACCCTTGGGCCGCAGCACGTCCCAGACCAGCACCGCGACGCCAGCGGCGAGGATGAAGGCGCCAACCGTGGAGACCATGTTGAGCACGTCGAAGCCCATGTCTGGGGCGTAGGTGTAGACCCGTCGCGGCATGCCCAGCAGGCCGGTGAAGTGCATCGGCAAGAAGCCAATGTTGAAGCCGATGAACATCAGCCAAAAGGCGATCCGCCCAAGCTTGTCCGAGAGCGTTTTGCTCATAGCCAGCGGGAAGAAGTAGTACAGCCCGGCGATCACCGGGAACAGCATCCCGCCGATCAGCACATAGTGCAGGTGCGCGACGATGAAGTAGGTGTCGTGCGCCTGGAAGTCGAACGGCGCCAGCGCCACCATCACCCCGGTCAGGCCGCCGAGCACGAAGATCGCCAACGCGCCGGCGACGAACAGCATGGGCACCGATTTGACGAAGCGCCCGGCCAGCGCCGTGGCGAGAAAGCAGAAGATCTGCACGCCGGTCGGGATCGCCACCGCCTCGGACGCCGCCGAGAAGAACGCCAGCGAGATGCCCGGCATGCCGGTGGTGAACATGTGGTGCACCCACAGTCCGAAGCTGATGAAGCCGGTGCCCACCGCCGCCAGCACGATAAAGCTGTAGCCGACGATGGGCCGCTGCGAGGCGGTGGGCACGATGGTCGCCACCAGCGCCACAGCGGGCAGGAAGATGATGTAAACCTCCGGATGGCCGAAAATCCAGAACAGGTGCTGCCACAGCAGCGGATCGCCGCCGCGGGTGTGGTCGAAGAATGGCCAGTCGAAGGCGCGCTCCAGTTCGAACAGTAGGTCACCAGCGATTAGCGGCGGGAAGGCGAACAGGATCATTCCCGCCACCACCAGGATGTACCAGCAATACAGCGGGATCAGGTTGATGCGCATGCCGGGCGGGCGCGTCTTCAGCACGCCGACGATCAGTTCTACGGCCGCCGCGATCGACGCCACCTCGATGAACGACAACCCGAGTAGCCAGATATCCGCGCCGAGTCCTTCCTGATAGCTGGTGGTCAGCGGCGGATACATGAACCAGCCGCCCTGGGGCGCGACGCCAAAGAAGATCGAGCCGCAGACGAACACGCCGCCAATGATGAAACACCAGAAACCGTAGGCCGACAGTCGCGGAAACGGCAGGTCCCGCGCGCCGAGCATCTGCGGCAGGATAAGGATCGAAAACGCCTCGAAGATCGGCACGCCGAACAGGAACATCATCACCGAGCCGTGCAGGGTGAAGACCTGGTTGTAGGTTTCGGCGGACAGCAGATCATTGTCCGGCACTGCCAGCTGGGCGCGAATCAGCATCGCCAGCACGCCGGCAAAGAGGAAGAACAGAAAGGACACGCCGGTGTACCAGAGTCCGACCTCGGTGTTGTTTACCGCTGACCAGTAGCGCCAGCCGGTGGGCGTCTTCCAGGCGGCGGCCAGGCGTTCGGCCTGCGCCTTGGCGCGCGTTTCGTCGTGCACGTCCATCGGCTCGCTCATTTCAGTCCGCTCAGGTAGTGCGCCATGGCGTTCAGCTGTTCTTGGGGCAACATGCCGAAGGCGGGCATTCTCACGTCCGGCTTGATCTTGCCGGTGTGGCCGATCCAGCGCTGGAAGGCGTCGACATCTGCCGGCAAGGTTCCCGCGCCAAGGCTCAGGCGGCTGCCGACGTGGGTCAGATCGGGGCCGAGCGCGCCATCAGCCTCGGTGCCACGCACGCGGTGACAGGCGCCGCAGCCGTTGGCGAGAAACGCCTGCTGGCCTTGCCGCTGCAAAGCGGTTTGCGGTGCCTGCGCGGGCTCGGCCTGCCCGGCGAGCCAAGCGCCGAACGCCGCCGGTTCCATCACCACGACGGGGAAATTCATCAGCGCGTGAGCGGTGCCGCAATATTCGGCGCAGGCGCCGCGAAAGGTGCCTGTGCGCGTCGGTTCGAGCACCAGCTGGGTGGTGCGGCCGGGAATCATGTCGACCTTGCCGCCCAGAGAGGGAATCCAGAACGAGTGAATCACGTCCGGGCTGGTCAGGCTGAAGGCCACCCGCTGGCCGACCGGCAGACGAATCTCGTTGGCCAGCTCCACCTTGTCGCCGGCCTCGGTTTCGTAGCGCACCCGCCACCACCACTGTTCGCCCGAGACATCCACCTGCAGGTCGACATCGGCGGTCGAGCGTAGCGGCTGCATCAGCATCAACCCGTAGATCAGCAGCGCAGTGAGCACCACGACGGGAAACACGATCCCGCCACCCAGGATCAGCCAGCGCGCGCTGCGAATGCCATGTGCCTCGGGGTGCGCCCGGGTGGCGTAGTAGGCGATGCCCATCACCAGCGCCCAGATCAGCAGGCCGCCGCCGCACATCCACCAGAACAGTTCGGCGATGCGTTCGGCACCGGTGCCGGCGGGGTTCAGCGTCGACTGCTGACCGTCACAGGCGACCAACAGCGCCACGGGCAACAGAGCGAAGCCGCGTCGCCAGGGCCGCATAGGCGGATTATCGTTGGTCGGCTGGGGCCACATGGTCCGGCTCGTCGAAAGTCTATTGCGTGTGACCCACGACCAAACGGAAAAGTTGGCTCAGGGCCGCGCGGCAGTCTCGACACGCTCCGCTGCCTCGGGCGCTTCGGGGTCGGTGGTGACGCCGATACGCCGCAGATACCAGAGATACGCCAGATGCGAGCAACCCCAGCCCAGCAGCACGCCCGCCGCATTGGCCAGCATGTCGCCCGGCGATGCCTGGCGATTGGGTAGAAAACTCTGACCGACCTCGATCAGCAAGGCCGCGCCAAGGCTGGCCAGAATGGTCCAGACCACCCGCCATTGCGGGAAGGCCAGGCGCAGGGTGAAGGTCAGTGCCGCGAAGCCCAGCATATGGTGCAGCTTGTCCTGTTGGTCGAACACCTGTGGCACCGGCTCGGGCCGCAGCCCGCTGAACAGGATGACGCCCAGGACCACGATGAATGGCAACGCACGCAAGCAATTGATAGACAAACGAAAACTCTCGCAGTGGTCGGGGTAAAGGGGAGCAGGACCCGAACGGGCAAAAGGAAGGCATCACGACCAGCGCATAAGTCACGTGACGCGATGCGTAACGGGTATGGCAATCCGGCTCGCACGCTATGGAGGCTGATTGCGGTCGATAGTTCGCGCCCGTCTGCAACAAATAGCTCGGCGGTCGTGTGCACCGCCCATTCATTCGGCTGTGCCGCCAAATTAAACCGAACCGCGCTGGCAGAGTCCCAACTGTTAGGATCGTCAAAAGCCTCGGCGCCCGAGCACTCGCTCCGACGCCATCGCATACGGATAAGAATATTGACTCAACCGACGTCTACGCCCGGCAGTTTGCAGCGTCACCCGAACAGCGAGACGCTGGCGATCGGAGGCGATTGGACGCTGCAGCATTACGCGGCGCTGCGGCGTGAAGTCGAACAGGCACGCCGTCAGGGCAGTGACGCCGATTGCATCGAGCTCGACGCCATCGGCGAGCTAGACACCGCCGGCGCCGGGCTGTTGGTCGAATTGCTCGGCCCGGCACGCATCGCCAGCCTGCCGGAATGGGCGCCGCGACTGCCGCCGGAACGCCAGGCGCTATTGCAGACCGTCGCCGCCGCGCTGGATCAGCCGCGAGCCAAGCAGGAGCCTGAACCCAACGGCCTCGCCGACGTCCTGGCGCATATCGGGCGCAGCGTTGCCGGCGTCTGGAACCAACAGCGCACCCTGCTCGGTTTCATCGGCCTGACGCTGCAGACGCTGTTCACCGTCATCCTCAACCCGCGGCGCTGGCGAATCACCGCGCTGGTCGCGCATATCGAGCAGACCGGCCTGGACGCCGTTCCCATCGTCGCCCTGCTGACCTTTCTGGTCGGCGCGGTGGTGGCTTTCCTCGGCGCCACGGTATTGGCCGATTTCGGCGCGACCATCTACACGGTCAATCTGGTGGCCTTTTCCTTCCTGCGCGAATTCGGCGTGCTGCTCGCCGCGATCCTGCTCGCCGGGCGCACCGCCAGCGCCTTCGCCGCGCAGATCGGCGCGATGAAGGCCAACGAGGAAATCGACGCCATCCGCGCCATCGGCCTGAGTCCCGTCGAGCTGCTAGTGCTGCCGCGGGTCCTGGCAATGCTGATCACCCTGCCGATTCTGACCTTCATCGGCATGCTCAGCGGCATCGTCGGCGGGCTGGTGGTCTGTTCGCTGGCGCTGGATATCTCGCCGGCGATGTTCTTTACCATTCTGCAGCGAGACATTTCCATCAACCACTTTCTGGTCGGCCTGGGCAAGGCACCTGTATTCGCCTTCCTGATCGCGGTGATCGGCTGCCTGGAAGGCTTCAAGGCCAGCGGTAGCGCGCAGTCGGTGGGCGAACACACCACCTCCAGCGTGGTGCAGTCGATCTTCATGGTGATCCTGCTCGACGCCATCGCCGCACTGTTTTTCATGGAGATGGGCTGGTGAGATCGGAAGAACCCGTCATCCAGGTCCGGGGCCTGGTCAACCGCTTCGGCAGCCAGGCGGTGCACGTCAATCTCGACCTGGATATCCGTCGCGGCGAAATTCTCGGCGTGGTCGGCGGCTCCGGCACCGGCAAGTCGGTGCTGCTGCGCAGCATCGTCGGCCTGCGCCAGCCCAACGCCGGCAGCGTCAAGGTGTTCGGCGAGAACCTGCTGAAGCTCTCGACGGAGCGCCGCTCGGAGATCGAGCGGCGCTTCGGCGTGCTGTTTCAGCGCGGCGCCCTGTTCACCTCGCTTAACCTGCAGGAAAACGTCGCGCTGCCGCTGATCGAACACGCCGGGCTCAAGCGCGCCGATGCCGAGCATCTGGCGCGGCAGAAGCTGGCGCTGGCCGGGCTGCCGCCCGACGCCGCCTGCAAGTATCCCGACGAGCTGTCCGGCGGCATGGTCAAGCGCGCCGCACTGGCCCGCGCCCTGGCGCTCGATCCGGAAGTACTGTTTCTCGACGAGCCCACCGCCGGCCTCGATCCCATCGGCGCAGCGGCCTTCGACCAGTTGATCCTGACCCTGCGCGATGCGCTGGGTTTCAGCGTGTTTCTGGTCACCCACGATCTGGATACGCTCTACACCATCTGCGACCGCGTCGCGGTGCTGGCGCAGAAGCGGGTGCTGGCGGTCGATACCTTGGAAGCGGTTGCTGCCACCGACGACGACTGGATTCGCGATTATTTCCACGGCCCACGTGGCCGCGCCGCGCAGGATGCCGCGCAAAAGTTGGAGACGCCCTAAATGGAAACCCGTGCCCATCATGTTCTGATCGGATTATTCACCGTGGTCGCGGTCGGCTGCGCGCTGCTCTTCGCGCTGTGGCTGGGCAAGTCCAGCATGGACCGCGAATATAGCTATTACGATATCGGCTTCAGCCAGGCGGTCAGTGGGCTGTCCAGCGGTAGCTCGGTGGAATACAGCGGCATCAAGGTCGGCGATGTCACCGACCTGTGGCTCGACCCCGAAGACCCGCGCAAAGTCCGCGCGCGCATTCGCGTCTACGGCGGCACACCGATCAAGACCGACACTCAGGCGCGGCTGGCACTGGCCAACATCACCGGCAGCATGATCATCCAGTTGCACGGCGGCAAGCCGGACAGCCCGCGCCTTGAAGGCAGCCGGGCTGAGCCGCCACTGATCATCGCCGACCCGTCGCCACTCAGCGCGCTGCTGGAAAACGGCGAAGACCTGATGAGCAACATCAACAATCTGCTGCTCAGCGCCAACAAGATCTTTTCCGAAGAAAATACCGACCGTCTCAGCCGCACGCTGGAGCACCTGGAACAGGCGACCAGCGTGCTGTCCGAACAGCGCGGTGACCTGGCCCAGACGCTGCAGCAATTCAATCAACTGAGCCAGCAAGCCAATACCGTCATGGGCGAACTGTCGAGCCTGGCGCGCAACGCCAACGGCCTGCTCGACGATCAGGGCCGCAGCGTGCTGGACAGTGCCGAGCGGTCGATGAGCGCGCTGGATCGCACCACCTCCCGCCTGGATACGCTGCTCGAAGAAAACCAGGGTGCGTTGAACAATGGCATGCAGGGTTTCAACGACCTCGGCCCGGCGATCAACGAGCTGCGCAGCACGCTCGGTGCGTTGCGCCGGGTGACCCAGCGCCTGGAAGACAACCCGAGTGGCTTCCTGCTCGGCCGCGACAAACTGCAGGAGTTCACCCCATGAGCCTTCGCCAAACCTCGCTCCGCCTCGCCCTGTCCGGACTGATCATGGCGCTCGCGGCGTGTTCGATCCTGCCTGAGTCCGAAATCCTGCGGATCTTCCTGCTGCCAACCGCGACGACTTCTCAACAGCCCCGCGAGCCGGAGCTGCAGCACGCGCTGCGCATCAATACTCCGCAGGCCAGCCGCATCCTTTCCAGCTCAAGGATCGCCGTGGTGCCGCAAGGCAACCAGATCAGCGCCTATCGGGGTGCTCGCTGGAGCGATGCGGCGCCGATGCTGCTGCGCGATCGCCTGATCGAAGCCTTCCAGCGCGACGGGCGCATGCCTTCGGTGAGCAATGAAGAAGTGAACCTCTACGCCGATCTTGGCCTGCACAGCGATCTGCGCGCTTTTCAAACCGAATACATCGACGGCGAGCCGCAGATAGTGATCCGTCTCGATGCGCGCCTGGTGAACCTGCACGATCAGCACACCCTATCCAGTCGACGCTTCGAAGTCCGCCAGCCCAGCGCCGACCCCAGCCTGGAAAGCATGGTCGAGGCGTTCGGCCAGGCCAGCGACACGCTGAGCCGCGAGGTGCTCGATTGGACCCTTTCCCACGCACGGCAGCTGCCGCAAGGCTGAGGCGCCTCCGCTACCCTGCTTGTAACGGCGGTTTGTGCCCCGAGCATGACCCGCCCGTCCCTACCATTCATCGCACCAGCTACAGCTCGCGCGCGGCCCGACGATAACAGCCGGTCAGTGCCTCTTTTCAATCGGGGCCGTATCAGCTTTTGAAGGTGTTCCATGTCGCTGTCACTGCGAAAGAAAATCGTGCTCTCCACCTGCGCCGCAGTGCTGCTCGCCGGCACCAGCCAGTTGTCGCTGAACTTCATCGAGAGCCGCAAGAGTCTGGAGAGCCATATCGCCGAGCAAGTCGCAATCGCCAGCAAGACCTTCAGCGCCAGCGTGCGCTACTGGCTGCAGAGCAAGGAAGCGGCGCTGCTGTCTGTACCGGTCGACGAAACGTCGGGTCTGCAGGGTGCGCTGGTGCAGGCGAAGGTCGCCGGCGGATTCGAGAACGTGTTCTTCGCTCGTGCCGACGGCAGCCAGATCAACGCCGACCAGGTCAGCCTGCCGGCGGACAACAACGATCCGCGCCGCTGGAAGTGGTATCAGCAAGCGCTGCTGACGCCGAGCGAGGTCTACATTTCCACACCCAGCGTGGCGGCGGCGACCGGCCAGTTCGTGCTTTCGCTGGGGCGTACCCTGCAGCACAACGGGCAGGCGCTCGGTGTCCTGGGTGCCGACGTCGGCATGGGCGAGATTCTCGATCAGTTGAAGCAGATCGAACTCCCCGGCGAGGGTCTGGCGTTCTTCATCGACAAGCAGGGCACCGTGCTTGGCCACCCGGACAGCGCTTACCTGGATAAGAAGGTCACGGCCCTCTATCCGGCGCTGGATCAGGCGACGCTCGCCGGCCTGGTTGCCCACAGTGGCACGCGGCACCTGCTCGATGGCGACGGCAAGCGTCTGTACGCCGCGCCGATCGGCCATGCCGATCAGGTGCTGGTCATGGTGTTGGACGACGCCGTGCTAGCGGCGCCGCTGTATCGCCAGCTGTGGACGGGCCTCGCCGCCTTCGGCGTGATACTGATTATCTCGCTGACCGCCATCGGCCTGCTGTGCAGCTGGCTGCTGCGGCCGCTCGGCGTGGTCTCCGCGGGCCTGCAGGTAATCGCCGACGGCAACGGCGATCTGACCCAGCGCATCCCCGAAGCGAGCAACGACGAGTTGGGCAGCCTTGCTCGGCATTTCAACCAGTTCGTCGGCAGCCTGCATACGCTGGTCGGTCACATTCGCCGTCACGCTGAAGACATTGGTAGCGAGTCCGGTGACGTGCTGCAGCGCAGCAGCCTGTCGGTCGCCGAACTTGGGCGCTTGCAGCAGGAGCTGGCGCTGGTTGCCACAGCGGTGACCGAGATGGCCTCGGCCACCCAGGAAATCGCCGGCAATGCCGAGCGCACCGCGCAGTCGGCGCAGCAATCGACGTATAACAGCCAGCAGGGGCTGGAATTGGTGCGCAATACCCAGCGCTCGATCACTGGCCTGGCCGATGAGGTCGCGCAGGCTACCGGTGTGATTGCCGAGCTGAGCCAGCACTCG
This sequence comes from Pseudomonas sp. MTM4, assembly GCF_019355055.1. NCBI lineage: Bacteria > Pseudomonadati > Pseudomonadota > Gammaproteobacteria > Pseudomonadales > Pseudomonadaceae > Pseudomonas > Pseudomonas sp. MTM4. The sequence goes on from NZ_CP048411.1 coordinate 2,794,823, forward strand.
CAGTCGATCTCCGGCGTGCTGGCCAGCATTCAGGGCATCGCCGAGCAGACCAACCTGCTGGCGCTAAACGCCGCGATCGAAGCCGCGCGCGCCGGCGAACAGGGCCGTGGATTCGCCGTGGTGGCCGACGAGGTGCGGGTGCTGTCGCAGCGCACGCATGCCTCGACGCAGGAAATCCAGGCGACCATCGCCACCTTCCAGCGCATCACCCAGAGCGCTGTGGACAAGATGGACAGCAGCCGCGCGCTGGCCGAACGCAGCGTGAACGACGCTCAGCAGGCGTCCGCCGCGCTGGAGGAAATCACCCAGGCGGCGCAGCAGATTTCCGATATGTCCATGCAGATCGCCGCCGCAGCCGAGGAGCAGTCCGCCGTCACCGAGGAGATCACCCGCAACGTGGTGACCATCAAGTCGCTGGGCGACACCCTGGCCACCAACTCGGTGGAAGGCGAACGGCAGGCGCACCTGCTGCAAGGGCATGCCAGCGAGCTGAACGACAAGGTCGGTCGCTTCATTCTCTGAGACGCTCCTCTTATGAGCGAGCCCGAACGGCGTCAGACTCCGTCTTCGGGCCGTCTCGGCGAACGGCACGCCCGAAGCCGGGCGTGCTCTTTGCCACTAATGTCTCCGACCTTCCTTTGCATCGCCACGCGCGTTGAACGAGCCAGGCGAGCCCTAGCGCAATATACGCACCCCTAGTCGCCATCTTGGTCGCTCCGCCGCGTAACGTGCCGACATCGTTGCCTGCCGAAGACGCCGGCCTCAGACTTACACCACCGCCTCACATCTCCAGACCGTGGCTGGGAATTTTTGTATTTTCAGCGGGTCTATCCTGCCGACATGCCAAGAGCCTGTTGCTCTGTAGCGCGCCAAGGAAGCCAATCATCATGCGCATTCTCGTAACCGGCGGAGCCGGATTCATCGGCTCTGCACTGATCCGTCACCTCATCCACGACACCCCGCACAGCGTCCTCAACCTGGACAAGCTGACCTATGCCGGCAACCTGGAGTCGCTGGCAGAGGTGCAGGGCAGCGATCGTTATCAATTCCTGCAAGCCGACATCGCCGATCGCGAGCGCGTGGCCGAAGCGCTGCTGGAATTCCAGCCAGACGCCATCATGCATCTGGCCGCCGAATCCCACGTCGATCGCTCCATCGACGGCCCGGCCGAATTCATCCAGACCAACATCGTCGGTACCTATCAACTGCTGGAAGCCGCCCGGGCCTACTGGCAGACGCTGCCCGAAGGCCGCCGCCAGGCCTTCCGCTTCCATCACATTTCAACCGATGAGGTGTACGGCGACCTGCACGGCGTCGACGACCTGTTCACCGAAACCACGCCCTACGCGCCCAGCTCGCCCTATTCGGCCAGCAAGGCCTCGTCCGATCACCTGGTCCGCGCCTGGCAGCGCACCTACGGCCTGCCGGTGCTGATCACCAATTGCTCGAACAATTACGGGCCGTACCATTTCCCCGAGAAGCTGATCCCGCTGGTAATCCTCAACGCGCTGGATGGCAAATCGCTGCCGGTCTACGGCGATGGCGCCCAGGTGCGTGACTGGCTGTTCGTGGAAGATCACGCCCGCGCGCTGTTCAAGGTGGTCAGCGAAGGCCAGGTCGGCGAGACCTATAACATCGGCGGTCACAACGAGCAGAAGAACATCGACGTGGTGCGTGGCATCTGCGCCCTGCTCGAAGAACTGGCGCCGCAGAAGCCGGAAGGTTTGGCGCGTTATGAGGACCTGATCACCTTCGTCAAGGACCGTCCCGGCCACGATCTGCGCTACGCCATCGACGCCAGCAAGATTGAGCGCGAGCTGGGTTGGGTCCCGCGTGAAACCTTCGAGACAGGTCTGCGCAAGACGGTCGAGTGGTACCTGAACAATCTGGAATGGTGCCGTCGCGTTCAGGACGGCAGCTATCAACGTGAGCGCCTTGGCGCGCTGGAGAACGCATGAAAGGAATCATCCTCGCCGGAGGCTCCGGCACCCGTCTGCACCCCATCACCCTGGGCGTATCCAAGCAGCTACTGCCGATCTACGACAAGCCGATGGCCTACTACCCGATCTCGGTGCTGATGCTGGCCGGGATCCGCGACATCCTGCTGATTTCCACGCCGCAGGATCTGCCGCAGTACAAGAATTTGCTGGGCGATGGCAGCCAGTTCGGCGTCAATTTCAGCTACGCCGAACAACCCTCGCCGGACGGTCTGGCCCAGGCCTTCCTGATCGGTGAAGAATTCATCGGCGACGACTCGGTGTGCCTGATCCTCGGCGACAACATCTTCCATGGTCAGCACTTCACCGAGAAGCTACAGCGCGCCTCGGCGCAGCAGAAAGGCGCCACGGTGTTCGGCTACTGGGTCAAGGACCCCGAGCGCTTCGGCGTGATCGATTTCGACGAGAACGGCAAAGCCCTGTCAATCGAAGAGAAGCCGGCGAAACCGAAGTCGAGCTACGCGGTGACCGGCCTGTACTTCTACGACAACGACGTGATCGAGATCGCCAAATCGATCAAGCCGTCGCCACGCGGCGAGCTGGAAATCACCGACGTCAACAACGCCTACCTCAAGCGCGGCGACCTGAATGTCGAGCGCTTCGGTCGCGGCTTCGCCTGGCTCGACACCGGCACCCACGACAGCCTGCTGGAAGCCTCGCAGTACGTGCAGACCATTGAGCACCGCCAGGGCCTGAAGGTCGCCTGCCTGGAAGAGATCGCCTACCAGCACAAGTGGATCGACCGCGAGCAGCTGCTGCAGCGCGCCGATGCGCTGGGCAAGACCGGCTATGGCCAATACCTGTTCAAGCTGGCGGGTGAAACCGCATGAAGATCATCGAAACCGACATTCCCGACGTGCTGATCATCGAGCCCAAGGTCTTCGGTGATGAACGCGGGTTCTTCTACGAGAGCTTCAACGCCGCGGCATTCGAAGCCGCGACGGGACTCAAGCGCACCTTCGTCCAGGACAACCATTCCAAGTCCCAGCGCGGCGTGCTGCGTGGCCTGCACTATCAAATCCAGCAGCCCCAGGGGAAGCTGGTGCGGGTCGTGGCCGGCGAAGTGTTCGACGTGGCGGTGGACCTGCGGCGCAGCTCGCCCAGTTTCGGCCGCTGGGTCGGTACCCACCTGAGCGCACAGAATCAGCGTCAGCTGTGGATTCCGGAGGGCTTCGCGCACGGCTTCGTGGTGCTCAGCGAGAGCGCCGAATTCCTCTACAAGACCACCGACTACTACGCGCCGGCCCATGAGCGCTCGTTGCTCTGGAACGATCCGCAGATCGGCATCGACTGGCCATTCAGCGAGCCGCCTCAGCTGTCACAGAAGGATATTGACGGCAAAGTACTCAGCGAGGCGGAGCTGTTCGCATGAAAATTCTCATCACCGGTAGCAGGGGGCAACTGTCTCGGGAGCTGCAACTGGCGCTCGCCGGTGAGGGAAAGGTACTCGCCCTGGGCCACAACGTACTGGACCTGGCCAAACCGGCGGAGATTCGCCGGCAGGTTCGCCTGCTGCGTCCCGACCTGATCATCAACGCGGCTGCCTATACCGCCGTAGACTCGGCGCAGGCTGATCGCGATCAGGCCTTCGCGGTGAACGCCGTCGGCCCCGGCGTGCTGGCCGAGGAAGCGGCCGCTCTTGGCGTGCCGCTGATTCACTACTCCACCGATTACGTCTTCGACGGTCGCAAATCCGAGCCGTATCGGGAGGAGGATCAGCCGGCCCCTCTGAGCGTGTACGGCGAGAGCAAGCTGGCCGGTGAACAGGCGGTTCAGGCGGTCGGCGGCAAGCACCTGATTCTGCGCACCAGCTGGGTCTACTCATCGCACGGTCGCAACTTCTTACTGACCATGCAGCGCCTGCTGCAGGAGCGCGATTCGCTGTCGGTCGTCGACGATGAAATCGGTGCGCCGACCTGGGCCGGTACCCTCGGCACGGTCACCGCCGAGCTGGTGCGCAAATGGCGCAACGGCAGCGGCGGCCCCAGCGGGCTCTATCACCTGACCGCCAACGGCGAGACTTCCTGGTACGGCTTCGCCTGCAGCATCGCCGAACACCTGAGCCAGCAGGGCCGCCTGCGCGCCAGCCTCGAACCCATCCTGTCCAGCGACTACCCCACCGCCGCTCAGCGCCCGCTCAATTCGCGCCTCAACTGCTCACGCTTGCAGCGCGACTGGAACATCGAATTGCCAGACTGGGAGGACGCCTTGCATCAGTGCCTGAACAGCCCGCGCAACGCGCAGACCGGACAAGACGCCGTCGCTGCACAGAACGTCTAATTGCGGATCGAAGCCAAGCGACGGCCCTGCGGCGCTGTTCGAGTCCGAACGGGCACGTCCCTAACGCGCAAGGCCTGAACGTGCATAATGTCGCCCGGACAACAGGCACGTACGCATGACCGCATCCCTTTCTACTCGCCGCCCACGCTGGCGCAACCTGGCATTGCTAGCGCTGCTGCTCGCGCCATTGCTCTGGCCATTGCAGCAGCTGACGGAGCGCTACTACCGCAACGAGCTGATCGAACAGAACCGCCAGACGCTGGATCTCTACGTCGCCAACCTGCTCGGTACCCTGCGCCGCTACGAAGTCCTGCCGCGCATTCTGGGCGACCTGCCGGACCTGCGCAGCCTGCTGCGCGACGGCCAGAGCCCGGCCCTGATCGACCGGGCCAATCGTCTGCTGAACCGGCTGCGCCAGCAGACCGGCGCCGACGTCATCTACCTGATGGACACCAACGGCCAGACCCTGGCGACCTCGAATTGGAATGCCGAAGACAGCTTCATCGGCCGCAACTTCGCCTTCCGTCCGTATTTCCGCCAGGCCATGGACGGCCACCTTGGGCGCTTCTACGGCCTGGGCAACACCTCCGGCAAGCGCGGCTACTATTTCGGGGCGCCGGTGCGCGACAGCGAGGGAATTATTGGTGTGCTGGTGGTCAAGGTCGATCTGGACCACACCGAAACGCTCTGGGGCAATACGCCCGAGCAATTGCTGGTCACCGACAATTTCGGCGTGGTCATCCTTACCTCTCGGCCTGACTGGCGGTTTCGCGCCAGCCGCGCCCTGGATGCCGAAGAGCGCGAGCAGATCGCCTTCGACCAGCCCTACCCCACGATCACGCCACAGAACCTGACGCTGGACATCGAACGCTGGCTGATCCAGAGCCGCGAGCTGAAGGAAACCGGCTGGACGGTCCGCATCCTGGCACCCATCAACCTGGTTGAGCGCCCGGTGCGCACCGTGGTCGCCATCGGTGGCGCAACCCTCGCCGCGCTGCTACTGCTGCTCGGCCTGTGGATGCAGCGGCGGCGCCACTTGCTGGAACGCATCGCCCTGGATGCCAAGGCCCGGCAGCAGCTCGAACAGCGCGTGCAGGAGCGGACGCGGGATCTGGAAGCGCTCAACAGCCGGCTCAAGCAGGAAGTGCTCGAACGCGAGCAGGCCCAGCAGGAACTGGTCCGCGCACAGGACGAGCTGCTGCAGGCCGGCAAACTGTCGGCGCTGGGCACCATGTCGGCCAGCATCAGCCATGAACTCAACCAGCCGCTGGGCGCCATCCGCAGCTATGCCGACAACGCCGGTGTGCTGCTCGATCATCAGCGCAACGAGGAGGCTCGCGACAATCTCAGGCTGATCAGCGAGCTCACCGCGCGGATGGCCTCGATCATCGCTCACCTGCGTGCCTTCGCCCGGCGCGACCGCCATGCGCCGGAACGGGTAGCCCTACAACCGGCGTTGGATGATGCGCTGGCGCTGCTGGCCAAGCGGCGACAGGCGATGGGCGTCGAACTGATCCGCGACATGCCCGACGCAACCCTCTGGGTTCAGGCGGGCGAGACACGGCTGCGGCAGATTCTGTCCAATCTGCTGGCCAACGCGCTCGACGCGCTCAACGAGCGCCCGCCGGTGCGGCGCATCTGGCTGCGCGCCGAACGCACGGATGATGGCGTGCTGCTGACCCTGCGGGACAACGGTCCGGGGTTTACCGCCGCGGCTCTGGAACGCGCCCGAGAACCCTTTTTCACCACCAAGACAAGCGCCCAGGGCCTGGGGCTGGGGCTGGCCATCTGCGATACCCTGACCCGCGCCCTGGACGGCGAGCTGAAGATGGCCAACCATCCCGAAGGCGGCGCCCAGCTCAGCCTCTATCTGCGATCCGCCGATCCTGGCATCGCCTTCCCCAGCGAGGACTAGCATGACCAGCCAGATCGACCCGCAGTTTCAGGTAGTCCTGGTCGATGACGATCCCCATCTGCGCAAGGCGCTGAGCCAAACGCTCGACCTCGCCGGGCTCAAGGTCCTCAGCCTGGGCGATGCGCGCGGCCTGTCGACCCTGCTGCCGGTTAACTGGCCCGGCGTGGTGGTTACCGACATCCGCATGCCCGGTCTCGACGGCCTCGAACTTCAGCAGCAGTTGCATGCGCTCGACAGCGAGCTGCCGGTTCTGCTGATCACCGGCCATGGCGACGTTCAGCTGGCCGTGCAGGCGATGCGTGCCGGTGCCTACGACTTTCTCGAGAAACCCTTCCCCAGCGAGGCGCTGCTCGACAGCGTGCGTCGCGCCCTGGCCCTGCGTCAGCTGGTACTCGACAACCGCAGCCTGCGTCTGGCACTGGCCGATCGGCAGCAGCTTTCGATGCGTCTGCTCGGTCAATCGCCGGCCATGCAGCGCCTGCGGGAACAGATCGGTGCGCTCGCCGGCACCCAGGCCGACGTACTGATCCTTGGCGAAACCGGTGCTGGCAAGGAGGTGGTGGCACGCGCGCTACACGACTTGTCCAGTCGCCGCGGTGGTCCTTTCGTCGCAATCAACGCCGGCGCACTGGCCGAGTCGGTGGTCGAAAGCGAACTCTTCGGTCACGAGGCGGGCGCTTTCACCGGCGCGCAGAAGCGCCGCATCGGCAAATTCGAATTCGCCAATGGCGGCACCCTGTTCCTCGACGAAATCGAAAGCATGAGCCTGGACGTGCAGGTCAAACTGCTGCGCATGCTGCAGGAGCGGGTCGTCGAGCGACTGGGTGGCAACCAGATGATCCCGCTCGACATCCGTGTCATCGCCGCGACCAAGGAAGACCTGCGCCAGGCGTCCGATCAGGGCCGTTTTCGCGCCGACCTCTATTACCGGTTGAATGTCGCACCGCTGCGCATCCCGCCTTTGCGCGAGCGCAGCGAGGACCTGCTGTTCCTGTTCCAGCATTTTGCCGAGACCGCCGCCAACCGCCACGGGCTGCCGATCCGCGAACTGCGCCCGGAGCAGCGCGCGCAGTTGCTCAGACATCCATGGCCGGGCAACGTCCGCGAGCTGCAGAACACCGCCGAGCGCTTCGCCCTGGGGTTGGAACTGGGCCTCGATGATCGAGCCCGGCTTGCCGACGGCACGGCTGACGCGACGGGCAATGCGCTCAACGAGCAGGTCGATGCCTTCGAACGCGCTCTGATTGCCGCCGAGCTGGCGCGACCGCACGGCTCGTTGCGCAGCGTCGCCGAGGCCCTCGGTCTGCCGCGCAAGACGCTGCACGACAAGCTGCGCAAGCATGGGCTGGTCTTCAGTGATACTGGCGGAACCTCGCCGGACGACGGCGAATAGCTGGCGGATTTCCGCCAGCGTGCTGTGCGCCAGTTCACAACGGACGTATCCAAGAATGGGCTGCCACGCCGCTGCAACAGTTGCCTGGGCTAGATAACCCGCGCCGCCGAACCCGTCCCGAATCGTTAAAAGCTACGAGATAGACATGTCGGCCTGAGAAATATTCGTCAGCATTTCGCCACTACACCAGTAAACTCTCGCACCGCGAGACAGGTGCGTGCTTCTGGCACAGCACTTGCTCTCGCTAATCCATGAGCCGGCAAGCGAGCCTAGCGCGCAGCGATTTTTTCAATGACGCCTAGACTGGTCTTGCTGACTTCACCGAGTTGCCTCGCCAACGCGGCGGCTCAATCCACAACAAGAGGAAACACAACAATGTTCAAGCTGACTGCCACGGCGCTTGCCTGCGCTCTGTCACTGGGTATCGCAGGTCTGGCCCAGGCCGCTGATCCGATCACGATCAAATTCTCCCACGTGGTCGCCGACAACACGCCGAAAGGCCAGGGCGCCAACCTGTTCAAGAAGCTGGTAGAGGAGCGTCTGCCCGGCAAGGTCGAAGTTCAGGTCTACCCGAACTCCTCGCTGTTCGGTGATGGCAAGGAAATGGAAGCCCTGCTGCTGGGCGACGTGCAGCTGATCGCACCGTCGCTGGCCAAGTTCGAGCATTACTCCAAGGGCGTCCAGGTATTCGACCTGCCGTTCCTGTTCGACGACATCCAGGCGGTAGACCGCTTCCAGCAGAGCGAAGCCGGCCAGGGCCTGCTGCGCTCCATGGAAGACAAGAACATCACCGGTCTGGGCTACTGGCACAACGGCATGAAGCAGCTGTCGGCCAACAAGGAACTGCGCGAACCGAAAGACGCCCGTGGTATGAAGTTCCGCGTTCAGGCTTCCGCCGTACTCGACGAGCAATTCAAAGCCCTGCGCGCCAACCCGCGCAAGATGAGCTTCGCCGAGGTTTATCAGGGTCTGCAGACTGGCGTGGTCAACGGTGCCGAGAACCCCTACTCGAACATCTACTCGCAGAAAATGCATGAAGTGCAGAAGCACATCACCGAGTCCGACCACGGTCTGCTCGACTACATGCTGATCACCAACACCAAGTTCTGGAACGGCCTGCCCGACGATGTTCGCGGCGAGCTGGAAAGTATCCTGGCCGAGGTGACCGTAGAGGTGAACAAGCAAGCCGACGCGCTGAACCAGAAAGCCAAGCAGGACATTCTGGCTGCCGGTACTACCGAGATTCTGGTGCTGACTCCGGAAGAGCGTGCTAAGTGGCGCGAAGCCATGAAGCCGGTCTGGAAGAAGTTCGAGAACGAAATCGGTGCTGACCTGATCAAGGCCGCCGAAGCGTCCAACGCTCAGTAAGCCTGAAGAGAGGGCGGGCACAACTCGCCCTCTCCGTTGCGACAGCTACAACACCGATAGATCAGTGAAAAAAGAACCCGACCAGGCAGTCATCGAGGCAAGGCGATCCCGAGCCTGAGGTCTGGACGAAAACAAGCGTTTTTCATTGCTCTATAAACCGGTCACCACACCGGCTCATGGCGAACGTTCTGTACGCCCGTCAAAACAAAATGCATTCCATCGGGAGATGTCATCCATGAACGCCCTCCGGCGCGTCTGGGACCACTTCGAGGAGGCCTTCATCGCCTTCCTGTTGGCCGCCATGACGCTGGTGACCTTTGTTTATGTGGTCCTGAACAACCTCTACACCATTTTCTACAGCCTCGCGGACAGCTTTCCAGCGGCTGAAGACTTCTTCTTCGCCATCGGCGATTTCGTCATCGGACTGGCCCAGTCGATGACGTGGAGCACCGCGTTGACCAAGGCGCTGTTCGCCTGGCTGATCTTTACCGGCCTCGCCTACGGCGTACGCACAGCTGGCCATATCGGTGTCGATGCGCTGGTCAAGCTCGCGTCGCGCCCGGTACAGCGCTACATCAGCATCGTCGCCTGCCTGTTCTGCCTGGGTTACGCCGGCCTGATGACGGTGGCCAGTTTCGAATGGATCCAGGCGTTGTTCGTCGCCAACATCGGCGCCGAAGACCTTGGCCATATCGGCGTCAAGCAGTGGCATATCGGCATGATCGTGCCCATTGGTTTTGCCATGGTGTTCATCCGTTTCGTTGAAATCTTCGTGCGCATCCTGCGTAACGAACAAACCGGGCTGGGACTCGCCGATGAGGCCGCCGAGGCGCTTAAGCTCGGTGAAGAGGAGCCGAAATAATGACTATCCTGTTCCTCTTCGTGGCGCTGTTCGCGCTGATGTTCATCGGCGTGCCGGTGGCCATTTCTCTCGGCCTGGCCGGCTCGCTGACCATCCTGCTGTTCAGCCCGGACTCGGTTACCTCACTGGCGATCAAGCTGTTCGAGACCTCCGAGCACTACACGCTGCTGGCCATTCCGTTCTTCCTGCTGGCCGGCGCCTTCATGACCACCGGTGGCGTGGCGCGTCGCCTGATCGATTTCGCTAACGCCACTGTCGGTCACATCCGTGGTGGTCTGGCCATCGGTGCGGTAATGGCATGCATGCTGTTCGCCGCGCTCTCGGGTTCGTCGCCTGCGACCGTAGCGGCCGTGGGTTCCATCGCCATCGCCGGCATGGTCCGCTCTGGCTACCCGCAGGCGTTCGGCGCTGGCATCGTCTGTAACGCCGGTACGCTGGGCATCCTGATCCCGCCGTCGATCGTCATGGTGGTCTACGCCGCCGCGACCGAAACCTCGGTAGGCAAGCTGTTCATGGCTGGTGTGGTCCCGGGCATTCTGCTTGGCGTCGCACTGATGGCCGCGATCTACATCATCGCGGTGAAGAAGAACCTCCCGGCAATGCCGCGCGCGACCTTCCGCGAGTGGCTGTCTTCGGCACGCAAGGCGCTCTGGGGCCTGCTGCTGATGGTGATCATCCTCGGCGGCATTTACTCCGGTATGTTCACACCGACCGAAGCGGCTGCGGTGGCTGCGGTGTATTCCGCCTTCATCGCGCTGTTCGTCTACAAGGACATCACTATCCGCGATTGCCCGAAAGTGCTGCTGGAGTCGGGCAAGCTCACCATCATGCTGATGTTCATCATCGCCAATGCGATGCTGTTCGCCCACGTGCTGACCACCGAGCAGATCCCGCAACAGATCACCGCCATGGTGCTCGAGGCAGGCCTGCAGCCTTGGATGTTCCTGCTGGTGGTAAACATCGTGCTGCTGGTTGCCGGTGCCTTCATGGAGCCGTCGGCGATCATCCTGATCCTGGCGCCGATCCTGTTCCCGATCGCCGTGCAGCTGGGCATCGACCCGATCCACCTGGGCATCATCATGGTGGTGAACATGGAGATCGGTCTGATCACGCCGCCAGTGGGGCTGAACCTGTTCGTCGCCTCGGCCGTGACCGGTATGCCGGTGACTCAGGTAATCCGTGCAGTCATGCCATGGCTCGCGATGATGCTGGCTTTCTTGATCCTCATCACCTACGTGCCGTCCATCTCGCTCGGTCTGCCGAACTTGTTGGGAATGTAACCGCTCCAGACGCATCCAGCCCGGCCTTGTGCCGGGCTTTTTTGTGCGCGCTTCAGAGCGCCAACACGTCCGCCGGGCGACGACGGAACCAGCCGGTCAGCGACAGCCGGTCGGTCTGCGTGACCAGCACTTCATGCGGGAAACTCCCCGATAGAAAAACCACCAGATTGCCGGCCAGTGGTGGGATATCCAGGCTCGAACCATCGGCCAGGTACATGCGCAGCTCACCGCCATCGGCCGCTCGCCAATCCGGATTCAGATAGAGCACGGCGCTGACGCAACGGCTGTCGTCATCGCGGAAGCGGTCCAGATGCGTCTGATAGAAGGCGCCAGGCGGATATAGCGCGAAGTGGCACTCGAACTCTTCCAGGCCGAGAAACAGCTCGCGGTTGAGCGTCTGTCGCAACTCGTCCATCAGCGTCAGGTAGGCATCGCAGACTGCCGCCTGCCCTTCTTCCAGCCAGTGGATATGGTCGCCGCGAATGCCTTCGCGCACCGCCTGATCTTCACCGCGGCCAACCCCGGCCGGTGCCAGCGCACCTTCGGCGTATCGTCTGCGGCACTCATCGGCCAGCTGGCGGGTCACATCACTGGAAAGGAAAGCACTCTGCAACGACCAGCCGCGCGTGGCGAGGTCGTCGATGATGGTAGAGAACGGCAAGGACGTGACTCCAATGGGCTGATGGCGTTTCCCTACGGCCTTCGGCAGGCCGGAGTGAAACAGCGGATGAGTCTAGCAGCAGCGCTTTCGCTGCTCGACAAGCCCGGGTTGCGACGCCGAAAATAAACCGCCGCCACAAAGGAGCTTCCATGCGCGCCCTTATTGCTTGTGTATTGCTTGCCTTCAGTCTGAACGTTTGGGCCGATAGCTATGATGAACTTTACGAGGCGGCGGGCTGGACCGAACAACGCGCCAACTTTTCCGACGCGCTGACAGCCGCGCAGCAACGCTACAAGAACAGTCTGCCGCCGGCGGTTTACCAGGCGCTGGTGACCAACAGCAACCGGCGTTTCGCCGTCGACGCCATCGACCAGCGTGCCAAGCAGGCGCTACGGCAGAATCTGTCCGACCCGCAGCCAGCGCTGGATTTTTTCCAGTCACCGCTGGGCCGCAAGGTGGTTTCGGCGGAAACCTTGGCAGGCCGTCGCGAACAGCTCACCCGCTACGAAAATGGCTTGCCACGTATGGAGGCTGGCAGCAATCGGCAGTTGCTGATCCGCCATTTGGCCCAGGCCTTGCCGGCGGCCGAAGCGGGCGCCGAAGTCAGCCTGGCGTTGGCCGGTGTCGCAGCCGACAGCCTCAGCCAGATGATTCCCGGCCTGCTCGGCGGGGGGCAGGCACAGGGCTTGCTGGACAGCCAGCGCGAGCGCTTGCAGCAGCAGGTCGAGAGTGATCTGGACAATACCTTGCTGTACATCTATCGCGACCTCGAGGACGCCGAGCTCGAGCAATTCGTCGAATTCGCTCAGTCACAAGCGGGCCAGGCTTACTATCAGGCCGCGTTCCAGGCGCTACGTGCCGGCCTGGCGGCTGATACCACCACCGCCGACGTTCAGGCACAGGCGACTACTTCAACCGTTCACTGAGAAAGTCGAAATATTCGCGGCGCAGTGCTTCGCGCTCATTGACCAGATGATGCCGCGCGCCAGGTAGACGCAAAATCTCAGGGGCGGTGAATTTACCTTCGAGAATCGGCAAGTTGTGCTGCCAATCGACGGTCATGTCCGCCTCGCCCTGGACGATGATCGGGCTATGGGGGCTCGGCGGCGCACCCTCGATGCGCGGAATCCAGCGCGACAGCGCGCCGACCCAGGCGGTCGGCAAGATATTCGGCTGCAGCGGATCGCTGGACTGGATGAACTCCAGAAATACCGGATCGCCCGAGTTTTCGCTAAAGCGCCGGGGGATCTGTTTGACGAAGCGGCGCACCACCTCGTAACTGAAGCGGGACCAACCCCAGGCACGCGGTCGCACCAGCGGTGCCAGCAGAATGCCGCGGCCCGGGTGCTCCGGCTCGCCGAGCAGATAATCCAGCACGATCGCAGCCCCGGTGCTCTGCCCCAGCAAATGCCAAGGCTGCGGCAGCTCCAGCTCGGCGGCTTCATGCAGCAGGCCCTGCAGCACCGCCTGGTATTCGTCGAACTCGTTGATGCTGGCGCGTGGTCCGCTGGACAGCCCATGCCCCGGCAGGTCGCAGGTCAGTACTGCGAAGCCCATCCGCAGCCCCCAATCCACCACGTGCCGGTAGAGTCCCATGTGGTCGTAATAGCCGTGCAGGATCAGCAGTGTCGCCACCGGCTGCTCGGGGCACCAGGCCTGCACGGCCACCTCGTAACCATGAACCGGAAAGCAGCCAAGGCGGCGCTGGACGTTGCGGTGATGAGGCAGATCCAGGCCGTAGTAGGTCTGGTAGAAATGGGCATCGGCGGTCAGCTCGGCGCCGTGATTGATAGGACGCAGCTGCGCGCGCAGCGCGTCGGGATCGATTCGCGAAGGCATGTCGGGTTTTCTGGCTCGAATTAACGGCGATATTCAGCTCTGCGGCGCGACGTGGCAAGCTGGCGCCCCCACAGAAGAGCGCCGCCATGTCCGTACGCCACAAATACCTGATCGCAGCACTCATCGCCCTGCTCTGGGGCGGCGCCATGCTGGCGGCCTTCTGGTGGTTCGAAGCGCGCTATCTGCGCACCTTCGAAGGCGAGCGCGCCGAACTGTTCTCGGGCGATGCGCTGCAGCTGCCAGCCGAGTTGCAGGGCCCCGGCCCGGTGCGCTTCGTGCATTTCTGGGATCCGGGTTGTCCGTGCAACGTCGGTAACCAGCAGCATCTGGAGGAACTGCTGAAGCGCTTTGCCGGCGCCGGAGCCGAGTTCTATGCGGTACAGAAACCGGGCAGCACCGGACGCCTGCCGCAGCAACTGGCGGCGCTGAAACCGCTCGATAATCTCGCGGGTGCCGGCCAGCTGCCTGCCAGCCCGGCGGTGGCCATCTGGGACACCCAAGGCCGGCTTGCCTACATCGGTCCCTACAGCGAAGGCGCCGTATGCAGCTCGGACAACAGCTTCGTCGAACCCATTCTCGAGGCCGTGCTGGCTAGCCGCGAAGTGCGCGCGACGCACTCCCTGGCGGTGGCCTGCTTCTGTGATTGGGGAAAAGACATAACCGCTGAATGAGTAAGGATAAGTCGTCTATCCGTAGACATTTGCAGGGAACTGGATAAAACTGATGCCATTGGACATAACAACACGGACCGCTACTATGGCCAACAAATTCCATCTGCAAGCCGACCGCATCATGCTCGGCGTACTCTGGACGATGGCGGTCTATGCCATTGGCCTGTCCTTCTGGAAGGATACGCTCGCCCTCTCCCTGATCGTAGCCGGTAGCACAGCCATCACCATGAGCGTGCTCCGAACGCTGATCGGCGGCACCCGCGCTTATCGTTGCCTGATCGGCGCCGGTTTCATGGTGCTTTCCGCGCTGCACATCCAGCAAAGCCACGGCATGATCGAAATGCACTTCGGCATTTTCGTTCTGCTGGCGATCCTGGTGTATTACCGCGACTGGCTGCCGATTGTGGTGGCAGCCTCGGTGATTGCCCTGCATCACGTCGGCTTTTTCCTGTTACAGCAGAGCGGCGAAACCATACGCCTGGTTCACGCGAATGCCGGTTGGCCGGTGGTTCTGGTGCATGCAGGTTATGTGGTGGTCGAAAGCATGATTCTGGTGGTGCTGGCCCGTCATGGCGCTCGTGACGCGGCAATCGGCGAGCACCTGCAGCAGACCTCGGCGCACCTGCTGCGCGAAGGTCGCCCGATCGACCTCAGTTACCGCAGCGAGGCAACCGATGATTCGGCGCAGCGTTTCAATCAGCTTCTCGACGAACTTGACGGGCTGGTCAGCCGCGTCGTCGATACGGGCACTGAGTTGCACGACACCAGCGGCCATCTGGCGCAAACCACCCGCCGCCTGAACCTGGGCGCCGAAGCCTTGCGGGACAGTACCGACCAGATAGGCCATACCGTCGGGCAACTCAGTGCTGCGGTGACGCAGGTGTCCGAGGAGACCGAACGGGCAGCGCAAAGCGCGCGGAAGGCCGACAGCGACGTTGCGGCCGGCATTACCGCAGTCGGCTCCGCACAGGCCGGGATCGGTGAGCTGGCCACTGAAATCGGCCTCTGCAGCGACGTCGTACACGCTCTGGCGGCGGATACACAGCAAATCAGCCGGGTGCTCGATGTCATCCATGCCGTCGCGGCGCAGACCAATTTACTGGCGCTCAACGCCGCCATCGAAGCCGCCCGGGCCGGCGCCCATGGCCGTGGTTTCGCCGTCGTCGCCGATGAGGTACGCCAGCTTGCCCATCGCACCCAGCAGGCCACGGAAGAAATCCAGAGCATGACCGGCCAGCTGCGGGAGCGTTCGGCCAACGCGGTTCGGGCCATGACCCAAAGCAAGGAAGGCGTCGAGCGCTGTGTCGGCCACACCGAGCAGATTGCCCAGCTGTTGCGAGAGATCGATCGATCCATGGAAGCCGTGCAGGACATCGGCGTTTCAACCCGCGAGCAACTAGCCAGCGCAAACGAACTGAGCCGGCTCGTCGAGCAGATTCGTGGCATTGCTGCGCAATCCACCGGCGATGCGGCCGGGGTGTCGGCGGACAGTCAGCGCCTGGAGCGGCTGGCCGGGCATCTGCTCGACCTTTGTCGGCAATTCGAGGTAAGTGGCACGAATCAGACCGAGCTTCCGGCGGTGCCCATCGCCGTCGAGCATCCCGCCTCGATGCCGAGAAACACCGTGCTACGAGCCGATGACGCTTTTGAACCCGGTGATGCTCGCTGGCCGGTCACGGCCGCAATGGGTCAAGAGCCGGCATTGCGCTGAGCGCACCCCACCTGAACCAGGCCGGCGCGCCAGGCTATCGCCCGAGCGCGCCGGATATCCTGTGCGTCAGCTATGCGCCGATGGCGGCGCCGCCACCGTGTTGGTGGCCGCAGGACGCCAGTTTTGCGTACTGGTTTCATCCATGGCCTGACGCATGGAGCGAACGCGGCGCTTCTCGGTACGACGGCTGACGTACCAGGCGATGAAGGTCGCGAACGACACCACCAACAGGATCAGACTGGCTACCGCGTTGATTTCCGGCTTCACGCCCAGACGCACGGCGGAGAAGATTTCCATCGGCAGCGTGGTCGAGCCGGGTCCGGAGACGAAGCTGGCGAGCACCAGGTCGTCCAGCGACAGGGCGAACGAGAGCATGCCGCCAGCCGCCAGCGATGGCGCGATCATCGGCATGGTGATCAGGAAAAACACCTTCCAGGGCCGCGCGCCGAGATCCATCGCCGCTTCCTCGATGGACTGGTCGAGCTCACGCAGACGCGCCATCACCACCACCGCGACATACGCCGAGCAGAACGTGGTGTGCGCAATCCAGATTGTCACGATGCCCCGTTGCGCCGGCCAACCCACCAGCTGCGCCATGGCGACGAACAGCAGCAATAGCGACAGGCCGGTGATCACTTCGGGCATCACCAGCGGCGCCGTTACCAAGCCGCCGAACAGCGTACGGCCGCGGAACACCGGGATGCGCGTCAGCACGAAGGCCGCCATGGTGCCGAGCGCCACCGCGGCGATGGCGGTGTACAGCGCGATCTCCAGCGAGCGCATCACCGCACCCATCAGCTGGCTGTTGTCCAGCAGACCGACGTACCACTTCACCGACCAGCCGCCCCACACCGTCACCAGGCGCGAGTCGTTGAACGAATAGATGACCAGGATGACCATCGGCAGGTAGATGAACAGCAGTCCGAGCACCAGGATCAGGTTGGAAAAGCTCCAGCGTTTCATAGCTTGCCCTCCAGTTCCTTGGCTTGATTTCTGTTGAACAGAATGATCGGCACCAGCAGGATCGCCAGCATCACCACCGCCAGAGCGGAAGCCACCGGCCAGTCGCGGTTGTTGAAGAATTCCTGCCAGAGCACCTTACCGATCATCAGCGTCTCGGGACCGCCGAGCAGTTCGGGAATGACGAACTCGCCCACCACCGGAATGAACACCAGCATGCAGCCGGCAATGATGCCGTTCTTCGACAGCGGCACGGTGATCTTCCAGAAGCTGGTGAGGTTCCGTGCGCCGAGGTCCGAGGCGGCCTCGAGCAGGCTGAGGTCATGCTTCACCAGATTGGCGTAGAGCGGCAGGATCATGAACGGCAGGTAGGAATAAACCACGCCGATATAGACGGCGACATCGGTATTGAGGATGCGCAAGGGTTCGTCGATCAGCCCCAGCCCCATCAGCAGGCCATTGAGGATACCGTTGCTGCTGAGAATGCCCATCCAGGCGTAGACGCGGATCAGGATAGCCGTCCAGGTCGGCATCATGATCAGCAGCAGCAGCACGGTTTGCAGATCCTTGCGCGCCCGAGCAATGGCATAGGCCATGGGATAGCCGATTAGCAGGCACAGCAGGGTGCTGAAAAAAGCGATTTTCAGCGAGCCGGCGTAAGCGGCCCAGTAGAGACTGTCTTCACTGAGGAAGATGTAGTTGCCGAGGTTGATCACTATCTGCAGCTGCTGCTCGGCGTAGGCGAAAACCTCCGTGTAAGGCGGAATTGCAACGTCCGCCTCGGAGAAGCTGATCTTCAGCACAATGGCGAACGGCAACAAGAAAAACAGGAACAGCCACAGGAAGGGTACGCCGATGACCAGTCGGCGGCCGGTATTCAAGCGTGAGCGGCTCATGCCTGTAGCACCACGCCGCTGTCATCCCACCAGTACACGTAAATATCCTCTTCCCAGGACGGCCACTTCACGTGGCGCTCGGAGTTGGCGAGGAACGCCTGAACCAGATGCCCCGACGGCAGCTTGATGTAGTACACCGAGTGTCCGCCGAGATAGGCAATGTCATGCACGATCCCTTTCGCCCAGTTGTAGCCGGGCCGTTGCAGTTCCGGTAGCTCGGTGCCGATCAGCATTTTTTCGGGGCGCAGCGCGTAGGTAATCTGTTTGTCCTGAGCGCGGGTGCTGATGCCGTGACCCACGTAAATCGGGTTTTCGAGCCCGGGGCAGGCAATGACGGCATGGTCCTCGACGTCCTCGATCAGCTCACCGTCGAACAGGTTGACGTTGCCGATGAACTCGCAGACCAGCCGGCTCGCCGGTGTCTCGTAAATATCCATCGGACTGCCGACCTGAGCGATCCAGCCCAGATGCATGATGGCGATGCGCTCGGCCATGGTCATGGCCTCTTCCTGGTCATGGGTCACCATCACGCAGGTCACGCCGACGCGCTCGATGATCTGCACTAGCTCCAGCTGCATCCGCGAGCGCAGTTTCTTGTCCAGCGCGCCCATGGGCTCGTCGAGCAGCAGCAGCTTGGGGCGTTTGGCCAGCGAACGGGCCAGTGCCACCCGCTGACGCTGGCCGCCGGACAGCTGGTGCGGCTTGCGCTTGGCATACTGGGTCATCTGCACCAGTGCGAGCATCTCGTTGACGCGCTCCTCGACCTCGGCCTTGGCCAGGCCATCCTGCTTGAGGCCGAAGGCGATGTTCTGCGCTACCGTCATGTGCGGGAACAGCGCGTAGGACTGGAACATCATATTGATGGGCCGCTCATAGGGCGGCATATCGGTGATGTCCTGACCATCGAGGAAGATCCGCCCTTCGGTAGGCCGCTCGAAGCCCGCCAGCATGCGCAGCAAGGTCGATTTTCCCGAGCCCGAACCACCGAGCAGCGCGAAGATTTCGCCCTGGTGAATGCTCAACGAGACATCATCGACCGCCACCGTTTCGTCGAATTTCTTGGTGACGCGGTCGATCTTCAGCAGCACCTGCTTGTTCTGGCTCTCTCCGGTGAGGGCCTTTTTGTAGGCGCTGGAGGCAACGGCCATGCGCGAACTCCCGATTGAAAGAAAAGGGCCCGGACAGCGCCGGGTGGTATCGATTCGAGTGAGCGCGGCAATACCGAGCCGCCGCGCCCGTGACCATTACCGACCTGTTACTGGCCGGACTTCACCTTGGTCCAGCTACGCGTTTTCAGACGCAGTATCTTCTGTGGCAGTTCGGCGGAGACATACAGCCGGTCCAGCACTTCTTGAGACGGATAGACCGAGGGATCGTTGCGCACTTCCTGATCCATCAACTCGCCCGCGTTCACGTTGGGGTTGGCATAACCCACATAATCGCTGACCTGCGCGATGACCTCCGGTTTCAACAAGTAGTTGATGAACGCGTGGGCTTCGTCGACGTTTTGCGCATCGGCGGGAATGGCCAGCATGTCGAACCAGAGGTTGCCGCCTTCCTTGGGAATCGAATAGGCGATGTCGACGCCCTTGCCCGCCTCGTCGGCGCGGGCCGCGGCCTGGAAGACGTCACCGGAGAAGCCGGCGGCGATGCAGATATTGCCATTGGCCAGGTCGGAAATGTACTTGGAGGAGTGGAAATACCGCACGTACGGGCGCACTTCCAGCAGCTTGGCTTCGGCCTTGGCGTAGTCATCCGGATCCTCGCTGTTGGGGTCCAGACCGAGATAGTTGAGCATCGCCGGAATCATTTCGTCGGCCGAATCGAGGAAGGCAATGCCACAACCGGCCAGCTTCTTGGCGTTTTCCGGCTCGAACAATACGGCCCACGAATCCACCTTCTCGATCCCCAGCGCGGCGGTGACCTTCTCGACGTTGTAGCCAATGCCATTGGTGCCCCAGAGATAAGGCGCCGCGTAGACGTTGCCGGGATCGTTCTTCTGCAATTGCTTGAGCAGGCCCGGGTCGAGGTTTTCCCAGTTCGGCAGTTTGCTCTTGTCCAGTTCGCGGAACGCGCCAGCGCGAATCTGCTTGCCTAGGAAATGGTTGGAAGGCACTACCACGTCATAGCCGGTGCGGCCGGCGAGCAGTTTGCCCTCGAGGGTTTCGTTGGAATCGAAGACATCGTAGACGGGCTTGATGCCGGTCTCCTTCTCGAACGCTTCCAGCGTCGTCTCACCGATGTAATCCGACCAGTTGTAGATGTGGACGGTGGCGGCCTGCGCAGAGGCGGCGCCGCCAACGGCAGCGGCGATGATGAGCGACTTCAGTGTCGAGTGCATGGGATTGTCCTCTTGTTACAGACCGCGCCTGCCACAGCGGGCGAAAGGCGGGCTGTTTATTGGAAAAACCTCTAAAAATCAACTGGCAGAACGCAACTGGCGTGCGTGACTGCCTCAGGATAAGAACAACGCATGAGGCGTGCCGGGCAGAAAAATGCGGTTGTGTGCATGGCATCCCCCAAATAAAGCACCGACACAGCACCCAGGCCGCTCGCGCGAGCCAGCCTGAGCACCCCAACATCAATGACCCATCAACGGCCGGATTTGATCTTGGTCCAGCTGCGGGTCATGGTCCGCTGGGTCTTCGGGTCCAGGTCGGGGAAGGTGTAGAGCTTCTGCAGCACCGCCTGGCTCGGATAGATGCCCGGATCGGTACGGATCGCCTCATCCACTAATGGAGTCGCCGCTGCGTTGCCGTTGGGGAACTGGACGTAGTCGGTGATCGACGCCATCACCTCCGGCTTCATCAGGTAGTTGAGGAATACATGCGCGCTTTCGACATTCTTCGCATCGGCCGGAATGGCCAGCATGTCGAAGAAGGTACCCGCGCCTTCCTTGGGAATGTTGTAGCTGACCTTGACCTTGTTGCCAGCTTCCTCGGCACGCGCCTTGGCCTGGTAGATGTCACCGGAATAGCCGATGGCGACGCAGACGTTGCCGTTGGCGAGATCGGAAATGTATTTGGAGGAATGGAAATAGGCCACGTTCGGGCGGATCTGCATGAACAGTTCCTCGGCCTTTTTCAACTCATCAGCCTTGCTGCTGTCCGGCGCGTGGCCGAGATAGTGCAGCGCCGCCGGGAGGATTTCGGTCGGCGAATCGAGGAACGAGACGCCGCAGGCTTTCAGCTTTTCCATGTTCTCGGGCTTGAAGACCAGATCCCAGGAATCCACCGGGGCGTCTTCGCCAAGCACGGCCTTGACCTTCTCGGCGTTATAGCCGATGCCGATGGTGCCCCACATGTACGGGACCGAATAGAGGTTGCCCGGATCGCTAGGCTGCAGGGCCTTGAGCAGGTCCTTGTCGAGGTTGTCCCAGTTCGGCAGCTTGGACTTGTCGAGCTTCTGGAACACGCCAGCCTTGATCTGCTTGGCCAGGAAGGGGTTCGACGGCACCACTACGTCATAGCCGGAGCTGCCAGCCAGCAGCTTGGCTTCCAGCACCTCGTTGCTGTCGAAAACGTCGTAAACGACCTTGATGCCGGTTTCCTTGGTGAAGTTCTCCAGGGTGTCTTCGGCAATGTAATCGGACCAGTTGAAAACGTGCAGTACCTTGTCTTCGGCCTGCGCAGCGCCGGCGACGGCACCAGCCAGCGTCATCGCGAGTAGGGTCTTGGCAAAGGGTTTCATCCGTGCAGCTCCTGTTGTTGTCATGTATCGGCTAAGGACAGGTCACGCTGAGGCCACCCTCATTGCACCTGGACAGCTAATGGCTGTGCCGGCATCGACACACCCCTCGGTAAGTCAGGCCTAAGCACGCGCGCAGTCTGGCAAGGTCGAGGGCTGTTTTTCAACAGCCCGAACGTTAGTTCACAGCGCTCAGACAAGACCGTCGCCTGCGCGCCCAAGAGTCAGCCCAACGCGTCTTTGGCGGTTGCGTCCAGGCACTGCCGAACCTTGCCGATCAGCTCGTCGATCTGCTCTTCGTTTATCACCAGCGGCGGCGAAATGATCATGGTGTCGCCTACCGCGCGCATCACCAGACCGTTGCGGAAGCAATGCTCGCGACAGAGCATGCCCACGCCCGGATCGGCGAAACGCTCGCGGGTTTTCTTGTTCTTCACCAGCTCCAGCGCACCGAGCATGCCGACGCCACGCGCCTCGCCGACCAGCGGGTGCTCGACCAGCTCACGCCAGCGAGATTGCAAATAGGGTGCCGTCTTCGCCTTGACCCGTTCGACGATTTTCTCTTCGCGCATGATGCGGATGTTTTCCAGCGCCACGGCGGCGGCCACCGGGTGCCCCGAGTAGGTGAAGCCGTGGTAGAACTCGCCTCCCTCGTTGAGCGTGTGCACCACTTCGTCGCGCACCACCACGCCGCCCATAGGCAGGTAACCGGAGGTTAGGCCCTTGGCGATGGGCATCAGGTCCGGCGCATTGCCGTAGTGATCGCTGCCGAACCATTCGCCGGTGCGGCCGAAGCCGCAAATGACTTCATCGGCAACCAGCAGAATGTCGTAGCGGTCGAGGATTTCGCGGATCTTCGGCCAGTAGCTGTCCGGCGGGATGATCACACCGCCAGCGCCCTGGATCGGCTCGGCGATGAAGGCGGCGACCTTGTCTTCGCCGACTTCACGGATCTTGTCCTCCAGCTGCTGCGCGACACGCACACCGAACTCTTCCGGATCGAGATCACCGCCCTCACCGAACCAGTACGGCTGGTCGATGTGTTCGATACCTGGGATCGGACCGTCGCTCTGCTCGTGCATGGCCTTCATGCCACCGAGGCTGGCGCCAGCGATGGTCGAGCCGTGATAGCCGTTCCAGCGCCCGATCACGACCTTCTTCTGCGGCTGCCCCTTGATCGCCCAGTAATGGCGCACCATGCGCAGCACGGTGTCGTTGGCCTCGGAGCCCGAGCCGGTGAAGAACACGTGATTCATGCCCTCGGGAGCGATCTCGGCGATCGCCTTGGCCAAGGCTAAGGCCGGCGGGTGAGCGGTCTGGAAGAACAGGTTGTAGTACGGCAGCTCGCGCATCTGCCGGGTCGCGGCCTCGACCAGTTCCTCACGGCCATAACCCAGGTTGACGCACCAGAGCCCGGCCATGGCATCGAGGATCTTGTGGCCTTCGCTATCCCAGAGATAAACCCCCTCGCCACGGGTAATGATGCGCGTGCCCTTGGCGTTGAGCGCCTTGAAGTCGGTGAACGGCGGCAGATGGTGGTCGCGGCTCAGGGCTTGCCATTGCAGGGTTTGCGAATCGCTCATCGGGCACCTCGTTTCAAATGGTTTTATGGTGCTTGCCGTTGCAAAACACCCCTCACCCCCACCCTCTTCCCACAAGGGGAGAGGGAGCTGCTATGGCGTGGCTTCCAGCTTCTTTAAACCGACAACATCAAAAATTCCCGCTCCCATGAGCTGATCACCCGGTGATAGTTCTCCTGCTCGGCGCGCTTGACCGCGACGTAGCCGGTGATGAATTTCGGGCTCAGGTATTTGACCAGCTCGCGGCAGTTCTCCATGCGTTCCAGCGCGGCTTCCAGGGTCAGCGGCAGGCGCAGGTTGCGGCGCTCGTAGCCGCGGCCCTTGACCGGGGGACTCGGGTTCAGCCCTTCGACCATGCCGATGTAACCGCACAGGAGGCTGGCGGCGATGGCTAGATAAGGATTGGCGTCGGCACCCGGCAGGCGGTTTTCGACGCGGCGGTTCTGCGGGTCAGAATCCGGCACGCGCAAGCCCACGGTGCGGTTTTCCTCGCCCCACTCGACGTTCACCGGCGCCGAGGTATCGGGCAGGAACCGGCGGAACGAATTGACGTTGGGCGCGAACATCGGCAGTAGCTCGGGAATGTATTTCTGTAGGCCACCAACGTGGTGCAGGAACAGCTGGCTCATGGAGCCATCGGCGTTGGAAAACACGTTACGCCCGGTTTCGATGTCCACCACACTCTGGTGCAGGTGCATGGCGCTGCCCGGCTCGCCGGTCATCGGCTTGGCCATGAATGTGGCAGCGACGTTGTGCTTGAGCGCCGCCTCGCGCATGGTGCGCTTGAACACCAGTATCTGGTCGGCCAGGTGCAGCGCCTCGCCGTGACGGAAGTTGATTTCCATCTGCGCGGTGCCTTCCTCGTGGATCAGCGTGTCCAGGTCCAGCCCCTGGGCCTCACACCAGTCATACATGTCTTCGAACAGCGGGTCGAATTCGTTGGCCGCGTCGATGGAGAACGATTGGCGGCCGGTCTCCTGACGTCCAGAACGGCCGATGGGTGGCTGGAACGGAAGGTCCGGGTCTTCGCAACGCTTGGTCAGGTAGAACTCCATCTCCGGCGCAACGATGGGCTGCCAGCCACGATCAGCGTACATCTTCAGAACGCGCTTGAGAATGTTGCGCGGCGAGATCTCGATGGGGTTGCCCATCTTGTCGTAGGTATCGTGGATCACCTGCGCGGTCGGCTCGATAGCCCAGGGCACCAGGAACACCGCGTCGGGATCGGGGCGGCAGAACATGTCGATGTCCGCCGGATCGAGCAGCTCGTAGTAAATGTCGTCTTCGACGTAGTCGCCAGTGACGGTCTGCAACAGCACGCTCTCGGGCAGGCGCATGCCGCGCTCGTCGAGGAACTTGTTGGTCGGTGAAATCTTGCCGCGGGCGATGCCGGTCAGGTCGCTGATCAGGCATTCCACTTCTGTAATCTTGCGTTCTTTGAGCCAGCCGGTGAGCTGGTCGAGCGTGCTAGTCATGATGACCTCAGAGTTGATGAAACGAGCGCCGGACCGGCCTGCGCTCAGCGCCGTCCCGCGCGTTCCTGGCAAGCGCGGGCAAAGCCCTGGAACAACGCCAGGTAATAAGGGTGCTCATGCACCTTCCATTCAGGATGCCATTGGACGCCGAGCGCGAAGGTCTGCGCCGCCTCGACGGAAAACGCCTCGATCAGCCCATCCGGCGCCAATGCCTCGATGCGCAGCCCCTCGCCAAGGCGCTCGACACCCTGGCCGTGCACCGAATTGACTTCCAGATGCAGCGGCAACCCGAGACGCTCCAGCAAGCCACCGGGTTGCACGTGCAGTGGATGACTGAGCCCGTACTGGATGTCGATCGGGTCTTCGGCGCGCTCGCGATGATCGGCATAGGGGCCGGCCTCGTGCACCTTCTGATGCAGACTGCCGCCAAACGCCACGTTCATTTCCTGAAAACCGCGACAGACGCCGAACACCGGAATGCCGGCATCTACCGCAGCGCGGATCAGGGGCAGGGTCAGCTGGTCACGGGGAGGATCGTGTGGCGTGCCTTCGGCACTGGCCGACCCGCCATAATGATGAGGCTCGACGTTCGATGGCGAGCCGGTGAAGAGCAGGCCGTCTACGCTATCGAGTAGAGCTGTCGGATCGATGAGGTCACCCAGCGCCGGGATGACCAGAGGCAAGCCGGCGACCGCTGCGGCACGCAGGTATTTGTCACCGGCAATATGGAAGCTGTGGTGGCCGATCTGCCTGGTACAGGCGGAAACGCCGATCAATGGCACGCGAGGCATGTGATACTCGTCTTTCAGAAGGGTGCTCATCGGAGAGTAGTCTTGTTCATTTTTATAGACAATAGCCGACCCGGCGTCCTTCCGAAAGCAAACGCAGCGCCGTGAAAATTTTTCCGGCAGTGCCCCAAAACCGCCCTTAATGGGCATTCATGGGGCGTTTTGAGGCGCTATTGACAGCGACTTGGCTTTCCGATTGACTCCAAGACATGTTGTTTGATGATTGAAATTTTTAACAATTAAGGTGTTTTCATCATGCTTCCGCCGCCGCGTGCCGTTCAGCTCAATGAAGCGAACGCGTTTCTGAAAGAACACCCGGAGGTCCAGTACGTCGACCTGCTGATCGCAGACATGAACGGTGTCGTGCGAGGCAAGCGCATCGAACGCGCCAGCCTGCATAAGGTGTATGAAAAAGGCATCAACCTCCCCGCCTCGCTATTCGCGCTCGACATCAATGGCATCACCGTGGAAAGCACCGGGCTCGGGATGGACATCGGCGACTCGGACCGGACCTGCTTCCCCATTCCCAACACCCTGAGCAACGAGCCCTGGCAGAAGCGCCCCACCGCGCAGCTGCTGATGACCATGCACGAGCGCGACGGCTCGCCTTTTTTCGCCGACCCACGCGAAGTGCTGCGCCAGGTCGTCAGCAAGTTCGACGAGCTGGGCCTGACCATCTGTGCGGCCTTCGAGCTGGAGTTCTATCTGATCGATCAGGAGAACGTGAATGGCCGTCCGCAGCCGCCGCGCTCGCCCATTTCCGGCAAGCGCCCGCAGTCGACCCAGGTCTACCTGATCGACGATCTGGACGAATACGTCGACTGCCTGCAGGACATTCTCGAGGGCGCGAAGGAACAGGGCATTCCTGCCGACGCTATCGTCAAAGAAAGCGCTCCGGCGCAGTTCGAAGTCAACCTCCATCACGTCGCCGATCCGATCAAGGCCTGCGATTACGCCGTGCTGCTCAAGCGCCTGATCAAGAACATCGCCTATGACCATGAGATGGACACCACCTTCATGGCTAAGCCCTACCCGGGCCAGGCTGGGAACGGACTGCACGTGCACATCTCGTTGCTCGACAAGAATGGCAACAATATCTTCGCCACCGACAATCCGCTGGAGAGCGAAACCCTGCGTCATGCCATCGGCGGTATCCAGCAGACCATGGCGGCGTCGATGGCCTTCCTCTGCCCCAACGTCAACTCCTACCGCCGCTTTGGCGCTCAGTTCTACGTACCGAATGCGCCGTGCTGGGGCCTGGACAACCGCACCGTAGCGCTACGCGTGCCGACCGACAGCGCGGATTCAGTACGCATCGAGCATCGCGTCGCCGGGGCGGATGCCAACCCTTACCTACTGTTGGCCAGCGTTCTCGCCGGCGTTCATCACGGCCTGACCAACAAGATCGCACCCGACCAGCCGATCGAAGGCAACTCCTACGAGCAGGTCGAACCGAGCCTGCCCTCCAACCTGCGCGACGCCCTGCGCGAGCTGGATGACAACGAAATCATGGCCCGCTACATCAGCCCGGAGTACATCGACATCTTCGTGGCCTGCAAAGAAAGCGAACTGGCCGAATTCGAGCATTCGATCTCCGATCTCGAATACAACTGGTACCTGCATACGGTCTAAAAGCTGGAAGCCGATCAAAGCGCTGGCGGGCAGAGAAGTAATCGTAGGGTGGGCTTCAGCCCACCAAGTCGGCCCCACCGAGGTGTCGGCGGTGGGCTGAAGCCCACCCTACGGCGGTCCGGCCCACCTACAGCCTCACTGAAGCGTTAGCGCCACGGTTTTCGTTCTGCCTCCAGCGCCTTTATCGTCTTTTCCAAACTTCACGCCTAAAATCCACTCCATTTCTAAACGCCCCAATTCCGCGAGGCCGCCATGTCCCGTACCGTTACCGTTGCCGCCACCCAAATGGCCTGTTCCTGGGATCGCCAGGCGAACATCACCAACGCCGAGAAGCTGGTTCGTGAAGCCGCCGCCAAGGGCGCGCAGGTGATCCTGATCCAGGAGCTGTTCGAAACCCCTTACTTCTGCCAGAAACCCAATCCCGAATATCTGCAGCTGGCTACCAGCGTGGAAGAAAACCCGGCGATCCAGCATTTCCAGAAGATCGCCGCCGAGCTGCAGGTGGTGCTGCCGATCAGCTTTTTCGAAGTCGCCGGCCGCGCACGCTTCAACTCCATCGCCATCATCGACGCCGATGGCAAGGTGCTGGGCGTCTACCGCAAGAGCCACATCCCCGACGGTCCTGGCTATCACGAGAAGTACTACTTCAACCCCGGCGACACTGGTTTCAAGGTCTGGAACACCCGCTACGCCAAGATCGGCGTGGCCATTTGCTGGGATCAGTGGTTCCCCGAAACCGCGCGCAGCATGGCACTGATGGGCGCCGAGCTGCTGTTCTACCCCACCGCCATCGGCAGCGAGCCGCATGACCCGAACATCACCTCGCGCGACCATTGGCAGCGCGTCCAGCAGGGCCACGCCGGCGCCAACCTGATGCCGCTGATCGCCAGCAACCGCGTCGGCACCGAAGAGCAGGACGGCTACGACATCACCTTCTACGGTTCCTCGTTCATTGCCGACCAGTTCGGTGCCAAGGTCGAGGAAATGGACAAGACCACCGAAGGCGTGCTGGTGCACGAGTTCGACCTGGACCAGCTGGAGCACATCCGCAGCGCCTGGGGCGTATTCCGCGACCGTCGGCCAAACCTGTACAGCCCGATCAAGACCCTGGACGGCTCGCTGGAGTCCTGACCGAACAATTGACCCATCGTGGGAACGAGTTTGCTCGCGAACGCGCCTGCAAGGCCGCATTCGCAAGCAGGCCCGCTCCTACAGGCCGCGCTCTCTACGGAAAAGATCGATGACAACCCTGACCACCACGCCTCGCGCCGACGACTTCCATATGCCCGCCGAATGGGCGCCGCACAACCAGACCTGGATGGTCTGGCCGCAGCGTCCGGATAACTGGCGCGACCAGGGCACGCCGGCGCAGGCGGCTTTCACCGCTGTGGCAAAGGCCATAGCACGCTTCGAGCCGGTCACCGTCTGCGCCACCGCCGAGCAATACATGGCCGCACGAGAGCAACTCGATGACCCGCGCATTCGGCTGGTGGAAATCAGCAGCGATGACGCCTGGGTCCGCGATACGGGGCCGACCTTTTTGGTCAACGGCAAGGGCGGACTGCGTGGCGTCGACTGGACGTTCAACGCCTGGGGCGGCCTCGAGGGCGGGCTGTACGACAACTGGCAGCGCGACGACGAAGTGGCGCGTAAGATTCTCGAAATCGAGCGCTGCGACCGCTACCGCACCGAGGGTTTCGTACTGGAAGGCGGTTCGATTCACGTCGACGGCGAAGGTACCCTGATCACCACCGAGGAGTGCCTGCTCAACCGCAATCGCAACCCGCAGCTGTCCCGTGAGCAAATCGAAGCGGTCCTGGCCGATTACCTGGCGATCGATAAGGTCATCTGGCTGCCGCACGGGCTGTACAACGACGAAACCGACGGTCACGTGGACAATTTCTGCTGCTTCGTTCGCCCAGGTGAAGTACTGCTGGCCTGGACCGATGATCGCGACGACCCCAACTACGAGCGCTGCCAGGCGGCTATGCACGTGCTGGAGCAGGCCCGTGATGCCTGGGACCGCAAGCTCGTGGTGCACAAGATGCCGATCCCTGGCCCGCTGCATGCCACCGAGCAGGAATGCGCTGGTGTGGTGCCGCTGATCGGCAGTCAGCCGCGCGATCCGTCGATTCGCCTGGCCGGCAGCTACGTGAACTTCCTGATCGTCAACGGGGGCATCATCGCGCCGTCTTTCGACGATCCGATGGACGCCGAAGCAGAAGCTATCCTCAGCCGGATCTTTCCCAATCATCAGGTGGTGATGGTACCGGGCCGCGAGATCCTGCTCGGCGGCGGCAACATCCACTGCATCACTCAGCAGCAACCGGCGGCCTCGAGCCAAACGCCGGTGTAACGCACCCGAGCTGTCCGTGCCGCCGACACGGGCAGCGCCTGAAGGAGCTTGCAAGCCGTGCAATACAAAGCCTTTCTGCTGTGCCTGCTGCTAGCGCCAACTGTGCAGGCCATCGAAGCCTATTCCTGCCGCAACGGCTTCTTTCCTGCATTCGCCGGTCAGGTGCGACCCGCAGAGGTTATTGCTGACGCCAACTCGCGCGTGCACTTCAGGGACGACGCCGTTGGCTGCCCCGAAGATGAATCCTGCATACGCAAGGCCTATCTCGTGGACGGCGACAAACTCTTGGTCGGCAATCATTCCGATGGCTGGGCCTGCGTATGGTACTTCGGCGAAAAGCGCGAATTCGTAGGCTGGTTGCCAGCACGCAATCTTGAAATCGACACTGCTTCGACGCCTCCCGCAGTGCAGGACTGGATTGGTCGCTGGCTGCCCACCGCCGGCGGCAACAGCATCGTCATTTCTCGAGCCTCGGCCAGCGGGTCGCTTGCGCTCGTAGGCGAGGCGATCTGGCAGGGCGGCGTGAATAGTTATGGCGAGCCGGTTGTCCACGTCGGCGCCTTCGAAGGTCAAGCACAACCCTCCGGTGATCTGCTGAGAATTGCCGAGAGTGCGGAAGAATATGCCTGCCGCGTCACCCTGCAGTACGTCGCAGCGAACCTCGTAGTGACCGACAACAGCCGCTGCGGCGGCCTCAACGTTCGCTTCGATGACGTCTACCGCAAAGCGCCCTGACGCGCTTTTCGCCGTCTGCCATCGCTAGCTTGAAAGCCAAACGATCTGGTCTAGAGTTGAGGTCTTCTTGGCATGTGGCGCAAGTCATGTTGGGCATCACCAACGACCAGACCATAGGGGCCGCGATCGCTCTGCACGAAGTCCAATGAACACGGCGTGCCGCTCAGCCGGACAAATGATGTGATGGGCAACCCAACGTCCCCGAGGTCAACCCTGGCCGAGCCGCAGATTTTCGAGCAGCAAACCAACAATCAGGAACGAACATGTCCTTACCAACCAAGTTGCGATACCTGTCCCTCATCAGCGCCGCCATGCTGATCAGTCTTCCGAGCCTGGCTCAGCAGCCGACTAATCCAATGATGGCGAACATGAACGCACAGCTAGCGAAACTGGGCGGCACGATGCAGGTCACGGCAGAGGTCTGTGGCGGCTATACGGACGAACAGCTGGTCGAGCATAAACAGCAGCAGAAAGATCATCTGACGCGCAATGGCATGGATGCGGCCAGCTTCGACAAGGACTTCGATGCCGGTGTCAAACAGGGCAAAGCGAAATGGGACAGCATCCCGGCATCCGAACGGCAGGCCAAGTGCGACGAATTCAAACAGCAGATGGAGGAACTGGCGCAGCAGTTCACCCGTTGATGGCTGATAGGTGACCGGTCCGATGGCGCCGGCCCGCGCCATTGACTCAGGCCATGATCACCTGGTTCTTGCCCAGACGTTTGGCGGTGTACATGGCTGCATCGGCACGGGCGAACAGCGCACCGAGATCCGGATCGCCGGCCCTGAGGCAGGTCACGCCGAGGCTGATGGTAACTCCGAAGCGCTGGCCGTCGGTGGTAGTGAACACCAGCCGCTGCACCTCCCGCTGCAGGCGTTCGGCGATCTGCTCGGCGAGGTCCGGCTTGCAGCCCGGCAGCAGCAAGGCGAACTCTTCACCACCGATGCGACCGAACAGATCGCCACGCCGCAGCACGGACGAGCCGCATTCGGCGACGCGCTGCAGCACCTGATCGCCCATCTGATGGCCATGGGTATCGTTGATCCGCTTGAAGTCGTCGATGTCCAACAGCTGAAACGCCAACGGAGTGGCGTATTGCCGGGCTAGGTCGAACTCGCGCTTGGCGCACTCGAAGAAGTAGCGGCGGTTGCTGCTCTGGGTTAAGACATCGACGGTGGCCAGGCGCTGCAGTTCGCCTTCGAGCTGTTTCTTATCGGTAATGTCTTCGGCGATCCCAACGATGATGGGCCCATGCGCGCTGTCGACGTTACGCGCGATGAAGCATTTGTCGCTCAGCCAGCGCAACTGGCCGTCACCACGAATGATGCGGTACTCGCGCTCTTCGATGGCGCCCTTTTCGAGCACGTCGGTCAGGCCCTGCTGTGCATATTCCAGATCGTCCGGGTAGATGCTGTTGCGCCACTCGCCGAAGTCCGCCAGCAACAGCGCAGCCGAGCGCCCGAATATCTGTTCGTAGGCCGGGCTGACATAGACCATCCGCTGAGCCTGCGAGTCGTACGCCCAGAGCACCGCATTGACTGCACTCATCAACGTACTGAATAGCTGTTCGCGCTCGCTCAAGCGCTCGACTTCGGCCCGGGCATGCATCAACGCCAAAAGCGTCTGCCCTTCGGTCGGGGGAAGGATGCCAACCCCTTTTTCACTTCGCTGCTTCACCAGAGTCATACCTGCGTTCCCAAACGAGCGCCAGGTACCGGCGGGGGCCCGCTGAGCAGCTGTCGCTAAAGCACCAGAATGCTGTTGAGAGAACGCCGGTAGAGCAAAGTTCCAGCTGGCGCAATTACCGCTAATTGCGCCGATCAATGGTCATCCGTGGGCGACCGCAGGCCTGAGCGAATAGGTTCGCAGATGCTCGGCGAATTCACGCAGCGACTGGATGCCGCTGGCTTCGGCCTCCTGCACCCACTGCTTGATCGCCGCGAGCATCTCGTGACCATTGGCGCTGGTGCGAGTCCAGATCTGTTGCAGCGCCAGGCGCTGTTCGTAGATCACCCGCAGCGACTGGCTCTGCTCGAGGATCACCTCGATGCGCGCCTGTTGCTCATGCTGCAAAAGGCTCGGTTCGCGGGATAGCAGCCGCTTGGCACGGCGGAACTGATGGCGCACCGATGCATCGGCGCGTTGCAGTTCAAGGCGCACCAGCGGTTTGATCACCAGCTTTCGATACTGCGCCATGATTTGGAAACGGTTGTTGAGAATCGCCATGGCGCTGTCCATGTCCAGCTGATGCTTGGGCGTGACGCGGTGTGCGATGGGCGCGGTGCGGTTCACCTTCGCCAACCCGAACAGGCTGAATAGCTTGATCCAGGCCCAGCCCATGTCGAACTCCCACTTGCGCACCGACAGCTTGGCCGAGTTCGGGTAGGTATGGTGATTGTTGTGCAGTTCCTCGCCTCCGATGAGGATGCCCCAGGGCACGAGGTTGGTCGCCGCGTCGCGGCATTCGAAGTTGCGATAGCCCACGGCATGCCCTAGCCCATTGACTACCCCGGCGGCCCAGAGCGGAATCCAGATCATCTGCACCGCCCAGACGGTCAGGCCGATCACGCCGAACAGGGCCAGGTCGAGGCCGAGCATCAAGACGATACCGAGGTTGGGAAAGCGCGAGTACAGGTTGCGCTCGATCCAGTCGTCCGGGCAGTTCTTGCCATAGATGCGCAGGGTTTCCTCGTTTTTCGCCTCTTCCATATACAGCTCGGCACCGCGCCGCAGCACCGTGCCCAGTCCCTTCTGTACCGGGCTGTGCGGATCGTCGGACGTTTCGCATTTGGCGTGGTGTTTGCGGTGAATGGCGGTCCACTCGCGGGTGTTCATTGCTGTGGTCAGCCACAGCCATAAACGGAAAAAGTGCTTGAGGCCCGCGTTCAGCTCGAGCGAGCGGTGTGCCGAATAACGGTGCAGGTAGACCGTGACGGCAACGATAGTCACGTGAGTCAGAAGCAACGTGGCCGCAACCACCTGCCAAGCCGAGAGGTCGAGAAAACCGGTGTACCACATAGTGTTGAAGCCTCGCGGTGTAAGTTCCGATCCGCAGCCGCGAATCTGTTTGCATTATCTACTCTGCCTAACTGGAGAAGCGTCCGCCTGTCGTCCGGCGTTTATTTTTCGTTTCGGCATCTGACAGAAAAAGCCCACGCGGCCGATACTCCAGTCGATCCCATCTACCAAGCAACAGATGTAGCATAAGGCCATCATTTGTTTCGCCTCCCTATTTGGCACTGCTTGCAGTACCGGACAGGTAGCGCGTCGCAGCACGCCCACGCAGTACGGTGCTCAGAATCGTCATGAAAGCCATCCCCCACCCCACCGACCCGCGTTGGATATTCGGCCTCGGCAGCCTGCTTCTCGCGTTGCTGTTCGGTGGCCTTGCCATTAATGATCATCAGGCGCGCGATGCCGTCTGGACGCTGCAGACGGCGCAGCAGGGCGAACTCCAGGCATTGGCGTTGCGCAGCGCTCAGCAGGGACTGGAAGAGCAGGCCCGGTTGATCGCCAGTGCCTTGAGCGCCAGTCCGGGGACGCTTCGGCTGGTTCGCCAGGCTGACCGTGCCGTGAAGGCCGGAGCTCAGTGGGACGGCCCTCGACTGGCCCGGATCCGCGAGCAGTTGTTCAACTCGCTCACCCCGACCTGGACGGCCATGCAAGCCCACGGCGCGCTCCAGCTACAACTGTATCTGGGCAAAACAGGCATGGCGCTGCTGCGCATGCAGGATCCCGACGCGTTCGGTGATGCGGTCGCCGACCGCCGCCCTATGCTCTACCAGGCATTGACCCATGACCGGATCGTTTCCGGATTGGATATCGGTCGGCGTAGCGCGGGCAACCGGGCCATCGTGCCGATCCGCGCCAGCAGCAGCCCTGAAAGCGAAGTGATCGGTGCCTTGGAGGTGGGGTTCGGCATCCTTCCTAACCTGACCGAACTGGGTCACCAGCTGAACGCCGGCCTGGGCCTGCTGGTGAACCGAGACGAGCTCAAGAGTGTGTTCTGGACGCCTCCAGTCGGGATTCAGCTGCAAGGCCTTCCCGGCTGGCTGCTCGACACCCATTCGGCGCCGCAGATCCTGCAGTGGGCGCAACAGCGTTCGCTGCCGGTGCCAGGGTCCGGACAAGCGCTGCGCCTGCTGGAGTCCGGCGGTCGCAGTTTCGTGCTCAATCAGGTGCCGCTGCACGACGTCCGGGCGGAACACAATCCAGGGCGTCTGCCTTTCGCCGTTGCGCTGGTCTGGCGAGACATCACCCTGGCGCTGCGGGAGCAGCAGCAGGCCGAACGCCGCATTCTGATCAAATGGGGACTGGCCTGGCTGACGACCGAAGTGCTGCTGTTGATACTGGCCTTCATGCTCCACCGCCGCGGCATCGTTCAGCGTATCCATCGGATTCGCTCGACGCAGCAAGAGCGCAACCGCAAACGTCTGCTCGAGCGCGGCCAGAAAATCGCCAGCCTGCTGCCCGGCATGGTCTACCAACTGAAGCGCTCGCCGGAAGGCGCCTACAGCATGCTCTATGCCAGTGAGGGGTCGCGCGAGCTCTACGGAATAGAACCCGAGCAGCTGATCGAAGACGCACGCCATGCCTTCGCCGTGGTGTATGACCCTGATCGTCCCGCATTGCGCGCCGCGATAGAACGCTCGGCGGCCAACCTGGGCGGCGGCTCCACGCGCTACCGGATCAACCACCGCGAAAAAGGGCTGATCTGGGTCGAAGTCAGGGCGACCGCCGAGCGCCTGCGTGACGGTTCGGTGCTCTGGCATGGCTTCATCGCCGATATCACGCCCGTCATGAATACCGCGATCGCGCTCAGTGAAAGCGAGAGCCGCTTCCGCAGCATGGTCAGCAATCTGCCGGGTGTGGTCTACCGGCGTGACGGCGACGCTAATCGTACGATTCGTTATCTCAGCGACGGTATAGAGCGGCTGACGGGTTACCCGGCCAGCGATTTCCTTGCCCCCGGCACACGCCGGTTCAGCAGCCTGATCCACCCCGAAGATCGTGCCGGCCTGCAGGGCAGCGAAGCGGATCATTTCGAACGCACCTACCGGCTGATCAATGCGCGCGGCGAAACGCTCTGGGTGCAGGAAAACAGCCGCGCGCTTCGCGACGCCGACGGGCGCCTGCTGTGGTACGACGGCTTTATCTCGGATGTCAGTGCCCGTGCCCTGGCCGAGCGCGAGGCCAACGAGCGTGAACGCTACGTGCGCCTGCTGATCGCCAATGTCGTCGACGCGATCATCATCATCAACCAGCGCGGCCTGATCGAAACCTTCAACCACGCCGCCGAACGCACCTTCGGCTATAGCGAAGAGCAAGTGCTCGGGCGCAACCTGTCGATGCTGATGCCCGAGCCGCACCGCGCCGCTCACGATGGCTATCTCGAGGACTACGAGCGCCGCGGCGAAGGCCGCAGCCTGGAGCAGAACCGCGAATTGCAGGGGGTACGCCGCAATGGCGAGCGGTTCACCATCGAATTGCGTGTCTCGGAAATCAGCCATCGAGGCGAACGCAAGTTCATCGGCCTGGTGCGCGACATCACCGAGCGCAAGCGCATCGAGCAGATGAAAAGCGAGTTCGTCTCCATCGTCAGCCACGAGCTGCGCACGCCGCTGACGTCGATTTCCGGCGCCCTGGGGCTGATCAACGGCGGTGCCGTCGGCGAGGTCCCGCCAGCGATCGGGCAGTTGCTCGGCATCGCGCAACAGAACAGCCAGCGCCTCGGCCTGCTGATCGATGACTTGCTAGACATGGAGAAGCTGATCGCCGGCCAGATGAACTTCCAGCTGCAGACCCAGCCTCTGGCGCCGTTGCTCGAAGACTCGCTTCGCTCGAATCAGGGCTACGCTGAACAACACCGGGTGCGTCTGGAATTGGGCGAGCAGGTGGATGTGCGGGTGTCGGTGGATGAGCATCGCCTGCAGCAGGTGCTGGCGAACTTGCTCTCCAACGCAGCGAAATTCTCGCCGACTGGCGAAGTCGTAGTCTTGAGTAGCAGCCGTCGGGGCGATCAGGTCCGCGTGAGCGTCCGTGACGTTGGCCCAGGTATTCCGCAGACGTTTCGGCAGCGGATTTTCCAGAAGTTTTCCCAAGCCGATTCCTCCGACACCCGCCAGAAAGGCGGTACCGGCCTTGGCCTGGCGATCAGCAAGGAGCTGATCGAGCACATGCACGGACGCATCGGTTTCGATTCTGAACTGGGCCAGGGTGCCTGCTTCTGGTTCGAACTGCCTGTTCAGGATTAGGGTTTGTTGACGTTTCGTTCGCGACCGTGACGAAACGTCAGCAGATGCTGGTGATGACAGGCTATTTTTTCATTGTGCCGCGTCAGTCGGCGGGCAAGCTGGCACACTGCTCGCCTGATCGTTCGCAAGGCGCATTGGCCGACGGAGGCACCGCATGACCGAGCTGAAACGGATACTCCATGTCGAGGACGATCCTTCCATACAGGCGGTGACGAAAGTCGCACTGGAAGCCATCGGCGGCTATCAGGTACGGTCTTGCTCGTCCGGCCTGCAGGCGCTGGAGGAGGTCGAAGAGTTCGATCCCCACTTCATTCTGCTCGATGTGATGATGCCCGGTATGGGCGGCGCCGAAACCCTGACCCGGCTCAGCGAGCGGATCGACCTGACTCAGGTACCGGTCGCCTTCATGACCGCCAAGGTCCAGCCGGGGGAAATAGAACATTTGCGCAAGCTCGGCGCGCGCGACGTGATTATCAAACCCTTCGATCCGATGCGCTTGGCCAGCCAGATTCGCGCAATCTGGGATTCCGGTCGCGCATGAGTCGACGGCGTCCAGCCCTCAAACAAGTGAGACAGGTCAGCCAGATGGAGCCACCGAAAGCGATGCCGGCACCCTCGCCACCGCGCGAGCTGTCTCGACTCGCCGCGCTGTTGCGTTACGAGATTCTCGACACGCCAGATGAATCCGCCTTCGACGATTTCACCCAACTGGCCTCGTATATTTGCGACACACCGATCGCGCTGATCTCGCTGGTCGACGACCATCGTCAGTGGTTCAAAAGCCGCCTCGGTCTGGACGTCAGCGAAACCCCTCGCGGCATTTCCTTCTGCACCCACACCATCGAGGGTGACGGCCTTTTCGAAGTCCATGACGCACAACGGGACCAGCGCTTTCGCCACAACCCGCTGGTGACCGGCGAGCCGCACATCCGCTTCTATGCCGGCGCGCCGCTAACCACGCCGGATGGCTACAACCTCGGCACTCTGTGCGTGATCGACCGGCAACCGCGCCGCCTGAGCGAAGGCCAGCGCGACGCATTGATGCGCCTGAGTCGGCAGATCATGCGCTTGTTCGAGGAACGTCTGCAGGGGCACCGCTACGCCGAGCAGGCGGCGCTGCACCAGGCCCTGCTCAACAGCGCCGCCAGTGCGATGGTGCTGACCACCGCTGACGGCCGAATTTCGGGCGTCAACCCGACCGCCGAGCGCCTGTTCGGGTATTCCGAGCGGATGCTGATCGACCGCTCACTGACCACGGCACTGTTCCCGCTGGATGCCCTGGTCCGACGCGCCGCCATTCTCAGCAACGAACTGGGTGAGACCGTCGAGCCGGGATTTGCCGTGCTCATCGCGCCGCTGATCGAAGGGCGGCGTGAAATGCGTGAGTGGCGTCTGTTGCACCGAAACGGCAACAGCGTGCCGGTGCTGCTGAACGTCTCGGCGATCCATGACGAACACGAACAGCTGCACGGTTATATCGTCAGCGCCTATGACCTGGCCCATCAGGAGAACCTGCAGCTACGTCTGCAGCAGATCGCCGCGCAGGTACCGGGCCTGCTGTTCCAGTTCTGCTGGCGCCCCGACGGCAGCAGCTCGTTTCCCTATCTCAGCGAAGGGCTCGAGGACATCTACGGATTGAGTGCCGCCGAAATGGCACCGAGCATCGCGCCGATCTATTCCCGGGTTCATCTGGATGATCGCGCGCGCGTGCTGGCGAGCATACGACATGCCGCCGCTACCCTGACGCCCTGGCATTTCGAGCACCGCATCGACCACCCGCGCAAAGGCGTCATCTGGGTCGAGGCGCGCGCCACGCCGATGCGCCAGGCGGATGGTTCTGTGCTCTGGCACGGTCTGGTGACCGATATCACCGAACGCAAGGCCGAGCAGACCGAACTGGACAAACAGCAGGAAATGAACCGACGCCTGCTCGAAGCGCTGTCCGAAGCCGTGGTGGCCTGCGATGCCGAAGGCAACCTGACGCTGTTCAACAATACCGCGCGGCTCTGGCATGGCCTGGACGCAGCGCAGCTCTCACCGGAACAGTGGCCGGAGTATTACCGCCTCTTTCAGGCGGACGGCGTGACGCCGATGCCCTATGACCAGGTCCCGCTGCTGCGTGCGCTGCGTGGCGAACGCATCCGCAACCAGGAGATGACGATCGTAGTGCACGGCACGGCCCGGCACGTGCTGGCCAATGCCGATCCGATGTTCGCATCCGACGGCCAGCAGAATGGCGCGGTAGTGGTGCTGCACGACATCACCGAGCGCAAGCAGGTCGAGATTCTGCAGCGCGACTTCGTCTCGACCGTCAGCCACGAGCTGCGCACGCCACTGACCTCCATTACCGCCTCGCTGGGGCTGATCTGTGGCGAGATCGTCGGCGAGGTGCCCGCGCATCTGCAGGAGCTGTTGGACATCGCTCACCAGAACAGCAAGCGCCTGAGTGCGCTGATCGACGACCTGCTGGATATCGACAAGCTCTATGCCGGCAAGATGCGTTTCGAGATGCAGCGGCAACCCTTGCAACCGTTGCTGGAGCAGGCGCTGCGCAGCAACCAGGGCTACGCCGAGAGCTACACTGTCAGTATCGAGTTGGGGAGCTGCCCGGCCGTGTCGATTGAGGTCGACACGATGCGTCTGGAGCAGGTATTGAGCAACCTGCTGTCCAACGCCGCCAAGTATTCTCCGCCCGGCGAAACCATCGAGTTATGGGCCGAAACGGTCGATGATGCCAAGGTGCGTGTCAGCGTGCGCGACAAGGGGCCGGGGATCGCCGATACCTTCCGCGAGCGCATATTTAGCAAGTTCGCTCAGGCGGATTCGTCGGACACGCGCCAGCAAGGCGGCACCGGCCTTGGCCTGGCCATCAGCAAGGAGCTGATCGAGCATATGCACGGACAGATCGGTTTCGACTCGATACCCGGCGCAGGCGCCTGCTTCTGGTTCGAGTTGCCTTGCTATCCGCCGCAGGAGACTCGGCTGTGAGGCCATTGCAGCGGATTCTCCACGTCGAGGATGTGCCATCCATTCAGGTGGTGACCCGCATCGCCCTGGAGAAGCTCGGCGGCTTCGAGGTGCTCAGCTGCGCGTCCGGGCAGGAGGCGCTGGCGCGCGCCCAGCGGTTCGCGCCAGACATGATTCTGCTCGATGTGATGCTGCCGCAGATGGGCGGCCTGGAGCTGCTGCGCCAGCTCTCGTCATTGCTCGATCTGCAGCACACACCGGTCGTGTTGCTGACCGGGCAGCAGGAAGAGCCCGCCAGCCCTGCCGAGCTGCGCCAACTCGGCGTGCGCAAGCTGCTGAGAAAGCCCTTCGATCCCCTGCAACTGTCCGCACAATTAAAAGACGTATGGAATGCCGAACATGAGTGACAGCGCCCGCGAAGCGCTGCAAAGCCAATTGCAGGCGCTGAATGAGAAATTCGCCGAACGCCTGAGCGACGAGCTGGCGGAACTCGAGCACCTCGTCGAGCAGCTGTCGCAGG
Source organism: Pseudomonas sp. MTM4 (assembly GCF_019355055.1). Lineage (NCBI taxonomy): Bacteria > Pseudomonadati > Pseudomonadota > Gammaproteobacteria > Pseudomonadales > Pseudomonadaceae > Pseudomonas > Pseudomonas sp. MTM4. Next base: position 2,834,653 of record NZ_CP048411.1, read on the forward strand.
CTGACGAGCCGGAGCAACGCCGGCAGCGGATGCTCGACCTCCATGAACGCTTGCATCGCCTTGCCGGCACCGCGGGCACCTTCGGTTTCACCGCGCTGGGGCAGCGGTCACGGTTGCTGGAGCAGAGCGCGGACGGCTGGCTGCAAGCCGCTAACCCCGATCCGCAGCTGCTTGTCGAGTTCGCCCAGACGGTTCGCCAGCTGGCCACCAATGCACCGCTCAGCGACTCGGCCAGCACCCCGTTCGATCAGCCCGAAGCGCACGAACCGCCTGCCGCTCATCGCGTCTACCTGCTCGAAAGCGATCCCGCGGCGGGCCAGGAGATGTGCCAAACCCTCGGCAACTTTGGCTACGAGGTGCTGCTGTTTCAGGAAATCGCCTTGTTGCGAACGGCCATGAACGGACAGCTGCCGAACGCCCTCATCATCAGCCGGCACGATGGCGAACTCGAGCAGGTGAGCGCACTGCAGCAGACCCTGGAATCGCCGCTGCCGCTACTGGTGATCGATCATCGCGAGGATTTCGCCAGCCAGTTGGCCGCCGTACGGGCGGGTGCAAAGGGCTACTTCACGCGCCCAGTGGATGTCACACGGCTGGAAAATCGCCTCGAAAATTGCCTCAATCTACAGCTGAACGAGCCCTATCGCGTGCTTATCATCGACGACGACGTCGATCTGGCCGCTCGTTACAGCCTCGTACTGCGTAACTCGCAAATGCTGGTGCAGACCCTGACCGATCCCGGCGAGCTGTTCGAGGTCATGCGCATGTTCAACCCGGAAATCCTCTTGCTCGACGTCAACATGCCAGAGCTCTCCGGCCCGGAGCTGGCGCAGATCATCCGCCTGAACGACGATTGGCTACGGGTGACCATCATCTATCTGTCGGCCGAAACCGACGTCAATCGGCAAATGGCGGCCTTGCTCAAGGCCGGCGACGATTTCATCACCAAACCCATCAGCGACAACGCGCTGATCGCCGCCGTATTCTCCCATGCCCAGCGCGCCCGATCGCTGAGCACGGCGCTTTCACGCGACAGCCTGACTGGACTGCTCAAGCACGCCGACATAAAGGAGCATGTGGCCCTGGAAGTGGAGCGCTCGCTGCGCAGCGGCAATCCGGCCAGCGTGGTGATGCTCGACCTCGACCACTTCAAGCAGGTCAACGACCAGTACGGCCATGCCGCCGGTGACAACGTGATCCGCTCGCTGGCCAATCTGATGCACCAACGGTTGCGCCGCATCGACAGCCTGGGCCGCTACGGCGGCGAGGAGTTCGTAGCGGTACTGCCCAACTGTACCGCTGAGCAGGCACGGCAGATTTTCGACGAGATCCGCCAGCGCTTCGCGGAGCTGCGCTTCCACGCGGGCGAGCGGACATTCAACGTCACACTCAGCGCCGGCATCAGCGCCACCGATGGCCATGCGAGCGCCAGCACCTTGTTGGAGCACGCCGACCAAGCGCTCTATGCTGCCAAGCACAAGGGCCGCAACCGGATCAAAATCGCCCAGCCGAAGTGATCGCTGCGCCGGGGCGCGCGAACCGCTGCATGGCGATCGACTCTAACTAAAACTGCCTGAAGCTGGCGATTGGGTATCTTCACGCCGAATGCTGCGAACCCACTCGCCGCGACACTGACAAACGTTACCGGCGAAAGGAGCTCCGCTTTGCCTGCAAAGCCCGCGACAAGCTGGCATTCACTCGCTTTCCTGGTCGCTTTCGTTCTGCTCGTCGCACTCGGCTGGCAAGGCAAGCGCAGTCAGGAAGCGCTGCTGGAAGCCAACCAGTCGGTCAACCACAGCCTGGAAGTCATCACGGCTACCCAGGCGATACTGTCGTCGCTGCAGGATATCGAGACCGGCGTTCGTGGCTTCGTTCTAACCGGCGAGCGCACCTACCTGGAGCCCTACGAGCGCGGCCTGATGCAGCTGGAGCAGCATCGCCGCAGGCTACAGATGCTCACCCGCGATTCCACATACCCCGCCCCGCCATGGTTCGACCGGCTCGACGAAAAAATAGCCGAGCGCCTGCTGATCGCCGCCGACAATATCCAGACGCGCCGTGATACCGGCTTGCAAACCGCAGCCGCCTACCTCGCGCAAGCCGGGGGCAAAGAGGTCATGGATCAGCTCCGAGTATTGCTCACCGCGGTGGAACAACACGAGCGCCGTCACCTCGCCGCGGGCAACCGCGCCGTGGCCGAGACCGTCGAGCACAACCGGCAATTCGCGCTGATCGGCAGTTTGCTGGTGGTCATCCTGTTTCTCGCCGCCATGTGGTCGGTCCGGCGCAATCTACGGCTGCGCCAGGCGCTGACGGTCAAGGCGCAAGCCGGCGAGGCGCGCCTGGGCGCGCTGTTGCAAGCGATTCCGGACAACCTCTACGCCGTTGATGACGCGCATCGGGTATCTGCCCTGTCCCAGCCGAACGACAGGCGCGGCCCATCGCCTGGGGCAATCGAGCCATTGCTGGCAGGGTTGCTGCCGCAGGCGGACGACGCTCCGAAGCTGCGCCATACAACCTGGTGCGAGCTCGAACGGCAACGGATATTCGAGGTACGGCTGGCGCCTACCGGGCTCGGCGACCACTTGGCCATCGCCCGCGACATCACCGAACTGCAGCGCAGCCGGGATACCCTCGAAGATCAAAAGACCTACATGCGACGGGTCGCCGATACCAATGAAAACCTGATTTTCGTACGCGACGAGACTGGCCGCTTCGTGCTCTGCAACCGCGCGTTTTCCGCTCTGCTCGATTATTCACCCGAAGCCATCGAGCAGCATCGAGCCGACGAGATTACCGGCGCACAGCTGTTGTTGCCGCTATTGCAAGGCGAAACCGAACTGTTGAGCGGCGGCGGCGAGTTGCGTATCACCGAAGTGAACATCACCGATGTGCACGGCCACGAGCGCTGGCTGCAAGTGGTCAAGCGGCCCATGACGATGACCAATGGCGCCTGCCATATCGTTACCGTTGCGGTCGATATTTCGCTGCGCAGACGCGTGGAACAGATGAAGGGTGAGTTCATCTCTACCGTCAGCCATGAATTGCGCACGCCGCTGACCGCCATTCGCGGCGCGCTGGGCATGCTGGTCGGCGGCGTGGCCGGTGAGATCGGTGAGGGCGCGCGGCCTTTGCTGGATATCGCGCACAAGAACAGCGAGCGTCTGGTACGCCTCATCAACGACATTCTCGACATCGAAAAGCTCGAAGCGGGGCATCTGTCGTTCCACTACAGCCGCTGCGATGTACGCGCGCTGTTAGAACAGACCCTGCTGGATCTCAAGCCATACGGCGATGACTATGGCGTCGGCCTGGCGCTCGTGGTCCCGGACGACACCGGGCCGATCGAGGCGACCGTCGACCCGGACAGATTCGCCCAGGTGATGGCCAATCTGCTGTCCAACGCGATCAAACATTCGCCTCACGGCGGCGTGGTCAGCGTCGATCTGCATCGCGACGGCAGTGACCTGGAGATCGGTATCCAGGATCAGGGACAGGGCATCCCGGAAAGCTTCCGCTCACGCATATTCGAACGTTTCGCTCAGGCCGATTCGTCCGATACGCGCCAGCGCGGCGGCACCGGGCTGGGGCTGGCGATCACCCGTTCGCTGGTACAGCAGATGCACGGACAGATCGGCTTCGACTCGCAAGAGGGCCAGGGCACGCGGTTCTGGCTGCGACTGCCGTTGCCGCCGCACCAGCCCGCGAGCCCGCCTGCGGCACTCCAGCCAATATCGGCCACCAGTGCACAGCGTTCCGCGGCTCGCATTCTGGTACTCGAACCCGATGCGCCCGCTGCCGAACAGCTGGCCAATGCGCTGCAACACCATGGCTACTCGACCCTGATCGCTGAGACAGCAGTCCAGGCTCGCGACCTGCTGGCCGTATACAGCATCCAGGCCCTGACCTTGAGCCCCGCGCTGAGCGATGAGAACAGCATTGCCTTTCTGCACAACTTGCGCAGCCAGAGCGCCTATCGCCACCTGCCGGTGCTCATCGTCAGCCTGCAACCCCAGCGGCGCGACAATGACGACGGCGCGCTGCGCGGCGGCGCAGTGGGCGTGATCGACTGGCTGCACAAGCCGATCGACCCATCGCGGGTGATGGAGGTGGTTCGCGCCTGCCTGGATACCAGCGACGCTCGCCCGCGGATTCTGCACGTCGAGGACGACGAGGATCTGCGCATATTGCTGGCACGGCAGATCGCGCCGCTGGACATTGATCTGCAGGGCGCGGCCACCCTGGCCGAAGCCCGCGAGCGAATCGCCGCGCAACGCTACGACCTGGCGATCATCGACCTGATGTTGCCCGACGGTAACGGCAGCGAGCTCTTCGATCAGCTGGCCAAAACCGTCCCACCCCCGCCGGTCATCATCTTTTCCGCGCTGGACTCGCCTGTGCATGACAGTCGCCTGGCCATGCGCCAGCTGATCAAATCGCGCCACGACGGCCACGAGTTGGCCAACCTGATCCAGCACATGCTCCAACACTGGCCACCTGGCCATACTTCCGATTCTGACGAGGTCAACGCATGAGTGATTCCGGCACCCAGCGCATTCTGATGGTGGAGGACGAGGAGGATATCGCCTTCCTCATCCGTTTCATGCTCGAGCGGCACGGATTCACCGTCGAACATGCCGCAGATGGTCGCCAGGCCATCGAAAAGATCACTGCCTCGGCGCCACCCGACCTGACCCTGATGGATATCATGCTGCCCTACCACGACGGTCTCGAACTGATCGAACGGCTGCGGGCGCAACCTGGCTGGGACCGCGTGCCAGTGCTGATGCTTACCGCCAAGGCCCGCGAAGTGGACATCGTTCGGGCGCTGGAGCTGGGCGCCGATGATTACGTGACCAAGCCCTTCCAGCCGGAGGAGCTGCTGGCGCGTATCCGCCGCCTGTTAAGGAGGCCGCGATGAAACGACTGGCTCTTTTGGTAACCGTTTCCCTGCTGCCATCGCTGGCGATCGCCGATCTTTCCACTGCCCAGCGCCAGGTCGAGGCGCAGCAGTTCGATGCTGCCGAGGCGACCCTACAAGCTCATCTGGCACACCAGCCCGACGACAGCGAAGCGCAATTTCTGCTGGCACGCGTGCTCGCCTGGCAGGGCGCGCCCGAGCAGGCACTGCCGCTGTATGAAAGGCTGCTGCAACGCGCCCCAGACAATGCCGACTACCTGCTCGGTCAGGGCCAGGCGCTGCTTTGGGCCGGACGGCCGCAGAGGGCATTGATCTCGCTGGAGCGGGCAGCGGAGACAGCGCCAGATTACGTCGAGGTCCAACAGGTGATGCAGCAGGCACGTGCCGCGTTGACTTCACCGGTTACCGCCACCGCGCCAGCTGCTACTGCGCCGACCCAGCGACGCCACGAGCTCGAATTGTCGGCCCGCCAGGACTGGCTAGACAGCGGCTTCGACAACTGGCGCAGCCAGCGTCTGGATTACGCCTCGACGCAACCGGAAGGCCTCGGCTGGTACGGCGCGCTACTGCGCGAGCAACGTTTCGGCGAATGGGACCAGGGCGCCGAAGCCGGCGCGGTAATCCCGCTGGACGAAAACTGGACGCTGCAATCGGAGATTGGCTATCAGCCATCGCCTTACTTCCTGCCTGAGTGGCACGCCGATGTCCGTCTGCAACGGCGCCTACCAGCCGGCTTTCTCGGTGCCGCCAGCATTCGGCGTACCGAGTACGAAACGACCCGAGTCGATCGTCTGGCCCTTAGCGCCGAGCGTTACTGGAACTCCTGGCGCGCCGGTTACACGCTGAACGTCACCGACGTGGCCAACGCAGGAACGCCGATCGGTCACGATCTGGCATTGGATTACTACTACGCTGGGCTCAGCTATGCCGGCCTTCGCCTGACGGTCGGCGAGGAAGAAGCTGTCGAGGAGCAGCAGCTGATTACCAGCGATGTGCGTGCCATCAGCCTGCAAGGCCGCCATTGGCTGGACCGCCACTGGGCGCTGTCCTGGGAGCTCGGCCACCACCGCCAGGGTGACTACTACACGCGCCGCTGGCTGCAACTCGGTCTGCGGCATGCTTTTTGAGTTCGTGGCGAACTGCCCGACCTGGCTCTGCGAATCGCCGCGCCAGGCGTGGCGGGCGGTCTGGCCGGAAGATGCCATGCTGCAATTGGCGCTTTACTGTGCGCTAGGCTTGGCCGGGCTCACCTTGCTGGTGATGCTGCAGGTACTGCTGCTGGGCGAGGTGGCCCGCCGGCGCTCAGCGCGACGGCAACAGTTCAACGACCAATGGCGTCCTTTTTTCGCCCTTTGCAGCCTCGGCGATACGCTGCCCGAGCCTTTGCCTGTGCTACCACGCGGTCGCCAGCTGTGGTTTTTGCTGCAATGGAACCGCACCCAGCTTCAATTGCGCGGCGCGGCGCGGGAGCGGATGAATCGTGCGCTGGTCGCGCTGAACATGGACCGTAGGGCGCTGGCACTGCTACGCGGGCGCGTGCAGCGCAAACTGATCGGCCTGACCTGCCTGCGCCATCTGGCCGACCCGGCCCACTGGGAGGCGGTGCAGCCATTACTCATGAGTCGCAACATGATCGTCTCGCTGGCCGCGGCGCAGACGCTGATCGCCATGGACGCCGCCCGCGCGATGCATCTGATCCTGCCCGCCGCCGCGGCACGTCCCGACTGGGCGCTGCCACGTCTGGCCAACCTTTGCCAGCAAGCCGGCGAACAGGCCGTCACCACGCCGCTGCTGATCACGCTGTCGAGCTCCGAAGACCCGCGCCGCGAGCGGCTGATCCCGCTGCTGGTCCATGGCGATCCCCGCCATGCGGCGCCCTGGGCACGGGTACGACTCGAAGAGGACTCCGCGCCGGAGCAGCTGCAGATCGCGTTGCGCTGCCTTTGCGAACTGGGCGATCCGCGTGACCGTCCCCTGCTGCTACGCGCGCTCAGGCACAGCCACGCCGATGTTCGGCTGGGGGCACTGCAAGCGCTGCACAAGCAGGCGCGCGATGACGACAGCGAGCTGTTCCTGCCCCTGCTTGGCGATCACAGCTGGTGGGTCCGTCAAACCGCTGCGGACTGTCTGGCAACGCTGCCACGCAACACGCCCGAACGGCTCCAAGCGCTGCTCGCGCAGGTGGAAGATCGCTACGGACAGGACGCACTGCGCCGTGCTATCGCCGAGGTGCGCCGATGAGCATCGACTGGCTGTGGTGGTTGCAATTGGGCTTCATCCTCTATTTCCTGCTGCTCAACGGCATGTATCTGCTGCTTAACCTGCTATCGATGGTCAGCCTGACGAGCTACATCCGTCAGCGCGCCGAAACCGGGGAGATCGCGCCTTATCTCGGCGTCGAGCCGCCGGTCTCGATACTGATGCCAGCATTCAACGAGGAAGCGACGATCCGTACCTCGGTGCGGTCGATGCTGCAGCTGCAGTACCCAGAATTCGAAGTCGTGGTCATCAACGATGGTTCGAAGGACAACACCCTGGCCGTGCTGATCGACGAGTTCGAACTGGTGCCGCATCCCGAGCCGCTTCGCCAGGCCGTGGCCCATCAGCCGGTGCAGGCCATCTATCGCTCGCGGCGCTACGCCAATTTACGGGTAATCGACAAAGCCAACGGCGGCAAGGCCGACGCGCTGAATGCGGGCATCAATGCCGCGCGGTACGGGTTGTTCTGTGGCGTCGATGCCGACTCCATTCTCCAGCGCGACAGCCTGCTGCGGGTGGTCCAGCCCTTTCTCGAAGACGAGCGCACCATCGCCGCGGGCGGCACCGTGCGCATTGCCAACGGCTCGCAGGTACGCGGCGGCTTCCTGATCCGCGCTGGACTGCCAAGCAACTGGCTGGCGCGCTTTCAGATCGTCGAATACCTGCGTGCCTTTCTCTTCGGTCGCCTCGGCTGGTCGCCGATGAACGCGGTACTGATCATCTCAGGAGCCTTCGGCCTGTTCGACCGCGAGCGGGTCATGGCGGTTGGCGGCTATCGCACCGACACGGTCGGCGAGGACATGGAGCTGGTGGTGCGGCTGCATCGTTACCATCGCGAGCGACGCATTCCCTACCGCATCCGCTATCTGCCCGACCCGATCTGCTGGACGGAGTGCCCGGAAGACATCGGCACCCTTGGCCGCCAGCGCAGCCGCTGGCAGCGCGGGTTGGCAGAGAGTCTTGGCCGTCACGCGCGCCTCGCTTTCAGCCGGCGCGGGGGTACACCGGGGTGGCTGGCCTGGCCGTTCATGGCACTGTTCGAATGGCTGGGACCGCTGATCGAGGTGGTCGGCTACGGTTTCATGATCAGCGGGTTCGTACTCGGGGTGGTGTCCTACCCGGCGTTGGCTGCTTTCCTGCTGGTGGCCATCGGCATGGGCATCCTGCTGTCAGTCAATGGCCTGCTGCTGGAAACCATGTCGTTCCGCGTCTACGAACGTCGCCGCGATATGCTGCGGCTGTTCATCATGGCCGTGCTGGAAAACTTCGGTTATCGCCAGTTGAACACACTCTGGCGTTGCCGCGGGCTGTGGCAATGGTTTTCACGACGCAAACATCAGTGGGGCGCAATGCGCCGCAGCGGGCGCTGGGGGCAGTAGTCAGCTGGAAGCGAATAGACTGGCGCGGGGCTGAACAACGTCCAAGGTTTGCCTACATAGCCTGAAGGCTACTGCTCAGCTTCATGTGCGGTCACGGTTCACCGATCCACGGCAGCAGGGTGGATGTAGCGACATCCACCCTGCTGGCATCTGGCTTCCCGCTTCAAGCTACCAGTTGCTCCATCAAAGCTTTATCCACGTCGCCTTCAGCTCGGTGTACTTATCGAAGGCATGCAGCGACTTGTCGCGGCCATTGCCGGACTGCTTGAAGCCACCGAACGGCGCGGTCATGTCGCCGCCGTCGTACTGGTTGACCCAGACGCTGCCAGCCCGCAGTGCTTTGGCCGTCAAATGCGCCTTGGACAGATCCGCCGTCCACACCGCCGCGGCGAGGCCATACGGGGTGTCGTTGGCAATGGCGACGGCTTCGGCCGCCGTATCGAAGGTGATCACCGACAGCACCGGGCCGAAGATTTCCTCCTGAGCGATCTTCATCGCGTTGCTAACGCCATCGAAGATGGTCGGCTCGACATACAGCCCGCCGGTGTCTTCCAGGGTCCGCTGACCGCCGATTAGCACTTGTGCGCCATCGTTGCGACCGGCTTCGATGTAGCCGAGCACGGTATCCAGTTGCTGGGTATCGACCAGCGCGCCGACATTGGTCGCCGGATCCAGCGGGTTGCCCGGCTTCCAACCCTTGAGCGCCTCGACCACCATCGGCAGGAAGCGCTCCTTGACCGAACTTTCCACCAGCAGCCGCGAGCCGGCGGTACAGACCTCGCCCTGGTTGAAGGCGATGGCGCTCGCTGCCGAACGCGCCGCCGCCGCCAGGTCCGGCGCGTCGGCGAACACGATGTTCGGGCTCTTGCCGCCGGCCTCCAGCCAGACGCGCTTCATATTCGATTCGCCAGCGTAGATCATCAATTGCTTGGCGACCCGCGTGGAGCCGGTGAACACCAGCGTATCGACATCCATGTGCAGCGCCAGCGCCTTGCCCACGGTGTGACCGTAGCCCGGCAGCACGTTGAGCACGCCGGCTGGAATGCCCGCCTCGATCGCCAATTGCGCCATGCGGATCGCACTGAGCGGCGATTTCTCGGAGGGCTTGAGCACCACCGAATTGCCGGTGGCCAGCGCCGGGCCGAGCTTCCAGCAGGCCATCATCAACGGGAAGTTCCACGGCACGATGGCCGCCACCACACCGACCGGCTCGCGGGTGACCAGCCCTAGCTGGTCGTGCGGAGTCGCCGCCACCTCATCGTAGATCTTGTCGATCGCCTCGCCGCTCCAGCGCAGCGCCCGCGCCGCACCCGGAATATCCACGCCCAGCGCATCGCTGATCGGCTTGCCCATATCGAGGGTTTCCAGCAATGCCAGCTCTTCGGCGTTGGCTTCGAGCAGGTCGGCGAAGCGGATCATCACCGCCTTGCGCTTGGCCGGAGCCAGGCGCGACCAGACACCCGATTCGAAGGCCATCCGCGCGCTGAGCACGGCGCGGTCGGCATCGGCTTCGTCGCAGCTCGCCACTTGCGCCAGTACGCGACCATCGACCGGGCTGATGCAATCGAAACTGGCGGCAGCACTGGATGCGGTGTATTCGCCCTGAATGAAGGCCCGGCCTTCGATGCGCAGGTCGCGGGCACGCTGTTGCCAATCGGCGAGTGTCAGGGTGGTCATGGGGCGTCCTCGGTAACAGTCGAATAATCAGAAAGGCACCCTAAACCAGCGGCGCCAGCCCTATCAATATTTTTTACGCAGGCGCGGCTTTTGCCTTGTTTTGTTCGATTTATTAAACATAGACTCGCCGATGCCGCTGTGCGTCTGCAATGACGTCGCGTTACAGCATAGTCGTCAAACCTGCCCTTCCGGAGCTAGTCATGGCTAACGATCTGCACCCCGCCACCTCTGCCGAACATTTCTGGATGCCTTTCACCGCCAATCGCCAGTTCAAGGGCAGCCCGCGCCTGCTGGAGCGCGCCGAAGGCATGTACTACACCGACAGCGACGGTCGGCAGGTGATCGATGGAACGGCGGGGCTTTGGTGCTGCAATGCCGGTCATGGGCGCCGGGAAATCACCGAGGCGGTGAGCAGGCAGATCGCTCAGATGGATTTCGCGCCGACCTTTCAGATGGGTCATCCACTGCCCTTCGAGCTGGCCGAACGTTTGGCGCAGATCAGCCCGACCGGGCTCAACCGGGTATTCTTCACCAACTCCGGGTCCGAGTCGGCCGACACCGCACTGAAAGTCGCCCTGGCCTATCAACGTGCTATCGGCCAGGGCAGCCGCACCCGGTTGATCGGTCGTGAGTTGGCCTATCACGGCGTCGGCTTTGGCGGCATTTCGGTCGGCGGCATGGGCAACAACCGCAAGGCGTTCGGCAATTCGCTGCTACCGGGCGTCGATCATCTGCCGCATACGCTGGATCTGCAGCGCAACGCATTCAGCCGTGGTCTGCCGCAACATGGCGCCGAGAAAGCCGATGAGCTGGAGCGGCTGGTCACGCTGCATGGCGCGGAAAACATTGCCGCCGTGATCGTCGAACCCATGTCTGGCTCGGCGGGCGTGATACTGCCGCCGGTGGGCTATCTGCAGCGCCTGCGCGAGACCACCGCCAGGCACGGCATCCTGCTGATCTTCGACGAGGTGATCACCGGTTTCGGCCGCATCGGTGAGGCCTTCGCCGCCCAGCGCTGGGGCGTCACGCCGGACATCATTACCTGCGCCAAGGGCCTGACCAATGGTGCGATTCCAATGGGCGCGGTGCTGGTTTCCGAACAGATTCACGATGCTTTCATGCAGGGCCCGGAAAGCGTCATCGAGTTCTTCCACGGCTACACCTATTCGGGCCACCCGGTGGCCTGCGCCGCGGCCCTGGCGACTCTGGAGATTTATCAGCGGGAAAATCTGTTCCAGAAAGCCATTGAGATGGAGCGCTACTGGCAGGATGCGCTGTTCAGCCTGCAGGAGCTGCCGAACGTGACCGACATCCGTACCGCGGGGCTGGTTGGCGGTATTCAGTTCGCCACCCATGTCGATGGCGTTGGCAAGCGCGGCTACGAGGTGTTCCGTCAGTGCTTCGAGGATGGTCTGCTGGCCCGCGCCAGTGGCGACACCATCGCTCTGTCACCGGCGCTGATCGTCGAGCGCGAACACATCGACGCGATGATCGAACGCCTCGCCGATGCGATCCGCAAGGCTGCCTGACAGACGCCGAAGCGAATGGCCCGACACGTCATGCTGGGTTTGTAGGCGGGCCGGCCTCAGTGCAAAAGCGCTGCTTCGCCGGCACACCTGCGCCCGTTCGCCGCAAGGGCGCACCTCTCACAAAACGATACGGTGAGTGCTTGTTGCCTTTGTGGGAGGCCCGCCCTCGGGGCGAAGCTTTTTGGCTTCCTGGCAGCCTGAACAAAGCAACACGCCAAAACGAAAAAACCCGCCGAGTGGCGGGTTTTTCCTTCAAGGGCCGATCAATTACTTGATCTTGGCTTCCTTGTACATCACGTGCTTGCGCACGACAGGATCGAATTTCTTGATTTCGAGCTTGTCGGGGGTGGTGCGCTTGTTCTTGTCGGTGGTGTAGAAGTGGCCGGTACCGGCGCTGGACACCAAACGGATCAGGTCACGCATGATAGTTCTCCTTAAACCTTTTCGCCGCGAGCGCGGAGTTCAGCCAGAACGGCGTCGATGCCGCGCTTGTCGATAACGCGCATGCCTTTGGCAGTCAGGCGCAGACGTACGAAGCGGTTCTCGGACTCGACCCAGAAGCGATGATGCTGCAGGTTCGGAAGAAAACGACGACGGGTTTTGTTGTTCGCGTGGGAAATGTTGTTCCCGGTTACCGGACCCTTACCGGTAACTTGACAGACTCTCGACATGCCTCAGCCCTCTAAAACCACATGCCCAACCCGGCATGGGTTGGCCGCTTGAATTCACTTGTCTTTTGGCGCTCAGCGCCACGTTTCGTTGGGGTCTTACCGGCTACGCAGCAAGCGAAGAAACCGGGCCCCTAGAAAAGAGCGCTGCTTTATATCAGAAAGCCCCCCGAGCAACAAGCGCGGTGTGGCTTTTCTGTCTCTCGCATTCGGGCTGGAGACCGAGCAGGCCCGGCATCGACGGCATACATCGCCGTTCGTCGCTTTTCGCCGGCTGCCACTCAGTTATATAGATAGAAGTCGCTCGGCGAATACCATCTAGGAACCAGCGGCCCGCCTGTTCCAGTCAACTCTAGTAGCCGCCAAGCGTTTTCCATGAAAAACGAACCATTGTTTTACTGTGCGGAATGCAAGATCGCTTTAATGAGCTACTATGGAATAAGCTTCCTACAACCAGACGCACCGGGCCGCGCTGCCGGCCATCAAGGCTATCTGCTATCGTTCGCGCCCGCTGCCCACTACTAGACAGACCGACATCACCATGAGCGACATTGAAGACACCGAGACCCCCAAGGACCGCAAATTCGTCGAGGCCCTGTCTCGCGGGCTGGATGTGCTGCGCGCCTTCACCCACGGCTCGGTAGTGATGGGCAATCAGGATATCGCACGCATCACCGGGCTGCCCAAGCCCACGGTGTCGCGCATGACCTACACGCTGACCAAGCTCGGCTATCTGAGCTACTCGCAGCAATTAGAGAAGTATCAACTCGACTCTGGGGTGCTGGCCCTGGGTTATGCCTACGTATCCAATCTGCGCGTGCGTCAGCTGGCCAAGCCGTACATGGATGAGTTCTCTCGCCGCACCAACACCTCCGTAGGCCTGACCTGCCGCGACCGGCTGTCGATGATCTACATCGAAAATTGCCGCCCCGCCGAGGTTTCGACGCTGCGTATGGACGCCGGTGTGCGCCTGCCGCTAGCCACCACCGCAGCGGGCAGGGCCTTTCTCGCCGCCACGCCGGAAAAGGAACGTGAGCACCTGATGGCGGCGCTGGAAACCAAGTATGGCGAAGACTGGCCAACAATGAAGCAGTCGCTGGAAGTGTCCTTCGAGGAATACCGCCAGCATGGGTTCTGCCTGTCTCTGGGCGACTGGGACCGCAACGTTAAAGCCGCTGGCGTGCCACTGCATCTGGCCGACGGCAGCGTCATGGCGCTGACCTGCGGTGCCCCCTCATTCCAACTCAGCGAAGAAACCCTCAGGGGTTCGCTGGCGCACCAGCTGGAAATGCTGGCTCGCGATATCGAAAGCCTCGGCGTCTGACCCGCACCGACGCGCTAGGCCTTGACGCTCGCCCAGGCAATCTCGGCGAGCAGTTCGCGACAATCGGCCAGGGCGGTGCGTGAACGCCCGGCCAGCCAATTGCGCGCCATGTCGTGACAGGGTCCGATCACCACCGCTAGAAAGCAGTCGCCCGGCATTCGGCGAAAGGCGCCGCTTTCACGGTGGCGGCGCAGGATCGCACCGACCCGCTCGCCATGGGCCTGGTTGACCTCTCGCAACCGCTCGCCCATCTCGCCCGCCTCGACCCGCCCACGGTTGTGCAGGACGAAGCGCGCCCAGTTCGGATTCGCCACCACCCAGTCGATATAGCAGGTGACGAACAGCTTGATGCAGGCTTCGGCATCCAGCGTTTCGATCAGCCCTGCTTCCAACAGCGCGGCGTACTCACCGATGCCTTCAAGATAAAGCGCGGCGATGATCCGCTCGCGATTGCCGAAATGATGATAGAGGCTGCCGATGCTGGCGCCGGAGCGATCGCGGATCATCTCGATGGTGGTGGCTTCAACTCCATGTTCGGTAAAGCAGGCCAGCGCGGCCTGAAGGATTTCCTGTTTGCGGCTACTACGGGCCATCCGGACTCCAGCTAGAATATTTTTCTAGAATTACTTTCTGCCGTTCGTATACTGCACCGATCCAGGCCATACAAAAAGACCGGAGAATAAACATGGCGACGATACAGACTGAGGCGCGCACCATCGACAACGGCAACGGCCATCTGATTTTCAGCTACTGGTACCGCCCAGCCGGCACGCCACGCGGCGCCGTGCTGGTCGCACCGGCAATGGCCGTCGAGCAGCGCTTTTACGCCGATTTCGCCGGCTGGCTCGCCGAGCAGGGCTTTCTGGCGGTCACCTTCGACTACCTCGGCACGGGTCTGTCCCGCCGGGTTCCACTGCGCCAGCTCGACGTGGACGTGCTCGACTGGGCCCGCCATGACGCCAGCGCGGTACTGGCAGAAGTCGCCGAAGCGGCCAGCGATCTGCCGCTGTACTGGATCGGCCATAGCGTCGGCGCGCAAATCCTGCCCTTGGTGAAGGGCCATGAGCGGCTCACCCGCATCGTCACCATCGCCGCGGGTAGCGGTTATTGGCGAGAGAACAGCCCACAGATTCGTCGCAAGGCCTGGTTACTCTGGCATGGCCTGGCGCCGGTTCTCACCGCGCTGGCCGGGTATTTTCCCGGTGGCCGGATTGGCGCGGTCGGTGACCTGCCCGCCGGGGTGATCCGTCAGTGGCGCCGCTGGTGCCTACATCCTGAATATCTGGTCGGCGTCGAGGGCGATCCCGTGCGCCACGCCTTCGACGCCGTGCGGACGCCGCTGACGTCGTTGTCGTTCACCGACGACGAGATGATGTCGGCACGCAATACCGAGTCGTTGCACGGCTTCTACACATCCGCGCCGAAGAACCTGCGACGGATCGCTCCAAGCGAGATCGGCGTGGATCGCATCGGCCATTTCGGCTTTTTCCGCAAATCCTTCGCACCAACCCTGTGGTTACGCTGGTTGTTGCCAGAGCTAGCACCTGAGGAAAGCCGGACGGTGGCCTAACGCAGCAAACCGTATGTTTTGCACTGCGGAACGACACGACCATATTTCGAAACATATATAGGGCTTATTGAACTTGCCGGACGGCTGAACTCCGACGACATTTGAGGTGCGCTGATTACAGCCATCCATCAATTCGGAGCCTGCCATGGACAACAACAATAATGGCTACCCCTCGAGCACCCGCGCCTGGATAACGGTCGCGATCCTGATGCTCGCCTACGTCCTGTCCTTCGTCGACCGGCAGATTCTCAACCTGCTGGTCGAGCCGATCCGTCGCGATCTCGACATCACCGACACCCATATGAGCCTGCTGATGGGCTTCTCCTTCGCAGTGTTCTATACCATCTGCGGCGTGCCCATCGGACGCCTGGCCGATCGCAAGAGCCGGCGCGGCATCATCGCCGTTGGCGTGCTGATCTGGAGCCTGATGACCGCGCTGTGCGGCACCGCCCGGACGTTCTGGCAATTTCTGGTGTTCCGCATCGGCGTGGGCGTCGGCGAGGCCGCGTTGTCACCCTCGGCTTACTCGTTGATCGCAGACAGCTTCCCGCCCAAGCTACGCGGCACCGCGATGAGCGTCTACTCGATGGGCATCTACATCGGCTCGGGGCTGGCCTTTCTGCTCGGCGGATTGGTGGTCAAGTTCGCCTCGGCGCAGGGCGATGTGCTGCTGCCGATCATCGGCATGGTCCGCCCGTGGCAGTTGATCTTCCTCGTGCTCGGTGCGGCCGGAGTGCTGTTCACCGCCGTACTGTTGTTGATCCGCGAGCCGTCGCGCAAGGGTGTCGGCGCCGGGGTCGAGGTGCCGCTGAGCGAAGTGGCCGGCTACATCAAACAGAACCGTCGCACCGTGCTCTGCCACAACTTCGGCTTCGCCTGCCTGGCCTTCGCGGCCTATGGCAGTTCGGCGTGGATACCGACCTTCTTCATTCGCACCTACGGCTGGTCGGCCAGCGACGTCGGCGTGCTTTACGGCTCCGTGGTGGCGGTGGCCGGCTCGCTGGGCATCATCGCCGGCGGGCGGCTGTCCGATCTGCTGCACCGCCGCGGTTACCGCGACGCGCCGCTACGGGTGGGCATCATCTCCGCCGCGCTAACCCTGCCGCTTAACTTCGCCTACCTCGCCGGCAGCGGCGAACTGGCGCTGGCCCTGATCGCCCTGCACGTCTTCACCATTGCGATGCCCTTTGGCGTCGGCCCGGCAGCGATCCAGGAAATCATGCCCAACTCCATGCGCGGCCAAGCCTCGGCGGTGTACTTGTTCGTCATCACCATGGTCGGCCTCGGCATCGGCCCGACCGCGGTGGCGCTGGGTACCGACTTCGTCTTCGGCGACGACAACGCCCTGCGCTACTCGCTGCTGATCGTCACCGGCATCGCCCTGGTCGGCGCCATGATCCTGCTAGGCCTAGGCCTCAAGCACTACCGCGGCAGCCTGGACCGGCTGCAGGAGTGGAAGCCGCAGAGTACGAGCCACACCTGATCCAGGCGGCGATTTACATCCGCTACATTCAGGCGCAGAACCATACCGTAGGGTGGGCTTTAGCCCATCGCCAGCGAGCCATTGGTGGGCTAAAGCCCACCCTACGAAAGCGCCGCTCGCGTCTGAACTTGTGCCGGCCCGCGTCATATCGCCGATACAACTCGCCGGCATGCCCGGCGGGCGGCGGGTTACACCCGCCCTACATGCTCGGGCGCAGAACCACATCGTAGGGTGGGCTTTAGCCCACCGCCCGTAAGCCATTGGTGGCGCCACTCAATGTCATACAAGTTGCTGGAAAGCAAAACCGGGCCAATGGCCCGGTCGCGTGTACTGTAACTAGCGGCTTACGCCACCTGCATCAACTTCGCGTACGCCTTCAGATGATGGTCGTCATCACCGAACTGGTGGGAGATCATCACTAGGCGCTTGGCGTGATGGGCGAGGTTGTATTCCCAGGTCATGCCGATGCCGCCGTGCAGCTGGATCGCTTCTTCGGCGACCTTGCGTGCGGCGCGGGCGCAGATGTACTTGGCGGCGGCGATGATGCGACGCCGGTCGTCGTTGTCTTCACCATCAGCGAAGGTTGCGGCAAGGATCGCCATGCTGGTGGCCTGTTCCAACTCGGTCTGCATGTCCACCATGCGGTGCTGCAGCACCTGGAACTTGCCGATCGGTACGCCGAACTGCTTGCGCGTCTTCAGGTAGTCGAGGGTCAGCTTGCAGGCTTCATCCATGCTGCCCAGCGCATCGGCGCACTGCGCGGCGATGGCGCGGCCCTGCTGGTAGCGCAGCGCCGGCAGCGCACTGCCGATCTCGCCGAGCACGGCGTCGGCCGTGACCTGAACGTTGTCGAGAAACAGTTCGCAGCCCTTGCGCCCGTCGATGGTCGGGTAGACGCGGCGGCTGACGCCCTGGGCATTCGGGTCGACGAGGAACAGGCTGATCCCGGCTTCGTCGCGGCTGTCGCCGGAGGTGCGCGCAGAGACGATGATCTGCCCGGCGCTGTGCCCACCGATCACCACGGCCTTGCGGCCGGACAAGCGATAGCCGCCATCGACCGCTTCGGCACGGGTCTGCACGTCGTTGAGGTTGTAGTGGCTCTGCGGCTCTTCGAACGCCACCGCCAATTGCAACGAGCCAGCAGCTACCTGCGGCAGCAAATCCTGCTTCTGCGCGTCGCTGCCCAGCTGATTGAGCAACCCGCCGCCGAAGATCACCGATTGCAGGTAGGGTTCCAGCGTCAGGCCCCGACCCAGTTCGGTCATGACCAGCATGGCTTCCACGCCGCCGCCACCAAAGCCGCCGATCTCTTCGGCAAACGGCACGGCCGTCAGGCCCAGCTCGCCCAGTTGCGACCAGAACTCGGCGGAGAAGCCCAACTCCGATTCGCTGAATTTCTCGCGCTGCTCGAACGGGTAGGCGTCGCGCACCAGGCGCGCCGCGGTGTCTTGCAGCATTTGCTGCTCTTCACTCAGTTTGAAGTCCATTGCGGTGCCCCCTTACAGCTCGAGAATCATCTTCGAGACGATGTTCTTCTGGATTTCGTTGGAGCCGCCGAAGATCGACAGCTTGCGCATGTTGAAGTAGTCCCCTGCAATAGACGCGCTGTAATCGGCGTGCAGCAGCTCGCCGTCGTAGTCCAGCTGCAGCTCCTCGTCGAGGAATGGCAGCGCATACGGGCCGATGACTTTGCGCAACAGATGGGTGATCGCCTGGCGGATCTCGGTGCCCTTGACCTTGAGGATCGAGGACTCGGCACCGGGCACGCCGCCCTCCTTCGCTGCCGCGAGGATGCGCAGGGTGCTCATCTCGATGGCCATCAGCTGCATTTCGACTTCCGCAACCTGGGCACGGAACAGCGGGTCTTCGAGCATTGGTTTGCCGTCGCAGACGTCCTTCATGGCGATGCGCTTGAGATGTGCCAGCGCCGCCTTCGACGCGCCGATGCCGGCCAGGCCTGTGCGCTCGTGGGTCAAAAGGTACTTGGCGCAAGTCCAGCCCTGGTTTTCCTGGCCGACGAGGTTTTCCACCGGCACGCGGACGTTGTCGAAGAAAACTTCGTTAACTTCGTGATCGCCGTCCAGGGTGATGATCGGCCGCACGCTGATGCCCGGCGTGCTCATGTCGATCAACAGGAAGCTGATGCCGCGCTGCTGTTGGGCTTCCGGATCGGTACGCACCAGGCAAAAGATCCAATCGGCGTGCTGGCCGAGGGTGGTCCAGGTCTTCTGGCCGTTGACGACATAGTGGTCGCCGTCACGCACGGCGCGGGTCTTCAGGCTCGCCAGATCGGAACCGGCACCCGGCTCGGAATAGCCCTGGCACCACCAGTCGGTGCCATCGAGGATGCGCGGCAGGTAGTGATCCTTCTGCTGCTGGGTGCCGAACTTGATGATCACCGGGGCGACCATGTTGACGCCGAACGGCACACTACGCGGCGCACCGAAGGCGGCGCATTCCTCGTCGAAAATGTGCTTCTCGACCGGGCCCCAGGTGGTCCCGCCCAGCTCCACCGGCCAGCCCGGCGCGTACCAGCCGCGCTTGACCAGAATCTGCTGCCAGCGCTGGTGGTCTTCTTTGGACATGTGCTTGCCGAGCTTGACCTTGGCGGCGATGTCCGCGGGCAGCTCGTTTGTCAGGAAGGCGCGCACTTCATCGCGGAAGGCGAGCTCTTCGGCCGTGTAGTTGACGTTCATGGGAAGGTCCTCATGGTGCGTTCGGATTGCAGGCGGGCGGTGCTCATTGCCCGGCCTGCCATTCGGTGAAGGTGCGGCCTTCGGCGGCCAGTTTTTCCAGCAGCGGCGCTGGCTTCCACCAGTCGCCGCAACGTGCGTGCAGTTCCTTGACCCGCGCCAGCACCTTGTCCAGGCCAACGCTGTCGGCGTAGTACATCGGGCCGCCACGGAAGGCCGGGAAGCCGTAACCGTTGAGGTAGATGATGTCGATGTCGCTGGAACGCTGAGCGACGCCTTCCTCGAGGATTTTCGCGCCCTCGTTGACCAGCGCGTAGATGGTCCGCTCGATGATGTACTGCTCGTCCAGCTCGCGGCGCTCGATGCCCTTTTCGCTGGAGGCAGCTTCGAGCATAGGCGCCAACTCGGGATTCTCCAGCGGCGTGCGGTTGCCCGGCTCATAGCGGTAATAGCCGGTTCCGGTCTTTTGCCCCAGCATGCCGGCTTCGCAGAGCTTGTCCGAAACGGTCGGGAAATCGCGGTCCGCCGGCAGAAAAGCGCGCTGACGCTTGCGGATCGCCTGGCCGATGTCGAGGCCCGACAGATCGCGCATGGCGAACGGCCCCATGGCCATGCCGAAATTGCGCAGCGCGCCGTCAACTTGCTGCGGCGTGGCGCCCTCTTCCAGCAGGAACTCCGCCTCGCGGCCGTACTGGAAGACCATGCGATTGCCGACGAAGCCATCGCAGACGCCGACCACCACCGAGACTTTCTTCAGCTTCTTCCCGATGGCCATGGCAGTGGCGAGCACCTCGTGGCTGGTCTTCTCGCCGCGCACCACTTCCAGCAAGCGCATGACGTTGGCCGGGCTGAAGAAGTGCAGCCCGACCACGTCTTCGGGTCGTTTGGTGAAGGCGGCGATGGCGTTCAGGTCCAGCGATGAGGTGTTCGAAGCGAGAACCGCACCGGGCTTGCACACCGCGTCCAGCTGTTCGAAAACCTGCTGCTTGACGCCCATCTCCTCGAACACGGCTTCGACCACTACGTCGACGTCGGCCAGCGCGCCGTACTCAGTGACACCGGTGACCAGCGCGAGGCGCTTTTCCATCGCTTCCTCGGTGAGACTGCCGCGCTTGACGCTGGCCGCGTAGGTATCACGAGCCCGCTGCAGGCCGCGCTGCAGCGCTTCTTCATTGATCTCCAGCAGCTTCACCGGCACACCGGCGTTGGCGAAGCACAGGGCAATACCGACACCCATGGTGCCGCCGCCGATCACCGCGGCGGTATTGATCGACCGCGGTTTCACATCGGATGGCAGATCGTTGATCTTGCTTGCCTGACGCTCGGAAAAGAAAGAATGGATCAGCGCGCCGCGTTGCGGCGAGTTCAGGCATTCGGCAAATAACTCACGCTCGCGCTTGAGGCCTTCGGCCAGCGGCAGCTTCGTCGCAGCCTCGACTGCCGCGATGCAACGCAGCGGCGAGAACAGCCCCGGCATGCGCTTGGCCACTTCGGCGTGCTTGGCGCGGATCAGCGCCTCGTTGTCGGCGTTTTCCAGACCGCGCGTCTGTTCACCGCTGCGGCGCGGGGCGCGGCCTTCTTCGACCATGCGACGAGCATAGGCCAGACCGGCGCCTCTCAGGTCGCCTTCGAATACCTCATCGACGATGTGGTGCTCCACCGCCTCAGCGGCGCCAATCGGCGTGCCGCTGACGATCATGTCCAGCGCCTTGGCGACCCCGGCCAGACGCGGCAGTCGCTGCGTACCGCCAGCGCCGGGCAGCAGCCCCAGCTTCACTTCCGGCAACCCAACCTTGGCGTCGCGGCGTGCGATGCGGTAATGACAGCCCAATGCGACTTCCAACCCGCCACCCAGGGCGGTGCCATGAATAACCGCAACGCTGGGCTTGCTGCTGCTTTCGATAACCTCGATCACCTCCGGCAGGCTCGGCGCCTGCGGCGGCTTGCCGAATTCCTTGATATCGGCGCCGGCGATAAAGGTGTTGCCTTCGCAGACCAGCACGACGGCGCGAACCTGCGCGTCCGCTTCGGCGCTTTGAAACGCCTGCAGCAGCCCTTGGCGCACGACATGGCTGAGCGCGTTGACCGGGGGGTTGTTGACCGTGATCAGAGCAATCTCGCCCTGAAGTTCGAGCCGTACGACATCCGTCATGGCAGGCCTCCGCTTGTGAAATGATGAATTGGATTTGTTATTTCACGGAATCTTGTTTCGCACAGCAGAATAATAGACTCATTTCTGCATGTCGAGAGACTGGTGACAATCGCTTCAGCTGGCAACCGCCATAACTGCCTAGCGCACCGGACGTCGTCTTTTCGCCTGTTTTCGCACCTAATCGATGCGCCAGCGAGACTCACGCGTCAACGCGACCTGCTGATGACAGCAGACAAAACCGCCACTGGGTGCCGCCAGCTCAAGATATTGACCAGCGGGATAAGCCGCCATAAACAAAAAGGAGCCAGTCCCGAACGGGAACTGGCTCCTCGTGATACCGCTAGTTTTACAGCCCCAGGCAGAGGTACTTGATCTCCAGATAATCCTCGATGCCGTACTTCGAGCCTTCGCGCCCCAATCCGGACGACTTCACGCCGCCGAACGGCGCCACCTCGGTGGAGATCATTCCGGTGTTGATGCCGATCATCCCCGACTCGATGGCCTCAGCCACGCGGAACACGCGGCCCAGGTCACGGGCGTAAAAGTACGCGGCCAAGCCGAACTCGGTGTCGTTGGCCAGGGCGATGCCCTCAGCCTCATCCTCGAAGCGGAACAGCGGCGCCAGCGGCCCGAAGGTTTCCTCTTTGGCCACCTTGGCGCCGTGCGGCACATTGACCATTAATGTCGGTTCGAAATAGCTACCGCCCATCTGATGCGCCTTGCCGCCGGTGAGCACCTTGGCGCCATTGGCGACGGCATCCTCTATGTGCTCCCTGACCTTAGCCGCCGCGCGGTCGTCAATCAGCGGGCCGATGTCGGTGCCCTCTTCTAGCCCATTGCCGACTTTCAGTTTCTCCACCGCGGCCTGGAATTTCTTGGCGAACTCGTCGTACACACCGTTCTGCACATAGATGCGGTTGACGCAGACGCAGGTCTGCCCGGCGTTACGGTATTTGGACTGCATTGCGCCCTTCACCGCCTCATCGAGATCAGCATCGTCGAACACCAGGAACGGTGCGTTGCCGCCCAGTTCCAGCGAGACCTTCTTGATGCCCGGTGCGCACTGAGCCATCAGCTTGGCGCCGACTTCAGTGGAGCCAGTAAAGGTAATCTTGCGCACGGTCGGGTTGGCGGTCAGCTCGTCGCCGATATCGCCGGCCGAACCGGTGATGACACTGAATACGCCTTTGGGAATGCCGGCACGCTCAGCCAACTCGGCCAACGCCAACGCAGAGAACGGCGTCTGGCTGGCGGGCTTGACCACCATGGTGCAACCCGCCGCGAGAGCCGGGCCGGCCTTGCGGGTGATCATCGCCGCCGGGAAATTCCACGGCGTGATGGCAGCTGTGACGCCAATCGGCTGCTTGATGACGATGATGCGCTTGTCTTTTTGATGCCCAGGAATGGTGTCGCCATAGATGCGCTTGGCCTCTTCGGCGAACCACTCGATAAAGGATGCGGCATAGGCGATCTCGCCCTTGGACTCGGCCAGCGGCTTGCCCTGCTCCAGCGTCATCAGCCGGCCCAGATCGTCCTGATTCTCCATCATCAGCTCGAACCAGCGCCGCAGCTTCTGCGAGCGCTCCTTGGCGGTCAGATCACGCCAGGCCGGCAGCGCGCGCTCGGCCGCTTCGATGGCACGGCGTGTTTCGGCGGCCCCCATCTTCGGCACCGTACCGAGGATTTCGCCGCTGGCCGGGTTGTTTACCTTGATCGTCTCGCCGCTGTCGGCGTCCTGCCAGCTGCCATCTATATAAGCCTGCTGACGGAACAGAGCGGTATCTTTGAGTTGCATGGCAGTCTCCTTCGAGCCGGCAGATGCTGCCGGGAAATGGACCAAGGCCGTTGGCCGAAAGGGGCGATCCGCAGCGGGCACCGCCTGACCTCTGTCAGAGCGAAAGGCAACCTCATGGTTCCTGCCGAGACGCACGCCGTTTGATATCTCGAACGAATCCTAGTGGTGTGTAGCTGTGCGCAGCAACACCATGTTCAAAAAAACTAACGCCTGATAGATCAGCCTGATGACCCAGCACGCCATGGCAGCCTCGTCCCAACCATGGCGCCAGCCGCCGAGCCGCCATGGACGGCTGCGGGCGACATGCGTATGATTGCGCCCCGCAACGCACCAGTAGCTCAGCTGGATAGAGTACTGCCCTCCGAAGGCAATACTCACCGAGTTGAGAAGGGTGTCAGCTAATGGTCAAATAGACCGCCGCAACACATGCGCACCAGTAGCTCAGCTGGATAGAGTACCGCCCTCCGAAGGCGGGGGTCGTGGGTTCGAATCCCGCCTGGTGCGCCATATCTCTTTGTTTTATAAACTTTTTTATAAAGCTCAAGCCGATTCAAATCTCGTGCTGGCCCACTCCTGCACGAACCTCCCGATGTCGGCCGTCAGACGCGACGAGCACTGCCCTGGCCACCGTTTTTGGCTGTATTTCGGGCTGTGCCAATTCTGTGCCTATACCGTGCCGCATCCTCTGACGGAGTGCCATCCCTTGCCACCTGCACGAGCACTAGCTCATCGCGCGACGCACATACGCTCAAAACAGCCGCGCTGCACTCAGCCGAATTCAGAAGCTCAGCCCTTACCCCACAAACGTAGCTCCCGATCCAGACCATGGAAAACGCAGCAAGTGATAAGACAGCTGAACATAATCTGAATCGCCCCTAGTTTCGTAGACACCTCCAGGCCTCATAATACGGCCCACTAGGAGGAGTCATGAGCAACCCGCGTTATCCCGAATAATTCAAAATCGAAGCAGTCAAACAGGT
This sequence comes from Pseudomonas sp. MTM4, assembly GCF_019355055.1. Lineage (NCBI taxonomy): Bacteria > Pseudomonadati > Pseudomonadota > Gammaproteobacteria > Pseudomonadales > Pseudomonadaceae > Pseudomonas > Pseudomonas sp. MTM4. The sequence continues at coordinate 2,859,083 of NZ_CP048411.1, forward strand.
GACCGAACGAGGTCTGCCAGTGGCGGAGGTAGCTGCTCGTTTGGGCATGTCGACCCACAGCCTGTATGCCTGGGTTAAGCGCTACAGCAAGCCCCAAGAGCGGCGCGCGCAAGAGGACGATCAGCAAGCTGAGCTGCGTCGTCTTCGTACCGAACTCAAGCGCGTGACCGAAGAGCGAGACATCCTAAAAAAGGCCGCCGCGTACTTTGCCAAGGAGTGCGGCTGAAGTACGCCTTCATCAACCAGCTATCCGCTGACTATTCGGTTCGCCGCCTGTGCCTGACGCTGAAAGTACATGCCAGTGGTTACTACGCGTGGCTGGCTGAACCGAAGTCGGCACGAGCCAAGGATGATCAACGCCTGCTTGGACTGATTAAGCACGCGTGGCTAGAGAGCGGCGGTGTGTACGGCTACCGCAAAATCCACGACGACCTGCGTGAGCCTGGAGAAGCATGCGGCAAGCATCGTGTTGCTCGACTGATGCGCTTGGAAGGGCTGCGCTCACAGACAGGGTATCGTCGCCGACCGGGCCGCTATGGTGGTAAGCCTCCAGCGGCTTCACCGAATCATCTGGAGCGCCGATTCAATGTCACCGAACCCAACAAGGTCTGGGTCACGGACATCACCTTCATCCGCACCTATGAGGGCTGGTTGTATTTGGCGGTGGTGCTCGATCTGTTCTCGCGGCAGGTAATCGGTTGGTCAATGAAACCGCAGATGACCAGCGACCTGGCTATTGATGCGTTGCTGATGGCAGTTTGGCGGCGTAAGCCAAAGCAGGAAGTGATGATTCACTCAGATCAGGGGAGCCAGTTCAGCAGCGGCGACTGGCAGAGCTTCCTGAAAGCCAACAACTTGCTTGGCAGCATGTGTCGGCGCGGCAATTGCCATGACAACGCAGTAGCGGAAAGCTTTTTCCAGCTGCTGAAGCGGGAACGGATCAGGCGAAAAATCTATAGCACCAGGCAGGACGCACGCGCTGATGTGTTCGACTACATCGAGATGTTTTACAACCCAAAACGCCGACACGGTTTCAACAACCAGCTGTCACCAGTAGAGTTTGAGAAGCGACATTTACTGAGCCTGGGAAGTGTCTAAGAAATCCGGGGCGATTCAATCTTCATCGCCATTCTCCCAAGGGGTAATTAAACATGAATCCGCATAACACGCAAGATTACAGCTGTACGTATATGCGCCCGGCACGAGTTATAACTGAATGTAGTGTTTGAGGAATTGAAAAAAGCGGCGTATCTGGTTGATTGTTAGTCGCCAAACAAATCAGCCAGATACGCCGCCATGAATAAGCCATTGACCGACCTGCTGCGCCAAGGAGCGCGAGACCTGATCCAGCGGGCTGTGGAAGCTATGCTGGTGGCTGGCCTATTTGAGACCAGCCCCGCCGTCACCAACCGACACAATAGGCCTACTTATGGTTAGGCGCCATATAGGCCTCAATGACCTTCATTCCCACATAAAACACGCTAGCCGGGTGAGTGACTCGCAGCGCTGATCCGTCGCGAAATTTGTACACTTGGTAAAATTCTTGCTCCCCACGTCCCCATAAAAACTGTGAATCTAAGTACCCCCATTCAAATTCTGCTGACCGAACTTTTTCGCTCACTAAGATCTCGATCTCCTCTCGTGGGAGACCATCTGTTGCAGCCAGAATCCTGTATGCATCAAGGGGCTGCAGCTCACGCGCCCGGTTAGCCCTAAGCGCCTCCTGAGCACTCTTGACGTCTTGCCCCATAAAGCAGCCCAGCCACTCGCACGGCCCTTCGAGATAGGAGATCATCCATAAATCTCCATCCGCATCACGCCAAAGCTGCGAACGGCTAGAGCATCTGTCCTGCCCAGGCTCTACTGATGTCAGACTGAACGGCAGGACCAAGCCGGTTCCATATGGCGATTCCCATCCTCTACACAAGGTAACGCCTAGCCTGCCAGACCGCCCGGGGAAGAATTCAGTGTGCCCATTTTCCAGTATCATACCGCGCTCCTTATATCGGTAACCGTTACTCCCTCCAGCATAAGCGACTGAAATTTCTGAGCAGCCGAAGTCGTTGCACTTACTCCAACCTAGGCTGAGCAGAGCCGCTGGCCTAAGCATGCCCTTCATAGCGAACCGCCAGGGCTGAGCAGAATGGAGAGCTGATTGGCGGAAGTATTCAGCCGCTTTAAATGCTGACTGGCGGCCTGGTAGATCTCGCCGAAATGAACGGGGGAAGACAGGAAAAAGTAATGCGCGGTGATGGGTACATCGACCTGCTGGCGCAGCCAGGCCAGGTAGGGCTCCACTAGCTCGGAGGGGTATGAGCAGAGCAGTTCGACGCTATCGAAGGACACCGTGTTCAGCGTCGCCAGAATCGGGCCTGCCTCAGCACCTGCAACTGCCTTGAGATCATTCCCGCCAACCCAGCTGGCCAATACGCACTGCTTCTTTACCACTGTCCCTGTACTCCCGACCTCCCTATTGCCCATCAACGGGCAGGAGAAAAAATGTGCTCTGGTTCGCGCCTTGGATAGTAACCAATACGCTGATCCGGGTCTTTAACTGCCTGACTGGATGTTCAAGTTGCGCTTTGCCGACAGTGGAACCGTTGATCCAAACGCAGCTCGGCGGGTGAATGGATCACGCTCGCCGCTGCCAGGGGGAGAACAATGAAGGGGCCTTTCGGCCCCTTCTGCACTTAGTTAGCCAATAAGCTTTCAAGCTTCTCGATCAGAAAGTCCAGCGGGCTACGGCCCTCCAGGCGCTTTTCGAACACTTCGTTGCGGTGGTAGGCGACCCAGGTCTCGAGGGCATGCCGGTTATCCTTCTCGTAGCCGGAGCCGAGGACGCAGATAAGCTCGGTGCCATGGGGGTTCTCAAGGTAGTGACTCATAGCTGAAGCCAGATGCTTGAGGTACTTATGCTCGCGGGCCTCCATAGATGGATGCAGAGGGGTCACGTTGTCGCATTTGATCAGTTTCATGATGGAACTCCTCAGGCCTTGAGATTGGCTTTGATCAGGTTGTCGAAGGCACTGCCATCACGGCGGGTCAGGTTGGGCACATAGCGCGAATAGACACGGAACAGCATCTCGGTGGTGGTATGCCCCATCTGCCGGGCGATCCACTCCGGGTTTTCACCAGCCGCCAACCACAGGGTCGCGGCTGTATGACGAGTTTGGTAGGGGCGCCGCCGCCGCAACCCCAGGTGCCGCAGCAGCGGGTACCAAACCCGGTCGTTGATGTTGCGGTATGCGTGCGGCGTACCTTCGCGGGTGCAGAAGACGAACTGCCCACTGCCGGTTTTCTCGCGATGGCCGATGAGCGCCTGATAAACCGGCTCGGACATATCGATCTCACGCTGCGAACCGTCGTTCTTGGTGTAGTCGAGCTTGCCGCCCACCCAGGTCTCACGGATCAAAATCTGCCGCCGCTGAAAGTCGACGTACTTCCACTGCAAACCATCAATTTCGGCCGTCCGCATGCCGGTGAAGAAACGCACCGTGTAGTAGTTGCGGAAATCGTCACGCACTGTGCCGAGGATCTGCAGCACCTCATCCAGAGTGAAGGGCTCCACGTCTGTCTTGGGGACTTTCAGTGATTTGATGTTGAGGTATGGCGAGGTAAACTCGAAGCGGTCAGCTGCCTCACTAAGGATCATGCGCAATGGCGTCATGATGTGGTTGATTCGCGTCGCTGTCAGACTCTGACCTTTCTGCCCGGGGACTTTGCCGAGTGCCGAGCGGAATGACAGAAGTTCTGCTTTGGTGATGGCGCTGACCTCTTTCTTAGCGAACTCAGGCAGCAAATGCTTATCAAGGGTAAGGCGCACGGTTTTGGCGTGCGTATCACGCCATTCGACCCTCATCTCCTCAAACCACAGTTCTGCAAAATCCTTGAACAGTGGTGTTTTCAGCGATGCACAGCCAGCCTGCAGCCGACTGATCTCTAGCACTTTGCTGCTTTGGGGGAAGTAGGTGGCGTAGTCGAAGCTCCCAAGGGTAATTTCCGCTTCGATGCGCTCCAGGATCTTCTCGAGCTTTTTCCGGTTAGCGGGCGTATCAGGCAGCGTGGTCTGCTCGCGGCAGCGCTGATCCAGGTAGGTGAAGTCAAAGAACAACTTCTCGTTGTCGGCGCGGGCACGAATCTTACCCATGGCAGATGCCCCCGCCGGCCATAGGAACCAGCCCGGAAGTCCGCGAGAATTTCTGCATGTCTTCTTCGACGGCTTCCCAGATGAAAAGGATCTTGCGGCCGCCAAAGGGGCGGAAGTAGTGGATCCCCTCGAGCAGGACTGAATCTTTCAAGCGATTACGGATGGTGCGCGCGTCGTACTTCATGCGCGTGGCCAACTCTTCGGTAGTCAGGTATGTGTGAGACATGGCTATGCCCTCTCTGCTAAATTGAACGTCAGCGGATTCTTATGAGCTTCTGAAAACTCATAATGATCTCCTGCAGATCAATATAACGCTCATTTTGAGCTTTGCAAGGGCAAAATGATCTTCTGAAGATCATTTTTCGGAGATTAGAATGGTCAAGTGCCATTTATCTCGCTTACTGGGCGAGCGGAAGCTGAAAATCAGTGACGTAGTCAGGGACACAGGGATGAATCGCGGAACCCTCACGCGGCTCTATCACGAGACCGCGCAGCGGGTGGAGCTCAAGGACCTAGAAACGATCTGCCAGTACCTGAACTGCCAGGTGGGCGATTTGCTGGAACTGCAGGATGATCCGGAGGGCTGAATGCCCACCCTTTCATGCTCGGAAATGCCAGTCGATCGAAGTCATCAGAAAGAGGTAGCGCAATGCTGCGCCGGAATGATGGTTCCTTTCCTGATCAGTGAAACCCGCACCTGTAAGGCGTAGCCTAGCGCGGATCCCGAGGTGCATATTCTCAACAAGCCTGTTCTCGGGCACCTGCTCTATAAACTTCAAACGGGGCTTCCGTAACACTTTTCGCCAAAGGCTTTTGGTTCGCTTGGGTGTGCGCTCATCGTAAATGATGAACTCAATATCGGCAGAAGGAATGCGCAGCTCAGACAGCACCCATAGGTACTCTCGAACGCTCTGCTCATCCTGCCCAGAGTGGAATCGCAGCGTGGTATCGCTCGCCCAGCAGCGCTCGACGAAGTCATCCAGAACCCTGTTAGTTTTTGCCTTATATCTGCCGTCAAGCAATCGGTAGAGCCGGTCAGCGTAGGCAGCTACGCCAGCTAAACCTCCGTGTCTGGGCGGCCTGGGCACCAGCTCAACTTTACCGTTCGGGTCGCAAGTCGCCGAACCGCTAAGGCGGTGCTTACCAAGCTGACGGATATACCTTGCCCGCTCCAGCATGGCCGATCGATCCGCATCGGAAAACTCCACCCAGTCCATGTTGACCGACTGTCCTGATGCTTCCGCGTACGCTTGGTATGCGAGCATGGACGAGATGTCATTCATCCTTGTCAGAGCCCTCCCTTCGCCATTCGATTCTATGGGGCTCATCGGGTAGCTGACTTTGCGACGTTTACTGCGTTTGTATACCCCGATACGACCGATGATGCGCCGCATATGGCGGATCTCAGCTGGCAACCCTGGCGCAGCCAAATCTTCTGGCTTACTTGGCAGGCTGACCCCGGCAATTTTTGCGATGACATGGCCAGGGGGCCAAAACTTGGGCTCCCATTGCCAGCACAACGCCGATAGCCAAGACATGCAGTGCACATAGTGCAGCAGCGACGTCTTGGGGCTCGCATGGCCGAGCACAGCGCTGGTGATATGGATTACACGGCGGGTGGCGGCTTTCCGGGAATGGAAAAACGCATTATTTAACCTTTCTGCATCCAGCAACCACGCCATCGTCTGAGATTGCTCACCGAAGAGAAGTCGAGCGTTCTCGCATGCCCCTAACGCTGTGGCGGCCAGCTTGAAGGTGAGCCAGGTTGCAGCCGAGTGCCGCAGGTGGTGGTAGTGCATATCGGAGCATCTTGTAACCCGGCGGAGGGAGGCATGAATTGCAGGTAACAAGGTGGATTCGGAAACCCATCGTGTCTGCAGCTCGGGGATACAGAACAGAAATTCCGAATATGGACTTTTCTCCTCTTCGTCATCACGCAACCGCGCCAGGCGCTCTATCAGCTGCAGCTCATCTGGCTCGAGCAACACATGGAGTGGCAGCGTACGCGTTGAGTTGCGCGTTTTGAGCGCACGCTGAGAATGGGGGCGAATATGCAGAGCCGCGGGAAGGTTGAGCGCGGTTCGCTGCTCAGCCGATAGCGGCTTCAGGTTCGGATGCCGTCTACGCAGTGCAGCTGCACGTGCGGCAGAGAGCGTCGGTAACTGCAGATCGCGGCGCAGCAACTTCAGCGACTCATTACGCCGCAATCCCAGTCGGTATCCGAAAATCACCACAGCCTGCGCGACCATAGCAATACGCGGTGAGCGATGGCTTAGCGGGCCTGTGGCCAGGTCTCGCAGCACCTGACGATATTGCTCTTCATTGATGATCTGGGCATCAACGAACTGAGGCGTTTTCCCAATACCCAATGCGGCATAGGGGCTGATTGGTGGATAGGAGAAGCTGTTTTGCAGGTATCCATGAAACTCCAGCAGGCCCTTGGCTAGGTTTCTCCTCATTGGCGCCGTGGGTTGTACCTCCAGCAGCGTTTCATACAACTCCTCTAACGCGTCCGGCGGAACATCTAGAATCGACCCAACAGACAGCAAATTGTCCAATCCTATACCGACGTCTCTAACATAGTTGGCAACCGTTTTGGACTGCAAAGGGTTGCCATAGAACGAGCGGCCATGAAGCAGAAACGATGCCCAACCGGTGATCAATTCTTCTAGCGTCGTAGGTACCTGCTCAACCTCCAGTACCGAAACCCGTCCTCTACGGACCTGCCGACATAACGTCGTCAGCCATCCCGGAACTCGTTGTTCGGGCCTACCCAGCCGATGCTTTTTACGTTTGCTTTTTTGTTCATGATTTGAAGACGATCTGTCACCTTGCAGATGCAGCCATGAGTCCGCCAAGACAGAATGCGTCACGTAACCGTATCTGGTGGTGTAATTGATCAACAGCTGCGGTAGCTGCGTTTGGCGCTTGATACGCAGCAGCTCAAACAGTCGACTGAGAGACGCGGGTTGGCTCTGATTATCTACCCCACCTACGGCCAATGCCGCCTGAATACAGTGAAGTTTTCCGTCCCTCTTGGACAGATAAGGTCTCAATTCACTTAGATCTGGAGCGCAACGGGACAACAGTGCCAGTGTCATCGGATCTGGGAACCATTGCCTACTCTCAGCCTCGGATTGCCCACGGATTGAAAGCTTGAGCCGGAACTCTGGTATCCCAGATACCCAAATAATCTGACCTACATCAAGCTGGGTCAGCGCATTTAGCTGGGGGATGTCCATCAGCGCGCCATAGTAGGCGGCGCTCAGCAGGAGTAGCCCAACCCGGCAGTGGGGGGTGAGTTGCTCCAGGTCGTGTCTCAGCGCCCGTTCCAGCGAATCGATCACGTCTCGACTGGCTGAGATGTTCTCTGCTGTATACAAGTCGGGATTGATTGGATTTGCGGGACGCCGCGTGTCGATCGCTATGTGGGCAAGCGGCAGGCTCGGGTTGAATCGCCGCGCCCGGCTTGTTACGTCTCGCAGTGCATTGCGTAATGTCGAGCTTTCAAGCTGATTCTCAAGCTCCCGCATCTTTTCGACAGGAAAATTTCTCAGCGAACGTTTACCGCAGAGCCATTCTCCGATGACATTGTTGGAGTCTCTGCAGCGCTCCTTGAGCGTCTGAAGAAATTCGCTCTTCCATTCTGGATCGTATTTTTCAGGACTCCAAATTGCTGACAGCATTTCCTCAGAAAGGGTCGAAATGGTCATTTAGCCTCCTTAACTAGGTGGCTGTTGCGAACCATCCAACCGAGCTCTCTCATCAGCGGCAATAAATACGCATGGAGGCTCTGGACATAAGCGCCAGGACAAAAGCTTGAGAACGACTCTTGGGGCGCCTCGCCATGCAGCCAGTGCCCCATGAATGCGGCAAGCGTTTCAGGCGGGCACCCACGCTCTGCGAGCTCGGTCCTCAGCAACTTGCGGAAACCGTTCACTGGATGGGGTGTAAAACCAACCACCTGCCGCATATATGCGTCGATATGTGACGGACGGATTTCCTCGTAGTACAGCCGATTGTCATCAGCAAACCACAGGAAAAAACCGGACCTAGGAGGAGTCTGTGCAGGTAGGCCGTATTTGAACTTCACACGAATTGCACAGCAGTGCGCGTCGTATGCCTCTAGCTGCCGACGCAGTAGCTCAGGCATCACTACCAGACGGCTCATGTGACCGTCATCTGCGCCTTTATCGCCCAGTGCGCCGTGGCCACTTCGTTGCTCGAACTCTTCCACTGCTTTTAGCGGGTTGCGGATGGCTCGACACGCGGTCGCCATTAGGAACATGAGGATGGTCCAGAGCGTCAGGCAGTTGTGCCAATGAATCAGCTCTTGAATATCTTTTCGTGGGCGTTTGCGCAGCACTGCGAGCAATGCTTCAAGATTGTTTTTCACAGCGCTAAGTTTCAGACAATTTCGGGCACCAACCGCCATCTCTGAAGAGCTAATGACGTTAGTAACTGGCGCCTCCAAACCTACTGTGCCGTAAATAGCGGTTAATACATTTCGCACTGAATGACAATAGAGGCTGCGTAGGTGATCAACGCTGTATTGGGTGTAATAAAGCGCAGTATTAGCCGACAGGCAAGGCAGCCCGGACAACATCGTGGCCGCAACCACATCGTGTGTATCGGTGATTATTTGGCGATGTAAATAGGAACGAATCTTGTGAACTGTATATCGCGGGTCACCTCCCCCCAATTCTTTCAAGAGGACACGAACTTCGCTCTCAATTTTCTTAACTTTCCCGGCAAATACGGCCGTTCCGGTCGTAGATGGCAGCGCTCTGACTCCCAATACTAACGTCGCGGCTCCCACCATATCCGGTACTGAAACTGCCGCCCCCCTCTTTCGAACCGTTTCAGGGGGCAGTTGCTCCTCCGCAGCGTAATCTGGTGTAGGTATTAAAAACCTGAACTCAGCAGACTCCAAGTCTTTAGCAGGTATAAGCTCAAACGCCACCCGCGGGCGCGCGCCGCCCTCAGAGATCTGTAGTTTTGTGCAATCCTCAAGTGACCTGCCGAACCAGAGCATGAGATGTAGGGCGAGTAGCGCCTCCATGCGCGTACGGATGCCTACCTGCTCTGGCAGTGGCGCTGTGCGGAACCGCTCCCGGCACTGCAGAAATTCATCAGTGACGCTGAACAGGAGATTTGCTAATTCGGGCAACGTCAGCAGGTTGAATCCGAACGGTAAGAACTGCCGAGCGCGGGCAATATGGGCGAGGATTCCCTGATGGCTGAGCAACTCGGCGACATAGGGCCTGACTTCGCCGCCGGTATCGATCAAACAGAGTTCATCTGGCGCAGTGATTTCGCCGTCGGGCAATTCTTCGTCGAAATCATGGTCTAACCGTGGAACAACAAAACTAATATGGCCTGGCAGTAGATCGGGATCGTCCGGATCATCAAGAGGGAACTTGGTTACCCCTTGACTTACTACCACACCTAATCCGGAGCGGACTGGCATCCTGCCTCGATGATTGCCACCACCACCACGACGCTCAGGTGGCTGATCGCCCCCGCAATAACGAACTAGCCGGGTAACAGCAGGAAAGGCATCAGCATGGACGTCGACTGAAATACTGGGATCGAAAACTGTGCAGCTCCGCATAAATATGGCTGGACTAGACCAAATATTTAGCTCTGCAGGGACGGTCAGTAGTTCCTTCGCGCAAAGCGTACGCAGCTTGAGATATGCATTGTATTTCTGGCCGCGAAGGTCCGATGCACCAGAGCTCTCCTGATGCGCCACCAGTAGCTGTCCTACAAGCCGGTAGTAATCTGGCGCGCCATCAACATCGGCCGGCTCATGCCATAACATTGCATACGGGAAAGCGTAATCCTGGACGCCCTGTCCAATGATTGGATTACGCCTGCGCGCCTCATCTCCGGAAAAAAAACGAGGGCCCAGGGCTGAGATGAACCGCGGATTGCTCCTATTAGAAATTATCCAGTGACACTCATGCCGCCAGACCACGGGATCAAAATCACCGACGAACAGAACCGGCGGCTTTTCCATTTCATTCAGCGCGTTTAACAACCCTTGGATTATTCGGGGAAAATCTATGAGCTGAGGATGAGCATCTATAAATTTCAGAATCTCTGTTATGACAGTTACGTCACGCCCGGACCCTGCTGCCAGCTGTAGCAGCTCTTTGAATGTGGTTTCGCAGCCGGCATCCCTTGGCTGGCTTAGTGAGTTCGACATCAGCTAGTCCTATCGTGTGAGTACTAGCTAATAGTGCTAAGCCGAAGTCCCCCAATTCGGGCATGCCATGGAAATCCAGAAGCTGGTTCTGATTTTTCAGAATCGGCTGACACCACACCTGGTTTTCCGCGCATGCGCGGAAAACCAGGTCGATACGCCGAGTATTCTCACACGGATTCCGCGCATGCGCGGGTTGGAAGCGCTGCAGCTTCCAAAGTCGAGGCCATCCCCCTCCAGGCACTAGACATAGGGCCGCCCGCTCACTATTCGATAATATTTTCGGTGCCTAGGCATATCGAACTGGAATCGGTGCACTTGCTCTGAGCACTACCTCATAGAGCGGTGAATTTCTCGCCTGCTCAAAATGGAGGAAATGCACATGCGTAAAAGCGACTGGAAAGCCCAGGTCGGCCAGTTCAGCGACCGCGAAATAGCGAGGAGGTTTGGGGTGGGAGCGACTACCGTCCGCCGGTATCGAAAGGCCAACGGTATCGCCGAATTCAGCTTCAAGCTAGAACTTACACAATCGCTGATTGAGCGGCTGGCAGTACAGACGGACTACAGCCTATCCAAAGACCTCGGTATTCCCGCAAAAAGCATTAAGGAGGCTCGAACTGAGTTTGGTATTCCGGAGCCAAAACCCCTCCGGCCTAAGTTCCAACCACTTGAGGAAATTTGGAACGAGCAAACGATTGCGCTTCTTGGCACTATGCCCGACTACGAGTTAGCCGATAGGCTAAAAGTTAGTAACTACCCGATCAAATCCAAACGAAAAGAGCTGGGAATAAAAGCGTTTGAAAAACCATATCCAAAAATCACTGCTAAAATTGCAGCCGAGTTTGGTTTGACCTCTGACCGAATTTTAGCCGAGCGCCTAGGCGTTTCCCCAAGCTATATCCGTAGGGCGAGACTCAGATGGTTGGCAAAAGACGAATGACCTGTATAATTTCCATTAACTAGCTAACCCCAAAGCGCCGTATATTATGCTTTGCATAGCGGCGCGACTATGAATCGCCCCGGGTTTTGTGGAGGCCGTTTCGTTTAAGTCAGGCCGCCATGGCCTGACCTGCTTGTTGCTGGTGGAAGTTTGCCTCAGCCTCCGCAGGCGGGATATATCCGATTGAGCTCAGCAGGCGTTGGTGGTTGTACCAGTGCACCCATTTCAAAGTCGCCATTTCGACGGCTTCGCGGCTCTTCCATGACTGACGGTAAATCAGCTCGGCCTTGTACAACCCGTTGATGGTTTCGGCCAAGGCGTTGTCGTAGCTGTCTCCCTTGCTGCCAACCGAAGGCTCAATGCCGGCCTCTGCCAGCCGTTCGGTATAGCGGATCGAGACGTACTGGCTTCCACGGTCGCTGTGATGGATCAGACCACCCGAGCAATGCGGCTGACGGGCATACAAGGCTTGCTCTAGGGCATCCAGTACGAAGTCTGTCTTCATGCTGGTACTGACTCGCCAGCCGACGATCCGCCGTGCAAAGACGTCGATCACGAACGCCACGTACAGCCAGCCCTGCCAGGTCGATACATAGGTGAAGTCCGACACCCACAACTGGTTCGGGCGGTCGGCATGGAACTGGCGTTGGACACGATCCAGCGGGCAAAGGGCCTTGTCGCCGGCCACCGTTGTCTGCACGATCTGGCCACGTCTAATGCCCTGCAATCCGGCCCGACGCATTAACCGCTCCACCGTGCATCTGGCGACCTCGATGCCTTCTCGCCGCAGCTGCTTCCAGACCTTCACCGCGCCATAGCACTGCATATTGGCATCCCACACTCGCTGGATTTCCAGGGTCAATGCGTCATCGCGCTGAGCACGACAACAGCGCAGTGCCGGGTTGCGCTGTTGAGCCACGTGCCTGCGGTAACCGGACGGGGCGATCTGCAACACGCGGCAGATCGACTCGACCCCGAGACGGTCACGATGCTGATCGACAAACGCCCTCAGGACTTGGTGCGGCGGTCGAGCTCCGCCTGGGCAAAATACGCACTGGCCAGGCGCAATATCTCGTTTGCCTTACGCAGTTCGCGGTTTTCGCGCTCTAGGGCTCTGATGCGCTCGCGCTCTTCACTGGTCTGACCGGGGCGCTGCCCCGCATCGGTCTGCTGGCGACGAATCCAGCCATGCAGGGTTTGCGCGGCACAGCCAATCTTCGGAGCGATGGCCTCAATGGCTGCCCACTCGGACGGATAGTCGTTCAGGTGTTCCAGAACCATGCGCACAGCACGCTCACGGACTTCAGGGGAGTAGGTAGTAGTCTTTCTCATGGCCTCATCTTCTCAAGAGTTGAGGCCTCCACGAAACCCGGGGTGATTCACTATCAGGTTATCCAGCCCTCTTCAGGAGCACCTAGTTTAAAAATTAGCGCCCTGGCTTATGCAGGTACAGTGCATCCATTAATGTCGAGGCAGTTTTAATGAAGATCAAGCCGATTCGTACTGATGGCGACCTAGCTACCGCTTTGGCGCTTATGGAGCAACTGTGGGGTGCCCCGATCGGTACGCCAGAGAGTGATGCGCTAGAAGCGCTCGCAGCGTTGATCGAGAAATATGAAGACGAACACTATCCGATCCCACCTTCTGATCCCGTCGAGGCCATCAGATTCCGAATGGAACAGCATGGGCTCGGAGTGATCTAGCGCTCCCTGGGTATTCGCTCCAACCGACGCCATCCAGCCGCGCGAATCCCGCAATCGACAAGATGCTAGAAGCCTAGGGTTCGTAAGCCTCGCGATGGAGTAACAGGCTGATCACGACGTCCGTGATGACATCCATTTGATGTTCTCACTTCAAAGCAACCTACGGCTGCTTTCGGCCAAAAGCTGCCTGTCGTTGAGTGCAATTTTTGACTCATGGCTGCCAGCAACGGCAGCAGTTAAAATGCTCAGAGACGATCACTCAACGAGCAATAGACCTAGTTTGTTCGACCGAGCTAGATTAGTAAAAGCTCTTTCACTTTTTGCTTGATTTCAGCAGGGCTTTCTTCAAATCCGTATTTACCGGCATTATCTTTAGAAGAGTTATATCCCAAGAAATAACCATTGTATTGAAAGTAGTTAGTGTCAATTTTTCGCCTGCTTGGCTTGCCTTTTTCCAGCATATCCAGAAGCGTTTTTAAGTGTGAGCGTGTTAGCCAGAATTTTAGAAGTAATCCGCTCCCTAGCATTCAGTGCCGATCATTGGAGCTGCTTGAAAGCCCAAGGCCTAGCTCAGGGCTAGTCGTCTACACCAGTTCCGCTATGTATGCTGAAGGGGGCCCAACCACTCTACCTGACCAGCAACCTCAAGCGCTTCGGCGAATTCAACCTCAAGCTAAACCGGCCACCGGAGCCCTGGATCAAGGACTCGGTGTTCCAACAAGCTGCCGGCTCGCTGCGGGTGATCAGACCTAGCCAGCTAGATACCGAGAAAACGCCATGATCAACATTCCTCCCGCATCCTTCCGCCTTACACCGTACGGCGAAGTGGACGCCGTGGCGTTGGAAAACCTGCGCGACAGCTTCGACACCTCTCAACTGCTCCGGCTGGTTGATCGCTTGGACGTCTGCTTGGTGGAACTGGGTGGAATCACCTCCATTCGCGACGAGCTACTGAGATTGCATGCGATGGCTCTGACGATAGTTGAGGGCATCGCTCTTACGGTGCCTGCCGAGAGTGCTTGTATCTGGACAGAAGCCCAATCTCTACAGATGGATCTTGAGGCACTGGTTTCTTGGGCGCGCTCCGCTCAGCTCATCATTGCGCCGCTGATCAATCTTGCTCCACAGCACGAGGCATGAGCGCTCTCGCCGATTTCGACGAGGCTCAACTGTTTCTGACCATGGCTGGAATCGCCCGTAAGTAGATCAATTCACCAATCAGTTCTACGAGTGTCTGAGTAATCACAGCCGCCGCGGCCAGCGCGCGAATGGACTCCGGGAGCGCTAGGGCCAGGGGAAGCACTACAAGCGAGTTGCGAGTGCCTGAGCTAAAGGCCACTGCCCGTGCGGCAGAAGCCTCCAAGCCAAATAGCCGGGAGCTGAGTACGCCGAGGGCCGGAGCGAGTAGTAGAAACGCTCCGTATACCGGAAGCAACGGCGCCAGGATGTCGAGTTGGTACACGACAGCCGCGATCTGCGAACCCACCACCACGATTAGAACCAGGGCCATTGCAGGCACTGGCAGCCAGGCCCAACCTGCGCTCCATGCGCGAAGCAGCAGAGATCGGCGTCCGCCAAATTCGGTGAGCACAGCCGCTACCAAGGGTAGGACGATCAGTAACAGGAAGGCTTCTGCGAAGGGCCACAGCTCGATCACTGTGCCGGCTTCGGGGCCAAGGATTAGCCGCAAGTAGAGGGGCAGCAGCAGAAGCTGGAGCAACAGCAGCAATGGCGTCGCCGCGAGCACCAGACGAGAGTCCCCTTTGCCCAGGTGGGTGAAGACCACCACGTAATCGATACAAGGCGTCAGCAGGACAAGCAGCGCGCCGACCAACAAGGCCTTGTTCGATGAGAGCGGCCACGTCACCAGCCACACCATCAATGGCACCAATAGGAAGTTGGCCAGCAACAAGGCACCGACGAAGCGGCGGTTGGCAAAAGCTTCTCGCAGCTCCAAAAAAGGAATCTGCAGAAACATGGCATACATCAGCACGGCAATCGCCGGTGTGATGGCCATGGCCGTCAGTCCGGTGAATTGCGCAGAGCTCAGGCCTGCAATGGCAGCGGCCACCACCGCCGCGAAATAAAATGCTATCTGGTGTTCTTCCAGCCAGTCCCGCGACATCTGATATCTTCCCTTGTTGCGCAAGGGCGACATTCTCCCACTGGCATCGGATTTAACCCAGCGTTGAGGCTGGTTGCTTTTCGCTTTGCCGTTGGGCGAAGTCCGCAACGGTCCTAACAAGTCCTGCCGATAAGAGGATGCATGATGTTTCGAAATAACTGGATGGCGGGTCTGAGGCAAGTGCTCGCCATCGCCAGGAGTTAACCGCAATGAATCCTCAACCTTCAGGCATGCCCTGGAACCTGCTGCTGCTAACCTGGCTGGTCGCACTGGTATCGACCCTGTCCGCGCTGTTCATTGGTGAGGTGATGGGCCAGGCACCCTGCGTGTTGTGCTGGTTCCAGCGTGCCTTCATGTTTCCGCTGGCGGTGATCCTGGCCATCGCCTGCTACCGCTCGGATTTCACCGTCTGGCACTATGCCCTGCCGCTGACCGCTATCGGTGCGGCACTGGCATTTGTTCACACGCTGCTCTATGCAGGGCTGATTCCACAGCCGATCCAGCCCTGCACGGCCACTGGTCCATCCTGCTCAGGCGCCGGAATGACCCTCTTCGGCGTGGTGCCCCTGCCGGCACTCGCCTTGTTCGCTTTTATCCTTATCGCCATCCTGCTCATAATCATCCGTCGGAGAACCACCCCATGAATCGCCGTTCCGTGGTCCTGATCGTCAGTGTCGTGATCCTGGCCGTCTTTGCTGCCGCCGCATTCTTCTATTCCCCCTCGCAATCGCCTCAACAGGCCCAGGCTCCCGGTTCGACAGCCCAAGAGACCGCGACACAACCCAAACAGAACGGCGGCCAGTTGGTTCGCTTCCACTCACCAGTGTTCGGCCCGGCGCAAGCGCCAGTGACCATCGTCGAATTCTTTGACCCTTCCTGCGAGGCATGCCGCGCCTTCCACCCCTATGTGAAGCAGATCCTCGCCGAGAACCCGGAAGACGTGCGTTTGGTGCTGCGCTATGTACTGTTCCATCAAGGCTCCGAAGAGGTGGCGCGAATGCTGGAGGCGGCGCGTAAGCAAAATCTCCATGAACAAGTGTTGGGGGCTGTGCTGGAAGCCCAACCCGGTTGGCACGACGACCCCAAGGTAACGCAGGCATGGGCTGCTGCAGAGCGCGTCGGTTTGAACTTGGAACAGGCCCGCCAGGACATGCATACGCCTGGCGTCAACGCCGTGCTGGAAACGGACATGCAGGACGTTAAAGCCGTTGGGGTTCGTGGCACGCCGACTTTTTTTGTCAATGGTCGTGCGCTCAGCGAGTTTGGCCCGGAGCCGCTGCGCCAGTTGGTGAACAGCGAAGTGGCCAAGGCACGAGAATGACACTATGAGCGCGCTGGAAAACCGCGTGCCACCGCTGCTCGTGGCCGGCCTGATCGCTGTGCTGATGGGTTTGTCGGGAACCAAATTGCCGGGTTTCGAACTGGCATGGACCGCGCGCCTGACCTTCGCTTTGCCAATACTGCTCCTGGGGCTCGGCGTGTGCCTCGCCGGCGTCCTGTCGTTTCGCCGCGCGCGTACTACGGTTAATCCATTGCAGCCGCAGCAGGCTTCTGCATTAGTGGAGGCTGGCATCTACCGGTACAGCCGCAACCCCATGTACTTAGGCTTTGCCATTATCCTGGCGGCTTGGGCGCTGGTCTTGGCCTCGCCTCTAACCCTGCTTGGCGTAGTTGCTTTCGTGCTGTACATGAACCGTTTCCAGATCCCAGCCGAAGAGTGGGCGCTGGAAACATTGTTCGGCGAATCATTTGCCCGCTACCGTGCACGAGTCCGCCGCTGGCTCTGAGCGTCCGCGGCGGTAGCGACTGGCGGGGCTTGCTCGTCGCGGCAGCCTGCCGAAGGTGCCACGACCTAGCCTGATCTCCTCGTGACGAGCTGCTTTGGCCACATGCCGCTAGCATGTCTCTGGTCGAAGACATAGCGCCAACGAGTGATGTCGCAAGTTCACTCCGTTGATATCGAGATAACTGTCTAGCAACAGCGGTGAGCGCAAAGCAGGCTTATGCTTCGCTGCGATGACTGTCGGCCTGCCTGGTGTCGATACAAACACTGCCGTCTAGCTCCATTTCAAGTGTCGAGTGGCTGACTTTGAATCGCTCATGAAGTACACGTTTTAAATCAGTCTTCACTCGTTCAATTTCGGGCAGGCTAGCCTTCTTGATGACAACGTGAGCTTCCAATGCAGTTGAATGTTCGGCAATTTCCCAGACATGTACGTGGTGAACACTCACAACGTCGTCCACTTGCTCCATGACATTGATTATATCAGTGATGGAAACTCCTTCTGGTGCGCCCTCCATTAACAAGTGAATGGTTTTAGGTAGCATGCTAAAGCCCTGCCATAGCACGTAACCAGCAATCATCAGCGTCAGTACAGTATCTGTCCAATACCAGTCATACAGAAGGATTAATGTTCCGGCAATAATAACACCGACGGAGGCCAGCGCATCCGACACATTGTGCAAGAATGCCGCCTTTATATTCATGCTATTCTTAGACATTGTGTAGGTGAGCAAGGCCGTGACGACATCTACAATCAAGGCTATTCCCGCCACCACGACCACTGTCCATCCTTCAATGGGCTGTGGGGCAAAAAACCGACCTATAGCTTCGTAGATGAGGTAGAGACCAACGATAATCAGCGTGACCAAGTTAATCAAAGCCGCTATGGTTTCACTGCGTCGGTAGCCGAAGGTTTTAAAAGCATCTGGCGGTTTGCGACCGATTTTACGTGCGATGAGCGCAATAACCAGTGATGCGGCATCGCTCAAGTTATGTAGCGCGTCAGCTATGAGCGATAAACTGCCAGAAAGTATTCCTCCAACAACTTGTGCCAGAGTTAGCACAGTATTAACGCCAATGGCAGCGATTAAACGCTTATCGCCTATGGCTTCGGTGTTATGGTTATGTTCGTGAGCCATTGGTTTTTAACCGTCCTTAAATAACATAAGACAAGGATAGGGAGCCCAAAAAAGTAATAGATAATACTAGCACCAATACCATCTGGCCTTCCAAACCACACTGACAGAAATGCGACCACTCTCAAGCGAGTTCGTGCATTATCGTCTGAAACTTGCCGATAACTGGCCGATCCCTCTCAAACGTTAAACGACGTTGCTCGCTAATGATAGATGATGCGGCGTCAATCCGAAGATGACAAAATTGTAATCTTCCAATCATTCTTTTCGTAGGATAGGCCCTTGCAGATTGGTGCGCCTCGGTGCTGACATGACGAAGCAAGGCGCTCATGTCACCGCGCAATGGAAGCATTACATTTCAATAATGTAATGCTTGGCTCATGCTGCTGTTAACTTCAATCACGCAAAATTCATTCGAACCTGCAGGGCTCAGCGAGAAAGCTCAGCAAGCCACCTTTGAATTTAGCGAGGACTGCCCTATGAATCTGTTGAAAGCTATTGTTGTTGGTTTGGTAATCTGCGGCTCCGCATTGTCTTATGCAGAAGATGGTTACGACCGCTCAATTAAATTTAATGAAAAATTCCGAGCAGATCAAAAACGAATTCACGGAACCGAATCCGCCAAACGAAAAATAGACGAATTACAGATTAAGGATACCCGCCAAGATCAGAACAATACGGAAAGCAAGAAAGAAACCAAAGCTGACTAACCGCTTCATATCTGAACGATATTCGCCTCCGGCAGCTTCCAATCTCCTTTGGAAGCAGTTGCACTCTAAGCGCCCTTCGGGGCGCTTTTTTGTTTCCATAACTTGCCCGCAACATCGCTACCAGCGAATCGCCCGGAATTTATATAAGCCGTTTCGTTTAAGTCAGGCCGCCATTGCCTGATCTGTTGTTATTAGCCTTCGCAAGGATCATGTCCGAGTGAGCTGAACAGACGCTGTGGCGTACAGCGCACCCATGTCTGGGTCGCTATCTCAAAGGCCTCACGGTTCGCCCATGATTGACGGTGTCAGCTCGGCCTTGCACAGCCCGCTGATCGTTCCAGCCAGGGCTTTGTCGTAGCTATCGCCCTTTGCTGCCGACCGGGGCAGGTCAGTCGCTGTTTGCATAATCCTTCGTCAGCTCACCGTGGGTGAAAGCCATCAGGTCAAGGACGCGTATGTAGCGAAAGTCATACGCACTAAGCGCTGAGCAATTTTTTATTTACCGCTTAGATGCATCAGACTGCGCCACAAAGGCTGTGCTGTCCGCTGCGCCGCTAATGAAACTGCGCTCCGATAATTAACGCGCCCCGTTCTCGCTAGCTAGCAAGAACGGGGCGTTGTGTGCCGCCATCCAATCTCTAGCTTGTTCTGTCAGCGGCCAACGCGATTTCTTGCTCCTCCAATTCGTCTTCGCGTCGATGAGCCATCTGGTAGAGCAACGGCAAAACTAATAGCGTTAGCACCGTTGAGGAGAGAATCCCCCCGATCACCACCGTCGCAAGGGGACGTTGTACCTCTGCACCGGTACCCACATTCAAGGCCATTGGAACGAACCCGAGTGAAGCCACTAAGGCTGTCATCAATACCGGTCGTAGCCGGGTAAGGGCACCTTCGCGGATCGCAGTGTCCAGAGGTAAACCTTGCTCCCGTAGGCTACGGATGAAGGAGATCATTACCAGGCCATTTAGAACGGCGACGCCTGACAGAGCAATAAAGCCAACACCTGCTGAAATGGACAATGGGATATCTCTGAGCCACAGCGCAACAATGCCTCCGGTGAGCGCAAATGGAATCCCTGTAAAGACCAACAAACCGTCTTTGACATTGTTGAACATCATGAAAAGCAGAATGAAGACCAGGAGCAGCGCCACGGGGACGACAATCTGCAGCCGCTTCGTTGCCGATTCAAGCTGCTCAAAGGTACCGCCCCAGTCGATCCAATAACCTGCCGGGATATCTACCTGGGCCTGGATTTTCTGTTCTGCCTCAGATACGAATGATCCAATGTCACGACCACGGACGTTTGCACTGACGACAATTCGCCGTTTCCCTTCTTCTCTACTGATCTGATTCGGACCGGGGGCCAAATCCAGGGTGGCCACCTCGCCGAGGGGGATATAACTTATGGTGCTGTTTAATTCCCTTGGAAGGGCAATTGGAAGCCGCTCAATTGCGGCGAGATCGCTGCGTATCTCGTCCGGTAAACGAACCACGATATCGAAACGCCGATCTCCTTGAAACAAGGTGCCTGCCTCTCGGCCACCGATAGCTACTGCAACCGCTTGCTGGACGGTATCTAGACTCAGGCCGTATCGTGCGATCTGATCGCGATCGATATCAATCGTGAGCATGGGAAGGCCAGTCGTCTGCTCGACCGTAACCTCTGAAGCGCCTGGTACTTGTCCTAGCACCTCGGATACTTCCGCCGCCGTGCTGTTAAGAACGTCCATGTCATCACCATAGATTTTCACGGCTACCGCGGCACGAACTCCGGAAATCAGCTCGTTGAAACGCAGCTGAATCGGCTGGGAAAACTCGTAGTTATTGCCCGGCAACTCAGCGGCGGATGCTTGCACCTCGCTTAAGAGCTGATTACGCGACTTGCCTGGATCCGGCCACTGTTCTTGTGGCTTCAGCATGACGTACCCGTCAGAGATATTTGGAGGCATAGCATCCGATGCCACTTCCGCAGTGCCAGTTCGCGCAAATATGCGTTCAATCTCCGGAAACTCATCCATAAGCTTTCGCTCCAGCTGCTGCTGCATCTCTACAGACTGACTAAGACTGGTAGCTGGTACACGAAGGGCTTGGATAGCGAAGTCTCCCTCGTTGAGGCTAGGCACGAATTCACTGCCCATACGTGACCCTACGAGGCCAGAAAGTATGACTACAACTACCGCAAAGGTGAGCACTGCTGGCTTGTTGGCCATTACCGCATCGAGCGCAGGTGCGTAGGCCCGTTTAGCATTGCGGATTAGAAAGTTTTCCTTTTCCGTAACCCGCTTACCGATAAAGAGCGCAACGGCCGCCGGGACGAACGTCACCGAAAGGATTATCGCCCCGAATAGCGCTGTCACTACGGTAAACGCCATGGGCGTGAACATCTTACCTTCTACCCCTGTAAGGGCGAATATCGGCAGATACACGATCATAATGATCAGCTGCCCATACAATAGAGGCCGACGCACTTCCTTTGCCGCAGCGAATACTTCATGAAGCCGTTCGGACAGTGTTAATGCCCGTCCGTGATGGGACTGAGCGTGTGCAAGTCGACGCACGCAGTTCTCAACAATCACCACGGCTCCATCGATAATGATGCCGAAATCCAATGCGCCTAGGCTCATCAGGTTGGCGCTGACCTGATTGGCTACCATGCCGGTGAACGTGAAGAGCATAGAAAGCGGTATCACAAGCGCGGTTAGGATCGCCGCCCGGATATTGCCTAAGAAGAGAAAAAGTATAACCACAACAAGAATGGCACCCTCAGTGAGGTTCTTCTTAACGGTGGATATAGCTTTGTCTACGAGTACAGTTCGATCGTAGACAGTAATTGCCTTTACGCCTTCCGGAAGCGAAAGGTTTATCTCTTTCATCTTGTCGTCGACAGCCCTTGAAACTACTCGGCTATTTTCACCGATAAGCATGAAGGCCGTACCTAGTACCACTTCGCGGCCATTCTCGGTGGCTGCGCCAGTGCGGAGCTCCTTTCCAACCTCGACCGTCGCAACGTCGCGGATACGCACTGGGGTACCGTCAACGTTGCTAATAAGGGTATCGCGGATGTCCTCCACAGACTGCATTTGTCCTGGAGCGCGAACAAGATACTGCTCGCCGCGCTTTTCAATATATCCGGCACCTAGATTGTTATTGTTTTGCTCAACCGCCTCGATCAAATCTTGTAGTGTTAGTCCAAACGACCGCAAAGTGTCTGGGTTGGGGGCGATCTGATATTCCTTTGCATATCCTCCGATCGTATTGATCTCAGTAACACCAGGTACATTTCGGACTTGCGGTTTGATGATCCAATCTTGAATCTCACGCAAGTCAGCAGGGGTATACGGCGTACCGTCCGATTTGGTGGCACCTTCCTCAGCTTCAACCGTCCAAAAATAGATTTCGCCAAGCCCAGTGGAAATAGGGCCAAGTGTTGGAGTGACGCCATCTGGGAGCTGATCTTTGGCCCCTCCCAGGCGCTCGTTCACAAGTTGGCGGGCAAAATAGATGTCAGTGCCTTCCTCAAAAATAACTGTGATCTGAGAAAGTCCATATCGAGACAAGGATCGTGTCTGCTCGAGCTTGGGCAGCCCAGCCATTACCGTCTCGAGCGGGTAGGTAATACGCTGCTCCACTTCCAGCGGGGAATAACCTGGCGCCGCAGTGTTGATTTGCACCTGTACGTTGGTGATATCCGGGACAGCATCGATAGGCAGCTTTTGGTAGCTGTAAGCTCCTAACGCTGCCATGCCAAGCACGGCTAGCATAACCAACCAGCGATGCTCGATAGAAAAACGAATGATACGTTCGAACACGATTCTATAACTCCGTATCAGTGAGCATGCGAGGCGCTGGCTTTGCCAAGCTCGGACTTGATGATGAAGCTGTTATCCAAGGCATAGCGCGCTCCGGGCTGGAGGCCTTCCTTGATTTCGACCGCGTCACTATCGCTGCGGCCACTCACGATTGGCTGAGCAGCAAAGCCATGGTCGGTCCGTACAAACACCACCGGCTTTTCTTCCAATGTGTGGATCGCATCAGGACTTACTGCGACTGGCACGGATGCTTCGCCAGCGCCTACCTGCACTTTGACGAACAGGCCGGGGCGCCAAACCCCTTCAGGGTTGGGAAGTGTGACCCGGGCGGTAGCGGCGCGGCTTTGCTGACCAACAAGTGAGCCGACATAAGAAACGGTTCCATTGGCACTGGACTCGAATGCTGTGGCCTCGATAACGGCATTGCTGCCTACTCGTACCGCGCTGAGTGCATTGGCAGGAACGCTGATATCTGCCCACACGGTGGAGAGATCGGAAATGATGAATATCTGGTCATCGGTATTGACTGACTCACCGAGCGTGATGTCCTTCTCAACGATCATCCCATCGAACGGCGCCCTGAGTTCGTAGCGGCTCAATGCGTCTGGCTTGCCAGCATCACTGCCAAGCGCTTGTAGCTGTGCGTTTGCATTCGCAACAGTCAGCTCTGCTTCCCGTAAAGCCTGTTGTGCCTGTAAATAATCCTGTTCCGCAGAAATACGCTCTTCCCATAGCTCCTTTTCGCGTCGATAGGTTTTTTGAGCCAATGCAAGACGTTTTTGCGCCGCGTAGAACTCGCTTCTACGTTCCGACAGGTCTGTACTCGCGATCACAGCAAGTACTTGCCCCTGTTTCACCTGTTCGCCCAAATCGACTTTGACCGCTTCAACGACACCTGAGAGACGAGGCACAACTTGCGCTGTGCGGTCTTGGTTGAATGTAATTTCGCCAGGCAGCTCAATTGCGCTTTTTATCTTTGCGGGCTGAGCAGTTGCCAGTGAGATGCCGGCGGCTAGGATTTGTGTCTCTGAGAGTTCTACCTCTGCTGTTTCAGTATGCTCCGCTCCCTCGGGCTCATCTTCATGCTCATCTTTCTCTGCCGCACCGACCTCGTGATCGCTATCGGCGCCTCCTTCATCATGGCCATGATCTCCTTCGGCTTCTGCATCCTCATCCGAATGCCCTTCATCCTCATGCTCCGATTCGTCACCATGCTCGCTATGTGCGTCGCCCGCATCGGGCACAGCTGGACTACTGCGAAGAAGCAATCCGCCAAGCATAAGTGCCACGCTTAATATGACGACGATCCAAAAAATCTGCTTCTTGTGACCAGCCAAGGAAGATGTATTCGATTTACTTTTCATATGGATTCCTATGGCTGAGTGGCCGAGGTGATAACGGCCGACCCATCTCCGACAATTCGCGAGATTTCTGCCGCCGCCTGGTTAGCTTGTGATAGCGCAGACAGGTACTGAGATCGGGCTTGGAAAAGCGTGCGTTGAGCATCCAGTACGTCAAGGAACGTGAATTTTCCAAGTTCGAACCCCTTGCTGGCAGCTTCATAAGCGCTTTGGGCACTGGGGAGCATATCGTTGCGCAACAGTTCAAACTGCTGGCGAGCAGTGCGCAGCCGCATGTGCGCTTGGGAAAGTTCGCTTTTCAGGCGTATATGGACGGCGTTGAGCTCGTCCTGCGCCTGGTAGGCCCGTTCCTGCGCTGCTCCGATGTTGCCTTGGTTTCGATCAAACAACGGCAGGGGCATCGAGATACTCACCAATCCCAGCGTGCCGTTATATTCATCTGAGCGTTGGGCACCTACGCTAACCGTCACGTTAGAAAAGCGATTCGTCCTTTCCAGCTTTAACGCAGCCCGACGTCTTTCAGCCTCCCGACGCGCGCGGGTTAGTTGGGCGGAATCGTTCAAACGGCTATAAAGCTCAGCTAGCTCGGGAAGAGGAGGCACTGCCTCTGCCGGCTCTTTTACTCGCTCAAAGCGTGGCTGTGGATTTCCCCAGTTGGCCGCCAGCCGAGTGCGCGCAGCTTCGAGTTCAGCTGTGGCCTGGGCAAGCTCTACTTGCACTCCAGTAGCCGCAACCCGCGCCCGGGTTTCCTCTACGGGAGAAACCATGCCGGCCCTCACACGTCGATTGGCCACGTTCACTGCTTGCTTCGCAAGCTTTGAAGCAGCCTGAGCGAGGTCCAGCCGTTCTTGAGCAGTAAGCACATCGTAGTACGCGCCCATCACTGCCCCCCTCAGTCGAGCTTGGGCGTCCTGTAGGTCAGCAGCTGCTACGTCCAAGGCTCGTTGCGCCGCCTCAATACGAGCCGAACGTTTACCACCCAGCTCTATTTCTTGGCTCAGTTCAAGCGTGGTCTCCGGGGCATCGCCCCGGATTCCCTCCTGGCTAGCGGACAATATTGGATTCGGACGTGCTCCGGCTTGGCTAATTAATGCGCGAGAAGCAGCCAGCTCACGTCTTGCAACAGCCAGTTCAGGGCTTGCAGAGCTAGCGAGTTCCAAGGCGCGTAGAAAGCTTATGGATTCGACAGACTCAACGGGGAATGTATTTGACACACCGACAGGTAAGGTCTGTGTGAAGGTCGGCAACTCTAAGGGTTGCGCAAAGGCGAGATTGCACGACAACGTCGTCAACCCCAGCGAGAAAAGAGCTTTTCGCACCGAAATCTCCTAAAAAAAGGGAAGGTTCGGTGAGACGTCAGATACAGATAAATGGCGCTTACTGGTTACTTTGGCGTCCCACCGGTTTTGCACCGATGCGCCAATTAGGTTTCTCAGGACGCCCCGCTTCAGCCGATGCGTAGCTAGCAGAAGGAA
The DNA here is from genome assembly GCF_019355055.1 of Pseudomonas sp. MTM4. Lineage (NCBI taxonomy): Bacteria > Pseudomonadati > Pseudomonadota > Gammaproteobacteria > Pseudomonadales > Pseudomonadaceae > Pseudomonas > Pseudomonas sp. MTM4. Next base: position 2,884,480 of record NZ_CP048411.1, read on the forward strand.
ACGGTTTCAAGCTCATTGATAATACCGAACCAGGACAGATCCCTTTCGTTATAAGCGGCTTGATATGGTCGCCATGAAAGACACAGTCTCCATCCAGACTGATTTTTTTTGCGGCTTTTGACGATCCTTCCTCGTCAGTACCCAGAGACTCGTGCGGATGTTCGTGATGTCCAAGATGATTTGCTGCCGAACCATCCTCATGACTGCAGCTCGTGCTAACAACTGCCCATGATGATTGCAATGGGAACAAGGCTAGCAACATCAGCAAAACTATTTTTCTCATCCAAGGCAAAACGATGACTTCCTGGTTTAGATGTCGAATCCAATCATAAGAACTACCCCCGCCAAGACGCGAAACACATGCGCCTCTACTGCGATAGTGATTCGCCCTGAATTTAGTAGACAAATACACGAAAGCGTTTTTATCAGCCTTGCCAAGCCGGCGAGATAGCTGATGGCTATGGGGTGGTGACTTTAAATAAGTGTGGATAACGACCTGGTGACCGCAACATTACAAATCTGTAATCGAAGGAGTGCGCGATTGGGCTTCCTCAGATTACAAAATAGTCATTTGCCGCTAATCCTGCCGTCATCTCTAGGGGAAGAACATGGCCAAGCGCTAAAAACAAAAAGGCGAAAGGCGTCATTCGAGCACTGACCTGCCGTACATAAGGAGCATCATCATGAGCAAAAAGGCCGTTTTTTCGCTGACAGCCCTTTCACTGGCATTGGGCAGCGCCCCGGTCTTTGCCCAATCGGAAACAGCCGAGGGCTTCATCGAAGGCAGCACGCTATCGCTGATAAATCGCAACTTCTATTTCAATCGGGATTTTCGCGACGGTGAGAGTGCCGCCGGCAATGGCTACTCCGAGGAATGGGCCCACGGATTGATGGCCTTCTTCGAGTCCGGATATACCCAAGGCTCGGTAGGGATTGGCTTCGACGCTTTCGCCATGCTCGGCCTCAAGCTCGACTCCGGTTCGGGGCGCTCCGGTGTGGGCGGCAGCATCGACCTGCTTCCCCACGACAGCGCTGGCGATCCTGAGGATGACTTCACACGGGTGGGGGGCGCGGTGAAAGCACGCTTGCTGGACACCGAGATCAAGGCCGGCGATGTATTTCCCACTACACCTGTCGTGCACTTCGGCGACTCTCGGCTGCTGCCGGAGTCTTTCAAGGGTGTCACCGTTGTGAACAACTCGCTGGACGACCTCACCCTTCAGGGAGGCCGCTTGCACGCGATGAGCCAGCCCAACACCAGTAACATGAACGAAGACTTCGTCACCTTCTACGGCGGGGGCGTAGACGCGCCTTGGCTCGGCTACGCAGGCGGTGACTACAGCGTGAATGAAAATATCAGTCTTAGCCTGTACACCAGCCGCCTCAAAGATGCCTGGAACCAGCATTACTTCGGTGCGTCGGCCACCTATCCGCTCTCCGATATCGTCGCGCTGCTGGCCAGCTTCAACTATTACAAGGCAACCGACGAAGGCCGTGAGTTGCTGGGCGAGTTCAACAACAACATCTGGAGCTCCAGCCTGGGTGTCGCCTTCGGCGCGCACACCGTCACGGCGTCGTATCAGCGAAACAACGGTAACAACGACTTTGACTACTTGCGCCAGGCGGACTCGATCTACCTGAACAACTCCATTCAGTACAGTGATTTCAACTCACCTAAAGAGCAGTCCTGGATGCTGCGCTACGACCTGAACATGGCGGAGTACGGCATACCCGGGCTTACTTTCATGACCCGCTACGCCCGCGGTTGGGGCGCCGATTACAGCAACGCGAACGAGGTGTACATGCGCCAAGACGATAACGGTGCGCCGCTGACGGGACAGAACCGCTGGGAACGCGACGTCGAAGCCCGCTACGTTGTACAGACTGGCTCTCTCAAGGATTTGTCTCTGCGGGTGCGCCAGGCTACCACGCGGGCGACTGCTTTCGAGTCCGACCTCGATGAGGTCCGATTCATCGCCGAGTACCCTCTCTCGATCTTGTGAAACACCATGAGCAACACCACATCTTCTTTAGTTTTGCTCCCTTGGTTTGAAGATGTGTTTCAGGCGCCCATCAGGGCGCCTTTTTTCGTTTGGTGCACCCGCTCGCGCTGCGGGTCAACCAAATGACCGGTAGATTACAAATTCGCAAGATAGCCCTCACAGGGCTTTTACCGCGTTAAAGTGCTTCCCGCTTCCCTGGGCAGATCTTTTCGCCTCTGCCTTTCACGCTAGAGCCAAGCCGCTTTCGTCTTGACCTAGTTACTACATGGATTTTTTTGGTTCCGCTTACCGCGCACCTCCTTGCCGAGTTACCTCAAAACATGCGCATCCTGGTTGTCGAAGACGAGATCAAAGCTGCGGAATACTTGCAGCAGGGTCTTATCGAATGTGGTTACTTGGTCGATTGCGTAAGTGATGGCCTCGATGGGTTTCACCTGGCACTGCAGAACGACTATGACATCGTGCTGCTAGATGTGAATCTGCCAACCATGGATGGGTGGGAGGTTCTCGAACTCATCAGGCGGCGTAAGCAGACACGCGTCATCATGCTGACTGCCAATGGCCGCTTAGAGCAAAAAGTCCGCGGCTTGGAATCGGGCGCCGACGACTATCTGGTCAAGCCGTTCCAGTTCCCCGAGCTGCTTGCCCGTATCCGGACACTGTTGCGGCGAGGCGAGGCAGTCACACTTCCGAGCAACCTGCGTGTAGCCGACCTCGAACTGGACCCGGCCCGGCATAGGGCTTACCGGAGCGGTCAGCGTATCGACCTCACCAGCAAAGAATTTGCGTTATTGCATCTGCTCATGCGCCGGACTGGCGAAGTCCTCACGCGTACGGAAATAACTGCCATGGTGTGGGACATCAATTTCGACTGCGATACCAATGTGGTGGATGTTGCGATTCGTCGCCTGCGGATGAAAGTGGACGAACCCTTCGGCGATCGCCTGATACACACCATCCGGGGTGTGGGCTACGTGCTGGAGGCGCGGCCTTGAAGCCACTCAGCCTCGCATCGCGTCTCGCGCTTCAAATCACACTGACCGGCGCCGCTTTGGTCGCGCTGCTGATTGCACTGAGCTACTGGGTACTGGTGCGCCAACTGGAACTGCGCGCCCAGGAGGAAGTGACGGCCAAGCTCTCTCAGATCGATCATGGACTCCTCGAAGACACCAAAGCCCGTATGGGCCGCTCCTGGCAACACGCATTGAGCGATACCGTACTCGGCCATGACAACCTTTCGATTACGGTCATCGGCGATACAGCGAAATCACCCATTTTCAGTATCGGCCGATTCGCCAATGCGCCGCAGCAGCTGGATCTCGTGAGCAGGGACGGCGACTATCTTGGCTGGACAACGAAAGATGGCGTGCAGATGCTAACCGGGCGCAAGCAAATCCAAGTCCCGGGACTGGCTCCAATGACGCTTTTACTTTCGCAAGATCGCAGTGCCGATCAACGGCTGGTGGCTGCATTCCTGCGCTCGGCCTTAGTGACCGTGCCGATGCTACTGATATTGATCGGATTGGCTGGATGGCTAATCGCCCAAAATGGCTTGCGGCCGCTTCGCAAGTTCCGGGCCTTGGCGACTAAGGTATCTACACAGGATCTATCACCTCGAATCCGCACCGATCGGCTTCCGCAAGAGCTCCAGGCATTGGCGCACAGCCTCAACGTAATGCTTCATCGACTCGATGACGGCGTTCAGCAACTGTCACAATTCTCGGACGATGTGGCTCATGAGTTAAAAACTCCGCTGAACAACCTGATAGGCAAGGCGCAGGTGACTTTGGTGCGTGAGCGAAGCAAGGAGCATTATCGGGAGGTGATCGAGTCGTCGGTTGAAGAACTCGAACGCATGGATCGAATCGTGTCAGACATGCTGTTTCTCGCCCAGGCCAGCCACGCCAGCCCAGCACTGAAGCTCGAACAATTATCTTTAGGAAGCGAGGCGAGGCGCGTATGTGAATACTTCGAAGTCCTTGCCGAAGAAGCGGGAGTCGCTACGACAGTAACGGGCGATGCCATGATTTTGGGAAATCGACTTATGGTCCAGCGGGCCATTTCCAACCTGCTATCCAACGCGCTGCGGCATTCAAATACTGGCAGTACGGTCGAACTTAAGATCCTTGAGGAGGACGTAGACATCGTCTCGCTGGCTGTCACCAATCATGGCGCGACTATCGAATCGGATCATCTCCCACATCTGTTCGACCGCTTTTACCGCGTTAACGGCATACAACCTCGCGGGGCAGGATTGGGGCTAGCGATTGTCCGCTCAGTGATGAACCTCCACAAAGGCCACGTGGCCGTCGCCAGCAAAGACGGTCGGACCACGTTTGAACTCACGTTTCCTCGGCAGGCCTGACTCAAAGTGATACCGCACGGAGACAGCCATCACTACGAAGGGGCAAAAACCACAGGGACAAACAACCATTTCGAGGGCATGCGCGTTGGCCGGGTAACCAGGCCCGCGAGCCCCAACGCCGTTCATTTAATGCATGCGTCCTCGCTAATTCCGGCGAGAATGCCGCAAGCCTCAACTTCCCGCCCATCGTTGCAATTTGCCCGCAGCGAAACGAGTTGTCGTTCCAGTGATTGCAAAGCGGCTATCTGAGACCTGACTTGAGAAATGTGATCATCAAGCAAGGCATTAACGGCCGCACAAGGCCGGCCAGGGTCATCTTGGTAACTTTGGAGTGCATGAATTTCTGGAAGTGAAAGATTCAGAATTCGGCAGCGTCGGATGAACGCTAGCCGCTCGCCATGCTTCTCGTTGTAAACCCGATAGCCGTTCGGCTGACGATTAGGCGGAGGTAACAATCCCTGCTGCTCATAGAAGCGGATCGTCTGTGTATCAATCCCTACTAGCCTTGCTAACTGACCAATGCGCATCGCGCGAATCCTCTTCGGTTCTCTGCGTTATTGACCTTATGGTAGCTATAAGGTTTTTAATGATCCCATCTTCGATTTCAAGTGGAGCCGTATCATGAGCAAATCCGATGGCGATCGTTGCGGCTGCGATGCGACACCAGCCGCCGATGCCGGTGTGCAAAACCCTGCCGATACGACAGCACAATGGGTCAGTGTTTACGCCGTGCCAAAAATGGATTGTCCATCAGAAGAGCGAATGATCCGCTTGGCCCTGAGTGGTTTGGACGGAATTCGGAAGCTGACTTTTGATTTGTCGGACCGTCGGTTAGATGTCATGCATTGCGGTGCCGTTGAGCCCATAACCACAAAGCTGGCGACGTTAGGGCTAGGCGCCACTCTTCAGAAAACCGTCGCTGCCGACCCAGAGATGATCAAAGCCGCCGAGAATTCGGCGGACTCTACACAGGAATCCCGCTCCCTGCGTTTACTGTTAGGCATCAACGCCTTCATGTTCGTGGTTGAGATGACCGCTGGCCTGATCGCCAGGTCCACGGGCCTGATTGCCGATTCCCTCGATATGTTCGCTGACGCGGCAGTGTACGGCCTAGCCCTTTATGCAGTTGGACGTAGCGTCAGTCTGCAGGTGCGTGCTGCACACCTTGCTGGTGTTCTCCAGCTAATTTTGGCACTCGGCGTGCTCGTAGAGGTGATTAGGCGCTTTGTATTCGGTAGTGAGCCCGAGTCGCTGATAATGATCGCCGTTGCGTTCCTGGCATTGCTCGCCAACACGGGCTGTCTGCTGCTTATTTCCAAACACCGGGAAGGTGGTGCTCACATGAAAGCGAGCTGGATATTCTCCGCCAATGATGTGGTCATCAACATGGGGGTTATAGTCGCCGGAGCGCTCGTCGCTTGGACTGGGTCAAACTACCCAGACCTGATTATCGGTACCGTTGTGGGATTCATCGTTCTAAACGGCGCTCGGCGTATTCTGGCGCTCAAGAGCTAAAGAAGCTCCCGTTACAGAAAAAGGCGTCGTCATGCCTCTAAGCCGTAAGCGTCCAGCCAAGTCACCTTCCGAACTCCCGCATTAAGGACGATGGTGTCCGCGTATTTTTAAGCGGACGCGATAGCCCTTATCGCCGGGATTTCCATGCGCCAACGAAGCTCTTACCCCAAACCGTTCAAGGCCCAGGTTGTTCAGGAGTGCCTGCAACCTGGTGCGACCGTCTCCAGCGTTGCCATCAGCCACGGCATCAACGCCAACGTTATTCGCAAGTGGCTGCCGCTTTACCGAGATCAGCTACCAGCGGCGTTGCCGGCGTTCGTGCCATTGAGGGCCACGCCTAAACGAACAACTGAGGCGTTCGCACTCATTGAGTTGTCCCTTGGCGAGCAATCGGTCACGGTGAAATGGCCAGCCTCCGATCCTGAAGGTTGCGCCCGCTTTGTGCGTGGGCTCACCCCGTGATCCGCATCGATGCCATCTGGCTCGCCACCGAGCCGATGGACATGCGCGCCGGCACCGACACCGCGTTGGCGCGTGTGGTGGCCGTGTTCGGTGCGGCGAAGCCGCACTGCGCCTATCTCTTCGCCAATCGCCGCGGCAACCGCATGAAAGTCCTGGTGCATGACGGCGTGGGTATCTGGCTCGCCGCGCGGCGCTTGCACCAGGGCAAGTTTCATTGGCCAGGCATCCGGCACGGCTCGGAAGTCGAACTCGACACCGAGCAACTTCAGGCTTTGGTGCTGGGTCTACCCTGGCAGCGGGTCGGTGCAGCCGGCGCGATCACAGTGCTGTAGCACCTGCCATTAGCCCATCGGTTTAGCTCCGCTGATCGCCTGCTCTGGCACAATCAGCGGCATGACTTCCGCGCCCAATCTCGACCAACTGACGCCTGACCAGCTGCGCACACTGGCCGCGCAGTTGCTCACGCAGGTCGACGTGATGGGCAAGAGGATCTACCGCGACCAAACGGTTATCGAGAACCTCAACCACGAAATCGCCATCCTCAAGCGGCACAAGTTTGCCAAGCGTAGTGAGCAACTGAGCCCTGACCAGGGCCGTCTGCTGGATGACCTGCTCGACACCGACATCGTGGCCATCGAGGCGGAGCTGAAAGCAGTCAATCCGCCGGCTGCGCCGGCCGACGCACGCCAGCAGCCCAAGCGCACACCGCTGCCACCGCAGCTCCCGCGCACCGTGATCCATCACGAACCGGAGAACACCCAGTGCGCCTGCGGCTGCCAGCTGCTACGCGTGGGTGAAGACGTCAGCGAAAAACTGGATTACACGCCGGGCGTGTTCACCGTCGAGCAGCACGTGCGTGGGAAATGGGCCTGCCGCCAGTGCGAAACGCTGATCCAGGCGCCGGTGCCGGCGCAGGTGATCGACAAGGGGATCCCCACCGCCGGCCTGTTGGCGCACGTGATGGTGGCCAAGTTCGCCGACCATCTGCCGCTGTACCGACAGGAAAAGATCTTCGGCCGCGCCGGCCTGGCTATCGCTCGTTCGACGCTGGCGCAGTGGGTCGGGCAAACCGGCGTGCAGCTCCAGCCGCTGGTCGATGCGCTGCGCGAAGCCGTGCTGGGCCAACGCGTGATTCACGCTGACGAAACCCCGGTGCAAATGCTCGCGCCGGGCGAGAAGAAAACCCATCGGGCTTACGTCTGGGCCTACAGCACCACGCCCTTCGCCGATCTGAAGGCCGTGGTCTACGACTTCAGCCCCAGCCGTGCCGGCGAGCATGCGCGCAATTTTCTTGGCCAGTGGAATGGCAAGCTGGTCTGCGACGACTTCGCTGGCTACAAGGCCGGTTTCGAGCGAGGCATCACCGAAATCGGCTGCATGGCCCACGCCCGCCGCAAGTTCTTCGATCTGCACGCGGCGAACAAAAGCCAATTGGCCGAACAGGCGCTGCACTCTATCGCTGGGCTGTACGAAGTCGAACGCCAAGTGCGCGACATGGGCGATGAAGAACGCGGGCGAATACGACAGGAACAGGCTTCACCGATCCTCGACGCGCTGCATGCCTGGATGCTGGCCCAGCGTGATCGGGTGCCCAACGGCTCAGCCACGGCGAAAGCCTTGGATTACAGCCTCAAACGTTGGTTGGCACTGACTCGCTATGTCGAGGATGGTGCCGTGCCCATCGACAATAACCAAGTCGAGAACCAGATCCGCCCGTGGGCTCTAGGTCGCTCCAATTGGCTGTTTGCCGGGTCGCTACGCAGCGGCAAACGGGCGGCGGCAATCATGAGCGTGATCCAGTCGGCGCGCATGAATGGGCATGATCCGTATGCCTATCTCAAGGATGTGCTCACACGACTGCCGACGCAGAAGGCCAGCGCTCTGGTCGAGCTGCTGCCGCACAACTGGGTATCCGCCGGCAAGGTGTAATGCCCGTTCGCTTACTCTAAGCCATCCGGGTCTAGCGGCGTCAGCTAAAACTGGCGACGCAGCTTTAGCCGTTAGCGGATGGTGGGTATTGTAGAACGTGGGCTGCAAAGTCCATCAGCGAGACGAAGCCGCACTGATCGGCTTTCCTTCACGCTGTTGGTGGTAGCCCCGCTTAACCAATCAGCTCTACGAATGCCTGAGTGATCACAACCGCTGCGGCCAATGCGCGAACGGACTTTGGGAGCGCCATCGTCAGGAAAAGCACTACAAGCGAGTTGTGAGTGCTTGAACTGAAGGCCGATAGCTGGAGGCGACCTCGATGTGCGCTAGTGCTACGTTCTAGTGACAGTCCCCGTGCCCAAAATGTGGTCTGCAAATTCGATCAGGCTAGCTAATCGGTCAGGACCACGGATGGCATCGCGCTGGAGGTGGAAGCCATGCATTCCCAGCCTTTCGGGACCGAACACATCGGCCTCCAATGTATCGCCGATCATTGCAATGGAAGACGCTTTGCAACCCAACCGCTTTAGCAGATGTTCGTAGATCGCTGGCTCCGGTTTGATCGCGCCCACCTCGAAGCTCCAGGCATAGGCGTCAAACTCAGGCAGTAGCAACTTGGCAGGTATGGCATAGGGGGTAGCCAAGTTGGAGCACAGCGCCACTTTCAGCCCCGCTCTCTTAAGGCTTTCCAGTGCCCGCAGGGCATCATCATAGGGACGCACGCTGGCCAGTTCCGCGTAGAGATCAAGCTCCAAAATAGCAAGCTCATCGTTACCTAGTTGTGTACCAAACAGGTCGGCGGCGCCGGCCAGCCCCAAGTTTCGTGTCATCAATGTCCTGGCATCATCGGCCCTAGGTTGACGACCTTGGCTGCGTACCTGTTTTAAGAGCTTGCGAAATGGCCGCCGTCGTTCACTGATTTGCAGGAGTGTGCCATAGACATCAAAAATTACGGCTTCTATCAAAACAGAGCACCTGCGCTTAGGCTTTGCACGGTTCGGTATTCATTAAAAGAAAGCGGCCGGGCTTCGGATAAGGGAGGCATAGGCTAGGCCAGCAAGCGGTATTCGCGCGAGCTACTTTTTTCAGCAGCTCGCTTCAGCATTCGTACGACCTGACATACCGGAGAACCTGACAGAAATGTAATGGTTACTTCAGCCTTTGGTCAGGACGCTTTGCATATATTGGTTGTCGGACGCTGTAAGCATCGGAAAAACCACAAACGTCCCCGCAGTAGGCTGTTCGTTGCTAACCAATCCATAAGGAGCCCGCATGACCTCCTCGCATTGCCACCATCAGCCTGACCAAACGAAAGGATCAGCACCGCTCACAGACCCGGTCTGCGGGATGAAGGTGAAAGAGAACAGCGAGCATGAGCAGGATTACCAAGGAACCACTTACCGCTTCTGTAGCCAGGGGTGCCGGACCAAGTTCCGTTCTGATCCTGCTAGATATCTTGCTGCACAGCAGGCTCATGGGTCATCGCCTCAGGCATCCACGCCGCCCGCACAGAAGGCGTCCGCCGGTGATGCAACGACCGAGTACACCTGCCCGATGCACCCTGAGATCCGCCAAATGGGTCCAGGTGATTGCCCTATCTGCGGGATGTCATTGGAACCTCTGATCCCTGAACTCGACGAGGAGGAGAATCCCGAACTCAAGGACTTCTCGAAGCGATTCTGGTGGTCTCTGCCCCTGACCGTAGCAGTAACCCTGTTGGCAATGGCGGGACATGCGATACCGCTGTTTCACGGCGCTAGCCAGAACTGGGTTGAACTAGCCCTTACGACCCCGGTTGTCTTGTGGGCAGGTTGGCCATTTTTCGTGCGCGGTTTCGCATCAGTTAAGCATCGCAGCCCAAACATGTGGACGTTGATCGGGCTTGGCACAGGGGCTGCGTATATTTACAGCATCGTAGCAACCGTCTTACCGAGCATATTTCCAGAGTCATTCACTGTGGGCGGCCGGATAGGCGTTTATTACGAAGCCGCCGCGGTCATCATTTCCCTGACGCTTTTAGGGCAGCTGCTCGAATTGAAGGCCCGCTCCCAGACGTCCTCGGCAATCAAGTCCTTGCTTGGCCTATCGCCCAAAACAGCTCGCCGTATCGCCAAGGATGGTTCCGAGGAGGACATTCCGCTTACACATGTTCACGAGGGTGACCATCTGCGCGTTCGTCCTGGTGAAAAGGTACCGGTGGATGGAGAAGTATTGGAGGGCGAGAGCGCCGTCGACGAATCCATGCTAACGGGCGAGCCCGTCCCGGTGACGAAGCGGACAGGCGATTCGCTTATCGGCGCGACGATGAACACGAGCGGCTCGCTTGTCATGCGAGCCACCAGGGTTGGCTCCGGGACTATGCTTTCACAAATCGTCCAGATGGTTGCGAATGCGCAACGCTCCAAAGCACCCATGCAGCGAATGGCGGACACGGTTGCGGGTTATTTCGTGCTGACGGTCATTGGTATCGCCTTGCTGACATTCTTTGCATGGGGCCTGTTTGGACCCGAGCAGGGCTGGGTATTCGGCCTGATCAATGCAGTTGCGGTTCTGATCATTGCTTGCCCTTGCGCACTTGGCCTTGCAACGCCTATGTCGATCATGGTTGCCACAGGCAAAGCGGCTGGAAGCGGAGTGCTTTTCAGAGACGCAGGCGCCATCGAGAACGTCCGTAAGGTAGACACGCTGATTGTCGATAAAACAGGAACCTTGACCGAGGGCCGACCTGTCTTCGATCGGGCCATAGGCGTCACGCCGTTTGACTCGCAGGAAGTCATCCGTTTGTCTGCCAGCTTGGATCAAGGTAGTGAGCATCCCCTAGCCCACGCGATCGTAGACCATGCCAGAAGCGAAGGTATCCAGCTGGCGAAGCCAGAGACCTTCGAGTCAGGGTCAGGTATCGGAGTCCGTGGTCTGGTGGAAGGCAAGCAGCTACAACTAGGCAACACCGCGCTTATGGAAGATACGGGTGTGAGCGTCGAGCCGTTGAGAGATCAGGCAGAAAAAATGCGCGAGAGCGGTACCAGCATTGTGTACCTGGCTGTTGATGGGGCACTTGCCGGCTTGCTGGCCGTATCGGACCCAATCAAACCGACTTCCAAGGAAGCTGTAGCGCGGCTCCAAGCGGAGGGCGTGCAAGTCATCATGGCCACCGGCGACGGGCTTACCACTGCCCGCGCGGTGGCTCGTGAGCTATCGATCGATGAGGTGCATGGCGAAGTGAAGCCGCAGGACAAGGAGGCGCTGGTGGTTAAGCTACAAGCCCTAGGTAAAGTAGTCGCCATGGCAGGCGACGGAATAAATGATGCGCCGGCGCTCGCCAGGGCTGATGTCGGCATAGCGATGGGCACGGGCACTGACGTCGCCATGAACAGCGCCCAAGTTACGCTCGTTAAAGGTGACCTGATGGGGATACTGCGCGCGCGCACGCTTTCGGTGGCGACGGTTCGCAATATGCGTCAGAACCTTCTGTTTGCCTTTATGTACAACGGGTTGAGCATCCCGATTGCCGCAGGTCTGCTCTATCCGTTCTTCGGACTGTTGCTGTCTCCGATGATTGCTGCCCTGGCCATGAGCCTCAGCTCAGCATCGGTTGTGTTCAACGCACTCCGGCTCCGTCAAACGCGTGTAGTTTGAAGCCTGTCGGCTTAGGCTTAGGCTTCGGTTGCGAAGCGACCGAAGCCTCATTGATTGCTCATGAATTGCCCCGTAAGCTGGAAATATGAAGTCCTACATGCGCTCCTTCCTTATCCTGCTGCTAGTGCTTGCGCTTCCGATCAATGGGATAGCGGAAATGCTCATGCCGGTTGGATCGTCCGGGCATCACGTGATGTCCGATATGGAAGGTGTGGGCGCCATGACGACCGACCACGCTTCGATGGTTGGCGCCGATGACGGTGCTGAACACGAGTGCTGTGAAGCGAATGAGCATGGAACGGCGACCGTCTGCAAGACGGGCCAAGAATGCAAAACTGCAAGTATCCTTCAGCTTGTCTCAATAAAAGCCCAGCTGATGCCTGCTGCTAAACCCGTGACCACTCCCTATAACGGCCTGATCCCCTCTAGCCTTTTAGACGCCGTCTGGCATCCACCCCGCGTCTAATTCCGATCAAATTATAGGAACCGCCCGAGTGAGCATTCGGGCCGGCTACCGCGCGCCTTTGGCTCGCATGAAAGATCAGGAATCCTTCGCAAATGAAACCCCGTATTTATTGGGCGCCGCCGTACGTGGCCGCCTTGATCATGGGCGCGCTCTCGTTTCCAGGGTTAGCGTCCGCTTTGACCTTAGAACAAGCTCTGAGCGTGGCCGAGCAAGACGCGCCTTCGCTGCATGCGCAAGCCGCCAACCTGGTGGCCGCACGCAGCGCTGCAATCCCTGCCGGCGAGCTTCCTGACCCTAAACTTAAGCTTGGACTGCAAAGCGTGCCCATCGAAGGTGACGCTCGCTGGCAGTTGGAGCAAGAGGCCATGACCATGCAAATGGTTGGGGTCATGCAAGATGTGCCAAACCGAGCGAAAAGGCGCGCTCGTGTCGAGGCCGCGCAGGCTAGTGTTGCGCTCGCAAACGCCCAGCAAACGGTTGAACGTCTCGGTGTGCGCCAAGCAACCGCCGAGGCATGGATCGCTAGCTTCGCGGTCGAGCAGAAGCTAAGCCTTTTCAAGCAGCTTTACAGCGAGAATCAGCTCCTTTCGCGGGCTGTTCAGGCCCGCATTGCTGGCGGCAGCGGACAAACCGCAGACAGCGTACTTCCGAGGCAAGAGGCAGCATTGCTGGCTGAACAAGAGGATGAGCTGCTGCGTAACCAGGCTGTTGCGCGGGCCGGCCTCCGGCGCTGGATAGGCGAGCTAGCAGGCCAGCCGCTTACAGGTGACTGGCCGCAATGGCTTGCCGCCGTTGATAACTATCAGCACAACCTGAACCGGCACCCGGCGTTACTCGCCTTCGACCCGATGACTCGTGAAGCGGAGGCAAAGGTTCACCAGGCCATCGCAGAGAAAACACCGGATTGGAGTTGGGGGGTCGACTACCTGCGACGTGGCCGTGAGTACGGCGACATGGTGAACCTCAGCGTCAGCTTCGACCTGCCGCTGTTTACCAGCTCTCGGCAGGATCCGAAGATCGCGGCCGAACGAGCTCGCCTTGCCCAGATCGAGGCTCAGCGCCAAGCGACCTTGCGCCTGTACAACCAAGAGCTGAGTACTGACCTCGCTGAGTATCAGCGTCTGGACCGCGCACTCATCCGCCTCGACAAAACCTTACTACCCCTCGCTGAAGAGAAGGTCCGCCTTGCCATGGCCGATTACCGCTCCGGAAGCGGTGAGCTGACCGCTGTGATCGAAGCGCGACGACAGCTTGTGGAGACCCGGCTACGGCGTATTGACGTCGCCCGCGATCGATCGTTGAGCAATGCCCGCCTGCATTTCGCCTTTGGAGATACCCGACCATGACATTCCAACACAAGCGGCTGGTACTCGCCTTCAGTCTGCCTCTGATGATTAGCGCTGCAGCGCTAATCGGTCTGCCTACCGCAGCCTTCGGACAATCGCCTGCAGAAGAAGACAAGGAAGTGCTCTATTGGTATGACCCTATGGTACCCCAGCAAAAGTTCGATAAGCCGGGCAAGTCGCCATTCATGGATATGGAATTGATTCCACGCTATGCAGATGAGGGAAGCGACGGGGCATCGATCAGTATCGACCCGAGCGTGACGCAGAATCTCGGCGTGCGCTTGGCAACCGTAACGCGTGAATCGATCAGCCAGTCGCTCGAAGCGACAGGCGCGTTGATGTTTGACGAGCGAGACGTGGCGGTTGTGCAGGCGCGTGCCGGTGGCTTTGTCGAGCGCGTTTACGACCGAGCACCGGAGGATGTCATCGAAAAAGGCGCGCCGTTAGCCGATCTTTTGGTTCCCGAATGGGCTGCCGCACAGGAAGAGTACCTGGCGCTCAAAGGGGTCGGCCAACCCCAACTGCTCGCAGCGGCCCGACAGCGGTTACGCCTCGCCGGCATGCCGTCGGATGTCATTGCCCAACTGGAACGAACCGGTAAAGCGCGCCCCGTTTGGACCGTAACGAGCCCAATCGGCGGCGTGCTGAACAGCCTCGACGTTCGCGAGGGCATGACCGTACCCGCCGGCGCATCTCTCGCACGCGTCAATGGACTGGAGACGGTATGGCTAGAGATAGCTGTGCCTGAGGCGCAGATCACCAATCTGGCGCCAGGGCACTCAGTCACCGCGCGCCTCCCCGCCTTTGCAGGTGAATCTCTGGAAGGCACGATCCAGGCCGTACTATCGCAAGCCAACCTGAATAGCCGCACTGTGCGTGTCCGGGTCGAACTACCTAACCCGCAGCAGCGGCTTCGCCCCGGCATGACGGCCGAGGTGACGTTGAGTCGCAACGTTGAAGATGTCTTGGTCATCCCATCCGAGGCGGTCATTCGCACCGGCCGGCGAGCATTGGTGATGTTGGCTGAGAATGAAGGCCGTTACCGCCCCGTTGAGGTCCGCATCGGCCGAGAGTTCAATGACCAGACAGAGGTGCTTGAAGGGCTGGAAGCCGGTCAGAAGGTCGTGGCGTCCGGTCAGTTTCTCCTCGATTCAGAGGCGAGCCTACGCGGGCTGACCGCTCAGGGCTTGGAGAAGCCTGCAACTTCTACAGAACCTGCGCTGCACGAGGCTGAAGGTACGATCGTCAGCCTGGAAGATGGCATGGTTGGCCTCTCGCATGGGCCGTTCAAGACGCTGAACATGCCCGGCATGACCATGTCCTTTCCGGTTGCCGATCAATCGCTCCTAACAAGTTTGCAGACCGGCGATCGCGTTCGTGTCGGCGCGCGTGAAAGCGAAGAGGGCCTGGTCATTGAGCACATCGAGAAGCTGGGGGGCCAGCCATGATCGCAGCCATAATTCGGTGGTCAGTGGCCAACCGCTTTCTGATCCTGCTGGCTACTGTGTTCGCGGTGGCTTGGGGTGTCTGGTCGGTCAAAAACACCGCTGTTGATGCATTGCCAGACCTTTCCGACGTTCAGGTCATCATCCGCACGCCATACCCCGGGCAGGCGCCCCAGATCGTTGAGAATCAGGTCACCTACCCACTGACGACGACCATGCTGTCTGTCCCCGGCGCAAAGACGGTCCGCGGCTACTCCTTCTTCGGGGATAGCTACGTGTACGTCCTGTTTGAGGACGGCACCGACCTCTATTGGGCCCGTTCTCGGGTGCTGGAGTACCTGAGTCAGGTGCAGAGTCGGCTTCCCGCCGCCGCCAAACCCGCTTTGGGCCCTGACGCCACAGGTGTCGGCTGGATCTACCAATATGCTTTGGTAGACCGAACGGGCAAACATGACCTCTCGCAGCTGCGCTCTTTGCAAGATTGGTTCCTGCGCTATGAGCTCAAGACACTGCCCAACGTGGCGGAAGTCGCGCCCATAGGCGGGATGGTCAAGCAGTATCAGGTCGTACTGGATCCCGTGCGCATGGCAAGCAGGGGCGTGACGCAGCAGCAGATTGCAAAGGCGATCGATGAAGCCAACCGTGAAACCGGCGGGAGTGTTCTGGAACTCGCAGAAACCGAGTTCATGGTCCGTGCGACCGGGTATCTCAAGACACTCAAAGACTTTCGAGCCATTCCTTTGCGTCTCGACGGCGGCGTGCCAGTGACGCTAGGGGACGTTGCGCATATCCAGCTCGGCCCGGAAATGCGCCGGGGCATCAGCGAGCTTGACGGTGAAGGTGAGGTAGTCGGCGGCGTGGTGATCCTGCGGAGCGGCAAGAACGCTCGGGAAACCATCGCTGCCGTTCAGACCAAACTGGATGAGCTGAAAGCGAGCCTGCCCCAAGGCGTCGAAATCGTCACGACGTACGACCGTAGCAAGCTGATCGACAGTGCCGTTGAAAACCTCACGCACAAGCTCATCGAGGAGTTCATTGTCGTTGCGTTGGTTTGCGCGATTTTTCTGTGGCATCTGCGCTCGTCGTTGGTCGCCATCGTGTCGTTGCCGATCGGCATCCTGATTGCTTTTGTGATCATGCAGCGGCAAGGCATCAACGCCAACATCATGTCGTTGGGTGGCATCGCGATCGCCATCGGAGCGATGGTCGATGCAGCAATCGTCATGATCGAAAACGCCCACAAGCACATTGAGGCCTGGCACAAGCGGCATCCTGACTCCACCTTGAAGGGCCAGGAGCACTGGAAGGTCATTACTGACGCGGCTGTTGAAGTGGGGCCGGCATTGTTCTTCAGCCTGCTGATCATTACGCTGTCGTTCATTCCAGTGTTCACCCTGGAGGCGCAGGAAGGCCGGCTGTTCGGTCCACTGGCGTTCACCAAAACCTATGCAATGGCAGCCGCCGCGGGCCTGTCTGTCACGCTGGTTCCGGTGCTCATGGGGTATTGGATCAGGGGCAAAATCCCTGACGAACACCGTAATCCACTCAACCGTGGCCTCATCTGGATCTACAAGCCGGCCCTGGACGCGGTACTGCGCTGGCCCAAGATGACTCTGCTGGTGGCTGTTCTGGTCTTCCTGACAGGCTTGTGGCCGGCCTCTCGCCTTGGTGGGGAGTTCTTGCCCCCGCTGGATGAAGGTGACCTCCTTTATATGCCCACTGCGCTTCCAGGCCTCTCCGCTCAGAAGGCTTCTGAGCTACTGCAGCAGACGGACCGGCTCATAAAAACGGTTCCAGAAGTTGCACACGTGTTCGGTAAGGCTGGTCGAGCCGACACCGCTACAGATCCCGCCCCGCTGGAAATGTTCGAGACGACCATTCAGTTCAAGCCGAAGGATCAATGGCGCCCTGGGATGACGCCTGACAAGCTGGTTGAGGAGTTGGATCGCACCGTACAGGTACCTGGATTAGCCAATCTGTGGATCCCGCCGATTCGAAACCGTATCGATATGCTGGCGACGGGTATCAAGAGCCCGATCGGGGTGAAAGTGTATGGCACTGACTTGGCACAGATCGACAAAGCCACCCAGGCAGTGGAAAAAATCGCCAAAACGGTGCCTGGGGTCAGTTCGGCGCTTGCTGAGAGACTGACCGGCGGCAGGTATATCGATGTGGATATCGATCGTGTCGCTGCCGCACGCTACGGCCTGAATATCGCGGACGTGCAATCGATCGTGGCCGGTGCCATCGGTGGTCAAACCATTGGTGAAACCGTGGAAGGGCTCGCCAGGTATCCGATCAACCTCCGCTATGGCCGCGAGTGGCGCGACTCGATATCCGATCTGCGCAACCTACCGATCTACACGCCGCAAGGCAGCCAGATCACGTTGGGGACCGTGGCCAAAGTACAGGTGACAGACGGACCGCCCATGCTTAAAAGCGAAAACGCAAGGCTGTCGGGCTGGGTTTACGTCGATGTTCGTGGCCGCGACATGGCGGCTGTGGTGGGCGATCTGAGGGAAAAGATCAGCAAAGGGGTCCAGCTCGAATCCGGCATGAGCATCAGCTATTCCGGCCAATTCGAATTCATGGAGCGCGCTAACGCGAAGCTGAAGCTCGTCGTTCCGGCTACCTTGCTGATCATTTTTGTATTGCTCTACCTAACGTTTGCCCGCTTTGGCGAGGCGCTGCTCATCATGGCTACGCTGCCATTCGCTCTGACCGGGGGCGTCTGGTTCCTATATCTGCTCGGGTACAACCTATCCGTAGCGACAGGAATCGGATTCATCGCACTGGCAGGCGTTTCTGCTGAGTTCGGCGTCATTATGCTGCTGTATTTGAAGAACGCCTGGACGGATCGGGTTAACGCTGGAGCCCATGGCGAAGGCGTCCTGCTCGACGCCATTCGTGAAGGTGCTGTCCAGCGAGTGCGCCCCAAGGCCATGACCGTAGCAGTGATTATCGCCGGTCTGCTGCCCATCCTCTGGGGTAGCGGAACCGGCAGCGAAATCATGAGCCGCATCGCCGCGCCCATGGTGGGCGGGATGATCACCGCCCCTTTGCTCTCCCTGTTCGTTCTGCCGGCAGCTTACCTGCTGATGCGCCGCCGGCAATTGCGAGTTACCACCCAGCAAGCAACCAACCCACTGGAGAACATCCATGAACATTAAGCACATCACCCTTGCCTCACTCTTCCTGGTGCCAGTCGCCTATGCCGCCGACAAGGAGCCAATGGACGGCATGCCGATGGATCACAAAGGCATGAACATGCCAATGGACCAGAAGTCGGCGGGACAGACCGCTACAGCCATCGGCACGGTCAAGGAAGTGAACACCGAGAGCGGCACCGTGACCATTGCACACGGCCCGGTCGAAGCGCTGGGTTGGCCTTCTATGACGATGGGCTTCAAAGCGAAGCCTGATCAGCTCCAAAAGTTGAAAGAAGGGGACCAGGTCGAATTCGAGTTCTCCTCGAAGGGCATGGATTCCACCATTACCCGCATCGAAAAGCAGTAGAAGTTGAAAACGACTGCCGCAGGCGCGGCGGTCGTACCAACACGAAAATGAGGGATTACAGCTTTGTAACCTTGGCAACAGCTCCTTGTAAGTAGCAAGCCTTTAATCTACAGGCATCAACTAACCAAGAGGTGCAAACCATGAACCGCATAACCAAAGTAATCGTTCCTTTTATTCTGACCGTTGCTTCCTCGCTTGCAATGGCCGAAGGCGGAAGCGAACGTACGCTGAATCGCTTAAATGACTCGGCAGGAGCAAAGCCCACCCTTAAGGAGCTTGTAAAAGAAGGCCAAGTGCTGAGCATCGCACCTGCTGGCGCGACCGGCACGACTCGAATGATTCAAAACTATAGAACAAGCGCCCAAGTCCAGACGTATGAGATGACGGTCAAGACCCCTGACGGGAAGATCCATACGGTAGAGTTTCTGAGCACCCCAGTTGGCGTGAACAATGGCTAATCTGCCAAGCTTAATATCCGAGGGATAGTTAGATGAGGGGCATAATATCCAAGATTAAAAGCGTACTGCAGCGCAATCCGGTCGTAACGGGGTTAACCGCAGCTGTGGTTGGCTACATGCTACTGAACCAAAGCACTGCGGCGTTGGCAACAACGCTGCCAAGCCTGCTCTTTCTCTTGCCCTGCTTGTTGATGATGGTCGTATGCATGAAGCATATGTCTAGCGGTAAATGCGACAAGCCCGAGGAGCCCAACGTTGGCGAAAACACCTTATTAAGCAAAAGCGAATAACCCACTGAACTTTGAGATTTAACATGCGAAAGGCCATCACCGTTACAGCAATCGCAATCACCCTGGCGAGCGGACTGAGTTTCGCAGCGGTAGATAAATCGGACCAAAGCCATTCAGAAACCGGCATGATGAGCGGCGACAAGCATATGGAAATGATGGGCGACATGCATGGAATGATGAAAGAGTGTCGTGAAATGATGGAGGGGGCCAAAGCCGGCCACTCGCAAACTGGCGAAAATTCAGACGCTGCTTAGGATACGAGAGTGCGAGCAAACATGATCGAAGCAGGCCGGGCACCTTTTCTGGGTGCCCGCCTGCTTTCTTGTGAGTGATGGCCTAACTAGGACCGTACTGATGGGAAAAGTGTCACTGACGAGCAGAATGGCGATAGCTTTCATGCTTGTGGTTACGGTTGTGCTGATGGCGGCCGCAATCAGCTTCAATTATTTTTGCCAGCTCCATTTCGAACGCAAAGATGAACAAGTGCTGAATGAAAAGGCCGCTGCAGTAGAGCGTACGCTGCTCAACAGCTCAGCATTTGGGCCTGAGACCGCTTCAAGGATCGATGCCGTTATTGAGCACTCCTTTGGCTTCGCAACTGCAGTTGTAGTAGACGGCAAGACAGTCTACTCACATCACAATCTCTCTGAGAGCTTGCTACCAATTGTCACGGACATCCAAGAGGAACGTTGGACAGTAAATTTCGCTGGGCATCAGTACAGTGGCATTACCAGAAAAGTAAACCAGTGGGTCGAAGGGCAAGACACAGTCATCTATCTGGCTTTGGATGTAACGCATCGAGTCCACTTCTTCGAAATGATTCAGCAATGGTTCGCTTATACGCTGGTGGTCAGTGCACTTTTGAGTGGCGCTTTAGGTGTGGTTCTGATCAGGAAGGGTTTAAAACCGATCGATGAACTCTCTAAGACTTCCTCTACAGTAACTGCCAATTGTTTGGATACCAGAATTCCAACCGAGTCAGTGCCAGGCGAGCTTCATGAACTCGTAGACAACTTCAATGAAATGCTCTCGCGCTTGGATGACTCATTCCTCAGGTTGTCAGGTTTCTCAGCGGACATCGCGCATGAGCTAAGAACGCCGCTGAACAGCATGCTGACCCAAATGGAGGTCGCGCTCTTGCGCGACCGCGAAAATACCGACTACAAGGATATCTTGTATTCCGCCCTCGAAGAACTTAGGCGCATGTCAAAGATGGTCGATGACATGCTGTTCCTCGCCAAAGCGGACAATGGGAAGATTACGCCCAGTGCCGAAGGGGCCAGCATGGCTGAGATGACCACGAGTGTTATCGAATATTACGAGCTCGCAGCCGAGGACAAGAAGGTCGAAATCGCGCTTTCAGGCGATGGGTCGGTACATGGCGATAAATCAATGCTAAGACGGGCCATCTCAAACATAGTCTCGAACGCAGTTCGGTATGCAGAGGAAGGCAGCATTATCAGGGTTGAAATAAGCGAGAGTGGTAACTCGGTTTCGACAGCTATAACCAACCGCGGCATTACTATTCCAGCCGAGCTTCACACTCGAATATTCGACAGATTTTACAGGGTGGATACCGCAAGGCGCGAAGGTACTACCCTTAATGCGGGCCTCGGCATGGCTATCACACGGTCGATTGTTGAGGCCCACAAGGGGCGCATCGCTTGCGAATCAGCTGAGGGGCACACGACTTTCACAATGACGCTTCCAAGGCTGATGTCTAGTTAATGGCAAAGTGCTGGCAACGACGCTGATCTACGCTTATACAAATGCCCGGCTGAACCGGAGGAGGCCAAGGCTTTCGTACCTGTATATTTGGTTCTGGAGGTTTCACGTGCAAGCGTCCTCATCAAGAAAATGCGGTTCGACAGCCGCAGCGCTCAACGAAGCGTGCTTCTGCGTAAGCCTAGATCAAGCTGCGCTCGTAAACTCATTGACCGAACAGCTTGGGAATTCAGAGCTGTCGGAGCTATTGAAGTCACGTTGCCCCCATGTGTTTGCAGCACGACCGGTCTTTGTTTCATCCTTGCGGCTGCGCCAGGTTAATGAGGTTATTCAGGCCATCGAGCAGACCGTGAGTTCGCCCGGTTGGCGTGAGCATGCTCTGGATTCTGCACCTCCTATTGCACGACATGATCCTCGGGGTGCGCGCGGCGTCTTCTTTGGCTACGACTTCCATCTGGATGATGACAAGCTTGGGCTCATCGAAATAAACACAAATGCGGGCGGAGCGATGCTAAACGTATTGCTCGCCCGCGCGCAGCGTAGTTGTTGCAGCGGCGTAGTCGGGCTTTCGCCAGGTCAGGATGGACCCGGCGGCTTCGAGCGTTCGATTCTGGATATGTTCGCCCAGGAATGGTCTACGAGCGGCGAGCAACGTCCGCTCACGCGCGTGGTGATCTTGGATGAAAGCCCACAAGCCCAATATCTGTATCCGGAGTTCCTTCTTTTTCAGCGGTTATTCGAGTCAGCAGGAATCGACTGCCTAATCGCAGACCCAGCCGATCTGGCCTTTCACAACGAGTCCCTCTTGGTCGACGGAAAGCCTGTGGATCTCGTCTACAACCGACTCACCGATTTCTATCTGGAAGGCGACAATTGCAGCGCGCTGCGCAGCGCTTATTTGGCTGATGTCGTGACGGTAACGCCACACCCTCAGGCCTATGCCCTTTACGCCGACAAACGCAGGTTGGTTGACCTAACCAACGCACGTTTTTTGGAAGAGATTGGCGTTGATCAGCAAATCCGAACCGTATTGGCCCAATACGTCCCGCTTACCGTTCCTGTCGGGCATGGTAATGCAGAGCACCTGTGGCAAAACCGCCGTAGCCTCTTTTTCAAGCCTGTCAGCGGGTATGGTAGTCGCGGTGCATACCGAGGAGACAAGCTCACCAAGCGCGTTTGGGAAGAAATCGTTGGCGGAAACTACGTGGCCCAGTCCCTTGTAGCTCCTGGCGAGCGTAGAATCGTCGCCGACCCTCAGGTACGATCGATGAAGTTTGATCTGCGCGCTTACGCTTATGCTGGCGAGGTGCAGTGGAACGCTGCCAGGGTCTACCAAGGCCAGACGACCAACTTCAGAACAGAGGGGGGCGGTTTTGCTCCCGTTTTTACCTTAGGCGAGGAAGAGGAGCGAGCCGGTTCTACAGAGCAACGGTCGCACGCCTCGTTCACGTTCTTGCTCGACGAAACCGGCGCCGTAGAGGAACTGCCGCACCCGCTATATCTGGCGCTGGTTCGAGCCGAAATGGCTACTTCTAAGCTTGCCGGTAAGCGTTTCCGATTGGCGGACTGGTATGTGGCAATGGAAGATGGCCATCCTTCCGAAGTCATCCGAGAATTGTACGGCTGGGTTGCTTTCGACGCAGATGGCGCCTACCACCCTGAAGTTGGCCCACCAGAAAATGGTCAGCCAAATAGTATTGGCAATGTTGACTCATCTGCCCTGCCAACACCGGAAGAACATGATCGAATCGAAGGTCTGTTGTTTCAAAGTGAGTGAGGTCCCGCGCGCCACGAAAGGCGCGGCTTGGGACAGAATAACCTCGCCGCTCAGTTTTGGAGCCAGCTACACCCAGCCGTCTTAGCCGCCACACATCTAATGTGCGAATACTAACCCTGCGGTCACACTCGACAAGAACGTGGCATATGCTGGGTGCTGAATTGTTCTCTCCGAGTGTTCTATTGCTCACGATAACTCTTTGGGCTTGCTAAGCCGAGTAGTCGGGTCTCAAGGTTTGAAGGCCATCTTAGTGGGCCCGCTCTTTCGCGCAGTGGTCCATAGCGCGACGTTGGTATTGTCTGCTTATAAGCTATTAGCGATTGATTAGTTCAGGGGAACATTACGCGTAGTACAGCGCTGGCAGCGCTTTAAGCCGGTCTTAAAGCGGTCGATGATTACATTTTTGTAAGCTTCTCAAAAAATCGAAACCTCATCATCTTCGGCTTGTCCGTTTTTAGGAGAGCATTCGAAAGCCACTTCTAAGCAGGGCTGCGCGAACACGTTGAGTCGCCGATCCAGCAGCAATCATTAAAGAGGTCTAACTATGCAAATGTCTTACTGGCGCTTTGCAGCGATGGTAGCCACGTCTACGATCATTATGTATGGCGTGATGTACTTAAATACTTACTCGTTCGAGCATGTTTTTTGGAGCGAGACTCGCGCTTGGATGGCATTAGTGATGGGCGCGGTAATGGCAGTAGTCATGCTCGCATTCATGCTCAACATGTATAAGCGTAAGTCAATAAACCTAGCGATATTGGCAGGAAGTGCAGTAGCTTTTACCATTGCACTATGGCTTGTACGTGGGCAAGCGACGGTAGACGACACGGACTACATGAAGGCCATGATCCCCCACCATTCCATAGCAATCCTAACAAGTGAACGAGCTCAGATTTCAGATCCTCGCGTCCGCAAGTTAGCTGACGAAATCATCGACGCTCAGCGCCGAGAAATCGCAGAAATGAAGTCCCTGATCAATGAACTAGAAAGGGCAAATTGATTACCAGAAACGGTGTGTCCACAGCCCAGGGCATGACGGTGGCGACATTGATGGTCTCGCTACCGCTCAGGCGAATCTCCTCAGCGATTGCCGCGCCGAGATTTATGACACCACCTTTGGTCACTGCGGAGGAGGCATGATAAGCCAGCGGTATCTCGCTCTCGACTGAGCCCACGTTGACAAGCGTGCCGAAGCCTTGAGCTCTGAACTGGCGCATGGCTGCGTGGCTGCCATAGATCATGCCCTTAAGATTGACATCCACGATCCGCGCATGGTCCTCGACGGGAACGTCCTCGAAACGACCCAGCGCTCCGACCGCAGCGTTGTTAATCCAAACGTCGATCCTGCCGAAACGCTCGATGGCGGCTCGTGCCAAGTCCTGCATCTCGTTCGGGTTGCTCACGTCGGTGGTCACCACCAGTGCCGATCCTCCAGCCATGCGTATCTGCGCGGCCAGTTCTTCGAGCACGTCGGTCCGGCGGGCCGCTAGCACCACGTCGCCTTGCAGAGCGGCAAGCTTGAGCGCCACGCCGCGGCCGAAGCCACTGGAGGCACCAGTGATGACAAAGGTTTTGCGAGCAACGCTTGGCTGGTCGCTTGGTTTCAGGCGCGGGGAAACGGCGCAGCCACTGAGTTGCAGAACGGCGAGCAGTACTAGCAGCAAAGCCAATCGCTGCGATGGGAATATTCGCAAAACCATTTTCGTTTTCTCCCAGCAAAATAAGGTCGCATGGCCCGCTTGGTTGTTGTTGGACCGCCTTTTTGCCAGGAGCTTTCATGCTAATTCACTCAATTAGTTTTCAGCGCTCAATCGGGAGACAGTGGCAAGAGAATAGACCGTTACGGTGGCGATCATCGGTGGCTAAGTAAGAGTTGCTAGCGCGTAACTATTCGTATTTCGCTTTGGAATGAAATGCTGCTGGACAGGGATTGATTCGCTCTTGGCAGTTGCGGGTATCGTACGCACTTTTTCGATATGTCATGGAGGCGCGAACATTAAGCGCACCATGGCTTTTCTTATTCTTCGAGGGGCTCTGACACTCCCAATTTAGTAGTGCCAGAGCAGTGAGTTACGGATGTTATCCTGCCATTCGCTCACATTCCTCAGCGCAGTTCATGCACGCCTTCGCACACTCTTGGCAATGATCCATTTCATGCTTCGCGCATTCCTCTCCGCATGCACGGCAGATCTTGGCGCAAAGGGCGCAGAACTCCTTAGCATATTCACTTTCGCGGCTCATCAGTGTGGCAGCCAACCTGCAAATGTCCGCGCAGTCGCGGTCAAGCTCGATGCAGCGAGCCATCATTTTTACATCATCCTCGCGTAGGCAAGCAGAGGCGCACATTTCGCACACTAGGGCACAGTTCGAACAAGCTTGGATACAGGATGCGAACATTGAGTTTGTCATTTACGTTCTCCAGGGTTCGATAGTTGTATTTCGTCGTTTGCTTACTGGCCGATATGGCTCATCAGCCTGTTAGCAGACACTGAATTACGACACGCTCCTACCGAGCCCGTTTCGAAAAACCTCATTACAATGTTGTAAGGTAAGTCCAACCGCACCGGGGATCTGCGGGCGCAGTTGGTGGCGATGTGGCCGTCAGATTGCCTGTACGGCTTCGCTAGTCTGTTCGAGATGATTGAGTTGAAAATGAGGGAGCTCCCTGTCGCCACGACTGGGAGTATTCGTTGGGGAACGGCCGGAGCGCAAGCCGCTTAACTAGGTAAGTTACTGGCCTTGCGGCCTAACTTTTAGGAAGGAAGCAATTGCAAAGCCCTCCGGTACCGTTGCGTCGACTAGGATGGCCTAGGGCCGATCCTCTGCTTGCTGAACCGCCTTTCTTAGAGCCTCGATCAGAACCGCATAGGCACACATATACCGGATGTTAGTGCTCGTGTTGCTTCCCGTCTGCGTGCACATGGTTTTTTGAAGGGGATTTGCCTTCCGCATCGGCACTGTCACTGCCATTGCTGTGCTCAACCGCCTGGGGCTCCTCGGACGCATGATGGTCATCGCTTTCGTTATTACCATGATGACCGGAGCCTGATTGGCCGGATGCTCCACCTGTGCTGCTGGAGCCATGGTGATCCGAGCCGCCACTGTCGCCCTGATGGTGGTCGCCCGAGGCCATCTCGCCGTGTTGCTCACTATGCCCAGCTGGGGTCTCCCCACCACCATGCTGGTGACCACCGCTAGACGCAACGAGTGCTCGATACGCTCCTTCATCTAACTCAGGAAGCTTCTGCAGAAAAGCCACCATTCCCCAGATGTACGGGTCAGCCATGCTTTTACCCCACGCGGGCATCCCAGTGGCCTTAATGCCATGCTTGATGACCCAAAATGTTTTTGCTGGGTCATCGTATAGCCCCGCCTCAGCCAGGCTGGGAGGAGCGGGATAAAGGCCATTGCTTAGCTCGGTCTCAGCCATGCCTGGCGCCAAATGACAACCCACACACATCGAGTCGTAGTTCCCCGCCCCGGCGCGGATTTGGTCTTCATCGTCGAGAGATGGCACGGCTATGTCTTCGGAGCGAGCCTCAATCGAGCGATTGCGAGCAGTTTCCAGGAATGCGTGCACGACTCCCGTATGAGGATCATCCGCGGCAACGCTAATCAGTCCTGAGAAAACAACTCCGGCCACTACCAACAGGCCTAGAGCACAGAAGGCAGCGAAGCTAATAATTATTCTTTTCATCGAGGGACCTTAAAACCAAAGCCTGATGCCAGCAACGAACCGCGCCTCATCTAGGTCTTCGCCGTCATCTCTCGCCATATCAGCGGTATTACCGTATGCCCGGCTCCACGTGACGCCGATGTACGGTGCGAACTCACGAACGATTTCGTATCGGAGGCGGAGCCCCACCTCTGTATTTGCGAGACCAGCGCCCACTCCGTGTGCAGGATCGTCCTTGCCATAGAAATTGAGCTCGGCAGTCGGTTGGAGGATGAGCCGGTTAGTTAGGAGAATGTCGTACTCGCCTTCAAAACGTGCTGCTGTCTGCCCACCTTCACCGACGAAGGCGGTGGCTTCCGCCTCAAACCCATACAGCGCCATCCCCTGGACGCCTAAAGCCGCCCACGTCTGCGGCGACTCGGGCTTAAAGTCCTGGCGAACACCTGCTACTACATCCCACCAGGGACTGATTGCACGCCCGTAAAGCGCCTGAATTTCCGCGTCTTCAGTAACGCCATTCGTTCGCTCACCTTCCGAGCGAAACCAGAACCGATTGATATCGCCACCAACCCAGGCAGTAGCTTCCCAACTGAGGGTGCTACCTTCATTTGCGTCCTGGTACTCAAGTTGATCTAGCAGAAGGAACCAGGCCAGATACTTGTCATGGACCGTATGACCTTGAAGACCAGGGAAAGCCGCTTCTCTATCCGCATCGGTCAATACTGGAATGAACGAGGGATGAACCACGCCGGGCATTTCGAGCGTATCGTCATGCTTCATTTGGCCATGGTTCATCTTGCTATGGTCCATCGCACCATGACCCATTGCAGAATGGTCCATTTGCCCACCGGAGCCATGATTCATTGCCGCGGGCTTGGCAGAAGATGCAGGGGCTTGAGCTGCCGGAATAGGAGGGGTTTGATGCATCGAGTGATCCATCATCTCGGCGGCGTTGGCTATCCGTCCAGCCGCTGCGCTCAACGAAACTCCGAGCGCAATAAGAGCAAAGCGAGAAGATCTAGTGGTCATGGTGCGAATCCACCTCAGTACCAGTAGCCTTCGGGTCATGATCCATCTTGCCATGGTCCATTTCACCATGGTCCATCGAGCCATGACCCATGTCGCCGTGGTCCATTTCTGAGTTAGAGGAGCCTTGTGTCTGAGATGCCGGCTTGTTGCCTGAATTTTGCGACGAAGCCGATGGTTGCTTGTGCTGATCATGCGTTTGCTCTGCAAACGCAGCTGATATATTCATTACGCCCAGCAGACTGAACATTAACGCGCTGCCGATAAGAGTTTTACGCTTCATAAAATTTCCCATATAAAGTTCCTCTTACTCGTCCACTCGGACTTCACGAAACATGCCCATTTCCATGTGAAGCAGTAGGTGACAGTGATAAGCCCAACGCCCGAGTGCATCGGCTGTCACGCGGTAGCTGCGCTTCGAACCTGGAGGCATGTCGATCGTGTGCTTGCGAACCATGAACTTTCCATTCTCATCCTCAAGATCGCTCCACATACCATGCAGATGAATCGGATGGGTCATCATGGTGTCGTTGACCAAAGTGATGCGTACCCGCTCGCCATATTTGAGCCGCAGGGGCTCCGAATCAGAGAACTCTATACCGTCAAATGACCAAGAGAACTTCTCCATGTGGCCGGTGAGATGGAGTTCGATCGTCCGACTGGGCTCACGGCCGTCCGGATCGGGGAAAGTGCTTCTCAAGTCGCTATAGGTCAGGACTCGGCGGCCGTTGTCTCGTAAGCCAATACCGGGATCGTTCAGCCTATGAGTTGGGCTCATGGTCTGCATGTCCACCAGTGGGTTATTGGACTCTGAGGGCGGGTGCGATTGCATACCTGCGCTCATCCCAGCCATTCCAGAGTGGTCCATCCCGGACATCCCACCCATTTTGCTGTGATCCATGCCGGCCATTGCGCCCATGTCGCCCATCCCTTGCATGTCACCGTGGTTCATGCCGGACATGTTGCTATGGTCCATCGCGCCCATGTCGCCGCCATGGTCCATGCCCGCCATACCGCCCATGCTGCCGTGATCCATCCCCATGTCGTCCATGGTGATTAGTGGTCGAGGATCGGTTTCTGGAACAGGAGCGCTCAGCCCTTCGGCAACCGCTAGCGTGCCACGGGCGTATCCTGTGCGATCCATCGATTGGGCGAAGATCGTGTAAGCCTCCTCGGTCGCAGGCTCGACAATCACATCGTAGGTTTCTGCCACGGCAATGCGGAATTCGTCGACGCTAACTGGGTTGACGTATTGGCCATCGGCTGCGACTACAGTCATCTTCAGCCCTGGAATGCGGACATCGAAATAGCTCATGGCCGAGCCGTTGATGAACCGCAGACGAAGCTTCTCGCCGGGCTTAAAGATGCCGGTCCAGTTCCCGTCGGGTGCTTGGCCGTTCATTAGATAGGTATAGGTGTAGCCGCTTACGTCGGCGAGGTCGGTGGGACTCATTTTCATCTGAGCCCACATTTTCCGATTCGCAATCGTAGCGGCCCAGCCGTCTTCGCTCACGTCGTTAATGAAGTCTCCGACAGTGCGCTTGTGGAAGTTGTAATAATCGGACTGCTTCTTGAGCTTAGAAAGGATTCGAGCGGGATCCTCATCGGACCAATCAGTCAACATCACCACATAGTCGCGGTCATAGCTGAACGGTTCGGGATCCTTCGCATCGATGACCAAGGGACCATAGACACCAAGCTGCTCTTGTAGGCCTGAATGACTGTGGTACCAATAGGTACCGTTCTGTTTAACCTGAAACTTGTAGACATACATGCCATCGGGAGCGATGCCGTGGAAGCTCAATCCAGGCACGCCATCCATGTTGGCCGGCAGGATCATGCCGTGCCAGTGAATCGATGTATCTTCGCTCAACTTATTCCTGACGCGCAGCGTGACGGTATCCCCTTCACGCCAACGTAGAAGCGGCCCTGGGATGGTCCCATTGATAGTCATCGCTGTCCGGGCCGCGCCGGTGATATTGACCGGCGTCTCCCCAATCAGCAGATCGAACTCCGTGCCGGTTAGTACGCTGGGCTGGCCTGGGCTACTCACTGCCCAGACCGGAGCTCGCCACAAGCCAAGACCGCCAAGGAGGCCTGCGGCAGTCAAGCCTTTAACAAAGGTTCGCCTAGAGGTTTTACGTTGCATGTGTACGTTCCAATCAAGCTAAGGAGCCAAGCCGAAACCAGCCTTTAGGGTTGGTGTTGCCAGCGTTAATCGATCTTAGAAGCTCGCGCACGGTCTGTCTTATCAAGCGACTCGCCATTATTCGTAAATATGGCATGCCGAAGAAAAACGCGTGATTACATTTTTGTAAGTTTAAAGCGCCCCGAAAACGTCTGCGATCAGAGTTCCGGTCACTTTAGCTGGCTTTACTTAAACCGCGGGCTGGATAAGAGCCGCTAAAAAGGTCCGGCCATAATCTAGCAGTTCATTAGCAGTTTGTTGCTCATTCACTGCTTTTCAGCGGATCTTTCCAGGCTTTGCGGGCAGTCTAGAAGGCCTCATGAGATTGGATAATTATCAAATCTTAGCCGCTCAAGAGGGTTGTAACCTACTAGCCAGTATAAACTTGGTCTGCTCGGTGCGAAGATATTAGGTTAGGTTTTTGACGAGCCATGGTTCGAAGTAGCTATAACGGCTTCGCCGGTTCTACAAACATTTCTGCCTATACCAGCACCGTGGCAGCTATAACATCGCAGAAGCTGCCACAGTTAAGAGCTGCGCAGTCAAATCTGCGTACGGTTTCGCTTCAGCAATTAGCATGAGCGTGCTTCGCTGAAGTTTCCTTCGCGGCTAGCTCCTGGGCTTGGTCGTTCTGGTCAGCCTGATAACTAGCGATCGCTACTTGGCGAGCCTGCTCCATACGAGCAAAGGTACGATCACCACCACCTTCTGCCATTGCATAGGAAGAGCTTGCTGCGATGGCGAGCAGTACAGAAAGGGATTTGAAAAGTTTCATGACTTTTTACCTTTGTTTACGAAGATACGGGAGACCCAGCGCAGCTCCATTAACAGAGGCTTGGGCTTGTGTGTAAGCTAACCGAGTGTCCCTGTCAGAAACCTGATCGAAACATTACGGTTTCGTCAGTAACGCAGAAGAAGTGAGTACAAGCGAAAGCGCAGGTTGCGTGTATGGCATCTTTACCTGCTGTAAATAGGTTCTGTTCCAGCATGCAAAAAAAAAGGCGCCATCAAGGCGCCAATAGGCCAAAGGAGCATGGAAATGGCCAAAAAGCAGAGTGTGGAGGCAACTGCTGGTGTAGACGTTAACGCTAGAAGCTGTCAGACAGATGATGCGAGCATTACGTTTCTGTAAGGTACTGGATGCAAGGACCGACAACCGCCACACTGTTCTAAATGCTTGCAGGAGTACCTTATGAAGCTTCTTGTTGCTGAAGACGAGCCGAAAACAGGCACCTACCTACAGCAGGGGCTCACGGAGGCCGGCTTCACTGTCGATCGAGTAGAGAACGGGACTGATGCTGCTCAGCACGCGCTTCACGGGGAATACGACCTGCTCATCTTAGATGTGATGATGCCTGGCTTGGATGGGTGGCAGGTTTTAAAGAATGTCCGCGCTGCCGGTAATGACGTTCCAGTGCTATTCCTTACCGCCCGAGACGGGGTTCAGGATCGAGTAAAGGGATTGGAGTTGGGCGCTGATGATTATCTCATCAAGCCGTTTGCTTTCTCCGAACTGCTTGCCAGGATACGCACGCTGCTTCGCCGCGGCAGCCATGCTCCCAACCAAACGATACTCAAGCTCCTCGACCTTGAGATGGACTTGCTGAGACGACGGGTTACGCGATCGGGGAAACGCATAGACCTAACTGCAAAGGAATTCGCACTTCTTGAGCTATTGCTTAGGCGTCGCGGGGAAGTGCTCTCAAAGTCACTTATCGCCTCCCAAGTATGGGACATGAACTTCGATAGCGATACCAATGTAATCGAGGTGGCGGTACGCCGGTTAAGGGCAAAGATTGATGATGAGTTCGAGCCGAAGCTGATACAAACTGCTCGCGGAATGGGCTATCTGATCGAGGCGCCAGGCTTTTAAAAATCACGCTATTTAGCGATTTGCGATATGGCCAATATAACTAGCGGGCCACCTCTGCTAATCCGTGGCGTACTGCTTTGTGCTGCTCGGCGGATCGGCCAATGCATATTCATGCGTAACTTAAGAGGCCTTAATTAGACCTCTTATTGAAACCAGAGGGATCTAAGCTATCACTGGATCCAGCTTTCGACCTCATCCGTTCCATATTCTGCTTTCCAGCCTTTCAGGACCTTGTGATTGCCACCTTTGGTCGCAACTATTTCACCGCTGTGAGGGTTCTTGTATGTCTTGACCTGACGAGCACGGCGTGGTGTCGGGCCTTGCTGAACCGGAGCGCGACGAGTCCCAAACTGCGGGTCAAGAATATTGATCAAACTAGGTAGAGTAATGCTGTATTCACCCATCAGCGAGCGAAGCTTATCTTCAAATTCCATATCCTTTTTAAGGCTCTTGTCGTTTCTCATGGCCTCAAGTTCGGCCATTTGCGACTTCAATTGCTCTTCCAGTTTACGGTACTCTGCCAGTCGGGACATTTATCATTACCTCTAAGGTCAGTGTTTAGACATTTTGGTCCATATGATATCAATACTTTCAACTTCAAGCATGGCGTGACGAAATTCGGTGGGATGTTTGCGTACCCCGAGGCTGCGGGAGGAATGAAGGAGGTCCGCAGGTCGAAGCCCGAGCTCCTAAGTGACCAGCAAATCGCCATGACATGGGTCGGTATGTGTACAGCGAAGGCCTGTGGAGTAACAGACGCTAGAATATTCAAGTGATGCGAGGAAGCAGCCTTCGAAGCGTGGCCCTACGATGACAAAATCTGCAACGGTGGAAGGTTTATCATCCGGCGCGATTCCGAAGAACAGACCCAGCAGACGATTTGCGAGCTGATCGTAAACACTCGCTGGCCTCAGAGCGGGTGCATCCGAATCCCGCGAAACTGCTTACCGTAGTGAGCTTACTCTGGCGGGAAATTCTGGTAGCCAACCGTTTACGCTCTTTGGGTGTTGAGATTTGTCAGAATATTTTGGCAAAAATCCTGCATCTAATCGTTCTCACCATGCGAATTGTCGAAATATTATTATCTCAATGCTAACTTCAAAGCGGGCCCAGCCCCTGATCCAAGGGGCTGAAATTGTCAGAATTATTTGTAAACCACCAAGTGTTCCTCAGGGATAAAAACTGTCTCTGGGGGATAAAACCTGTTTCAAGGTCTGGTCACGAAGGCTAGCTCGTTCGGCCATCGCTATTTCGGATGTGATAGATGTTATCCAGTTTGGTCGTAAGACCTCAGGCAGGCGAGACGATAAATTCGCTTCTAGCTAGAGACAGAATTGTCAGCGGTTCGGTTAGTAGACATTTTCACGATGCCAAATTCGGCATAAACCAGTGGCATATAAATAAGCAAAGCATTGCCAAACTATCCGAACTAAATACTGGAACCACAGCTAATAGCTTAGAATTGTTGCTAAGCTCTTGCACTGGGTACGATGTCCATGCTTATTTAACTACAGGTAAAAACGTAGAATATTTGTCCAATTACAGTTCAGCCACCAGATCCGTTAGAAACTCCTACATAGCTCACCATAGCATTAAAATCTGCCTTAGATGCTCTAAGCACGACATGGAACAAAACGGATTTAGCTATTGGAGAAAAGTGCATCAGTTTCATCGTGTAACTGTTTGCTCACACTGTAATGTACGTTTGGTAGATAAATGCCAAGCATGTGCGAAAAGTTTTTCAATTTTTAATGAAACCGATGACGGTTTTTGGCATAACTGCAAGTGTGGTCTGAGTTTTAATGATTGGGAAGAATTTGAAAATTTTGATATTAATGAGCACCGTTACTCAAGTTTTATAGCGGGTATTTATCAAAGCGAGAAAAGATGGCTAGGCATCGGTTTCGAAGGGCTCGCGGACTACACCACATCACAGCTTGGATATGACAAGAATTATCTACTAGAATTAAAAAAACGAGCTATTTCGGATATCCAGCGAAGCTTAATTGGTACCAAATTCAATTCATTAGAAGATGAGCTTTCTGTTAGTTTGAGGGTGTTACATCTTCTCTTTGGGAGCTTTGAGAAAATGCATGAATTTATTGGCAAAATAATCTTTCTAGATGACTCTGCTCCTATTAGCTCAGTGAATGATAAGAGCAATATGCGGGGCTTATGAAATCGTCGTGTACTCACTCTCGCCGGATGCAGTGAGGCGTATACCAATCATAGTCTTATGCTGCGCAAGGCTTCATTGATCAGAACATGACGCTAGTGATGGATTCGATCTTATGTCTAGCATTGTTATCCCTCAAACCACGCGGAACAGGTATCTCAGTGGGATTGCCGCTCTAAACCTTCCGTCTGCCGCAGGAACTGGGGACTGGCACTTCCTACAAACTTTCTTTGTACAGAGGTCTAGACGTTCAACTGGCTTCATATGTGGCTTGGGTTGCGAAATAGATACGACAGCCTTTCTAGGTGATGTCGGTGTGTTCGAATGCTCTAAGCTGTTAAAGAGCTTGGATATAGAATTCGTAGGCGATGCGGCATACTCTGCAAACCACACACGAGCTGTAGCGGACCTAGTTATCGCTGCAATCCGCATTGGGCGTAATGTGGATCATCTATGCATTGATGATTGGCTACCCAAAATGTCTGATAAAGAAAGACTAATAGCTATGCTGCAGCAGGCATACTCAAATATGAATGAAGAACTGCGGCAAGCTCTCAACGTCTGGGTTCTGAGTAATTTACCTAAATAAATTTGCGAAATTTGCTTAGGGCGGTACGAGGCCGCACTAAGCGATTACTACGCACCTCGGGTGGTGAGGTAAAGGAATAAATACTTCGCAAGCTGACCTTCCGCGCGGTGGAAGGCAGATCGTAGATCTGCTGCCTGCACCGGCTATCTTTACCATGCGTTTCATCTCGAAAGGGTTCAGAACCTACGCTGATGTAACAGACCGAGCTAGACGTCTGACCGGCTGCAACCGGCCAAAAGCGGACAGCCCGGTAAGCTGCCCACCTAAGCCATGAGTTGAGATAATCGACCGCAAAACGCAGGTAGCGACACCAGCGCCTTGGCTGTCAGATACCCTTACCCAACATCTTGCCGTTAACGGTCTTGCCGTAAAGGTTCACGCCGTCATTGGCGTGGTACTTATCTCGAGTTTTCTCGACTGAGCCATCAATCAAGCGCGGGTCTTGCGGTCGCTCGTGGCTGTTCATGAAGGCCGCCACGTTCCAGGCGTCTTCATCTGACAGGGTGCCGCCTTTGCCCAGTGGCATGTTTTCCTTGATGAACGCCGCAGCCGTGTTGATTCGATGCATGCCAGCACCCCAGTTGAACGAGTCCGCCCCCCAGAGTGGCGGGAATACATAAAGGTCACCAGACTTCTGCCCTTCCCCGTTTGGCCCATGACAGACGGCGCACTGTGCGTCGTAGACCTGTTCTCCCTTCGCCAGGTCGTAGCCGCCTTCGGGTTGTGGCACTTCCGGATAGGCCCGACCGGGCAGCTCTTGCCCCGTGGGTGCTCCGGTTGCAAGCCAGTAGGAATAGGCTGAAAGCGCGGCGATAACGGGGCCGTCAGCCTCGGGTGCCTTGCCGTTCATACTGAACTGGAAACAGCCCTGAAGGCGCTCGGCATAGCTGTTCACCTTGTCGTTCTTCTTTCGGTACGCCGGGTACATGGTGTAGGCAGCCCAGAGCGGCGCAGAGTTGGCTTTCCGGCCTTGTTCGAGGTGGCAGTTCGCACAGGCCAGGCCGTTGCCCACATAGTCGGGCGCATGCGTCTTGGTATCGACGAATATGGCGCGCCCTTGCTGTACCAACTGCCCGTAGGCGTTGTCAGGCAGTTCGCTTTCCTTGGGCGGTTGGAAGTACTTGCTGCTGGCGGGATCACCGGCCCCGGTCAGGATCTGCGACTGATCTTCCATCGCGATGTCGTCCGCGAGCACCGGGAAGGCCAATGACATCAACAGCAGTGCGCTTGTATGGGGCTTCATTTGGCTGCTCCTTTGTCGGTCAGGCCTGCGAAGTATGTCGAGACCGCCATTACCTCGTCCTCGGTCAAGCTACGCGCGATGTGGCCCATCAAGTCGTTGGGGTCGTTCTTGCGGGTGCCCTGACGCCAGGCGGTCAACTGAGACGACAGGTACTGTGCCGACTGCCCGGCCAGCGGTGGGAAGGCGTCGCCGACGCCCGTTCCGCTGGGGCCGTGGCAGGCAACGCACTCGGGGATGTTGCGTTCCCAGGCGCCGCGCAGCGCAAGGGTTTCGCCAGGCCCGTCGACCAACGCGGTGCGGTCGATTCGCTCGACCTGCGGTTGCGGCTTGTCAGCCAGCATCGTCGAGACGGCCTCGGCTTCCTCACGGCTTAAGGCTGCCGCAATGGGCTGCATGATTGGATTCGCCCGCGCACCGGATGCGAAATCAGCCAGTTGCTTGCGCATGTAATTCGCCGACAAGCCGGCCAGACGGGGGAATCCCGCAGCGGCCATGCCTTCGCCCTCGGCGCCGTGGCAGGTAGCGCACGCCATCGCGGCGGTGTTGGCCCCGCCTTTGCTGTACACCGCAGCGGCATCCGCGGCGTGCGCGGACACCGAAATCGCAAGGAAGAGCCCGGCCAAGGGCCAGAGGGGGACGTTCATGTAGCCTCCAGATCATTCTTGTTATAGGTGCCGGTGCTGACTGACCGTGTCGTGTTGCTAGCGTTTGGACAACGGCCCCATGATGCCATTCAACGCCTCGGGACGAGGCGCGCCCTGATGCTGCTGCAGACGCCCTTGCTCATCTAGGTAATAGATAGCCGGGGTGGCCGAGGCGCCCATTTCGCCCATCAGGGTGAGGTTCGCCTCAAGCTGTTCATTCACCTCGGGCGCGATACGCTTGATGGCCTTGAGCGTGCTGGCCTTGCCCGCGGCCTCGTGCTCATTGAGCGCCGCCTCAGGGTCCTTCGCGGCCAGCAGTGCCGCGGATTTACCGGCGCTGTCCGGGCGCAGCATGCCGACCATCACGTGGCGAAGCTGAACGTCACCCGCTTCGACCCAGGGCCGCGCCTGTTTCCAGAACATATTGCAGAACGGGCAGTTCGGGTCGGAAAACATGTAGATAACCCGTGGCGCCTCAGCCGCGCCGTCAGCAATCCAGGTGCTGCTTTCGAGCCGCTGCCACATCTCGCTGCTCATCGGCTCATACACAAGCTTTTCCAGCGGTGCCTTGGTCAGGTCTTCGCCAGCGGAATCCAGCAAACTGCCGACCACGACATGATCACCGTCCGGTGTCAGATACAGCGCAATGCCCTGTCCGTTGTAACGCGCTGCGTAGCCCTTTAATCCTCCCGGCGCGTCGAAACTGCCGACCACTTTGGCTCCGCGCGCTTCAATGGCCTGAACCGCGGGAGGCAGCGTTTCGGCCAGCGCCCAGGGCGTCGGCAGTAAGGCGAGCGTTGAGATAAAAAACGAAAGTGAACGTACCGGTTTCATGGCTGGGTTTTGACCTCTAGTTGCTCAAGGGCGCGCGCCAGGCTGGCACGGGACAGTTCACCGAGATGGCTGCCAACTTGGCGTCCCTCGGCGTCATAAAAAAGCGTGGTGGGCAGCGACGCAGACCCTACGTGCTGGCCCAGACGACCGCCGGTGTCGAGCAGAACGTTTTCCAGACCGAGCCCTTCGGCTTCGAGGAAGTCGGCGATCAATCGCTCGCCCTCGCCCTGGTTGACGAAAAGAAAGGTCACGTCGGTGTTTTCTTGTTGCGCCTGCGCAAGGACCGGCATTTCACGCCGGCAGGGCGGGCACCAAGTGGCCCACAGGTTGACCACCAGCGGCTTGCCAACGTAATCCTGCAAGGCGACGGGTTTACCCCGGTTGTCCCGCAGGCCCATCTCAGGCAGTCGCGTGCCCTGCTCGAACGCGTGCAACGCAAAGGTCCCGAACCCCCAGCTGAGCACACCCACCAGCACCGCTGCGCCCAGCGGTCGGCGCAGCCCGCTGTCGCGCCAGGCCAGCCAGGAACCCAACAGAACGGCCACCAGCAAGCCCGGCCAGGCAATAAAACCGCCGTCACGTATGTCGATCACGCGCCAGGGCTCATCTCGGAAATGCTCGACGTACACCAGCACGAAGGCCAGCCGCGCGACCAGTAGCGCCACCAGCAGCAGCCTGAAGAGCTGTTGTTCCGGATTCCGCTCGCTGCGCCGCCCAACCCACCAGCCGGTCAGCATCGCTATAAACAGGCTCACCAGCATCAGCACATGTGGGACGGCAAGCGCCAATGGCCCCAGGTTGATCGTCAGCATCAGCCACGCTCCATTGTCTGGTTCCATCTGTTCAGAAACTGATTCGCATCGACCTCGCCGGTGATGCGCTGGGTTCGCCGCTCTTCCCCGTCCGGGCCGATGAAGAGCAGCGTCGGCGGCCCCATGACCTGATAGCGGTTCAGCAGCTCGCGACTGGCGGGATCGGTCTGCGTCACGTCCGGCCGCAGAATCCGCACGCCGGTGAGCGCTGCCTGCACCTGGGCGTCACCGAACACCTCCTTTTCCATGACCTTGCAGGACACGCACCAGTCGGCGTAGTAGTCCACCAGCACCCACTGGCCCGCGGCCCTGGCGGCAGCAAGCTCACGATCAAGGTCGACCGGCTCGCTGAAGCCGACAAATCCGTGGGCAGGCTCAGCACCTTGCGAGGACGCAACGCCGCCTGTGAATACACCGAGCGGCCGCATGACATCCTGTGCGCCGCCAGCCGCTCCGAGCAGCAGCGCTACGCCCCAGACGCCGGCCAGCGACGCCACCGCGCGGCTGAGCGCCTGATGCCGCACCAGTTCCCGCGACAGGTGCAGCAGCCCGCTGGCACCCACAACCAGCAGCGCGCCCCACAGCCCTACCCAGAGCGGGTCGGACAACAGCGGACGAAGCACGTAGAGGGCGGCGACCAGAAATAGGAAACCGAAGGAAACCTTGACGCGATCCATCCACGGCCCAGGCTTGGGCAGGAAGCGATTGCCCACCGTCACCAGCAGCACCAGTGGCGTACCGATCCCCAGGCCCAGCGCGAACAGCACCAGGCCACCGTTCACGGCGTCGCCGCTTTGGGCGATGTACAGCAGCGCCGCGGCCAGCGGTGCAGTCATGCAGGGGCCCACCAGCAGCCCGGACAACACGCCCAACGCGCTGGCCCCGGCGAGGCTGCCGCCCCGGCGCTTGCGGCCGGCCTGCTCCAGCCGATCACGCAGGCCCGCCGGCAGTTGCAGTTCGAAGAAGCCGAACATAGGTAAGGACAGCAGCACGAACAGGCCAGCGAAACTTGCGATCAGCCACGGCTGCATCAGCCATCCCTGCAGATTCGCACCCAGTAGCGCCGCCACCACTCCGAGGGCGGCGTAAACCAGCGCCATGCTGAATACGTAGGCCCCAGCCAGCGCCATGCCGCGGCGAGGCCCGGCCTGGCTACCCACGACGATGCCGGCCAGGATGGGCAGCATCGGCAGCGAACAGGGTGCAAAGGCAAGCAGCAGGCCGAGTCCGAAGAAGATCAGCAGGCTCCAGCCCAGCGACTGCTGCTGTAGCCCGCTGGCCAGGGCCTGGTCGTCGGCCTGAACCGGCATGGACGGAGGGGTGCTGCTGCCGCCCAGCTCTACCGTGCGGCTTTGCGGCGGATAGCACAGGCCGGCATCGGCGCAGCCTTGCCAGCCGAGTTCAAGCGACGCGAGATCCGCATCGGGGAGCTGCACTTCCAGGCTGTCGCGATAGATTCGCGAATCACCAAAATACTCGTCATGGTACGGCTCGCCAGGCGGCAACTGGGGCTCGTTCCCCGGTGGCAGCCCTGCGAATCGCAGGCGCTCCTTGTAGAGGTAATAGCCGGGCGCAATATCCCAGCGCAGCACGGCGCCGCCAGCGTCAGGCTGCTCGACGTGCAGCGTGAACGCTTCATCCACGGGCAGAAAGTCCTGCTGCTTCTGACCGAAGGTGAACGGCGAAGCGTTCGCCAGCTGCACAGACCATAGGCAGCAGGCCAGAAAGATAAAAAGCGCTCGCATGCACAACACCCGATTACCAGATTCGACGGCGAGCTTGCCGACTCGGGATTAAGAGGCGATTAACGAGGCATGGACACAACCTGTAAGGCCGAGCGACGTTGAGGCGCGAGCAACTCGGCGTACCATCTGCTAACGCGCCGTTAATCCAGGCGGACGATACTGACTGCTGCCTATCAAGCGATTCCCACATGCACGTACTGCTGACAGAAGACAACGCACTGATCGCCAGTGGCATCGTCGCCGGGCTAGAAGCCCAGGGCTTCAGCGTGGCCCATGCCGCTACGGCCGGGCAGGCCGACTCGCTGCTGCGCACAGCCAGCTTCGACCTGATGGTTCTCGATCTGGGTCTGCCTGACGAAGACGGCCTGCGCTTTCTGCAGCGCCTGCGCCGCCGCGGCCTCGAGCTGCCTGTGCTGATCCTGACCGCCCGGGATGCGGTAACCGAGCGGGTCTCCGGGCTTCAGGCGGGCGCTGACGACTACCTCGTCAAACCCTTCGACCTGCGTGAGCTCGCTGCCCGCCTGCATGCCCTACTGCGCCGCGCTGCCGGGCGGGCAACGCAGATGATCGAACACGGCCCGCTAAGCTACGATCCCGCCGCCTGTGCGGCCTTCATGGCAGGCGAACCCGTGGACCTGTCGCGCCGTGAACAGGCGCTGCTCCAGGCGCTACTGCAGAACCCCGGCCGCGTGCTATCGGCCGAGCAGCTCAAGGACGCCGTGTACGGACTGGGCGATGACGTCGAAAGCAACGCCCTGAATGTCCATATCCACCATCTTCGCCGCAAGCTGGGTAACGGCATCGTCGAAACCGTCAGAGGGATCGGTTATCGCCTGGGCCCGGCCGGCCATGCGTCGGCGTCCACCGAGGCACCCGACCCATGAGCTTGCGCCTGCGCCTGACCCTTACCCTCGGCTCGGCCTTCGTGCTGCTCTGGGCGCTGGCCGCGACCTGGATGCTCTTCGATGTTCGCAATCAGTTGATGCAGTCCCTCGATCAGCGCCTTGCTGCGTCGGCGCGGATGGTTGCGGGTCTGTTGGTGCAACTGCCGCAACCGCAACTGGGCGAAGGCGGTATCACCCGGCTGAGTGCGGAACAGCTTGGCATCGAAAACGGCCTGGCCTGCCAGATCAGCTCCTTGCGGGGTGAAATCCTGGCGCGCAGCCATGCGGCGCCAGACAGCACGCTCGACGCTCAGCGCACCGGCTTTCACGACCAGATGATTGGCGATACCGCCTGGCGTAGTTTCACCTTCATCCAGAACGGCATGCGCATCACCACGGCCGATCGCCTTGACGAGCGCACCGCACTCCAGCGCTCGGTGCTCCTGGCCGCGGCACTGCCGGTGTTCGTCGCGTTGCTGGGCAGCCTGATCGTGTTGTGGATCGGAATCGGCAACGGCCTTGCGCCACTCAGACGCATCCGCACGGCCCTGGCGCAGCGCAGCGCCGACTCGGTAGAGCCGTTGCACATCGAGCGACTGCCGCGAGAGCTGACGCCCCTGGTCGAAACCCAGAACCAGCTGTTCGCGCGGATCGCGCACATGCTCGAACGCGAACGTCGGCTCACCGATGACGCCGCCCATGAACTGCGCAGCCCGCTGACCGCCATCAAGACCCACCTGCAGGTCGCGGCCATGACCGAGGGCGATACCGCGAAACGGGCATTGGCCCAGGCCGAGGTCGGCACGGATCGCCTGCACCGGATCCTCGAACAGCTGCTCATGCTGGCGCGGGTCGAAGGTCGCGTGTCCTTCAATGACGGCCTCAGCTGCACGGCCCTCGACGTCGCGCAGCTGGCGATCGCTGACGCCAGTCAGCAGCCCGGGCCGCACATCGAGCTGTGCGGGGCGCAAGATGTCTGCCCTCACCCACTGGCGATGCCGCCCACCCTGGCGGTCGCGGCGTTGCGCAACCTGCTCGACAATGCCCGCCGCCATACCCGGCACGGCACAGCCATCCGCTTGACGCTCTCACAGCTGGATGAACGCCGGGTTCGCTTCAGCGTGCAGGATCACGGCCCGGCCATCCCGCCGGAAATGCTCGAGCGTCTGACGGAGCGCTTCTGGCGCAGCGGCGAAGGTGAAGGCAGTGGTCTGGGCCTGTCCATCGTCAAGGCGATCGCCGAGCGCTGTGCCTGCGATCTGCGTTTCGAGCCGCAGGCGGACGGCCTCATCGTCGAGTTGGTGGTCAGCCTGCAGGCTCCCGCTCCCTGAAGACGGCACCTCGATAACCTGAACGTCCAGCCACGCACACCGTCCGAATAGCTGACTGAGCAATCCGTTAACCATCGTCGGAGGTGGCAATGCTTGTTTTCGAACCTGTTTATACAGACGGCCTGGCGCAGATTTCCTATCTGGTCGGCGACAGCAAGGCCGCGGTAGCCGCGGTCATCGACCCACGCCGCGACATCGATATCTACCTGCAAATGGCCAAGGCGCGAGGCCTGCGAATCGCCTACGCCATCGAAACACATATCCATGCCGACTTCGTGTCCGGCGCCCAGGCGCTGGCGAAGCGCACCGGGGCACAGATCATCGGCGGTCGCGCGGATAACTACGAGTTCGAGCTTCGCCAGGTCAGCGGTGGCGAGACGATAGAGCTCGGGCAGGCCACGCTGCAGGTCATGCACACGCCCGGGCATACGCCTGAACATATCTCCCTGCAGCTGTTCGACGCCCAGCAGGGCGACCAGCCGATCGCGCTGTTTACCGGCGATACCCTGTTCAACCTGGACGTCGGGCGCCCCGACCTGCTGGGCGAAGGCAGCGAACGAAAGCTGGCCGGCGCGCTGTACCACACACTTTTCGATCACTACCTGCCCCTTGGCGACAGGATTGAAATCTACCCCTGCCACGGCGCCGGCTCGGCCTGCGGCAAGTCTATCGGCGACCGTCGCCACTCCACGCTCGGCAGCGAGCGTCTCTTCAACCCCGCGTTGCG
Organism: Pseudomonas sp. MTM4; assembly: GCF_019355055.1. NCBI lineage: Bacteria > Pseudomonadati > Pseudomonadota > Gammaproteobacteria > Pseudomonadales > Pseudomonadaceae > Pseudomonas > Pseudomonas sp. MTM4. Next base: position 2,927,161 of record NZ_CP048411.1, read on the forward strand.
CGAGCAGCGGAGCGAGGACGCGTTCATCGATTGGCTACTGGCGGACATGCCGGAACCACCCCGTCACTACGCGCGCCTGAAAAAACTGAACTTGCGCCCAGCGGTGCAGATAGAAGGCCCTGCCCTGCCGCCGCCCCTCGCCCCGTCCGACTTCGAGGCACTGGCCGCGCACGACATGCAGGTTGTGGACGTCCGCTCGATCCTCGCGTTTGGCGGCGGGCACGTGCCCGGGGCGGTCAACATCGCCCTGCGCAACGAGTTCGTGAACTGGGCGGGCCGGATGCTCGACGACGCTCGCCCGATCCTGCTGGTGGGCGAATCGGCCGACGATGTCCACCAGGCTGTCACCCAGCTCTACCGGATAGGCCTGGACGATATTCGCGGCTATCTGCGCAACGGCATGACGGACTGGCAGAACGCGGCGCTACCGCTGAACAGGCTTCAGGAATGGACGGTTCATGAACTGAATGCACGTCGTGAAGCGCCCGATGTACAGGTGCTGGATGTACGCAGCCCCCAAGAGGTTGCGGCGGGTCGGGTGCCTGGCGCCAGGCACATCTTCGTCGCGCACCTCGCCGACCGGCTCAACGAGCTGGATCCGGACAAGACCACCGTCACCTACTGCGGATCCGGCTATCGCGCCTCCATCGCTGCCAGCATCCTCAAGAAAGCCGGCTTTCGTGATGTGGCCAATGTCCCCGGTTCCTGGATGGCCTGGAAGGCGGCAAACCTGCCGGTCCAGGAAGGCTAAGGTCTTATCCGGTCGCGCGGCGCAGGTGTCTGGCTTGCCACCTGCGGGTGCGCGATCAGAAGGCGACTTGAAGCAGCAAGGCCGACGCGGCAACAGCCGCGACCAATCCGAAGCCCCGCTGCAGCAGGCGCCCGTCCAGGCGAGAGGAAACCGTGCGGCCGGCGAACATCCCGAGCACGGCACCGGCCGAGAATGGCAGCGCCACTGCCCACTGGATGCCACCCGTCAGCGCGGCGGACAACACGCCGCTGACCGACACCAGGCCGATGACCGCCAACGACGTGGCGGCAATCGAACGCATCGGCAGATCACTGAAGCGACTGAGCGCCGGCACCAGCACGAACCCGCCGCCGACCCCCAGCAAGCCGGAGAGGAAACCGGCCAAGGTGCCGGAGGCGGCGACGGTCGCTGCACAGCGTGAGGTCCAGTGAAAGCGGCCCGTCTGCGGGTTCAGCCGACAGGGCACGGCTCTCGGGGTCGTGTCATCGCTCGGCGGGCGCCTGAATGCCCTGAAGGCGACCCAGAACATCACCAGCGCAAACACCACGGCAAGCACATCGTGCGCTACCCGCGCGGCCACCCAGAGGCCGACGGGCGCGAGCAACACGCCACAGCAGGCCATCAGGGCCGCCGCCTTGTACCGGACAATGCCGTCCCTCAGACCAATCACTGCCCCGACCCAGGCCGCGAATCCGACCGCCATCAACCCGATTGGCGCGGCCTGATGCAGCTCGAGCCCGACCACGAAGATCAGCAACGGCACGGTGAGGATGCCGCCGCCGGCACCGGTCAGCGCCAGGACGAGGCCGACCAATAGCCCAAGCCCGATCTCAACCATCGTTGCGCTCCGGAAGCCTTGGATCACCTTTCGATTTAGAGCGACTGCAACCTATCACTGCGGCTTCCCTGAGAAGCGTGTCTGCAACTCGTAGAGCGCCATACCCGCCAACATGGCGAGGACAAAGATCAAGGGTTCGCTCCGACCACTCAAAAGCGTCGCGACCGCCGGACCCGGACAATAGCCAGCCAGCCCCCATCCCGCTCCGAATGCCAGGCTGCCCAGTACAAGAGGGCGATCGATCCGGGTGGCGGTGGGCATTCGCATGATATCTCCCAGCACCGCCCGGGACCGTTTGGAGGCGAAATAGAACCCGACACTGGCGACCGCAATCGCACCGCCCATAACGAACGCGAGCGAGGGGTCCCACGGCCCGGCCAGATCGAGAAAGGCGATCACTTTGGACGGATCGGCCATCCCTGACAGGATCAGGCCAAGGCCGAAAACCAGCCCCGCTACAAAGGCGCTCAGCAATTTCATGGCAACTCCTCAGCCCAGCAGGTGGCGGATGACGAACACGGTTAGAAAGCCGCTGGCCATGAACGCGGCCGTCGCGACCAGCGAGCGCGGCGACCGTCGCGACAACCCGCAGACGCCATGCCCGCTCGTACAACCGGAGCCATACCGCGTGCCGATCCCGACCAACACACCAGCCGCGATCAGCGTCAAGGTGCTCGCCTCTACTTCGATGTCTGGTTGCTCGAACGCGGCCTGAAACAGCACCGGCGCGATCACCAGCCCGGCAATGAATGCAACACGCCAGAGCACATCGCCTTTGCCTGGCCGCAGCAAGCCGCCGATCACGCCGCTGATGCCCGCGATTCTCCCGCTCAACAGGATAAATAAGGTCGCAGCAAGACCGATCAGCGCGCCCCCTGCGAGCGAGGACCACGGTGTGAAATGTGCCCAGTCAATCGTCATGCCGAGGGTTCCTCGCGTTCGGGATGCTGACAGTAAAGCCGGTAAAGCACCTGCATAACCTCCATCGCTTGAGGGCTGGCGATGCTGTAATGCACTTGCTTGCCCTCGCGTCGGGTGCTGACCAAGCCGTTATGGCGCAGCACCGTGAGCTGCTGCGACAGGGTCGGCTGCACAATGCCCGTCGCACTGGCGAGGTCACCCACGCAGTGCTCGCCCTGGGTCAGCTGGCAGAGCAACAACAGGCGGTCGGGGTTGCCGAGCACTTTCAGCAAGCCGCAGGCGTCCGCGGCACTGCGACGAAGCGTTTCGATATCGATTTCTGCCATGTGGGCCATTTTGTTCAGGTGGGTCAGGTGGATTTGACAATACGATTTATCAATATATATTTCAATAGATCGTATCAACACGGCAGCGGACGCCCGGTCGGAACTCGACCTCCCGCACACGCCCTACAATTATGCGGCATCGCTGTGACTTTCACCTCGCCGCGCCCACCCCGTCGGCGCGAACCTGGAGATCAACATGTCATCGATACAGCAAAACAGTACCAATCATGACCAGGCGGACAGGGTTCGCCGCTCAACGTCCCAACCTGTGAACCAGGAAATCGATCGGCAAACGGACGAGAACATTCGTCGATTCAGCGGGATGGGGCGAAGCGCAATCCTTCAGCGTATCGACGCCCTGGATCGCGAGTGGGACGTGGAACGCGTGCTCGAGGTCAATGCCTCCTCGCTCGCGCTGTCTGGCTTGCTACTTGGCCTGACAGCGAACCGAAAGTGGTTTCTGCTGCCTGGCGTCGTGCTGCCGTTTCTTCTGCAACACGGCTTGCAGGGCTGGTGCCCGCCGCTGGCGATCTTGCGCCGGCTGGGTATCCGCACGCGGGGCGAGATCGATCAGGAAAAGTATGCACTGCTCAGTGCGCTGGAACAGGCACCGCTGAACACTCACCACTCGCCGAGACCATCATGATATTTCGCCAGCTGTTCGAGCCCGTGTCGTCCACCTATACCTACGTACTCGGATGCGAGGACACCGGCCAGGCCGTGCTCATCGACCCGGTCATTTCCGCAACGGACCGCGACCTGGCCGAGCTGGCCAGGCTGGACCTGCAGCTGGCGTTCACCTTGGACACCCATATACATGCCGACCACATCACCGCCGCGCTGGAGCTGAAGAAGCAGACCGGCTGCCGTATCGCGGGGCCGGCTATCGATAAGTTGCCCTGCACGGATGTGGGCATTGAAGAAGGTGTTCCTTTCATCGTCGGCAGCCTGCAGTTCACACCCTTGCATACCCCCGGACACACCGACGGGCATTTTGCCTATCTCCTCGGTGATCGCCTGTTCAGCGGTGATGCGTTGCTCATCGACGGCTGCGGTAGGACTGACTTTCAGAACGGCAGCGCCGACGACCTGTTTCACAGCGTTAGAAACAAGCTGTTCACGCTGCCAGACGACACCCTGGTCTATCCCGGCCATGACTACAGCGGTCGACGAGTCTCGACCATCGCCCAGGAAAAGCAGCGCAACCCCCGACTCGGTGAAGCGATAACGTTGGAGCGCTTCCGCGACATCATGGCGGAACTGAACTTGCCCTATCCCGCGTTCATCGATCATGCCGTGCCGGGGAATCGCCAGTGCGGTGTCTGCCCACCCGACCTGACGGATAATTTCCGCCGCTATTGCGAACAGGTTGAGCACAGTCCTCAGGGTTGAGCACGTCATGCCAGCCCCCGTGAGGCCCGGGGAATCGATCACCGTTCGCAGCCTCCAGGCGACGTTACCAAGAATCCATTTCGCTACGTGAGGAATTGAATATGAAGAGCCCAGATCGACCCCGTTTCGGCGTGAGCGCAGACCGGCAATCGGGAAGCCGCCGCGTTCGCTATGTCGAAACCAACCGCCCAGATAGCCAGAACTGCACGATTTGCCAGCTGGATGAAGAAAACCCATCGCCAGTCGAGGCGTCTTCCAGCGCGCACGATACCGGTGAGCAGAAGCCCGGCGCCAAGTCGGAGCGGTAGGGCCTCCGACGCCCCTAGTGAACGCGGCTTAGCACAAATCCCTTGCGACGAGAGCTTTGGTCTCGCCAGCCCCCGCGCACGTACCACTTCGCCAATACGAAAAACGAACTAGGAACGAGCTAGGGATGTATCTCGGCAAACGAGCCAACGTCCGCTTTTGGCCAAAAGCAGTCAGTTACAGCCAACCGAACGAGGCTATATTTCTCGCGCCAACATCATTTCGTAGCCCCCCCTGATTGTTTCGCATCCTCCCGCCTGCCGATCGAGAGATCACGTAACCAGCGTTTCGGCTTGAATCCAGATTGAAGAGGCGATAGCGTTTCGCCATAACGCTGCATAAGGAATTGAGCATGGCAAACGCGGTTTCGGCCGGATGGCACGGGCATGATTATCAAGCCCGATTTTTCTGGATTCATGCATCTGCATTAAGGGACCCTGATCAGTCACATGTCATTGAAGTCTCCTACGAGGCTGACGGTCCTAAAGCGTTCGACGACGTGATTATTCGCTATGACCCGCCGCGGGCGAGCACTGGGCCGGTGCGCATCTCGGTTGACTACCACCAGATCAAGTTTCATGTCACTGGCGCAGGTCGATTCGGCTACGCAGATCTCATCAATCCAGCCTTCATCGGCGCCGAATCGGTGTCTCTCCTGGAAAGATTGAAGCAGGCAAAAAAGAGCGCACCTCAGAACTCTGCTTATCACCTTGTTACGATCGACAGCGTTAAAGATGGCGATCCACTGGGTGAGATCATTTCAGCCGTGGACTATTCCCTGCGCCTTGACAAGCTATCGGTTGGCAAAACGGACACCAGTAAAATGGGCAAGGTTCGCAAGCTGTGGCGCGAACATCTCAAGCTCGCATCGGACGACGAACTGAAGAAGGTGCTGGAGGGACTTCATATTGCAACCGCCCAGCGGTCTCTGACTCAGCTGCGCGAAGAAGTGAACCTTCGCTTCCGAGTAGTTGGCCTGATCAGTTGCCATGACAGTTCCGAATTCCGTTTCGACGCTGCTGCAAGGTCCCTCAAGAGCAAAGGCCTGTACCAGTTTACGCGCCAGCAGTTCGAAACCCTCTGCCAAGAGGAAGGTTGGGTTCGTTCCGATCCTCCTGAGAATCTCCTCAACGTAGCCCTTCGCTCGTTTGCAGATGGTCCAACCGACCGTATAGACGCGCTACCGGAAAACACTCTTTCACTATTGCAGCACTTTGACGGCCGTCACCTCAGACCAGGCGAGGATTGGGCATCTGTAGTTCAACCCGCGGTTGAGTCGTTCCTGGCGCGAATAAAGCAATCGGAACGCCGTATTCGATTGTTTCTGGACGTTCATACCTCAATCGCATTCCTGGCAGGACGATGCCTCGGGCTGAAATCCGGCATGGAGGTTGAGCTCGTTCAGAAGGGGCGCTCAGGGACATCTGTTTGGCGGGCAGATGACGGCAAAGATAAGAGCGCAACCGATGTCACTGTTGAACAACTCCATGCTGGTCCAGACATTGCGCTTGTGTTGAGCATATCTCGAGATGCTGTGGACGATGTGCGGGACTACGTCGCCAAGCAGCCGACGATAGGCAAGATTTTGCACATCACGCCTACAGAGGGGCCAGGCCAAAACGCCGTAGCGGGAGGGGCCCATGCCGCCCGCCTGGCGGACGACGTTGCCAAGGCAGTGGCCAAGGCTCGGGTTCCATTCGGCGCTCAAATCCACGTATTTAGCGCGGCACCGAATGCGGTCAATTTCTTTGTGGGTCAACACGCCGAAGCTATGGGCACATGCGTTTTCTACGAGTTCGATTTCAACCGCCGCGTCGACGGTAGCTACCACCCCACCTTCAAGGTTCAATGACATGGAACTCAAACCTCAATTCGCGGAGTTCCTAGCGGGAATTCGGCCAACGCCTTCACAGCAGGAAGATTGGAAAGTCGGGTCGAAGACCTTGCGAAGCCGGCTCGAGTCCGATGAGAAACTCAAGGGCATCGTCGTAGCTACCTTCCTGCAAGGCAGCGTTCGCAGGTCAACAGCCATCCGCCCCCTGGGTGACAAACGTCCAGACGTCGATGTCGTGGTGGTGACGAATCTGGATTACAACCGACTGACGCCGAAGGAGGCTATGGTTCTCTTCGAGCCATTTCTGGAGCGTTACTACAAGGGGAAATGGCGCCCCCAGGGGCGCTCATTCGGGATTGAGCTTTCCTATGTGGATCTCGACCTGGTAATTACGGCTCTGCCCACCGACGGCCCGCGTCGCAGTCTCCTAGAACAGCTCTACCGGTCGCAGTCCGTGTTGACCACTAACTCGCTCGAAGAAGAGACCAGCTGGCGATTGAACAGCAGTTGGACACCACCTAGCGGTCTGCTCGGCAACGCGACGCCTCTTCAGGACGCGCCTCAGGAAGAGTGGAAGCCCCATCCATTGTTTCTTCCGGATCGGGATGCCGGCAAGTGGGGGCGCACTCACCCACTCGCACAGATTCAATGGACGGCGGCAAAGAATCGAGCGTGCAATGGCCACTACGTGAACCTGGTGCGAGCAATGAAGTGGTGGCGCCAGGAGAATGCAAAAAGTCTTCCTAAGTACCCGAAAGGCTACCCACTGGAGCACATGATCGGGCATGTCCTGGTCGACGGTACCACCTCCATGGCGACGGGCCTGGTTCAGGCCTTGGAGAGTTTCAGGGATACCTGGTCCTATTATGACCGGCTCAATTCAGTCCCAACACTTGCCGACCACGGTGTCCCAGAGCACAACGTTCTCGCACGCTTGTCGGTAGAAGACTTCAAGGCCTTTTACGCGGCAGTATGCGAAGCGGCCAAGCTGGCCAGGAAAGCGCTCGACAGCACCGATGCCCAGGAGAGCGGTCAGTTGTGGCAAGACTTGTTGGGGCGCAAGTTCCCACTGCCCGGCCCGCAAGGTGGTGACAGGTCGAATGGGGGCTTTACCGCACCGAACCACTCTGCCCAGCCTGACAAGACTGAGCGGTTCGCTTGACTGTTCGTCAGGTGATAACGCCCCACATTCTGTTGTCGGTTGTTGATGCCATCAACAGCGGTGCACGCACCCATACAGACAGTAGCTGGGTGCTGCATCCGGAAGGAGAATGGTCGCTCCGGTTCGTAGCGCGTCTTTCCGTACCGCCGACTGACTTTGTGCCAAGCGAATCGATCTGGCAGCTAGTGGTCTGGACAACCCATAACGGGGAAACAGCTCACGTTTATCCAGATGCTACTCACGGCATCACCGCCACATTCCCTCACCAGGATTACAACGGCGAAGCGTATCCACCGCGTCATTGGAGGCTCGGCAAACCTTGCTTGGAAAAACCTATCGGAGTTTTCAATCGCACTAGCTGGTCGAACGAACCTCGCAACCTGGCCGAACGCTTGTCCTGGTTGCTGCAGCGCTTATTGAACTGGATTGACGCGGCGGCAAGCGATTCCCTTAGCGTTGAGGGAGACCCACTTGAGCTTCCGCCCCTACCCGGACAAACCCTCTTTCCACTGTTGGGGTTTCGAGAAATCGCCGGCGGCCTTTCGCAGTGGATGCCTCGCCAAGGGAGTTGGGGGTACGCAAGCACAAGCCCGTTGAAAGGGACCGATGGCACCCGGGTCATAACGGCATATCAACTGGCCGACGGCGAGATCTTCAGGACCACTGAATGGTCGCCTTCGATGCTGAGCAAAGAACGTACATCAGATGCCCTGTGGCTTGTCTTGCCTGAGATGCCAGTAGCCCCTCCCTGGCAAGCGCCTAAGTCTTGGCTAGAACTAAACGAACGCCTAGCAGCTAACCACGTCGATCTTGAAAAAATGCTCGTTGACATGGGGCGCGCGGTTAGGCGAAGTCCTCGGAGAGCCCCGCCCTGGGTACTACTTCTGGGATTCCCGATCGCGGAGCGAGTTGGGTTAGCACCATCCCGATTTCACTGGCTTGCGATTAAATCCCCCCCACTCGCCAACAAGACAGCGCGGCGAAATGGATTCAGGTCCTGTGAGCGCAACCATCGCCAATGGGATGCTGAAATTGCTATATCCAAGGAACCCCTGAAGTGGCAGCGCACAGCCAACTGGGCCTCGGACCAACTGAGAACGAGGGGAGCGGCCGAGAGTGAGATGTGCGGGCGTCGAATTGTATTGATAGGCGCAGGTTCTCTCGGAAGCTCAGTCGCAGAGAACCTCCTCCGTATGGGCGTTTGCGAACTGGGTATTCTGGATTACGACTGGGTGATGATGGGCAATCTCAGCCGCCATACGCTCTCCATGCAGGCGGTGGGGCACAAGAAAGCCAAGGCTCTTGCTGCGCACCTCAACGGATGCATGCCCGATGCAAAGGTCAGGGCGTTTGATACCGTGTTTCCGCCCCATAGCGAACAGCTCAAACAAGCAGTCAGAAGCTATGATGTGATTGTCGACTGCACGGGCGACGATGAAGTATTGGATGCTCTGGCTTCGTTCGATTGGCAGAGTGAAAAGCTCTTTGTGAGCCTAGCTATGACGTGGCGAGCGGAAGGCCTTTTCGCGTATGCCGCTTCCGAATCGAGCTTTCCAGCCATAGATGCCAAGGCCCAATTCTCAGCCTCTCCCACCCCGACCTTCGACGACTTAGACGAAAAGATCGAAGGTATCGGATGCTGGCATGCCGTATTCCCTGCGACCGCCGATGATGTTCAGCTATGGGGAGCGATTGGTAGCAAATTCATCCGTAGGGCCGTATTGAGTCCAGGAAGGCACTACGAGTATTTCCGGCAAATGCCGGACGGCACAGTCGAGCATGCAAAATGAAGAACTCTGTCCCGCTCTCATTCTCGAGCCCCGGTGCCCCATACACTGTGACCTTTGAGGCTGCAGCCTTAAGTAAGATGGTAAGTGACTGTGTCCGGGCAGGAACGCACGAAACGGGCGGCATTTTGATAGGGAAGTACAGTAGCGACGGGAGCGTTGCCCTTATCTCGGAAATTACATCACACCCCAAGGACTCAATCAGCAGCTCAGTCACCTTCCAACGCGGAACAATTGGGCTGAGAGAATTGCTCGCCGCGCGTTGGGATGAAGGTTTTCACTATGTCGGTGAGTGGCACTATCATCCTGGCGGATCACCGGAACCAAGCGGCCCCGATATGCATACCATGCGATCCATCGCTACAAACTCCAAATACTCGTGTCGAGAACCGATTCTGATCATCTTAGGTGGACGCCCTCCACGAGAAGTAAAGCTCAGTGCAACAGTTTTTCCGGCCAATAGGCCAAGCGTGAGATTAAATCCATTCTCCTATAGCTGACACGCGCCACCTTTCCTGCGGGCTGTTCAGCCTAAATGCTGTCCAAAGATGGTTAGCTCAACAGACTGCCGCTTATGGCCGGTTTCAGCCTGCTACGACAGGCACCTCCCGGCCAAATGCTGCCTCCGGCAGCTACCGACCAAAGCCTCCACAGAATTCCATCCAAATACTCATTGGCGCCTAGCCCACGGGGCAAACAGGGCGCGCAGCAGGCGGGATAAGAACTTGGGTACATCAATCTCGGCGATCAGCAGAGCTGAAAAGATGAGAGCTGCACCGGCCAGGGTTCTTCCATCCAAGGTTTCGCCAAGGAGCATCGCTCCCGCGAATGCTGCGAAGATGGGCTCGAACAGGTAGGTCAGGGCTACTTTTTCTTCTTCGAGATACTTCTGCGCAGCACTCTGAACCGCGTACATGAAGGCTGTGGCGAGCAACGCGCAGAACAGAACTCCTTCCCAGAAGGAGGAATCCATTGGGGCCCATTCGGCCCTAGCGTCGAAAAGTGCAGCAAAAAGGCATCCAGTAGCGCAGGTAGCCAGCGCAGTGATGACCGTAAGCATCGAGTCGTACTTATGCGAGAAGAAGCCAACCGTGAGCACATATGCGGCAAAAAAGACTGCACAGCACATGATCCAGATGTCACCTGGATTCAGAGTAAGCCCGGCCCTCGTAACGATCAGATAGAGCCCTGTCAGCGCGACGGCGCAGCAGAGCCAGATTCGAGGCTCGACGCGCTTCCGAAAGAGAGCCCACTTGAAGACCGGGATGAGCAATACATCCAGGCCAGTGATGAAGGCGGTGTTGGTGATGCTGGTGTGCTGAAGCCCGACAGTCTGGAAAATGTTACCCAAACACAAGGGTAGACCTATGGCCACGCCGGCCAGGAGCGTTTCTTTGTTGATCAGTTTCAGCCGTCTGAAAAAGATCACGCAAAGCACTAGCGTAGCGAGTGCGAACTTGTACCCCAGGAATACGAAGGGTGACCCGTCCGCAACACCCACTTTGGTGAAGGCAAACGAAATCCCCCAGAACGCGGTTCCGAGGATTAACAGGCATAGATATGTCTGACGAACAGGCATGCGAAAACCATCCATTCAAATTGGAGTGGTTAGAGCATGCGGAGAGGCCGCAAGAAAGCCCGAGTTTGCCTTCAATCTCTTCTCTAACGTTAAGGCAAGTCGGTAAAGCGCTTTCATCTGCCGCTATTAATCAATTTGGGGCAGCAGGCTGTCAACAGGTGCTACAAACCAGTCTGCAGCAAGCTGCCATCGACAGATGGCTACAACATGGCACCCGATGCACTGTCGCCAGCTTCCGCTTCTGGCCGGTAGTCGCCGTTGTGAAGACGGCTTTCGGCCAGAAGCGGTCGATCACATCCGAGCAGGGAAAAGCGGCTATTAAGAATACTCAGCCGCCCATCTCAACGAAATGCCCAAGTGATTTTGAACAGACTGAAGCGATTAATTGCCCACCTCAACAACCTTAGCGTCGGGTGCGTGGTTTTTCACCGACTCGATACCCTTGTCGCGTGAGGCTTCGGAGGCATATGACTGGCTCGTCCCGACTACTTGGTGATTACCCGCCTTAAGGTTGAACATAAACTTGTCAGCCCCGCTGGCCTTACGCTCGTAGCGTGCATCATCAGGCGCATTTTTTTTGACTGACTCGACTCCATTTAGACATCCAGACTTATCCTTGTAGCCCTCGCTGGCCAGAATTGCTTGGCCATTGTTGGCTTTGAGCCGAAAACGAAATTCACCCGCTTTGTCGTTGTATATTTCAAACGTCCCAGACATATAGCTATTCCTTATTTTTGGCTTTCATGAGATCCATCGATATCGCTGCGGTCCAAAAAATGACTGTTTGCCCATTAGAAATATGGTTTCTGTGTGATGCTAGCCAGGCAAAATCGATGCTCCAGCTTCAGTAGAACTGCATGACAAATGCACCATACCCCAAGAGCTAAACCAGATTTTTGAACAGTCAAAGTATAGACACAGATCTCAACACGGCTCGATTTCTTCGTCGAGTGAAGAGCCCAGCTTTTGCAGAGATATCCGAGCGGCTGCTTTTGGCCGATAGCTGCCGCTCATCCCACCGCGTCGTGTACCGCTGCGACGGCATCTCGCGCCGCATCGCCCACTTAGGGGCTGCAGGGATACGACCGAGTCGCACTGTACCCCTGCCCTCGGGCATTAATCCGGTCGACTACAGCCATCAGCCGATCGGTACCCGGGCGTGTTAACGGGGTAAACCCTAACCCAGCACGACGTGGGCTGGAGCGATGGCTCAGCCTCGACTGCATTCTCGGGGCGCTCGCCAGTTTCCGGTCAGCGCTCAGCTAATTCCGGTCATGTAGTCGACCATTCTTTTCGGCTCTGGCGGGCAGCCGGTGCCCTCGATAGCGCCTGTGGAATACTGCACGAGATGTTCGCAACCCAGCAACGACGTGGGCTGGAGTAGTAGCAAAACCTCAACTGCATTCTCGGGGCGCTCGCCAGTTTCCGGTCAGCGCTCAGCTAATTCCGGTCATGTAGTCGACCATTCTTTTCGGCTCTGGCGGGCAGCCGGTGCCCTCGATAGTGCCTGTGGGAATGCTGCACGAGATGTTCGTAACCCAGCAACGACGTGGCAGGAGTAGTGGCAAAGCCTCAACTGCATTCTCGGGGCGCTCGCCAGTTTCCGGTCAGTGCTCAGCTAATTCCGGTCATGTAGTCGACCATTCTTTTCGGCTCTGGCGGGCAGCCGGTGCCCTCGATAGCGCCTGTGGAATACTGCACGAGGTGTTCGCAACCCAGCAACGACGTGGCAGGAGTAGTGGCAAAGCCTCAACTGCATTCTCGGGGCGCTCGCCAGTTTCCGGTCAGCGCTCAGCTAATTCCGGTCATGTAGTCGACCATTCTTTTCGGCTCTGGCGGGCAGCCGGTGCCCTCGATAGCGCCTGTGGAATACTGCACGAGATGTTCGCAACCCAGCAACGACGTGGGCTGGTGTAGTAGCAAAGCCTCAACTGCATTCTCGGGGCGCTCGCCAGTTTCCGGTCAGCGCTCAGCTAATTCCGGTCATGTAGTCGACCATTCTTTTCGGCTCTGGCGGGCAGCCGGTGGCCTCGATAGCGCCTGTGGGAATGCTGCACGAGATGTTCGTAACCCAGCAACGACGTGGGCTGGAGTAGTGGCAAAGCCTCAACTGCATTCTCGGGGCGCTCGCCAGTTTCCGGTCAGCGCTCAGCTAATTCCGGTCATGTAGTCGACCATTCTTTTCGGCTCTGGCGGGCAGCCGGTGCCCTCAACAGCGCTTGTGAGAATGCTGCACGAAAAAGACCGTAACCCAGAAATGACACGGGCTGGAGCCATGGCAAAGCCTCAACTGCACTCTCGGGGCGCTCGCCAGTTTCCGGCCAGCACTCATGGAATTCCGGTAGACGCGACTTGGCTCCGTCAAGGTCGTGCGTTGAAATCTTGAGTCAGTGCGTAGTGCTGGCCACGCTCGTTATAGTGAAAGGGGTCATACCCATAGCAAAGCCGAGGTCTAACGTGACTATAAAAAATGAAGATCAAATGGCAGCCACAGATACTCCGCATGCAGGCAAGGTCGCGATGAAATTTTTCTTCAACCTTATGGAGAAATGGGGCTGCTCTGAGGATGAGCAGAAGGTTCTGCTAGGAGGCATCGGCAACGATGCTTACCACAAGTACAAGAGCTCGCCGGAGATATGCCTGTGTCACGATCTTATGGAGAGGATTTCCTACCTGATGGGGATCCACAGGTCCTTGAGGGTGATCTTCAGTAACCACGCCGACTACGGTTACCATTGGGTAAGAAAACCCAATAAAACACCTCCCTTCAATGGCCAAAGCGCTCTGCAGTTAATGCTGTCTGGCCGTACTGCTGAACTGGCCGAGGTGCGCCGCTATCTAGATTCGGTACGAGAACCACCTTTCTAAATAAAGTTGTCGTAACGCATCGAAAGCATCCGGGAATTCCTGGCGGCGCAGCCACGTCTCTTGAGCGCGATTCACAAAAAAAAGCAGCGTTTAACTGAAGGGCGGCACCCTGCTGAATTTCGAAGTCGGGAGCCTTGGGGCAGGCATCGGCTGCAATTTCACTGGTATACGCCGTGCTCGATGCGCTGCAAGTATGCCTCGACAGCCTGCAACCCTACCGGATCAGTGATAATTGCCGATGGCATCTCACCATTGAAGTACCTGCAGGGTCGGCCAAGCCATTCCTCGGCCAGTTTCTGGTTACCAAAGACGCTAATCGCCCGCTCCAGCACTTTGTTGTACTGGCCAGAGCTTAACGGAACCGATTGTTTCCTTACTGAAGGCTTTTTGCGCATCACGACCTCTTTCGAATTGGAGAAACTTCACGAGATCTTTTGAGTTGAAAGCTGCAGCGCTTGTGCCGCCGGAGGATGCAAGGTGCATCCATTCACAATCAATGCGCGCCATCACGATTACGCCCCTTTTAGAGTCCCGGGTTCTAGCCGGGTTCTACCCCGAGAGCACGCGCGCTGATGGGTATGGATTGCAGTTTGCCACTCTTCACGCTAGCTGGGGTTATGGCTCGGCTGAAGAATCTCAGCGATTCTAGACGCGTTGCCCGGGATGGCTTTTTCTACGACGGCGGTACCCTACCTCTGGAGCTCAGACTGGCGCAGTATCTTAGGCCTTTCCAGGATTCCCTCTAGAACGGTGAGATCAACGTCAGTGAAAAACACGCCGCTCATTACGGCAGGACGCTTTCGGAATAAAACTAAGGACGCGAGACTTCTACATCTTGCCGATCGGCTTTGATGTCGTGAATTAAACCGTAGGAAAAGCGGCTTTCAAAAGCGCTGGCAGCACCTCGGATGCTCGGCCAATCAACATCAGCTCGTTGGCATTGCCGAGGGAGACGTCCGCAAGATTGACATGGATTACGGTAGCTCCCGCAGCGAGTGCTATTTCCGGGATGTCCGCCGCAGGCGTAACGATGCCTGAGGTACCTACAGAGATCAGTACCTGGCACGTTTTCACCATATGCATGGCTGCTTTCCAGGGAGCCATGGGTAAATCCTCTTTGAACCAGACGACAGCGGGCCGCAATTTCCCATTGCAGCGTCTGCAACGAGGGGGCTCTACCTCCTGTCCATCACCATGTACCACTAGCTGCTCCTCACTCAGATCGGCAGGCCGATGGCAGGCGAAGCATTTCGGCTGCGCAAGACTCCCGTGTAGATGAACCACGTCCACCGACCCAGCGCGCTCGTGAAGGTCATCAATGTTCTGAGTCACTACGAACACCTCCCTGCCTGTGGCAGCAAGTCGCGACGGCACTAGATGAGCTGCATTCGGTTGGGCTTGTGTAGTCTGATGCCTTCTCCACAAATACCATCCCCAAACGAGCGCAGCGTTGGCACGGAACGCCTCTGCGGTCTCCAATCGCTGGGGATCGTACGTTGCCCAAAGCCCGGTAAGCTTGTCGCGGAAGGTGGGAATACCACTTTCCGCGGAAATACCAGCGCCCGTGAAGAACACCACGCTACGGGCGGATTGCAAGGCGAAGGATGCTTGCTGCATGTCGCTCATGAGGGACCTGTCTGATGATGCTTTATGGCTGGATCGTTAGAGCAGGTGTCATAGCTCGATGGTCGAGCGCCCGACTCTAGCGATGAGCAGAGCAGCGGCTGGTGGAATGCGATTACCCTCCTTCGGTATTCATCCTCAGGCGCCTCGTTCACCAGGCATTCCTCAAGACGCCCCAGCGAGAAAACTTGAGCGGCAGAGAGGTAGTGCCTAAGCAGACTTTTGGCAGAACGGCGGATACCCTGCGGTAAATCTTCGTCACGAGAGAGCTCACGCAGGAACGCCTCTGTTTTGACGATTGCGCGCGTTCGCTCATAAGGAAGGGTCAATCTCGTTATCTCCTGATCATGAACTAAAAGCCCCGGCTAGCTAGCTCACCAACGCCGACCATCCAGTGCGCAGTTCAGCGCCTCGGGCATCGAAGCAAAAGTGGTGAAGCCGTACCAAGTAGGGGGCGATGTCCACTAGCGTTTTACGAGCTGAAAGCTGCAGAGCTTGTAACGCCGCAAGATTCAAGGTGGTCCAATCCTGATCAGAGCGCGTGATCATGATTACGCTCCTTTTTGGCCTCCCTCCATTCCATCCACTTGGCAAAACCCCACGCCGCGGTTCCCATTGTCAGCAAGGCCCAGAGTAGCCATTGCGGAAATTGGTACTGGCCGCTTAGCCAAAGACCTGCGCCTCCGCTAAGCATCGCCATACAAAACCATCTCATCAGCCTGTTCCCCGATTACATACGAGATACCACGATAACCGCATGCTCTCCTGTGCTAACGCCAGTGCTGAAAATTTTGTCGGCTCCGAGATTTGGAAGTGAGAATGGAAAACCTCCGAATTCCCGACGCAGCCTTCATACTGCCGAAAAACCTGGTCGCCTGGGAACAGCGTGAGCATGCGATTTGGTGGAGGTTTCCCAGTGAGCGCTTGTGGCGGTCCTGTGATTTTTTGCAGGACCGCCACCGACATCTTGCGGTAATCGAGTGCAGCGACACTGGCTACAAGAGCGAAGTCTCGATGACAGATCAGTGAACTGCTGATGGATTAGCTGAGTGCGGCATGGGAATAGTGAATTTGCCCGGTGGTATTGCGGGATTTTCAGCTCAGCAACGGCGGTGGTAGCTGGCAGGCCTGCGGCGAATTTAAATATCAGAAGCTGCGGATAGAGATGAGGGGCGTCGTCGTTACAACGCTCTGGGCCTAGGAGCTTTTTGCTATTCTGTCGGCCTGCGCCGCGGGACTTCGTTGGCAACGGCTCGCCGTTGCTTCCCCCTGCGGACACCCATTCAACCGTTTCCTGAGGTCACGATGCGAAATCATGTAGTGATTGAGGACTGGGATGGCGACGGTGCTATTCGCCTACCCGACGAAGTTCTGCAGGAAATGGGCGTCGACGTTGGGGACACGCTCTATGTGCTCGAGGAGTTCGTAGGCACTACTCGTTGCCTCGTGCTCAGTAAATCGCCGCGTATCCCTGATCGTGTAGATGAGCTGGTTGGCCATTGGGAGTCGTTTGGCAAAGACTCCGCCGAGATAAACGCCAAGGACGAGTGAGCTGACTACCCAGCCTGCTGCCCGCGAATCCTGTTTGACGCTCTACCATTGGCCCCAGCAAAGAGCAGAGACCTTCATGCATAGACAAGGGCCGATAGCTTTTGGCCAACCACGTTCCTAGGTTGCGCAAAGGTAACAGCCCAGGACAAAAAGCAGGTTTTACGAACTCAAGCGCAGCATGATTGTAGTCATGCATCCCAAGCGCTGATGGAGCCGGGGCGGCGCCAGGTACCAGCGATCTATTAACCTCACTGAGCTACGATGCTCGCTGCAGGCCGCGAGGAACTCCGGCTCAATGAGACGACAGTAAGACGCGTCAGGGTCTAGCTAGTGGTCAAAAATCGATATTCCGGATTTCGTTTTTTGTGCCAAAGGTAACTGCCCTCAGACGCCGCTATTAGCCTTAAACTGCAGACACGGTAAAAGACGAAATCCTTGCAGTACGGCACTTAGAGCCATTTTTGAACGCTTGCCGCCAATCAAGATTTCTGTACCGCATTGCCCTCCGAAGGAGGGGTCGTGGGTTCGAATCCCGCCTGGTGCGCCATATTAAAGAAGGCCCTAGATGAAAATCTGGGGCCTTTTTCGTTTCGCGTCCTGCTATTGCAATTTTGGCGGACACTTCTGCACACGCCACTCGCCAGGGCGAAGGCCTCATGTAGCAAGTGACGCCGCACAGGGTAAAACTAAACAGCGGCGGGACGGTATGGCGGTTATCTTGCTCAGCGTGTAGCCAGAAAATAGAACCGGGGAATGCGGATGATCGACTTCAATAACAAAGGCTTTTTCAAGCTGAAGCAGAACGACGAGTATGCGGAGCGGGTCAGCTCCCTTCTGCTGGACGGCGAGCAAGTGGTCGACGCGTACAAATCGATGCGCGACGGCGTGGTGTTCACGACCAAGCGAATCATCGCGGTAAACGTGCAAGGCCTCACCGGTAGCAAAAAGGACTTTACCTCCCTGCCCTACAAGAACATCGTCGCCTATTCGGTGGAAACGTCCGGAACCTTCGATCTGGATTCGGAGCTGGAAATCTACTTTTCATCGTTGGGCAAGGTTAGGTTCGAATTCACCGGCAAGGCTTCGGTCGTTGAGATATCCAGGCACATATCCAGGCATCTACTCTGAGGGAACCAGGGCTGGCGTTCACCGGTAATGCTTCAGTCCAGGAGCTGCGGGTTCCATACGATTTCCCAGAGGTGCCCGTCCGGGTCCTTGAAATAGCCTGAATAACCGCCCCAGAACGTCTCGTGTGGCGGCTTGACGATGACGGCTCCGGCCGTCTCGGCTATCGCCATGACGGCATCGACGTCGGCTTTCGACGCCACGTTGTGGCCCAACGTCATCTCTGTCGAACTGGCCGGACCGAGCTCCAGCCCCGAGTCATGAGCGATGCTGCTACGCGGCCAGAGCGCCAGGCGCAGGCCGGGTTGCAGATGGATGAACACTACCGCACCGTACTCGAAGGCCTCACCGATGATGCCTTCGCTCGCGAAGCCGAGGCCGTCGCGGTAGAACTGCAACGACGCCTCGAGATCCTCGACCCCGAGGGTGATGACGGTGATTCGTGGCTGCATGAACGGACTCCGTAGCGGGCTGTATTATTGCGTCCTGTTATGTAGAGCGGTAACAACACGATCTGATTGCTTTCCCGACCGGCTTCAGATCCTTTACTCGACCCCCAGGTTGAATGAGCGTCACGGCAGCGTCACCGAAACCGGCCTTGGTGGAGCAATCCGGATCAGCCAGCGCACGGTCTGCGTGCGTGAACAAACAGTCCTTATGGGCGTAGCGGTCGAAAGCTCGGGCCCCACAAGCGCTGGCTTCATTCCTGCTAGACAGCTAGGACTGTCATTCTGGCCGAGCGGGTGAAACCTGCTTACCGGATTGGCGCGCTGATTGAATAGGTTCGTAGGGATGTCAAAGCTTTAGCCCGGCACCATAGGGCCGCAGGCGGCCTACCGGTCGGCTCCCGTATCATGGCATGACCCCCTAACTGTCGAGATAACGGCAGGTTCAGGCCGGCCTAGCTCCGATTCCGGGCTGTTTTCGGTGCGAATTCCCAGCGCTGTTAGCAGCGTCTCGGTGACTTCCATGAATGAGTACCCATCGGCCCATATCTGAGTCTTAACGTTCAGCCTGTCATCCATTTTTAGTTCCTAAGCTGAGCGTCCGCACAGCCAGTCGTTCGAGTTATGGTGGGATGCCTGAAGTGGCAATAGGCGACTACAGCATCAAGCATGCCACTATTTGAACATTCATTTTTATCTTAAAAATCAACAAGTTATATTCCTGATAATTTCCGAAAGCCTTGCAAGTTGCATGACTGAGTTTGTAGTTCCATGCGATGTGCACTTCAGCTCATCGTCTACAACTTGGCCGCTCGTACGCTGCGATCAGCACAGCAGGAGGCAACCGACTCCTGCTGCAAGCCCGAAGTTGGGCTGCGTTAGGCATAATCGACTGCCATTGCCTGAGCACCCGCCATGCAGATCGACGAAGAACTCACGCTGAAGAAGCTGGAAGTGTTTCTGGCATTCATGCGCAGCGGAAACCTGAGCAAAGCGGCGGCTGAGCTCAATACCAGCAATGTCAGCGTGCACCGCGCCATCCATTCGCTGGAAAGCGCCTTACGCTGTCCGCTGTTCAAGCATGAAGGGCGCAACCTGATTCCGCTGGAAAGCGCCTACGTACTCGAAGAAAAGGCCCAGAAGCTGGTGCAGGACGTGCTGGAGACGGTGCGCCAGACACGGGAGGCCGCAGGCTTCTCGGCTGAGCGTTTCAAGCTTGGCGCGCTCTACTCGCTGACGGTGAAAACCGTGCCGCATCTGATCATGGGCCTGAAACTGCGCCGCAGCGAACTCAACATCGACCTGATCCTAGGCTCCAATATCGATCTGTTCTACAAGCTGAAGAACATGGAGCTGGATGCCATTCTGGTATCGCTGAACGAGAGCGTCAGCAACGATCCGGACTGTGCGCAGTTGCCATTGTTCGCTGATGACATCTTTCTCGCCGCACCGGCCGATTCACCCTTCGCTCAGCAACCGGAGGTGGATCTGAGCGACTTGCGCGACGCGACCTTCATCACCCTCACCCAGGGCTTCGCTACCCATCAGGACGGCAACCGGGTGTTCCAGCAGGCAGGGTTCGAGCCGAAGGTGGCGATGCAGGTGAACGACATTTTCACCTTGCTGAGCATGGTCAATTCGGGAGTGGGTTATGCGCTGCTGCCGGGCCGGGTGGGGATGGTCTATGAATCCCGGGTCAAGCTGGTGCCGTTGCAGGCGCGCTATCACCTACAGCAGCACATCGGCGTGGTGTTTCTGAAGGCCAAGGAGCGCGACCCGAACCTGCTCGCGCTCCTCGCCGAATGCCGCATGTACAGTTTGAAGAACCCCAGCTGAACCACGCGGCGGCTTCCCGGTTCAGCCGAGCAGGCCTCGCATGACGAAGAACAGTAGCGAAGGCCCGAGCAGGCAGCCCAGCGCGGTATAGAACGCTGCGGTTAGACAGCCATAAGGCACCAGTTTCGGGTCGGTTGCCGCAAGGCCGCCGGCAACGCCGCTAGAGGTACCGATCAAGCCGCCGAATATCACTGCCGAGCGAGGGTTGTTCAGGCCGATCAGCGGCGCGATGAAAGGCGTCGCCACCATCACCAGGATGGCCTTGACCAGGCCTGCCGCGATGGAAAGGGCCATCACTTCGGAGCTGGCGCCGATCGCCGCACCGGTGACCGGACCGACGATGTAGGTTACCGCGCCAGTACCGATGGTAGTCAGGCTGACTGCATCGGTGTAGCCGAAGGCCACGGCCACTCCGACCCCCGCCACGAACGAAGAGAATACTCCGATGAACAACGCCAGCACGCCAACGAAACCAGCGCGCTTGAGCTCCTCGACGCTGACGCCGAAACCCGTGGCGACGATGGCGAAGTCACGCAGCATCGCGCCGCCCAGAAGGCCGATGCCGGAGAACATTGCGATATCCACCAGCCCCTTCTGCCCACCGGTAACCATGCCGCCGATATAGGACAACAACAGGCCGATGAGAATGGCCACTGCCGAGCCATGCAGGCGGCCCTTGGTGAGCTTGTCCGAGAGCCAGTAGGACAGCCACATGGTGGCGCCGATGATGGCGAAGCCGCTGATCATGCCGTAGCCGGAGATCACTTTCATGAGGGATTCGTACATAGCCGTTACCCCCGGACGCAACTGGTGGCGGGCTTGACCGAGGCGGCCGGCTCGGCTTCAGGCTTTTTTCTGCCGATCCGGTCCAGTACCGGCACCAGCGCAAAAGCCACCGCCACCGCGGCAACACCGGCGAGAATGGCCATTGGGCCGCCGGAGAGCGCGCCGTAGACGTTCTGTTGCGCGGCCATGGCGACCACGATCGGGATGTAGACGGCGCTCCAGAACTTGATGCCCTGCTCCGATTCCGGATTGAACAGGCCGCGTTTTTTCAGATAACTGCCGATCAGGATCAGCAAAACCATGGCGATACCAACGCCGCCGACGTTGGCCGGCACGCCGATCACTTTGCCGAGCAGCTCGCCGATGAAGATACCGGTGAGGGTACACAAGGCCAGGAAGGCCACACCGAAAATAATCATTGTTATTGTCCTTTTGGATTGCGCTCAGCCTGCCGAAGGCCTGGCGCGTGTTGTCGAGGTAGTTGTTGTTATCCGTCGATCAGTAGGCGAGCAAGGCTCCCTCACCCTGATGAAGCACGCGATCTATCGGCTCTGGCTGCCCTCCTGACGCAGCAAGGCGTCCAGTGTGTCCAACCGAGCGCCGTCGAAAGCGATCAGCGTACCCTGTTCGAAAACCCGTCGCGCCAGCCCGGTGAGCACGGAGCCGGGCGGCAGTTCGATATGCAGCCGCACACCGCGCTCGTAGGCAGTGCGCAGGGTGCCGTGCCAGTCGACGACGCGGCACATGTTGAAGGCGAGGTCGTCGCGCAGGCGCTCGGCATCGAACACCGGGCGCGCCGACGAACCGCTGAGATAACGCAACCGCGGAGCGCGCAGGTTGACCTTGGCAAACGCTTCGGCCAGGTGCTGCGCCGGCGCTTCCAGCAGGGCGCAGTGCGAGGGCACGCTCATCGCCAGGCGACGCGCGCATGAGGCGCCGAGAGCCTTGGCCTGAGCGGCAACCGCCGCCATGGCGGCGTCGCTGCCGGCGATGACGATCTGGTTGTCGGCGTTGATATTCGCCAGGTAGGCGGGCTCCGTAGCTTCTGCCAGCAGGCCCTCTACCGTGCCGAGCTGGAGGCCGAGGATCGCCGTCATGCCGTAGCCTTCGGGGTAGGCTTCCTGCATCAGCTCACCGCGCAATGCCACCAGGCGCAGGGCGTCGGTGTAGTCGAGCGACTCGGCGACAACCGCCGCGGCATAGGCCCCGATGGATAGTCCGGCAACGTAATCGGGTCGCTGACCGTCGCGCATCAGCAGACGCGCACCGGCGACGCCGGCGATCAGCAGGCAGAGCTGAACGGCGCGGGTCGAACGCAGCGCTTCGGCCGAATCCAGCATCAGCGCATCTACGCCGAGCACTGCGCTTGCCTCTGCGAGAGTAGCGGCAACTTCCGGCGCGCAAGGCAGGCGATGGAGCATGCCGGGCTTCTGCGCGCCCTGGCCGGGAAAGGCGAAAAGGTTGCTCATGCGGCGACCTCCTCTGCCCAGGGGTCGTCAACCAGGCGCGGTCCATGCTCGGTCTTGGCCAGCACTCGTGCGGCGCTGCCGGCCCACTCACGCAGTGCCACGCCACCGAGCGGCGTTTCCAGTTGAAGATCGATGCGGCAATCATGATCCGCCAGCAGCTGCAGCAGCGAACGCGCCTCGCTGCGTGGCAACGGGCGTTCGGCCCGCAGCAGCAGATCGAGATCGCTGTCCGGATGAGCAGCGTGCAAGCCGGTGGCGAGCTGGAAGCCTGCCGAGCCGGTGACGCCCCAGACGTGGCCCAGGCCGTCGAGCAAGGGTCGCAGGCCTGCCAGGGCGTGGAATACCGGAAGCTCTTCGCGCGCGCGGCGCTCGACCAGCTGTTCGGGCGCCAGGCAATGACGGATCGCCTCGAACGGCATCACGGTCGCTAGACGCTGCGCCCGCGTGGTCCCACGCAGACCAACCGCCACCAGCCCCGGCGCTACGCGGGCACGGCGCACCACAACCGGCTGGCCAGCAGCCAGCACGGCCAGTGCCCAGGCCGGGGCGTCGGCTGGCAGCTGCTCGGGTCGCATGCCCCAGAGCAGGTCGTGGGGGCGTGGTGTGCTGTGCATCTCTAGCCTCGTCGTGATTGTTGTTATCGAGGGTGGGGACAGGCGGGTCGCGCCCGCCCTTACCTTGGCGTTACCACTGCTCGCTGAGCATCTCGCGGACCCGCGATGACGCCTCACGATTCTGCGCGCCGAGTCGGCTACGCAGATCGGTACTGGCGCCAATATCCTCGACGGCTTTGCGCAGGCAATCGCGCACCCGCGCCAGATCGGCGGCGGACGGCTGCTCGATGTTGTCCACCGAGAGGGTCTCCCAGAGCAGACCGAGGGTCGCGTAGTTATCGATGTCGTAGGCCATCGGCGGCACCGATTCGGCGAGGGCTTCCAGTTCCTCGACGCTGCGCAGGGTGATGCGCGCAGCAGCGGCCTTGCCCATGGCGTGCACCATCACACCGGGATCGCGCAGAGCGATGATCCGCTGGGCCTGGTAGCCATGGGCTAGAAAGGCACCGGACATGGCCTTGCCGACCAGCAGCGAGACCACCGGATGTCCGGCCAGGCGCGCACGGGCATAGCCGTCCACCGCGCCGGCCAGCGCCTGATGAATGCCCAAGGCTTCTTCGCGGCGGCCGTAGGCCTGGCTCGGCACATCGACTACGGCAACCAGCACGCGCTTGTCAGCCTTGCCGCGATCGGCTTCGATGACTTCGTCGACCGCCTGACCCAGCGCCCAACCTTCGAGCAGGCCGACCTCGCCGTTGCGGGCACGTGGGAAGGGGTTTTCGGCATCCGGCACCACGGCGATGTAGCGCGCTGCGCGGCCGGCCAGCTCGCCATCGACTACCTTCACCGAGGCCGGGTAGCCCGCCTGGGCCTGGCCACCGGCCAGGGCTTGCAACCAGTTCAGTCCACGGCTCATTGGGCATCTCCTTCGTAGAGGGCACGCACGGCGGCGGCGTCGAGTTGCGTGCGGGTATCGGCGTCGGCCAGGCGCTGGAGGAACCAGGCGTGGCGGCGGCTACGGGCTTGCGCGGGTTTACCCTGGGCAAACAGACGCTGCAGTTCTGCACGGATGGCGTCGGTGTCGTCGGCGACATAGCTGTCGACCAGGCCACTGGCGTAGCGCTGTTCGCCCCCGGTCAAGCTCCAGATGAAGGGGCGATCGCGCGAATCGTACTCGTCGAGGCCAGCCTCCTGCTCGATCACCTGCGGGCCGTTGAGGCCGATGCGCGCCTCGCGAGTGGCGATCAGGTAGCTGCACAGCCCCGAGGCGATGCCCATGCCGCCGAAGCAACCAACCGAGCCCGCCACCACGCCGATCACCGGCTGGTATTCGCGCAGCTCGACGATTGCCGCCTGGATCTCGGCGATGGCCGCCAAACCGAGGTTGGCTTCTTGAAGGCGCACGCCGCCGGTTTCCAGCAACAGTACGGCGCGGGTCGGTATGCCCTTGCGGTTGTCTTCGACGACCAGTTCCAGCGCGCCGGCGATTTTCGCGCCGCCGACTTCGCCCATGCTGCCGCCCTGGAACGCGCCTTCAATGGCGGCGATCACCGCCGGCTGGCCGTCGAGGCTGCCCTTGGCCACCACCACGCCGTCGTCGGCCTGGGTGACGATGCCCTGCTTCGGCAGCCAGGGCGAGGTGACGCGATCGAACGGATCGAGCAGTTCGCGGAAGCTGCCGTCGTCCAGCAGTGCGCGGGCACGCTGGCGGGCACCGAGTTCGACGAAGCTGCGCGACTCGAGTAAACGGGCCACGGTGTTAGCGGACACATCAGTCATGGCCGACCTCCTCCAGTCCCTGTTCCAGGCGCAGACGCACTACGCCGGGTGTGGCCCCAAAATCGTGAATATCGATGTTCAATGCCGGCGGCGTCTGCTCGCGGAACATCCTCTCGAGCAGGCTCTTCCAGCGTTGCTCGGCACCATTGACCGAGGTGACTACCTGGATCGCCAACTTGCCGGCCTGGCCGGGTTCGAGCAGCACTTCCAGATCGCCCGAGCCGACCACGCCGACCAGGGCATTACCGCGGGCGGGTTGCCCGGCGGCGAATTCGAAAGACAGGGTTTCCATGTTCAGTTGCTCCCAGTCGGCGCCAGCGCATGAGGCGCCAGGCGGTCGAGGAAAAGAGTGGCGGCCAGTAGATCGGCGGCACCACCGGGCGAGGCGTTAAGCGCGAGCATGTCGCGGTCGAGCAGGCGCAGCTTGCGGCGGCCGGCGAGGCTGGCGGCGCCACCGGCATCGAGCACGGCGCGGGCGCCGGCCTGCATGCGGGTCAGCCCTTCCATACCGGCGCGGTGCAGCACGCAGGTGTCGGTCAGGGAGCTCATGATCGACAACAGCGCATCGAGACGGGCGTTCTGCTCACCGGCTCCTGCATGACGGCTGGCGAGTAGCTGCGGCAGGCCGTGCTCGATTACGGCGGGAAAGCCGTGTTGCGCCTGTTCGCGGGCGCCGAGTACGCCATAGCGACCGCAGACCCGCGCGCCATGGCTGTCCGGGTTATGCGGCGCAGCCGGATCGTCCAGCCGCGCCAGGGCCGCCGCGCTGGCGGCGATCCACTCGGCCGAGGCGCCGCTTTCCAGCATCGCCGCCGCGCTAAGCAGCCCCAGCGCCCAGATCGCGCCGCGATGGGTGTTTACGCCGCCGGTCACGCGGAGCATTTCCGCTTCGCCTTCACGTCCCAGTTGACCAAGTGCTTCGCGCAGCGGCTGGCTAACCCGGCCCTCGGCTCGTGCGGCATCGGCCATGGCGGCAAACGCTGGCCACAGCGATTGCGCCGAAGCGTGCATCAGCCCCAGGTGCAAGTCGCTGTGGGCGCCGCTACCGCGACGGTCGACCAGCCCCGGCTTAGGCGACAGATCGGCCTCGTCGATCAGCGCCTGCACCGCCAGGTCCGCCAGGCGCTCGGCCAGTGTCGGCTGCGCCTGTCTTGCAATGAGTGCACTCATCACCAGCTCCTGAACTTGGCAGGCGGGTTGTAGAGGCCGCCGGACCAGTCGACCAGTTCGGCAATGCTCTTTGCCGCCAGCAGCTCGCGCGTTGCGTCGTTACGGCGAATGCCGAGGTCTTCCGGCAGCGCGATCAGCCCTTCACGGCGCATGCGCTCGGTGTCTTTCGGGTTGTGCCGCAGACCGATGCTGGTGACGCCCGCCACTGCGGCGATCATCGCCTGGCGCTCTTCCAGCGAGCGCGCCTTGTATAGGTAGGCGATGCCTTCCTCGGTGAGCAAATGGGTGACGTCGTCGCCGTAGATCATGATCGGCGCCAGCGGCATGCCGCTCTTCTTCGCCACTTCCACCGCATCGAGCTGCTCGACGAAGGTGGGTTTGCCGCCTTCCTGGAACGTTTCGACCATCTGCACGACGAGCTTCTTGCCGCGCTCGAGCATGGTCACTGAGGCTTCGCCGCCGGGCATGGCCATGTCGAGCCAGGCCGGTGTCGGATGGCGACGGCCGCGCGGATCGTGGCCCATGTTCGGTGCCCCGCCGAAGCCGGCCAGGCGGCCACGGGTAACGGTGGAGGAATGGCCGTCGCCATCGACTTGCAGCGTGGCGCCGATAAACAGGTCCACGGCGTACTGCCCGGCCAACTGACACATCATGCGGTTCGAACGCATGGAGCCGTCGCGACCGGTGAAAAATACGTCCGGGCGATGAGCGATGTAATTTTCCATGCCCAATTCGGTGCCGAAGCAATGCACGCTCTCGACCCAGCCGGTCTCGATCGCCGGGATCAGCGTCGGGTGCGGGTTGAGCGTCCAGTTGCGGCAGATTTTGCCTTTCAGGCCCAGCGATTCGCCGTAGGTCGGCAGGATCAACTCGATGGCGGCGGTGTTGAAACCGATGCCGTGGTTGAGCGACTGCACGCTGTGTTTTTCGTAGATGCCGCGGATCGCCATCATCGCCATCAGCACGTGCACCGGCTTGATGTGGCGCGGGTCGCGGGTGAACAGCGGCTCGATATAGAACGGCTTGTCGGCGACGACGACGAAGTCGACCCAGCTCGCCGGGATGTCCACGCGCGGCAGCTCGTCGACGATCTCGTTGACCTGAAAGATGACGATGCCATCGCTGAACGCGGTCGGCTCGACCAGTGCGGGAGTGTCTTCGGTGCTCGGGCCGGTGTAGATGTTGCCGTGGCGGTCGGCCTGGAAGCCGGCCACCAGCGCGACGTTGGGGATCAGGTCCACCAAGAGGCGCGAATAGAGTTCGATGTAGGTGTGGATGGCACCGACTTCGAGCAAGCCGTCTTCGAGTAGCTGGCTGATGCGCAAGCTCTGGGGGCCGGCGAAGGAGAAGTCCAACTTGCGCGCAATCTGCCGTTCGAACAGGTCCAGGTGCTCGGCGCGGCTGACGCTCGGCATGATCATGTGCAGGTCATGCAGCTTGCCGGGATCGACCTGAGCCAGCGAGCGCGAGAGGAAATCCGCCTGCTTCTGGTTGTTGCCCTCCAGCACCACGCGATCACCGGGTGCGATCAGAACTTCGAGCGCCGCGACGATCTTGTCGCTGGGCAGCACCACGCCGTCGGCGAGGCTGCGCATCTGGTCTAGACGCCGGGCTTTTTCAGCGCGACGACGCGACCACTGCGGCGGTGGGGATATTGTTGTTGTCATGCTGACTCCACAGGTTTCCGCTTTGTGGAGCGCACAGTAGGGAGCTGACCGGAAGGTCATCAATCAAGCGCAGAGGCGCTTCGTTACGCTTAAGTTAACGATGCCGCAGAGCCGGGCGTTACAGCCAGCCGAGCGTGACCCCAGCGAGTAACAGGTAGCGGCCGCCCTTGGCCAGAGTTACCAGCAGCAAAAAACTCCAGAGCGGTTCGCGCAGTGTTCCAGCGACGACGGTCAGTGGATCGCCAATGATCGGCACCCAGCTCAGCAACAGCGACCATCGTCCGTAACGGTGATAGCTGCGCTGAGCCTTTTCCAGCTGACGTTGGCTAACCGGAAACCAGCGCCTGTGGCGCAGCCGCTCGATGTAGCGACCGAGCAGCCAATTGGCTACCGAGCCCAGCACGTTGCCGAACGTAGCCACTGCCAACAGTGTCGCTGGTGAGAGATCGCTACCCAGCAGCAACCCAACCAGCACGGCTTCCGACTGCGCGGGTACAAGCGTGGCGGCAGCGAAAGCTGCGAAGAACAGGCCGAAGTAGGCGGATAGATCGACCATGGTTATGGGGGGCTTCGAAGGAATAGTTGGTGCGTAGGAGCGCTTTTACAACGGATACATCTGAATGCGCTTAGTGCCTATCACCGCCCCGGCTGGGGGCGAAAGCCCGGCACATCGCCAGGACGCTCTACGCGGCTGGCCGGTTGGGTGCAGTTGAGATCACGAAATGGCCGACCGTTGAGTAATTCCCAGCCATGGCCCGGCGGCGTTTGACGACAGATGACGGTCCCGTCGACCTTGCTCTGCCACTGGTAATAAGGCGCAGGGCCGGCAGAAGCCAGTAGCGGTAAGAACAGGCTGAACGCAAAAAGCACGGCGCGCATGGTTGAAATTCGATAGGAGGCTGGCGCCACTTTAGCCGGATCGGCGCGCGGCGCAAGCTCGGCCGGTCGAGATGCTGGATGTGCCTGGCAAGACGCTTTTGCAGGATGCGGTTCAAGAAGATCGCTCAGTACCAGACCTTCGCCGCCTCGCGCATAAAAATTTCCACCGTCTTCGGCCCGATACCCTCGAACTCGGCCAGGCGCTTCTCTAGTGCGTTACGGCTTTCGCTCTGCTCACGGATGTTGCCGAGCTTGCCGCCGTACACGCTGTTGAGCTTTTCGCACAGCTTGAGCAGGCGTTCGGCGGTGGATTCGTCGTAACGCACATAGCGCCCTTCGCCGAGCATGCTTACCAATTCCTGCCGGCTGCAGTTGCAGAGCTTTCTCGGCGTGTCGCGCTTGTGTTTGTCGACGATCACCCGATAGGCCTCAGCGGCGATATCCTGCTGGATGCGCTTGCCGAACAGGAAGCTGGCGATGAACCATTTGAACAGTTCGCCTTCGCCTTTCTCGATTTCGATACCCAGGTCTTTTGCGCTAATTTCGCGTGCCATTGGCGCCTCATTCAGCAGCAGCTCTTCATGATGCGACGACAGCGATGGCGCTAGGTTCGAGATCCTTCTCAGTAACCGCCGGCCCGCCCTGGCATCGGCAAGTTTCCGCCTACTGCTTGGGATTGGTAAGCGGTTTATTGCCAATACCCGTCGCATATACGCGTTAACTCAACGTGGCAGAGCCCTGAGGGTATATGGCACGGCTCGTGCTTGCTCTGCCTAGCCCGATGCGATTACCAAGACAAGAAAGCCGCACAGCGCGCCCGCTTTTCCCTAATGAAAGCTTACCCGCCGCCGTAACCGCCCTTCTTGTCCTTGCAGCCTTTGAAGCTGCGGCCGATCGTCTATCGTCAAGGGTTGCGAAAACCAATAACAACGAAACGGAGTTACACCATGAGACTGACCAAACGCTTTGGCCTGCTTGCTGCCGCAGCAGCCTTCACTGCCAGCACCGCAGCCGTCGCTGCGCCGACCTTCATCAACATCCTCACCGGCGGCACCAGCGGTGTGTACTACCCGATCGGCGTAGCCCTGTCGCAGCAGTACAACAAGATCGACGGCGCCAAGACCTCCGTTCAGGCCACCAAGGCATCGGTCGAAAACCTCAACCTGTTGCAGGCCGGCCGCGGCGAGCTGGCTTTCGCCCTCGGTGATTCCGTGGACGATGCCTGGAACGGCGTCGAGGATGCCGGCTTCAAGGCCCCGCTCAAGCGTCTGCGCGCCATCGCCGCCACCTACCCGAACTACATCCACATCGTGGCCAGCAAGGAATCCGGGATCCAGACCCTGGAAGACCTGAAGGGCAAGCGCATCTCCGTCGGCGCGCCGAAATCCGGTACCGAGCTCAACGCCCGCGCAATCTTCAAGGCCGCCGGCCTGACCTACGAGGACATGGGCCGTGTGGAATTCATGCCCTACGCCGAGTCGGTCGAGCTGATCAAGAACCGTCAGCTGGATGCCACCCTGCAATCATCCGGCCTCGGCATGGCGGCGATTCGCGATCTGGCTGCCATGGTCCCGATCACCTTCGTCGCGGTTCCCGAGGACGTGGTTGCCAAGATCGGCAGCGCCGCCTACCAGTCGAAGATGATTCCGGCCGGCACCTATGACGGTCAGGACGCGGACATCCCCACTGCCGCCATCACCAATATCCTGGTCAGCCACGAGAAGGTCTCCGATGACGTCGCCTACCAGATGACCAAGCTGATCTTCGAGAACCTCGACCGCCTGTCCAGCGCCCACTCCGCGGCCAAGGACATCAAGCTGGAAACCGCGACCGAAGGGCTGCCGATCCCGCTGCATCCGGGCGCCGAGCGCTACTACAAGGAAGCCGGCGTCCTCAAGTGACAGCCGGGCCGGGCGGGCCTGATACCCGCCCAGCTCGCCTTCAAGACTGCATAGCCTGATGGCCCGCATCCCGGGCCATCGCGAAGAACGCCCATGCTCCGCACTGGCGCGACGCTTCAACCTTTCCGAGAGAGCCATCCCATGAGCGAGACCCAAGGGCTGCACAGCAGTCCCAGCGAATGGCCGAAGACGTTGTTCTACGTCGCGCTGCTGTTTTCCACCTATCAGATCATCACCGCCGCCTTCCATCCGGTGTCCAGCCAGGTGTTGCGCGCGGGCCACGTCGGTTTCCTGCTGCTGATGGTGTTTCTCTGCTACCCGGCAAAAGGCAATGGCCGCCCCTGGCAGCCGCTGGCCTGGCTGCTCGGCCTGGCCGGCATGGCGACGGCTTTCTATCAGTGGTATTTCGAGGGCGATCTGGTTCAACGCTCGGGTGATCTGACCACTACCGACATGTACATCGGCATCATCCTCACCGTGTTGGTGTTCGAAGCAGGCCGCCGGGTGATGGGTATTGCGCTGCCGACCATCTGCGCGATCTTCCTGGCCTACGGTCTGTTCGGCGAGTACCTGCCGGGCGACTTCGCCCACCGTGGCTATGGTTTCGATCAGATCATCAACCAGCTGTCGTTCGGTACCGAGGGCTTCTACGGCACGCCAACGTATGTCTCGGCGACCTATATCTTCCTCTTCATCCTGTTCGGCTCCTTTCTCGAGCAGGCCGGGATGATCAAGCTGTTCACCGATTTCGCCATGGGCATGTTCGGCCACAAGACCGGCGGCCCGGCCAAGGTATCGGTGGTGTCATCGGCGCTGATGGGCACCATCACCGGCTCCGGCGTGGCCAACGTGGTCACTACCGGGCAGTTCACCATTCCGCTGATGAAACGCTTCGGCTACCGACCGGCCTTTGCCGGCGCGGTGGAAGCCACGGCCAGCATGGGTGGGCAGATCATGCCGCCGGTAATGGGTGCCGTGGCTTTCATCATGGCCGAGACCATCAACGTGCCTTACGTCGAGGTGGCCAAGGCGGCGCTGATTCCGGCGATGCTGTATTTCTTCGCAGTGTTCTGGATCGTGCACCTGGAAGCGCGCAGCAAGGGCCTCAAGGGTCTGCCGAAGGACCAGTGCCCGAGCGCCTGGGGTTCGGTCAAGGAACGCTGGTATCTGCTGATCCCGCTCGCGGTGCTGGTCTACCTGCTGTTTTCGGGGCGTACCCCGATGTTCTCCGGCACTGTCGGTCTGGCACTGACGGCCATCGTCATCCTCGGCTCGGCGATCATCCTCAAGGCCAGCAGCTTCTGGCTGCGCGGCGCCTTCTGGATCGCACTGGGCGTGCTCTGCGCCGGCTTCTTCCAACTCGGCATCGGGGTGATCTTTGGTGTCATCGCGGCGCTGGTGGTGGTCTGCTGGTTCATCAAAGGTGGCCGCGACACCCTGCGCACCTGTCTGTTCGCGCTGGTGGAAGGCGCGCGCCATGCGATCCCGGTGGGTATCGCCTGTGTGCTGGTGGGGGTGATCATCGGCATCGTCTCGCTGACCGGCATTGCCAGTACCTTCGCCGGCTACATCCTGGCCATCGGTGAGAACAACCTGTTCCTCTCGCTGGTGCTGACCATGATCACCTGTCTGGTGCTGGGTATGGGCATCCCGACCATTCCCAACTACATCATCACCAGCGCCATCGCCGCGCCGGCGCTGGAGCAGCTGGGCGTGCCGCTGATCGTCTCGCACATGTTCGTCTTCTACTTCGGGCTAATGGCCGACCTGACACCACCGGTGGCGCTGGCCTGCTTCGCCGCGGCGCCGATCGCGCGGGAGAACGGCTTCAAGATCAGTCTCTGGGCGATCCGCATCGCCGCCGCCGGCTTCGTCGTGCCGTTCATGGCGGTCTACGACCCGGCGCTGATGATGCAGGGCGACAGCTGGCTGACCACGATCTACATGGTGGTCAAGACGGTCTTCGCGGTGTGCCTGTGGGGCATGGCGGTTACCGGTTTCATGAGCATGCGTATGCCGCTATGGGAGCGCCTGTGGGCCTTCGCCGCAGGTGTCGCGCTGATCCTGGCGCTGCCGATCAGCGATGAAATCGGCTTCGCACTGGGTATCGCTCTGGTGGCCCAGCATGTCTGGCGCGCTCGTCGTGCCGAGCCGGCGGTGGCGTGATCGGGCTCTGCCTGGGGTTGGCGGGCGTGGTGTGGGCGCAGGTGCCCACACCCGTCTTCACCCTGGCGTGGAACCACACGATTGAGAAGATCCGCTGGGAAGAAGATTACCGCGTAACGCCGGATGGGCTGCTGCTCGGCGAAGCGCGGATCAAGGGCACCGGCGCCGGCATGGAAGTTCCGGATGACGCCCAGTTGCGCGACGGCAGCTGGCATTACCAGCGCCAGCTGCCGCCTCTGCAACCGCTGCGTGTGGGGCGAACCCCTGAAGCCGGCGATTACCAGCTGTGTTTCGACCAGCGTTGCCACGCGCTAAGCGAATGGCTCGGCCCGCCCACGTCGGAGCAGCCCGCGCTGGAGCTCTGGAGTTGCAGCGTGCCGGTGAGCAGTTCCTCTTGAGTACCGCAAGTCCGCTCGAGATTCCGCTGTAGGGTCCGCTCCGCACACCGGCAAAACATAACCCGCGCCCAACCTCGGTGCGCCGGTGAGAGGCGACTCACTGCACCGTGACCCTGGTGGTTCCCACGCTCCTGCGTGGGAGCCTCCAACCGGTGCTGTGATCGAGACGCAAGCCACCAGGCGTGCCCACGCGGGAGCGTGACTCGATCAGACATCAGCCTGACGGCAGGTCCGCTCGACAACCGACCCCACGAGCAGTGTGGGCGATCCATCAAACCGCCAGTTCTGCCTCGCGCCTGAGCGTCGCCGCCCTCCTCGCGCGCAGCTTGCGCCACCAGATCACCACACCAGTCACTGACAGCACCGCAATCGCCACGCCCAGCACCGCAATCAGAATCCGCCCCGGCATTCCGAGGATGCGCCCGCCATGAATCGCCGGCTGCAACATGTGGAACTGCTCACCCAACGTGCCCTGCCCCGGTATTTCCTGCCCCAGCAACTGCGTCCCATCAGTGCCATGGAAGAACAGCCAGGCGTTGCCCTGGTTGCTGTCGTGATCGCCGAAGCCCGCGCCGTAGAAGTTGTATTCGAAGCTGTAGTACAGCTCGCCGATGGGTTCGCTCAGGCCCAGCTCGGCCGCATGCTGCATCGCGTAGTCATAGGCCTGATGGAAATCATAGGCGGTGGTGCCCAGCTCATCCTTTGGCAGTCTGCCACGCGCCTCGTAGACGCTCGGCTCGACTGGTGAGAACAGTGACACCACCGGTTTGAACACCTGCTCGGGAAGATTCATGGCCACGCTGCTGACCGCCACTGGCGTGAGCAGCAGCCACAGCCACAACCCGCCGGCACGGTGCACGTCATGATTCATGCGCTGACGTTTGATCTTCCATGACGTCCACCACTTGCCGAAGAACGGCCGCCCACGCGGGAAGGTCAGCAGCAGCGAGACGAAGCAATCGAGCGTCCAGGCGATCGCCACGATGCCCATCAGCCACAGCCCCCAGTTGCCCGGCAGCGACAGGTTGTAGTGGAACTCCAGCATGAAGGGCACGAAGTTCTCCCGCGAGAAGCAGCATTCGCCCCAGTAACGTGTGCCCACCTGCTCTCCGGTCACCGCGTCGAGGTACTGCACCACCGGTTCTTCGTCATAGGGCTTGCCGGTGGCCGGATCATTACGCGGCACCAGCGCCATCAAGGCGGCATGCCCCGGCTCGTCGGGGAATTCCATGTACCAGACCTGCATCCGCGGGTTGGCCTGTTGAACGCGCTCGACCAGCGACCCCGGCGCCAGCACCGGGCCTTCGCTGGTGGTGTGGTAGAACTCGGGGTTCAGCCACTCGTCCAGCTCGTGGTGAAAGGCCAGAACCGCGCCGGTGATGCCCGCAAGAAACAGGAACAGCGCCGTGGCCAGGCCGATGTAGCGGTGCAGTAGAACGAAGATGTAACGCATCAGTTATAACCACTTGGAGAACGCAAAAGCCGCCGCCTGGAAGGCTGGCGGCGAGTGTGTACCTGTTAATCAGAACTCGTAGCTGACCGTCGCCGTGACGTTGCGCTCCTCACCCAGATAGCAATAGTTCAGGCTGCTGCCACAGCCCGCCACGTATCTTTTGTCGGTGAGGTTGTTGGCATTTAGCCGGACATCCATGCCATCCAGCCCGACCCTGGCGAGGTCATAGCCGACGGAGGCATCGAATAATGTGTAGGACGGTATGCGCTGCGTATTTTCGGCATCGGCCCAGCCTTCGCCGACATAACGAATGCCAGCGCCGGTGCTCAGCCCTTCCAGGCTATCGCCGATGAAACGGTAGTCCGCCCAGATGGACGCCATGTGGCGTACCGACTGTGTTGGGGTATTGCCTTTGTTATCCAGAGTCGCGTCCACAGCGCTGAACACGGATTTGGAATATTCGATGTCGGTGAAGGTGTAGCTGCCCAGCAGACGCAGGCTGTCGGTCAGCTGCAGACGCGCTTCAAGTTCCAGGCCCTGCGAGCGTACGGCCCCGATAGGCCTGTAGAAATCCTCGTTAGGGAGCTTGGAAGCGAGGTTTTCCTGCTCGATGTGAAACAGCGAAGCGGTATACAGATCGTCGGTACCCACCGGCTGGTACTTGATGCCCAGCTCCCATTGAGTGCCTTCGGTCGCGTCAAGCGGATCACCATTGGCGTCACTGGTCGAGTTCGGGTTGAACGACTCCGAATAGCTGATATAAGGCGCCACGCCGTTATCGAACAGATAAAGCACGCCAGCGCGGGTCGTCAGCTGGTCCGAGTCCTTTCCCGAGGGCGCACTCGCCCCGTCTGACACCACTTCGGTTTCTACCCAGTCCTGACGCAAGCCCAGGGAAACACGCCAACGGTCCAGCTCGATCAGGTCCTGCATGTACAGACCCGTCTGCTCCAGCCGGCGGGTCTGGCCGAACGGGCCGCCAACCACAACAGGCGTGCCATAGACCGGATCGAACGCATCGAGATTGCCGACGGTGCCGCCGTAATAGTCCACTTTGGCCTTTCCACGCTGATAATCGACACCGGTGATCAAGGTATGCCGGGCGGCGCCCGTGTCGAATTCGGCCTGCAGCATGTTGTCGATGATCCACGAGTGCAGGCGCTCCTCCGCGCCCGTATAGCCACGCAGCAGTTCTGACGAATCGCCCACCCAGCCCAGGCTGTAGACCTGTTCGGACTCGACTTTCGAATCCAGGTAGCGGAAGTTCTGACGCATCGACCAGACATCGTCGAAACGATGCTCGAACTGATAGCCGAGCATTTGCTGAGTGCGCTCGAACTTCTCGTGCCCGGGCTCACCCTCGAAGAAATCGTCGGAGAGATAGCGCCCATTACGACGATATAGAGTGCCTTCAGCAGGCAGGCCGCCGTGATAACCACTTTCCGGGTCGTGCTGCAGATAGGCCTGCAGGGTCAGCGCGGTATCTTCGGAAAAGGCGATGCGCAGAGATGGCGCGATGGCATAGCGCTCCGACTTCACATGGTCGTACTGGGTATCACCTTTATCCGCCAGACCGACCAGCCGATAGGAGAGCGTTCCTTCTTCGTCCAGCGGCCCGCCTAAATCGACGCCGATGCCTTTCTGATCGTTACTGCCAAGCGTCGCCTGGACCTGCCGATAAACCTCTTCCGTCGGCTGCTTGGAAGTCATGGCGACTAGGCCGCCAGGCAGGCTGCGGCCATACAGAACCGATGATGGGCCCTTCAGTACATCGATGCGCTCGAGAAAGTAAGGATCGATCTGCATGGTGCTGTAGGTGCCGCTGTCACCCATGATCTTGAGGCCGTCCAGATACAGGTTGTCCACCGAGCCATCGTTGAAGCCGCGCATGGCCACATAATCGTAGCGGCTGGTGGCGCCATAAGGCGTGCTCATCACACCGGGGGTATAACGCAACGCCTGGGCCACGGTCAGCGAGCCCTGATCGTCCATCTGCTGACGCGTGACCACCGAGACCGTCTGCGACGTTTCCAGTAGCGGCATGCTGGTCTTGGTCGCCACGCTGCTGTGGGTGGCGTTGTAACCTTCCATCTCGCCTAGCGCGTTACCCAGGGCGAAGCCTTCGACCACCATGGGCTTCAGCTCGACGGCCTCAGCCTGTTCGTGAGACGGCGCCACCGCCAGCGAGTAGGTGCCGCGCTCATCGCGTACGGCCTGCAGCCCGCTGCCCTGCAGCAAGACATCGAAGCCCTCCGCGACGCCATACTGCCCCTGCAGGCCAGCCGAATCGCGCCCCTCGGTGAGACGACCATCGACCGACAGCATCACGCCAGCCTCGCCGGCAAAACGGCTCAGCGTACTGGACAGCGGACCGGCTGGGATATCGTAGACGCGAACCTCTTGCTGACTGGCGGCCTGTGCCAGCGCCGTCGGCGAGGCGACGAGCGTTGTTAGCGGCAGGCAGAACAGGGCAGCGCGGACGGCACGGGACAGGCTGGAACGACGAAGCGGAGCGATGGAGCGCATGGGTCATCCTTTTGCAAACAAAATAGAGATCGATGCGGTTATGCCCAGCGACGTCCTACGAAAGGGAACTGCGGATGAGAAATTTTTACATTTGCGTTCAAGCGCTCGACGGTTCGAGACTGACCCACCAAGGCAAACGCCGATTGATGCGCAACGGTAATGTACTGGCCAGAGCCTCCAGAATCCGCTCCGTATCAGCCAGCGGATAGGCGCCGACCACGCGCAGGCCGGCAATGCGTGGATCACAACCGAGATAGCCCTGGCGATAGCGCGCCAGCTCGGTCACGAACTCGTCCAGACGCAGATCATCGGCCAACAGGACGCCGCTACTCCATGCCTGACGGCCCGGCTGAACCGGCCGATCAAGCCTGATTTGCAGAGTATCGAACGCCACTTGCTGGCCTTGCAGGACGGTATGAACGCCATCGCGCCCGGCGGGCCGGATATCGATGGAGCCTTCGAACACGCTGAGCTGAGTACTGCCGTCGCGCTGCAGTACCGAAAACCTCGCAGCGCCGCGTGCCTGAAGATCGCCTTCGGACGTGCGCAACAGCAGCGGGCGTCGCTCGTCAGACGCTTGCAGCAACGCCTCGCCACGATGCAGCGACAGCTGCCGAGCCTGATCGGTGAACGCGACAGCCAACGCGCTATCGGTGTTCAGCCACAGCCGTGAGCCATCATCCAGACGCCAGTCGCGCACCTCCCCCACCGCCGTACGATGGTCCGCCGCCCAGCTACGCCATGGCAGCGCACCGCCGGCGAACGTCAGCAAGGCGCCGCCGCATAGAATCGAAAGGGTCTTGAGTGCGTGCCGCCGAGTCGGCTCGCGACGCTGCAGTAGAACCGTCGCTGCGGAGCCGAACGGGTCGCCCGTCAACGGCTCCAACCGCCCGCTGATCTGTTCCACCCGCTGCCAGGCCTTGGCGTGCTCGGGTAAGGCAACCCAAGCGCGCCAGGCCTGGCGATCAGCCTCGCTGATCGCATCGGATTGCAGTACCGCGAACCACTGGGCTGCGGCTTGCAGTACCTGATAATCGAGGCTCATGGCGCGTCGTCGAGCAGAGTCAGGCAGTGCAGCATGGCCTGCGCCATGTATTTCTTGATCATGCGTTCGGATACGCCAAGCTCGGCGGCTATCGCCCCGTACGTCATGCCCTGCAGCTGGGAAAGAAGGAAGGCACGGCGAACTTTCTCTGGAAGCCGCGCCAGCATCGCATCGACCTGCAACAGGATTTCGACGACCAACGCGTGGGATTCGGGTGACGGCGCGAATGCCTCGGGCTGCAAGGCGAGCGCGTCCAGATAGGCCTGCTCGATTTGCTTGCGGCGCCAGTGATTGATCAATAGGCCTCTGGCGACGGTATGCAGGAAGGCGCGCGGTTCACGAATCGCTTCTAGGCCGTGATCTTTGGTCAGGACACGCACGAAAGTATCTTGCGCCAGGTCCGCTGCCTTCTGGCTGCAGCCGAGCTGACGGCGTAACCAGCCATTCAGCCAGCCCTGATGATCGACATAGAGTCGATGTACCAACTGTTGCCGAACCATCCCCTGGGTTGCCATGGCTGCTGCTCTTTGCCGTCGAGATCGTAATGCTAACGCTTCTCAACTTCGCAAGCTACGGCAGTATGTTGTTCGACATAGCTAGGTTCGAGACGAACCCTGTTACAGGAGGAAAGCGACGTTTCACGTGGAACGCCCATGAACACTCATGGAATCACCCACTCGCCGTCACTGGTCTGCTCACAGGCCGGCTGAAGGAAGCGCGCATCGCTGGCGATGCCGTAATAGTGAATGTCCTGTCGATAGGGCATGTTGGACACCTGGGCGTTGCGGCAGACTCCGAAGGCGCCGCCGGGACACTGCTCCACGAAGCTGACCTCGACCTTCTGTCCCTTGAGTTCGGGCTGGCAGAATCCCGAGCGGAACATTTCAGCCGGAATGTTGCGGTTCTGCTGGCAGACCTTCACCTCGATGCGCTCGTCCTGGCTGTGAATGACGCAGCCATCGGCCCAGGCCTGGCCGGCGACACTCAGCGATAGCAGCAGACAACACAATAAACGCATCGATTACCCCCTCATCTGACCGCGGCGACTCTAGCATGCAGGCTGCACGGCCGCTTCCAATCCATCCGCCAAATGCGCACCATGGCGCCATGCTGACTCAAATACCGACTCATGTAATCGGCGGCCCGCTCGGCGCCGGCAAAACCAGCTTGATCCGTTCGCTGCTATCGCAGAAGCCGGCAAACGAGCGCTGGGCGGTGTTGATTAACGAGTTCGGCCAGATCGGCCTCGACGCAGCACTGCTGAGCACCAACGAAGCGGGCATCAGTCTCGCGGAAGTCGCCGGCGGCTGCCTGTGCTGCGTCAACGGCGTGCCCTTCCAGGTCGGTCTGAGCCGCTTGTTACGCAAGGCCAAACCGGATCGGCTGCTGATCGAACCTTCCGGGCTGGGCCATCCCGCTGAACTGCTCACGCAACTCGGCGCGCCGCCATGGCAGGGTGTCCTGGCGCTGCAGCCCTGCCTGACGGTGCTCGATGCCGCCTCCCTTGCGCGTGACGAGCCCTTGCCGCTCAGCGTGCAGCAAACACTTCGGCGCAGCGACGGCCTGCTGCTGCTGAATAAAAGTGATGCGCTGGATCAGGCCGATCGCCAGCGCATCATGGCGAGGCTGCCCTCATTGCCATTGCGCTGGACGACCCAGGGCGAATTACCGATCACAGCGCTACCGGGTATCGACCAGCGAGCCGGCGCACAAGCCGAGACTCCATCACCCCTGCCCGCCTCCGTGCAACCAGCCGGCAGTGTCTGGCTGAATCCGCAACAGCCGGTCTGCCAAAGCCAGGCAAGCGCAGACGGTTGGAGCATCGGTTGGCGTTGGCATTCAAGTCAGCGTTTCGATCTGCAGCGCATCGAACGGTGGCTTGGCAGCCTGGATTGGCGCCGGGCGAAGCTGGTGCTTCATAGCCCCGATGGCTGGCGTTCGGCCAATGCCTTGGCTGGCGAGCGGCTGGTGTTCAAGCCCAGCGAATGGCGAAAGGATTCGCGGCTCGAATTGATTTTCAACGCACCCGGAGACGAAGCGCTACTGAAAGCAGCAATGGCCGCCTGCCGCCTTTAACCGACAAAATCAGTCACCGCGACGCCAATCTTCCATCTGGATGACCCGCCCCAAATCCGGCGGGGCCTTGAAGGGATGCGCTTCCATCTCGATCGGCCCCGGTCGCGGACCGAACATGACGATACTGCCCTGATGGCGCTGCTCGCCCGTCACGGTGAACTCGAAGCCGTAGACGCGCGCAAAGCGGCGTTGCCCGCGCGCGTCGCGCACAAATCCAAGGCGGCGAAACGCGACATTGCCATCGAGCAGATCGACATCCATCTTTTCGCAATGACGGCGCACCGATGCCAGCGCGCGCTCGCGTATGCCATGGGAATGCCAGAGCCAGGCGGCTGCTGTCATCAGCAGGAGGAAAACGCACAGGTTGCCGAGCGTCACCATGACCTTGGCATCTCCTGTAGAACCAAGCGGCTCAACTTTCCAACCAAACGTCGCGCACCCAGTGCCACACGGTTTCCCAGCTTTCATCGGTGAGTTCATGCGCGTCACCATCGAACAGCATGACTTCGCCTTCCAGATCGACCACGTAGTAGTCAGGCCCGTCCTGACAGATCGGCAATAAATCCCGCGCCACGCCGGCATCCCAGGCGTTCGCCGCCACTTCCGGCAGGTAGGTATGCGATTGTGGATCGGCGGTCACCGGCTCGAGCCGGCCATAAACGACATCGCTTACCGTTAGCAGAAATTCGCGCAGGCCGAACGGCAAGTTGATCAGCAGCTCTTCTTCGACCTCGACCAGACGGTCATCGTCTGGCAGTTCCAACGGCACCGGTACCGGCTCGTTGAGTTCTCGCAGCTGTTCGATTACCTCTTCCATGCGCCCCCCATTCGTGAAATACGCGCTTGAAGCGAGTTTATACAAGCCCGAACGCACGCGAGCCAGCCCCGCGCCGTTTCGATCCGCCCATTTCGGATGCAGTCGGCCAGCCTGCAACGGCTCCTGGCCGGTCATAGCGGTTAGACACGTGTCTGGATCGCTGCATCTGGACGCCGTTTGCGTGGCTGCCGCGCTTTCCAGTAGATTGCCCGGCTGCCTTGACGCTGCGGCCTGCCCCCGGAGCCGCTTCACGAACGACTCTGCGACAGGACCCTGCCGTGACCGCGACGTCCATTTCCGTTTACCGCCTTCCCGGTTTCGTCCCCTTTCTCGCTGCACGTTTGCTGGCAGTTTTCGCCATGCAGATTCAGGCCGTAGTCGTGGCCTGGCAGGTCTACGACCTCACGCGCGATCCACTGTCGCTGGCCTATGTCGGCCTGGCCCAGTTCGTCCCGATGCTGCTTCTGTTGCTACCGGCGGGGGATCTGATCGACCGCTTCGACCGCAAGCTGATCCTGGCGCTGAGCTGGCTGGTGGAAGCGCTGTGCGCCGCCGCGCTGCTGTGGTTGTCGCTGACCGACGCGGCGGTGAGTTATTACTACGGCGTGCTGGTGTTCTACGGCTGCGCGCGTGCCTTCACTGGGCCGGCGTTGTCCAGCCTGCTGCCGCAGATCGTTCCGCGCGAGCGTCTGGCCGCGGCCATCGCCGCCAACAGCATGATCATGCGCAGCGCTACCATCGCAGGCCCAGTGCTCGGCGGTGGTCTCTATGCGCTCGGGGGCGGCGGCCTGACTTATGGCCTGTGCCTGATCGGTTTTCTCGCCGGCACGCTGCTGCTGGGCTTCGTCCCGGTGCGCTATGCCGAACAGCGCCAGGCGCTTGAAACCACCGCATGGGCACGCTTCACCGCCGGCATCGGCTTCATCCGCTCGCGGCCAATCATTCTCGGTACCATTTCTCTCGATCTGTTTGCCGTGCTGCTGGGCGGCGTGGTAGCGCTGCTACCGATCTATGCCCAGGAGGTATTGGAAGTCGGTCCCACCGGCCTCGGTCTACTGCGCAGCGCCATGGCCGTCGGTGAGGTGACGGTGGGACTGTATCTCAGCGTGCGGCCGTTCAATCGACATGTCGGGCTGGTGATGTTCGCGGCGGTAGCGCTGTTCGGCCTGGCCAATCTGGTATTTGCGCTGTCGAGCCTGTTCTGGCTGTCCTTCGCCGCGCTGATGGTGGCCGGCGGTGCGGACATGGTGAGCATGTATATCCGCTCCTCGCTGATCCAGTTCTCCACAC
Source organism: Pseudomonas sp. MTM4 (assembly GCF_019355055.1). Classification (NCBI taxonomy): domain Bacteria; kingdom Pseudomonadati; phylum Pseudomonadota; class Gammaproteobacteria; order Pseudomonadales; family Pseudomonadaceae; genus Pseudomonas; species Pseudomonas sp. MTM4. The sequence goes on from NZ_CP048411.1 coordinate 2,969,482, forward strand.
CGGACGCCATGCGCGGTCGGGTCAACGCAGTGAACATGTTGTTCATCGGCTCATCCAACGAGCTCGGCGAATTCCGCGCTGGAACCAGCGCCGCCTGGTTCGGCGCGGTGCCGGCGGCGCTGCTGGGCTGCGCCTGCACCCTGACAGTAACGGGCGGTTGGCTGCTCGGCTTCAGGAGCCTGCGCCAGGTCGATCGTTTCGAGGATGCGGCGCCGCAAGCACCGTCGCACACGACTTACGCGAAATAGACATCAGCTACCCACGGCTTCCGGCAGTCTGGCGATGACCTTGATTTCGAATTGAAAGCCGTAGAGCCAGGTCACGCCGACGGCTGTCAGAGTCGGGTGGGGCGCGCTGCCCCAATAGTCCGGCACGACTTTCCAGATCGTGTCGAATTGCGCTTCGGGATCAACGATGAACAAGGTCACGTCAATCACGTCATCGAACGTGCAGCCCGCTGCCGTGAGGATGGCATTCAAATTCTCGAACGCGAGCCTGACCTGGGCTTCCAGCTCAGGCTCGGGCGAACCGTCCTCGCGGCTGCCGACCTGTCCAGAAACGAACAGCAGTCCGTCGGAGCGGATTGCCGGCGAGTAGCGGTTTCGCTCGTAGAGCGCCTGGCGTGCGGGTGGAAAAACAACGTCGCGCTGTGTCATGGAACTCTCCAATTGGGGTTGAACCGCCCCGTCATTCAGGGAGACATGAATCTAGGCGCGTCATCGCGTGGGATAAACAGGTAAGTCCGGTCATGATTGTTTGTAGAATCCAAACAATTCCTAGAATGGTGGACCAAGATGGACCGCTTCGATGCGATGCAGGCATTCGCCCGCGTGGTGGAAACCGGAAGTTTCACCAAGGCGGCCGAGACCCTCGGCACGAGCAGAACCAGCGTGACGCAACTGGTGCAGCAGCTGGAGGCGCGGTTGCGCGTGCGGCTGCTCAACCGCACCACACGCAAGGTTGGGGTCACCGCCGACGGTGCCGTCTATTACGAACATGTGCTGCGCCTGCTAGCCGACCTGGACGACGCCGAGACGAGCCTATCCGGCGCCTCGGCATCACCTCGCGGCAGGCTGCGGGTGGACGTGCCCAGTCCCTTTGCCCGGCTGATTTTGATACCCGCACTGCCAGCGTTCTATGCGCAGTACCCGGACATTCAGCTGGACCTGGGCGTAAGTGATCGCACGGTGGACCTGATCGGCGAAAACGTGGATTGCGTCGTGCGCGGCGGCGAACTCACCGATCAATCGCTGGTGGCCCGGCGCGTCGGCGAACTGCAACTCGGCGTGTACGCCGCGCCGGGCTACCTAGAACGCGCTGGCACGCCACAGCATCCGCAGGAATTGGAAGACTCGCATCACCGCATCGTGGGATTCGTCTGGGCACGTGCCGGCAAAGCCGCTCCGTACGCCATGCGCCGCGAGGGTGAGAGCATCAGCTTGCTTGGCCGCCATGCGTTATCGGTCGATGACGGCAACGCGTACCTCGCCGCGGGCCTGGCCGGCCTCGGCGTGCTCTGGCTGCCGCATTACATGTCAGCCGAGCACGTCGCGCGCGGTGAACTGGTACCGCTATTCGAGCGCTGGCGACTCGACTCCATGCCGATGTACATCGCCTTTCCGCCGAACCGGCACCTCAGTGCCAAGCTGCGCGTGTTCATCGATTGGACGGTTGAACTCATGGCAAAGCATTTCCCTGCCCGCAGCCGGCATATGTTGTGACCCTCGCTGTCAGACCATTACGAACACGACCCGCACGGCGGACTGCCAAGCATTCGAGAAGGAAAGGGCCTACATACCTATCCTTAAATGTCCCTCAAAAGACTGGCCTGGCGAGCTCAGCGCATTGGCGAGCCAGTTCGGTCGGGTTAAAGTGCTGCCAAACTACACGCTCTGTTGTCATATCCTCATCTGCCATCGCAATTACGGCGCTGTCACTGGCATTGAATAGCAATTCGCTTTGTGCCTGCCTGTCACTTCGGTCCGAACTGGACATGAACAAGGACCACAATGACCACTACCGAGGCCCACGACCTGCTCAAGGCCATCGACCGATGCGCCGATGAACCCATTCACATTCCTGGCAGCATCCAGCCACACGGTTTCCTTCTGGTAGTCGACGAGCCGCAGCTGCGAATACAGCAGGCCAGCAAGAACGTAGTGGAATGGCTGGGCCTCGAGGCATCGACATTGTTAGGCAAGCCGCTTTCCACACTGCTCAACATCGAGCGGATCGATGCTGGCCTGGCGGCGCTGACCGAAGATGATCAGAACCCTTTCCACCTGAGCGACGTGAGCTTCAGCCTCAACGGCGCTGAGGAGTCTGTATTCGCGGTGATGGCGCACCGCCGCAAGGGCCAGCTGATCCTGGAGTTTGAGCGAGCCGGCGATCCCCTTGATGCCTATAACTCGCTCTACCCACTGATGCGTACCTTCGTCGTGCAGCTGGAGGAGACCCGCGAGCTGGAAAACCTTTGCCAACTCGCCGTCAAAGAGGTCAAGCGCATCACCGGCTTCGGTCGGGTCAAGGCTTACCGGTTCGATGCCAATGACAATGGCCTGGTACTGGCCGAAGCGGCTGACGCTGGCTATGCGCAGTATCTAGGACTGTGCTTTCCGGCATCCGATATCCCGCCTCAGGCCCGTCTGCTTTACCAAGAAAACCTGATTCGGGTCATCCAGGACGCCAATTACCAGCCTTCGCCGCTGGTGCCGGCACTGAACCCCTCAACCGGTGAGCCTTTGGACCTGAGCTTTGCGGCGCTACGAAGCGTGTCACCGGTGCATCTGCAGTACATGCGCAACATGGGCACGCTGGCCTCGATGTCAATCTCCATCGTGATCCGCGGGCGGCTCTGGGGGCTGATCTCCTGTCACGATGCACAGCCGCGCCACGTCAGTTACCAGACCCGTACATCATGCGAGTTGCTCGGGCGCATCCTGGCGCTGCAGATTGAGGCACGGCAGGTCGAAACCCTGGCGCAGCGCAAGCTTGAACTGCGCCGACAGATTGTACGCCTCCTGTCAGCAATGGCCGACCACGACAGCGTAGTGGACGGCTTTCGCCAGTTGCCGGATGTGGCGCTCGACTTTGCCGGCGCCCATGGCGCGGCGATTGTCTCCGCGGAAACCTGCGAAACCATTGGCGAAACCCCCGACCACGAACAAATCTTGCGGTTGGCCAAATGGCTGGGCGCACAGCGCGACCGGCTGATCTACCACAGCGAATGCGTATCCCTCGACATTCCCGACTTGCCAGAACTGGCCGAGCATTGCGCTGGTGTCATGGCGATCTCTATCTCCCGCCTGCATGCGCACTACCTGATCTGGTTCCGCCATGAGCAGATCAAGACCGTCGATTGGGCCGGACGGCCGGAAAAAAGAGTCGATCTCGAGAGTGGTGCGCTCAGCCCGCGCCATAGTTTCGAACGATGGCAGGAAACCCTGCGTGGTTACGCGACTCCCTGGGAACGGGACGAAATCGAAGGCGCACTTGAACTGCGCAACGCAGTGCTCGGCATCGTGCTGCGCAAGGCTGAAGAAATGGCCCAACTAGCCGGCGAGCTGCGTGCCAGCAACAAGGAACTTGAGTCGTTTTCGTACAGCGTGTCTCACGACCTGCGGGCGCCGCTGCGGCATATCGCCGGGTACACCGAGTTGCTCAGCGAACTGGAAGGCAGTCGTCTAAGCGAGCGAGGGCTACGCTTTCTGGACAACATTTCGGATGCGGCCAGTTTTGCCGGCACCCTGGTCGACAACCTGCTGACCTTTTCGCAAATGGGCCGCTCCGCATTGCGCATGTCTGATGTAGATCTCGGTGCGCTGGTTGCGTCGATCCGGGAGGAACTCACCCCCGACTGCGAAGGCCGACAGATCGAATGGCATTTGCTGCCAATGCCAATCGTGGTGGCCGATGCGGCTTTCCTCCATATGGCGCTGCGCAACCTGTTAGGAAACGCCGTGAAATACACCCGCACGCGCGAGAGGGCAGTGATCGAGGTCGGCGCTGAGCAGCGCCACGGAGAGGTGATTGTTTACGTCCGTGACAACGGCGTGGGCTTCGACATGCAATACGCCGGCAAGCTATTCGGTGTTTTTCAACGCCTGCATCGAATGGAGGAGTTTGAAGGCACCGGTATCGGCCTAGCGAGTGTGCGCCGCATCATCGAGCGCCACGACGGCCGTGTCTGGGCGGAAGGTGAACTGGACAAGGGCGCTACCTTCTTTTTTTCGCTTCCGAAATTGACCTATACATCTCTGGACCGAGACACGCGATGCTGAAACCGATACTGCTAATAGAGGACAACCCCCACGACCTGGAGCTGACACTGATTGCGCTGGAGCGCAGCCAGTTGGCGAACGACGTGGTGATCATGCGCGATGGCGCCGAAGCGCTGAGTTATTTGCAGCGCACCGGAAGCTATGCCGGACGGGCCGATGGCAACCCCGCGGTACTGTTGTTGGATCTCAAGCTGCCGAAGGTCGACGGTCTGGAGGTACTCAAGATAGTGCGCGAAACGCCTGAGCTACGTAGCATCCCCGTGGTCATGCTGACTTCATCGCGGGAAGAACCCGATCTGCTCAAGGCCTATGAGCGCGGCGTGAACGCATACGTGGTGAAGCCGGTCGAATTCAAGGATTTCGTCGCCGCGATCTCCGACCTCGGCCTCTTCTGGGCCGTTCTCAACGAGCCGCCACCCGGTTCCCTGCGGCTCAAACGTGGCTTTAACGACGAATAGAACTGAACGACCCGCCGCCGCAGAAGGCCGGCGTGCTGCCTCGAATCCTGCCTTCCTCGACCGGGTGAAAATGCCAACGCCAAAGAACATTAGCGTCCTGTTCATCGAGGATAGTCCCCACGATGCCGAACTGGCCCAACTGTCGCTGGAGCGCAGCGGCTACGTCCTGGCGCATGCCGAGCGGGTTTACGACCAGGCGGGGGTAGTCGAGGCGCTGCAGCGGCGCGAATTCGACGTGATACTTGCCGATTTCATCCTGCCGGGCTATTCCGGCAGCCAGGCATTGCAGGACGCACGCAGACTGGCCCCTCAGATACCTTTCATATTCATTTCAGGCGTATTCGGCGAAGAGAATGCAGTCAACATGATGCGTTCCGGCGCCGTTGACTATGTGCTCAAGCAGAACCTGGGTTTTCTACCGAAAGCCGTCGAGCGGGCGCTGAGCGAGGTCAACGAGCGCCGTCGCCGCCTGCAGGCCGAGCAGGCGCTGCGGGAAGTGGAAGTGCGCGCCCGTCTGGCCATCGATGCTTCGCGCCTGGGCATGTGGGACTACGAGCCGCAAAGCGGAACCCTGATATGGGACGAGCGTTGTTGCGCGATGCACGGTTTCCCTGAAGACGTCCCGGTAGATATGGCGTTGTTCGAACAGCTCTGTCATCCAGATGATCGCGAGGCCATGCGCGTCCAAATCGAACGGGCCATTACTCAGGAAAACAATCGTGAATTCTGCGCCACGTACCGTGTGATCCTCGGCGACAGTCGTATTCGCTGGATGGAAACGCGGGGGCAGGCCTTCTTCGAAGCGGGCGTCTGCACGCGCTTCGTCGGTGTGGTGATGGATATCACCGAGCAGCAATTGGCGACCCAGACCCTCAAGCGCATGAACGAAACTCTGGGCGAGCGCGTAGAGCAGCGAACCCGGGAACGCGACCGCACCTGGGAACTGTCGCGCGATCTGCTGGCGGTCACGCAGCTGGATATGATGCCGATCGCACTGAACCCGATCTGGGAAGACACTCTTGGCTGGCCCCTCGACCAGCTGATGCAGAATTCTCTGATTGAGCTGGTTCACCCCGACGACCTTCAAGAGTCGCTGGAGGAAACCACCCGGATCGGTCTTGGCAAGGTCGCCAACCGCTTCGTCAACCGACTACGCCATCGCGACGGCAGCTATCGCTGGCTGTCATGGTCCGCGGTAGCCGAAAACGGCCGCGTCTATTCGGCCGCACGGGACATCACCAGCGAAATCGCGACCGTCGACAGACTCGCCGAAGCCAACCGCGAACTGGTTGCACAGATCCAGGAACGCGAGCGCGTCGAGGCCACGTTGCAGCAGATGCAGCGGCTCGAAGCCGTCGGCCAGCTGACCGCTGGCGTCGCCCATGATTTCAACAATTTGCTGACGGTGATCCTGACCAGCGCCAGCTTTCTAAAGAACGATCTGGAAAGTGGCGCACCGACCGAGCGCTGCCTGCGCCGCTTGGAATACATCCGCAATTCCGGCGAACGCGGTGCCACATTGACCAGCCAGCTGCTCGCCTTTGCGCGGCGTCAGCAACTGGCTCCCACGGCTGTGAACCTCAACGACACGCTTGTTAGCCTGCTGAGCCTACTCAAGAGCACCCTCGGCGGTAACGTGAGCATTGTGACCGATACGCAAGCCAACCTCTGGCATGCCTTGGTGGACCCGACACAGATCGAGATGATCATCCTCAATCTCGCGATCAACGCCCGCGATGCCATGGGCGACAGCGGCCAGCTCACCCTTGGCACCGGTAATGTGGTCATTGACCAGCCAGCCTTGCGCGCCGAAGACCCCGGCCCGGGCGAATACGTGGTGCTGTCCGTGGCCGACACGGGGGAAGGCATGAGTGAAGAGGTTTTGAGCAAAGCCTTCGAACCCTTCTTCACCACCAAGGAAGTGGGCAAGGGGTCCGGCCTCGGACTGGCACAGGTGTTCGGCTTCGCCAAGCAGTCCGGCGGCGGTGCTCGTATCCAAAGTCAACCCGGTGTCGGCACTACGGTGATGGTATTCCTGCCACGAACCGCGGCAACGCAGGAGACGCAACCGCTGATGCCCACGAACATGGCCTCGATCGAAAGCAACAGCCACCACAGCATCCTCCTGGCTGATGACGATCCCAGCGTTCGCGAAGTGACAGCCCAGATCCTGCGTAATCTGGGCTTCGCGGTAACCGAGGCCGATAGCGGCAAACATGCGTTGCAACTACTGGCCGAAGGCATCGATGTCGACCTGCTGTTGGCTGACTTCGCAATGCCGGGCATGAACGGCGGTGAACTGGCGCGGACAGTGCGTGCGCGTAATCCAGAACTGCCGGTGGTCATCGTTACGGGCTACGCGGAACTGAGCGAGCTTGGTCTGGCGGGCTTCCCAATCATCCAGAAGCCGTTTCGCGAGGAGCAGCTGGCGCACGGTATTGAGTTGGCACTGCAAAAAGGCAATCTGATCGATGTCTGAGCTGCGAGCCCTTCTCAGGAACGCAACCGCTCCTCTGCACGCACGTGTCGAGGCTGCCTATGCCGGCTTTGACATCGAACGGCAGGACGGCTACTTCCATTTTCTTCGAGCCCATAGCCGAGTCTTGGGTGCCGTGGAAGTCGCGCTGGAACAGGCTGGCATCGTTCGGCTGCTTGATGATTGGCCCGCACGGGCGCGACGTCACACGTTATTGGCGGACCTCACCGAGCTGGATACCCCGGCGCCGACTGCACTGCCACCACCGCAATTGCCGGATGAAGCCAGCTGCTGGGGCGCCGCCTATGTGCTTGAGGGTTCGCGTCTTGGCGGCACCATTCTGGCGCGGCGGCGGCGTCAGATCGATCCAGCAGCGCCGGTTAGCTACCTGGAGCATGGTGACGTCGCCAAGCTCTGGCCAACCTTCCTTGCGCGCCTTGAAACCGCCAGTTCCTGCGCATGGGTGCCGATGCTTGCCGCTGCCGAGGCAACATTCACACTTTTCATAGCCGGCGCAGCACTCGAACAGGCGGGCACCAGTGAGAACAAGAAAGGCCCCTGAGGGCCTTTCTGTGGTTCAAGCGTACAACAACTGGTTGGCAACAACATAGATTGACACAAGCACCCTTGAAAACACTGAGGAAAACCGAGGCCTTAGGTGCCAGCCTCGACAACATAGTCTGACACAAGGCCACTGCCACATCGAACGAAGCCCCAATCCTGGAACAACATAGATTGACAAAAATATTTGACCATCCGTAGTTGAGCCCCTGGCTACCCAAGAATCTGTGCCTAGGCCGGTCTCTGTGCTGGCTGAGCTTTCGCGCTAGAAGCCTCATCTCATCCTCCCAGGCTCCATCCGCCACAGTCGCCGCTCTCGATCTACCCCTTCTGCCAAGAAGCATTTCGGGCAGAAGCGATTAATCTTTAAGGGCTAACCGATTAATGCAGGAGGTCCATATGAACGTCGTGGACTTGCTCGGCCCTGTCGTTGAGAGGGTTCTTTCCGCCGGAAAACTGCTGTCTTCAGAGTGGCACCGTATCGGCGGCCCCCGAGGCCACGGGGACAAAGCAGCTATCGACTCCGAGATTGAGGCTCAGCTACGTCTAGATCTGCTCGAGCTCCTGCATTGTGATTTCTGGGGTGAGGAAACTGGGACGCACATGACAGGTCACGAGTACTGTTGGGTAGTCGATCCGAACGATGGAACAGCGGACTTCCTACAACACCGTGCAGGGTCAGCCATCTCTGTCGGCCTACTTCACAATGCAATCCCTGTTCTAGGGGTGGTCTACGCCCCCATCGCACCGGATGGTGGTGAGGATTGCATCTCCTGGGCAGAAGGACTGCCAGCAATCATTCGCAATAGGCAAACAGTACATGCTCTGCTTGATCAACTGAGGTTGACGTCCAACAGCGTGGTACTGGTAAGCACTGCCGCAACAAGCAAACCTGAGCTCAACGCAGAGCTTTGTGCCCCGGCAGAGTTCATTTCAATGCCCAGCATCGCCTATCGCCTCGCTCGTGCCGCAGCTGGTGATGCTGTCGTGGGTACGTCTCTTGTACCTGTGTCAGCTCATGATGTGGTAGGAGGTCACGCACTACTGATCGGCGCAGGCGGCGTGCTCATTGATCAAGATGGCGGGCCGATCACCTATGAATCTGAAGAGCGAATGAAGGAGGTTTCCTTGCGCTGCTTCGGCGGAGCACCTCAAGCATGTCAAGAGCTTGTCACTAGGGACTGGAAGCGCCTGTTTCGCTAATAATGAGCTGAAAACTCGCACTCAACCGGTGTTGAAAGCAGGAAATCGTTTGCCAAGCGCGACTATATTCGAGAAGGCGCCCCTTGCGAGCGCCGTCATGCGAAGAGCCGGGAACCAACAGCTCTTAGCGCCCTACGCGCCGAGAGGAGCGTACAGACCAATCAGCCGAGTTTTCTAATCTTCCGTTTCGAACTCGAGTGCTTTTAGCACGCCAATGAGAGCCTGGTCGCAGCCTTCTGCAATATGGAAAAAATGAGCTCGAAAATTACCGTGGGTAGCACGGGCCTCGCGAATTGCGACCTCTTTTTTCTCATGGGTCGCGTGCCCGCGGATCTCATTGCGAAGCTCATGGAGCTTTTTCATAGGAGCCAGAAGTTGTTTGGCAGCCTCCTCACTCAGAGTGCTTCCAAGCAGAATTTCATGAAGAAGCTTCAGCGAGCGCCACACAGACTCTACTTCTCGCCCTTTTTCTTGGGCGATCTTTCGCAGAGGTTTATCTAGAAAGCCCTCCACCAGCAATTGGTCGAGCGCCAAGATTTCATCTCCCCATTCTTTCGGGGAGTCGGTAGCCGGGGCCAGTACGCTATCCATCAGTGCATCGCCTCTCCGGTTCCACCATTCCGGGCTAGCCTTATCCAGCGCTCTCACCTTATTTCTTAAAGAAGTTAAGGGGTCGTAGGTCGTGCACCACTGCCCCTCTATATCCGTCCGATGGGCTCGTGCCGAGATGGATGACTTCGGCCATTCGTTGAATGTCTTCCAGTAGTTTTGCTCTGCAATAGGAAGCTTGGCGAGGTCGCCGATGTAAACGTGGACTTGACCTGCCTCATTTATGTCGTACGACTTGATGTGCCAAGCTCCGCGGCAGGAGATGCTTCGGTCTTCGAGCGTGTATTTTTCTGGGTCCGCCTTGAAGCGCTGGAGAACCTCGGGCCTAAAGAATGCGGGAGATATCTGCCACGGCAGGTCGCTTTGCTCGAAGTAGCTGACGATATGAAGCGGGCTAGCGGACGTCTCGACATTGCGATCATTTTTGCGGTCGTAAATTTTGAAAACTGCATATTCCCGGTCAGGGTCACCTTCAAAATCCCTGCACCACGCCTCTTCCTGTTCAGCCAGGGTTGTTTGTGAGCGCACAACCATAGCGCCGTGCATAAAGCTGGCACGAGCGGCTGAACCGCCATGGTAAAAAAGATCCTCCCCATCGCGATGGTAGCGGCTTAGGTCATTCCAGCCGCTGAAGCTACCGCGAACGGTCCGCGTGAAGTCAAACTTGATAACCAGCGCTAGATCCGCGACTGCCATGTAGATGTCCAGATCTTTGCGAAGAATCGTTACGACTTCTCTACCTTCCAACTGCTCATCAATTGGAAGCGTCATAATCCGTATCACATCCTCGATATCCCCATTGCCGTCTAGGCGACAGTAGGCATTCCGCTCGGGGATATAGTGAATGTCTAGGCAGTGGACGAGTTTCTGGCTGACTTCAATTGGAGCCGGGCCTTTGTGCACTCCCGAAAAATATCGCCTTGTGACGAGCGTCTCGCCGCCAGAGAGGGCTGATACCCGGTCATTCGGAAATGGTGGCTCTAGGTATACGCGGTAACCTTCAGCTGCGCTCCAAGACTTTTGAATCTTCCAAGCTGCATCAGTGCAAAGCGACGTATTCTGAAGCGCGTCTCCGTCAACCGGTGTGACGTTAACGGTTGGTACTAGAGCTCCGACGATCAGTACCGCGGGAGCGGATGCATAGATGACGGTCTCATCAGCATGCGCATTCGTGACCAGGTACTGCGAGGCTTGTTCAGCATCCACGTACCAATGATCATCTGGATTCATTGGCGCGGTCGCGAGCGCTATTAGATCCTTGGCTTCAAATCGGCGCATCTTCCCTCTCGCACTACCATTGGTTCGGTAGAGCCTAATCTCCGCTCCGGCGCTGTACAGGTCAATCCCATAAAGGTTCGCAAGGTACCTTGGCTAACCACGGCAACGCTCTACTCTCTGAAGCCAATAGGCCCATGCACAGTCGACAGGCCTTGTCACATGCTGCTGTGTGAGGGTGACATGAGCGACCGCTAGTACCCGTTTTCTGCGCTTCACGACCGGCTGCAATCGGCCAAAAGCAGCCGCTCGGATATCTCTGCAAAAGCTGGGCTCTTCACTCGACGAAGAAATCGAGCCGTGTTGAGATCTGTGTCTATACTTTGACTGTTCAAAAATCTGGTTTAGCTCTTGGGGTATGGTGCATTTGTCATGCAGTTCTACTGAAGCTGGAGCATCGATTTTGCCTGGCTAGCATCACACAGAAACCATATTTCTAATGGGCAAACAGTCATTTTTTGGACCGCAGCGATATCGATGGATCTCATGAAAGCCAAAAATAAGGAATAGCTATATGTCTGGGACGTTTGAAATATACAACGACAAAGCGGGTGAATTTCGTTTTCGGCTCAAAGCCAACAATGGCCAAGCAATTCTGGCCAGCGAGGGCTACAAGGATAAGTCTGGATGTCTAAATGGAGTCGAGTCAGTCAAAAAAAATGCGCCTGATGATGCACGCTACGAGCGTAAGGCCAGCGGGGCTGACAAGTTTATGTTCAACCTTAAGGCGGGTAATCACCAAGTAGTCGGGACGAGCCAGTCATATGCCTCCGAAGCCTCACGCGACAAGGGTATCGAGTCGGTGAAAAACCACGCACCCGACGCTAAGGTTGTTGAGGTGGGCAATTAATCGCTTCAGTCTGTTCAAAATCACTTGGGCATTTCGTTGAGATGGGCGGCTGAGTATTCTTAATAGCCGCTTTTCCCTGCTCGGATGTGATCGACCGCTTCTGGCCGGTTAGCGACGGTCTGACTTCGACCGTCGCAATATATGGTCAGACCTCGGTCTGCTCCGCCATTTCCAGAGCGTCATCGACCTCAATCCCAAGATATCGGACGGTGCTCTCAAGCTTCGTATGGCCGAGCAGAATTTGAATCGCCCGTAGGTTCTTCGTCCTGCGATAGATCAGCGATGCCTTCGTACGTCTCATCGTGTGTGTGCCATATATGGCAGGATCTAGGCCAATGGCTTTTACCCAGCCTTTGACGATACGAGCGTATTGACGAGTGGATAGATGGTCTGATGTATGCAGCCTGCTCGGGAAAAGGCAGTCCTGGCTCCGGAGCTGTGCTTGATGTATCCAGGCGGCGAGAGCAGACCGTGTTTCCCTAGTGTGCGCTCTCTTGCTTGGATGGCATTACGTTCTGGCCCAACGTTACTGTAGCGAATCCGCAGCAGTATCAATCAAAGCCTCCTGTATCCCGCGTGAAGAAAGACGCTACGTTGCGCCCGTTCTTCCACGGCTTCGCTTGCCGCCCCGCTACGGCAGATTCGAAGTATTCATCGAAATGTCATCCTTTAGAAGCAGTGCGGTAACAAGGAATTTCTACCCTTTGCATCGCGAACCGCAATTGTGCGGCCAGCAATATTGCGAAAGGTGATCAAATGACGCCCCATCCGATACAGGACGCCGTGCTGCGGGTCGACCGGTTGAGCGTCGTCTATCCAGGCGGCGTGACAGCCCTACGCGATACCTCGATTGCATTTCGGCGTGGTGAGTTCACCGTGCTGCTTGGTCTCTCGGGCGCAGGCAAGTCGACCTTGCTCCGTAGTCTCAATCGACTCGTCACGCCCACTGGCGGCAGTGTCACCAGCGAACTCGGTGAACTCGGCAGCGGCTCGGCCTTGCGTCAGCATCGTCGGCGTACCGCCATGATCTTTCAGCACCACCAGCTAATCGAACGTCAAAGCGCACTGGCTAATGTGCTTACCGGTCGGCTGGCCTTTCACAACACGCTCCGCTCGCTGTTTCCTCTGCCGCGTGCCGATCAGGAGATTGCGCTCAGTTGCCTCGCTCGGGTCGGTCTGGCAGACAAGGCGCTAAGCCGGGTGGACAAACTGTCCGGTGGCCAGCAGCAGCGGGTAGGCATCGCGCGTGCGCTAGCGCAACAGCCGGCGATCATTCTGGCCGATGAGCCGGTAGCCAGTCTCGACCCGGCCACTTCGGTCCGTGTTCTCGGATTGCTGCGCGACATCTGCAAGGAAGACGGCATCACCGCCATCGTTTCGCTGCATCAACTCGAATATGCCCGCCGCTTCGCCGATCGCGTCGTCGGGCTGGCCGATTCTCAGATCGTTTTCGATGCCGCGCCCTCGGAACTCACCGATGCGCAGCTTGAGCGCATCTATGCAGGCCGCTCTACGACTCAGCCAGCGAATGCTCCGGCTGAACCACCTGTCATGCTCGAACCTTCACTGGAGATGTCCCGATGAAACGCTTATCCGCGCTCTTATTGACTTGCTTGCTGTCCGCTGTTTCAAGTTTGTCCGCCCTAGCGGCCGATGCCGATCCGGATGTGCTAAAGGTTGCCCTGCTGCCGGACGAAAACGCCTCCGAGCTGATCAAGCGTAACCAGCCGCTGAAGGATTATCTGGAAGAGCATCTGGACAAGAAGGTGCAGCTGATCGTAACCACCGACTATTCCTCGATGATTGAGGCGATGCGCTTTGGCCGTATCGACCTGGCGTATTTCGGTCCGCTGTCCTACGTCATGGCCAAAAGCAAAAGCGACATCGAGCCCTTCGCTGCCATGGTCATCGACGGCAAGCCGACCTATCGCTCGGTGATTATCGCCAATGTGGCGTCAGGCGTGAATGAGTATGCCGACCTTAAGGGCAAGAGAATGGCCTATGGTGACCGGGCATCGACGTCCAGCCATTTGATTCCCAAAACCGTGCTTCTTGAGACGGCCGATTTGACGGGTGGGCAGGACTACGAACAACATTTTGTGGGCACGCATGACGCCGTTGCCGTCAACGTGGCGAACGGCAACGCCGATGCGGGTGGGCTGTCGGAGGTAATTTTCAATCACGCAGCCGAACGTGGCCTGATCGATCCGAGCAAGGTGAAAGTACTTGGTTACAGCGGCGAATACCCCCAGTACCCCTGGGCGATGCGCTCGAACCTGAGCCCCGAGCTGAAAACCAAGGTGCGGGATGTATTCGTCGGTATCGACGATCCCGAAGTGCTGCGCAACTTCAAGGCCGAGGCCTTCGCGCCAATCACCGACGCCGACTACGATGTGATCCGCAACATGGGATCGCTGCTCGGCCTCGACTTCGCCACGATGTGAGCACCGATATGTCTTCTCATTACGACGTGCAGGCGCTGCCTGCAGAGCAACGCGAGCACATCCTTCGAGGCTTCGGCCTCGGTTGGTGGCGCCAGCTGGGGCAGGTGGCGATTGTATTCGGAGTGGTGCTGTTGGCCTGCTGGTACGTGGGGCTGCTCGATGCCACCACGCTGCTGAACGGGCTGCCCTCCATCGCGACCCTGGCAGGCGAGGCCATGCCGCCAGACTTTTCGGGCTATCGAAGCTGGATTCGCCCCTTGATCGACACCTTGGCGATGAGCATCGCCGGTACGGCCATCGCAGTGGTGTTCTCGCTGGTGGTGGCCTTCGTTGCAGCGCGCAATACGGCGCCGCACCCCCTTGTGTTCGGTGTTGCCCGGGTGCTGCTCAATGCCCTGCGGTCGGTGCCGGAGCTGATCATGGGCATCATCTTCGTTGCAGCCGTAGGGTTCGGCGCCTTGCCGGGCGTGCTTGCCCTGGGTCTGCATTCGGTCGGCATGGTCGGCAAGTTCTTCGCCGAGGCCATCGAGCACGTCGACGAAGCGCCGGTGGAAGCCGCTCGGGCGGCGGGGGCTACGCCGATGCAAGTGCTGCTGCACGCGGTTTTGCCACAGGTGACGCCGCAGTTCGCCGACGTGGCGATCTACCGCTGGGAATACAACTTTCGCGCCTCCACCGTGATGGGCATGGTTGGCGCCGGCGGTATCGGCTTCGAACTCATGGGCTCGCTGCGCATCATGCAGTACCAGGAGGTTGCAGCAATCCTGCTGGTCATCCTGGCCATGGTCACGCTAGTAGACGCCTTCAGTGGCGTGCTGCGCAAACATTTCAAATAGGACAAACCATGCTGCCGAAACTCGTTATAACTCACCGAGTACACGATGAGATCCTGCAACTGCTGGCGCCACATTGCGAGCTGATGACCAACCAGACCGACAGCACGCTGACGCGCGAGGAAATTCTGCGCCGCTGTCGCGATGCTCAGGCGATGATGGCGTTCATGCCCGATCGGGTCGATGCAGACTTTCTTCAAGCCTGCCCTGAGCTGCGTGTAGTCGGCTGCGCGCTCAAGGGCTTCGACAATTTCGATGTGGACGCCTGTACTGCCCGCGGGGTCTGGCTGACCTTCGTGCCTGATCTGTTGACGGTCCCGACTGCCGAGCTGGCGATCGGACTGGCGGTGGGGCTGGGGCGGCATCTGCGGGCAGCAGATGCGTTCGTCCGCTCTGGCGAGTTCCAGGGCTGGCAACCACAGTTCTACGGCACGGGGCTGGATAACGCTACGGTCGGCATCCTTGGCATGGGCGCCATCGGACTGGCCATGGCTGATCGCTTGCAGGGATGGGGCGCGACCCTGCAGTACCACGAGGCGAAGGCTCTGGATACACAAACCGAGCAACGGCTCGGCCTGCGCCAGGTGGCGTGCAGCGAACTCTTCGCCAGCTCGGACTTCATCCTGCTGGCGCTTCCCTTGAATGCCGATACCCAGCATCTGGTCAACGCCGAGCTGCTTGCCCTCGTACGGCCGGGCGCTCTGCTTGTAAACCCCTGTCGTGGTTCGGTAGTGGATGAAGCCGCCGTGCTCGCGGCGCTTGAGCGAGGCCAGCTCGGCGGGTATGCGGCGGATGTATTCGAAATGGAAGACTGGGCTCGCGCGGACCGGCCGCGGCTGATCGATCCTGCGCTGCTCGCGCATCCGAATACGCTGTTCACTCCGCACATAGGGTCGGCAGTGCGCGCGGTGCGCCTGGAGATTGAACGTTGTGCAGCGCAGAACATCATCCAGGTATTGGCAGGTGCGCGCCCAATCAACGCTGCGAACCGTCTGCCCAAGGCCGAGCCTGCCGCATGTTGAATCCGGTCTGGCTGAAGAGCCTGGTAGCGATCGTTCAAACAGGCAGTTTTCAGAGCGCGGCGAGGGCGTTGGGGCTGGCCCAGCCGACGGTGTCGCAGCACTTGCAGAAGCTTGAAGAGCAGGTCGGCGTAACGCTGGTGCAGCGCAGTCGTAGCGGCTGCCAGCCTACCACACGGGCGCTGGCCTTCATGCCGCATGCGACCGCCTTGCTCGACATGCACGCCCGGGCGCTAGAAGCCCTGCATGGCAATCGTGAGCGCGTCGGGGCCAGCTCCAACATCGGCACCTACCTTCTCCAGCCATTCGTGCGCAACTATCTGACGACCGCAAATGAGAGGGGCGAGGTGGATCTGCGCATCGCCGCCAACCCGGATGTGGCCGACCAGCTACTGGCGGGCCAGCTCGACGCCGCGATCATGGAATGGTGGCTACCTCACCCCGACTTCGAATACCGCCTCTGGCGGGTCGAGCCGCTGGTGCTTATCGTCAGCCCCGACCATGCGCTGGCTGAAGCAGGGTGCATAGAACGTGATCGTCTGGTGGACCTGCCGATGCTGGGAGGTGAACCGGGTAGCGGTACCGGACGGCTTCTGACCGAATACTTTGGCGAACTGGGCGTGCCTCGCAGCGGTATGCAGCTAGGCAGCACCGAGGCAGTCAAACAAGCAGTGAGGGCGGGACTCGGCGTGTCGTTGGTGATGGCTTCCGCAGTACAAGACGAAGTTCGCAGTGGCGCGCTGGTAGCTCTTCCCATCCCGGGGCTTGAAAAGCGTCTCCAACTGATCTGGCGCAAACCTCCCGGAAATCTGCACCCGCCGGGATTTGTGCGGCACTTATTGGAGGAGGCGGATCTAGCTGGATAAGGTGATGGATGGTTGCGATCCAGCGCTTGGCTTGTCAGCCTAGGGAAACTCTGAAAAAGACTTTCTGATTTGGCAAAATACCGCGACCCCACCCACCGAGTTTCCCGATGAAGCAGATGACCTTCGCCGACGCCGAGTACGCTGGCAAGCGCAAGCAAACCCGCAAGGAGTTGTTCCTGATCGAGATGGATCGGGTGGTGCCGTGGAAGGGCTTGATTGCTTTGATCGAGCCACATTATCCGAAGGGTGAAGGTGGCCGTCCGGCCTACCCGTTGATGGCGATGCTGCGTGTGCATCTGCTGCAGAACTGGTTCGGCTACAGCGATCCAGCGATGGAGGAAGCGCTGTACGAAACCACGATCCTGCGCCAGTTTGCCGGGCTGAACCTGGAGCGCATCCCCGACGAAACCACGGGGTGCTGCTGGTCCGCAAGTGACCCGCTGCGATTGAACGCCGGCGGCCAACCGGCGCTCACATCCGTAACCCTCACGGATTACGGAGGCACACGCATGCTGGTATTCGAGTCGATCTACACCGAAGGTCTGGCGCAGATTTCCTATCTGGTGGGCGACAGCAAGGCCGCCGTCGCCGCGGTGATCGATCCGCGGCGCGACGTCGAGGTCTACCTCGACCTGGCGCGCGACAAGGGCCTGCGCATCGCCTATGCCATCGAGACGCACATCCACGCCGACTTCGTTTCCGGCGCCCAGGCGCTGGCCGAACGCTGCGGCGCCGAGATCATCGGCGGACTACGCCTTCGGGCTGCGTCAGGTGGACGACGGCGAGGTGCTGGAACTGGGTCAGGTCAGCCTGGAAGTGCTGCACTCGCCAGGCCACACCCCCGAGCACATCTCGCTGCTGCTACGTGACAGCCAGCAGGGCGAAGCGCCCTTCGCGCTGTTCACCGGCGATACGCTGTTCAACCTCGACGTCGGCCGCCCCGACCTGCTCGGCGAGGACAGCACCAAGCAGCTGGCAGCGCAGCTCTACGCCACGCTGTTCACCCGCTACCTGCCGCTCGGCGAACGCATCGAGATCTACCCCTGCCACGGCGCCGGCTCGGCCTGCGGCAAATCCATCGGTGACCGTCGCCACTCCACCCTCGGCAAATGGCCAATCGCTTTTTCCACCGGCCAGAGGCACAGGTACTGCCGGATAAGGCTGCGCCGTTATCCACCCTACGCCCCGTCGATCACCCGATGCGCAGGGTGGAAAACGGCCAGCGGCCTTTCCCACACGTCAGTATTCGACTTGCAGTTCGGCGCTGCGCGGTTCGGCTTGGCAGGCCAGCGCCCAGCCCTGACGCACCTCGCTTTCGCTCAGCACCTGGTTGCTGCGCATGCTCACGCTGCCCTCCACCACCCGGCACTTGCAGGCGGCGCAGACACCCGAGCGGCACGCGCTCGGCGGTTGCAGGCCAGCCTGTTCCATGGCCTCCAGCAGCACCTCGCCGCGCGGCACGTCCAGCTCGTGACGGCGACCGTCGAGCGCGACCCGCAGGCGGCTGCGGCGCCCGCCCGGTGCGGCCGTCGGCGCTGCGGCGGCAAAGCGTTCCAGATGGATACGCGCCGCATCCACACCCCGCTCGCCCAGCGCGGCACCCGCGGCATCCATGAACGGTTGCGGCCCGCAGATGAAGGCGTCGGCGGCTGACCAGTCAGCGATCTTCGTGGCAATCGCCGGGCCGCTCGGCACACCCTGCTCGGCATCGAGCCAGATGCGCAGCTGCAGGCGATCGGGGTAACGCGCAGACCACTCGGCCAGCTCCTCGGCAAAGATCAGCGAGGCGGCATCGCGGCTGGCATAGAACAGCCGTACCTGCCCGCTGCCCTCGACCAGCGCCGCCTGCAGGATCGCCATCAGCGGCGTGATACCGCTGCCGGCGCCGAGCAGCAGCAGATCGTCATCCAGGTTGCGCGGCACGAACACGCCGGCCGGCGGCAGCGCCTCGATGCAATCGCCGGCCTGCAGGTTGTCCAGCAGCCAGTTCGACGCGCGGCCGCCGGGCACCCGCTTGATGGTGATGCGCAGCGCGCCATCCGCCTGCGGTCGCTGCGACAGCGAGTAGCAGCGCAGCAGCGCCGGCTCGGCAGCGGGCACCTTCAGCGTGAGGAACTGCCCCGGCTGCGCGGCAAAGCGTGCGCGCTGGGCGGCCGGCACCTGCAGGGTGAACGAGCAGCTGTCGGCGGTTTCGGCCTGGCGTGAGACGATGCGCAGACGGGTGAACTCCCCGGCGGCAGGCGCTGGCGCCGATGCGAACGCGGTCGCGACCGACGTCGTTGCCGGTGTCGACGTCGAAGCCGAAGGTGCAGTCGAAGCCGGCCCCGCCTTGGGCACGCCGCGCAGCATCGGCCATACCGACTTGCGGCGGAACAGCAGCACATAGCCGACATGCAGGCCGATCAGCCACAGCCCCAGATTGGCGAAGAACTCGTGCACCTCCTCGGCATCGCCCATCCAGCCGATGAAATCGATGTCGCTGGCAGCGCCGAAGACATCCGGCCCCACGCCCGGCAGGGCGGCCAGCACATCGCCGTTGTCGACCATACCCAGGCCGACCACGCTGGCAATGGCGAAACTGCCCAGCGCGCCGACCGTCAGCCACTTGCCGACGCTCGACAGGCCGGGCTTGCTCCGCTGGCCCTTCGGCGGCAGCAACTGCGGGAAGCCGCGCAGGCGCAGCGGCACGATCAGCAGGCGCCACATCAACAGCGCCACCAGGCCATAGCCCAACCAGATATGCAGCGTCTCGGCGTCGTCACCGCTGAGGTAGGCGCCAAGAAAGAAACCGGCCAGCAGCCAGTGGAACAGACGGAAACGATTGAAAGCAGCCACGACGGCGATCCTCATTGAATGGATGCCGCCTTTGTATTCCTGCGAGCTGAAACGAAACTGAACGCCGCCAGCCGCTGCGGTTCAGCTTGGCGTAAGGCGGCGCGCCTAGGCTGCACTCATTCCCAACCGGAGAGCGCACCATGAAAGCCCGCTGGATCATCCTCCTGTCCTGCTGCCTGAGCCTGCCCGCCCTGGCCGAAACCGAACACCCACTGCTGCCCGGCTACGCCGCCCAGGCGCGCCAGGAGAATCCGAACTTCGCCGGTTTCTCCGCCGAGCGCGGCAAGGCGCTGTACTTCGCCGAGGAGCAGCGCAACGGCAAGACCATGAGCTGCACCACCTGCCACACCGCCGACCCGCGTCAGCCCGGCAAGACGCCGGCGCACCGCAAAGTCGATCCGCTCGCCCCGGCAGCCAACCCCGAGCGCTTCACGGACCTGAAGAAGGTCGAGAAATGGTTCCGCCGCAACTGCGACGACGTCTACGCCCGTGAATGCACCGCGCAGGAAAAGGGTGACTTCATCAGCTGGATCGACAGCATCAAGTAAGGAGCCCCGCCATGAAGATTGCACCCCTTGCTGCCGTCGCCGGGCTGGGCCTGACCCTGGTACTGGCCGGCCTCAGCTTCGCCGATGACGACGACCATCACGAGCGCAAGGGCTACAAGCGGCCCAAGCGCCTGTCGGTACCCAGCGACGCGCCGCTGGTGTGGAAGGAAGAATGCGCTGCCTGCCACATGCTCTATTCTCCCGGCCTGCTGCCTGCCGATGCCTGGCGCGAGCAGATGCGCACCCTGGGCGATCACTACGGCAGCAACGCGTCGCTGGACCCGGTGCAGGAAAAGGAAATCCTCGACTTCCTGGTCCGCGCCTCGGCCGTCAACCGCCTGCCGGTGGAGCCGTCACCCACCGCCGGCGAGCCGCCACGCATCAGCCAGACGCGCTGGTTCGAGCACAAACACGACGAGGTCAGCGAAGCCAAGTTCGCCCGCGAGTCGGTCGGCGGCCGCTTCAACTGCGTGGCCTGCCATCGCGACGCAGAAAAAGGCGACTTCGACGAGGACCGGGTGAAGATTCCGCGCTGAGACAAAAATAGCCGGAACATTTTGCCAACCGTTGCGTTATATCCCTGCGGCAACCCGGACGGCAGCGCATGGGCACTGCAAAAACCGAGGCGTTGGCAACGCAGCAGGTTTTAGCGGCGCCCTGCGCGGTCAGCCCAGACGAGCGCTTAATGAACGACAGCGAACAGGACCTCATCCAGCAGGCCGCGCGTGGTGATCGCCAGGCGTTCGGCACGCTGGTGCGCGTCCATCAGGCGCGGGTCTTCCACTTCCTCCGTCGCCTGCTCGGCAGCGCCGACGAGGCCGCGGACCTGACTCAGGAAACGTTCATCCGCGCCTTCCAGGCGCTCCCCAGGTGGCGCCCGGAAGCACGCTTGCAGACCTGGTTGCTGCAGATCGCACGCAATGCCGCGCTGGATGCGCTGCGCCAGCGGCAACGCCACGTCGACGTGGCGCCGGAGGAACTGGCCGAGCCGGTCGATCCGGCGCCATCGCCGCTGAGCCGGCTGCAGACCGGGCGCGATCTGGCATTGCTGGAACGCTTGCTGGCCCGCCTGCCCCACGAACAGCGCGAGATCCTGCTGCTGCGCGAAGTGGAGGGGCTGGCCTACGACGAACTGGCCGCCACGCTGCAGCTCAACGCCGGCACCGTCAAGTCGCGCCTGGCACGCGCCCGCGAGGCGCTGCTGCACGGCTATCGCCAGGCCAACGGAGGCACCCTCGATGACTGAGCATCTGGACATGGCGATCCTGTCCGCCTACCTCGACAACGAACTCGACGCCGCCGCACAGCGCCACGCCGACGCCCACCTGGCGGGTTGTCCGCAGTGTCGCGCGACCCTGGCCGAGCTCGACGGGCTCGGCCAGGGCTTGCGTGCGCTGGCCAGCCCGGAGTTGCCGGCCGAGTTGCAGGCGCGTCTGCAGCGGCCCTTCGCGCCGCCGGTGCGCAGCGGGTGGGCCCGGCACTGGGCACAGGGTATCGGCGCCGCGGCGTCGATCCTGCTCGGCCTGCTGCTCGGCTATGCGCTGCCCGGCCAGCCGCCGGGCAGCTCACCCCGCCACGACCTGCTCGCCGTCCTCGGCAGCACCCCACCTGGCGCGCTCTGCGCGCGCCCCGAATTCTGCTACCTGAAGGTAAACCTGAAATGAGCAACACCACCCTGCGCAACGCCCTGGTCCTGTCCGTGCTGGTCAACGTCGGCGTGCTCGCTGGCCTCGGCTGGCAGAAACTCAGTCGCGATGGCCTGCCGATGCCCTCTGGCGCACCGACCGAGCTGTCGCGCGAGCTGCAACTGAGCGCCAGCCAGCTGCAGCGCTGGCACGATGCCGAGGCGCCGTTCCTGGCCTACCTGCGCGCCTCCAACGCCAGCCTCGGCGAACACCGCAACCGGCTGATCGAGGCGATCTTCGCTGAACAGGTAGACCGCGCGGTAATCGACGCCGAGCAGGCGAAGATCGCCGAACTGCAGAACGAACAGCAGCGCCTACTCATCGACCAGCTGCTGCAGGAGCGCGAGATCCTCGAACCGCAGCAGCGCGCGCGGCTCGCCCAGGTGCTCACGCAGCAGTCGTTCGGCGCCGACAGCATCGAGCAATTGCACCGCAAATGACGGATTGCACGGCGCGATGGAACAAAACCGTCGCGCCTGCGTTAGAACATCAGGAGCCGCACTTCGCCGGCTCGCTCAATGGAGTTCTATCGATGATCCGCAAACCCCACGCTCTCGCCCTCGCCATCATCCTCGCCGGCACCCTCGGCCACGCCGGCACCAGCCTCGCCGCCACCAGCCATGACCACGGCCACGGCGAAGGCGCGCCGGCGCTGCAACTCGATGCCGGCAAGCGCTGGGCCACCGACGCGCCGCTGCGCCAGGCAATGGGCACCATCAACAACGATATGCGCCAGGCGCTGCCGGCGATCCACGAAGACCGTCTGCCCGCCGCCCGCTACGGCGAACTGGCCGAGACGGTGCGCGGCCAGGTCGCCTACATGGTGGAGAACTGCAAGCTGAGCGCCGAGGCCGACGCGCAGCTGCACCTGATCATCGCCCAGCTGCTCGCCGGTGCCGACGCCATGAGCGGCGCCCCGGCCGGTCAGCGCGACGGCGCGGTGACGGTGGTCGGCGCGCTGGGCGACTACGCCACTTACTTCGCCGACGACAGCTTCAAGCCGCTGGAACACTGATCGACCGCCGCGCTCAACCCTTGTCCGGCCGTGCCGGCGGGGCCGCTTTCACCGCGAGCGGCACCTCGGCGGCCACCGCTTCCGACTCGCCCTCGCCGCTGCGATCTCCGCTGGTGTTGGCCAGCAGGCTGGCGGTGGCGGTCTGCAGGTAGGCGTGCAGCTGGCGCAGCAGCTGCGGCTGATCCTCGGCAGCGGCGATCCGCTCGCCAGCCGGTTCACCGCCCAGGCGATAGCGATACAGCCGCGCCGGCTGCTCCTTGGGCTGTACCAGCACCCGATCACCGCGGATCAGCGCCACGGTCTGGTCGCTGCCCGACGGCTTGACGATGCCGAAACCCGGATCGTCCGCCGGCAGGCTGAGCAAATCGCGGCCCCAGCATTGATGACGCACCTCGCCACCGAGGCGGCCCATGATGGTCGGCACCACGTCCACCTGCGTACCGACCACCTCGCGACGGCTGCCGAAACGCTCGGTGACGCCCGGGGCGATCAGCAGCAGCGGCACGTGGAAGCGCAGCAGATCCATCTCGGTGACTTCCTCCGGCGCGCCGAACCCGTGGTCGCCGACCACGACGAACAAGGTCTGCTTGAACCAGGGCTGGTTACGCACCTTGTCGAAGAACTGCCCCAGCGCCCAGTCCGAATAACGCATCGCCGTCAGATGCTGATCCAGCGCGCCATGCCCCTCGACAGCAGCGACCGGCAACTGCTCGGGCAGCGCGTACGGCGTGTGGTTGGACAGCGTCTGCAGCAGCGCATAGAACGGCGCGCCGTTATCCAGCTTGCCCAGCTCCTCGGCGGCGCGGGTGAACATGTCCTGGTCGGAAACGCCCCAGGTCGGGTCGGAAACCACCGGATTCACGTAGTCGTTGCGGCCGACGAAGCGCTTCATGCCCTGGTTGCCGAAGAACCCCGCCTGGTTGTCCCAGGCGAAATCGCCGTTGTAGACGTAAACGTCGTCGAACGCCCGCGCACCGAGCAGCTGCGGCAGGCCGGAGAAGCGATGGCCGCCTTCGGGCGTCTGCATCAGGTACTC
This sequence comes from Pseudomonas sp. MTM4, assembly GCF_019355055.1. Taxonomy (NCBI): domain Bacteria; kingdom Pseudomonadati; phylum Pseudomonadota; class Gammaproteobacteria; order Pseudomonadales; family Pseudomonadaceae; genus Pseudomonas; species Pseudomonas sp. MTM4. The sequence continues at coordinate 2,993,475 of NZ_CP048411.1, forward strand.
GAAGCCCGGCAGGTTGGGAAAGCAGGCCATGCTGGCGAACATGCCCTGGTGGGTGTGGGTGCCGTTGGCGAAGAAGCGCTCGAACAACAGCCCCTCGCCGGCCAGGCGGTCGAAGTTCGGCGTGATGCCGTCGGCACTGCCGAGCGCGCCGACATAGCGGCCGGCGAAGCTCTCCATGAGGATCACCACCACGTTGCGCACCGCCAGCTGGCCGTCCGCCGGCGGCTGGAAGTCACGGCGCACCGGCGCCAGCTCGGCATCCACCAGCCGGTCGTTGGCGGTCAGCAGCAGCTCGCGGGTGATCGCCTGCGCATCCGCCACCGGCAGTGTCGCCTTCCAGCTGTTGTCGCGATGGCTGGAGAAGCGGTTGCGCGCCGCATCGTAGAGCGACAGCGTGGCGTTCTGACCAAGGTGGTTGGCGAAGGTCGAGGCGGTGGTGAAGGCATCGCCCCAGCGCAGCGGCGGGCCCTGACGCAGCGTGCCGCGCGCGGCCACCACACTGACCACCAGCAACACGCCGAACACCGCGAAGCGCGCCGGCCAGCTCGCGCCGCGGCGGGCCGGCGCGCTCGCCAGGCTGACCGGAGCGGCACGGGTGCGGCGCTCCAGCCAGCCGAACAGCGCGAACAGCGCGGCGCTCGCCGCGAGCCAGGCGGCCAGCAGCCGCAGCACCGGAAAGCCGTGCCAGAGCATGCTCAGCACCGTAGCCGGGTCTTCCTGCAGGTACTGGAACACCAGGCTGTTGAGGCGCTGGTGAAACTCGCGATAGAAGTTCAGCTCGATCAGCCCGAGCAGGATCGCCACGCTGGCGCAAACACCCAGCCATAGCTGCTGCAGCCGGCGGGCGGCCATTGCCCGGCTACTGAGTACCGCGAGCAGCAGCGGCACGAGGATGTACACCGTCACCCGCAGGTCGAAACGCAGGCCGTTGCCGAACGCCTCGACGAAGCTGGCCAGCGGTGTACTGCCGATCAGCTCGCGGTTGAACAGCAGCAAGCCCAGCCGCAGCAGCGCAAACAACGCCAGCAGGGCCAGCGCACTGGCGAACGTGAAGCGCAGGTGCGCGGCCAGGCCATTGAAGCCGGACGCCGCGCGCTCTCGAGCAGGGCGTCGCAAAGAGGAAAGCATGGGTACGTCCTTCAGGGGATGAGGATCACCGCCCAGACCAGACCGATCAGGCACAGCGCCAGCAATTGCGCGGCGCTTCCCATGTCCTTGGCCTGTTTGGCGAGCGGATGCAGTTCGAAAGAGATGCGGTCGACCGTCGCTTCGATGGCCGAGTTGAGCAGTTCGACGATCAGGCCGAGAAACACCACGGCAATCAGCACGGCGCGCTCGACGCGGCTGACGTCGAACAGAAACGCCAAGGGAATCAGCAGCAGATTCAGTAGCACCAGCTGGCGAAACGCCGCTTCGCCTCTATAAGCGGCCTTGAGACCTGCAGCCGAATAGCCGGACGCGTACCAGATGCGCGCCAGTCCGCTGCGCCCCTTCAGCGCCGCACCGTCGGCCGGCACGTCGACGCTGGCCACGGCATCGGTAGCCGCGCAGGTCGGCTCAGATGACATCGCAGCGCAACTCGCTGAAGGTGCGGTGGGCGGCCAGCAATCGTTGCCAGTCCTGTTCCGGCATGGCCTGGCGATGACGCTTGAGCTGGCGCAGGTCATGCCGTGCCGCGGCGCTGCGCCGCAAACGGCGACGACTCTTTTCCAGATCGAGCAGCGCGACTTCGACGCTGGCCGCGTCACCTTCACCCTGAACCCTGATGAAGATGTGCTTGGGGTAGCAGCAGCCATGCTGCCAGCGTGCCTGATGAATGCGCGCCAGGGTGATCCCGACCGCCGCTAGCATGCGCTCCTGTACCGTCGGACCGAAGCGCCCCCCCAAGTCCTGTTGATACCAGTCCTCCAGGCTGACGAAGCCTTCCAGCTCCGCCGTCATCAGCAGCGCCTGCCACTGCCCGGCCTGTTGTCGCGTGCCGCAGTAGACCAGTTCCGGCACCTGCACGCCGAGCCGGGCGAATGCTTGCAGCGCCTGCAATTCGCGCAGCACCGTGGGCCGGCCGAACGGATGCAGCAGCGAGCGATACAGGTGGCCAATCTGCCGTTTGCAGTACAGCAGCGGCTGCTGCGGATCGCGCAGCCGTATCCGTTGCACACCGCTTTCGCCGGCGCGGCGCTGGTTAGGTTCCTCGACCCATTCGCCCTGGGTGTTCCACCAGCGCTGGAAGGTGCTGGTACGCGCTTCGCGGGCCGGCAGTACGAGTGGTCGGCTCATGTTCAACCCCGCTTGCGCAGCACGTAGACCCGCCACATGGCGTAGCCCGGGAGGAAGTCATTGCGGTCGAGGATGTCGAAGCCGGCCTCGGCGAATTCCGTCTCGATCACCGAGCGCGCGACGACGAAGCGGTTCTGGTTGTCCTTCGCCGGCCGGCGACGCTCCAGGCGCTTGCGCTTCCAGGCCTTGTAGTTGCCATCGACCCACAGCGAGACGATCAGCGTGTCACGGGTGACGCGGTGGAACTCACGCAGCATCGCCAGCCGGTGCGCCGGGTCGGCGATGTGGTGCAGTAGGCGCATGCAGAAGATGTTGTCTACCGCGTTGTCACCCATGTCGATGGCGAAGGCGGAGGTCTGGAAGCTCTCGACCCGATAGAGGATTTCCCGCGACTGCGAGGCTTCGGCGATCGCCAGCATGTCGGCCGAGTTGTCGGCGGCAAAGATCATCCGGCTTGGGTGCTCGGCCAGCAGCGGCCAGAAGCGCCCGGCGCCGCACGGCAGGTCCAGCACCAGATCAGGATCGCCGGCGATCTTCAGTGCGCGGCGCGCCATCTGCTCGTCACGCCAGTGCGACAGCCGCCGGGCCAGGCCATCCTGATGCTTGTGCAGGTATTCGTAGGCGTGCTGGCGATCGTATTTGCGCGAGAACTCCAGTTCGATGGGGCTCGATGTGGTCATGGCGGGCATTCCGGTTGGAAACGGAACGCCAAACTAACCAGACAGACATCAAGGGCCCGTCAACGGGATGTGAAAAAAACGTCAAACAGCGCCGTCATGAAAGCGCACCTGAAAGCAGCTGCCCTGCGGTTGCCGCGGCACCACACCTACCTGCCAGCCCTGGTGCGCGCAGATCCGCTTGACCAGCGACAACCCCAGCCCCAGCCCTTCGCCGCGCCCCTCGGCACCCCGCACGAACGGCTGGAACATGCGCTCCTGCTCCGCCAGGGGAATGCCCACGCCGCTGTCCTCGACGCGAAAGCCAGCGTCGTCGAGGACCAGCCGCACCGTGCCGCGGTCGGTGTAATGCAGTGCGTTGCGCAGCAGGTTGGACATCACCGTGCCGAGCAGGGTGTGGTTGTAGACGCCGCGGTCCTCGCCCTCCTCCAGCAGCTCGAAGGCCAGGCCCTTCTCCGCCAGCAGCGGTGCCCAGCGCTCGCTCTGCTCGGTCGCCACGCTCCGCAAGCTGGCGTCGCCGGCCAAGGACGTCTGTTGCGGACGCGCCCGCGCCAGCATCAGGAAGGTTTCCACCAGCTCGTGCATTTCCCGCGCGGCGCGCTGGATGCGCGCCAGCGGCGGTCGCTGCGCGGCTGGCGACAGCTCGGCCTGCTGCTCGAGGAGCTCGCAGGCGCCGAGCACCACCATCAACGGGGTGCGTAGTTCGTGGCTGACATCGGCGGTGAACAGCCGCTCGCGCTCCAGGGTCTGGCGCAGCTGGCCGAGGGTGCTGTCGAACGCCGCGGCCAGATGGCCGACCTCGTCATCGGGATACTGCAGGGCCAGCGGCGGCGCCAGCGGATGCAGCTGGTCGCGGTGGCGCACCTGGTTGGCCAGGCGGCTGACCGGTGCCAACACCCGGTTGGCCATCAGCCGCCCCAGCGCCCAGGCGCCGAGCACGCTGAGCAGAAAGCCGGCCAGCACGACGTTGAACAGCGCATCCTCACGGGCCTCGAACTCGTGCTGCTCCTGCACCAGCACGTAGCGGTCAGCGCCGACATTGCGCACATAGACGTAGTAGGCATCGTCCCCGCGAACCAGCTCGGTGAACCCCTCGCCGAGCCCGGCAAACGCCTTTGGCATCGGGCGCTCGGGCAGATGCGAGGCGAAGAAGTGAGTGCTGGTACCCAGCTGCGGTGTTCGTCCGTTTGGCAGATCCTCGTTGAGCACGATGTCCAGGTCGCGACTCAACTCCTCGGTGACCAGCTGCTCTTCGATGAAGTGCACCACGCCAACGATGCCGAGGGCGAACGCACCGCTCACCACCAGCGTCATCAGCGTGAAGGCGATGACGATCCGCCGCGCCAGCGGCTGCTTAGCGAGCATCGCAGTCCTCCGCCAGGCGGAAGCCAAGGCCGTGCACAGTATGCAGCAACGGCTTGTCGAACGGCTTGTCGAGCACCTGGCGCAACTGGTGGATATGGCTGCGCAACGCATCGCTGTCCGGCACGTGATCACCCCAGACGGCATCTTCCAGCGCTTCGCGGCGCACCACCGCCGGGCTGCGCTGCATGAGGATCGCCAGCAGCTTGTGGCCGATAGGGTTGAGGCGAATCGGCTGGCCACCACGACTGGCTTCCAGGGTGTCCAGGTCGTAGCAGAGATCGGCCACCTGCAGCTGCCGGCGACGCGATCCCTGGCAGCGACGCAGGATCGCCTCGATACGGGCAACCAGCTCGGACAGCGCGAAGGGCTTGATCAGATAGTCGTCGGCACCGGCCTGCAGCCCCTTGATGCGGTCAGGCAGCGCATCGCGGGCGGTGAGCATGATGATCGGCGTATCGCGCCCGGCATCGTCGCGCAGGCGCTTGCACACCTGCAGCCCGTCGATGCCCGGCAGCATCAGGTCCAGCACGATCAGGTCGTAGTCCTGGGTGGCGGCCAGGTGCAGACCGCTGAGGCCATCCTGCGCGCAGTCGACCACGTAGCCCTTGAGCTCAAGGTAGTCCAGCACGTTGGCGAGAATGTCACGGTTGTCTTCGATGACCAGGATGCGCATCGCTGGGGTACTCGCTAGAAGTTTCGGAACGGCAGACGCTGCTTATTACGCCTGCGCGCGGCGCAGAACATAGCCGAGACGATGTGAAAAAAACGTCGCCTCGCCAGCCCCGCATTTAGCCCTGTGAATCACCCCGGGTTTCGTGGAGGCCTCAACTCTTGAGAAGATGAGGCCATGAGAAAGACTACTACCTACTCCCCTGAAGTCCGTGAGCGTGCTGTGCGCATGGTTCTGGAACACCTGAACGACTATCCGTCCGAGTGGGCAGCCATTGAGGCCATCGCTCCGAAGATTGGCTGTGCCGCGCAAACCCTGCATGGCTGGATTCGTCGCCAGCAGACCGATGCGGGGCAGCGCCCCGGTCAGACCAGTGAAGAGCGCGAGCGCATCAGAGCCCTAGAGCGCGAAAACCGCGAACTGCGTAAGGCAAACGAGATATTGCGCCTGGCCAGTGCGTATTTTGCCCAGGCGGAGCTCGACCGCCGCACCAAGTCCTGAGGGCGTTTGTCGATCAGCATCGTGACCGTCTCGGGGTCGAGTCGATCTGCCGCGTGTTGCAGATCGCCCCGTCCGGTTACCGCAGGCACGTGGCTCAACAGCGCAACCCGGCACTGCGCTGTTGTCGTGCTCAGCGCGATGACGCATTGACCCTGGAAATCCAGCGAGTGTGGGATGCCAATATGCAGTGCTATGGCGCGGTGAAGGTCTGGAAGCAGCTGCGGCGAGAAGGCATCGAGGTCGCCAGATGCACGGTGGAGCGGTTAATGCGTCGGGCCGGATTGCAGGGCATTAGACGTGGCCAGATCGTGCAGACAACGGTGGCCGGCGACAAGGCCCTTTGCCCGCTGGATCGTGTCCAACGCCAGTTCCATGCCGACCGCCCGAACCAGTTGTGGGTGTCGGACTTCACCTATGTATCGACCTGGCAGGGCTGGCTGTACGTGGCGTTCGTGATCGACGTCTTTGCACGGCGGATCGTCGGCTGGCGAGTCAGTACCAGCATGAAGACAGACTTCGTACTGGATGCCCTAGAGCAAGCCTTGTATGCCCGTCAGCCGCATTGCTCGGGTGGTCTGATCCATCACAGCGACCGTGGAAGCCAGTACGTCTCGATCCGCTATACCGAACGGCTGGCAGAGGCCGGCATTGAGCCTTCGGTTGGCAGCAAGGGAGACAGCTACGACAACGCCTTGGCCGAAACCATCAACGGGTTGTACAAGGCCGAGCTGATTTACCGTCAGTCATGGAAGAGCCGCGAAGCCGTCGAAATGGCGACTTTGAAATGGGTGCACTGGTACAACCACCAACGCCTGCTGAGCTCAATCGGATATATCCCGCCTGCGGAGGCTGAGGCAAACTTCCACCAGCAACAAGCAGGTCAGGCCATGGCGGCCTGACTTAAACGAAACGGCCTCCACAAAACCCGGGGCGATTCACTCTAGAGAGTTCTAGCCCCTTCATTGCGAAGCTGGAAAATTCCTTGCTCTAATGGTGCACCTACGGGGGCTGGCAGGCCTATTCAACCTCACCGGTGTGCGGCGGCCGAATACCAGCCATTCGATAGTGTGCCGAGCGGGTGGGTAATAGAGCAGGTCACTTTGAACCGAAACAGGGGCAGCGCCACAGGCCCCTCACTCACCGCTGCTTTTTTCCAGTTGCCCAGCTACAGCCTTATTCCGATAGTATGCAGTACCTCCCAGAACCCGGTTGAAGTCAGGAGGTCCCTGCCAATCCCTTGGTACACCAGTGGACTTAAGCAGGTTTTCTGAGTCCACGCCGTTTCTTAAAAACTCCTCCAAGTCCCACTCAAAAAAACTGACGAGGGTTTGAAAAATAGTGTTCGACACGCTGGAAACCAGACCCAGGCTTCCAGTGTTCATCGGAAGTTTTAGCCTCTTCATATCGGCAAGAGCACAAATTAGCCTTCTCAATCGAAAGTGCCAAACAGACTCCATGAGGAGTTCAGCCTGCTGAGAAGCCAAGGGGAATCTACGTTTACGTAATTTTGGGCAGGGAGGTAAACGCACGGGTAGGAGTTTCTGCAGATTACTGAGATTAACCCGCTTCTGTCCTTTGGAAATTCGATAAAGATCCTCAGCACCCGCTAGAAGAACGGCAGCAAACGCGCTGTCTCGGGGATCGCTAACCTCCTCGACTACTTCAGGTACGTGCTTTGGCGTACTGAGCTTCTCCATCAACCATGCGTTGTCGTGCTCCGTAAGCCAGCGGGTGGCTTGGTAAGCGTTATCCCAGAGATACCCCAAATCGACATTCGCTCGTACAGCCAAGATCGTGTCTATTTTCTGACGATGCTGCGCCTTCCTACCAAGCTGAGGCTTTTCCAACTTTAAACGTAATTTTGCACCTGCCGCGTGCTGAAGAATGAGTTCTTTCTGCAAGGCGGACTCAAAGTCATCCGCGCTCCCAAATAAATGCTGCGCAATGATCATATGCCGGGCGAGGGGCATATCCATCTGGCCATTGTAAAATCTAAACCGTATCCATTGATCGTGTTTACCTGCTTCATAAGCTTTGTCCATTCGAGACAGGGCTTCATCTCCATATTTCGTGCGGATACTGTCAAATAGTTTCGCAGTACCAACAAGGTTTCCGTGTACGAAACCTCGCTTTCTGCATTGTCGTACATAACTTGCACCTAACGTTTCACAACTCATTAGCGGAAACTTACGCTGCAGTACTTCGTAGGCGAACTGCGCAAAATTCTTTTCCAGCACAGTGCCCTGCCTAACTGTCGCAGGATCGAGAGCGCTCCAGCCGCATACACACGGATCAGTCGGATTTGGAAGTAGCCGAAGCTTACGGAAGAACGGGTGAGAGCATTTGGGGCACGCGTGAATCAGCGGCTCACCATGACGCCAGCAGACTGACACACCAGGCAAATGGTGTGAGCGATGCCAGTATGCGTACCCCGTTTCAAGCAGATCCTGCTGCACACAGGTGGAGCAGAGCTTAGCCTTCCCGTGGACCGCACCCTCTCGGCGGGGAATACGAGCCACCCCAAATAAACTGGAGCCTGCTGGGGCATTCTCCACCCCTTGGCTGACCCCTAGAAAGGGCCTGTAAGCTGGAAACATCGTATTGGTACAGATCAGCTCGTCGAGATTGCTTTCTGGATCACCAGGTAGTCTGGCAGCAAGCACTTCAATCTGCTTTGGCAGGAGCCCTACGCTGAAGGGTGCCGAGCCAAACAGGTCTTGGAAGGTTTCAGCTGCAGTCCTGTTACCTGAAAGGAAGTGGTAGCGCGTGATACGAGAATGCAACATCTCGTCCGGCATGGACATGGGGAAAAATAGCAGATCAGACATCGATAATTAACTAACGAGATAATGTTTGGAAGTACACGCATTCTGCGACGCGGCGTATTTTTAACACATAACATAAGGTTTTACAGAGTAAGTATATTAAAAGCACACGAAAATATGGCGAACAGGAGCCACACCAATTTTGCACTCTCACACTTTTTTGCGAAAAGCAGTTAACTCAGGTTTGCACCAGCAATATCATGAGCCACACCCTAATGAGGGTCTTACGAAGGCTCACACTTTCTTAAAAATATGTACGAAGAAAAGTGAAACAGTGCCGCGCAGTGGTGCACGTGACTACGGTCTGATGCAAGCAGTCCGATACAATGCTGACCGGGTTACGCTTCGCTGCTCGTCTGCCAGCTTCTCCTTGGCCCATTGCAGGCGACGAACGTGAAACTCCTCAATAGACTCGCACGTCTGCTCCAGTGCTCTGGCGCAAAGGGGTAGCTTGGAGAGTTGTTTCTCAAGGCGTGAAAGGACATGCAGCTCTCGCCCTATCCTAGCGCGAGAGATCAAAATAGGCTTTCCCGATCCTGCTCGAAGGCGCTGCGCACAGCACCTGATCTGTTCAGCAAGATTCGCGTCGAGAGTAGCGAATGTATCGGTGTTATCAGCGCGGCTTGTATGAGCACCTGCATGTTTGGCGATGCAGCCTGAGAGCCAGTTTCGATCATGGCGATACAGCCACATGTAATCTTTGCATTGGTGAGCTTGCAGGCCCCGATATTCAACCTCGAAAGTTGCTCGGCGCCTGAGGCGCTTGCTTTGAAATCTTGCGTCTTTCCAGACCTGCGAGCCGCCATCGACGGCACGAATGGTTCGATACACATACACTTGGGAGACTCCAAGCACAGAGGCGATCTGCCGAGCCTCGCACCCTGCAAGTGCTAGCTCCCAAACAGCAGCAGGTAAGCCTTCTAGCCCCTCTAGCAGGGCCTTAGAAAGTTTCGCTTTTGGGTAGCCGACACCAGTTGGCGATGATCGCTTAACAGCTGGCGTTGATGGTTTGTCGCTGCACTGGAGATGAGCCAGATCAACCCCAAGGGCGGTGGCCAGCACAATGTATTTGAGTGGGTGGTGCGTATGCCTTGGCCTCCGTAGCAGCTTGGTGACCCAAGTCGCGGGTAGATCTGCGGGTGACTCTCCTAGAATCGAGTATTCCCAAGCTGCAGGCAGAGCGTTGAAAACGCCGGCCATATGTGCGGCCAAACGGCATAGATCCAGCCGGTGCGATGCGCCATGGGTCAGGCCTAACTCTACAGCTCTTTGAACAAGGCAAGAGCGCACTGCAGTGGGTGAAAGAGGTTTGAGGTCTAGCGCAAGCAATTGCATTGATCGGAGCGCTATTTGACGCAGCACTGGATAAGCCTCCAGATCAGCATCGACCTGATATGAATGAGCTTGTACATCGTCTTCGTCAGGCAGGTGGAGCTGCCATGAGTTGCGGCTATACCAACTGGGATCCACCACCTTGAGCGAATGGCCGTGGTGGGGACATACCAATACACCGGGAAGCTGGTGAACACGGTGCCAGTACGCTGCGCCAACCCGAACGATATCCTCATTGAGGCAAGCAGGACAGAATCGTACTCTCGAAGCGACCTCGATCCGACTGGCGTTGACTCCTAATTTCAGCATCAGCCACTTGCCGGCCCCGGCCATTGAGGTACGAGCATGCCGCACCTGATCGTCGGTGAGAAAGGGCGCGTAATAGGGCAGAACGGTATGGCATGTAATTATTTTGGATACCGAGAGATCCGTGGCAGGTGGAAGTGACTCGGCTAAGTCACCCAATCGACAGGGAAACGCTACGTTCTGTGTGTATGAGATTGCAGCCCTATCGCCAGCGAAAGCGGCTTTTCGGCTATGCCCGCCACAAAGCCGGGCATAGCGGGATAGGACACTGTGAAGCGTCTCGTCGGGGAACGCAGCAGGGAAGAAATGGAATTTCAGCTCCATTACACGACCCTCGAATCATAATCGGCGGTAGGCCGGCGAGAACTCGAAGAGATCCCTGGTTATCCAGCCAGCTGACTTCAGTTCTGCAAGGGTGTCGGGATGCTCGCTGAACACCTTCGCTTCAGAAGCCTCCACGGCAACTGCTGAAGGCGCATTAGGTTTGCTCACAGTAGCTTCCGGTAACGCAGTATTTGCCCGTGCAGCTGGAGTTACGCCTCGAAGCAAAGCGAGACGGTCTGCTCGCCCAAGTCCGTTGAACGCCATCATTTCCATCAACTGCTCCTCTATGGGAAGCAGGTCGTCGAACTTGCGCATGCGACTAGGGTCGCGACTACGCAGAGCCGATAGCGCTGGCCTGAGTATTTGCATCTTGGAATTGCTTACTTTGACGATCGTCTCGGCAGTCAGACACTCGGAGCCACTCTGAATTGCATAGCGCTGGCTCAGCACCAATAACTTAACCAGGAAGTCAGTCACACCCTGGGTGTGCTCGTACAGCGCGTCAAAAATCTCAGGAGTCAGTTCAGCCGCCTGCTTGCACCACTGATAGCTCCAAAGGTTCTCGACCAGAAAACGCCACTCGTCATCCTCCTTCTCGAAGCGCTTGAACTCGATCATCCCCCCACCGCAACTGCGCCTGGCGACACGCATTACGTCCGAGAACAGACTGACCATCGAATTCGTCCCGATGAACACGACCGGGATACCGATATTGTTCACCAGGTGAAGGAAGAAATTCAGCATGCTTTCCTTACCCCCGGTCTTGGCCAGGTGAAGGTTCTGCAGCTCATCAATGAGCAAGGCGCCGATAAAAAACGTGCTGGCTACCTGTTCCATCTGCTGAAGCGCATCGTTGATATTTCGATGCCGGTGGCGCTTGTGGTAGTCCTGATCGCCGAGTGCCTGGCCAACCGCGTGGAAGAACTGCTGACAAAATCCAGCCAACGAGCCATCTCGTGGACAATCAAGCTTGAGCCAGGTGATCTGGGTGTGGACGAATTGCTGACCCTCATAACGCTCATGTCGGATCGTCTGAGGGTACAAGCTTAAAATGGCATGCAGTGCGGTGGACTTCCCAATACCACTCAGTCCCACAACGCTGAAAGTGTCAGCTGTTGATTTGAAAGCATCGTGATAGCGCTGAGCCCCTGACAAAGAATGCAGGTGCCTGACTGTGGAGGCGCTAGTTGGATTACGGCCAACATATCCACGACGGATCAGCAGAGATAACAGGGACTCTAGCTCTAGGTGCAGCAGAAACGGCTGCACAACCGTCCTCAAGCGATCAATACAGTGAATCCGCATTGCCCCGTCGAGCTCTAGCTCCTCAGGTGCTACCGGCTGGGGAAAATTTGATATCAGCTCGGCAGCCGCCGCTTCGTCAAGAATTGGTGGCAGCGCTTCGATCAGAGGGTTTCCCGCGTACTCAGTGATGGCCTGCTTCGTATAGCTCGCAAGAGCTTTAGCACCTCTCATTTGGGCTGCCCCGGGCGAACTCTTTTGAGTAAATCGATAACCTGCGCGGTGCGCGGCCCAGCGTACGACTCTCTGACAATGGAAGGGCTCTGAGCATCAGGTTGAACGGGATCCGCACGTATACCGTCAGGTACAGTCGCTTGCTCTCGCTCCAATAACCGCTCTTCCGTACGATTCTCGCGGATATTAGCCACTGCTTCAGCCTTAGAGCCGGCTGCGGGTTCAAGCTTTTTCTCGGCCATTGCATTGCCGACAATTTGCTCAACTTTATCGACCAAGCCAACTTGGCTTTCCCGTTCAGCTCGTTTGTGAGCTGGCGGCACTTGCCTGTAGGCCTCCAAGAGGTCGTAGATCTCGTCCGAGCGATAATCCGCATACTTCGCATCCGACCTCCGCAGGTCGCAACGCAGGAACTCCTTGTTCTCGTCCTGGATCCAGATGTGCGCCGCAGAGTTCGGATCAAACCAGCAATCAATCGCCCAGACGCCATTGCGACGCGCTTTTGCGAACCAGTTTTTTTCGATAGCCATCTCGCAGAGATAATGCATGCCGCGAAACAACACGCCACCTTTTTGGACGGTGGCCCTTTCCCGAGGCAGCAGATTGAGATAAATCAGCTCGTCAGGTCGCTTGTTAGGCTGGATAAGGTCGTTCTCTAACGCCCACCGCCAAATCCCCATCGGAGTGGGCTCCACGCCATCGTTCATCATCGCCTGGGTAAGACGATCCGGCTGTCGGTGGAAACGGTTGTAGTGAAGAATGCACTCGATGAGGACTTGGGTGAACTCCTTCAAATTCAGCGTCGCGTCGAGCCGATAATCACGCTCACCGCGTTCCTTCTCTCGGGCTGCTACTCCGCCGGGGAGCCACCTAATACCGGTTAAGTCGTTCAGGATGCCGAAGCGGCTCTCGACCATCGGTTTCCAATCCGGTCGGTATGGCGGGGCCGTCCCCATATCGATACCCAGGCCAGACGCGAGCCCCTCAGCAGCAGCCCCCAACATTTCACCTCTATCGGCGTAGATTTGATGTGGCAGATGACGACAGTCCCAATCCTCAGGAGTGATATCAACACCGTTTTGCGCGCAGAACTCCACCTTGGAGGTGAACGCGTTGAACAGCGCCTGTCGAGCTCCGTTCCAGCTAGGCCCCTCAAGGCCTACATAAAGGCCAACGATCATCCCTGAGAAACTGTCGACTACGATGTACACCACGGGGCGACCGATAAGCATTCGTCGGGAGTAGCTGTTGACCAAGTAAATGTCAGCGATGGTCGCGTCGATCTCGAATTGATGACAAGGACCTCTAAGCCAGTCGCGGACGGTACCGGATAATGGACGGCAATCCTTCAGCCACTTCGTCAACCCCATGCGTCCACGATCAGTCTCGGTATCATCAAAGAACTGCTTTCCCCAATAATTAAACTGGTTAAACGTCGGAATTTCAGATTGAGGAAGCAATACGACCTCGTTTTCGGGATTTTTAGAAAGCCGCTTCTCCGAATAATATTTATTGAGCATTTTGTTGTACGCGCTATCAATCGTCGACTTCTTGTTCTTTACGTAAAGCGCGTAACAAACTCGGATACACTTCTTGTCGATATCGCTTAGTAATTTGGCAGGCGACACTAACACCCCTTGAAACCTTGGCTTTCGTCCCGGCGGCTTATCAGCGGAGTAATTACGACTCCCAACACCTACAGCAGAATAGTTGTTAAGAAGCGCATTTCTTACTTGCCCGTAAAACCAGTATCGATACAACAAACGATATAGCGTTTTACGCTGCACACCCGCCTCAGCGGCGCGATCACTTACCAATCGGCCCATCTCGCCATGAACAAATATTTGCCCTGGATAGGCCGGGTCCAAAAGTGGCGCAATCAGAGCCCATTTTTGGTCTCTATCACGCCTCGCGCGCTCGTCGAGATCTTCTTCCAAAACCAGTAGAAATTCTGGCACTGCCATCACCACAGGCTTTGTATCGCCTGATACCAATGACACCCTGAATTCCTCAAGACCAATCGAATACGGCTTCCTAGGAGGATCCGTTAGATCCATAACAATCAGTGCGTCGTGCTTCTCGTCGAGGTGAATTGCTCTCGCCATAGTAGAGAGCAAGGAGAGTTCCGTGACAGGCTCAAAGACGTCATTAACTGAAATTTTCATGACGACTTCTCGCTCAGTGTGGATATTTCAGTGGGATAAAAAACACTGAAGTCTGGCAAAGGTGACTTGAGCTGTAACGGCGCACCACTTAATTCAATCCTAATAGTTTTCCGCCAGATCAAATTAAAGAAAATGTCGCGAGCATCGGTATACGGTATGGATAATCGGTGTCCAATCTTGCGCAAGCTCTCCGACGTTGACCAAGGGCAACCCTTTATTGATTCAAGTATCTCGATGAATTGCAAATGCAGCGGGACATCCATCAAGGCACGAGGCAATTTGGCAAATTTGCGAAGAAATACGAGATTCAGGATCAAATCGGGCGTAAACAACTCCTCCGTTACGATGCTCCAGTCTACACCTTGGCTCACCCAGAACCGTCTCTCGACTTCGAGTTTTTCTAACGTGCGAGCACAGCCTTTTCCTTGAAGGTCTTTCGCGTATTTGATCGTCCTGGCAACGGACTTTACGTCTCCATTTGGCTGCTTTACAGACAGCAAAAAGTCAGTGGTCATTACCATAGGAACAGAGGTCGTTTTGTATTTTGGATACCGTACACCGATAGCCCTGGCGATCGCCTGGGTGCTCTCCACCGGCAGTAGGGGATACTGCTCGCGGATATCTACAACGTCCTCTGAAAACTCACAGAGTAAAAAGTACGCCCGTTCAAGGTCGGATAAGAGGTGATGAATTCGATCAATCTTAACACCTTGGATTTTCCAGGAACGCCCCATCGAAGGGACATCCTGAACACGTAACCAAGGCACATACTCAGCTCCGGCGCCAGCTCCAAACCCATTGGCGATGTGCCGTTCGATATCCTGATTTGAAGCAAACCTACGACCTCGCACCCGCCCTCCTAAGTCCGTCCGGACCGCTCCCCTCGTTCGGCAAGAGAGTAGTTATAGGAAAACATGAGCTAACAAGCTGCCATGTCGTAGGGCTTTCCAGAATACTCCTGCTGAAAATTAAGGCAGCGGCTCCTGACGAACGGCCTAGCATAAAAACAGAAAACCCTTTTAGATACAGGGGCTTACGGTTAGTGTCAAACTATAATAGCTTGTGTCAGACTTTATTATTTTGTGTCAATCTTTATTCCGTGAAGCCAACAACTACATGTCAGTACCGAATTGTCACTCCACCGTCACCGACTTTGCCAAGTTGCGCGGCTGGTCGACATCTGTTCCACGCAATACGGCCACGTAGTACGACAGCAGCTGCAATGGCAACGTATAGAGGATCGGCGCCAGCACGTCATGGATATGCGGCATGCTGACGATAAAGGTGCCCTCGCCATTCTCGATGCCGGCTTCACGGTCGGCGAAGACGATCAGCTCGCCACCGCGCGCGCGCACTTCCTGCAGGTTCGATTTGAGCTTTTCCAGCAGCTCGTTGTTCGGTGCCACGGTCACCACCGGCATGTCGGCGTCGACCAGTGCTAATGGCCCATGTTTGAGCTCGCCCGCCGGATAAGCCTCGGCGTGGATATAGGAAATCTCCTTGAGTTTGAGCGCGCCCTCCATCGCCACCGGATACTGCGCGCCACGACCGAGGAACAGCGTGTGGTGCTTTTCGGCGAAATGCTCGGATATCTTCTCCACGGTGGTATCCATCGCTAGCGCTTCGCCCAGACGCGTCGGCAGACGGCGCAATTCGTCGATCAGCTCCGCTTCCAGGGCAGGATCAAGGGTGCCGCGTACCTGCCCCAGCGACAGGGTTAGTAGTAACAAACCGACCAGCTGGGTGGTAAAGGCCTTGGTGGAGGCCACGCCAATCTCTGGACCGGCCTGGGTCAGCAGGGTCAGATCGGATTCGCGTACCAGCGAGCTGATGCCCACGTTGCAGATCGCCAGACTGGCAAGGTAACGCCCCTCCTCGTCCGTGCGCGCCTTGGCGTTTCGCAGCGCCGCCAGTGAATCGGCGGTTTCGCCGGACTGAGAGATGGTGACGAACAGCGTGTCGGGCTGAACCACCACCTTGCGATAGCGGAACTCGCTGGCAACCTCGACCTGGCAGGGAATGCCAGCCAGTTCTTCCAGCCAGTAACGAGCGACCATACCGGCGTGGTAGCTGGTGCCGCAAGCAACGATCTGCACATTGCGCACCTTGGCAAACAGCTCGGCAGCCTGCGGGCCGAACGCCTGCACCAGCACTTGGTGATCACCCAGGCGGCCTTCGAGCGTGCGCTGCACGACCTTGGGCTGCTCGTGGATTTCCTTGAGCATGAAGTGGCGATATTCGCCCTTGTCCGCCGCTTCCGCGCCTTCATGGTATTGCACGCTTTCGCGTTCCACCGCTTGGCCGGCGACATCCCAGATCTGCACGCTGTCGCGGCGGATCTCAGCGATATCGCCTTCTTCCAGATACATGAAACGATCGGTGACCTGACGCAGGGCCAGCTGGTCAGAGGCAAGGAAGTTTTCCCCCAGGCCTAGTCCGATCACCAGCGGACTGCCGCTACGGGCGGCGAGCAGCCGATCAGGTTGTTTGGCACTGACTACGGCCAAACCATAGGCGCCATGCAACTCCTTGACCGCCGCCTTGAGCGCCACGGTGAGATCGCCGTATTCATCGAGCTTGTGGTGCAGCAGATGCACAATGACTTCGGTATCGGTGTCGGAAACGAAGACGTAACCCTGTGCTTTCAATTGCTGACGCAGGGCTTCGTGGTTTTCGATGATGCCGTTGTGCACCACCGCCAGGTCTTCGCCGGAAAAGTGCGGATGCGCGTTGCGCTCGCATGGTGCGCCATGAGTGGCCCAGCGCGTGTGAGCAATGCCCAGGCGGCCGGCAAGCTGCTCCTGCTGTTGCGCCTGTTCCAGTTCGGCGACCTTGCCGGAGCGCCGCAGGCGATGCAGTTTGCCGCTTGCATCCAGCACGGCCACACCGGCGCTGTCATAGCCTCGGTACTCGAGACGCTTGAGGCCTTCGAGCAAAATTGCAGTGATGTTACGTTCAGCGACGGCGCCAACGATGCCACACATGGTCAGGTCTCCTGATGGGTTCCGATGGCTGCGCAGATGAGCTTGATGCCGCGCGCCTGGATACTTGAACGCGCCTCGGCGGTGAGACGCTCATCCGTTATGAGGGTATGGATGTCGCCCCAGGGCAACTCCAGATTGGGAATGCGCCGTCCGATCTTGTCGGATTCGGCTAGCACGATGACTTCGCGCGCTACTTCAGCCATGACACGCGAGAGGCCAAGTAATTCGTTAAAAGTCGTTGTGCCGCGCTGCAGATCGATGCCGTCGGCACCGATGAACAACTGATCGAAATCGTAGGAACGCAGCACCTGTTCCGCCACTTGCCCCTGAAAGGACTCGGAATGCGGGTCCCAGGTGCCACCCGTCATCAGCAAGGTCGGTTCGTGTTCCAGTTCACGCAGGGCATTGACCACGTTCAGCGAATTGGTCATCACCAGCAGGCCATGCTTGTTGACTAGTTCAGGAATCATCGCGGCGGTAGTGGTGCCGCTATCGATAATGACGCGCGCATGTTCGCGGATGCAACCAACGGCGGCTCGGGCGATGGCTTGCTTCCACGGCGAAACCGGCTGTGAACTGCCGATGAGTTCCTGCGGCAAGGGCACCGCGCCACCGTAGCGGCGCAACAGCAGGCCGTTCTTTTCCAGCGCCGCAAGGTCCTTGCGGATAGTCACTTCGGAAGTCTCGAAACGTCTGGACAGCTCATCGACGCTCACCTCGCCCTGCTCATTGAGCATGGCAAGGATGGCGTGGCGTCGTTGAGGAGTGTTGCGCTTCGACATGTTTAAGTTTCGATTCGAAAGGAAAACGCGCGAATCAAAACCTAAACCAGCAGCGCCGTCAACTCCCAGTCATCAAACCCGGAAGTAACTCATCAGACTTTGCTGATGGTTGGCCAGCTGATTCAGCGCCTGGCTGACGCGAGCCGATTCGTCCGCCTGGCCAGACAGCGATTCGGTAACATCGCGGATACCAGCCACGTTGCGGTTGATTTCTTCGGCTACTGCACTTTGCTGCTCGGCTGCACTGGCGATCTGCAGGTTCATGTCGGAAATCACCGCCACCGCGTCGCCGATCTTGCGCAGCGCAGCGACGGCATTGCCTACCTGATCGACGCTGCCCTGCGCCTGAGCATGGCTGCCTTGCATCGCTGTGACCACGTCGCGAGTTCCGCTCTGCAGACGTTCGATGACCTGACGGATTTCTTCGATGGATTCCTGGGTGCGTCGAGCGAGGTTGCGAACTTCATCGGCCACCACGGCGAAACCACGCCCGGCCTCGCCTGCCCGCGCCGCCTCGATAGCGGCATTGAGCGCCAGCAAGTTGGTCTGCTCGGCGATTGCGCGAATCACTTCGAGCACCGAGCCGATCTGTTCGCTGCTAGCAGCCAGCGTTTCGACCTGTCCCATGGCATGGTTCAGTTCACCGGCGAGGCCGTCGATGCTACGCGTGGTGTGATCGATGACACCCAGCCCTTCGTGCGTTGCCTGATCGGCTGCCCGTGCGGCCTCCGCTGCCTGCGCAGCGTTGCGCGCCACATCCTGCGCCGTGGCGCTCATTTCATGCGATGCGGTCGCCACCTGTTCGACTTCGCGGAACTGTTGCTGCATGCCGGCGCTGGTCTGCGTGGCGATCGCTGCAGACTGGTCGGCGCTGCTGCGCGCGTCCTGAACCGAGCGCTGTACATCGGCGATGGTTGGCTGCAGCTTGTCGAGAAAACGATTGAACCATCCGGCCAGCTCGCCCAATTCATCCTCTCGGGTGTATTCCAGTCGTCGGGTGAGATCGCCTTCGCCACTGGCGATGTCCTTGAGCATCGCCGCCACGCCTTCGATAGGTCGGGTCACGCCCCGCGCGGTTAGCCACATCAGTGCCAGGCCCAATAACACCGCACCGAGACCGATAGCTAGGGCGATCACGCTGTTCTCCTGGCTCTGAGCCTGCAGCGTCTGCTCCAGACGCGCTGCCGGAGCAAGCAGCACCTGACGTGGCACCTCCAGCAGAATCGCCCAGGGTTCGAGTTCCGGCACTGGCTGTACGGGTTGCAGCACCCGCAGCATGTCGCCATCGCCGAGCAACACCGGCTTGCCGGCATCGACCACGCGGCCGATCGCCTCGCTCTCCGCGCCGAACGCGGCGCTCAACGGTTTGCCGAGCAGACCGGCGTCGCGACTATGGCCGGCCAGGAATCCGGCAGGACTGATCACGCTCAGATGACCTTCGCCCTGATAAAGAACCTGTTGCGCCTCCTGACTGAGCTGCTGCAGCGAAGCCAGGCTGATATCAACACCGACGACGCCGATGACCTTGCCGTCTTCTATCAGGGGGAAAGCGACGCTGGTCATCAGCAGCGGCTTCCCTTCCACCTCGTCGAAATAAGGCTCGAGTACACAGACCCGGGCGCTGTCGCGCGGGCAACTGTACCAGGCGTTGTAGGGTGCGCCCGTGATGCTGGATGAGGTATCGGCGAGTTCCTCTTCGCTCATGGTCTCAGCACTGAGTTGGCCAGGCTTGCGCTGCGACCAGTACAGCGAAAATCGTCCGGTGTCGTTGCCGCCCATTTCGGCGTTGTCTATGAACATGCCATCCCTGTCGTCCAGCGCGTCGGCCTCGAACACCACGTAAAGGCCGATCAGGTCGGGATTGGCTTCCAGCGCCGTCTTGATCTGATGGTGCAAATCCTCACGAAGCTCGAAGGCGTTGGCCATACGCTCGATGGCCTGCTCGCGCAGGGACAGCACCTGACGGACGATACCCTGGCCGTACTGATAGGCATCGTTGAACTGTCGCTCGATGCGCAGAGCCTGCGCCAAGCCACGCGCTTGCAGATTGTTGCGTGCGGACTCCTCTAGCATGGCACCGCTAGATGCGCTGACCAGAACGGTGGCCTGACGCGATTGATAGAGCGAAGCGCCGACCAACAGGCCGACGATGAGCAACAGACATAGGCCAGCCAGCAGAGTGAGCTTCCACTGGATGGACAGGCGGGTAAGGGCGGGCATCATCGCTTCCTCGTGACGTTATGCCCTTAAGGATCGACCAGACATCCCATCCCTTGAGTACCGCCTGTAAGAACACCGAAGCGCAGCGAGCCCTGGCTGCGCATCATCAGTGTTATTTGCGCGTTTTCTGCGGACGTTGCCAGCCCTTGACCAACGCCTGCCGAGCCCGCCCGAGTGCCAGAGTACCTGCCGGCACATCGGCCGTGATCACGGAACCGGCGCCCGTGGTAGCGCCATCACCGAGGTTGACCGGGGCAACCAGCGAGCTGTTGGAGCCGATGAACACGTCCTCGCCCAGCACCGTGCGGTATTTGTTGGCACCGTCGTAATTGCAAGTGATGGTGCCGGCGCCGATGTTGGTCCGTGCGCCGATTTCGGCGTCACCGAGATAGGCCAGGTGGCCAGCCTTGGCGCCTTCGCCCATGCGCGAATTCTTTACTTCGACGAAATTGCCGACGTGCGCTTTGGCCCCCAGCACCGCTCCGGGACGCAGGCGCGCGAATGGCCCGCAGTCGGCGCCCTCGCCCAGCTCGGCACCTTCCAGATGGCTGTTAGCTTTGACCACCGCACAGCGGCGCAGCGTGCTGTCGCGGATAACGCAATTGGGTCCGATCTCCACGCCATCCTCAATCACCACTCGGCCTTCGAGGATTACGTTCACGTCGATCAAGACATCGCGGCCGACACTCACTTCGCCACGCAGATCGAAGCGTGCCGGGTCGCGTAGCGTGACTCCCTGAGCCATCAGACGGCGCGCCGCACGCTGCTGATAGTGCCGCTCGAGCTCAGCCAATTGAATGCGATCGTTGGCGCCCTGTACTTCCATCGCATCCTGCGGCTGCTCGGTAGCGACCGTCAGCCCATCGGCGACGGCCATGGCGATCACATCGGTCAGATAGTATTCGTCTTGTGCATTGCTGTTGGAGAGCCGTCCCAGCCAGTCGCCCAGTCGCTCACCCGGAACCGCCAGAATGCCGGTGTTGCCTTCGGCTATCAGCTTTTGTTCGGGCGACGCGTCCTTGTGTTCGACAATCGCCTGGACCACGCCCTGACCGTCGCGCACGATCCGGCCATAACCGGTCGGGTCGGTCAGCTTCACCGTCAGCAACGCAAGCTGCTGCGGGCCGACCTTGTGCAGGAGTCGTTCGAGCGTCGCCGCCTCGATCAGCGGCACGTCACCATAAAGGATCAGCACCCGCTCTGCCGTGAGCGCCGGAAGTGCCTGGGCAACCGCGTGTCCTGTTCCCAACTGCTCGGCCTGGACCACGAAATTCAGATCGTCCGCGGCCAGGCGCGCACGCACCTGCTCGGCGCCGTGACCGATCACCACGTGGATGGCTTTGGGCTCGAGCCCTCGGGCGGTCTCGATCACATGACCCAGCATGGACTGACCGGCAACCGGATGAAGTACCTTGGGTAGAGCGGAGCGCATGCGCGTGCCCTGACCGGCAGCGAGAATGACGATATCGAGTGACATGGCAGATCCTGAATCGTGACCCTGGGGCCGACGCAAAAGAAGTTTTTACGAAAAACGAAAAAGAAAAAGGGTAGCCAAGGCTACCCTTTTACTCGCGCACGATGAAGCAGTCAGCGGTTCAACCGCGACCGTACTTCTTGCGCATCGCCTCGATGGTCCGCAGCTGCGCGGCAGCTTCAGCCAGACGAGCAGCAGCCGAGCCGTAATCGAACTCAGCACCCTTCTCGTGCAGGGCCTTCTCGGCGGCCGTCACGGCAGCCTGCGCCGCCGCTTCGTCCAGATCCTTGGCGCGCGTAGCGGTATCAGCCAGCACCTTCACCATGTTCGGCTGAACTTCGATGAAGCCGCCGGAAATGTAGAAGATCTCTTCGGTGCCACCCTGCTTGATCACTCGCACCGGACCGGGCTTGAGATCGGTCAACAGTGGAGCGTGGCCCGGCAGAATGCCCAGATCACCCAAGTGACCATGAGCGACGACCATCTCTACCAGCCCCGAGAACAGCTCTTCTTCCGCACTGACGATGTCACAGTGGACTGTCATAGCCATACTTATGCCTCGGTAATCAGCTCGACCCGCGACGGGTGCCGCCGGTCTAGCTTATTGGCGCCCGCGAGCGGGCGCGCCAGTTACAGTTTCTTGGCCTTCTCGATGGCTTCGTCGATGCCGCCAACCATGTAGAACGCCTGCTCCGGCAGATGATCGTAATCACCGTTCAGGATGCCGGCGAAGCCACGGATGGTTTCTTTCAGCGAGACGTACTTGCCAGGCGAACCGGTGAAGACCTCGGCCACGAAGAACGGCTGGGACAGGAAGCGCTGGATCTTACGAGCACGGGATACCAGCTGCTTGTCGGCTTCGGACAGTTCGTCCATGCCCAGGATCGCGATGATGTCCTTCAGTTCCTTGTAGCGCTGCAGCACGTACTGAACGCCGCGAGCGGTGTCGTAGTGCTCCTGGCCGATCACGTTGGCGTCCAGTTGACGCGAGGTGGAATCGAGCGGATCGACCGCCGGGTAGATACCCAGGGAAGCGATGTCACGCGACAGAACCACGGTGGCGTCGAGGTGGGCGAAGGTGGTCGCAGGCGACGGGTCGGTCAAGTCGTCCGCAGGAACGTAAACAGCCTGAACGGAGGTGATCGAACCACTCTTGGTGGAGGTGATGCGCTCCTGCAGAACGCCCATTTCCTCGGCCAGAGTCGGCTGGTAACCCACCGCGGACGGCATACGGCCCAGCAGTGCAGATACTTCGGTACCGGCCAGAGTGTAGCGGTAGATGTTGTCGACGAACAGCAGAACGTCCTTTCCTTCGTCACGGAACTTCTCGGCCATGGTCAGGCCAGTCAGTGCTACGCGCAGACGGTTTCCTGGGGGCTCGTTCATCTGGCCGTAGACCAGCGCAACCTTGTCCAGAACGTTGGAGTCCTTCATCTCGTGATAGAAGTCGTTACCTTCACGAGTACGCTCACCGACACCGGCGAACACGGAATAACCGCTGTGCTCCATGGCGATGTTACGGATCAGCTCCATCATGTTTACGGTCTTGCCAACACCGGCACCGCCGAACAGACCGACTTTACCGCCCTTGGCGAATGGGCAAACCAGGTCGATAACCTTGATGCCGGTTTCCAGCAGCTCGTTACCGCCAGCCTGCTCGGAATAGCTCGGCGCCGCGCGGTGGATACCCCAGCGCTCTTCTTCACCGATGGGACCGGCTTCGTCGATGGGGTTACCCAGTACGTCCATGATCCGGCCCAGGGTGGCAGTACCCACCGGTACGGAGATGGCAGCGCCGGTGTTGCTGACGTCCAGACCACGCTTGAGGCCTTCGGTCGAACCCATGGCGATCGTACGGACAATGCCGTCGCCCAGCTGCTGCTGGACTTCCAGGGTGGTTTCAGCGCCAGTCACTTTCAGCGCGTCATAGATACTCGGTACCACATCGCGCGGGAATTCCACGTCGATAACGGCGCCGATGATTTGAACGATACGTCCGCTACTCATGTTTGGTTCCTCTGAATATTTGAACCGTTCTTAAACCGCGGCAGCGCCGCCGACGATTTCCGAAATTTCCTGCGTGATCGCAGCCTGACGGGCCTTGTTGTAGACCAGTTGCAGATCGCTGATCAAATCACCGGCGTTATCGGTTGCGTTCTTCATGGCGATCATCCGGGCGGCCTGTTCGGCAGCACCATTCTCGACCACGGCCTGGTAGACCTGGGACTCGATATAGCGAACCAGCAACGCATCCAGCAACAGGCGGGCGTCGGGTTCGTACAGGTAATCCCATTTGCCTTTCGGCGCGGTCTGATCGTCACTCGCGGCCAACGGTAGCAGCTGTGCTACGGTCGGCTTTTGCGTCATGGTGTTGATGAACTTGTTCGACACCAGGTAGAGACGGTCCAGACGGCCCTGATCGAAAGCATCCAGCATGACCTTGACGCTGCCGATCAGATCGTTGATCGACGGCTCTTCGCCAAGCCCGCTGACTGCCGCGACCACGTTGCCGCCAAAGCTGCGGAAGAAGCTTGCGCCCTTGTTACCGATCACGCACAGGTCGGCTTCGACTTTAGTGTCGTGCCATTCCTTCATGTTCTTGATCAGTGCCTTGAACAGGTTGGTGTTCAAGCCACCGCACAGGCCACGATCGGAAGACACGACGATATAGCCGACACGCTTGACCGGACGCTCAACCATGAACGGATGACGGTATTCCGGGTTGGTATTGGCCAAATGACCGATTACCTGCTGGATCCGCTCCGCATAGGGACGGCTGGCAGCCATGCGCATCTGTGCCTTGCGCATCTTGCTGACCGCCACCTTTTCCATGGCGCTGGTGATCTTCTGCGTGCTTTTGATGCTCGCAATCTTGCTGCGAATCTCTTTTGCGCCTGCCATTTGACACCTATCGGGTTAGCAAGCGGGAGCCTCGCGGCTCCCGCTGCGGCTTACCAGGATTGGGTGGCCTTGAACGACTCGATACCGGCCTTGATGCCCGCGTCGATTTCGTCGTTGAAGTCGCCCTTCACGTTGATCTTGTCCAGCAGAGCGACGTGCTCATGGTGGAAATAGGCAATCAACGCCTGCTCGAAGGCACCGACCTTGGCTACTTCGATATCCTGCAGATAGCCACGCTCGGCTGCATACAGGGACACCGCCATGTCAGCAATGGACATCGGCGCGTACTGCTTCTGCTTCATCAGCTCGGTGACACGCTGACCATGCTCGAGCTGCTTGCGGGTCGCTTCGTCCAGGTCAGAAGCGAACTGGGCGAATGCGGCCAGCTCACGGTACTGAGCCAGGGCGGTACGGATACCACCGGACAGCTTCTTGATGATCTTGGTCTGAGCGGCGCCACCGACGCGGGATACCGAGATACCGGCGTTGACGGCCGGGCGGATACCTGCGTTGAACATCGACGACTCGAGGAAGATCTGACCGTCGGTGATCGAAATCACGTTGGTTGGAACGAACGCGGATACGTCACCGGCCTGAGTTTCGATGATCGGCAGAGCGGTCAGGGAACCGGTCTTGCCAGTCACGGCGCCGTTTGTGAACTTCTCGACGTACTCTTCGGAAACGCGCGATGCACGCTCCAGCAGACGGCTGTGGAGATAGAACACGTCGCCCGGGTAGGCTTCACGTCCTGGTGGACGACGCAGCAGCAGGGAAATCTGGCGGTAGGCCACAGCCTGCTTGGACAGATCGTCATACACGATCAGCGCGTCTTCACCGCGATCGCGGAAATACTCGCCCATGGTGCAACCGGCATACGGAGCCAGGAACTGCAGTGCAGCCGACTCGGAAGCCGAAGCGGCAACGATAATGGTGTTGGCCAGCGCGCCGTGCTGCTCGAGCTTGCGCACCACGTTGGCGATGGTCGACTGCTTCTGACCAATCGCGACGTAGACGCACTTGATGCCGCTGTTGCGCTGGTTGATGATCGCGTCGATAGCCAGAGCGGTTTTGCCGATCTGACGGTCACCAATGATCAGCTCGCGCTGACCGCGACCAACCGGGATCATCGCATCGACCGACTTGTAACCGGTCTGTACCGGCTGGTCGACCGACTTACGCCAGATCACGCCAGGAGCGACCTTTTCAACCGCGTCAGTTGCCTGCGCGTTGACCGGGCCCTTGCCGTCAACCGGGTTGCCCAGTGCATCGACTACGCGACCCAGCAGCTCCGGACCTACCGGAACTTCCAGTACACGACCGGTGCACTTGGCGCTCATGCCTTCGGTCAGGCTCTGGTAGGCACCCAATACCACGGCGCCGACGGAGTCCTGCTCAAGGTTAAGGGCCATACCGAAGACGCCGCCAGGGAACTCGATCATTTCCCCATACATCACGTCGGCAAGGCCGTAAATGCGCACGATACCGTCAGAAACGCTGACGACGGTGCCTTCGTTACGCGCTTGGGCAGACACGTCGGAACTACCGATGCGCTGCTTTATGATTTCACTAATCTCGGAAGGATTCAGTTGCTGCATGCCACGACCCTCAAATCAGGATTTCAACGATTCGGCCAACTGGCTCAGTTTGCCGCGGACCGAACCATCGACAACCACATCGCCGGCGCGGATGACAACGCCGCCGATCAGCGCAGGGTTCACGACCTGCTGGGGGTTGACGGTACGATCTAGCCGCTTCGACAAGGCGGCAGCCAAGGTTTGGAGTTGCGCAGGGGTCAGCTCGAAAGCTGTCTGCACTTCAACGTCGAGTGTCTTTTCGGCCTCAGCCTTGAGTTCCTCGAACAGCTCCCGGATGGTCGGCAACACGTCCAGGCGATCATTATCGCCAAGCGTGGAGACGAAGTTACGGAAGGCTTCATCGATGTCGCTACCGAGCAGCTGAACCAGCGTCTTGACCTTGTTTTCACTGGTCAGACGAGGATTCTTCAGCAGTTCGGCAACGTCGGGAACTTCAACGGCGACCGCAGCCAGGCTCAACATGCCCGACCACGCCTCGATCCGGCCAGCCGCGCTGGCGAACTCGAACGCAGCCTTTGCGTATGGCCGAGCAAGCGTCTGGGTATTGATCATCGCTTGCCTCGCTTAGAGTTGGGAGGCCAGTTTTTCGACCAGATCGTTGTGAGCCTTGGCGTCCACCTGGGACTCCAGGATCTTCTCCGCACCCATCACGGCCAATACCGCTACCTGATTGCGCAGTTGCTCCTTGGCACGATTCACTTCCTGCTCGATTTCGGCGCGGGCGCCGGCTACCAGTCGCTCACCTTCGGTGCGCGCCTGTTGCTTGGCTTCCTCAACGATGGCATTGGCCTGCTTGTTGGCCTGCTCAAGAATCTGGGCAGCTTGCCCCTTGGTCTCGCGGAGGGTGTTGGAAACCTTTTCCTGAGCCAATTTTAGGTCTTGCTGCGCACGGCCTGCGGCGTCCAGCCCTTCGGCAATTTTCTTCTGGCGTTCCTGCATGGCCTTGGTGATAGGCGGCCATACGAACTTCATGCAGAACCAGACGAAAATAGCGAAAGCGAACGTTTGACCGAACAGCGTCAAGTTAATGTTCACAGCGATATACCTCGTGCTATCTCGTTCGACGCGGTTGTCAATTCCACGGCAACGGGGCTCGCGGAGCGAACCCCATCAGGAACCGGAATGTATTAGCCAGCGACAACGAAGATGAGGTACATCGCGATACCAACACCGATCATCGGTACGGCGTCGAGCAGACCGGCCATCAGGAAGGTCTTGGTTTGCAGCTGAGGAGCCAGCTCGGGTTGACGAGCAGTGGATTCCAGCAGCTTGCCACCCAGCAGGGCGAAGCCGATGCCAGTGCCCAGGGCACCCAGACCGATCATGATGGAGGCGGCGATGTAGACGAGTTCCATGTAAAGCTCCTGAAGCTAAGGGGGTTAAGGTTTTTCGGGTAAAGCAAAAACGTTTCGAACGATTCAGCTGTTATGGCGTGAGCTCGGCATGCCCATGATCTTCATGTGCAGAACTCAGGTACACCACGGTCAGAACCATGAAGATGAACGCCTGCAGCGGGATTACCAGGATGTGGAAAATCGCCCAGGGTACATTCAGGGTCCACTGCACGTAGAACGGCAGCAGCGCAATGAGGATGAACACCACCTCACCGGCATACATGTTGCCGAACAGACGCAGAGCCAGGCTCAGCGGCTTGGTCAGCAGACCGAGGATTTCGAGAAACAGGTTGAACGGAACCAGCGACCAGTGGTTGAACGGGGTGAAGGCCAGCTCCTTGGTGAAACCGCCGACGCCCTTGACCTTGAAGCTGTAGAACAGGATCAGAATGAATACACCCAACGACAGGCCGAAGGTGCCGTTCGGGTCGGCAGTCGGGACGATCTTGAAGTAGGGCAGGCCAAGCAGCGTGGCCAGACCCGGGATGTAATCCACCGGAATCCACTTCAGGCTGTTCATCAGGAACACCCAGACGAAAATGGTCAAAGCCAGTGGCGCAATAAGCGCGTTGCGACCGTGGAAAGTATCCTTCACCACGCCTTCGACGAACTCGACGCACATCTCCACGAAGTTCTGCAGGCGCCCCGGAATGCCAGCGGTTGCGCCCTTGGCGGCCATGCGAAAAATCAGGACAAAGATCAGGCCCATGAACAACGACCACCCGAGCGTATCGAGATGGACGGCCATGAAGCCCATGTCGCGGGCTTCAGTGCCCGTTTGGGCGATGGTCCAGGTAGCCTGGTCGACCACCGAGCCGTCTGCGCGAACGTAACCTTCCGGCAATTTTCCGTAAGTCAGATTCTGTAGGTGATGCTGGATGTATTCCGCCGGGGTACTCGCCATAAACGCCTCAGTGTTCAATGCTTCGGATTATTTTTCATTAGCAGGAGGGCGCTCGCTCCAGCGCCAAGAACCATTAGATAGCCGGCAAACAACGCTACCGGTTCCAGCGGTTTCACTCCCACAAACACCAGCGCGAATAGCGCTGCTGCCAGAATCTGTTTACCCATCTCGCCAGCCCACAATGACTGAACGATGGCCTTTGCCGAACGCGCGCCGAAATAACGAAACGCCTTGAACGCAAAATATGTATTGCCCAATAGAGCTATCAAACCGCCCAGCAGGCCTGAATAGCCCGCGACCATACCAAAAAAAACACCACAAAAAATGCCGGTGACCGACGCAACGAGCGCCTGTACCACCAGCACACGTACTACAGGCATCCGATGGAGAGGTGTTCTGTTACGTATATTCACCTACAACCCACCGCCAAATACCTACGCCATCTGAAATGACAGCAGTCAAAAAAGCGCCGCGAGTATAGGAGCAGCCCCAACGGCGTTCAACCTTCCGGTAGTTATTTCCGATCGGCACTACATATATTTTGTATCAACGAATGTGCGCCAGCACACCTTGCAACTCATCCAGCGAATTGTAGCGGATCACCAGCTGTCCCTTGCCTTTTTCGCCATGCTTGATTTGCACCGGAGAACCTAAGCGCTCGGCTAGTCGCTGTTCTAGGCGAACAATGTCAGGATCGCTCTTCGGCTCGGCTTTCGTGCCCTTGCTGCCATTGAGCCATTGCCGGACTAGCGCCTCGGTCTGGCGTACCGTCAGCCCGCGTGCGACAACATGACGCGCGCCGTCGACCTGCTGTTCAACGGGTAACCCCAGCAGTGCCCGCGCATGCCCCATTTCTAGATCGCCATGAGACAGAAGCGTCTTGATTTCTTCAGGCAAGGAGATCAGACGCAACAGGTTACTGATGGTCACCCGAGACTTGCCCACCGCGTCAGCGACCTGCTGCTGGGTCAGCTGGAATTCCTGCTGCAGTCGTTGCAGAGCCACAGCTTCTTCGATCGGATTGAGGTCTTCGCGCTGGATGTTTTCGATCAGAGCCATGGCAATGGCCGCTTCGTCCGAGACTTCGCGCACCAATGCCGGAATTTTCTCGAGCCCCGCCTGTTGGCTGGCACGCCAGCGCCGCTCGCCTGCAATGATCTCGTAGCGGCCCGAACCGATCGAGCGAACGACGATCGGCTGCATCAAGCCTTGGCTACGTATCGAATTCGCCAATTCATCGAGGGTCACCGGGTCAATATCACGACGCGGCTGATACTTGCCCCGTTGAATGACGTCGAGAGGCAACTGTTGCATCTCGCGCTCGTCGACTTGAGCGGTCTGTTGCTGCGCCGTTGTCACATTGGCGCCGCCGAGCAGGGCATCCAGTCCGCGTCCTAGGCCTCGTTTTTTGGTCGCCATGAAAATTCCTTATGCGGTTACGCTGCGGGCGGCTCGACGCTGACGACGCGACAATTCGCCCGCCAGTGCCAGATAGGCCAAGGCACCCTTGGATTGCTTGTCATAGACCAAAGCCGGCATGCCATGACTGGGCGCTTCGGCCAGTCTCACATTGCGCGGGATGACGGTGTCGTAGAGCTTCTCTCCGAAATGCGCCTTGAGCTGTTCGGTGACATCGTTGGTCAGGCTGCTGCGCGGATCGTACATGGTGCGCAACAGGCCCTCGATTTTCAGCGAAGGATTCAACGCCTGACCGATGCGCTGAATGGAATTGACCAGGTCGGTCAGACCTTCGAGGGCGTAATATTCGCACTGCATCGGAATGATCACGCCGTCCGCCGCTGTCAGGGCGTTGATGGTCAGCATCGACAAGGAAGGCGGACAATCGATGAGGATGTAATCGTAGTTCTCGCGTACCGGCGCAAGCGCCTCGCGCAGGCGGTTTTCCTTGGCCGGCAGGTTGAGCAAGGCGACTTCCGCGGCCGTCAGATCACGGTTGGCCGGCAATAACTGATACCCACCGTGCTCGGAAAACTGCATCGCATCGATCAAGTTGCATTCGCCGATGAGAACGTCATAGATCGAATAGTCCAGACTCAACTTATCCACACCACTTCCAGTGGTAGCGTTGCCCTGTGGATCAAGATCGATAAGCAAGACGCGACGGCGTGTCGCAACCAGCGAAGCGGCGAGATTGATGCAGGTGGTAGTCTTGGCGACACCGCCCTTCTGGTTGGCGATGGCAAATACTTTAGCCATGGTCAGTGTCTGTCCGAGTCATGAAATGCGGCGCAGTATCAACAGATGGCGTTGCCCTTGGCAACCGGGAACCTTGAGAACCAAGCAGCGCTCCAGGTGAAAATCATCAGGCATCGCCTGTAGCTCATCATCCGGCTGGACGCCTTTCATGGCTAGCCAACGTGTGTCGATATTACCCAGGTGGCGCGTCCAGTCGGCAAAGTCACGCAGCGAGCTGAAAGCCCGGGACGTGATACCGGCAAAAGGCTGCTCCGGCCTGAACTGTTCGACGCGGCTGTGGACAACATCCAGATTTGCGAGTTTCAGCTCAAGCTTGACCTGCGTCAGAAAGCGGGTCTTTTTGCCGTTCGAATCGAGCAGTGTGAAGCTGCGCTCGGGAAACAGAATGGCCAGCGGTATGCCAGGCATACCGCCGCCGCTACCCACATCGAGCCAGCGCGAGCCGCCCTGCTCTACATGCGGGGCGACGCTGAGGCTATCGAGCAGATGCCGCGAAACCATTTCCGCCGGATCGCGCACGGCGGTCAGGTTGTAGGCCTTGTTCCACTTGTTCAGCAGCCGCAAATAGCCGAGCAGCTGCTCTTGCTGGGTTTCGTTCAGATCGGCGCCCAGCGAGGCCGCACCCTGCTTGAGTTCTTCGGCGTAGCGGGCGTATTCGGCGTCCATCAAGCACTTTGCTCCAGCTTCTGACCGGCGTTGCGTTTTTTCAAATGGATCATCAGGAGCGATACGGCGGCCGGCGTGACGCCGGGTATCCGCGAAGCCTGGCCTAGCGTCTCGGGGCGCGCCTGGGAAAGCTTATGCTGGATCTCCTTCGACAAGCCGCTGATGGTCGCGTAATCCAAGTCCGCCGGTAGCACCACGCTTTCGCTGGCACGCAGGCGGGATATTTCCTCCTGCTGGCGATCGATGTACCCAGCGTACTTGGTCTTGATTTCGACCTGCTCGGCGACTTGTGAATCCTCGACGCCGGCCCCGGTGAGCTCAATCAGGCTGCGGTAGTCAATTTCCGGACGCGCAAGCAGATTGAGCAGGCTGTACTCGTGGGTCAGCGGTGTGCCGAAACGCTCGGCGATGGCATCGCCCTGCGGAGTGGCAGGACGCACCCAGGTGCTTTTCAGACGCTGCTCTTCCTGAACGATACTTTCGCGCTTGCGCTCAAACGCCGCCCAGCGAACATCATCCACCAGTCCTAAATCCCGGCCTTTTTCCGTCAATCTGAGGTCGGCGTTGTCCTCGCGCAGTATCAACCGATACTCGGCGCGAGATGTGAACATGCGATACGGCTCCTGGGTTCCCAGGGTGATCAGATCGTCGACCAGGACGCCCAGGTAGGCTTCGTCGCGACGCGGACACCAGCTGTCTTTGCCTTGCGCGCGCAAAGCCGCATTGGTACCGGCCAACAAACCTTGTGCGCCGGCTTCTTCGTAACCCGTGGTGCCATTGATCTGACCGGCAAAGAAAAGGCCGCCGATGACCTTGGTTTCCAGGCTGTACTTCAGATCGCGGGGATCGAAGTAATCGTATTCAATGGCATAGCCAGGTCGAACGATGTGCGCCTGCTCCATCCCGCGAATGCTCTGCACGATCTGCAACTGAACATCGAATGGCAGCGAAGTGGAGATACCGTTGGGGTAGAGCTCATGGGTAGTCAGGCCTTCGGGCTCGATGAAAACCTGGTGGCTGTCCTTGTCGGCGAAGCGATGAATCTTGTCCTCGATTGACGGACAGTAGCGCGGCCCGACGCCCTCAATGACTCCGGAGTACATCGGCGAGCGGTCGAGATTGGCCGCGATGATTTCATGAGTTTTGGCGTTGGTGTGAGTAATCCAGCAACTGACCTGCTCGGGATGCTGCGCCGCATGCCCGAGGAATGACATCGGCGGAATGGGGCTATCGCCCGGCTGTTCGGTCATCACCGAGAAATCGACGCTGCGGCCGTCGATACGAGGCGGCGTTCCGGTTTTCAGACGACCAACGCGAAGCGGCAATTCGCGCAGACGTGCAGCCAGAGCGATGGATGGCGGATCGCCAGCGCGCCCACCGGAGTAATTCTGCAAACCAATGTGGATAAGTCCGCCAAGAAAGGTCCCGGTCGTCAAAACAACCGACTCGGCGAAGAAACGCAGGCCCATTTGCGTAATCACACCTTTGACTTGATCCGCCTCGACGATCAAATCGTCAACAGCCTGCTGAAATATCCACAGGTTCGCCTGATTCTCTAGCGTCTCCCGCACCGCAGCCTTGTAGAGCACACGGTCGGCCTGCGCACGCGTAGCGCGGACCGCCGGACCCTTGCGGCTGTTGAGCACGCGGAACTGTATCCCGCTCTTGTCGGTGGCGGTCGCCATGGCGCCGCCTAACGCGTCGATTTCCTTGACCAGATGACTTTTGCCGATGCCGCCAATGGCCGGATTGCAGCTCATCTGCCCTAGCGTCTCGACGTTATGAGTGAGCAGCAATGTCTTCACGCCGATTCGAGCGGCTGCCAAAGCAGCTTCGGTACCGGCATGGCCACCGCCGATAACGATGACGTCAAAACGGGAAGGGAAATCCACCACGCACCTCGTGCCTGTTCAGATGAGTTCTGGGAAACGCACAAGTATAGGGGCTGGGGGTTTTCGAAAGAAGTCCTTTGAACAAAAAATGACCAACTGCAGCTTCAGGCATGACGATGTCAAACAGACGCATCATTAGAAAAATAGAGAAAAGTATTTAAAGCTTATTTTTATGTTTATAAATAGGAGCGAAATTTCTGTGGATAGATTAATGGAAGCCCCGTAATTAACGGATTCTAGCGTTTTAAAAGGTTGTGTTGATGCTGGGCTCTACCCGTGCGCTAGCAGTTCATAGGCTGTGTATGAAATGACAAGTTATGCACAGGGCTATTTGCATGCTTGTTCTTCAACTGGTTATGGACCGATCTTAGGCGTAGTTTTCCACAGAGCTTAGCTGTAGGGTTTGGCAAGTTTGGCGCGGCTTTGGGGAGCCAATGGAATCGGTGGGTAGGGTTGAAGAGCATTGGCGATTATTAATGATGGGGTTCCCGCAGGCAGCCAGAGCCAAGGGCGGCGGCGTTCAAGCGCACGAATTGGCGAAGCCTAAGACCCGTCGAGCGAGGCTTAGGGCTACTTACCAATACAGAAGCTGGAAAATATGCGGCCCAGCAGATCGTCCGAGCTGAAGGCTCCAGTGATCTCGCCAAGCGCCTGCTGGGCTTGCCGCAGGTCTTCGGCCAGCAGCTCCCCCGCTCCAGCGAGCGTGAGCTGGGCATGGCCATGCTTCAGATGCTCCGCAGCCTGTCGCAGCGAATCCAGGTGTCTGCGACGGGCACTGAAACCACTCTCGGCGGTCTGGTCATAGCCCATGCAGTCCTTTAGATGATCACGCAGCATTTCAAGGCCGTCACCTGATCTCGCCGAGAGGCTCAGGGTGGTGTAGCCGTCAGGATCGATCGCAAGCGTGGCGCCTTCGCCGGTCAGGTCAGCCTTGTTGCGGATGAGGGTGGTTTTGGTGCGGTCCGGCCTGATGGTGAGAACCTCAGGCCAACCTGACTCGCCAGCGTCGCCGGATGCTGCGCTGGCATCCATCACCAGGAGTATCCGGTCGGCGTCTTCGATGGCCTTGATGGCGCGTTCCACTCCGATGCGCTCCACTTGATCATCGGTATCTCGCAAGCCGGCGGTATCGATGATGTGCAACGGCATACCGTCGATATGAATGTGCTCGCGAAGCACGTCGCGCGTGGTGCCTGCGATATCGGTGACGATCGCCGCTTCCCGACCGGCCAGTGCATTGAGCAGGCTGGACTTTCCAGCATTGGGACGACCGGCGATCACGACGTTCATACCCTCACGCAGCAGCGCGCCCTGACCGGCTTCACGGATGACCTGGCTCAGCTCCTCTCTGACACCTTGTAGCAAGGCCAGCACCCGGCCGTCGGCCAGGAAATCGATTTCCTCTTCCGGGAAATCGATCGCCGCCTCCACGTATATCCGCAGCTGGATGAGTGTTTCCGTCAGCTGATGCACCCGCCGGGAAAACTCGCCCTGCAACGAGCGCACAGCGTTGCGGGCGGCCTGGGCGGAGCTTGCTTCGATCAGATCGGCGATCGCCTCGGCTTGCGCCAGGTCTAGCTTGTCGTTGAGGAAAGCCCGCTCGCTGAACTCGCCGGGGCGAGCCAGGCGCGCACCCAACTCCACGCAGCGGCGCAATAGCATGTCCATCACCACCGGGCCACCATGCCCCTGCAGTTCCAGTACGTCTTCGCCGGTAAAGGAATTAGGACCTGGAAAAAACAGCATCAGACCTTCATCGATGACCTCTCCATCGTCGGCATGGAACGGACCGTAATGCGCATAGCGGGCAGTCGGTTCCCGGCCACTGAGGGTGATGGCCACCGCTTTCGCCCGTGGCCCGGAAACACGCACGACCCCGATTCCCCCTCTTCCCGGTGCGGTGGCGACTGCGGCAATGGTTTCACGTTCGTGATTCATGCGTCTCTCCAGCGGATCCAAAGCAAAACGCCCCAATCAAGGGGCGTTCTGTTGGTTCAGTAGATCAGGCTGCGGCCTGTCTCTCTATCTTGCGGGTAATGTACCACTGCTGCGCGATCGACAAGACGTTGTTGACGACCCAGTACAGCACCAGACCTGCCGGGAACCACAGGAAGAAGAAGGTGAAGATGACAGGCAACAGTTTCATCACCTTGGCTTGCATCGGATCCGGCGGTGTGGGGTTCAGCTGCTGCTGGATGAACATGGTCACGCCCATGATGATCGGCAGGATGAAGAAAGGATCCTTGATCGACAGGTCGGTGATCCAGAACATCCAGGGCGCCTGGCGCATCTCGACGCTTTCAAGAAGAACCCAATAGAGCGCAAGGAAAACCGGCATCTGCACCAGGATCGGCAGACAGCCGCCCAGCGGATTGATCTTCTCTTTTTTGTACAGCTCCATCATCGCCTGGGACATCTTCTGGCGGTCATCGCCGAACTGTTCCTTGAGTGCCTGCATCTTCGGCGACACCGCACGCATGCGCGCCATCGACCTATAGCTGGCGGCCGACAGCGGGAAGAACGCGAGCTTGATGACGATGGTCAGTACGATAATCGACCAGCCCCAGTTACCCAGTAGTGCGTGAATGTTTTCCAGCAGCCAGAAGATCGGTTGGGCGATGAACCAGAGGATGCCGTAGTCGACGGTCAAACGCAGGCCGGGGGAAAGTTCCTCGAGCTTTTCCTGACTCTTGGGACCGGCATAGAGAGTCGCGGCTGCTTCACCCTGGCTACCGGGAGCCACCGCAATTGCGGGACCGGTGAAACCGATGATGTAGTTGCCTTGGCTATCCTTGCGCGTCTGTACCTGGTTGGTCTGATCGGGCGCAGGAATCCAGGCGGTCACGAAATAGTGCTGCAACCAGGCGATCCAGCCGCCGTCGACGGTTCTCTTCAGGTTCTGGTCGTCCATGTCGCCCATAGACACTTTGGTATAGGGCTCGTCCTTGGTCCACAGTGCCGCGCCTAGATAGGTTGCCGTGCCGGTTGCCGTGCTCGAAGAGGGATCGCCACTGTCGTCGCGCTTGAGCTGACCAAACATGTAACCAGTCCAGGCCTTCTGGCTCTGGTTGTCGATCAGGTAACGCACGCCCAGATCGTAATCGCCACGATCGAAGGTGAAACGCTTGGTGTAGTTGACACCATCTTCGCTGTACTTCAGGTCGACGACGAGCTGATCCTGCCCTTCGGCGAGCTGATAGTTCTGTTGCTCGCTGCTATACAGCGGGCGGCCGCTGGCTTTGTCTGGACCATCGCCAATCAGCCCGCTCTGAGCTTCGTACGTCCGCTCGGCGCTACGCTCGAAAAGCTGGAAAGGAACGTCCGGTCGATCCTGGCGGCGAGGAAACTCTGGCAAGCGCAGGTCGACGATGTCACCGCCACGTGGATCGATCGCGACATCGAGGACATCGGTACGCACACGGATGAGCTGAGAACTGGCCTGAGTCTCAGGAAGCGCGCTGGCCGACTGCTCGCCAGCCACAGCAGGAATGTCACCCTGCGAACCTTCAGCAGTAACGGTGGTTGGCGTCTCGGGTAGCTGAGTGGCCGAAGATTGTTCCTGATGTGTCTCTGCAGGCAGAGCAGCCTGACCATAGTCCTGATTCCACTGAAGAACCATCAGGTAGGCAACGACTGCCAATGCGACAAGCAGGATCGAGCGTTTGATATCCATGGTTACTCGGTCATCGAAGATGAATTGGAGGTGTTGTTGGAAGGCACGGGATCATAGCCGCCCGGATTCCATGGATGGCAACGGCCAAGCCTGCACAGGCTCAGCCAGCCACCGCGCAGCAGGCCATGATTCTCGATGGCCTCTTGTGCGTAGCAGGAGCAACTTGGGTAGAAACGACAATGGCTCGCCATCATGGGGCTGATGGCGTACCGGTAGATCCGAATCGGAATCAAGGCCAGTTTACGCATGAGCGGACTTGCTCTGTTCCGGACTGCCGGCGGTCTGGGAGGGTGTGCGGGACAACCGCCTCCAGAGTTTGGCGAATTGCCGTGCCAGTTCGGGATTATCCAGATCAGCCAATCCCTTGCGAGCGATAACCACGATGTCCCACCCCGTCAGTTCCATCTGGTGGAGACGAAAGGTCTCACGCAGTTGCCGCTTGATGCGATTGCGTTCAACCGCGAGCTTGACGCTCTTCTTGCCGATCACCAGCCCGATTCGGGGGTGTGGCAGTTCGTTTTCGCGCACCAGGAGCAGGACGTTCCTGCCCGGTAACTTGCCGGAAGGGGAGTCGAAGACTGTTTTGAACTGACGCGGGGTCAGCAATCGCTTTTCCCGAGCGAAGTCTCGACTCACTACCTGTTCCGACGTGTTCAGACTGCCAGGCGCTTACGACCTTTGGCGCGACGGCGCGACAGGACGGCACGGCCGTTCTTGGTGGCCATACGAGCACGGAAACCGTGAGTGCGAGCGCGCTTGAGGGTGCTGGGTTGGAAAGTGCGTTTCATGATGCGTTTACCTGGTGATCCGTTGCGGGCCGGAATGGCCCCCTTTTAAGAGACCGGCGATTGTAGAGAAGCCGCGCGGCGAGGTCAATTTCCAACCAGCGCCGTCGAAGGCAAATAAATATAGATAAAAAGAAATTAAAGCTTTTCTTACTACAGAGCTTATAAATGGTGCGTACCTTTTCTGTGGATAACCCTCTACAGCCCAGGACAGCCGCCGCATCAGACGTTTCTAAACTCTCTTCGTAAACGGTGCGTTCGCGGTGGGAACGTATTTAATTTCCTGTGGGTATTTTTTCAGGTTATCAACAGGACAGTTCTTCACCGAGCTTTGCACAGGCTTATCCGGAGCCCTAACGGAGGGTTATCAACAGCTCTTAGGCCCTGTACTGAGAATGTTACCGGCTATTTTTATGCCTGACTTCGCCTCAATAGAGATGCTGACTGTGGATAACAGGGCTGGCCATGGCTACAATGGTTGCCGTTTGAAGCTCGACAGCGTCTAGGAGATTCCGTGTCGGTGGAACTTTGGCAGCAGTGCGTTGACCTCTTGAGAGATGAGCTGCCGGCCCAGCAATTCAACACGTGGATCCGTCCGCTTCAAGTCGAGGCCGAGGGGGACGAACTGCGCGTATACGCACCTAATCGATTCGTTCTTGATTGGGTCAACGAAAAGTATCTTTCCCGTTTGCTTGAGTTGCTATCGGAACGCGCTACCGGTCCGGCACCTTCGTTGTCTCTATTGATAGGGAGCAAACGTACAGCCGCCGCCGCGCTCCCTTCTGCGTCGATGGCCCGCGCTCAACAGCAGGCCACCGTTTCTGCCGTTCCCTCGCAAGCGGCACCTTCGGAACCCGCTGCCGTTGCACCTCTATCTGCTCCGCCACCAGCAGCTGCGCCTGCGCGTGCGGAGCGTAACGTCCAGGTCGAAGGTGGACTCAAGCACACCAGTTATCTCAACCGGACCTTTACCTTCGAAAATTTCGTCGAGGGCAAGTCCAACCAGCTGGCCCGCGCTGCTGCATGGCAAGTTGCCGACAATCCCAAGCATGGCTACAACCCGCTGTTTCTCTATGGTGGGGTGGGCCTCGGTAAAACTCACTTGATGCACGCGGTGGGCAACCACCTGTTGAAGAAAAATCCCAACGCCAAGGTTGTCTATCTTCATTCGGAGCGTTTCGTCGCCGACATGGTCAAGGCGCTGCAGCTCAATGCCATCAATGAATTCAAGCGCTTCTATCGCTCGGTGGACGCGCTGCTGATCGACGACATTCAGTTCTTCGCCAAGAAAGAGCGCTCCCAGGAAGAGTTCTTTCATACCTTCAATGCGTTACTGGAGGGTGGGCAACAAGTGATTCTCACCAGTGACCGCTACCCGAAGGAAATCGACGGACTTGAAGAAAGACTCAAGTCCCGTTTCGGCTGGGGCCTGACGGTTGCTGTCGAGCCGCCGGAGCTCGAGACGCGGGTGGCGATCCTGATGAAGAAGGCTGATCAGGCCAATGTGGATCTGCCACATGATGCTGCGTTCTTCATCGCGCAGCGGATCCGCTCGAATGTGCGTGAGCTGGAAGGCGCACTGAAGCGCGTCATCGCTCACGCTCATTTCATGGGCCGCGATATCACCATCGAGCTCATTCGAGAGTCCTTGAAGGACTTGCTTGCTCTACAGGACAAGTTGGTCAGCGTGGATAATATTCAGCGCACTGTCGCTGAGTACTACAAGATAAAAATCTCCGATCTGCTGTCGAAGCGACGTTCTCGCTCAGTGGCGAGACCGCGTCAGGTCGCGATGGCTTTGTCCAAAGAGCTCACCAACCACAGCCTGCCGGAAATCGGCGATGCGTTTGGTGGGCGCGATCACACGACCGTGCTTCATGCCTGTCGTAAAATTGCTGAACTTCGCGAATTGGATGCTGATATTCGCGAAGATTACAAAAATCTGCTGCGTACTTTGACAACCTGAACTGCGGCCAATTAATAGGCAAGGGACCAGACCATGCATTTCACTATTCAGCGCGAAGCCCTGTTGAAACCTCTGCAGTTGGTGGCTGGCGTCGTCGAGCGACGCCAGACCTTGCCCGTTTTGTCCAACGTGTTGCTGGTGGTTCAGGATCATCAGTTATCCCTTACCGGTACCGATCTCGAAGTCGAACTGGTCGGCCGCGTGGCGTTAGAGGATGCTGCAGAGCCCGGTGAGATAACGGTACCGGCGCGCAAGCTGATGGATATCTGCAAGAGCCTGCAGCCCGATGCGCTGATCGATATACGTCTGGATGATCAGAAAGTCGTGATCAAGTCGGGGCGTAGCCGTTTTTCCCTGTCGACCCTGCCGGCCAACGATTTCCCTACCGTCGAGGAAGGGCCAGGCTCGCTTAGTTTCAGCGTTAACCAGGGCAAGATGCGTCGCCTGATCGAGCGCAGCAGCTTTGCCATGGCACAGCAGGACGTGCGCTACTACCTGAACGGTATGCTGATCGAGGTTTCCAGCGGAATGCTGCGTGCGGTCGCGACCGATGGGCATCGGTTAGCGATGTGTTCCATGCAGGCCGGTATTGAGCAACCGGATCGTCACCAAGTCATCGTGCCGCGCAAAGGGATTCTCGAACTAGCGCGTTTGCTGTCCGATCAGGACGGCGACGTCAGCATCGTGCTTGGTCAGCACCACATCCGTGCAACGACCAATGAGTTCACCTTCACTTCCAAATTGGTGGATGGGAAGTTTCCCGACTATGAGCGCGTGCTGCCCCGTGGCGGTGACAAGCTGGTCGTCGGCGAGCGCCAGACGTTGCGCGAGGCATTCAGCCGCACGGCCATTCTCTCCAACGAGAAATATCGAGGTATCCGCCTGCAGCTCGAAAGTGGGCTGTTGAAGATCCAGGCTAACAACCCGGAACAGGAAGAGGCGGAAGAAGAAGTTGCGGTCGACTACACCGGCGGATCGTTGGAGATCGGTTTCAACGTCAGCTATCTGCTCGACGTGCTGGGCGTCATGACCACTGATCAGGTTCGTCTGATTCTTTCTGATGCCAACAGCAGTGCGCTGGTTCAGGAATACGACAACGACGATTCAGCCTATGTCGTAATGCCAATGCGTCTGTAACGCTCGATTCTGAATGTCCCTCAGCCGTATATCTGTCACCGGCGTTCGCAACCTGCAGCCGGTGACGCTCATCCCCTCCCCTCGGATCAACATCCTTCACGGCGACAACGGCAGCGGGAAGACCAGCTTTCTTGAGGCCATTCATCTGCTTGGAATGGCCCGTTCGTTTCGCAGCACGCGGCTGAACCCGGTGATTAGCCACGAGCACGTCAGTTGTACGGTGTTTGGCCAGGTTGAGCTGGGTGAGGGCCAGTCCAATGCGCTGGGTATCGCCAGAGAACGCTCTGGTGAATTTCGAATTCGCATCAACGGCCAGAGCGCGCGTAGTGCGGCTGAGCTTGCCGAAACCCTGCCGCTGCAGCTGATCAATCCAGACAGTTTCCGGCTTCTGGAAGGCGCCCCCAAGCTCCGCCGACAGTATCTTGATTGGGGCGTGTTCCACGTGGAACCACGTTTTCTCAGGGCCTGGCAACGTCTCCAGCAGGCGCTGCGGCAACGAAACTCCTGGCTGCGGCATGGTACACTGGACGCCGCTTCGCAGGCCGCCTGGAGCCAAGAACTGAGCGTGGCGAGCGACGAATTAGACGCGTACAGGCGAGCTTATATCCAGGCGTTGAAGCCAGTATTCGAGCAAACGCTGGTGTCTCTTCTTGAGCTCGAAGGCTTTCAATTGAGTTATTACCGCGGTTGGGACAAAGAACGTTCTTTGGCCGAGGTGCTAGCGGCGTCGATCGATCGCGACCGGATGATGGGGCACACCCAAGCGGGGCCGCAGCGAGCCGATCTCCGCTTGCGGATAGCAGGTCACAACGCGGCGGAGATTCTCTCGCGAGGCCAGCAGAAGCTGGTTGTTTGTGCCCTACGGATTGCCCAGGGGCACTTGGTGAGCGAGGCCAAGCGAGGCCAGTGTATTTATCTGGTTGATGACCTGCCGTCCGAGCTGGATGGCCAACATCGGCTGGCACTATGCCGGCTGCTTGAACAACTGAATTGCCAGGTATTCATCACCTGCGTCGATTCGAATGTATTGCGAGAAGGCTGGCGTGACGATACCCCAGTCTCATTGTTTCACGTGGAACATGGTGCGATAACCCAGTCCACGGCCCCTCGGGAGTGAAGGCATGAGCGAAAATCACACGTACGATTCGTCCAGCATCAAGGTTCTCAAGGGCCTCGATGCCGTACGCAAACGTCCCGGCATGTACATTGGCGACACGGACGATGGCACCGGCCTGCATCATATGGTCTTCGAAGTAGTCGATAACTCGATCGACGAGGCGCTAGCCGGACACTGCAGCGACATATCGATCACCATCCATGTCGACGAGTCCATTACCGTTCGCGACAACGGCCGTGGTATTCCGG
Organism: Pseudomonas sp. MTM4; assembly: GCF_019355055.1. Taxonomy (NCBI): domain Bacteria; kingdom Pseudomonadati; phylum Pseudomonadota; class Gammaproteobacteria; order Pseudomonadales; family Pseudomonadaceae; genus Pseudomonas; species Pseudomonas sp. MTM4. The sequence goes on from NZ_CP048411.1 coordinate 3,035,348, forward strand.
TGGATATTCACGAAGAAGGCGTGTCGGCAGCCGAAGTCATCATGACCGTGCTCCACGCCGGCGGTAAGTTCGATGACAACTCTTACAAGGTTTCCGGTGGCCTCCACGGTGTCGGTGTGTCGGTGGTGAACGCCCTGTCCGAAGAGCTTGTGCTGACAATCCGTCGGGAAGGCAAAGTCTGGGAACAGATTTACTGCCATGGTGTGCCACAGGCACCGCTGGCAGCCGTTGGTGAAACCGAGGATTCAGGCACCCAGATCCATTTCAAACCATCATCGGAAACCTTTCAGAACATCCACTTCAGCTGGGATATCCTGGCAAAGCGGTTACGCGAGCTCTCGTTCCTCAACTCCGGTGTGGGTATCGTGCTGCGCGACGAGCGCAACGCCAAGGAAGAGCTGTTCAAGTACGAGGGCGGTTTGAGTGCATTCGTCGCCTACCTCAACACCAACAAGACGCCGGTCAACGAGGTGTTTCACTTCAACGTCCAGCGTGACGATGGGGTTGGTGTCGAGGTAGCGCTGCAGTGGAACGACAGCTTCAACGAGAATCTGCTCTGCTTCACTAACAACATTCCTCAGCGCGATGGCGGTACGCATCTGGCCGGTTTCAGATCGGCATTGACGCGCAACCTTAACAATTACATCGAGCAGGAAGGTCTGGCGAAAAAGCACAAGGTGGCGACCACCGGTGACGACGCCCGTGAAGGTTTGACTGCAATCATTTCGGTGAAGGTTCCGGATCCAAAGTTCAGCTCGCAGACCAAGGACAAGCTTGTCTCGTCCGAAGTCAAAACAGCCGTAGAACAGGAGATGGGCAAGCATTTTGCGGATTTCCTGCTTGAGCACCCCAATGAAGCGAAAGCGGTCGTTGGCAAGATGATCGATGCTGCACGAGCTCGTGAGGCGGCGCGAAAAGCCCGCGAAATGACCCGGCGCAAGGGAGCTCTCGATATTGCCGGCCTACCCGGCAAACTCGCCGACTGCCAGGAAAAGGACCCTGCCCTTTCCGAACTCTACATAGTGGAAGGTGACTCCGCAGGCGGTTCTGCCAAACAAGGACGCAACCGCCGGACCCAGGCCATTCTGCCACTCAAAGGCAAGATCCTGAACGTTGAGAAAGCCCGATTCGACAAGATGATTTCATCGCAGGAAGTCGGCACGCTGATCACCGCCCTTGGCTGCGGTATCGGTCGCGAAGAGTACAACATCGACAAGCTGCGCTATCACAACATCATCATCATGACCGATGCTGACGTTGACGGTTCGCACATTCGTACGCTGCTGCTCACCTTCTTCTTCCGTCAGCTACCCGAGCTGATCGAGCGTGGCTATGTGTACATCGCTCAACCGCCGCTTTACAAAGTCAAACGCGGCAAGCAGGAGCAGTACATCAAAGACGACGAGGCGATGGATGAATACCTCACCCAATCGGCGCTCGAAGATGCAAGCCTGCACGTCAATGAAGATGCACCTGGCCTTTCGGGTGAGGCGCTTGAACGCCTAGTGAACGACTACCGCACCGTGATGAAGACGTTGCAACGGTTGTCCCGACTCTACCCTCAGGAATTGACTGAGCACTTCATTTATTTGCCCCGCGTATCGATCGAACAACTGGGCGACCAGGCTGCGATGCAAGCCTGGATGGAATCGTATGCCTCGTTATTGAAAGGCGTCGAGCAGTCTGGACTGACCTACAAGGCGAGCCTGCGAGAAGATAAAGAGCGCAACCTGTGGCTGCCGGAAGTGGAGATCGTTTCCCATGGGCTGGCCAGTTATATCACGTTCAACCGGGACTTCTTCGGTAGTAACGATTACAAGACGGTCACTGCACTGGGTGACAAGCTCAACAGCCTCCTAGAAGAGGGTGCCTACGTTAAGCGCGGTGAACGTAGAAAGCAGGTCAGCACCTTCAAGGAAGCGCTGGGATGGCTGATGACCGAAGGCACACGTCGGCACAGCGTCCAGCGATACAAGGGGCTGGGAGAGATGAATCCGGATCAGCTGTGGGAAACCACCATGGATCCAGCGGTTCGGCGGATGCTCAAGGTCACGATCGAAGATGCCATAGCGGCTGATCAGATTTTCAATACCTTGATGGGGGATGCAGTGGAGCCGCGTCGAGACTTCATCGAATCGAATGCGTTGGCGGTTTCCAACTTGGATTTTTGATCCGCTCCGTCTCGTCTCGTATTACAAAAACCCGGCTTTGCCGGGTTTTTTGTTTCACGTGGAACATAAAAATTCCCGCTTTTCGATAGCCTTAACCCATCGTCCTGCTTGTTTTAATCAATTTTCGAAATTCCCTTGCGCTCTATAAGCTCTCTCTCATTGAAGCTTTTAAATCGTCGACTTTCGAAACTACTAAGAGGTAATTCATATGCTGGATACCAATCTCAAGACCCAGTTGAAAGCCTATCTGGAAAAGGTCACTCAGCCGTTCGAGATCGTCGCATCCCTCGATGACGGTGAGAAGTCCCAAGAAATGCTCGCCCTGCTGGAAGACATCGCCAGCCTGAGCGACCACATCACACTGCGCACCGATGGTGATGATGCTCGTCGTCCGTCGTTCGCACTCAACCGCATCGGTGGCAACATCAGCCTGCGTTTCGCCGGCATCCCGATGGGCCACGAGTTCACCTCTCTGGTGCTGGCCCTGCTGCAGGTCGGCGGCCATCCGTCGAAGACCGCACCGGAAGTCATCGAGCAGATCAAGAACATCGAAGGCGACTACACCTTCGAAACCTACTTCTCGCTGTCCTGCCAGAACTGCCCCGACGTGGTCCAAGCGCTGAACCTGATGGCCGTGCTCAACCCGAACATCCGCCACGTCGCCATCGACGGCGCGCTGTTCCAGGGCGAAGTCGAAGCCCGGCAGATCATGTCCGTACCGAGCATCTACCTCAACGGTGAACTGTTCGGCCAAGGCCGCATGGGCGAAGAAGAAATCCTCGCCAAGCTCGACACCGGTGCCTCGGCGCGTGATGCCGAGAAGCTCAGCGCCAAGGACGCCTTCGACGTGCTCGTCGTTGGCGGTGGCCCGGCGGGCGCCGCCGCGGCCATTTACGCCGCGCGCAAGGGTATCCGTACCGGCGTGGCGGCCGAGCGCTTTGGCGGTCAGGTGCTGGACACCATGGCCATCGAAAACTTCATCTCGGTCAACGAGACCGAAGGCCCAAAACTGGCCCGTGCGCTGGAAAGCCACGTACGCGAATACGACGTCGACATCATGAACCTGCAGCGCGCTGCGGCATTGATTCCGGCCTCGGCCGAAGGCGGCTTGCACGAGATCAAGCTGGAAAACGGCGGCTTGCTCAAGGCTAAGACACTGATCCTCGCCACCGGTGCGCGCTGGCGTGAAATGAACGTACCCGGTGAGCAGCAATACCGCGGCCGTGGCGTCGCCTACTGCCCGCACTGCGACGGCCCGCTGTTCAAGGGCAAGCGCGTAGCGGTGATCGGCGGCGGCAACTCGGGTGTCGAAGCGGCCATCGACCTGGCCGGCATCGTCGCTCACGTCACGCTGATCGAGTTCGACAGCCAGTTGCGTGCCGACGCCGTGCTGCAGAAGAAGCTGCACAGCCTGCCCAACGTCACCGTGATCACCAGCGCGCTGACCAGTGAGGTCATCGGCGACGGCCAGAAGGTCACCGGACTGACCTACAAGGACCGCAACTCCAGCGAGTTCCACAACCTGGAACTGGAGGGCATCTTCGTGCAGATCGGCCTGCTGCCGAACTCCGATTGGCTGAAGGGCACCGTCGAACTGACTTCGCGCGGCGAGATCATCGTCGATGCGCGGGGCGAGACCTCGCTGCCGGGCATTTTCGCGGCGGGCGACGTCACCACGGTGCCGTACAAGCAGATCGTTATCGCCGTCGGCGAAGGCGCCAAGGCTTCGCTGAGTGCGTTCGACCACCTGATCCGCAGCTCCGTCGAAGACTGAGCCTGACGGGCACGAAAAAGGGGGAGCAGATTTCGGTCTGCTCCCCCTTTTCATTGGACTCTGCCCTGCTGCATTCCGCCTTTCAGGCACCGCCTTCGAGTCGTCTGACCTGCGCATTGATCCAGTCTTCAGCGCGCTGATTGAGTTCAGCTACAGCGCGAGGGCCTTCGCTTTCGGCATGCATGGCTGGGCCAATGACCACCTGAATGGTACCGGGAATCTTGCCCCAACCGGCCTTGGGCCAGAACATGCCGGCGTTATGTGCGATCGGCAGGACCGGCAGCCCAGCGTTGACGGCAAGCGCCGCTCCGCTGCGGGAGAACTTACCCTGCTCGCCAACCGGTACGCGCGTGCCTTCCGGGAAAATCAGCACCCAGGCGCCTTGCTCCAGACGCTCATGACCTTGCTTGGCCACCTGACGCAATGCCGCCTTGGGATTGTCGCGATCGATAGCGATGGGTTTGAGCAGCATGATCGCCCAGCCAAAGAACGGCACACGCAGCAACTCACGCTTGAGCACCTGGGTCAGGGGCTCGAAATATGCCGACAGGAAGAAGGTTTCCCAGGTGCTCTGGTGCTTGGCCAGAATCACGCAGGGGCGCGACGGAATGTTTTCCGTCCCGTGCACCTCGTAGCGCAGGCCGACCAGCGTCTTACCCAGCCATACGGCGCAGCGGCACCAGTTCTGTACCACGAAACGATAGCGCGCGCGGAATGCCATGAACGGGGCGCAGACCAGGCAGACCAGGCACCAGGCAAAAGCGGTGAAGGCTAGAAGGAAATAGAACAGCGCAATCCGAGCAGCAAACAGAAGGTTCATCACGATGCCCTCAGCAGATGTTCGGCAACCGCCGCGAGATCATCGAATACCTGAGTTCCAGGCGGCAGTGCGCCTTTCAGAGTACGCATGCCCTTGCCAGTCCTGACCAGGTAAGGCGCACCGCCCAAGAGCATGCCTGCATGCAGATCGCGATGGCTGTCACCGACCACCGGTACACCTTTGAGATCGGACAAATGGAAATGCTCGGCAATTTTTTGGAACAGCCCCGGCAGGGGCTTACGGCAGTCACAGCCATCGTCCGGACCATGCGGGCAATGCATGATCAGGTCGATGCGTCCGCCCTGCTCCATCACCAGCTGCTGCATCTTGAAGTGCATATCGTCGAGCATCGAGGCATCGAACATGCCTCGCGCCAGACCGGACTGGTTGGTGGCAACCGCCACCGTCCAGCCCGCCTTGCACAGGCTGGCGATGGCCTGGAGAGAGCCTGGAATCGGAATCCATTCATCCAGGGTCTTCACATAGGCGTCGGAGTCCTCGTTGATGACGCCGTCGCGGTCGAGCACTATCAGTTTCACCGGCTTAGCCAAGTGCGGAAATATCGGCGACGCCAAGGAACAGTCCTCTCAACCGGGCGAGCAAGGCATAGCGGTTGGCGCGTACCGAAGCGTCTTCGGCATTGACCAGTACCGCCTCGAAGAAGGCGTCCACCGGGCCGCGCAGATGCGCCAGGCGCTCGAGCGCCTCGCGATACTGGCGTGCCGCAGCGAGCGGTTGCACGGCCTGTTCGGCCTGTTGCAGCGCCGAATACAGCGAGAACTCGGTGGCATTGTCGAACCAGCGTGGCTCGACGGTTTCCGGCAGCTTCGCTTCGAACTTGCTCAGCAGGTTCGAGACACGCTTGTTGGCCGCTGCCAGCGCTTCTGCTTCCGGTAACGTGCGGAACGCCTGCACCGCCTGCACACGCTGATCGAAATCCAGCGCAGAGCCTGGCTGCACGGCACGTACCGACAGATAGGAAGCGACTTCGATGCCCTCATCTTCATAACGGGCACGCAGGCGATCGAAGATGAACTCCAGTACCTGATCGGCCAATCCGGCCGCTTTCACCTGGCTGCCGAACTGACCAATGGCGAAATTCACCGCCTCCACCAGATCGAGATCCAGTTGCTTCTCGATGAGGATGCGGAGGATGCCCAGCGCCGCACGACGCAGCGCGTAGGGGTCCTTGCTGCCGGTGGGCAGCATGCCAATGCCGAAGATTCCGACCAGCGTGTCCAGCTTGTCCGCCACCGCCAGAATCGCACCCGTACGGGTACTTGGCAGCTCGGCGCCGGCACCACGCGGCATGTACTGTTCGTTCAACGCCAGCGCCACGTCCTGCGGCTCGCCATCGTTGAGCGCGTAGTAGTAACCGGCAATGCCCTGCATTTCCGGGAACTCGCCGACCATTTCGGTAGCCAGGTCGCACTTGCTCAACAGGCCGGCACGGGCAGCCCATTGCGGATTGCCGTCGGTGCGCTCGGCGATGAAAGCGGCGAGCTGCGATACCCGCACGGCCTTGTCGTAAACAGTGCCCAGCTGCGCCTGGAAGACCACGTTCTTCAACCGTTCGTTGAAACTTTCCAGCTTCTGCTTCTTGTCCTGCTTGAAGAAGAATTCGGCGTCGGTGAGGCGCGGGCGCACCACCTTCTCGTTCCCGGCGACGATCTGCGCCGGGTCTTTCGATTCGATGTTGGCCACGGTGATGAAACGCGGCAGCAGCTTGCCGTTGGCATCCAGCAGGCAGAAGTACTTCTGATTGTCCTGCATGGTGGTGATCAGTGCTTCCTGCGGCACTTCCAGGAAGCGTTCCTCGAAGGAGCACACCAGCGGAACCGGCCATTCGACCAGTGCGGCGACCTCATCGAGCAGGGCCGGCGGCACGATGGCGGTGCCGTTCTGCTCGCTTGCCAGCTGCTCGACGCGCTTAGCGATCAGCTCGCGGCGCTCGGCGAAGTCGGCGATCACATGGGCACCGCGCAGGTCTTCGAGGTAGCTGGTCGGCTTGGTGATACGCACCGGCGCCGGATTGTGGAAACGGTGGCCGCGCGATTCGCGTCCAGCGCGCTGCGCGAGAATGGTGCAGTCGATGACCTGATCACCCAGCAGCATCACCAGCCACTGGGTTGGCCGGACGAACTCTTCCTTGCGCGCGGCCCAGCGCATGCGCTTGGGAATCGGCAGCTCGTTCAGCGAGGTTTCGACGATGCTGGGCAACAGCTCGGCGGTCGGCTGGCCGGGGATCGAGCGGCTGTAACGGAGTTTCGGACCGCTGCGGTCGATCTCTGCCAGATCGACACCACACTTGCGGGCGAAGCCCAGCGCGGCCTGGGTCGGTTCACCCTCGGCGTCGAAGGCGGCCTGCAGGGGCGGACCATCGAGGTTGATGCTGCGATCGGGCTGCTCGGTATCGAGCTGCTCGATCAGCACCGCAAGACGTCGCGGCGCGGCGAACGTCTGTACCCGACCATGCTTGAGGCCGGCTTCTTTCAAGCCTTTCTCGATACCAGTGCGGAAGGCATCAGACAACTTGCCCAACGCCTTGGGCGGCAGCTCTTCGGTGCCGAGTTCGACCAAGAAATCCAGTGCGCTCATTCTGCTGCCTCCAGCTTGGCCAGTACTTCATCTCGCAGGTCGGGGGCCGCCATGGGGAAGCCGAGTTTGGCGCGGGCCTGCAGGTAGCTCTGCGCCACCGCACGAGCCAGCGCACGTACACGAAGGATGTACTGCTGACGCGCCGTCACTGAGATGGCGCGGCGGGCATCCAGCAGGTTGAAGGTGTGCGACGCCTTCAACACCATTTCGTAGGTGGGCAGTGGCAGCTCCAGCTCGATCAGCCGGTTGGCTTCCGACTCGTAGAAATCGAACAGCTCGAACAGCTTGTCGACGTTGGCGTGTTCGAAGTTGTAGGTCGATTGCTCCACCTCGTTCTGATGGAACACATCGCCATAGGTGACGGTGCCGAACGGCCCGTCGGTCCAGATCAGGTCGTAGACCGAATCGACGCCCTGCAGGTACATGGCCAGGCGCTCCAAGCCGTAGGTGATCTCGCCGGTCACCGGGTAGCATTCGATGCCACCGACCTGCTGGAAGTAGGTGAACTGGGTGACTTCCATGCCGTTCAGCCAGACTTCCCAGCCCAAGCCCCAGGCGCCCAGTGTCGGCGACTCCCAGTTGTCCTCGACGAAGCGCACGTCATGCACCGAGGTATCCACGCCTATGCGGCGCAGCGACTCCAGGTACAGGTCCTGGATGTTGTCCGGGTTGGGCTTCAGCACTACCTGAAACTGGTAGTAGTGCTGCAGGCGGTTGGGGTTCTCGCCATAACGGCCGTCGGCCGGGCGGCGTGAAGGCTGGACGTAGGCCGCATTCCAGGTCTCGGGACCGACTGCGCGCAGGAAAGTGGCGGTGTGGAAAGTACCGGCGCCCATTTCCATGTCATAGGGTTGCAGGACGACGCAACCCTGCTCCGCCCAGTAACTTTGTAGGGCGAGGATCAGGTCTTGGAAGGTGCGCACGGCAGGCGTAGGCTGGGTCAAAATTTCACCTGTGCTGGCTTCGACAGAAAGCCCCGGAGTATACCCGATAACGGCTCAAACCCGTGGTGGCGCTTGCCTTTGGGTTGGATGCCTGCGGTGACATCCGCACTCTGCTCATGCCGCTTTCGAGGAGTGGAAAAATGCCGCGTTGCGCCTGGTGCACCGATGACGCGCTGTACATCGACTATCACGACAGCGAATGGGGTGTGCCGACCCGTGATCCCCAGGTTCTGTTCGAATTCCTGATCCTCGAAGCCTTTCAGGCCGGGCTGTCGTGGATCACGGTCTTGCGCAAACGTGAGCGGTATCGCCAGGTGCTGTTCGGTTTCGATCCGCAGCGGCTGGCTCAGATGAGCGACGCCGAAATCGACGAACGTATGCTCGACGCGGGCATCATCCGCAACCGACGCAAGCTCGAAGCTGCAAGGCGCAATGCCCAGCGCTGGCTGGAACTGGAAGATCCGGTTGGCTGGTTATGGTCGTTCGTCGGCGGCCGACCTAAGGTCAACCATTTCCGGTCGCGCAGCGAGGTTCCGGCGGTGACGCCTGAAGCCGAGGCCATGAGCCGCGCGCTGAAGAAGGCCGGCTTCAGTTTCGTCGGTCCGACCATCTGCTACGCCTATATGCAGGCCTGCGGCATGGTCATGGATCACACCAGCGATTGCGAGCGCTACCCGATACTCGCCGCCACCTCGGTCGGCGCCTAGTACGGGTAGCCGAACACAGGAAGCAGTTACACTAGCGGCTTTGATTTTTCGGGAGAGATCCTTGGACAAGTTCAAAGGTGCGCTGGTGGTCGGTTTCCTGCGCCTGTTCGCCCTGCTGCCCTGGCGCGCGGTGCAAGGAGTGGGCGGTGCCATCGGCTGGTTGATGTGGAAGTTGCCCAACCGTTCCCGCGAGGTCGCCCGGATCAATCTGGCCAAATGTTTCCCTGAACTGTCTGCCGCCGAACAGGAAGCGCTGTTGGGACGAAGCCTGCAGCAGATCGGCAAAGCCTTTACCGAAAGCGCCTGCGCCTGGATCTGGCCGGCGGACAAGACGTTGCGGCTGGTCAGGCAGGTCGAAGGGCTCGACGTACTGGAACAGGCCTTGGCGTCCGGCAAGGGCGTCGTCGGCATCACCAGCCATCTGGGCAACTGGGAAGTGCTCAATCACTTTTACTGCGCGCAGTGCAAGCCGATCATTTTTTACCGCCCACCGAAGCTCAAGGCCGTCGATGATCTCCTGCAACGCCAGCGTGTGCAGCTGGGCAACAAGGTCGCGCCTTCTACCCGCGAAGGCATCATCAGCGTGATCAAGGAAGTGCGCCGCGGCGGCGCCGTGGGTATTCCTGCCGATCCGGAGCCCAGCGAAGGTTCCGGCGTGTTCGTCCCCTTCCTCGGGACGCAGGCGCTGACCAGCAAATTCGTACCCGGCATGCTCACCGGCGGCAAGGCCATTGGCGTGTTCCTCCATGCGTTGCGTCTGGAGGACGGTTCGGGCTACAAGGTGATCATCGAAGCGGCACCGCCGGCTATGTACGACGAGAATGTCGAAGTCGCGGTCGCGGCCATGAGCGACGTCATCGGGCGCTATGTGCGCACCTGGCCGAGCCAGTACATGTGGACCATGAAGCGCTTCAAGAAGCGCCCGGCCGGCGAGCGTCGCTGGTACTGAAAGCTAACAAAGACAACAGGAACGTCAGATGGCCAACCAGCGACAGCATCCACGTGCGCCCATGAAGTGCCGGATACGCATCACGCATGAGTCCTTTGGCGAGGTGCTCGCCCACACGCGCGACCTGTCCGATGGTGGCGTATACGTCAAACATCCTCAGCTGACCGAGCTGCAGCCCGGCATGATCGTCAGCGGACAGGTGCAGGATCTGCCGATTCCGGCGCCTGTGCTGCAGATGGAAGTGATGCGTGTCGATGCCGAAGGCGTCGGCTTGCGCTTCGTGCAGGACAGCTGAAGCCGAACCTGCCGATTGGATTGGCGGAGCTAAAGGCGTCGCCGGAACTGCACAGCTTGCTGCCGATTCAGGACGCTAGCTGTCGGCCTGCTTGTTCAGCTTGCGCAGAAACACGCCCATCTCCTTTTCCGTCTGTTTGTCGCCGTGTGCTTGCGCCGCGACCACGCCCTGCTCCCAGGCCCGACGCGCGCCGTCGCGGTCACCGCTGGTCTGCAACGCTTTGCCCAATAGTTTCCAGGCCGCGGAATAGTTGGGATCCTGTTCGACGCAGCGCTGTAGATGCGTCGCAGCCTGCGCCGGGTCGCCGGCATCCAGATAACCCTTGCCGAGGCCGAAGCGCAGCATGGGATTGTCCATGCCTTTGGCCAGCATCTTTTCCAGTGATTCGAGCATCTGCGCTCCCCTTGTGAGATCACACGCGACAGAGCCGGCGATCATCGCAGATCGAACCGGCCCTGCCACGGCGTCTAGCTTGCCTGAGTGACCGCGCTGAGAAACTCCTGAGTGCGCGTTTCCTGCGGATTGCCGAACAGCTCTTCCGGCGTGCCCTGCTCGTGGATCCGGCCTTCGTTGAAGAAGCATACGCGGTCGGCGAACTCACGGGCGAAGCCCATCTGGTGAGTGACCATCAGCATGGTCAGGCTATGCGCGTCGCCCAGTCGGCGGATGACGTTGAGCACTTCGCCGCACAGCTCAGGGTCCAGCGCCGACGTCACCTCATCGAACAGCATCACCTTGGGCCGCATCGCCAGCGCTCGGGCAATGGCCACGCGCTGTTGCTGGCCGCCGGACAGCTGCGACGGGTAATGCTCGAGCTTGTCTTCCAGCCCAACCATGGCCAGCAATTCCTCGGCGCGTTCGCGCGCTTCCTTTTTTGACAGGCCCAGCACCTGCACCGGCGCTTCCATCACGTTCTGCCGGGTGCTCATGTGCGGAAACAGATTGAAGCTCTGGAACACCATGCCGACCTTGCCGCGCACTCGGCGCAAGTGCCGGGCGTTGGCTCGGACCAGTTCGCCGTTGGTGCCGGGCATATGCGTCAGCGGCTCGTCATCGACCATGATCACGCCTTCGTCGATGTCCTCCAGCGTCATCAGGGCGCGTAGCAGGGTGGATTTGCCGGACCCGCTGGGGCCGATGATGGCGACCTTTTCGCCGTTGCGCACATCCAGATCGAGATGGTTGAGCACAGTCAGATCACCGTAACGCTTGGACACGTCGCGAAACTGCACCATGATTTCCGGCTCGTTGGCCGCAGCGATCGGGTTCGAGTTTTCGGTGGTTGGCATCACTGCGTTCATCGGGCGAGCTCCATACGGTTTTCCAGACGGCGCACGAACCAGGCGAGGCCGAGACTGAGAATGAGGAAAAACAGACCGACCATGGTGATCGGTTCCAGATAGCGGAAATGCTCCGAGCCGATGTTCTTGGCCCGTTGCATGATTTCCACCACGGTAATTGCGGACAGCACCGGCGTGTCCTTGAGCATCGAGATCAGGTAATTGCCCAGCGCCGGCAGAATGGGCCGCAGGGCCTGTGGCAGGATGATCGTGCGGTAGGCGTTGAGCGGCTTCATGTTCAATGCTGTCACCGCTTCCCATTGCGCACGCGGCACAGCATCGAGCCCGGCACGGTAGACCTCGGCGGTGTAGCAGGCGTAGTGCAGCGCGATGCCGATGATGCCGGCCTGTAGCGCCGAGAGATTGAGACCGTAGTTGGGCAACACGAAGAACAGGAAATACACCTGAATCAGCAGCGGCGTGCTGCGGATGAATTCGATCAGCCCGGTTACCGGCCATGACAGCCAGCGCTGCCGGCTGCGTCGGCCCACGGCGAGAAACAGGCCCAGGACGATAGCAATGGAGAAGCCGGCCAGGGTGATGCCGATGGTCTTCAGCGAGGCGTCGAGCAGCCTGGGCAGAATCTCCAGGGCGAATGCCCAATCGAAGAAATTCATGACAGCCCTCCCCGCACGCGTCCGCGCGCCAGGCGCCGTTCGAGCATGCGCATGGAGAAGTTGATGATCTGCGCAAGAACGAAATACATGACCAGTGCCAGGCCGAAGATTTCCAGCGTCATCAGCGTGGCCTGATCCAGCTGGCGCGCGCGAAATGCCAGATCCGACAGGGTGATCAACGAAACCAGCGAGGTGTTCTTCAGCAGCTCGATCAACAGGTTGGTACCCGGCGGGATCGCCGCCAGCAAGGCCTGCGGCAGGATCACCCGGCGCAAGCGCTGCCAGGCGGTCATATTCAGTGCCTGGCATGCCTCGTACTGCCCTTCGTGCACCGAGCGGATGGCGCCGCGCAACACTTCCGCACCATAGGCGCCAATGTTCAAACCGAGGCCGACGACCGCGACGCTGAAGGCGCTCATGGACAGATTGAACGGCGGCATCGGCAACACGAAATAAAGCCAGAACAGCTGGACCAGCAGCGAGCTGCCGCGAAACACCTCGATATAGGTGATCGCCAGCCATCGTAGCGGTGCGATTGGCGAGAGCCGGCCCAGTGCGCCGATCAGCGCTGCGGCTATGGCCAGCAAGGAGCCCCAGAAGGTGACCTGCACGGTCACCCAGGCGCCTTGCAGCAGAAGGGGAAGTAATTCATTCATCTTGGAATTCCGGTTGGCTCCGGGGTGTTGGAGCTGGGTCGCAGGACACCCGATAAGGCTGGCTGCGTGAGCGGGCTGCGGTCCGGCCGCCGCGTGGCGTCTTGCGTCCGGCGGCGGGAAGCAGGCATGCGTGAATCGGCGCACCGCGATGACGCGCGGCGACCGACCAGAGGCAGAAGCACTAGCGAAGGACTGTTCACCGAGGGAAGTCCGGCGCGGCATCAGCGGCCGCGCCGAATCCATTCAAGCGCTACAGAGCTCTTCGGCAGTCTTGTCGGTGATGTTCGACCGATCGAAGCCGAACGGCTCGACGGTTTTCAGGTGCTCGTCACTGCCCAGCCACTTCTTCAGCTCGGCATTGACCGCATCACGCAGCGCCTTGTCTTCGGGGCGGAATGCCAGGGCACCGTAGCCGGTGTGGGCCGGGTCGTCCTTGAAATCACTGGTGGCTTCGACCTGATCGCCAGCCTTCTCGGCCAGACCCTTCATGGTCAGTTGGGTGCCGATGGCGGCGTCGGCGCGGCCGGTGCGTACGGCCTGCAGTTGCGAAGTGGTGTCGGGCACCTGGACGATCTGAGAATCCTTGATACCAGCTTCGCGTGCGTAGGCGAGGTTGACCGTGCCGGACATGATGGCCAGCTTGGCCTCGGGGTCGTTGGCGATATCGGCGTAGCTGCGCAGATTCTTCGGGTTGCCGGTTTTCACCAGCAGGGTATCGGGCAACTGGTAGTGCGGATCGGTGAACAGCACCTGCTTGCAGCGCTCCGGCGTGATGTACATGCCGGCGGCGATGAGGTCGAAGCGGCTGGCGCGCAGGCCGGGAATCAGCGAGCCCCATTCGGTGAGGACGGGGTTGATGGTCTCAATGCCCATCTGCTGGAAAATCTTTTCGACGATCTCGGGGGACTCGCCGGTGACGCTTCCGTCGGTGGCGGTGTAGGCGAAGGGGGTTTCGTTGGCGTAGCCAATGCGGACGCTACTGCTGTCCTTGATGTCATCCAGGGTATCGGCCTGGACCAGGCTGCTGATGGTCACACTCGCTAGCGCAGTACAACCGACCAGTAGCCGGGCAATGGGTGAGATGCTGAAATTCCTCATGGGGTGTCTCTCCTGTGTTCCTTTGAAATCCGCAAGGCGGATCATTAGCTTTAGGAGGCCGCCGCCAGGGGCGAACGTGGTCAAACCTGTGTTGAATGCGGTTGCCTCGGTTGTTGTTATTGCCATAACCGCAGGTTAACGAAGCGCCGTCATGGGACTTACTGGCTTCGTATCCCTGACTGGAGGATACAAAAGCTGAGCAGTTAACGGAAATGTAGAGGCTATTTGAGCCGATTCGTCACGAATCAGCGTCAAAAAAGCAAAGAGATACCGTCTGGCTTGAATCCAGTCGCTTCTGCGGCGCCAGGCTCGCCCGGCGTCGGTGAAAAGGTGGCAGCAATCTGCCAGATCAGAAAAAGGTGAGGCCCGCCTGGAACAGCCGCTCCACGTCGCGAATGTGCTTCTTGTCGGCGAGGAACAGAATCACGTGGTCGCCCGACTCGATGACGGTGTCGTCATGGGCGATCAGCACCTGCTCGGCGCGAATCACCGCTCCGATGGTGGAGCCCGGCGGCAATGTAATCTTGCCGATGGCGCGACCGACGACCTTGCTCGAACGCGAGTCGCCATGGGCTATCACTTCGATCGCCTCCGCCGCGCCCCGGCGCAGCGAGTGGGCACTGACGATATCGCCGCGGCGTACGTGCGTCAGCAGCGTGCCGATGGTGGCCAGCTGGGGGCTGATGGCGATGTCGATCTCGCCACCCTGCACCAGATCCACGTAAGCCGGGTTGTTGATGATGCACATCACCTTGCGCGCGCCCAGGCGCTTGGCCAGTAGCGACGACATGATGTTGGCCTCGTCGTCGTTGGTTAGCGCCAGGAACACATCGGCGTCGTTTATGTTCTCCTCCACCAGTAGATCGCGGTCCGAGGCGCTGCCCTGGAGGATGATGGTGCTGTCGAGGGTGTCCGAGAGGTAGCGGCAGCGCGCCGGATTCATCTCGATGATTTTCACCTGATAACGGCTTTCGATTGCCTCGGCGAGGCGCTCGCCGATGTGTCCACCGCCAGCGATGACGATGCGGCGGTAGGAATCGTCGAGTCGGCGCATTTCGCTCATCACCGCGCGGATATGAGCACGCGCTGCAATGAAGAAGACCTCGTCGTCGGCCTCGATGACCGTATCGCCCGTCGGCAGGATCGCCTGGTTGCGACGGAAGATCGCCGCTACCCGTGTGTCGACGTTGGGCATGTGCTTGCGAATCTGGCGCAGCTCTTGGCCCACCAGCGGCCCGCCATAGTAGGCGCGCACCGCGACCAGCTGGGCTTTGCCACCGGCAAAGTCGATCACCTGCAGCGAACCGGGATGCTCGATCAGGCGCTTGATGTAGTTGGTGACCACCTGCTCGGGGCTGATCAGCACGTCGACCGGTATCGCCTCGTTGCTGAACAGATTGGAGCGGGTGAGGTATACGGACTCACGTACTCGGGCGATCTTCGTCGGCGTATGGAACAGCGTGTAGGCAACCTGACAGGCAACCATGTTGGTTTCATCGCTGTTGGTCACCGCCACCAGCATGTCGGCGTCGTCCGCACCGGCCTGCCGCAGCACGGTCGGAAACGAACCTCGGCCGACCACGGTGCGAATGTCCAGGCGATCACCGAGATCGCGCAGGCGATCAGGATCGGTGTCGACCACGGTGATATCGTTGGCTTCACTGGCGAGGTTTTCGGCCAGCGTACCGCCCACTTGCCCCGCACCGAGAATGATGATTTTCACGAAGTCGCTCCTGAAGGGCAGCTTTCAACGCCCATTATTGGCCAAACTTGTCGATTGCCTGTCGGTGGGTTGAAGCGGAGCGCCGCCCGGCACAAAGCCGTAGGGTGGGCTTCAGCCCACCGATGTCCCCGGCCTGTCTCATTGAGACACGCTGGCCGTGGGTTGGGCCGCGATCTTCATCAGTTTGGCGTAATAGAAGCCGTCATGGCCGTTCTCCTGCGGCAGCAGCTGACGGCCATGAGACTGCTCGACACCGAAACCTTTCGGCAGATCCAGCTGGCGCGCGCCAGGCATGCGTGCCAGGAAGGCCTCGATCACCTCGCGATTCTCGGTCGGCAACACCGAGCAGGTGGCGTACAGCAGCACACCGCCGACCGCCAGGGTCGGCCAGAGCGCATCGAGCATTTCGCCCTGCAGCGCGGCCAGCGGCGCGATGTCATCGACCTGGCGGGCCAGTTTGATGTCTGGATGACGGCGAATCACGCCGGTCGCCGAACAGGGCGCGTCGAGCAGAATGCGCTGGAACGGACGACCGTCCCACCATTGATCCGTCGCACGCGCATCGGCGGCAACCAGCTGTGCCTGCAGTTGCAGGCGGTCGAGATTTTCCTGCACTCGCTGCAGCCGCTTAGGCTCCAGGTCCAGCGCGACGACTTCCGCCAGCTTGGGCTCGCGTTCGAGAATATGGCAGGTCTTGCCACCCGGCGCGCAGCAGGCGTCCAGCACGCGCTGGTCGGGCGCCAGATCGAGCAGGGACGCCGCCAGCTGCGCTGCTTCGTCCTGCACGCTGACACGCCCTTCGGCAAAGCCCGGCAACAGATTGACGTCGCAGGCCTCAGCCAGGCGGATACCGTCCTCGCTGTGGCTGCAGGGGAAGGCTTCGATACCGGCCGTCTGCAGCTCGGCGAGATAGTCATCGCGCCCGGTCTGACGGCGGTTGACCCGCAGCATCATCGGCGGATGAATGTTGTTCGCGGTGCAGATCGCCTCCCAGTGTTCCGGCCAGTGTGCCTTCAGCGATTTCTGCAGCCAGCGCGGATGGGCGAAACGGATCACCGGATCACGCTCCAGTTCGGCGAACAGCGCTTCACCTTCGCGTTGGGCATTGCGCAGCACGGCGTTGAGCAGGCCCTTGGCCCATGGCTTTTTCAACTTATCCGCGCAGCCGACGGTTTCGCCGATGGCGGCGTGCGGCGGTATGCGGGTGTAGAACAGCTGATACAGGCCGATCAGCAATAGCGCTTCGACGTCTCGATCGGCGGCCTTGAATGGCTTCTGCAGCAGGCGTTCGGCAAGGCCGGCCAGACGCGGTTGCCACCGTGCAGCGCCGAACGCCAGCTCCTGGGTCAGGCCGCGGTCGCGGGCGTCGACCTTGCTCAACACATCGGGCAGGCTGCTGTTCAGCGAGGCTTTGCCGGCCAGTACCACACCGAGCGCACGGGCCGCGGCGAGGCGCGGGTTCATCGACATTATTCGAACACCTTGCCCGGCGCGAATTGCTCACGCCGGCTGTTGTACAGATCGCTGAAACCAAGCGGCTTGCCGCCTGGTAGTTGCAGACGCGTAATCAACAACGAGCCTGCACCGCACGCGACCTGCAGACCGTCCTTGCCGGCACCGATGATCTGGCCCGGCTCACCCTGCCCGTCCGCCAGACGTGCGGCGTGAATCTTCACGGCGGCTTCGTCCAGGCTGCTGTGACAGATCGGCCAGGGATGGAAGGCGCGGATCAGACGTTCCAGCTCGACGGCCGGGCGGCTCCAGTCGAGGCGCGCTTCATCCTTGTTCAGCTTGTGCGCATAAGTCGCCAGGCTGTCGTCCTGCACTTCGCCTTTCAGCGAGCCGGCTTCCAGCGCCGTGACCCCTTCGACCACTGCGCGCGAGCCGAGCTCGGCAAGGCGGTCATGGAGGCTGCCGCCGGTGTCGTCAGCTGTGATCGGTGTGCTGACCTTGAGCAGCATCGGTCCGGTATCCAGACCGGCTTCCATCTGCATCACCGTGACCCCAGATTCGGCATCGCCGGCCTCGACGGCGCGCTGAATCGGCGCCGCACCTCGCCAGCGTGGCAGCAACGAGGCATGGCTGTTGATACAACCCAGGCGCGGCATATCCAGCACCGCCTGCGGCAGGATCAAGCCATAGGCGACCACCACCATCAGGTCGGCCTGCAGTCCCGCCAGTTCCGCTTGAGCTGCCGGGTCGCGCAGAGTCTGCGGCTGATATACGGCAATGCCGTGCTGCAGCGCGAGCTGCTTGACCGGGCTGGGCATCAGCTTCTGCCCGCGACCTGCAGGCCGATCCGGCTGGGTGTAAACCGCCACCACTTGCCTATTGGCGTCGAGCAGAGCCTGCAGGTGCTGGGCGGCGAATTCCGGCGTTCCGGCAAAAACGATGCGCATCTAAAACACTCGTCAATAAAAAAGGCTTGCTGCTGCAAGCCTTTGGTGTCGGGAATCAAGCCTGCTGACGGTGGATCTTTTCCAGCTTCTTCTTGATCCGGTCGCGCTTGAGATTGGATAGATAGTCAACGAACAACTTGCCGTTGAGGTGATCGCACTCGTGCTGGATGCACACCGCGAGCAGGCCTTCAGCGATCAGTTCGTAGGGTTGGCCGTCGCGGTCCAGCGCCTTGACCTTGACCTTCTGCGGGCGGTCGACGTTCTCGTAGAAACCCGGCACGGACAGGCAACCTTCCTGGTATTGCTCCATCTCATCGGTGAGAAACTCGAACTCAGGGTTGATGAAAACCCGCGGCTCGGACTTGTCCTCGGACAGGTCCATGACCACCACGCGCTTGTGCACGTTGACCTGCGTCGCTGCCAGGCCAATGCCCGGCGCGTCGTACATGGTCTCGAACATGTCGTCGATCAGCTGACGAATGCCGTCGTCGACCACGTCCACCGGTTTGGCGATGGTGCGCAGGCGTGGATCGGGAAACTCAAGGATGTTCAGGATTGCCATATGCGTTTGTGATGCACTTATGGAATAAAGTGAAAAGCCGCTGCTAAGATGCCGGGCAGCTTGTAAACGGCTTAACGCCGCTTTCCACAAGGGTTTCTGCGGCGCTAGGGCGCTTTACGTGAAGGCACATCATAAAGGGATTCACCACATGAGGAAATCACTACTCGCCCTGCTGCTGGTGGCGGTTGGCGGCATGGCGCAGGCCGCTGTGCAGCTCAAGGATAATCATCCGGAGCAGTACACCGTAGTGAAAGGCGACACCCTCTGGGATATTTCCGGTCGCTTCCTCAGCGAACCCTGGAAATGGCCGGAACTCTGGCATGCCAATCCCCAGGTGGAAAATCCGCATCTGATCTATCCCGGCGACAGCCTGAGCCTGGTTTACATCGACGGCCAGCCCCGCATCATGCTCAACCGCGGCGCATCGCGTGGGACCATCAAGCTCTCCCCCACCGTACGCACGACACCCATGGCTGAAGCCATCAGCACCATCCCGCTGGAAGCCATCAACAGTTTTCTGTTGAGCAACCGCATCGTCGATAGCGCTGCCGAATTCGAAGCCGCGCCCTATATCGTCGCCGGCAACGCCGAACGTGTCATCAGCGGTTCCGGCGACCGCGTCTACGGGCGTGGCGAGTTCCAGGACGATATCGCCATCTACGGCATCTTCCGTCAGGGCAAGACCTACGCGGATCCTGACACCGGTGAGTTCCTTGGCATCAATGCCGACGACGTCGGCACCGCCGAACGTATCGACATGGAAGGTGACATCGCGACCATGATGCTCACGCGTGTTACCCAGGAGGCACGCATCGGTGACCGCATGTTCCCCAGCGAAGAGCGCGCGGTGAACTCGACCTTCATGCCGAGCGAGCCGGAAGAAGAAGTCAACGGCGTGATTCTCGACGTGCCGCGCGGCGTGACGCAGATCGGTCAGTTCGATGTGGTCACCCTGAACAAGGGCGCGCGTGACGGGCTGAGCATCGGCAACGTACTGGCGGTATACAAGACCGGCGAAACCGTACGCGACCGGGTCACCGGCGAAAACGTCAAGATTCCGGATGAGCGCTCGGGCTTGCTGATGGTCTTCCGCACTTACGACAAGCTCAGCTACGGTCTGGTGCTGCAAGCGACCCGCTCGCTGTCGGTGATGGATAAGGTCCGTAATCCCTGATTTCCCCAGCTCGCGGATGCGGCAAGCTGTTCACTTAAGTAAGTTCGCCCCGAGGTCGGGCCTCCTACGAAGTAGCAGGTGCTACCCGTTCCAGTGGGAGGCGCGACCTCGCGGCGAATGCAGGCCGCAGGCCTGTCCGAAACGTAGGCGTGTCTGAGTCGACAGCGCTTAAGTGAACAGCGTTACGCCGATGCGGGGCTTTTTCTGCTGATCGACACCGTATGGATGCGGTGCGCCAAGACAAGGAATGTTTACGTGCCTGCGATTTCCCCTGCCGAGCTCGAAGCCCGCCTACGCCTGCATCTGCTGCCGGAGCTCGGCCCACGGCGCCTGCAAAAACTGCTCAGCGCTTTTCCCGACGCCTCTTCCGCGCTCAGTGCACCGGCAACCGCCTGGCGTGCCCTGGGCTTGCCGGCCAGCTGTGCCGAACCCAGGCGCAGCCCGGCGATACGCGAGCGAGCCGCTGCGGCCCTGAATTGGCTTGAGCAGCCAGGCCATCAGCTGCTGATGTGGGACGATCCCGCCTACCCTGCGCTGCTGGCAGAACTGCCGGACGCACCGCCGCTATTGTTCGTCGACGGCGACCCAAGTCTGCTGGAGCGCCCGCAACTGGCGATGGTCGGCAGCCGCCGCGCTTCGCGTCCCGGGCTGGATAACGCCACGGCGTTTGCCCGAAGCCTGGCGAACGGCGGGTTCGTGATCACCAGCGGCATGGCGCTCGGAATCGATGGCGCGGCGCACCAGGGCGCGCTGGATGTCGGCGGCAAAACCGTGGCGGTGCTGGGTACCGGCTTGCAGCATCTCTATCCGCGCCGCCACATCGGTCTCGCCGCGCGTATTGTCGAAGCGGGCGGCGCACTGGTTTCAGAATTGCCGCTGGACTGCGCGCCCCACGCCTCCAATTTTCCGCGTCGCAATCGAATCATCAGCGGACTGTCTTTGGGTGTCCTGGTAGTCGAGGCCAGCCCCTCCAGCGGTTCGCTGATTACCGCCCGGCTCGCGGCCGAGCAGGGACGCGAGGTCTATGCCATCCCCGGCTCGATTCATCATCCAGGCGCCCGCGGCTGCCATCAGCTGATCCGCCAGGGCGCGGCGTTGGTGGAAAGCGTCGACGACATCCTTCAGGCACTCCGGGGCTGGCAGCAGACGGTTCCTGCCAGCCAGCTGCAACCCGATCGACCGGCTCATCCCCTGCTCGATCAGCTACACGCCGCGCCGATGACCAGCGAGACCCTAGCCGGTGCGGTCGTGCAACCGTTGGCACAGGTTCTGGCGGAACTGACCGAGCTAGAAATCGAAGGGCTGGTCGCCTGCGAAAACGGTTTCTGGATCGCGCGAGTCGGCTGAGTACAGCTGTTTCGCCACATGCGCTTGGGTACACTGCGCGGATCAAGCAGCGGAGGTAGCGATGGTCGGTAACTGGCGTGTGCAGCGAGCGGCTCGGGTGGTCAGAAACGGCGGTGTCATCGCCTATCCGACCGAAGCAGTTTGGGGGCTGGGCTGCGATCCCTGGAATAGCGATGCGGTGCACCGGTTGCTGGCGCTGAAGGATCGTCCGGTGGAAAAGGGTTTGATTCTGGTGGCTGACCGCATCGAGCAGTTCGATTTTCTTCTGGAAGACCTGCCCGAGCGCTGGCTGGATCGCCTGGCGGGCAGTTGGCCGGGGCCCAATACCTGGCTGATACCGCACCAGCAGCGCCTACCCGAGTGGATTACCGGCAAACATGACAGCGTGGCCTTGCGCGTTAGCGATCATCCACTGGTCGCGCGGCTTTGCGAGCTGACGGGTCCGCTGGTGTCCACCTCGGCAAATCCCGCCGGCCGCCCATCGGCCCGTACACGTTTGCGCGTCGAGCAGTATTTTCCGCGCCAGCTCGACGCAGTGCTCGGTGGCCGCCTGGGTGGGCGACGCAATCCCAGCACCATCCGGGATGTGCGTAGCGGAGAAGTCATACGGGCAAGTTAGGTTAGAGAATTCGGCAGAGCCGTAGGGCCGAATTTGTTCGGCCTTCCATCCGCAGCCGAATGAATTCGGCCCTGCAGACTACGGCTACGGCAACAGAATCGTCGACCCCGTGGTGCGTCCCTCGGCCAGCAGCCGCTGCGCTTCGGCCGCTTCACTGAGCGCAAAGCGCTGGCCGATCTCCACCTTGATCTTGCCGCTGGCGATCATTTCGAACAGCTCGGCCGCCATTGCCTGCAACCGTGGCGCCGTGTCCGCGTAGCCGGCCAGGATCGGTCGGGTAACGAACAGCGAGCCCTTCTGCGCCAGCACGCCGAGGTTGACGCCAGTCACCGCGCCCGAGGCATTGCCGAAGCTGACCAGCAGCCCGCGCGGCGCGACGCAATCGAGCGAAACTTCCCAGCTGCTCTTGCCCACCGAGTCGTAGACCACCGGACATTTCTGGCCATCGGTCAGCTCCATGACTCGCTGCACCACGTCCTCGCGGGTGCGGTCGATGGTGGCCCAGGCGCCCAGCGCCTTGGCGCGTTCGGCCTTTTCCGCCGAACCGACCACGCCGATCAGCCGTGCGCCCAATGCGTTCGCCCACTGGCAGGCAATCGAGCCGACGCCACCGGCCGCCGCGTGGAACAGAATGGTTTCGCCTGCCTGCAGCGGATGCACCTGACGCAGCAGATATTGCGTGGTCAGGCCCTTGAGCATTACCGCGGCCGCCTGCTCGAAGCTGATCGCTTCCGGTAAGTTCACCAGATGCCGTGCCGGCAGCACATGATGCTCGCCGTAGGCACCCAAAGGACCGGTGGCGTAGGCGACGCGATCACCAACCTGCCATTGATCGACGCCCTCGCCCACCGCCTCGATCACTCCTGCACCTTCGGTTCCCAGCCCCGAGGGCAGGCTCGGCGGCGCGTACAAGCCGCTGCGGAAATAGGTGTCGATGAAATTCAGGCCAATGGCGTGGTTGCGCACGCGAACCTCACCGGCGGCGGGGACGGGAACCTCGACCTTGACCTGTTCGAGAACCTCGGGACCACCGTGCTGGCTGAACTGGATACGCTGCGACATGAAAGTCTCCTGGCGGGCATAAAGGAGGCTATCCAACCCCTCCGGCGGGCTTTCGTCAACCGGGCGGATGATATGCTTGCCCGCCTCATCGCACTGCCCTCCTCTTGCCAAGGTGATCTCGTGAACGACCGAACCGAAGCCGTCAAAGCCTACCTGCTCGATCTGCAGGATCGTATCTGCACCGCGCTGGAAGCCGAGGATGGCGGTGCCCGCTTCGTCGAAGACGCCTGGACCCGCCCGGCCGGCGGCGGTGGGCGGACGCGAGTGATCGAGAGCGGCGCACTGATCGAAAAAGGTGGGGTGAATTTCTCCCACGTGCACGGCAGCGGTCTGCCGCCTTCGGCCAGCGCGCATCGCCCCGAGTTGGCCGGGCGTGGCTTCGAGGCACTGGGCGTGTCGCTGGTGATTCACCCGAACAACCCCTACGTACCGACCTCCCACGCCAACGTGCGCTTCTTCATCGCCGAGAAGGACGGCGAAGAACCTGTTTGGTGGTTCGGCGGTGGCTTCGACCTGACGCCGTACTACGGCTTCGATGAAGACTGCGTGCACTGGCACCGGGTCGCCCGTGACGCCTGCGCGCCCTTTGGCGCCGATGTCTATCCGCGCTACAAGGAGTGGTGCGACCGCTACTTCCACATCAAGCACCGCAACGAGCCGCGCGGCGTCGGCGGGTTGTTCTTCGACGACCTCAACCAGTGGGATTTCGACACCAGCTTTGCCTTCATGCGCGCCGTCGGCGATGCCTACCTGGACGCCTACCTGCCCATCGTGCGCAAGCGCAAGGCCACGCCCTTCGGTGAACGCGAACGTGAATTCCAGTTGCTGCGGCGCGGCCGCTACGTGGAATACAACCTGGTCTATGACCGCGGTACGCTGTTCGGCCTGCAATCGGGCGGGCGCACCGAGTCCATCCTTATGTCGCTGCCGCCGCAGGTCGCTTGGGGCTACGACAAGCACCCCGAGCCCGGCACGCCGGAAGCGCGGTTGACCGAATACTTTCTACAGGACCGCGACTGGCTCGCCGACGCCTGATTTTCTTGAGCTTGTCACTCGCAGTTTGGAGCTTATTCATGGACCGCTATGGCGTATTCGGCAACCCCATCGGCCACAGCAAGTCGCCGCAGATTCATCGCCTGTTCGCCGAGCAGACGGGTCAGTCGCTCAGCTACGAGCCCCTGCTGGCGCCGCTGGACAATTTCGCTGGCTATGCCCGTCAGTTCTTCACCGATGGCCGCGGCGCCAACGTCACCGTACCCTTCAAAGAAGACGCTTATCGACTGGCCGATCAACTGACCGAACGCGCACGTCGCGCTGGTGCGGTGAATACGTTGCTGAAACACGACGATGGCCGGCTGCTGGGCGACAACACCGACGGCATCGGTCTGGTGCGCGATCTGCTGGATAACGCTGGCATCGCTCTGCAAAACAAACGCATCCTGCTGCTGGGCGCTGGCGGCGCGGTGCGTGGCGTGCTCGAACCGCTGCTGGCTCAGCGTCCCGGCGCACTGGTGGTCGCCAATCGCACCCTGGCGAAGGCCGAGCGGCTGGTCACGGAGTTTGCCGAGTTGGGGCCGATAAGCGCGAGCGCCTTCGAGCAGTTGGAGGGCCGCTTCAATGTGATCATCAATGGCACCTCGGCCAGTCTCGGTGGCGAACTGCCGCCGCTGGCCGACGGCCTGATCGATGCCGGCGAAACCTTCTGCTACGACATGATGTATGGCGCCGAACCCACACCCTTTTGTGAATGGGCCGCAGCACGCGGCGCGGTCACTCGCGATGGGTTGGGCATGCTGGTCGAACAAGCTGCGGCGGCCTTCGAGCTATGGCGTGGTGTGCGCCCGGAGTCGGCGCCGGTGCTGGCTGAGCTGCGTCGCCAGCTCGCGGCCTGACGGTGCGCACCAGTCTGTAGGAGGCGCGCCTCGCGGCGAATCCGGAACGTGCACCAACACAAGAGCAAAAGCTTCGCCCCGAGGCTGGGCCTCCTATTAAAAGCAACTTGCCCGAGCCCCGCGGCGAATGCACGCCAATGGAACGACACGACTTCAGGTAAGCGCTCCGAGAGCCGTCACCGCTTCAGGAAACAGGCTTCAGATTAGATACGAAAGCGGATTTCCTGACGCACATGCTGCGGGTTTTCCAGCTCGTCGACCATGCCTGCAGCGATGCGTCGTAGCCGCACGCGACGGTCTTCGGCGTCCATCCCTTCGAGATTGGTGAAGTCTTCGATCGACAAATCCTCACCCGCGCTGTCGGCATCCACCAGGGTCCATTTCAGCGAATGCTCGGCGGCGAGTATTTGCAAGGCGGCCGTGACTTCTGGCTCATCGGCATGGGCGGTAAAGTCGGCCACCAGCAGCAGGCGTTCGACGCCCACCTCACGTAGCCCTGACAGCAACGTCTCCACCGCCTGATACAGATCCTGCGGCTGCCCCACGACGGCGGCGCCTGGAGCGGTGGGAACCGAGGGGCTGTCGAACAAGCAGATCACCCCATGCATGCCGGCGACACTGCGCGCCACGCTGGCAGCATCGAACAGGTCGCCGGGCTTGGCCCGCAGTCCGGGACGAGCGGTCATCGAGTTGAGGTCGTTGACCAGCGCCACGGCTTCATGCTGTCGGCTCAGCAGCTCGCACAACAAGGCGTTGCCCAGGCTGGAATGCGCCCCGTACAGGGCGAACTTGAGGCGCGGCGTCTCGGCGTTGAGCATGAGCGGATGCCTCTAACGACTAGCGACGTGTGGCCAGATAGCCGATCAGCGCCACTGCACCGGCGGCCAGCGCCAGGGTGCTGAGCGGATGTTCGCGTACGCAATCCTTGGCCAGGCGGCTGGCTTCGCGGCCTCGCTTGGACAGATCACGATAGTGCGCGTCCAAATCGGCGTCGTGCCACAGCGACTCGGCACGCGAGCGCAGGGAATCGAAGCGATGCCGTGAACCACGGGTCGCATCGTGCTTGAGCTCGTCGAGGGCGGTCATGAGGTTGTGGATTTCACGCTCGATTTCGTCGCGTGTGGTGGGCTTGCTGAAGCGGGACATAATCGGTCCTCCCCGTTTGAATGTGCTGTTTGGACCCCATGGCCGGGCGAAGGTGCACCCTCCCGGCGACGTCCTGGTAGGTAGCGGACCAGCAGCATCCGCGCGGGTTCCCGTCCGTCGGGCTGATTGGTTGGCTGTGCCACGCTGCCGATAGCGAGGGAAGCGCCCACCCGACTCCAAGCGAGGCTCGCAATGTTCTTCTACACTCAGCAGCGCTGCGTTGAGCATCGCCACATGCGCGGTTTCGCAAGCGCAGCGGTATACCCGCAACCTGGTGGTAACGGTGCTGAACGTGCAGAAATATAAGGCGCGGTTCGGGTTTATCTATAAAATGCGCGCCGCGTCTGTCGGCCTCGGCGCGCCTCTCTTCAATGCCAATTCATCGGTGTCCATTTTGAAATTTCGTCAATCCATCCTCGGCCTGCTGTTTGCTTGCGGCAGCGTCATCGTGTCTCCAGCGGTCAGCGCTGCCCCACAATCGACCGTGCAACAGGAGCTGGCCTCCAGCAGCGCCCTGCTGATCGATCTCAACAGCAACGAAGTGCTCTATTCGAGCAATCCCGACTGGGTGGTGCCCATCGCTTCGGTGACCAAGCTGATGACGGCGATGGTCGTGCTCGATGCCAAGCTGCCTCTCGATCAGCGACTGCCCGTCACCATCCGCGATGCGCAGGAAATGCAGGGCGTGTTCTCGCGGGTGCGTATCGGCAGCGAGATCAGCCGCCGCGAGATGCTGCTGTTGACTCTGATGTCCTCGGAGAATCGCGCTGCCGCGAGCCTGGCGCATCACTATCCGGGCGGTTACGCCGCGTTCATCCAGGCCATGAACGCCAAGGCGCTGGCGCTGGGCATGACCCACACGCGCTATGTCGAACCCACCGGCCTGTCCGAGCAGAACGTCTCCAGCGCCAATGATCTGGTCAAGCTGCTCAAGGCCAGCCAGGGCTATCCGCTGATCGAACAGTTCAGCACCACCGGCGAAAAGACCGTCGCGTTCCACAAGCCCAACTACACCCTCGGTTTTCGCAACACCAACGCGCTGGTGCGCAAACCCGACTGGAGCATTCAGCTGACCAAGACCGGCTTCACCAACGCCGCTGGACACTGCTTGGTAATGCGCACCGTCATGGATCAACGCGAAGTGGCCTTCGTCGTGCTCGATGCCTTCGGCAAGTACACCCACATGGCCGATGCCAGTCGTCTGAAGAAATGGCTTGAGACCGGCAAGGTCACACCGGTGGCGCCCGCTGCGCTGGCTTACAAGCAGCAGAAGCAGGCCGCGCGCCAACTGGCCGGGCAACCTGGCGATGCGGCGGCGGCGGTAGCCGGCGCGCGTTGAAGCGCCGCATCAGAAGGCGCTCGTAGAAGCGAATTGCCTTGCAAGCCGGGCGGCACGGCGCGGTGTTTGGCGAGCAAGCTCGCTTCTACGACGAACTTATACGCCGCGTGTCCGTCCTTTAGCGCATCGATACATCGTGCAATGCAACGATGCCGGTGCGTCCGACTCAAACGACTACATCGTCCCTCAGCGCACCGGGAAACGAACGTCGCTATGAGCACACCAGACAGCAGCTACATCGAATGGCTGGAAAGCCAATCCATGCTTCGTACCGCCCGCGAGCGGGCCCGTCTCTATGCCGGGCAGGCCCGGCTCTGGCAGCGCCCCTATGCGCAGGCGCGGCCGCGCGATGCCAGCGCGATTTCCTCGGTATGGTTCACCGCCTACCCTGCCGCCATCATCACGCCGGAAGGCGGCTCGGTGCTGCAGGCGCTGGGCGACGACCGCCTTTGGAGTGCCCTGTCCGAACTCGGCGTGCAGGGCATTCACAACGGTCCGATGAAACGCTCCGGCGGTCTGCGCGGGCGTGACTTCACCCCGACCATCGACGGCAACTTCGACCGCATCAGCTTCGATATCGACCCCAACCTCGGCACCGAGGCGGAAATGCTGCAGCTCAGCCGCATGGCCGCCGCGCACAATGCCATCGTCATCGACGACATCGTCCCGGCGCACACCGGCAAGGGCGCTGATTTCCGCCTGGCCGAGATGGCTTACGGTGACTATCCGGGCCTGTACCACATGGTCGAGATCAACGAGGAAGACTGGCCTTTGCTGCCTGAGGTGCCCAAAGGGCGCGACTCGGTCAATCTCGCACCGCCGGTGGTCGATCAGCTCAAGGACAAGCACTACATCGTCGGCCAATTGCAGCGGGTGATCTTCTTTGAACCGGGGATCAAGGACACCGACTGGAGCGCCACCGGCATCGTCACTGGCGTGGACGGCAAGCGCCGCCGCTGGGTGTACCTGCATTATTTCAAGGAAGGCCAGCCGTCGCTGAATTGGCTGGACCCGACCTTCGCCGCCCAGCAACTGATCATCGGCGATGCCTTGCATGCCATCGACGTGTCCGGCGCGCGCGTGCTGCGCCTGGATGCCAACGGCTTTCTCGGCGTCGAGCGCCGCGCCGAAGGTACCGCCTGGTCGGAGAGCCACCCATTGTCGGTCACCGGCAACCAGCTGATCGCGAGCACCATCCGCAAGGCCGGCGGCTTCAGCTTCCAGGAGCTGAACCTGACCATCGACGATATCGCCAGCATGTCCCACGGCGGCGCCGACCTGTCCTATGACTTCATCACCCGCCCCGCCTATCACCACGCGTTGCTGACCGGCGACACTGAGTTCCTGCGGCTGATGCTGCGCGAGGTCCACGCCTTCGGCATCGACCCGGCCTCGCTGATCCACGCGATGCAGAACCATGACGAGCTGACCCTGGAGCTGGTGCATTTCTGGACGTTGCACGCCTACGACCATTACCACTACCACGGCCAGACCTTGCCGGGCGGCATCCTGCGCGAGCACATCCGCGAGGAAATGTACGAGCGCTTGACCGGCGAACATGCGCCCTACAACCTCAAGTTCGTCACCAATGGCGTGTCCTGTACAACCGTGAGCGTAATCACCGCCGCGCTGGGCATTCGCAACCTGAATACCATCGGCGCGGCCGAGATCGAACAGATCCAGCGCCTGCATATCCTGCTGGTGATGTTCAACGCCATGCAGCCGGGCGTGTTCGCCCTCTCCGGCTGGGACTTGGTCGGCGCCCTGCCGCTGGAAGCCGAGCAGGTTGCACACCTGATGGGCGACGGCGATACCCGCTGGCTGCATCGCGGCGCCTACGACCTGGCCGACCTCGCACCCGAGGCCGAAACTTCCACTGAAGGCCTGCCCAAGGCACGCTCGCTCTACGGCAGCCTGGTCGAACAGTTGCAGCGCCCGGGCTCCTTCGCCTGTCAGCTCAAGCACATCCTCAGCGTCCGTCGCGCCTACGACATCGCTGCGAGCAAGCAGATCATGATTCCCGACGTCCAGACACCGGGGCTGCTGGTCATGGTTCATGAACTGCCGGCTGGCAAGGGCGTACAGATTACCGCACTGAATTTCAGTGCCGAGCCGATCAGCGAAACCCTCTGCCTGCCCGGCATCGCGCCCGGTCCGGTGGTGGACATCATCCATGAGCGGGTCGAGGGCGACCTGACCGACAACTGCGAAGTGACCCTCAACCTCGATCCCTATGAAGGGCTGGCGTTGCGCGTGGTGAGTGCGGCTTCGTCGGTGCTTTAACGGAGGGTGGCGGCTGACTGGCCCTTCGCCGCGCTGAACGGCGCGGCTATAGTGCGCGCCGTCCGGCACCATTCGGTGCCGTCTGCATCTCTGATCCGAGAGCCATTCGCGTGCCGTTCACCACTGCCCTTCGGCTGTTCCGCCAAGTACTGCTTGGCGCTGCCTGCTTCTGTGCCACCGCAGCGTTCGCCCAGACCGCTTGCCCGCCTGGCGAACAACCTCTCTGCCTCGGCGGTTGCGTCTGTCTGCCCGGCTCGCCGCGCGATACCGAAGCGCTTTACGAACAGGTGCAATGGCTGGCGGCCGCCGGGCTGGAAACCTGGATACGCCAATCCCGTGACCAGCTGGCGCTACAGGAGAGCCGCCCGATACCGCTGCATATCCGCTCGCAGCTCGAATCGCGCTTCGATCTCGCTGTGCTGGAAACAGCGCGCTACCGGGTGGGCGATGACGCCGTGCTCAACGCCGCCAATACGCTGCTGCAACACCCCGACGTTACCGCCGTGACGCTGATCGACATCATCGTCTTTCGCAACGAGGCCGACGCCCTCGACAACGTCGCGCTATGGGCTCATGAGCTCAAGCACGTCGAGCAATATCTGCAATGGGGCGTCGGCGAGTTCGCCCGGCGCTACACCCGCGACCATCGCAGCGTCGAACGCCCGGCCTATGCCTTGCAGATTGAAATTGAACGAGAGCAGACGCCTGCCACTGCAACCGGCACGCGCCAGTAATCAAGCGAAGCCGCACAACATTCGCCATGGGCGTCACCAAACAGTCGGTTCGTCGGCTGCGCAAGGAATACCGGAACCATCTTCACGTTACCCCTCTCTGCTGAACAGATGGGTCGTCACGTCCAAGGCAGCGTTGCGGCCGATACCGGCTCGATTCACACAGCGAGGGGAGCGACGAACAACGCATTCGTGAAAAGACATACGAAATCTGGGAGGCCAAAGGCCGACCGGAAGGATAGGAAGGAGAACACTGGGCGCAAGCAGAGGCGAGATGGAGCCCTTCTACAAGGAAGGCGATGCCACGGCCGGCAGTGTAGAAAGCAGTGTCGCGATTCCTATGCCCAAGTCTTCAGACGAGCAAAAGTAGGCTACTTCCATGCGAGCCTGCGCCAAGCGGGCTCGCATCCTGCCTAGCCATACGTTTGATAATCCTAAAAATAAGTAGTGATTCATCGGGGGCGACGCTTTGCTCGTCAAACGCATTGGTAACGTGGCGCGCACGCGTCTGGAATTGCGCACACGGATCACAAACAAGCCGCTCGGCTTAAGCCAAATGCGGCCACCACGGACGGGGCGTCCGGCCCGTCACCATGGAAGGTAAAGATGGCCCGCTTCTCTCCCATTTGGTCGTAATGCCAGTCCCGTGGCGGCAACCGGACCGGCGCGGTCGCCTGGGCATAGGCCCGTCGATCAGCCGCCGCGGTACCCTGCCACGGCCTTAAACGCCCTTTTCATTCGGCCCCGGCACATTCACCCCGTCCAGCGTGGAACGGCTTTCGCCCGCGCCATCGGTAATCACGCTAAAACTGCCATCGGTCTCCAGCACCACCGCCTCGATGCCATCCAGCGCGGCCAGCCCCTGACTGCGCGCCGCGGCACGCACCTCGTCCTGGGTCACCCGCGCCGCGCGCAAGGCGTCGCCGAGAAAGCGGCCGCGATAGAACAGAAGCGCCGGCTCGCCTGTCACCGTACGCCGCACCCAAGCCACCCGCACGCTGGACCAGGTGACCACATACTGCAACCCAATCAACAGCGCGAAGGCCAGCACCCCCTCGGCCAGCGACACATTGCGATTGAGCAGAATCGTCGCAAAGGTCGACCCCAGGGCCACCGTTACCACCAGATCGAACGCATTCATCTTCGACAACGTCCGCCGCCCCGACAGGCGCAACAACAGCACCAGGCTGATATAGGCCAGCACGCCGACTACCAGCGTGCGTATCAGCGTCGTTGCGCTACTGAAAAACATGCCTTCCACGATTACCTCCGCAAGTGAGTCATGCAGGAGTGGACAGGGCTGGCGGGCGGAAAGTGCAAATGGCGCGAATGACCGCGCGTCAGGAGCCGACGTGAAAAGTCGGGATTAATCCATCGCCTGCTTTACCCGTACGTAGGCAGTGGTTAATGTGCCATCACGCGCAGCAACTGCGCACTCGTTCACGGTTCCGCTGCGACGCTACGATCTGCACCGGTCCGCTCCAAGGAAGGTTCAGATGGCCCGCTTTTTCCCTGTCCGCTCACAGTGCCAGTTCGACACCCCCGGCGAGCGTCGCTTCGCCGAGCGGCTGGAGAAGCTACTCGAAGACGACTACCTCTGCTGGAGCAACGTTCCGGTTGGGCCCAAGGCGCGCTATCCCGACTTCGTCGTGCTGCACCCGCGCCGCGGCATTCTCGTGCTGGAGGTCAAGGACTGGAAGCTCGCCACTATCCAGAGCATGACCCACGGCAAGGTCACCCTGCATACCTCAAGCGGCTTGAAGACCCAGCCGAACCCCATGCTGCAGGCGCGCTCTTTCGTTCTGGAAGTCGACCTAGCGCTAAAGAAAGATCCACTGCTGCGCCAGAGCAAAAGCTCACCCCGGCCGGGCGAATTGATCATGCCGTGGGGCTGGGGCGTGGTGCTCACCAACATTACCCGCCGCCAGTTCGAAGGGACCGACCTGCACGATGTGCTCGACCCGCAGCGCGTCATCTTTCAGGACGAGATGACCGAAACCGCCGACCCGGAAGCCTTTCAGCAGCGCCTCTGGAACATGTTCCCCCACGTCTTCCCCTGCACCCTGACGCTGCCGCAGATCGACCGCGTGCGTTACCACCTCTACCCCGAGGTTCGCGTCAGCGCCCTGCCCGGCCAGTTCGGCTTGTTCGCTGACAACGACGCGCCGATCCCCAGCCTCATGAAGGTCATGGACCTGCAGCAGGAACAACTTGCCCGCTCCCTCGGCGAAGGCCACCGCGTTATCCACGGCGCGGCCGGCAGCGGCAAGACCATGATCCTCGGCTACCGCTGCGAGCAACTGGCCAAGGTTTCGCCCAAGCCGATACTGGTGCTCTGCTACAACAAGTCCCTGGCAGGCCGGTTGCGCCAGGTGCTGGATGTGAAAGGCCTGGGTGAGAAGGTCAGCGTGCGCAACTTCCACGCCTGGTGCTCGGACATGCTCACCGCCTACCAGGTCGACAAGCCCAGCCCGCGGCTGCCGGTCGGCCAGAAGATGGAGCAGATGATTCAGTTCACCATCGACGGCGTCGACCGTGGCCAGATCCCGCGCGCGCAATACTCCGCCGTGCTGATCGACGAAGGCCACGACTTCGCGCCCGAGTGGTTCAAGCTCATCGTGCAGATGGTCGACCCAGCCACCAACTCGCTGCTGGTGCTCTACGACGATGCCCAGTCAATCTACCGTGGCAAGGGCAAGAAGGCCGGGCTGGATTTCAGCTTTGCCAGCGTCGGTATCCAGGCCCAAGGCCGCACCACCATCCTCAAGCTCAACTACCGCAACACGCTGGAAGTACTCTCGGTCGCCCGCGCCTTCGCCACCGAACTGCTCGCCGGCCGTGATGCCGGCGAAGACGGCGTCCCCATCATCGTCCCAGAAAGCGCCGGCCGCCGCGGTGCCTTTCCTGAACTCATTCACTGCGAAGGCCACTGGCAGGAATGGGACTGCCTCGTCACCCGCATCCGCGACGAACAGGCCAACGGCCGCGTACTCAACGACATGGCGATCATCTACCGCAACAACGCCCAGGCCGAAGCCGCCGAACGCGCCTTGGCCCAAGCGGGCATCGCCTACGCATCCGGCACCAGCTCCAAAGGCCGCGGCGAACTCTACGGCAGCGAAGACAGCGTCAAGATCGTCAGCATGCACTCCAGCAAAGGCCTGGAGTTCGGGCTGGTGCTGATTCCGGGGCTAGGGGACATGCCGAAAAAGGGCGAGACGGAAGCGGATGAGGCACGGTTGTTGTATGTGGCAATGACGCGGGCGATTGATCGGTTGGTGATGACGTATCAGGTGCATTCGGATTTTACGAGACGGGTGCAGGATGCGATTGGTGGAGTGGGGGAGCGGGTTGGGTTGGTACAGGAGGGTTGTGCGTGAGCCTGCGCTATCCAATGGCCCGTTGCGCTCATAGCATGTCCATGATGACTTACGGTGTGTTATGCACCTATTGGCGTCTGATTATAGTTAGGCAACCTACTTCCCCGAGATCATAAAATGACAGGCGTATCAATCACTTGGTTATTAGTTACTACAATTGCACTTTTCAGTCTTGCCGTATGTGCCCCGTCTGGCACAAAGAATGCGATCAACTCAGCAATCTCAAAGGAGCTCTACTGGGCTGGTGCATATCTATCTCTAACCTCAGCCCTGCTTTCAATTTTGCTTTGGATTTGGCAAATCCCTTTAGGAGCCGTATTTGGAGTCGCCTTCGAGAGTTTCTTTAATGAGATTTTACCGACCTTTATTTCAACAATATTTGGGGCATTTCTCTGGATACTACTCTCACTTGCGATTCAAGAGAAATCAAAAATTGGTTTCACCCTGCTGTCCCTAGGGTATTGTTTGCTAATGACTGGCTTAAATTACATGCCTTTTTTACAAGCCACTGTCTATGAATTTTGTCCTCTTGCCGGCAGCAGAGATGAGGCTGTAGACATTGTTGCATCTATATTTCTTTCTGCGACCATTGCAGTACTTAGCTACTTATACAAAAAGTATCGCAATCGCCTAACTAGTGGTTCAAGTCCGCTCGCTTCGTTCACTCGGGACGGGCGAAAGCCCGCCCCTTAACCAAACGTTAGTTGCCCGACATCCAGACAGAGAGAGCCATGGATAGACTTATAGAGTTAGTGCTAACCAGCCAAGCGCTTCAATTGGTAGTAATTGGTGTTTTTTTGTTAATTGCCGCTATGCTTTTGATTTTGTTTGTTCAATACAATATCGATAGGGCTAAAGGACGGCACGCTAAGTTCCTCTGGTTTGAGGTAAATGCTATGCCGCCTCAGTCCGCTAAAGAGGAAAAGACAGCTCATCACCCTAATATCACCGGTAAGAATATCAACACGGGACAAAATTACGGAGAGATTGGCGACAAATACACCGGGCTCAAACAACGCGAGGTTACACAAGAAGATGTGCAGTATCTGGCTCAAGAGATTGAGAAATTCTCGAATAGATATTCGGAAAAATTAAATCGATCTCATATTACGCTGGGCTATCCAGGTTGCAAAGAGACAACCAACTTGGCAGGCCAAGTTTATCTCGTACTGCAACGCATGGGCTTCAACAAGATAGAGATATGTACCTTACAAACGTTTGGTGTGGCTGGTAGGAAGTTCGGAGTTTCAAACGCTCCTGATAACTCAATCATGATTGAGATATTTCCGGCAGATAACGTGGAATAGCAACTATCAAACAATTGCAGCGGAACAAATGTCGCTGCGCGAAATTCGTCCGCTGAATTTGGCGTTAGAGATCACAAGATGTCCCATGCCAAAGCCTCATTCGAGTACGGAATAAAAGATGCAGATGAGCTTCTGGCTCACTTCGACGCAATTAACACCAACCCTCCGCCACCGAATGCGGAGGTTCTAAAACGTGCAGGGCTGGTAATGGCGCTTACTGCATGGGAAACATACGTCGAGGATCGTGTAACCGAGGCAATGAACAAGAGGCTTGCAGCAGTTGCAGGAAGCTATGTTGGTGAGTTCATCCACAAGAAATTGCAGCAAGAGCTTAAGCAATTCCACAATCCTACATCCGATAAAACCCTACCATGAGTCTTTTGCAGCGCAGGGCTAACAATTCACTCAAGCCGACGCCGCTTCGCGGCGCGGCTTAATCCATTGTTAGGTCTCATCATGGATGATCGTGCATTTCAAAGCCATGAAATATTCCTGCAGAAGATTCCCGACACCTCGTCTCCGCCCAGTCATGAAAAAAGGGGACAGTTTTATTTTTGGGTTTGCATAGACGCTGAAGATAAACATTCAAGCCAAGCCCGACATGTACGTTTGAAGGAATTGCAGTGGAAGAAGCTGTTAGCGTCATCGTCGAATGGATGGGTAGCCGTCATGGCTTTTCTGATAGACGACCGCCGCCGTATGGATGGGTGTGGGTTGTCATAGTAGCTGTATGGATAGGCGGCTGGCTGACAGCCCAGGAGCTGAGGGGTAGAAAGGAACGGCTTGATAGCCAAACCACGTTGGCGCTGGTCGACCATGAGCTTTCCGCAACTGCGCTGGTGAAAAAGGACGGGACGTTAACCAAGCACTCAGCTCGCCTGAAATTCGATCAGCAGGCCTATGTATTGGACGTGAAGGTCACCGGCAGCACTACAGCGGTAAAGCTGATCCATGAAAGACTGGCCACGTTACCCGAGGTAGAAGCGTTTCTAAGCAGCGAAACGATATTCATCCTGTCAGATTTCAAGGCTACTACTCCCGCCTCGGTTGCTTGATCTTTCTGGCTGGCGGTGAGTCCCCAAAAAGCAGACCGCGGAAAAAGGGGACAGATCTATTAATCGCCCCTCCGCTGGAGGAAAGGGCGTTCATTCAACGCTACCTATCACTCTTACTTCAGGCACCCCGTTCGCTTAATCACGAGGTCTCATGACATGAACCAATCGTTTTCTGTGCTCCCCCAACGTTTTGTGATTGCACGGTTAGAGCCAAATACTGACCTGCCGAGTGCTGTGTTGGCATCACCAGATTTCTTTTCGATCACTCGGATGGGCGATGAGCTCTCGATTGTCTGCGCTGAGGGTGTCGCAACCGGTTCAACCCGAGTGGATGGGCCTTGGCGTGCGATCAAAGTACAAGGGCCGTTTGCCTTTGACCAAACAGGGATTCTGGCGTCCTTCCTTGATCCGCTCGCGGCTGCTGGCGTTGGCATTTTCGCGATAAGCACGTTCGATACGGACTACATATTGGTCAAGTCGGAGAATCTGGATAAAGCGGTAGACGCTTTGAAAGAAGCCGGACACCAGCTCTTGGGAGAATGAAGGTAAGAGGGCAGAGCGATCCGCCTGCCCGACGCTTGCCTAGCTACACCCCGTCACTTTGTTCGGCATAAATCAGTCTTCAATCCCAAGGTAAGAACCCATGCAGCTAACGTCACTCCTTGTCCCAACTTACACGCAGATGCTCAAGACACTCGCCGGGTGGCTGAGGAAAGCGCAGGCCCAGCTACCGGAAGCAGAGGCGCAGGCGCTGTTATCCGCGCGGTTGGCGCCCGACATGTATCCGCTGTCCACTCAGGTTCGCTTTGCCTGTGTCCAGGCGCGAGAGGCCATGTGTCGGTTGCGGGGCGAGGCGCTCCCGCCTGCTATCAACGAGCTATTGAACGAGGGGCGTCAGGCTGTCAAAAGCCCCGGATCGCTCGCTGAGGCCTATGCCCGGATCGATGAAACGGTCGCGCTGCTCAACCGCCTCGCAGCCGATGCGCTCGATGTAGAGGGGAATGAGCCCATCGCCCATGAACTCCCGAACGGGATGGTCTTGGATCTGACCGCAGACCAATACGCCCGTGACTGGACGCTGGGTCAGTTCTACTTCCACGTCATGACCGCCTATTCGATCTTGCGCAAGGAAGGCATCAATCTCGGCAAGGCGGACTACGTGGCGCACATGCTGCCCTATGTCCGTCCGGAAACGATTCCAAAGGGTTAACGAACCAATCCCGACCGAACGCCACTCCCCGAGGCGACCATGACTCAGATTGCCCAGACGCCTGCACCGCCGTACTACGCCGTCATCTTCACATCGCTTCGGGCCGAGGGCGATCAGGTACGGCGCGATGGCGGGCGAATGCTGGAATTGGCGGCATTGCAGCCGGGCTTTCTCGGCGTTGAGTCTGCCCGCGATGGTGTGGGAATCACGGTTTCGTACTGGGCGAACCTGAAGGCAATCGATCCGCTCTCTTTGTGGCTCAGCCGTTCGGCACGACCTCGTAGGGCGTATTGCTGAAAAAGATGTTGCGCCAGTCCGAGCGCCATTGAGGGATGCTCAGGGTAAAGCCTTGGGTGCGCTTGTCGAAGGCGATCCATGCCACGCCCAGGCTTTGGTTGTCTTCGCTCGTCCGCATGTCCACTGAGCGCGTGGTAAAGAGCGGGCTGCGAAATACTTTCGACCGGTCCGCACGGTCGACGATGCGCAGATACGACAGGCCACCACCAGGGACCAGCAAGCCCTGTACCGGCACGCTTTCGATTAAATGGCCACCTTGCGGGCTGACTTGCGAAACCGACGGCGGCGCGCTCAGCGCATCGCTCAGGCTCCAGCCAAAGAGCAGGGCGAGCGCGGCGAGAAGGCTGCATACAGCGAGAATGGCTTTGTTCATGTCAGTGTTTCGGCAGGGTGATGGCGGGCGTGCCAGGTGGCAAGGGTTCGCGTAGCAGATCGGAAAATACGCGGAAGTCTCCGCCTCGTTTGTATCTGGCCCGGTAGTCGGCGAAATGGCTGTTCAGCACAAGCATGTAGCGTTTGCGTTGCTCGTCTATGTAGCGCCTTTGGTTCTGCGCACTCATTCCGAACAACGACTGCTGCATGATGCCTCTGGAGACCGCATCGACGCCGGCATTGTGCGCGGTGGCCTCCAGCAGGCTGGGAGCGATACCTTCGAAGTTCCAGTAGCCCAGCGGCTGGCTGAACACCGAGCCATCGTCATTGAAGTCGTAGTTGTCCTCGGCATAGAACAGCAAGGTTTTCGGGCGAAACAGGATGCGATCTGCATGTACCTCTACGTCACCCTCGGCCGCGACCCGTAGGTTGAAGTCCGCCAGCGCTCCGCGCAGGTCGTTGAGGCCTTCGCGGCCATACTTGGAAAAGGTGATCGCGCGTGAGTTGAAGTAGCCGAAGCGCTCCACCGCGCTCGCCAGGTTCGGGAAAACCAGGGGATAGCAGCCGAGCCCCTTGTCGCCATAGTCCCTGAGCAGATGCTTGCGAATTTCACCCATAGCGGCGGTGTTGTTCCAGCTTCTGCGCAGCTCGGCGAGAACCGGCTGGACCTTGTCGAAACTGGTCACCCAGCTCATCTTGACGATGCTTTCCTCGATGTACGGCGCCGGCGGCCACTCGGCGTGTTCCTTGACCCGCTGCGACATGCCGCCATTTTCCGTTGGCCAGGGTTGCCCCTGAAACCAGTGGCGCATCAGCGCGGCGGAAACCGGCCAATCGATGGCATCCATGGCTGCCGGAATGTCGGTGATCTTGAATAGCCTGGCCTGAACGGGAGTGCCTTGCCTATTACTCGCAGGGCTCAGGTTCGATTGTGCGACGACTGGCTCCGTGCTCGACATGCTGCGCCCTCAGCCAATGTAGATTTCGGTTTGTGGCGCGAACTCGACGGACACGGTCTCGGCCGTATAGGCCGCGGCACGTTTGGTCTTGCCGTGCTCATCAGTGACCCCTTCGATGACTTTGCCGGAGGCCGTCTTTAGCTTGTAAGGGCGGTTGGCCAAAGGCAGGCCGGTATCGCTATCGCTGAGCACGAAATGCTCGTCCAGCTGGTTAGGCATCGGCGCTGGCGCGGTGAAGGGCGCCGGGCTCACTGACGAGCCGACCAGAATGTTGCCGGAGCCCGTCACGATACTGCCTCCGTGCGTGGTGGGGCTGCCGAGGAATGCAACCGGTTTGCCGTTGACCAAAATCGTGGCTTCGCCTGCTGATATCGCGCCGCCACAGCTACTGGCGTCACCGACTCGGGCAGCAGGTAGGTTGTTGAAAAAGACGTCCGGCGAACCAACGGCTATCGGGTTGGAACCGTGGCCGGGGATAGGGCAGGAGTGGGTGTCAGATAAGCGAGCAGCGGGTTTGGCCATACGAGTTCCCTTCGTAATCTGCGGGTGGCGGGTCAAGACCCTAACAAGCCTGGCGGAGCTCATCGACCTCGCCATCTCAAGGAAACCGACTTGTTAACGTTTTCGCCAGCTGATGGCACCGCCGAGGACGCGTTGCGTCTCTACCGAGAACCAACGGGAAGGGGACGGATTTATCTATCCGTTCTCTTCGCTTTGCTGGTCGCTTCAATCAAATCCAAACATCATTCACAGCGGTCCGCTCGTTGGTTTCATCGCCGGTATTCAAAACGCCCCTGGGCTCAATCAGCAGTAGCTTCGTCTCCCGCGCCGCGCTGGGTTTGTGCTCGATCCCTTTCTTCACCACATACATCTCGCCGGCGCTCACGGTGACGCCGCCGTCTCTGAAATGAATCACCAACTGGCCCTCCAGCACGATGAAGGTTTCGTCCGTATCGGCATGGGTGTGCCAGACGAACTCGCCCTCGAGCCGGACGATCTTGAACTGGTAGTCGTTCATCTCGGCCACGACCTTCGGTGCCCACTGCTCATGGAACAGTGTGTATTTCTGGGCGAAGTTGATGGCGGTATAGCTAGTGCGCGTCGTCTCTTGGGAATTCATGGTGTGGCTCGCTCTCGGTTGCGGTGAATGCCTGCCACGCTAGCGTCGCCCCTGACGTTCGTCTTGCATGATCGTGCAAGGTCCGCCTGTAACGGCTACCGGCGCCCGAGCATTTTCAGCCAGCGTGCCGGCGATATGCCGTAGGTTTGCGTGTACAGGCGGGTCATGTGGCTTTGATCGAAAAAACCGCTCTCCAACGCCGCATCGGTCAGCGACCGGCCCGCCACCAGCCGGTTGCGCACCGCCGCCAGGCGCCGTTGGGTGATGTAGCGATACGGGCTGGTGCCGTACAGCCCACGGAAATCCCGCGACAGGCTCCAGCGGTCGCGATCGCTTGCCAGTACCAGATCATCTAGCGTGATGGCATTGCCAAGGGCGTCATGAATGAACGTGCGTGCCCGTTCCGCCGCTGCGTAATCGACCGCCTTACGGCCACAACGCTTGCCAGCGGCGAACCTCAGCGCCTGCGCCAGATCGTAAATCGCATCATCTTCCTCCAGCGGATCGAGTGCGCTTTCCATGCTGTACAGCAAACGACTGGTTGCCGAAAACAGCCGAGCATCCTGCGACAGCCCGCCTGGTATGAAAGGCAACGGCTCGCCGCCCAGCACTTCTTGAATCAAGGACGGTTCGATGTAGAGCATTCGGTAATGGAAGCCGGCCTGGGTGCCCGCCTCGCCGTCATGGATCTCGTCTGGGTGCAGCACTATCGTGCCGCCCGGCAGGCTATGCCGTTTCGATTGCCGGTAATGAAAGCTCTGTACACCCGAAAGCGTACGTCCGATGGCATAGGTGTCGTGCCGATGGGGCGTATAGCCGTGCCCACGAAAGTAGGCTTCGATGCGCTCCATCTTCGTCGACGGGGTCGCTCGCGCAAGCCAGTCGCGGTCAGTGCTGATTCTGTTCATCGGTGACGCCATCCGAGTGCCGAGGGTGGAATATACCCATCGAGGCGGAAGAGGGTCTCGCACCCCTTTGCTTTCGCCAACCGCAACCGCGCTAAGCCCGAATAGCCCGAAACCGAACAGTCGATTCGTCGGCTGCGAAAGGAATACCGGAACCATCCCCACTCTACCTGCCTCTGCTGAAAAGCTGGGTCACGTCCTACGCAGCCAAGCGCTGCTAGCGAACGACGTTCCGGCTTAATCCGTATAAAAAGAGGTGACCAACATGAACGACGACGAACAACGTATTCGTGACAGGGCATACGAAATCTGGGAAGCCAAAGGCCGGCCTGAAGGCCAGGAAGGCGAGCACTGGAAGCAGGCGCGCGATGAGATGGAGCCCTTTTACAAAGAAGGTGATGCCACGGCTGGCAGCGTAGAAAGCAGCGTTGCGATTCCGATGCCGAAACCCTCGAAGGAGTGAGGTTTCCGCTGCCGAACGCCAGCATCGGCCGATAAAAGCAGCCGTCGACCCGCTCGGGCCGATGGCTGCCTCAGCGAACACAAA
The DNA here is from genome assembly GCF_019355055.1 of Pseudomonas sp. MTM4. Classification (NCBI taxonomy): domain Bacteria; kingdom Pseudomonadati; phylum Pseudomonadota; class Gammaproteobacteria; order Pseudomonadales; family Pseudomonadaceae; genus Pseudomonas; species Pseudomonas sp. MTM4. The sequence goes on from NZ_CP048411.1 coordinate 3,076,746, forward strand.
CCCTATACCGTGCCTCGCGAGGGGTTGGCGCTGCGGTCGGCGCGCACTACCGTATTACGACGAGCCGCCCGTAAAGCGCGGCTGCTTTGCTTTTGGAGGAACACGAACTGATGTCTGTGCAAACCATGCGTCATGTAGATCATCGTCCGGGCGGCGATGCGGATTGCCTTCGGTTGGTCGAAGGATCGATCCCCGAGCCGGGTCCGCACGATGTGCTGATTCGGGTGGCCTACGCCGGCATCAATCGACCGGACGTATTTCAGCGCTCCGGCAGCTACCCGCCTCCGCCGGACGCCTCGCCCCTGCTCGGTCTGGAAATCTCCGGTGAAATCGTTTCCCTCGGCGCCGAGGTGAGCGGCCGGAAACTGGGCGATAAAGTCTGCGCGCTGACGCCGGGCGGTGGCTACGCCGAATATTGCGTAGCGCCGGCCGAACACTGCTTGCCCGTGCCCGCCGGGCTTTCCCTGATTGAGGCGGCGGCGCTGCCCGAAACCTGCTTCACCGTGTGGAGCAATGTGTTCGAGCGTGGCCGTCTGCAGCCCGGCGAAACCTTTCTGGTACATGGCGGCTCCAGCGGCATCGGCCTGACCGCGATCCAGCTGGCCAAGCAATTCGGTGCCACCGTATTCACCACCGTCGGCAACAGCGAAAAGGCCGAGGCTTGCCAGCGCGCCGGAGCGGATCGGGTCATCAACTACCACGAAGAGGATTTCGTCGAAGCCGTGGCGCAAGCCACCGATGGCAAGGGTGTCGACGTCATTCTCGACATGGTGGGCGGCGACTACACACCGCGTAACCTGAAATCGCTCGCTGTGGAAGGCCGGTTGGTGCAGATCGCTTTTCTCCAGGGTAGCCGTATGGAGCTGGACACCTCGGCGATCATGCGCAAGCGCCTTACCTTCACCGGCTCGACTCTGCGCCCACGCAGCCGCGCTGAGAAGGCGGATATCGCCAAGGCTTTGCACGAGAAGGTCTGGCCGCTGCTGGACCAGGGCCTATGCCACCCCGTCATCCACGCCACCTTCCCCCTCGAAGAAGCCGCCGAAGCGCATCGGCTGATGGAAAGTAGCAAGCATATCGGCAAGATCATGCTGAAGGTCGAGCCATAACTTCTGCGTCCCGGGTCGTGACGGTCCGTCCGAAAGCTTCGCCTGAGCCGGCCGTCGTCCGGCTGCGGTTGCGCACCGCAGCCGACAGTCGGCACGGCCGCTTCAATCTGCCGCTTCCAGCCCGTTTCGGCCCGTAAACCGGGTCGTTCCGCGCGGGTGGTACGGCTTATCGCACCGCACCTCCGAATACAGCGTCTGTCTCAGTAGAGGGTGCCCTCAGCGGGGGTCGATGCTGAAGCTAATGAAGCAAGAACTGGATTTCAAGGCGATATTCGAAGCCCTGCCCGTGCTCCATTTGGTCCTGTCCGCCAACCCGGAATTCACCATCGTGGCGGTCAGCGACGCCCATCTGCTTGCCATCAACAAGCGTCGCGAAGACTGCGTCGGCTGTTCGATATTCGACGTGTTCGGCAAGAATCCGGATGAGGCGGATGAGTTCGGCAGCTGTGCATTACGCGCCTCGCTGGATCGCGTCCTGGAAACCGGGATGCCCGACCGCATGGCGATTATCAAATACGACATTCCTAGCCCCGCGTCCGAAGGCCGAGGCTACGAAGAGCGTTACTGGAGCCCGATCAACCTTCCGGTCTTCGACAAAAAGGGAAAGATGTACTGCATCGTCCACAAGACCGAGGACGTGACTGAACGGCTCCTCAGCCGAGAAGAGTCCAGGCAGCGGATGGACTATCTCGACGAGCGCTTTCGCGCCGCGCTGCTGGCCTCCGGGACCGGCACCTTCAATTGGTACCTGCCGGACGGCATCCTTCACTTCGATAGCGCCATGGAGCGAATTTTCAATCTTCCGCTGAGCGAGAAGCTCGATACCGTCGAGGCCTTTCTGCAGCACGTTCACCCTGACGATCGACAGCGGATATGCCAGGCAATGGAGCATTACGCTGACCGTCAGGACTTCTCGGTGGAGTATCGTTTGGCGCGCTCAGGCCCCGAGCAATGGCTGGCGTGCAAGGCCAAGGTGTTTCGCAATGCGCTGGGCGATCCCACCCACGTGGCCGGGGCATGTACTGACATCAGTGCGCGCTGGCATGCCGAACAGGCCCTGCGCATCAGCGAGCACCGTTTGCGGCGGCTCAACGAGAATCTGGAAGCGCGAGTAGCCGCCGAAGTGGCCGAGCGCGGCAGAACCGAAGAAGCGCTACATCAGGCGCAGAAGATGGAGGCCGTCGGTCAGCTCACCGGCGGCATCGCCCATGACTTCAACAACCTGCTCACCGGCATCATTGGCAGCCTTGACCTCATGCAGCGGCGCCACCGCCGCGGTGAGCCGCTGGATCTCGACCGCTACATCAACGCCGCGGCCAGCTCCGCCCAGCGTGCGGCGGCCCTGACGCAACGGCTGCTGGCCTTTTCCCGTCGGCAGGCACTGGATCTCAAGCCAATCGACGTAAACCAGATGGTGGCCTCGCTAGAAGACCTGCTGCACCGCACCACAGGCGAAAACATCACCATCGTCACGGCGCTGGCCCCCGATTTGCGGCCCGCCTGCATGGATAGCAATCAGCTTGAAAGCGCCCTGCTCAACCTGGTCATCAACGCGCGGGACGCCATGCCTCACGGGGGCAAGATCACCCTCACGACAAGCAGCTTTCACATGGGTAAAAAGCCTCATCCGCAAAAGCGAGTTTTGGGCGAGGGTGATTACGTCCTTCTGACCGTAACCGACACCGGTACGGGCATGACACCGGAAGTCAAAGACAGGGCATTCGAGCCCTTCTACACCACCAAACCCATTGGTCAGGGCACCGGGCTCGGGCTGTCCATGGTGTACGGCTACATCAAGCAAGCCAAAGGCTATGTTCACATCGAATCCAAGCCCGGCAGCGGTACGAGCGTCTACTTGTACCTTCCCGTCTACAAAGGCGAGACAGCATCCGTGGCGGCGGAGCCGGAGTTGGCGACCCAGGGCATGGGCGAAACCATTCTGGTCGTCGAGGACGAACCCGTGGTCCGCTCCCTCGTGATCGAAGTGCTCGACGACCTGGGCTACCAAACCCTCGAAGCCGGCGACGCCTCAGAAGCCCTGCCCATCATCGAAAGCGCCCAGCGCATCGACCTGCTGGTCAGCGATGTCGGCCTGCCCGGCATGAACGGCCGCCAACTGGCAGAAATCGCCCGCCAACACCGCCCCGACCTGAAAGTACTGTTCGCCACCGGCTACGCCGAAAGCGCCACCGCCAGCGACTTCCTCGGCCAAGACATGGCTGTGATCACCAAGCCCTTCGCCATCGACGCCCTCGCCGCCAAGGTACGGGAAATGTTGGGGGTTCAGGCAGGTTAAGGTTTGCGCCCCGCCTCCCAGCGCTCCCCGCCCTCGCCATTCGCTAAGCGAAGCCGTGATTCGGTAGCCCCATAAAATTGGTGATTAAGCCTATCGGACGCTTTACCGAGTTTCACGCCGCCGGTAACGTGGCCGAACGCATGAGGATTGCGCGCCCAATCACACTCCCGCCTCGGCTTAAGCCCAACGGCCAGCACAACGGGCGCCACGCCCACACCAAGGACAGGTACAGATGGTCCGCTTTTCCCCCGTTCGGTCGCAGTGCCAGTTCTATACGTCTGCGAACGTCGCTTCGCCGAGCTGCTGGAAAAGCTGCTGGCGGACAATTACCGTTGCTGGAGCAATGTTCCGTCTTATCGCGACCCGATTAACCGCAAAAACTGCTGGACTCAAACAGACGTACTACATGGCGTATAAAATTCCTGGCGGTCACCGATGCCTCCGCATCTCTCGCAATAGAGCCGTAAGCACAGTGATAGAGAGAATGTTATACACCACGCCCGTCCGGCTACTTATACAACAACTGGTGTCTGATCGTAGTTAGACACCACGTCACAGGAGATAGCCATGGCCAAAAAAGTTAGAACAGAAGCAGAGCTCGGCGCCGCATTGAAAAATAACGAAGACTCTATTGAAATTGAAGGAGATCTTGCAAATAAAGCACTCAAAATACGAGCCACAGGAAAAGCAGCATGGATTGTTGCCATCGGCGCAATTGGAGTCGCAACCTATAGTGCATTTGCAACCCTCGGAACAGGTGGAGCAAGCGCCCCAGTTACTGCGACCACAGCTGGTTTCACAGCAGTAGCTGCCACCACAATACTTGGTGCCACTGTAACTTACTCCGCCATTGCTACTGCAATTGCAGCAGGAGGTGTTGGGGCACTAAATAGCCTTCGGAAATACAAACAAATCTCTTATGAAAATAACCGTCTCGTGTTAAGGCGGAAGTAGCGTCTAACAACTGGTTAAATCGCTCGCTTCGCTCACTAGGACGGGCTAAAGCCCGCCCCTTAACCAAACGTTAGGCCTCCTGCGAAAATATCACTCATCACCAAAGGACAGTAGATGAACTTGCCAATCAGAGCCCAAGACACTGCAATCAGCAAGCTGGGCGATACTTATGAAAATGTCGCAGGACCTGCACTTGTCGCACTACTGACGTTAATCAACCCTGCATTTGGTGCCTCAGCTGCAGCTATCGGTGTGCTTTTGTCCTACGGCAATTCACAAAGAGCAAAAATCAAACAAGAGTATCTAGCCAGTCAAATTACAAAACAACTTGAACAACATAAAAATAGCATTCACAACCTGAATGAAAATCTGCACGAAGCTGTTGTTCTAGCGATTCAAGGTGTTCAGTCAGCAGTAAGCACAGACAAAATAAACAGATTTGCAAAAATCATATCCGGCCACATCATACACAGCAGTTCTTGGGATGAAACAGCTACAGCACTTCGAGCAATAGCAAGCCTAGAAGACATTCACATCCAGATTATTTCAGAAGCATCACTACACATTAATACTGGTAAAGGACAAGCGAAATTCTACATAGAGACCCCAAACTTTCCAAAGCCAGGAATGATTGATGGTAGATCAACAGCTCCCACACTTAACATATTGACGCTACTTACTGGAAGAAGCCACACAGAAGTTGAGATGTTTTGTATGGAGCTAATGTCTAAAGGATTGCTGCACGACAACGGTCAAGGTTCGTTTGATAAAGGCCCAGTTTATACATTAACTCCAGCCGCGTTTTGGCTTCTTCAAAAAATAGAAAGCATGGAAAGTTAATATTCATGCTTCAGCTCTTAGCTGCCTAACAACTGGTTCAAACCGTTCGCTTCGCTCACTGGGACGGGCTAAAGCCCGCCCCTTAACTTAATCGTTAGGCCCAGGAGATAGGATGCCGTTAAACCACTCATCGCAGTATGCAGAGCTCACCGACGAGCACTTCCGAGCTATCGGCAAGCTCACAGTTGAGTGGTCGAATATTGAATTTCTACTTGGAAAATTGCTTTCTCGTCTATTGGTTACCTCGGTTTTCTTGGCACGCACCTACACTGATCATATGTCCGGAGCAAGGCGTCAAGAGGCCATCAGAGAAGCGTGCGAAATACATAGATATCGGTATGGTTATAAGCTGGTAACTGAAGCGCAGATCAAACAAATCCAAGCAATAAACAATCAGATCACACCACTTAGATCAACCAGAAATAAATTCGCTCATTTCTGCTGGTCACGGAGCAATGACTAAGAGATTTTAAATTTCTCTGGTGGCATTCCCAAGGGAAACCAGCATAGAAAAAGTTTTGTTTCTTTTACAGTGACCGAACTAGCCGAGTTTCACAAAAAAGCATATGCAATTGCTGATCTACTATCAGACGTAATCCAGAAACTTCCTGAAATGAAAGAGGAAGATTTAACTAGAAAAGTCACTAAGCGTTAGCCCGTCGGTGCAGCCCGAGCCTAACAAATGGTTCAAGTCGTTCGCTTCGCTCACTCGGGGCCGGCTAAAACCGGTCCCTTAACCAAACGTTAGCCCCGGAGTAGATATGAAGCGCAACTGGGACACAATCCGCGAAATCCTCACGCGACTTGAGGACCTTCCGGATACCGATTCCATGCTCGATCTTTCGGACTTTCCCGAGGATGGCAGGTATGAGTATTCGTATCACGTAGAACTGCTGATAGAGGCCGGGATTGTTGAGGGGCAGATGTCTCGAACACTTGGTCGCGGGCCTACACACTTCTTTGCAAGACGGCTCACTTGGCCGGGGCATGAGTTTCTTGATTCCATCCGGTCTGACACCGTTTGGAACAAGACTAAGAAAACATTTGCAGCAAAGGGTATCGACATGACATTTGACCTGGTCAGGTCGGTTGCGTCGGATATCTCATTGGCGCTCATCCGTGGAGCGTCCGGGGTCTAAAAGTTCATTAAAGCCGACGCCCACTTCGCGGCTCGGCTTAATACAGACGTTATGTAACCATGAGGAATATTGCATATGCCCTGGCACCATCCCCAGCAAATAGGCTCAAGACAATACACCTGTGGTCACTGCGGAAACATAGTTGCTTCAAATAGCGGATTTTTTTCGAACTCCAGTCAAAAAATATATATTTGTACTCACTGCGATCAGCCTACTCATTTCGACGGTCGCAATAAACAGTATCCAGATGTAGCACCTGGAAATGACGTAAATCATCTACCCGAAAATCTGGGAGCACTTTATAAAGAAGCAAGAAATTGTGTAGCGGCAACTGCTTATACTGGGGCTGTTCTACTATGTCGAAAACTGCTCATGAATATTGGCGTTGAGCAAGGTGCCGAAGAGGGGAAACCCTTCATACACTACATCAATTTTTTGGCTGAACAAGGCTATATACCACCTAATGGTCGGGGCTGGGTAGATCATATTCGACAAAAAGGAAATGAGGCGACGCATGAAATCGCACTTATGACTAAAGCAGATTGTGAAGACCTAATTGCATTTTCAGAAATGCTTATGAAATTCATCTATGAATTTCCAAACAAAATCCCACCCCGGTAATGCTTACATAACAATTGGTTCAGACCGTTCGCTGCGCTGACTGAAAAAGGGGACAGATTTATTTTTCTTCGTCATTCGTAAGAGTGTGTGTGAATGACGACAGGCGAGGGCGGGCGTTTAATAAAGACTCGGCGCCCGGCGCAACCTAATCGACAGGCGGGAGCAGACTCAGCGTGTGATGTGGAAACGCCGCTGGGCTGGTGGCGTCCAACAAGTCCAAGCTCCCACCCGCCAAAGCAGACTCTGCCCCATGTTGTTCCGCCGTTTCGAAAACCTGATCGATGTCTTCAAGCCCAGCCCTGACGTCGCGCCGCCCGCCGGCATGCTGCGCTTCTACGCTCATTACCTGAAGCAGGTCTGGCCGTTGATGACCGCTGTGCTGGTGATCGGCTTTTTTGCGGCGTTGATCGAGGTGGCGCTGTTCAGCTTTCTCGGCCGGTTGATCGACATGGCCCAGGCGACCAGCGATGCGCGGACATTCTTCGCGGAACACCGCAACGAGTTGCTGTGGATGGCGTTGGTCGCGCTGATCATTCGGCCCCTCGTGTTCGGCCTGCACAACCTGCTCACCCATCAGGCGATCAACCCGGGCCTGACCAATCTGGTCCGCTGGCAAAACCACCGTTATGTGCTCAAGCAGAGCTTGAATTTCTTCCAGAACGATTTTGCCGGGCGCATCGCCCAGCGCGTGATGCAGACCGGCCCGTCGCTGCGCGATTCGGCCATGCAGGTGATCGACACGCTGTGGCACGTGGTGGTGTACGCCGGCAGCGCGCTGTACCTGTTCGCCGCGGCCGATCTGCGCCTGATCGTGCCGTTGTCGCTGTGGATCATCGGTTACAGCGCCGCGCTTTGGTACTTCGTGCCGCGCATCAAGGCGCGCTCGGCAGCCGCCTCGGCTGCGCGCTCCAAAGTCATGGGCCGGGTGGTCGACGGCTACAGCAACGTCGCCACGCTCAAGCTGTTCGCTCATTCCCGTGAGGAAGAAAGCTACGCCCGTGAGGCCATGCAGGGGCTGCTCGATAAATTCCGCCTACAGTCGCGCGTCATCACCAGCCTGGACTTCCTCATCACTTGCATGAACGGCCTGCTGATCGTCGGCACCGGCGCGCTGGCGCTGTGGCTGTGGAGCGAGGCGTTGATCAGCACCGGCGCGATTGCCTTGGCGCTGGGCCTGGTGATCCGCATCAACAACATGGCCGAATGGATCATGTGGGTGGTCAACGGCATCTTCGAAAACGTCGGCACCGTGCAGGACGGCATGCAGACTATCGTCCAGCCGCGCCAGGTGCTTGATCGTGGAGACGCCAAGCCGCTACGGGTGGAGCAGGGCGGCGTGCACTTCGACGATGTGCATTTTCATTACGGCAAGAAGGGCGGCGTGATCAGCGGTCTCAGTATCGACATCCGCCCCGGCGAGAAGATCGGCCTGGTCGGGCCGTCAGGCGCCGGCAAGTCGACCCTGGTCAATCTGCTGCTGCGCCTTTACGACCTGGAAAGCGGTCGCATCCTGATCGACAGCCAGGACATCGCCGACATTAATCAGGAAAGCCTGCGCGCCAACATTGGCATGGTCACGCAGGACACCTCGCTGCTGCACCGCTCGATCCGCGACAACCTGCGCTACGGCAAGCCCGACGCCAGCGACGAACAGCTCTGGGCGGCGGCGCGAAAAGCCCGCGCGGACGAGTTCATCGCCACGCTGGACGACGGCCAGGGCGGCCTTGGCTTCGAGGCCATGGTTGGGGAGCGGGGCGTCAAGCTGTCCGGTGGTCAGCGACAGCGCATCGCCATCGCTCGGGTGTTGCTCAAGGACGCGCCGATTCTGGTGCTCGACGAAGCCACCTCCGCGCTGGATTCGGAAGTCGAGTCCGCGATTCAGGAGAGCCTGGATACCCTCATGGATGGCAAGACGGTTATCGCCATCGCTCACCGGCTGTCGACCATCGCCCGTATGGATCGTCTGGTGGTGATCGATAACGGCCAGGTGATCGAGACCGGCACCCACGCTGAACTGATCGAGCGCGGCGGCCTCTATGCGCGCCTGTGGCAGCACCAGACGGGTGGGTTTGTTGGTGTGGATTGACTGGATAGTTGGGGATTGGACCAGCCGCGCAGCAGGTCGTTGCCCATCTTCGCGTCCTGCTGGGGCGATGAACTGACGATTGTAGGTTGGCCGGGCTAGCCCACCGATGAAAGTCACCCTGTCACGGTGGGCTGAAGCCCACCCTACGAGCCGTATGACTCGGCGCCGCAGCTGCAAGCGCCAGCTGCTCGGGCGGGCTTTTGACACTCATCTATTCCATGGACAGGCGGCTGGCTTCGCTCCGCTATCTGAATGGCTTCGATGGGATTTATCGCACCGACCACTTCTCATGTGAGTGGCGTTCAGGCTTTTCCAGCACGTAGGGTGGGCCGGGCATATCACGGTATTGGTGAGCGCTTGATTTCGTCCGGCTGCCGGCGGCCCTTGCTGCGCTATCAAACCGCCGTCGATGGGATTTATCGTCACCAGCGAGGCTCTCATATGAATGATCGATGACGGCTCATCTCGGTGAAGGGGAAGCGCGTGGATAGTCGAGAGTTTGTCTGGGCGCATTTCAAGCTCAATGCCGAGCAGCGCCTGCGCGGGTTCAACTTCTTTGTGGTGCTGGCGATCTTTGCCGATGGCGGGGTGTTGGCCGCGTTGGAGCGGGGCTTCTCGCCAGGGCTGCTGGTGTTGTTGGGCGCCTTCACCGTCCTGCTGGCGATGGTGTTCTGGCTGGTCGATGCGCGGAGCCGCCAACTGTTGCAACTGACCATCACGGCGCTCAAAGAGATGGAGACCGAGTTTCCGGCAAGCCACCGGCTGTTTGCCCACGACGCGCTGGGGCAAAGCTGGATCATCAGCTACACCTTTGCCATCCGGGCGCTGTTGCTGGCGCAAATGGGGTTCGGTCTTGGTGTGCTCGCTTATGGGCTTTATCAGTGGTGAAGGCGCCATGATTTGTCGTCACGTTCTCACTCCTTCCCATCCCGCTGCATGGCGCGCTGGAGCAGGCGCAGGCTCGCTGATAGAGTGCCGCCGCTCATCAACCATCGGCTGACAGGACGTCTGCCCAGCCGCCGCACAGGATGCTTCCATGAAAAAGCTCGCGCTCGCCGTTGCCGTACCCCTGGCCCTCTTCGGGGCTGCCACCTTCTATACCAGCACGCAGGTCGAATCGACCGCCCGCGATGCCGTCGACCAGGCCAACGTCAAGCTGCACGAGATGAGTGCCGGCGGCGGAGCCGACGTCAGCCTGAAGCTGCTCAGCTTCGACCGCGGCCTGCTGTCCAGCGCCGCCCGCTACCAGATCGACATCGAGATCCCTGATGACGAAGGCGGCACCCGGCAGTACTCGGTGTTGCTGCAGGACCGCCTCGAGCACGGCCCATTCCCCGTCTCCCGCCTGGCCCGCGGCCAGTTGATGCCGGTCGCCGCCCAGAGTCACTTCGAGCTCGAGCGGACGCCTCTGACCGAAAAGCTGTTCGATGCCGCTTCCGGTGAAATCCCGCTGGTGGGCGACGTCACCATTGGCTATGACGGCCGCCAATACGGCGATCTGCGCTCGGCCGCATTCAACATTCAAGATGAAGAGGGCACGGTTCGCGTCTCGTCCGGCACGATCAACTTCGAAGCGGCGAAGGACGCCACCGCCGTGCGTATGGACGGCGAACTGCCAGAAGTCGACATCAACCTGCAACACAGCGTCACCGGCAAGCCGGTGCGCATGAGCCTGCGCGGCTTCGGCCTGAGCGCCGACAAACAGGAGGACACCAATGGTTTGGCCCTGGGGCCGTCCGCCGTCACCCTCAAGCGTATGGAAATCCAGACTGGCGACGAACCCGCCGTTGTTATTCAGAACGCGTCCGTCGAGGAAGCGCTGAGCCAGGGTAGCGGTGGCCTCGACCAGACGCTCGCCTACCGCGTCGGCCAGGTGGAAGCGCAAGGTCAGACCTTCAGCAACCTCGCGCTTGCCTTCAGCCTGCGCAATCTCGATGAAGGCAGCCTCAAAGCCCTGCTCGACAGCTACAAGGAACTGTTAGAAAGCGGCTCCGACCAGCAGGACGCGATCGCCAATATGACCGATGCCCAGCAGCAGAAATTGCAGGCTCAGGCCGTGCAGCTGCTCCAGCACAAGCCCACGTTGGCGCTTGATGAATTCGGCTTCGAGACCGCTCATGGCACCGCCCGCCTGTCCGTCGTGCTCGACCTGCGCGGCCCCAGCGAAGACGCCGTCACGTCCGACGCGATGATCACCAGCATGCTCGCCTCGCTCAAAGCCGAGGCCGGCATCGACAAGGGTCTGGTGCGCGATGTGGTCAGCCTGATCGCGCAGCGCCAGCAGCAGGGTGGTCAGGTCGACCCTGTTGCGCTGAAGCAGGAAACCGACGCCACTACTGATCTGTTCAGCGGCATGGCGCTCAACGCGGGCTGGTCCCGCCTGGAAGGCGACCGTCTGGTCAGCTCTCTGCACTACGCCGACGACCAGGTGACCTTCAATGGGCGCGAAATGAGCGTCCAGGAGTTCATGAGTTTTGCTTTCGGTTCGGTACAGGGTTCCGGTCTGCTCGGCAACCGCTAACCCCGCGTCGGAACGCCCGTAGGGTGGGCTTCAGCCCACCAAAGAAGCGCCCCGGTTTGCTAGATGAAGGTCGCCGTTTGATGTGACCTTGACCTGCCGGTCTGGCTCCTTTGGTAGGCGGTGGGCTGAAGCCCACCCTTGGGCGGCGTGCCTGATGCATGGAGAAGGATGGCCTCGTCCCATCCACTCCCTTACTTCTTCGCCATCAATCCACTCGCTCAATCCTCCCCGCAACACGCCCACCAAACGGCTGCGGCAATCCTTCTATGTAATCCACTAGCGCATCCAGATCCACCGGGCCGACGACGCGGTTGGTGCCTTCGGTGAGCACAGTGAAGTTGTCGCCGCCGCCGGCGAGGAAGGAGTTGACCGTGACGCGGTAGGTCGCGGCGGGGTTGATGGGCGTGCCGGTAGCGTCGCGCATTTCGATCACGCGGCTGCCTTCGGGGCGGCTGGCGGCCCAGCTGTACTGGATGCCGGATGGCTTGAGGATGCGCGCGTAGCTCTGGCCGATCCATTGCTGTTCCAGCAGCGTCTTGATCTGCGCGCCGGTCAGGTCCATGGAGACCAGATCGTTGGCAAAGGGCTGGATGGCGAACAGCTCGCCCCAGGAGACTTCACCTCCCGCCAGGTCAGCGCGGATGCCGCCCGGGTTCATGAAGCTGATCTGGGCATCGGTGGCGACGCGCTGGGCATCGGCGATCAGGTTGCCCAGCGCCGATTCGCCCGCGGGCGTTTCGGTGCGGGTGATGTCGCCTTGAGTTACGCCTACCAGACGAGCCACCAGCCGTTCGACGCGGGCATCGGCCTCTGCCACCAGCGCGGCGACTTCGGGGTCCGGCGACAGGCCGGCGCCCTGGTCGGCCCAGGTGGTGATTACAGCGGCGGACTTCTCGACGATGTCGCGGCTGCGGCGGCTGACCACCAGTTCGATATCGGCGTAGGCGGTGCCGGCCGAGAACGCCTGGGTCACGAGGATCGGTTTGCCGCTGGCGTTGGGCACCAGGGCGTTGGTGAAGCCGTGGGAATGCCCAGAGATGACCACGTCTACTTCGTCATCCAGGCGCTCGATGATGTCGACCACCGGGTCGGTGACCGTGTCGGCCTCGGGGTTGGTCGGGCCGTCGTAGCTGGTCTGCTGGCCGCCCTGGTGCAGCGCGACGACGATGGCTCGCACGCCATGCCGGCGCAACTCGGCCACGGACTGGTTGATGGCATCCGCCTCGTCGATGAAGCGCAGGCCGGCCACGCCGCTCGGCGAGACGATCGACGGGGTTTCCTTCAACACGGCGCCAATCACGCCGATGCGCACGCCATCGCTGAAGTAGACGGAGTAGGGCGGCAGCAGGGATGCGCCGGCGCTTACATCGATCACGTTGCTCGACACCACGGGAAAGCGCGCGCCTTCCCAAGAGGCTTCAAGGAACGGCCCGTTGCGATGGTTGCCGCCGGTGAGCTGGCGCAACAGTTCTGCTTTTCCGTTATCGAATTCGTGATTACCGAGGGTACCGAGCAGATTGCAGCGCTGCTGAGCGAAGGGCTGCACGCTGCGCGGCATGTTCATCTGGCGGCTGAAGGGGCGGCAATGAGGGTTGGCCAGCAGGTTGAAGAAGCTGATCGACGGCTCATCACGCAGCAAGGCGGAATTAGGCGGGGAAGCACCGACCTGATCGCCGTCGTGCACGATTAGGGTGTTCTCGTTGCTGGCCGCCTTGAGGTAGGCGGCCAGGACAGCTGCACCGCCTGCCGGCCGCCCGGCCACGCTGCGCGGCGACAGCTGGCCGTGGAAGTCGTTGATGCTGAGCAGGTTGATGGACACCACCGGCTCGACCCGCCAGTCCGGTGCGCGCCAGCTGCGTCGCTCGCTGGCCTGCTGCCGGGCCTTGAGACCTTCCAAGCGATCTTCACGGTAATCCTGCTCGATGGAACCGTGCTCGGGCTGTATTTGAGTTTGAGCCAGAGTCGGGCCGGCGAGGCCGACCAGGCTTGCCGCGAGCAGCCAATCCAGTATGCGCGTACGCATTGCGAGTTCCTCGGTGCGGTGGGGTGCGACCGAAATTAGGAAGCGCAGGTGGCAGGTTGATGACTGCTTGTTGGCGTTTTCGCGAGAGGCGGCGTGCGGCTTATGGGCAACCGGGAGCGGCAGTCGGTTGCGCGAGGCCATGGCCTTGCGAAGGAGAGGGCTGGCCTTTGTCATAGCGGGGCATGTCATCCGTCGCTGGCCGTGCCTGGCGCCGAACGCTCACAGCGGGCGTCCGGTCGGTATTAGCAACCATTGGGAGATTTGACGATGACGATATCCAGCAATCTGTTTTGGGGCGCTTTGGCACTCGGCTTGGTGACAGGGATGCGCAGCACACTGGCGCCGACGATGGCCAGCCGAGCGCTGGCAGCTCATGACAGCATCGATGAAGCAGACGAGCCGGCGCGAACGCTGGCTTCGCATCGCGCCCAACAATTTCTGATGCCTATGGCCGCTGCCGAATTGCTCGGCGACAAGATGCCTTTCGCGCCGGATCGGACGATTCTGCCTTCGATGATGTTTCGTGCGTTATCGGGCGGCGTGACCGCGGCGGCGTTGGCCGGCGCTCGGCGGGAGCCGATTTGGCTACCGGCGCTGATCGGCGCGACGGCAGCGCTGGTCGCGTCAGAGATCGGACTCAACCTGCGCAAGCCTTACCAGAGCAATTCGCTGATGAATGCCGCGCTGGGGCTGGCTGAAGATTGTGTGGCGTTGTCGATCGGGAGCGCTGGGTTACGGCGGGCATTGGGCGAGCGGTGACCCTCGGGCCAGGGCTGAAGGCTTGCCGTTGTGCTCCTACGGGTTGGTTTGCCAGCTGAGCGGTGTATCAGGCTCAACCTATTCCGCGCCTGGACGGTGAGCTGTACCCATTGAATACTTCGGCTCACTCGTTTTGACGATGATGTGAGACAGCCACAAAACGTTTCGAGCGGCTACAGCTCTAGATCGACAAAAAAAGGCCGCATCGCGCGGCCCTTGGTTAATCAAAAACCAGCACTCAGCTTTGCCGCTTGATCACGCATATCCGGTCGCTGCATGTTCCCGCCTGGGTGGGATCCATGCCTTGCGTCGCGTCGCGAGCGGCAACACTGTCACCGGCCAGGCCGCCACCCGTCGGGGAGGAGGTGGCGGTGGTTTCCGGATAGCCTGTCCCGGCGCGTTTGGCGGCGGTGCCTACATCGTAGCGGCCAGTATCGCCGGAGCCTGTGTGAGCATCGACAGTGTGGCCTGTGCCTGCTGCGCTGCCGCCCAGGGCGCCCGTATCGAGATGCGTGCTTCCTGAACGACCCGCATCGCCGGTGGTATGGGCGGTCCCAACGAAATGCTTGTCGAGATGGCTGTCGCCGCCCGTCGCGCCGGCGTAGGGGCTGGTCGGCCCGGCATAACCCGGCGTTGAGCCGGAGCCGGCACCGTTGTCATCAATGCTAATGGCGCCGTTGTACTCCAGCGCATCACGCGCCCTGACGAGTTGATCATCGTCGTATATATCTACGGCGAGCACCGTGGCGCCTCGGCGCACCGCCTCCGGATACGCCGTGGCGTGGCGGCGATGGTCTTCATGCGGCTCATGGCCGAACAGCGACTTGAAGAAATGCGCGACCTTGGATTCGTGTTGCGTGCGGTCCACCGTGCTGCCTGCAGTGGAATAGGGCGTGTCGTAGCCATGAATTTCCGCGCTCTCGGCGCCTACGGTATGGATCTGCTCCCGAGCAATGCCCCTCGACATCAGGTCGCCATAGGTGCGGCTGGCGTCGGTTGGCGTTGCGAACGCTGCTACCAATGTGTGTTTCATGATTCACCTCGCGTTGTGTTGAACAACTGGGTATGCGGAGCGCTGCGCTCATAAGGGCCTGACGGCAGGCTCAGGCGCGAGCAGCCATGAACGTTGGCCGCTTCGGCAGCTATCAAGAGCAACGCCCGTGAACATTGGGTCTGGCTGCAGGGCCATAGTTCAGAAATGAAGCATCGGCCGTTGGGAGGCTGGCCGGAATCGCACAAGCGCCGCGGAGGTTTCGGGTGGTTGGTTAGTGCGGGCCGGGTCTGCGAGGGTTGTTCTAAGCGCTGGCTATCGGCGACGCCGGGGTTAAACGGGTGGCGGCGGTATTGTGGGCTGGGTGTCGCATCGGCCGATGCTACGACGTTGTGTGGGAGAGGGTGGAAAAGGCTTCGCCGTTTTCCACCCCTAGGATGTGGGATCCGAGTTCTCCGACGGCTCAGTCCAGATCTGACGCGCTGTGCCGCTCGGGTGCCTGTTCCGACTCTTCGCCCCAGGTGCGATTGACCTTGCGGCCGCGGATTACGGCAGGGCGTTCGGCCACTTCGGCGGCCCAGCGCTGCACGTGCTTGTAATCCTGCACCGAAAGGAATTCGGCAGCGTTATACAGCTCGCCGCGCACCAGTACGCCGTACCAAGGCCAGATGGCCATGTCGGCGATGGTGTATTCGTCGCCCGCGATGTAGCGGTTTTCGGCCAGTTGGCGATCCAGCACGTCGAGTTGGCGCTTGACCTCCATCGCGTAGCGGTTGATCGGGTATTCGTACTTTTCCGGTGCGTAGGCATAGAAATGCCCGAAACCGCCACCGAGGAAGGGCGCCGAACCCATCTGCCAGAACAGCCAATTGAGGGTTTCGGTACGGGCCAGCGGTTCGGTCGGCAGGAAGGCGCCGAATTTTTCCGCGAGATAGACGAGGATCGAGCCGGACTCGAACACACGCAGCGGTTCGCCCCCGACGCTGTGGTCGGCCAGTGCCGGAATCTTGGAGTTCGGATTGATCTCGACGAAGCCGCTGCCGAACTGGTCGCCGTCACCAATCTTGATTAGCCAGGCGTCGTACTCCGCACCGGTGTGGCCGAGGGCGAGCAACTCTTCGAGCATGATGGTGACCTTCACGCCGTTGGGCGTGGCCAGCGAGTAGAGCTGCAGCGGATGCTTGCCGACCGGCAGCGCCCGCTCCTCCCGCGCGCCGGCGGTCGGCGCATTGATACTGGCGAAGGTGCCGCCCGAGGGTGCGTCGTGCGTCCAGATTTTTGGCGGTACGTAGGTGGTATCAGGCATGGCGATCTCCTCGAAGGGGTTTGACCGGGGATGTGCGTAGCATCCTACGCGTTCAGCCAGCGTGGTCGAAATCGAGCTGGTCGATATTGGTCATCGACGGTGGGTGGTTAGCGTTTGTCTGCACGCGGCAGCAGCGGTGGGCTGAAGCCCACCCTACGTAGGAGTAGCGTCATGTGTAGGGTGGGCTTCAGCCCACCAGACTTCGGGGCCGGCGGCAACGGCCAGGCATTGATGAGGGCGGTGCGCGGCGAGCAAGCGGTGGGCTAAAGCCCACCCTACATAGGCTAAAGCGGCGCGCCTATGGTTACTCACCGAACGTGCCATTCGCTTCGGCGCTACACGCCCAGTCCTTTGGCAACAATCCCTTCTCTACGTACCGATGGAAACTCGAATAAGTCCAGTCGGCGACCTGTTCTACGAGCCCATGCTTGACCGGGTTGTAGTGGATGTATTCGACGTGCCGTTGCAAGTCAGATTCATCCCGAATCTGGTGTTCCCAAAACCGGCGTTGCCAGATGCTTTTTTCTCGCTTGCGCGCCTTGCTGGGGCTTTGGGTGGCTGCGGGGAATTGGCGGGAGAAGGTGCTCTTGAGCAGGCTCCAGCGGCCGGCATAGTCGGCGTCGCCCTCAGGAAGCGTCCAGATGGCGTGCAGGTGATCGGGCAGGACGCAAACAGCGACGGTTTGAAAAGGGCGGGTTCGCTGGGTCTGGCGATAGGCATGGCGGAGGCGTTCGACTTCTTCAACCAGCAGCCGGGACTGGCGGTCGGCCAGGGTCAGGGTGAAAAACCAGGTGCCGCCTGGCACCTGGCTGCGGCGGTAGTTGGGCATGGAGGCCTCCTTGCCTTCATGGTGATGCGGATATGTGCGGGAAAAAGACGTAGGGTGGGCCGGGCGGCGCTCCGCTTTAGCCCACCGAGTGCGTGTAGTAATTGGTGGGCTGAAGCCCACCCTACGGGTCCTAAAGCCACCCTACGGTCAGCCGCGGGCGCCGCGAACGCCTTCGCTCAGCTCCCGACACAATCCCAACACACCCTCGACCGCTTGCTGGCCGCTTTCGGCATTGGCGATATGGTCGATCAGCGCCGAGCCGACGACGACGCCATCAGCCAAGCGAGCAATCGCTGCGGCCTGTTCCGGCGTGCGAATACCGAAGCCGATGGCGACGGGCAGATCGGTGTGGCGCTTGAGGCGCGCAACGGCCTCTTCGACATGTTCCAGCGTCGCGGAACCGGCACCGGTCACACCGGCCACCGAGACGTAGTAGACGAAGCCCGAGCTGTTGTTCAATACCACCGGCAGACGTGCGTCGTCGGTGGTCGGGGTGGTCAGGCGGATGAAGTCGATGCCGGCGGCCTGGGCCGGGTCGCAGAGGTCTTCGTTATGTTCCGGCGGCAGGTCGACGACGATCAGTCCATCCACACCGGCTTCCACTGCCTCGGCGATGAAGCGCTCGACGCCCATCTTGTGGATGGGGTTGAAGTAGCCCATCAGCACGATCGGGGTGGTTTGGTTGTCCTGACGGAATTCGCGAACCATCTGCAGCGTCTTGGCCAGGTCCTGCTTGGCAGCCAGGGCGCGGATATTGGCCAGCTGGATCGCCGGACCATCGGCCATCGGATCGGTGAAGGGCATGCCCAGTTCGATCACGTCGGCACCGGCCTCCGGCAGGCCCTTGAGGATGGCCAGCGAGGTGGCGTAATCCGGGTCACCGGCGGTGATGAAGGTCACCAGCGCGGCGCGGTTTTCCTGCTGCAGCTGGGCGAAGCGCGTCTGCAAGCGACTCATATGTGTTCTTCCTGTTCGGCAAAGTGGTGCATGACGGTCTGCATGTCCTTGTCACCACGACCGGACAGGTTGACCACCATCAGATGATCCTTGGGCAGCGTGGGCGCGCGCTTGAAGACTTCGGCCAGCGCGTGGGAAGACTCCAGCGCGGGAATGATGCCTTCCAGGCGGCAGCACTTGTGGAAGGCGTCCAGCGCCTCCTGATCGGTGATCGAGGTGTACTCGACGCGGCCAATGTCGTGCAGCCAGGCGTGCTCGGGGCCGATGCCGGGGTAGTCGAGGCCGGCGGAAATCGAGTGGGCGTCGATGATCTGGCCGTCGTCGTCCTGCAAGAGAAAGGTACGGTTGCCATGCAGCACGCCGGGCACACCGCCGTTGAGGCTGGCGGCATGCTTGCCGGTCTCGATGCCGTAGCCGGCGGCTTCCACGCCGATGATCTCTACGCTCGCGTCATCGAGGAAGGGGTGGAACAGGCCCATGGCGTTGGAGCCGCCGCCGATGCAGGCCACCAGCGAGTCGGGCAGGCGGCCTTCCTGGGCCTGCAGCTGGTCGCGGGTTTCCTTGCCGATCACCGCCTGGAAGTCGCGAACCATGGCCGGGTAGGGGTGCGGGCCGGCGACGGTGCCGATCAGGTAGAAGGTGTTGTGGACGTTGGTCACCCAGTCGCGCAGGGCTTCGTTCATGGCATCTTTCAGCGTGCCGGTGCCGGCGGTGACCGGGATCACTTCGGCGCCGAGCAGCTTCATGCGGAAGACGTTGGCCTGCTGGCGCTCGATGTCGGTGGTGCCCATGTAGATCACGCACTGCATGCCGAAACGCGCGGCGACGGTGGCGGTAGCCACACCGTGCATGCCGGCGCCGGTCTCGGCGATGATGCGCTGCTTGCCCATGCGCCGGGCCAGCAGGATCTGGCCGATGCAGTTGTTGATCTTGTGCGCGCCGGTGTGATTGAGCTCCTCACGCTTCAAGTAGATCTTCGCGCCGCCACAGGCCTCGGTCAGGCGCTCGGCAAAGTAGAGGGGGGAAGGGCGGCCGACGTAGTCGCGCTGGAAGTAGGCCAGCTCTTTGGCGAACTCGGGGTCCTGCTTGGCTTTTTCATATTCGGCGGCCAGCTCATGAATGAGCGGCATCAGGGTTTCGGCGACGTACTGACCGCCGAAGTGGCCGAACAGGCCCTTGGCATCAGGGCCGCTGCGGAATGAGGTCATGGTCATCTCCTGCGGGAATGGGTGGCGGCAATCGATTCCAGCAATTGCTCGATGGGCTGGAAATTAACCGACTCTGGCGCGGATAAAAAGCGATAAGATCGCCTCGATCTGTCAGGAAATCTCACCGATGAGCCAAAACCTTCCTCCGCTCAACGCGCTGCGTGCTTTCGAAGCTGCTGCTCGCCTGCAGAGCGTAAGCCAAGCGGCAGCGGAACTCAGCGTGACTCATGGTGCCGTCAGCCGGCAGATTCGCCTGCTCGAAGACGACCTTGGCGTGGCACTTTTCAGCAAGGAAGGGCGTGGCGTAAAACTCACCGATGCGGGGCTACGGTTGCGCGATGCGGCGGGCGAGGCGTTCGAGCGGCTGCGCAACACCTGCGCCGAACTGCGGCAACAGACCGTCGATGCACCTTTCGTGCTCGGCTGTCCCGGCAGCCTGCTGGCGCGCTGGTTCATTCCCCGACTCGATCGGCTTAACCGTGAGCTGCCGGATCTGCATCTGCAGTTATCCGCCAGTGAAGGTGAGCTGGACCCGCGCAAGCCTGGTCTGGATGCCACTCTGTGGTACGCCGAGCCGCCGTGGCCGGCGGACATGCAGGTGTTCGAGCTGGCTGCCGAATGCATCGGCCCGGTGCTCAGTCCGCATCATCCGAATTGCGCCAAGCTGCGTCAGGCGCCGGTCTCGGTGCTACTCGACGAAGCGGTGCTATACCCCACATCCCGGCCGCAGGCGTGGCCGGCCTGGGCGCAAGGCAACGGTATCGACCCGGCCCGTCTGAAGATGGGGCAAGGCTTCGAACACCTCTACTTTCTATTGGAAGCGGCGCTGGCTGGATTGGGTGTGGCTATCGCGCCGCAACAATTGGTTGCCGACGACATACGCCAGGGGCGCTTGCTGGCGCCTTGGGGGTTCGTGGAGACCCGCGCCAAGCTGGCGCTGTGGGTGCCGGCGCGGCGGGTGAATCGGCGGGCGGAGCGGTTGGCCGAATGGCTGCGCAACGAGCAGGCCGGCACCGAATCAGTGGAAAGTAGCCTTGGCAGGACTAGGTAGCAGGCTGCGGTGGGCTGAAGCCCTCCCTACAAAGCTGAATGCGCACTGTAATGCCGTCGGGTGGCTGAGCGGCGTTCCGCTTCAGCCCACCGAAATTTGGTCGAACCCACGGGCCGGGGCAGCAGGTAGGGTGGGCTTTAGCCCACCGTCGTAGGGTCGTCGTGTGCTGGTGGGCTGAAGCCCACCCTACGGGTCTAACTCGCCAATGCGGTTTCGGCGGTCGCTGCGACCTTCTCGGCTGGGACTTCCGTCGCATAACCCTGCGGATTACGGCTCTGCCAGCGCCAGGCGTCGGTGAGCATCGTCAGCAAATCCTTATCCGCCTGCCAGCCAAGTTCTTCGCGGGCTTTGGTCGGGTCGGACCAGCATTGGGCGATGTCGCCAGGGCGGCGTGCCTTGAAGACGTGGGGCAATGGGCGACCAATGACTTCCTCGAATGCGGTGACCATCTGGCGCACCGAGTAGCCACGGCCGGTACCGAGATTCCAGACCGATACGCCGCGAACCAGATCCAGCCGCTCCAGTGCCTGGAGATGCCCCTTGGCCAGGTCGACGACGTGGATGTAGTCGCGCACGCCGGTGCCGTCCGGGGTTGGGTAGTCGGCGCCATAGATACTCAGTTGCTTGCGCCGACCGACCGCCAC
Source organism: Pseudomonas sp. MTM4 (assembly GCF_019355055.1). NCBI lineage: Bacteria > Pseudomonadati > Pseudomonadota > Gammaproteobacteria > Pseudomonadales > Pseudomonadaceae > Pseudomonas > Pseudomonas sp. MTM4. The sequence continues at coordinate 3,098,080 of NZ_CP048411.1, forward strand.
CTGAAGCATGTAGGGCAGCAGATTGTTGGGGATGCCGTTGGGGTCTTCGCCGATCAGCCCGGACTCGTGCGCGCCGATGGGGTTGAAGTAGCGCAGCAAGGCGATCGACCAGCGCGGGTCGGATTCGGCCAGCCCCTTGAGCACGTTTTCGGCCATCAGCTTGGACTGGCCATAGGGGTTGGTCGGAACGCCGGTCGGGCACTTCTCGGTGATCGGCATCCGCGGCGAGTCTCCGTAGACGGTCGCCGACGAGCTGAATACCAGCCTGAAAATGCCGGCTTCGGCCATCGCCTGGCACAACGCGATGCTGCCGCTGACGTTGGTCTCGTAGTAGCGCAGGGGTTCGCGCACGCTTTCCCCCACCGCCTTGAGCCCGGCGAAATGCAGCACGGCGGTCACCGGATAGGAGGCGAACAGCGCATTGAGCAGCGACCGGTTGCGCACGTCGCCTTTGACGAATTGCACCTTGCGGCCGGACAACGCCTCGACTCGGTCCAGCGCCACCTTGGAGCTGTTGCACAGATTGTCCAGCACTAGAACCTCATGGCCCGCCAGGAGCAGCTCCAGCACTGCATGGGACCCGATGTAGCCAGCTCCTCCCGTTACCAGAATCATGTTTCCACCTCGCGTGAGAATTCTTTCGACGCGCACGGAGACTGCGGCTGGCCGTATGAGCGCGGTCGCTGCATGGATCTCCAGGGTTGGGTTCGGCGAACCGGGTGGTGCTACTGCGAAAGCACGCTGCGCCGGTGCCGGGGTAAATCATGCGTCCTGTGATAAGGACGGGAGAGTTGCGGTCAAGTTCCAACGAGACGACCGCCAGCCGATGACCGACCGCTTTGTCGGATAACGCGCGGCTGAAATGAGCGCGGATGAACAAGGCGCCGCGACCCGTGGAGTGCGCTCCGCGCACCAAGAACGGCTGAACCCAGGAAGTGTGCTCAGGCGCAACGTCGTGCCCGGCCCGAACGCCGGTTGGTGCGTGGAACGCACCCTACGAATGATGCCGCCCCGGAAGATTGCCCAGGTTCTTCTGAGCGCCGGTCCGGTAGGGTGCGCTCCGCGCACCAAGCGCTGCTGAAACCAGGCAACAGGCTCAAGCGCAACGTTATGCCCGGCCCGAACTACGCCTGGTGCGTGGAACGCACCCTGCGAATGCCGTCCCGTGGGTGGCGCAGGTTCGCCTGAAGCGTCAGCGCCAGAGCGAATGCGCGAAAGAGGCGGTGCAGAGGCTTCAGACGAACCTTGGACAGAAGCCTTCGACATTGCATCGCCGAGCGCTCTCATGCACCGCAACCCGGCAAAGGGAACCTTGACTTGCCCGGCGTCGTCCATAACCCGCGGGCTGCGCTTGGTACGCCACGAGCGTCATAGGCAGCGAGCCCCGACATTTATGTGTTTGCGCAGGCAGCGCGGGCCAATGCGATGCAGCAGAACGGACTCTGAAGATTTCGCGATCCGAGAGGTGTTCATGAGCTGGGCCGGCCCTTATCAATACGAGATTGGAAAATCCCCCGAGAAGCAGGAGACGCCGCCCGAAGTCGTTTTCGATGAGCAGGTTCCGACTCTGCTGTGTCTCTCGCATCTTCGCTGGAGCTTTGTCTATCAGCGTCCGCAGCACCTAATGTCGCGGTTCGCGCGGGACTTCAACGTGCTCTTTTTCGAAGAGCCCATTCCCACCGAAGACGCCCAGCCCTGGCTGGAAGTCCGCCCGGAAGAGAACGGCGTGCAGATACTGATTCCCCGTCTTCCCCAGGGTTGCGGCGGCGAGACGGCCCTGCGCGTCCAGCGCGACCTGCTAGATGGCTACCTGGAAAAGCTCGGCGTCAACGACCTGATGCTCTGGTACTACACGCCGATGGCGCTCGGTTACGCCGGCCACTTGAAGCCCAAGCTCACCGTCTATGACTGCATGGACGAACTCTCCGCGTTTCGCGGCGCGCCACCCGAGCTGGTGGAGCGCGAGCGGGAATTGCTGCAGCGTGCCGACGTGGTCTTTACCGGCGGCTACAGCATCTGGGAAGCCAAGCGCGAACTGCACGACAACGCGCACGCCTTTCCCAGCAGTGTCGACGTCGCGCACTTCGCCGAGGCGCGTCGGACCCAGGCCGATCCCGACGATCAGGCGGAAATCCCGCACCCGCGGCTGGGCTTCTACGGGGTGATCGACGAGCGCTTCGATATCCAACTGGTGGCCGAAGTCGCCGAGAGGCGTCCCGACTGGCAGTTCGTGCTTATCGGTCCGGTGGTCAAGATCGATCCGGTGGAGCTGCCGCAGCGCGACAACATTCACTACCTGGGCGGCAAAACCTACGACGAGTTGCCCAAATACTTGTCGGGGTGGGACGTGGCGATCATGCCCTTCGCGATGAATGAATCGACACGCTTCATCAGCCCGACCAAGACCCCCGAATACCTGGCCGGCGGTTGCCCGGTGGTGTCTACGCCGATCAGGGACGTGGTGCGCACCTATGGCGACACCGAGATCGTCCATATCGCCGACAGCCCCGATGCGTTCATCGCCGCGGTGGAGCAGGCGCTCGTCGACAGCCAGGACCGTGACCGCCTGTTGAAAACCGCTGACGAGATCCTCGGCGACATGTCCTGGGATCACACCTCGGCCCTGATGAAGGAGAAGATGCAATGCGCGATCTGAGCCTGCGAGACAGCAATCCCGAACACGCAGGCGGTGGCGCCAGCGATCATTCTTCCAGCCGTCGGCGCGGCTTCGACTACCTCATCGTCGGCGCCGGATTCGCCGGCAGCGTACTGGCCGAGCGGCTGGCTGCCGGGCTGAACAAGCGCGTGCTGGTGGTCGACCGGCGACCGCATATCGGCGGCAATGCCTACGACCATTACGATGAAGCCGGCGTGCTGATCCACCGCTACGGGCCGCACATCTTTCACACCAACGCCCAGCGCATCGTCGACTACCTCTCGCGCTTCACCGAGTGGCGTCCTTACGAGCACCGCGTGCTGGCGCAGGTGGACGGCCAGGAAGTGCCGATCCCGATCAACATGACCACGCTGAACAAGCTCTACGGCCTGAACATGACCACCGAAGAGGAGGCGGCTGACTTTCTCGCCAGCCGCGCCGAGCCGGTGGCGGACATCCAGACCAGTGAAGACGTGGTGATCAATGGCATCGGCCGTGAGCTGTATCAGAAGTTTTTCCGCGGCTATACCCGCAAGCAGTGGGGGCTGGACCCGTCGCAGCTGGACAAATCGGTGACCTCGCGCATCCCGACGCGCACCAACACCGATGACCGCTATTTCACCGACACCTTCCAGCAGATGCCCAAGTACGGCTACACCAAGATGTTCGAGAAGATGCTCGCGCACCCCAACATCAAGGTGATGATCAACACCGACTACCGCGAGATCCGCGACGAGGTGCAGCACGACCACCTGATCTTCTGCGGGCCGATCGACGAGTATTTTGATTACCGCTTCGGCAAGTTGCCCTACCGTTCGCTGAAATTCGAGCACAAACAGCTCGATCAGGCGCAATTCCAGGCGGTCGGCACGGTCAACTATCCGAACGAGGACGTGCCCTACACGCGCATCAGCGAGTACAAGCACCTCACCGGGCAGGTCCATCCGAAGACCAGCATCACCTACGAATACCCCTCGGCCGAAGGCGATCCCTACTACCCGATCCCGCGGCCGGAAAATGCCGAGCTGTACAAGCGCTACCAGAAGCTCGCCGATGAAACCCCTGGCGTCACCTTCGTCGGCCGCCTCGGCACCTACAAGTACTACAACATGGATCAGGTCGTGGGCCAGGCGCTGGCGCTGTACAAGCGCATCGAGGAGGCCGAGCGCGGCCCAGAACCCGGCGAGAGCGTTGAACACAGCCAGTCGCTGGCTGAACAAGCACCCTGAGGCGAGGCGTACGATGCATCAGCCCACGTTGTTCAAGAGTTTTTTCATGGGCGGCTTCGAATGCTCGAACCACCGCCGTAGCGATGGGCGGCGTCTCGATCTGCTGGCGGCGACCGGCCATGACCGCTGGGCTGCGCATGACTATGGCGTACTCCAGCGCCACGGTTTGCGCAGCGTACGTGACGGGCTGCGCTGGCACCTGATCGAACGCACACCGGGCCAATACGACTGGTCGAGCTTCCTGCCGATGCTGCAGGCCGCGCAGCGTCATGGCACCCAGGTGATCTGGGACCTGTGCCACTACGGCTGGCCGGACGACATCGACATCTGGCGGCCGCAGTTCGTCGAGCGCTTCGCCCGTTACGCGGCGGCGGCGGCACAGCTGATCAAGGACGAAACCGACACGGTGCCCTTCTATGCGCCGCTCAATGAAATCTCCTTCTGGGCTTGGGCCGGTGGCGACGAAGCCTATTTCAATCCCATGGCGCGCGGTCGTGGCTTCGAGCTCAAGCACCAACTGGTGCGCGCCACCATCGCCGCGATGCAGGCGATCCGCGACGTCGAACCGCGAGCACGTTTCGTCCAGGTCGACCCGGCCATTCACGTGGCGGCGGCCAACGACCGCCCCGGGCCGCAGCGTGAGGCCGAGCGTTTTCGCCAATCGCAGTTCGAAGCCTGGGACATGCTGTGCGGTGAAATCTGGCCGGGCCTCGGCGGTGCGCCGGAATACCTCGATGTGTTGGGCGTGAACTATTACTCCGACAACCAGTGGTATCACGGTGATGGCCGCACCATCGAGCGCGACAACCCGGACTATCGGCCCTTCAAAGGCATCCTCAGCGAAATATGGCAGCGTTACAAACGGCCCTTGCTGATCGCCGAAACCGGTGCCGAGGGCGACTTGCGCGGCGACTGGCTGCGCTACGTCAGCGAGCAGGCAGGGCTGGCCATGCAGCGCGGTGTGCCGGTGGAGGGCATCTGCCTGTATCCGGTGCTCGACTACCCGGGCTGGACCGACGAGCGCCATTGCCCGGTCGGGCTGTTGGGCTTCCCCGATGAAAACGGCAACCGCTGCGTGCACGAAGGGCTGGCCGATGAGCTGCGCCTGCAACAGCTGAGATTCAGCCAGTTCAACGCCGCGCTGCCACTCGCCGAAGCATTGCCATGAACGTACCGGCCCCGCCGCCCAAAGTGAAGCCGCAGGAAGCGCCGGTTCCAGGTCGGCCGGTCGCCTTTCTCTGGCATTACATCTGTGGTCGACCGTGGCATTTCAGCGGCTTGCTGGCCCTGATCATAGGCGCCGCCAGTTGTGCGGTGGCGGTGCAGTACGGCATGAAATTGCTGGTGGACGCCATGGCGCAGGGCAGCTCGGATCGAGGTGCCGCCAACGTCTGGCTTCCGTTGGGGCTGTTCATCAGCCTGATCGTTGTCGAAAACGTGTTCTGGCGCCTCGGCGGCTGGCTCGGCTGCCGCACGGTGGTGGCCAGCGTGGTGGATATCCGCGTCGATCTGTTCAAGCACCTGACCGGCCATCCGATGCGCTATTTCACCGAGCATTTCGCCGGGTCGCTGGGTAACCGTATTTCCGCAGTCGGGCAGGCCGCGGGCGCAATTTATGGCGGATTGGCCTGGAAAATCGTTCCGCCAATCGTCGATTTCATCGGCGCGGTGGTGGTGTTGCTGACGGTCGATGTGCGCATGGCGGTGGCGCTGATCCTGTTCGTCGCCATCGTCGCTGCGCTGATTACCGGGTTCGGCATTCGTGGCCGCGCCAAGCACCAGCGGTTCGCCGCACAGTCGGCGCGGGTCGGCGGTGAATTGGTCGATGCGGTCTCCAACGTCTGGACCATCAAGGCGTTCTCCGCGCGCGATCGCGAGGCCGAACGCCTGGCCCATGAGATCGGCTATGAAGCCCGCGCCCAGCGGCGCAGCTGGATGTATCTGGAAAAAGCGCGGGTCATGCACGACATCTGCCTGTCGGTGATGGCTGGCGGCATGCTGATCTGGGCCATCAAGCTGTGGATCGGTGGGGAAGTGACCGCCGGTGATGTGGTGCTGGTCAGCGCGCTGACCTTCCGCATCTTGCATGGCTCGCGCGATTTGGCGCTGGCGCTGGTGGACGCCACTCAGCAGATCGGGGCTATCGACGACACCCTGCGCATCATTGTCCAGCCGCACGGCTTGGAAGACAGCGACGCCCAGCTTTTGCTGGCCGAGGGCGACATCACCTTCGAGAACATCAGCTTCAGCTATCCCGATCGCGGTACAGTGTTTCAGCAGCTGGACCTGCACATTCCGGCCGGGCAGAAGGTCGGTGTGGTGGGCTCTTCGGGGGCCGGCAAGTCGACCCTGATCAACCTCATCCAGCGCCTCGATGACGTGCAGAGCGGGCGCATCCTCATCGACGGTCAGGACATTCGTAGCGTCAGCCAGGATAGCCTGCGCGAGAAGATCGCCGTGGTGCCGCAGGAAACCGCATTGTTCAACCGCAGCATTCGGGAAAACATCCGCTACGGCCGCCCGGGCGCCACCGACGAGGAAGTGATCGCCGCCGCGCGCAACGCCTTCTGCGACGCCTTCATCCGCGAGTTGCCGCAGGGCTACGACACGCTGGTCGGCGAACGCGGCGTGATGCTCTCCGGCGGTCAGCGTCAGCGGCTGGGCATCGCCCGCGCGTTCCTCAAGGATTCGCCGATTCTGATCCTCGATGAGGCCACTTCGGCGCTCGATACCCAGTCCGAAGCGGAGATCCAGGCGGCTCTGAACAACTTGGTGCATAACCGCACCGTGGTGGCGGTGGCGCATCGACTGTCCACGCTGTCGAGCTTCGACCGGATCATCGTGCTGCGTGACGGCCGCATCGTCGAGGATGGCCCGCCACATGAATTGCGCAGCCGGGGCGGCGAATTCGACGCGCTGTGGCGGATGCAGGCGGAAGGCTTCAAGCAGCAACCTGATCCGGCTGTATGAAGCGCGTCGCGGTGTCCTCGCGCAGCCTGCGCTCGCTGGGCTACGACCCTGACGAGCAGGCGCTGGAAGTGGAGTTTCACAACGGCTCGGTCTATCGCTACGAGCAAGTGCCCGCCGAGGTGGTGCAGGCGCTGCTCGAAGCGGATTCGCTGGGGCGTTATTTCAATCAGGTGTTCAAGCCGCAGCACTACAGCTACCTCCGGCTGAAATAGGGTGGGCCGCGCGCCCCGGATCCGCAGGCGGCCCGATACATCGTCGGTGCGCGGAGCGCACCCTAGGAGTTCGTGATCGTGTCGTTTGCCTCAGGCGGCTCCGTAGGGTGGGCTTTAGCCCACAAACGAGGCCGGCGCCGCTGGTGGGCTGAAGCCCACCCTACTTGCTGAAGCCCACCCTACTTGCTGAAGCCCACCCTACTAGCTGCCCTCCGTACCGACGTGATTGAAGCGTTGCGCTGAACTTCCGCGCCACTGTGCGGGCCTCAATCAGACAGGATGCGTCACCACCGAGCGGAGGCTCTTCAGATCAGAAGGGGAAAATCTATGTCGGATCATCACACGTACAAGAAGATTGAAATCGTCGGCTCCTCGCGCAACAGCGTTGACGAAGCGATTCAGAACGGTATCGCCGAAGCCAGCAAGTCGCTGCGCAACGTCGAATGGTTCGAGGTGGGCGAAATTCGCGGCCATGTCGAGAATGGCAAGATCGGCCATTTCCAGGTCACCATGAAAGTCGGCTTCCGCCTCGCCGATAGCTGATCGCCGTTGTTGTTGGCTGCTGGGTGGTGGGCTGAAGCCCACCCTACATAGGAGCGGAACACTGCCGGCCGGTAAGGTGGGCCGGGCGGCGCTCCGCTTCAGCCCACCAGGCTCACTTCAGTCCTCACCGCAACCCGGCAAGAATCTCGAACGCGCGGTGGCGGTCGGCGGTTTCATAGAAATCGCAGGTGAAGATCAGTTCGTCGGCCCCGGTCTGCTCCAGCAGAATCTCCAGCCGCGCGCGGATCTTTTCCGGGCCGCCGATCAGCGCCATGCCGAGGAAATTGCCCACCGCGTCCTGCTCGTGTGGCAGCCATTTGCCCTGCATGCTCTGCACCGGCGGCACCAGTACCAAGCTCTGGCCACGGATCAGCGCCAGGATGCGTTGGTAGGCGGTGGTCGCCAGGTACTCGGCCTGCTCGTCGGTGTCGGCGGCCATCAGCGGCACGCCAAGCATCACGTAGGGTTTGTCGAGCACCTCGGACGGCTGGAAATTCTCGCGGTACAGGCGAATCGCTTCATGGGCGTAACGCGGCGCGAAATGCGAGGCGAAGGCGTAGGGCAGGCCTTTGGCGGCGGCCAGCTGCGCACTGAACAGGCTGGAGCCGAGCAGCCAGATCGGCACGTTACTGCCGACTCCGGGCATGGCGATCACGCGCTGGTTGCGTTGACGCGGGCCGAGCAGTAGCTCCAGCTCCTCGACATCGGCGGGAAAGTCGTCGGCGCTGCCCATGCGGTCGCGGCGCAGGGCGTGGGCGGTGAACTGGTCGGCACCGGGCGCACGGCCCAGACCGAGATCGATTCGCCCGGGGTAAAGCGCTTCCAGCGTGCCGAACTGCTCGGCGATCACCAGCGGCGCGTGGTTGGGCAGCATCACCCCGCCGGCGCCCAGGCGAATCCGCGAGGTGCCGGCCGCCAGATAGCCGATCAGCACGGACGTGGCGGCGCTGGCGATGCCGTCCATGTTGTGATGTTCGGCCACCCAGAAGCGCTCGAAGCCGAGCTTTTCGACGTGCTGGGCCAGCGCCAGTGAATTGCGCAAGGCGAGACCGGCGTCGCCGTCATCGCGGATCGGCGCCAGGTCGAGGGTGGAAAAACGGGTGTGTTCGATACGGGACATATCTCTTCTCTCTGCTGGCGGGGCGGGCTCAGTAACAGTGCTCCGCTTCGGCGCGGGCCAGTACGTTGTGCTGTTCGTCGCGTAGCCAGCCCTGCGGCGTGAAGCCCAGCGAGCGTGCCTGAAACAGGTAGCGCCGCCCGGCCTGGAAATCGTCATAGCGGATGACCATGGTACAGCGCAGGTATTGGGTTTCGCCGAAAATGCCCATCCCGCCGCTACTGATTTCGAATTCATAACGCGCTTCGAGTTCATGTGCGCCGGGGCTGACCTGGAAATAGCGGCCGTCGGGCGTGCGTCTGTCGTCCAGCTGGTCGGACATGAAGATGTCGCTCGGTTGTGCGCGCAGGTCGACCCAGGCCATGTTCGGATCGGGTGGCGGCAGAGGGCTGGCGCAGCCGGAAAGGCCGGCGAGCACGAACAGGACAAGGGGCAGACGCATGGCAGTTCCTCCCAGCGGTCCGCCGTCAGCCCATTGCTGTGGCGGTCCCTGTCGAGCCTGAGCCAGATCTGGCTGTGTGACAACTACTGCGCTCGGCCATGCTGCGTTAAAAACAGGCTCGTGCGCGAGTCCGATCAAAATGCTCATTTACAGCTCGTAAACTCACGTGCGAGCCCAGTCCGCTGTTTCGCCTGTTTTGGTGGGGACGCCTAGTCGTTGCCTGACCTTCACTCGCTACGTTCTCACGGCCTGAGCGGCAGAGCTTTCAACGGCCAGCAGAGCGAGCTCAGCGGATGGCGACACCGCCGCAACCGCGTTCCGTGGCCTTGGCCAGCAGCTGATCATGCTGGTCGTACAGCCGCGCCCAGGGGCGGAAGCCGTAGCCACCGGCGACCAGGCGATAGCGGGCGCCGGCATCGAAACCGTCGTATTCCAGGGTCAGGCGACAATCACGCTCCAGTGCTTCGCTGTCGCCGCCGACATCGGCCGGCCCCACCTCGAAGAGGTAGCGCATGCCCAACTGATGACTGCCGGGCGTCACCTGAAAGTAGCGGTGATCGTCCAGCGGCCTCGAGTCCACCGCAACGGCCTTGAGTTCGGTTTCGTCACGCGGGGCCAGCTCGATCCAGGCCTGGTTCGGGTCCGGCTGGGGCATCCATAGGGCGCAACCGCCAAGTGTGGACAGCGCGAGAGCAAGGATCAGGATTCGCATGACGAGTCTCCACCGCTGATGGCGCGGTCTGGCTGCGAAGGCTTGGCTGCCTTCGATAGTTGGGCGGGCTTCGATGTCGTTGTAGGCTCAGCGCACCGACCGAGTAGGTCTTCAAATGTGAGCAGGCGTTTGTTCATTTCGAAGCTGAAAACCGCCCTTGTCGACAGCCGAAGCAGGCGCTGGGTTCCGCTGCTGCTGGCCGTTGGTCTGAATGGCTGCAGCACCTATTACGGCCAGCTGGCGGTCGGTCAGCTGGATCTGCTGCGCCAGCGCGAGCCCATCGCCGCCATCATCGACGACCCCCAGCGCGACCCACAGCTGCGTCAGCGACTAAGCCTGGTGCTGCAGGCCAGAGCCTTCGCCAGCAGCGCGCTGGCCTTGCCGGACAACGGTAGTTACCGGCGCTATACGGACATCAAGCGGCCCTACGTGGTGTGGAATCTGTTCGCCACCGAGGAGTTTTCCGTCGCGCCGCTGACTCACTGTTTTCCGATCGCCGGTTGCGTCGCCTACCGCGGCTACTACCAGCCGGGGCGGGCACGGGGCGCGGCGGCACTGCTCAAGGCAAAGGGCTACGACACGCTGGTGAGCGGCGTGCAGGCCTACTCGACGCTGGGCTGGTTCGACGACCCGCTGCTCAGTTCCATGCTGCGCTGGGACGATGAGCGTCTGGCCGGGCTGATCTTTCACGAACTGGCGCACCAGCGGCTCTACGTGGCTGGCGACACCGCGTTCAACGAATCCTTTGCATCGTTCGTCGAACGCGAGGGGTTGCGCCAGTGGCGTGCCAGTCGCGGTTTGCCGCCGTTCAGCGACGCGGCTCAAAGACGCTCCGCCGAATTCACCGAGCTGATGCTCGAAACCCGGGCGCGGTTGGCGACGCTGTATGCCAGCAATCTGGACGAATCGGCCATGCGAGCCGCGAAGCAGGCCGAGTTCACGCACCTGCGCCAGGCCTACCGCCAGTTGCGCGACGGCGCCTGGAAGGGTGATCGCCGTTTCGACCGTTGGATGGCCCAGCCGCTGAACAACGCCAGCCTGCTGCCGTTCGGTCTGTACGACGGCTGGGTGCCGGCATTTGCCGCGCTGTTCGAGCAGGTCGACGGTGATTGGGTGCGCTTTTATGCGCGGGTCGAAGCGCTGGGTCGACTGCCCGCCGACGAGCGGGCGCAGCGTCTGAAGGCGCTTCGCTAAAGCGCAGCGCCGCTTGACTCAAAGGCTCGTCCGAGCACGTGTCGGGGCGGGTTTGTCGTTGTTGGTTTCGCACTCGTTCGAAGCGTTTAACGACCGCCACTCGTCGTCTTCACGCATTTCGCGTCCGATCCTGCGGAATTGTTTTCCGCTTTCCTCCGTCCATTTTTTAGGACGTCGGCACCAGCTGCCCGTGATTCAGCTCGTACGTCTATCAAATACAAGCCGTAAAAACGGAGGCTTCATGGACAACCTATCCGGCATTCTTGATAACAAGGGCACGCCGCTCGAAAAGCAGAAATTCACCTGGAAGGAAATGGCGGGTAAGCCGATCAGCAAGCTCGACGACGATGCCTTTACTCGGGTGCGCATCATTCTGATGAACGGAATCGAGGTCGATGCGCTGCGTCTCAAGCATGGTATCGCGCGTATTACTGGCCAATTGCGCGGCCCGCTGGCTGAAATTCGGCGCGTCGAACAGCACCAGGCGACGATGATCAACTGGTTGATTTCCGCCGACCACTCACCGCTGGAAACAACCGTCGCCTACGAGCAGGTCGCCATCGAGGTGACTGCTGCCGTAGCCCAGGCCGAACCCGATCCCTATCAGGCTCAGACCTATCGCTTTGGCCTGCTGGAGGACTTCGACCATCTCTACCGCTACGCGGCGATGCTCGACCGCCTCGAAGGCAAGGATGCGAACAATATCCTGCAGGGCTATACGGACATCGTACCTGGCCGGCAAACCTCGGAGCACCATCGCCATCCGACCAACGACCTGCGCGACAGCTACGCCAAGGAAGAGGCGGCACTGATCACCAAGATCCATTGCGCGATGATCACTGCGGCGGAATTCCAGACTCATGATTACTACATGAACGTCGGGCCACTATTCGCCGATCCACTGGCGCGCCAGCTCTATGCCGAGATCGCCTCGGTGGAAGAACAGCATGTGACCCAGTACGGCTCGCTGGCCGACCCTCAGGAGTCGTTCATGGAGAAGTGGCTGGTGCACGAGGCGATGGAAGTCTATGCCTACGCCAGCTGTGCCGAGCAGGAAACCAACCCGCGGATCAAGGCGATCTGGGAGCGCTTCCTCGACTACGAGCTGGGCCACCTCAACATCGCCTGCGAGCACTTCAAGAACATCGAGCGCCGCGATCCGGCGGAAATCCTCGGAGGCCCGTTGCCGAAAATGATCGAGTTCAAGAGCCAGCGCGAGTTCGTCCGCCAGGTTCTCGCTGCTGAGGTCAACCTGCGCACCAGCGGCACCCAGTATGTGGACAAGAGCGAAGAGCCGGAGAACTCCCTCGATTACCGCGCCCAGGTCAACTCAGAAGGTATCGCGTCGAACATCGTGTCGGCCGGTTACCAATGGGCGCCGGGTGGTGAACTCATGCGCGGACGTAAGGCTTCTTGAGGAGAACGAACATGGCAACTGCTGCGAAATTAGGTACCAATTTCACCGGGGTGCAGATGTCCCCGAAGGACACCAAGAGCCTGCTCGAAGCGGTTGAGCAGATCAAACCCGACGTTCCGGGTGACTCCAAAGGCATCATGCTCGAACGCGTCAAGCGCGCCGAAGAGGCTGACCGCATCGGTTCGGTTCCGGTGCCCGGTTCGGCCAAGGGCATGCTCAAGTCGACCTTCGACATGGCGCTGGGCAAGAGCCCGGAATTGCTGGTCGACAAGCTTGGCGAACGGCTGGCGTTCGAGCGCAGCGGGGTACGTCTGTACGACGCGATGATCGCCAAGGCGAAGGCTCTAGGCACAGCGGAATCCGACTTGATCCAAGTGTTGCAGCACATTCGTGACGAAGAGTTCGAGCACATGAACATGGTCGCCGAGGCGATCGAGACGCTGGGCGCTGACCCGACGGCGCAGACGCCTTGCGCCGATGTCGCGGCGGTGAAGTCCATGGGCGTAATGCAGGTGCTTACCGATCCGCGCACCAATATTGCGCAGGGTATGGGCGCACTGCTCACCATCGAGCTGGAGGACAACGCCGCCTGGGAGCTACTCATCGAGCTGGCCGAAGCAGGCGGCCATCCGAACATCGCCAAAGGCTTTAAAAAGGCGAAGGACCAAGAGGATGACCATCTGGTGAAGATCAAGACCCTGATCCGTCGGGACCTGATAGGCCAGATCAAATAGACAGCGCGTGCGCTTGAAACTTGGCGCGCCTCTTGGGCGCGTCTTTTTTATGTGCGAATTCTTAATGCACGGAATCAGCGCGGCGGCGCCACGGCGATGGCTGGCTTGAAGAACAGCGTTGCGCCTCGGGCGAGGTCGTTCAGGCTAGCGTGATCATGGGCGACTTCCGCTTCGATGGGCTGCGGTTGCCCCACGACCCTGAGCGTGACGCGAGTGACGGCGCCTAGCGGCCGGATGTCGCGGACTTCTGCCGGTTGGTGGTCGTTGACCCTGTCCCGAGACAGATGAATCTCGTGCGGTCGGAAAAGCACCTGCCGCTCGCCGATCTGAAGCTGATTGGCATCGCCTAGAAAGTGATAGACGAAATCGCTGGCCGGTTGCCGGTACACCTCGGCCGGCGAGCCGATCTGTTCGACCACACCCTTGTTCATCACCACGATGCGGTCGGCCACTTCCATCGCCTCTTCCTGATCGTGGGTGACGAATACGCTGGTCAAGTGCACCTCTTCGTGCAGGCGTGCCAGCCAGCGGCGCAGCTCCTTGCGCACCTTGGCGTCCAATGCGCCGAAGGGTTCGTCGAGCAGCAACACCTTGGGTTCGACCGCCAGCGCACGGGCCAGGGCGATGCGTTGGCGCTGGCCACCGGAGAGCTGATCCGGATAGCGATCGGCGAGCCAGTCGAGCTGCACCAGGTCGAGCAATTCGTGGACCTTCTGCTTGATCCGGCTTTCGCTGGGGCGCTCGCGGCGCGGCTTCATGCGCAGGCCGAAGGCGACGTTGTCGAACACCGTCATGTGGCGGAACAGCGCGTAATGCTGAAATACGAAGCCGACGTTGCGATCGCGCACGTCACGCCCGGAAACGTCCTCGCCGTGAAAGACGATGCGGCCACTGTCGGGGGTTTCCAGCCCGGCGATGATCCGCAGCAGAGTGGTCTTGCCGCAGCCGGACGGGCCGAGCAGGGCGACCAGTTCGCCGCTGGCGATGTGCAGGTCGATCTCGTTCAGGGCCTTGAATTGGTGGAATTGCTTGCTGACATTGGTTACTTCGATGGACATGGCTATTCCTCGCCGGCGTTGGCTTTGAGGCGTTGAAGGCGGGACTCGCTCCACTGCTTGAGCAGCAGGATCAGCAGCGCCAGCAGCAACAACAGGCTGGCCACGCTGAAGGCGGCGACGTGGTTGTATTCGTTGTAGAGAATCTCGACATGCAGCGGCAGGGTGTTGGTGTAGCCGCGGATGTGCCCGGACACCACCGACACCGCACCGAACTCGCCCATCGCCCGCGCGGTGCAGAGCACCACGCCGTAGATCAGGCCCCAGCGGATGTTGGGCAGGGTCACGTACCGGAACATCTGCCAGCCGTTGGCGCCGAGCAGGCGCGCCGCTTCTTCCTCCTGCGTGCCCTGTTCCTGCATCAGCGGTATCAGCTCGCGGGCGACGAAGGGCACGGTGACGAATACCGTGGCCAGTACGATGCCGGGCAGGGCGAAAATGATCTGGATGTCGCGGTCGGCCAGCCATTCGCCGAAGAAGCCCTGGGCGCCGAACAGCAGCACGTAGATCAAACCGGCAATCACCGGCGAGACCGAGAAGGGCAGGTCGATCAGCGTCACCAGCAGGCTCTTGCCGGTGAATTGGTACTTGCTCACGCACCAGGCCGCGGCGACGCCGAACACCAGATTGAGCGGCACCGAAATGCCGACCGCGAGCAGGGTGAGTTTCAGCGCGGCGAGGGCGTCGGCTTCGAAGATCGCGCCAAAGAAGGTGCCCAGGCCGAGCTTCAGGGCTTCGCTCAGCACCACCAGCAGCGGCAACAGCAGAAACAGCGCGAAGGTCAGCCAGGCGGCGACGATCAGCAGGCGCCGCGCCAGCGGGTTGCCCTGGCGTGTTTTGGCGGCCAGCGGGGCGGACAGGGTAGTGGTAGTCATCTCAGCCATGGGCAATCCTCCGTTGCAGCAGATTGATCGCCAGCAGCAGAACGAAGGACACCAGCAGCATCAGCACGCCGATGGCCGTGGCGCCGTGGTAGTCGTACTGGTCGAGCTTGACCATGATCAGCAGCGGCAGGATTTCGGTCTTCATCGGCATGTTGCCGGCGATGAATATCACCGAGCCGTATTCGCCGACGCCACGGGCAAAGGCCAGGGAAAACCCCGTCAGCCAGGCCGGCAGTAGAGCCGGCAGCAGCACATGGCGGGCGATCTGCAGCGGCTTGGCGCCGAGGCATGCGGCGGCTTCCTCGACCTCACGCGGAATGTCGGCGAGTACCGGCTGGAGGGTACGGACCACGAAGGGCAGGGTGACGAAGGTCAGTGCCAACGTAATGCCGATGGGCGTGTAGGCAATCTTGAAACCCAGCTCGGCGGCCAGCCGGCCAATCAACCCGTTCGGTGCATAAAGCGCGGTTAGGGCGATGCCGGCCACGGCGGTGGGCAGTGCGAAGGGCAGATCGATCATCGCCTCGATGATCTTGCGTCCGGGGAAGCGATAACGCACCAGCACCCAGGCCAGCAGCGAGCCGATCACGCCATTGATCAGCGCGGCGATAAAGGCGGTGCTGAAGCTCAGCTTCAGCGCAGCCAGCACGCGGGGCGCGGTGATGATCGTCCAGAACTCAGTCCAGCTAAGCTGCGCCGCATGGACGAACATGGCACCCAGGGGTATCAGCACTAACAGGCTGAGGTACACCAGGGTGTAACCCAGCGTCAGCCCGAAGCCGGGTATGACGGGGGAGGTTTGACGGGACATGGATCGGCCTTGTCTATTCGAACAATGTTTCGGCTGAAGCGTCACGAGCGCAGCTCAGACAAGGCGAAGACCGGCGAGGGTCGCGGAGTTTACGGGCGGTAAATGAGCAGGCCCGAGCCGGTCTTCAACGAAGTATGAGCAAGCGCAGTAGCTTCATTCGGTCTGGTAGATCTGGTCGAAGATGCCGCCATCGTTGAAGAACTTCGGCTGCGCGCTCTTCCAGCCGCCGAAGTCGTCATCGATGGTCACCAGCTTCAGCGCGGGGAACTGCTCGGCGAACTCGGCAGCGACCGCCTGGTTGCGTGGGCGGTAGAAGTGCTTGGCGGCGATGCGCTGACCCTCGTCGCTGTAGAGGTAGTTCAGGTAGGCCTCGGCGACTTCACGGGTGCCCTTGCGCTCGACGTTCTTGTCGACGATTGCCACAGGCGGCTCGGCGAGGATCGACAGCGACGGCGCGACGATCTCGAGCTGGTCGCCGCCTTGTTCCTTGAGCGCGAGGAAGGCTTCGTTCTCCCAGGCCAGCAGCACATCGCCGATCCCGTTGTTGACGAAGGTGATGGTCGAGCCGCGCGCCCCGGTATCGAGCACCGGCACCTGCTTGTAGAGCTGCTCGACATACGTCTGCGCCTTTTCCTCGCTGCCGTATTCCTGCTGGGCCCAGGCCCAGGCGGCGAGGAAGTTCCAGCGCGCGCCGCCGGAGGTTTTCGGGTTGGGGGTGATCACTTCGACGCCGGGCTTGATCAGGTCGTCCCAGTCCTGGATGCCTTTCGGGTTGCCCTTGCGCACCAGGAACACGATGGTCGAGGTATAGGGCGTGCTGGCGTCCGGCAGGCGGGACTGCCAGTCGGCTGGGATGAGCTTGCCGATCCGGTGCAGCTCGTCGATATCGCCGGCCAGCGCCAGTGTCACCACATCGGCACGCAGGCCGTCGATCACCGCGCGGGCCTGTTTGCCCGAGCCGCCATGGGACTGCTGGACGCGCAGAGGCTCATGGCCTTGCGCCTGCCAATGCGTGTTGAAAGCGGCGTTGAAATCGACGTACAGCTCGCGGGTCGGGTCGTAGGACACGTTGAGTAGAGAATCGGCGGCAAGCGCCTGACCGGCGATGAGGGTGCTGGCCAGAACGGCCTGAATGGATTTTCCGATGGACATGAAGGCTCCTTGGCGCATCCCAGTGGATGCGTTGACGTAACGGGTATCGGTAATGAAGCGGGTATGTCAGCTGCGCATTCGGCAACGACAGCGATACGTCGGGAGCGGGTGCTGGCTTGGCGTGTACATGGTCGGGAATACCTGTCGTGTGCTCATGTCACGCCCTCCGGTGGTCCGGTCGGGGTGGGGTTGGGTTCAGGCCTGTTTGCTGGATGGCTGCAGGCGGATTTTTTCCTTGCGCTCGATCTGCACGACCTGGCCGTTGTGCAGGTGATCTCCACCGAGCCGAACTTAAGGTCATGCAACGCGCTGCGGATCTCATGCAGGATGACTGCGTCGTCCTGGGCCTTTGGTGTACGAAGCGTGGTTGTCATTGTTTTGTCCTCTGCGGGTGTGACCACAGGTGGCGCTACAGCTCGAATCGGGTCTGGCGGATCATAAGGGGCTCTTGGATATTCTCTAAAATATTATTTGAGAACATTTATATGCATTTTAGAAATAACAAGATGAAGTCTCTACGATCTACGAATAAGCACATCCGGGAATAACAAAAGAATTTCTTATTCTTTATGGTTTTGCTTGGCGTTGGTTAGTCTGTTGCGCTATTGCAGACTCTTGGAGCGGTGCTCTCATGGCCAGCGAAACCATTCACTACGTCGTCGTGCCGGGTTGGCAGGGTTCGCCAGATGAACACTGGCAAAGCCATTGGCAACGCACGTTGCCCAATTCAAGACGCGTAGAGCAGGACGACTGGCTGCTGCCGCAACGCCAGGCGTGGGTCAGTGAACTCGATCGTAGCGTCGCGTCTGTATCGGGATCGGTGGTGCTGATCGCCCACAGCCTGGGCTGCGTGACCGTGGCGCACTGGGCGTTGCAGGCTTCGTCCGAATCGCTACGGCGGGTGCGTGGTGCGCTACTGGTCGCGCCGGCAGACGTCGAACGCCCTGGCTGCCCTGAGCCGTTGCGCAATTTCGCCCCGCTGCCGGTTGCGGCGCTGCCTTTTCCCAGCCTGCTGGTGGGGTCGGACAACGATGTGGCAGCCAGCCCCGAACGCGCCTGGGCGATGGGCAATGCCTGGGGCAGTGAAGTGGCGATTCTCAGCGGGGCCGGGCATGTCAACGTAGCGTCCGGGCATCGCCGTTGGGAACAGGGCTTCGCGTACCTCTATCGCCTGCAGCACCTTATCGAACAACGAGCGAAACGTCGGGCCTGAGGCGATTCGCTGGTGCAGTGCCGCGGGCGAGCGGGATTGGGCAGACAGATGAGTGACTCTGCAGGACGGGGCGAACCGGCCGTATTCGTTACACTCTGACTTTCATCGCCGCCCATCGAGCCGCTGCATGTCCAACTCGACATCCGACACCCTCTCATCCCTGCCGCCTGTGCTCGCTGGGCCGCTGTTGCGCAGGTTGCAGGCCGACCGCCTGGTGCTCTGGCTGGTTGCCAGCGAGCCGCTTTCGTTGCGCCTGACGCTGCACCCCGACGGCGAGCCGGCGCGCTCGCTGGCGCTGGTCGGCGAGGCCTGCCGTCGGCTACGTATCGGCACTTCGGCCTGGTTGCATCTGATCGACCTGCGCCTGGATGCGCCGTTACCGGTCGATCGGCTGGTCGAATACGACCTGGTGATCCTACGCGATGGGGTCGAACAGACGATTGCCGAATGGGCGCCGCATCTGCTTCACGACGGCGCCGACCGACCAGCCTTCGTCATCCGCTCGCGTTACGATGACTTGCTGCACGGTTCCTGCCGCAAGCCGCATCACGCTTCGGCGGACGGGCTGGTGAGGGTTGACGAGCTGATTGCCCAGGCGCGCCAGACACCCGAACGCTGGCCCGCCGCGCTACTGATGACCGGCGATCAGGTCTACATCGACGACGTCGCCGGGCCGACCCTGGTCGCCATTCATGCGCTGATCCGTCGGCTCGGGCTTTATGGCGAATGCCTGGAAGGCGCGACCGTAGCCGACAGCGATGAGCTGATGTCGCATCCGGCCACCTATTACCGACGCGAGCAGTTGCTGCCGGCGTTCAAGTCCAACGAGGCGTTACGTGAGCGCTTCTTTGGCGGAGTCGAGAAGCCGGTCTTTACCACCGCCAACGCGCATAACCACCTGGTGACGCTGGCCGAGGTGCTGGCGATGTACCTGCTGGTCTGGTCGCCCGTACCTTGGCGCCTGATCGAAGTACAGGCACCGCCGCTGGACGAGAAACTGGCCGAACGCTGGTCTCGCGAGGCGAGCTGCATGGAGGCTTTCCAGGCGGGCTTGCCAACGGTCGCGCGCGCATTGGCGCATCTGCCGTCGTTGATGATCTTCGATGATCACGACGTCACCGACGACTGGAACCTCAGCGCCCGCTGGGAACAGACCGCCTACGGCCATCCCTTTTCGCGACGCATCCTCGGCAATGCGCTGCTCGGCTACCTGCTGTGCCAAGCCTGGGGCAATGTTCCCGAGGATTACGCTGCGCCGCTGCAGGCCATCGAGGCGTTATTGGCAAGCGGTGAAGATGGGCGGCTCGATTGCGCGCTGCAGGATGAGATGGTGGATGAGGTGCTGCAACGGGGCGATTGGGGCTACGTTCTACCCAGCGAACCGGCGGTGGTGGTGCTCGACACTCGCACCCGGCGCTGGCGTAGCGAACTCCACCTGAGCCGGCCGTCGGGTCTGATGGACTGGGAGGCGCTCACCGACCTCCAGCAGCACCTACTCGATCAGCGCTCGGTGGTCATCGTCTCGCCGACACCGATGTTCGGCGTCAAGCTGATCGAGACCGTGCAGCGGGTGTTCAGCTGGGCGGGGCAGTCGCTGCTGGTCGATGCGGAAAACTGGATGGCCCATCGCGGCGCCGCGCAGACCATGCTCAACATTTTTCGCCATACCCGTACGCCGGGAAACTACGTGATCCTGTCCGGCGACGTACATTATTCCTTCGCCTACGAGGTACATATCCGCGGCCGTGTCGAGGGGCCGCGGCTGTGGCAGATCACCAGCAGCGGGGTGAAGAACGAGTTTCCCCGTCGCCTGCTGGATCTGTTCGACCGGCTCAACCGCTGGCTCTATTCGCCGCGCTCGCCGTTGAACTGGTTCACCAAGCGCCGCCGCGTGCGGGTCCAGCCGTGGCTGCCGAGCCGCAGCCGATCCGGTGAGCGTTTGTGGAACGGTGCCGGTATCGGGCGCATCAGCCTCGACGGCGAAGGCCGACCGCTGCGTGTCGAACAGATCAACGCCGATGGCTCGCCCCCGGTCACCTTCGGCCCCGAGCGCGACCAAGCCTCTTAGAGCCGGTTCACGATCTGCTGCGCGTCGGCCCTGCTGCGTTAAAAACAGGCTCGGATTACCCCAGTAAACTCGAGTGCGAGCCCAGTCCGCTACCTCGCCTGTTTTTGCCTTGCAGGTCTCTAGGGTCTGTTCCCGTTTCGTTCGCGGCCACGCCGGCCCGGCCCTTCGGGTTGCGCGGCAAATGTCGCCATGCGGCGTTGCGGGACTTGATAAGGGAGCGACCATTACCTGCGTCCCGCGCCTTGCGGAACGCCGCCCGGCCTGGCGGCATTTGGCGCGGCAACGCGGCTCGCGACGAAACGGGAACAGACCCTAGCTCGCGAGATCGTGAGCAGGCTCTTAGCTGAACGCCGCGCGCAGCGCCGGTAGCGTGGCGTAGTAGTAGGCGGGCGACTCGGCCATCAGTTCGGCGTGGCTGCCGAAGCCGTAACCCACGGCGGCGGCCTGCAAACCGTTTTCACGCGCGCCGATCAGGTCGTGCTTACGGTCGCCGATCATCAGAGTCTGTGCGGCTTCCAGCCTTTCCTCGGCGATCAAGTGCGCGATCAGCTCGACCTTATTGGTGCGGGTTCCGTCCAGCTCGCTGCCATAGATCACCTTGAAGTGATGGTCGAAGGCGAAATGCCGGGCGATCTCGCGCGCGAACACCGAGGGCTTGGAGGTGGCGACATAGAGCGTACGGCCCTGGCCGCGCAGGTGCTCCAGCATTTCCAGCACGCCATCGAACAGAAGGTTTTCGTAGAGGCCGGTGACCTTGAAGCGCTCACGGTAATGCCCCACCGCTTCCCACGCGCGCGCCTCGTCGAAGCCGTAGAACTGCATGAACGCCTGCAGCAGCGGCGGGCCGATAAAGGGTTCGAGTTTGGTCAGGTCCGGCTCGTCGATGCCGAGCTTGGCCAGCGCATGTTGAATCGAACGGGTAATACCTTCGCGCGGGTCGGTGAGGGTGCCGTCGAGGTCGAAGAGGATGGTGGAGTGGTGCATGGGCGGCTCGTCAGTGGTGTTTTCGTTGACCAGAAATTCTAGCAAGCGGGCTGCTGATGCTTTCCGCTTAAAGCTTCCGGCTTCCAGCTGCTTTCAAACCCCCTCCGCCATATGCAGGTTCTTCAGCTTCACGTAGTTGCCAGCGGTATAGCTGAAGAAGCTGCGCTCCTTTTCGGTCAGCGGGCGGGCCTGTTTCACTGGACTGCCGACGTAAAGAAAGCCGCTTTCCAGCGTCTTGCCCGGCGGCACCAGGCTGCCGGCGCCGATGATGACTTCGTCTTCGACTATGGCGCCGTCCATGACGATCGAACCCATACCCACCAGGATGCGGCTGCCCAGGGTGCAGCCGTGCAGGGTGACCTTGTGGCCGACGGTGACCTCATCGCCGATGACCAGCGGGAAGCCGTCCGGGTTGAACGGGCCAGCGTGGGTGATATGCAGCACGCTGCCGTCCTGGATGCTGCTGCGCGCGCCGATGCGGATGCGGTGCATGTCGCCGCGGATCACCGTCAGCGGCCATACCGAGCTGTCCGCGCCGATCTCGATGTCGCCGATCAGCACGGCGCTGGGGTCGACGAAGACGCGCTCGCCGAGCTTGGGTGTGTGGTTCTGATAGGTGCGGATGGACATGGTTGGCTCCTTTGCGAGTGCGCTCAAGCTTCGGGCCTGGCGGGCCGGGTTTCAAGAAGGGACTTGAAGCCCGGACGGATTCTGCCGCCTGGCATCGCGGAAGAACTCGCCGGGCGTGGCGCCGAACTGCTCGCGAAACGCGGCGATGAAGGCCGATAGTGATTCGTAGCCGCAGCCCAGCGCCACATCGGTCACTCGCTCGCCACGCTCCAGCGCGGGCAGCGCGCTGAGCAGTCGCAAACGTTGTCGCCAGGCGCGAAAACTTAACCCGGTTTCGCGCAGGAACAGCCGGCTCAGGGTGCGTTCCGAGACGCCCAGCGCTTGGCTCCAGTCGGCCAGGGTTTCACGCGAGTCGGGGTGGTTCTGCAGTCGTTTGCACAGCTGGCGCAGGCGCGGTTCGACCGGCAGCGGCAGCACCAGTGCGATCTCCGGCGCGCAATCGAGCTGATCCAGCAACACCTGCACCAGACGGCCTGCCGGACCGTCCTCGGCATAGGTTTCGGGCAGTGTGCTGAAGTGTTGAATCAGCTCGCGCAGCAGCGGGCTGATCTGCAACACGCGGCAGCGCTCCGGGGCGTCGCCGGCCACGCTGCGGTCGATGTACAGGCTGCGGATGCAGGTATCCGCCGCGCAGAACACCTGATGGGTGATGCCCGCGGGTACCCATACCGCGCGCAGCGGCGGGGCGATGAAGCGGCCGCGGTCGGTACGCACCTCGAGCACCCCTTCTACCGCATGGGAAAGCTGCACCCAGGGGTGGCTGTGGCGATAGCCGAGTTTGAGGTTGGGTGGCGAATCGAGCTGGCCATAGACCGGCCGTGGCAATTTTCTGAGCTCACCGAGGCGGGTGATCAGCGCAGCCTCTTGTCCGATTGGCGACATTTAGTGCCTGCCTGGCGTTAGTCGGAAAATTCCGGTCACGATAAGGTCGTCGCCTGTTGTCTGCAAGCTACAAGGAATTAAGTCATGGCCCATCTGCGCCTGCTGTTCGATAACTTCACCCTCGCCCTGCTGGCGGTCATCGCCATCGCCACCTTCCTACCCTGCGAAGGCCAAGGCGCGGTGATCTTCGGCTGGGCCACGACGCTGGCCATCGCCCTGCTGTTCTTCATGCATGGCGCCAAGCTGTCGCGCGAAGCCATTCTGGCCGGTGCCGGCCACTGGCGCCTGCACCTGCTGGTGTTCGCCTGCACCTTCGTGATGTTTCCGCTGTTGGGCCTGGCGCTCAAGCCTCTACTGACGCCGCTGGTCGGCACCGAGCTCTACCTTGGCATTCTTTATCTCTGCGCCCTGCCCGCCACCGTGCAGTCGGCCATCGCCTTCACTTCGCTGGCGCGCGGCAACATCCCGGCGGCGATCTGCAGCGCGGCGGCCTCCAGCCTGCTCGGCATCTTCCTCACGCCGATCCTGGTGATGTTGCTGCTGGGTGTTGAAGGCGAAGCCGGATCGACACTCGACTCCATCGGCAAGATCGTGCTGCAGCTGCTGGTGCCCTTCGTCGCCGGGCAGATCGCGCGGCGCTGGATCGGCGCTTGGGTGACGCGCAACAAGAACTGGTTGAAGGTCGTCGACCAGAGCTCGATCCTGCTGGTGGTATACACAGCTTTCAGCGACGCGGTAGTCGAGGGCCTTTGGCAACTGGTGCCGTTGTCACGCCTGGTTGCGCTGACGCTGGTCTGCTGCGTGCTGCTGGCCATCGTGCTCTGGGCCACGCATTTTCTCGGCAAGCGGCTGGGCTTCAATCTGGAAGACCGCATCACCATTCTCTTCGCTGCCTCGAAGAAGAGCATGGCCACCGGTGTACCCATGGCGCAGGTGCTGTTCGCCACCAGCGCGGTGGGGATGATCATCCTGCCGCTGATGATCTTCCATCAGATTCAGCTGATGGTCTGCGCGGTGCTGGCCCAGCGGTATGCGCAGCGGGAGGAGGAGCCGGAGCAGGTACCTGAGACCGCTGCGCCATAAGGGATAGGGAAGCGCTATCGCTCCGATCCCCAGCTGCACGGTCAGGCATTTGTCTTTAACATGCTGCGGGTATTCATCTGAAAGGGCCAATGCCGTGACCGCTACTAATCCGCTGCTTCGCGATTTCGACCTGCCGCCCTATTCCGAGATTCGCCCCGAGCACGTCGAGCCTGCCGTGGATAGCATCCTCGGCGACAACCGCGTCGCCTTGCAGGAACTGCTCAGCCGTCCGGCAGAGAGCCTCGACTGGTCCACGCTGGTAGTCGGCCTGGATGAAATGAACGAGCGCCTCAGCCGCGCCTGGGGCCCGGTCAGCCATCTGAATTCGGTACGCAACAACCCCGAATTGCGCGCAGCCTACGAGGCTTGTCTGCCCAAGCTGTCTGCATACGCCACGGAACTCGGCCAGAATGCCGATCTGTTCGCCGCCTATCAGACACTATCACTGAGCGCCGAGGCTGAAGGCTTCGAGGTCGCACAAAAAACCATCATCGAGCACGCTTTGCGCGATTTCCGCCTGTCCGGTATCGACCTGCCGCCAGCCGAGCAGCAGCGCTTCGGCGCCATCCAGATGAAGCTCGCCGAGCTGGGCAGCACCTTTTCCAATCAGTTGCTCGATGCCACCCAGGCCTGGACTAAACACATCACCGACGAAAGCCTGCTGGCCGGTATCACCGACTCGGCCAAGGCGCAGATGGCCGAAGCTGCAAAAGCCAAGGAGCTTGACGGCTGGCTGATCAGTCTGGAGTTTCCCAGCTATTACGCCGTAATGACCTACGGCGACAGCCGCGCGCTGCGTGAAGAGGTCTACGTCGCCTATTCCACCCGCGCTTCCGATCAAGGTCCGAACGCCGGTCAGTTCGACAACGGCCCGGTGATGGAGCAGATCCTCGACCTGCGTCAGGAACTGGCCAAACTGCTGGGCTTCGGCAACTACGCCGAGCTGTCGCTGGCGACCAAAATGGCCGAGAGCACCGATCAGGTGCTGGGCTTCCTGCGCGACCTGGCCAAGCGCAGCAAGCCATTCGCCGAGCGCGACCTGCAGGAACTGCGCGCCTTCGCTGCTAAGAATGGCGTTTCGGATCTCCAGAGTTGGGATGTCGGCTACTTCGGCGAGAAGCTGCGCCAACAGCGCTACAGCCTGAACCAGGAAGAGCTGCGCGAATACTTCCCGATCGACAAGGTGCTGTCCGGGCTGTTCGCCATCGTCCAGCGCCTGTACGGCATCGAGATTCACGAGCTGGAAGATTTCGACAGCTGGCACCCGGACGTGCGCCTGTTCGAGATCCGCGAGAACGGCGAGCACGTCGGTCGTTTCTTCTTCGACCTTTACGCCCGCGCCAACAAGCGCGGCGGAGCCTGGATGGACGGCGCCCGCGACAAGCGCCGCACCTGCCTGGGCACGCTGCAGACGCCGGTGGCCAACCTGGTCTGCAACTTCACACCGCCGGTCGGCGAGCGCCCGGCGCTGCTGACCCACGATGAAGTCACCACCCTGTTCCACGAATTCGGCCATGGATTGCATCATCTGCTGACCCAGGTCGAACACGCTGGCGCCTCTGGCATCAACGGCGTGGCTTGGGATGCGGTCGAGCTACCCAGCCAGTTCATGGAAAACTGGTGCTGGGAGCCGGAAGGTCTGGCGCTGATCTCCGGTCATTACCAGACCGGCGAACGCCTCCCGCAGGACAAGTTGCAGCAGATGCTGGCAGCGAAGAACTTCCAGTCCGGGCTGATGATGGTGCGCCAGCTGGAGTTCTCGCTGTTCGACTTCGAGCTGCACGCCACCCACGGCGATGGCCGAAGCGTGCTAGAGGTTCTGGAAGGCATCCGCAATGAGGTCTCGGTGATGCGCCCGCCGGCCAGCAACCGCTTCCCCAACAGCTTCGCGCACATCTTCTCCGGTGGTTACGCCGCTGGTTACTACAGCTACAAGTGGGCCGAAGTGCTGTCGTCCGACGCTTTCTCGCGCTTTGAGGAAGAAGGCGTGTTCAACCCCGAGACCGGCCGTGCCTTCCGCGATGCCATCCTAGCGCGCGGTGGTTCGCAGGAGCCGATGGTGCTGTTCGTCGATTTCCGCGGTCGCGAACCATCCACCGACGCCCTGCTGCGCCACCTCGGCCTGACGGAGCAAGTGGCATGACTGACGAGCCGAAAGTGACGACCAAACGCTTCATCGCCGGCGCGGTGTGCCCGGCATGCAGCGCGACGGATAGCATCAAAATGTGGGACGTCGATGGCGTACCGCATCGCGAATGCGTCGAATGCGGCTACGCCGATACCCTCAACGCCCAAGGGCAGTCGGTGCCCTCGGAGCTGGGCACGCGGGTCAACCAGGCCAAGCCGAAACCGGCCGACCCGCAGGTTCAGGCGGTGCAGTTCTTCCCGAATCCAAAGCTGAAGAAAAAACCCGACTGATCAACTAGAGGTTTGGCATGTGGCATCTCACCTGTGGGGACCTTGCCGCTGACAGCGTCCGGCAGCACTTGGGCCAAGGCAACGGCGAGACGGTGCGGGTCCTGCGCGACGATCTTGCCGTCGGGCCGCTCGCCGATATCGATTCTCTACCTTGCGCGGAGCGTGTGGCGTTCTGGGAAGGCGTCTGGCCCGTTGCCCTGACGCCGCGTCCGGATTTTGCGGTGGGCCTCGCTGATGATGCCGAGTTTCTGGCGGGGCTGGCCAGTCAGTCACGGCCGGTGACGGTCTGGCATGGCGACAGCGCCTCCGAGCAGCTGATGCTGGCTCGCGTGGCAGCGGTGCTTGAAGGTTCGGCGCTGCCGTTTCAGGAAGTCGTATGTGGCACCGGCGACAGTCGCGTCGGCACGCGAATGGCGGTATCCATGCACGCGCCGGACGCTCTTGCGGCACTCCATCAACCACGCACCGTCGAGCCGGGCAGGATCGCCGAACTCGCCAGCCAATGGCGCGCGGTCGTTCAGGAGAGCGCAGCGATACGTCGCTGGACCGCCGGGCGCTTTGCCGGCGAGGACTACAAGGCGATCGATGGTGAGTTGGTTGCGGCCTGCCACACCGACTGGATGCCCTTGGCACGGGCTATGGCGCAGGTCATGGGCCACTGCGATGGTTTTTTCCCGACCGACCTGTTCCTCTACTGGCGCGCCCGCGAACTGATGCAACGAGGCGTCATTCAGCTCAGCGACGGTGCAGAAGCTGAGTACAGCAAGGTGCAGGTGCGTCGTACCGCAGCCTGAGCGAGCGTTCTTGCGCAGCGGTGGTTCGAAGCAAGTATCGGGGACATTCGAACGAGGGAAGCGTTTATTCTCAGGCGTCACGCCGTATTCCCAAATCAGTTCCGAGGTTCATGCGTATGACGTGCCACAGGCGATTGCTGTCGCTTTGTCTGCTTGCCCTCGTGCCGATGTCGTCAATTGCCGATCCAGGCGTCTCCACACTCGAAGCCGCGCGGAGCGAATGGTCGACCTATCGCTTTCCGTTGTTCGAAGGCGAATCGGCTGCGCTGGAGCGAATCAATATCTACCTGCACGCGTTCGAACTCGACGGTTTGCCGGGCCACTTCAAGCAGTCGCCGTTCGAGCGAATCTGGCCGAAAGAGGAGGCGGGGCACGGTGTGGTCAGCCTCGATTACGAAATCCATGCGCACACGCCTGGCTTCCTTTCGCTGGATATCATTGGTGAGTATTACGGCGCTTATCTCAGCATGGGCCGCAACAGCTATGCGTTCGCGCTAGCCGATGGCTCGCCCCTTTCGTTGTTCGATCTGTTCAGCGAGTCGGGTCTGCAGCGGCTACGTGAACGGGTAAGCCAGGCGCGGATAGAGCGCATCGAGAATTTCCTTGCCCGAATTCCAGCGAACAGCGCCACTGACGAAGAGGCCGAGTCTGCCGCCATTCAGCGTGGAATCTACGAGCACTGCTTGCCGCGCCATCTCGACTCCAATCTCGCTCATGACAGGCTGGTGCTCAAACAAGCGCAGCTGACCCTAATTGCGGAAAGATGCTCGGCGCATGCAGTACGCGCACTGGATGATCTTGATGAGTTTTCGAACAGTTTCGCCTACACCGATCTTGCGGAGGATCTCAGTTCGTACGGACGCTGCCTGCTGCTGGAGCAACGCGGCGATTGCAGGCAGCTGGCGAAGCCGCAGGTAGGCGGCGTTTACCGCGGTGTGATCGAGAGCCGTCATCGAATAACCCTGGCAATCACACCACCTAGTGTCGAAGGGGCGGCCAGAGCCGCCTATTTTCGCAACGAGGACGATGGCCCGATTGAACTTGCCGTGCGCCACGACGCCAACCGCACCTTGCTTCGAGAGCAGCGTGACGTACCCGCGCTGTTCGAGCTTCGGCTTGGCCGCGACGGCCAACTCAGTGGCAGCTGGCAAAAAGACGGCGGCCCGCCACTGCCCGTCAATCTGCGCTGATTGCGTTGCCGATCCGCGCCGCTGGGGCGACCAGCGAGGTCACGCTGGTCGAAAGGCAGAGCAAGCACAGAGTGTTTATATGGTTGTCGCTGCAACCACGGCGATTCGACGTCGCGTTTCAAACCAAGGGGTTGGGTGGCACCAGGCGAGGCTCTGGCGCCCGGGCTAGGCGTTGCTTGAACTTCATGGCCGGCGCCTCGATCAGGTGCCAGGACAGGATCGCCAGCAACAAGGTGGGCGCCAGGCTTATGACCGTCAGCCAGAACACACCGATTTCGTGGCCAAGCAGATAGACGGTGAGCTGCTGGAAAGGGAAGGCGTAGATGTACATGCCATAGGAGAAATCGCCGTACTTGCCGAACCGGGAAAGCAACGGAATCGGCGCATAGGCGAGATAGATCACCAGATAAGGCAGCGCGATCACATAAACATACGGCCCGGCGGCGGTATGAAACGTCAACACCAGTGCCGCGACGAACAGGGCGGCAATCCAGCCGCGCCAGGGCAGTGCGTCGCGGTAGAGGAAGATGGCAGCGCCGGTGTAATACAGCAGGCCCAACTTGAAGACGTTGGTGATGAAGAAGGACTCGATCCCGAGCCGCTCCAGTAACCAGAAGTAGCCCAGGGCGAGGCCGGCGATGGGCAAAAAGATCAGCCGAGGCTTCAACAAACCAACCAGACCCATGACCAGCACGCCCAGGTACATCAGTACCTCGAGCGGAAGCGTCCACAGCGATCCGTTCACCACGTTCGGATAGATGTTATGGCTGAACACGCCCGGCAGCTCGAAGCGCGTGACGAGCAAGATGTTCTGCAGGTATGTCCAGGTGATGGGGGACGAGAAATAGCTGGTCATGCTGCGCTCGGTCACCAGCGGGCCGATGACGAACGCCGATAACAGAACGGCCAGTATCAAGGCTGGAAAGACCCGCAACGCGCGCTTGATCAGGAAGCTTCTCGCACTGCTGCTATTGATCCAGGACGACGTGATCAGGTAGCCGCTGATGACGAAGAAGATCGCGACGGCGAATTCCCCGCCGTTCTCATAGCCGGTCAGCAGCTCGATGGGCTCGTCAGGCCGGCGCCCGGTCAGCGGATAACTGTGAACGAGCAGCACCAACGACGCTGCAAAAAAGCGCAGGAAATCAAAGTTGTTTTCCCGGGCATGCAAAGGTCTCTTGGAATCCATTGCCGCTCTCTCTCTCCGCAACGGCCTCTTAGCCGAGTACTACCGTTGTAGACGATCTATTTTGCGCGGCTGTGAATCACTCGCAATTCCGACCGACGGTCATGAATCGTCCGGCCCTGCGCTCGTCGGAAGACGAATGCATGTTGATCGTTCTCATATACTGTATGCATGAACAGTTATGAGGGCTGCCCATGTCCAGCATCGTCGCCACACCACGCGGTCGCGGTACCGCCATAAATCCGCACAACCGTTTCGCGCCGACCCTTAGCGAAGCCTATGACGACGGCTGGGAGCAGGAAGTACCGCCGACCCGCGCGACCGAAGTGCGCAGCGAGACGGCAAAGTCCGTCATCACTCGCAACCAGTCACCGGACGTTGGCTTCGATCGTTCGGTCAATCCGTATCGGGGTTGTGAGCATGGCTGTATTTACTGCTTCGCAAGGCCCAGCCATGCCTATTGGGACCTGTCGCCGGGCATCGATTTCGAGACGCGGCTGATCGCTAAGACTAACCTTGCCGAGCGCCTGGAGCAGGAGCTGAGCAAGCCCGGCTACGTGCCGCAACCCATCGCGCTGGGAGTCAATACCGACGCCTATCAGCCGCTGGAGCGCGAGCAGCGGCTGACGCGTCAGGCATTGGAAATACTGCTGCGCTTCAAGCATCCGGTGCACATCATCACCAAGGGTTCGCTGGTGCTGCGCGATCTGGATCTGCTGGTGCCTTTGGCCGAGCAACGGCTGGTCAGCGTCTCGGTCAGCCTGACCACCCTGGATGACGAGCTCAAGCGCATCATGGAGCCTCGCGCGGCCTCGCCCGCGGCGCGCCTGCGCGTTTTGCGGACTCTGCACGAGGCGGGTGTTCCGGTCAGCGTGATGTGCGCGCCGATGATTCCAATGATCAACGACATGGAGCTGGAGCGCATGCTCGAGGCCGCGCGCGAGGCCGGTGCGGCGTCGGCGGGTTATGTCCTGCTGCGCCTGCCCCACGAGGTGGCGGAGCTATTCGAGGCCTGGTTGACCGAGCATTTCCCGCAGCGCGCGGCGCATGTGATGAGCCTGGTACGCCAGTCGCGCGGCGGTAAGGACTACGACAGCCGCTTCGGCAGCCGCATGCGCGGAGAAGGGCAGTTCGCTCAGCTACTCGCTCAACGGTTCCAGCTGGCCTGCAAGCGCCTGGGCTACAACCGTCGCGATCAGAACTTCGGTCTCGATTGCAGCCGCTTCGCGCCGCCAGGGCAGCAATTGAGCCTGCTCTGAGCTGTCTATGGAAGCGCCTCGGCAGCCTGCATTCGCCGCGGGGCGCGGCCTCTACAAATCGCCACGGGAGGCTTACTCGTGTGAACTGCTCGGCGCGATGCTTCTCGGTTGCCGGCAGGCCTAAACCGTCTGGTGCACGGAACCAACCCTAGCGGCGAGCGCACCAAACCCTATATTCCTGCGAGCCGGCCGGCACGGCGCTCGCTTCCGTAGGTGGAGGTGATGTGGACTGGATCGATCTGCTGCAATGGCCGGCTATGGTCATCACCGTTTTGGCGGCGTGGTTGATCGGCTCGCTGAAACCGAGCCGGCGCACGGTGGGCTTCTGGTGTTTTCTGCTGAGCAACCTGCTTTGGGTGATCTGGGGTTGGCATGCCCAGGCCTGGGCGCTGATCACGCTGCAGGTGTGTCTTGCGCTGATGAATATCCGCGGCGTGAAGAAGAACGATCAGCCGCGCGAAGCGGAAGCTAACCCGAGCACCTGATGAAATTGCCAGTCGGAGAACGCTGTCTATACTCCGATCGTAAGCGTACCGATTGAATCCGACTGCGCGTGCAAAGCGAAGGCTGGTGACCAGGAATTGGGGGGCACCGGATCAAGGCGTAGTCAGGCCGTCGAAGTGAGCGTGGCTCCCTTCGCGTCCGGACAACAGGCCAGTCGGCGGGATAACAAGAACCATAAGGGGAACCCGCAATGTCGCGACATCCACGAGTCTGGATGGGGATTGGGCTGTGGTCGCTATTCGGTCAGGCCCAGGCGGCCTGGGACGTGAATATGCGACCTGGTGTAACGGACGTCAGTCGCTCCGTATTCGATTTGCACATGACCATCTTCTGGATCTGCGTGATCATCGGCGTGCTGGTGTTCGCGGTGATGTTCTGGTCGATGTTCGCTCATCGGCGTTCCAAACGACTGGAATCGGCGCACTTCCACGAAAATACCAAGGTCGAGGTTCTCTGGACCGTCATTCCCTTGTTGATCCTGATCGCCATGGCCGTGCCGGCGACGCGCACTCTCATCCACATCTATGACGCATCCGAATCGGACGTGGATATCCAGATCACCGGCTACCAGTGGAAGTGGCATTACAAGTATCTGGGCGAAGACGTCGAGTTCTTCAGCAACCTCACGACACCGCGCGACCAGATCAACAATCAGGCGCCCAAGGGCGAACACTATCTGCTGGAGGTCGACGAACCGCTGGTGATTCCGGTGGGCGCCAAGGTGCGCTTCCTGATCACCGCCGCGGACGTCATCCATTCCTGGTGGGTACCGGCGCTGGCGGTCAAGAAAGACGCGATCCCCGGCTTCATCAACGAATCCTGGACGCGTGTCGAGGAGCCCGGCATCTATCGTGGCCAGTGCACCGAGCTGTGCGGCAAGGATCACGGCTTCATGCCGGTCGTGGTCGAGGTCAGGACCGCCGAGGACTACGCTGCCTGGCTGGGTGAGAAGAAGGCCGAAGCGGCCAAGCTTGCCGAGTTGACCAGCAAGGAATGGACGCTCGAAGAACTCGCCGCTCGCGGCGAACAGGTTTACCAGACCAATTGCGCATCCTGTCACCAGCCCACGGGTGAAGGCCTGCCGCCAATGTTCCCAGCCCTGAAAGGCTCGCCGATCGCCACCGGCGAAGCCGAGGACCACATCAGCATCGTTGTCAAGGGCGCGCCAGGCACCTCGATGCCTGCGTTCGGCCCGCAACTGTCCGAGGTCGACCTTGCCGCCGTGATTACCTACGAGCGCAACGCGTGGGGCAACGACAAGGGCGACATGGTCACGCCGAAAGACGTGCTCGTCTTCAAACAGGCCGAAGAAGCCACCCAGTAAGAGGATCAGGTGATGAGTGCAGTGATCGACGATCATGGTCATGCCGAGCATGACCATCACCACGGCCCAGCCAAGGGCCTCTCACGCTGGCTGCTGACCACCAACCACAAGGACATCGGCTCGATGTACCTGTGGTTCAGCTTCTGCGCCTTCCTGCTCGGCGGCTCGATGGCGATGGTGATTCGCGCCGAGCTGTTCCAGCCGGGCCTGCAGATCGTGCAGCCGGAATTCTTCAACCAGATGACCACCATGCACGGCCTGATCATGGTGTTCGGCGCAGTGATGCCGGCCTTCGTCGGCCTGGCCAACTGGATGATTCCGCTGATGATCGGCGCGCCGGACATGGCGCTGCCGCGGATGAACAACTTCAGCTTCTGGCTGCTGCCAGCGGCATTCGGATTGCTGGTGTCGACGCTGTTCATGGAGGGCGGAGGGCCGAACTTCGGCTGGACCTTCTATGCACCGCTGTCGACCACCTATGCGCCCGAATCGGTGACCTTCTTTATCTTCGCCATCCACTTGATGGGCATCAGCTCGATCATGGGCGCGATCAACGTGGTCGCCACCGTGCTCAACCTGCGCGCGCCGGGCATGACGCTGATGAAGATGCCGCTGTTCGTCTGGACCTGGCTGATTACCGCCTTCCTGCTGATCGCGGTGATGCCGGTACTGGCCGGCGTGGTGACCATGATGCTAATGGACATCCACTTCGGCACCAGCTTCTTCAGCGCGGCGGGCGGCGGCGATCCCGTGCTGTTTCAGCACGTGTTCTGGTTCTTCGGTCATCCCGAGGTGTACATCATGATCCTGCCGGCGTTCGGCGCGGTCAGCTCCATCATCCCGGCGTTCTCGCGCAAGCCGCTGTTCGGCTACACCTCGATGGTCTACGCCACCGGCGCGATCGCCTTCCTCTCGTTCGTCGTCTGGGCGCACCACATGTTCACCGTCGGCATTCCGCTGACCGGCGAGCTGTTCTTCATGTACGCGACCATGCTGATCGCCGTGCCGACCGGGGTGAAGGTGTTCAACTGGGTGTCGACCATGTGGCGCGGCTCGCTGACCTTCGAGGCGCCGATGCTGTTCGCCGTGGCCTTCGTCATTCTCTTCAGCATCGGTGGTTTCTCCGGATTGATGCTGGCCATCGCGCCGGCTGACTTCCAGTACCACGACACCTATTTCGTAGTGGCACATTTTCACTACGTGCTGGTGCCGGGAGCTATCTTCGGCATCTTCGCTTCGGCCTACTACTGGCTGCCCAAGTGGACCGGGCACATGTACGACGAGACGCTGGCCAAGCTGCACTTCTGGATGAGTTTCGTCGGCATGAACCTGGCGTTCTTCCCGATGCACTTCGTCGGGCTGGCCGGCATGCCGCGGCGCATCCCGGACTACAACATGATGTTCGCCAACTTCAACATGATCTCGTCGGTGGGCGCCTTCATGTTCGGCGCCACACAGCTGCTGTTCCTGTTCATCGTCATCAAGTGCATTCGTGGTGGCCCGGTCGCCGCTGCCAAGCCTTGGGACGGTGCCGAAGGGCTGGAATGGAGCGTGCCGTCGCCGGCGCCTTACCACACCTTCAGCGTGCCGCCGAGCATGGAAGAGCTGCATGAGCACCGCACGGGGCCCAAGCATGATTAGGGTGAAAGCCGCCGAAGGCTTGGCGGCTGGAAGTCGGGTGGCTTCGATGGCGTGCTCTGCGGCTGCTCGGGTAGTGGCTGATGGTTGTTTTGGTGGGCTGAAGCCCACCCTACGGGTTTCCCATGGTGGGCTGAAGCGGAGCGCCGCCCGGCTCACCCTGCATCCGCATAGTGTCGAGCTTTTTGTAGGGTGGGCTTCAGCCCACCAGGGCGGCTGCGAAAGGGCTGAGCAGGCCCCTGCGCTGCGCGATGAACGGCCCTGCGCGAGGAGAATGCAATGAGCGATTCCCTGCCCACCGCCCGCCTGGTGCGCCGTCTGCTGTTCGTCGTGGTGGCGATGTTCGCCTTCGGCTTCGCACTGGTGCCGATCTACGACGTCATGTGCCAGGCCTTCGGCATCAACGGCAAGACGGCCGGCGCCTACGAAGGAACGCAGACGACGGACGTAGCGCGGGAGATTCGCGTGCAGTTCTTGGCCACCAATGCCGCAGGCATGGAATGGGAATTCGGTCCCCAGGCCGATCAGCTCAGCGTGAATCCCGGTGCCAGCCAGGAAATGCGCTTCGTCGCCTACAACCCCACGGACAAGCCGATGACGGCCCAGGCCGTGCCCAGCGTGTCGCCCTCCAAGGCAGCTGCGTACTTTCACAAGACCGAGTGCTTCTGCTTTACCCAGCAAGTGTTGCAGCCCGGTGAGCGCATCGAGATGCCGGTGCGCTTCATCGTTGATCGTGATCTGCCCGCAGACGTGCGTCACCTGACGCTCGCCTACACCCTGTTCGACATCACGTCTCGCCAACCCCCCGTCGCCGCCATCCATCAGGCGCCCGTGGTGGCGGCCAAGGAGAGTCTGCAATGAACAAACAGACCACCACGCACGAGAATTACTACGTCCCCGCCCAGAGCAAGTGGCCCATCGTTGCCACGGTTGCGCTGCTGGTCACCGTCTACGGCCTCGGCAGCTGGTTCAACGACCTCAAGGCCGAGCGTGCCGACTCCAACGGTCCGCTGATCTTTTTCATCGGTGCGCTGCTGATCGTTTACATGATGTTCGGCTGGTTCGGCTCGGTGGTTCGCGAAGGTCGTGCCGGCCTTTATAGCGGACAGATGGATCGATCTTTCCGCTGGGGCATGACCTGGTTCATCTTTTCCGAGGTGATGTTCTTCGCTGCGTTCTTCGGCACGCTGTTCTACATCCGCTACTGGGTCGGCCCCTGGCTTGGTGGCGATGGCGACAAGGGCGTCAGCAATATGCTCTGGCCCAACTTCGAATACACCTGGCCGCTGCTGAACAACCCCGATCCCCAACTGTACCCGGCGCCGGAAGGCACCATCAGCGCCTGGGGACTACCGCTGATCAACACCATTCTCCTGGTCACCTCCAGCTTTACGCTGACCTGGGCGCACCACGCACTGCGCAAGGGCAATCGCAAACACCTCAAGCTCGGGCTAGGGCTGACCGTGCTGCTCGGCGTGGCTTTCCTCATCCTGCAGATCGAGGAGTACGTGCACGCCTATACCGAACTCGGCCTGACGCTAGGCTCGGGCATTTACGGCGCGACCTTCTTCATGCTTACCGGCTTTCACGGAGCCCACGTCACCATGGGGGCGATCATCCTGACGGTGATGCTGGTGCGCAGTTTTCGCGGCCACTTCACGCCTGAACAACATTTCGGCTTCGAGGCGGCGGCCTGGTACTGGCACTTCGTGGACGTGGTATGGCTCGGCCTGTTCGTCTTCGTTTATGTGCTTTGAAGCTGCAAACCCGCTGTAGGCGCTATCCGAAGCCAGGCTGCAGCAGCCCGGAGTAAAAGCCCCAGGCGATCAGCGCGACAGTCAATGCAGTGAGGGAGACACGAACGAACAGGGCGGTTACCAGACGGGAGGTGCGGCCTTCGTCCTTGACCAGAAAGAACAGTCCACTGAACAGACTGACCAGCGTGGCGACTAATAACAGAATAATCACCGCCTTGAGCATGAGCGGGTCCGCCGTGATAGGTGAACTGGGGGAAGTTGGGGGTGGAGTATAGCCAGCCGGATAAATACGTCGCGGGGCGCGGCATGAGCGGCTTCAAGCCGGGTTTGCTGCCAACGATGGTGGTGCTGTGCCTGTTGCCGCTGCTGGTCTGGCTGGGTTTCTGGCAGCTGGAGCGCGGCGAGCAGAAGCGCGACATGCTGGCGCGTCAGGAGGCCCGCCAAGGGGCTGCGCCAGTGTCGCCAGAGCAGATCGAAAATCTCGAAGACCCCATCTACAGCCGCATCCATCTACAGGGCAGTTTCGATGTCGAGCACAGCTTTCTGCTGGACAGCCGCACCCGCGACGGCCAGGTCGGCGTCGAACTGCTGCAGCCGTTTCAGGATCAGGCCAGCGGCCGATGGGTGCTGGTCAACCGGGGTTGGCTGCCATGGCCGGATCGCCGCATCCCGCCGAAATTCGACACACCGGATCGCCCGTTGAAGTTGGCGGCCTGGGTCTACGCCCCTTCGGGCGAGCCGTTCATCCTTAGCAAACGCATGGCTGAAGGCTGGCCGCGGCTGATCAATCACGTCGATGTCGACGAGATCTGGCAGCTGCTCGATCGCGAGGGCGTCAGCTACGAGCTGCGACTGGAGCCGGGGCCCACGGCATATCGCGCCGACTGGCCGGTGACCTTCATGAAGCCGCAGCAGCATGTGGGTTACGCGGTGCAATGGTTTGCGCTGGCGGCAGCGTTGCTGGCGTTGTTCATCTACTTCGGCGTGCACCAGGCACGGGAGAGCAAGCAGTGACCACGATGAATCCGACCTTCAACTCTGCGCCGCCGCAGCGGCGCCGTGGGCGGCTGCAACTGCTGCTGATCCTGGCCGTGGTGATCGGCCCGATGTTATTGGCCAGCGCGATGTACCACTTCGGCTTCTGGGTGCCGCAAACCCGAACCTATGACGGCGCCCTGGTCGCGACCGGACAGGGCCGCGATGCGCTCGGGATCAGCACGCCGGTCGCCGCCGAACCGCGCTGGGAACTGCTGGTCACGGCTCCGCAGGGCTGCGCCGAAGACTGCCAGCAGCTGGTCTATCTGGCCCGTCAGATCAATATCGGTTTGGCTCGCGAAGCCGGTCGCGCCGGCCATGCACTGGCCAGCGCGGAGCCTCTGGCCAACGATTATGACCAGCGGCTGCAACGTGAATATCCGCAACTGCAACGCTACTCGCTGGACGCAACCGTGTACGGCGCCAATCCCGACGTGCCCACCGGCCCGCAACTCTGGATCGTCGACCCACACGGGAATCTGGTGCTGCGCTACGACGCGAAAGCAGACGGCAAAGCGATTCTCGATGACCTGAAGTACCTGCTGAAAATTTCGCAGATAGGTTGAAAAGCAGCCGGAAGCTGAAAGCCTGAAGCTGGAAGAAGCACTGAGCCAACCCCCTCTCCCTCAGGGAGAAGGCTGGGGTGAGGGGAGCAAGTCAAGCCCTACGTTGAAATTGGGCGCTGCACCTGCCTACAAGCTTTTCGATAACGAGGACCTTATGCAGCCAAGATCACGCCCCGGTTATCGCCTTGCCGTATTCGCCACGCTGCTGGCTGTGGTGGTGGTGTTGCTCGGTGCCTACACACGACTGACCCACGCTGGCCTTGGCTGCCCGGACTGGCCCGGCTGCTACGGGTTTCTCACCGTGCCCATGAGTGAAGACAAACAGAGCCTGGCCGCGCTGCGCTTCCCCGAAGCTCCGCTGGAGGTGCACAAGGGTTGGAACGAGATGGTCCATCGCTACTTCGCCGGTGCGTTGGGAGTGGTGATTCTCGCGCTTGCCGTGCAGGCTGTGCGCCGCCGCGCCGAGCCCGGTCAACCGGTCAAGTTGCCGTTGCTGCTGCTGGCGGTCGTGATCGCCCAGGCGGCGTTTGGCATGTGGACCGTCACCCTGCAACTCTGGCCGCAAGTGGTCACGGCGCATCTATTGGGCGGCTTCGCCACCTTGAGCCTGCTGTTCCTGCTGAGCCTGCGCTTGTCCGGTCGACAACCGGCAATCCCGAACGTGGCGGGTCGAGTCAGAGCGTTAGCAGTGATCGGCATGCTGGCGGTGATCCTTCAAGTGGCGCTGGGTGGCTGGGTCAGCAGCAACTACGCCGCGGTGGCCTGCACGGATTTCCCCACTTGCCATGGCGAGTGGTGGCCGAAGATGGATTTCATCAATGCCTTCAATCTGACTCACCACGACATCGGCCCGAATTACTTGGGTGGCATGCTCTTCGGCGAGGCGCGTACGGCCATCCACGTCACTCACCGGCTCGGCGCACTGACCGTGACGCTCATCCTGTTGGCCCTGAGCTGGCAGCTCTGGCGCAACGGGTTGCCGCGTCTGGCCGGGTTGCTGCTGACCGCGCTGGCTCTGCAAATCGGGCTGGGCATCAGTAATGTTCTGTTCAATCTCCCCCTGGCCGTCGCCGTCGCCCATAACGGCGGCGGAGCGCTGCTGCTGCTGGTTACCGTACTGATCAACCTTCGTCTCCTGAGTCAGGGCGCCGTCGCGGCGCGCGAGCCTGCACCTCAGGAGCGCCCGAACACCGTAGGCGGGCTCGACCTGCCTCGCGCTTGACCACAAGGAGAACCCCATGGCGACTCTACTCAGCGAACGCGGCGCCCAGGCTAGCTGGCGCGATTACCTGGAGCTGACCAAGCCGAAGGTGGTGCTGCTGATGCTTATCACCTCCCTGGTGGGCATGTTCCTGGCGACGCGGGCAGGCGTGCCCTGGACCGTGTTGGTGTTCGGCAACCTCGGGATTGCGCTTTGTGCCGGGGGCGCGGCGGCGGTCAATCATGTGGTTGATCGGCGTATCGATTCAGTGATGGCGCGCACTCACAAGCGGCCACTGGCCGAGGGTCGGGTATCGCCGGCTGCCGCGCTGTTCTTCGCGTTACTGCTGAGTGTGGCGGGAATGGGCCTGCTGCTGACTTTCACCAATGCGCTGGCGGCCTGGCTGACGCTGGCTTCGCTGGTCGGTTATGCGGTCATCTACACCGGCTTTCTCAAGCGTGCCACGCCGCAGAACATCGTCATCGGCGGGCTCGCCGGCGCTGCGCCGCCGCTGCTCGGTTGGGTCGCGGTGACCGGGCAGATCACCGCCGAGCCGCTGTTGCTGGTGCTGATCATCTTCGCCTGGACACCACCGCACTTCTGGGCGCTGGCGATCCACCGCAAGGCCGAATACGCCAAGGTCAATGTGCCCATGCTGCCGGTCACCCATGGCGAGCACTACACCAAGGTGCACATCCTGCTCTACACGGCGGTGCTGCTGGCGGTGAGCTTCATGCCCTTCGCCATTCACATGAGCGGCCCGCTGTACCTCGCGGCGGCCGCGTTGCTGGGCGCGCGATTCCTGTTCTGGAGCATCGTGCTCTATCGCGACAGCCGGCCCCATGCGGCGATCAAGACCTTCAAATTCAGCATCTGGTACCTGTTCGCGCTGTTCATCGCGCTGCTGGTTGATCATTATCTGCTGCTCAATATCTGAGCCGCTCGACAAGGAACCCCATGACCCGCATCCAGAAAACCGTATTCGTTCTCGTCGCGCTGGTCGCGCTGGTCATTGGCCTGACGGTTTCCAAGGTGCTCAATACCGAGCGCCAGCTCGATACCGCCGAGCTGCTGGATGCCGGCATCGTGCTCTTGCCCCAAGGGCGCGACATGCCGGAGCTGACGCTGACCAACCAGGACGGCGAATCGGTGTCGCTGCAGCAACTGGAAGGGCAGTGGAACCTGCTGTTCTTTGGCTACACCTTTTGCCCGGATATCTGCCCGGCGACGCTGGCCGAACTGCGCCAGCTGCGCGGCATGCTGCCGGAGGAGACGCGCCAACGGATGCAGCCGATCCTGGTGAGCGTCGACCCCGAGCGCGATACGCCGGAGCAGCTGAAAACCTATCTGGATTATTTCGATGCCGGATTCATCGGCCTTACCGGGCCGCTGGATGACATCCAGACGCTTGCCAACGCCGCCGGCGTGCCCTTCATTCCGGGCGATACCTCGAAAGAAAATTACACCGTCGACCACGGCGGCAATCTCGCGCTGATCGGCCCTGATGGCCGCCTGCGTGGCTTCATCCGCGCGCCGATGCGTACCCAGAAGCTTGCAGAGCAATTGCCGATGGTACTGGCGCTGGAGTAGGCATCGCGCTTTGGGCCAGCCGGCCCGCTCTAAAAACGAAACCTTTCCGTAGGGCCGAATTTGTTCGGCCATTGCCCGTTCGCCGGCCGAATAAATTCGGCCCTACGGCTATTAACGACGAACCCCGCCCGCGGCGGGGTCCGTGGTCAGCTCGGAAATGATCAGAAGGCGGGAACGACCGCGCCCTGGTATTTCTCTTCGATGAACTTGCGGACCTCTTCGCTATGCAGCGCGGCAGCCAGCTTCTGCATGGCGGGGCTGTCCTTGTTGTCCGGCCGG
Source organism: Pseudomonas sp. MTM4 (assembly GCF_019355055.1). Taxonomy (NCBI): domain Bacteria; kingdom Pseudomonadati; phylum Pseudomonadota; class Gammaproteobacteria; order Pseudomonadales; family Pseudomonadaceae; genus Pseudomonas; species Pseudomonas sp. MTM4. Next base: position 3,138,809 of record NZ_CP048411.1, read on the forward strand.
GCGACGAGGATGTTCACGTAGGGCGAATCGCTGCCTTCGATGATCAGGGCATCTTCGGTGGGGTTGAGTTTGGCTTCCAGCGCGTAGTTGGTGTTGATCAGCGCCAGATCGACTTGGGTCAGCACGCGCGGCAGGGTTGCGGCTTCCAGCTCACGGACCTTGATGTTCTTCGGGTTCTCGGCGATGTCCTTCGGTGTGGCGGTGATGCCGGCGCCTTCTTCAAGGGTGATTACGCCAGCCTTGGCCAGTAGCAGCAGCGCACGGCCGCCATTGGTGGCATCGTTGGGGATGACCACATTGGCGTCTTTCGGCAGTTCGTCCAGCGATTTCAGCTTGCTGGAATAAGCGCCGAAGGGCTCTATATGCACGCCGGCGACGCTGACCAGTTCGGTGCCCTTGCCCTTGTTGAACTCATCCAGGTACGGCTGATGCTGAAAGAAGTTGGCGTCCAGGCGCTTTTCGGCAACCTGAATGTTCGGCTGCACATAGTCGGTGAAGACCTTCACCTTCAGATCGACGCCCTGCTCGGCCAGCTGGGGTTTGATGAATTCGAGGATTTCCGCGTGCGGGACGGCGGTCGCGGCGACGTTCAGTTCGTCGGCAGCCTGGGCGGAGAAGGCCGCGACGGCGGCAAAGGCGGCAAGCAGTTTTTTCATCGTTTGGTTCCTTCAGAAGATGATCGGGTTGCGATGGTTCGCTCGCCCTGGTTGCGGTTCATTTGCGTGAAAAATGGGTGACCAGCTTGTCGCCGACGCTCTGCAGTACCTGCACCAGTACCAGCAGCAGGACCACGGTGACGACCATCACATCGGTCTGGAAACGCTGGTAGCCGAAGCGGATCGCCAGGTCGCCGAGACCGCCGGCCCCTACCACACCGGCCATCGCGGTGTAGGACACCAGGGTGATGGCGGTGACGGTGATAGCCGCGATGATGCCCGGCCTCGCCTCCGGCAGCAATGCGCTGAAGATGATCTGCCGCGTCGTCGCGCCCATGGCCTGGGTCGCCTCGATGATGCCGCGGTCGACTTCGCGCAGCGCGGTTTCCACCAGCCGCGCGAAGAACGGCGCCGCGCCCACCACCAGCGGCGGGATGGCGCCGGCCACGCCCAGCGAGGTGCCAGTCAGCAGCACGGTGAAGGGAATCATCACGATCAGCAGGATGATGAACGGCAGCGAACGCAGCACGTTGACCACGAACGACAGCAGCGCATACAGCGGACCGTTCTCGAACAATTGGCGCGGCCCGGTGAGAAACAGCAGCACGCCCAGCGGCAGGCCCAGCAGGATGGTGAACAGCAGCGAGCCGCCGAGCATCAGCAGAGTGTCCAGCGTCGCCAGCCAGATTTCGTACCAATCCACATTGGTGAACAGAGCATCCATCAGCGCAGCACCTCCACGTGAACATCGGCGCTATCGAAGCGGGACAGGGCGGCTTGCATGTCGCCGCCAGTGAGCGCCAGGGTCAGCTGGCCATAGGGGGTGTCCTTGATGCGATCGATACGCCCCGAGAGGATGCTGAAATCGACCCCCGTCTCGCGCGCCACGGTGCCTAGCAGTGGCTGGTAGGTCGACTCGCCCTGAAAAGTCAGGCGCAGGATGCGACCCGGCACGTGGGCGAAGTCATCGCGCTGCTCACCCTCATCCACCGCCTCGTCTTCCAGCACGAAACGCTGGGTGGTCGCATGCTGTGGATGCAAGAAAACATCGGTCACCGGGCCCTGCTCGACGATCAGCCCGCCATCCATCACCGCCACGCGATCGCAGACGCGGCGGATCACGTCCATCTCGTGGGTGATCAGCACGATGGTGAGGTTCAGCTCGCGGTTGATCTCGGCCAACAGTTGTAGCACTTGGGCGGTGGTCTGCGGGTCGAGAGCGCTGGTGGCCTCGTCGCAGAGCAGGATGTCAGGCTCGGTGGCTAGCGCGCGGGCGATGCCGACGCGCTGCTTCTGTCCGCCGGACAGCTGCGCGGGGTATTTACGTGCGTGGTCCTTCAGGCCGACCCGCTCCAGGAGGGCAGCGACGCGGCGTTCGATATCGGCTTTCGAGTAGGTGCCGGCCAGGCGCAGCGGCATGGCGACGTTATCGGCCACAGTCTTGGACATCAGCAGGTTGAAGTGCTGGAAGATCATCCCGACACGCTGGCGGAAGCGGCGCAGGCCGTCGGCCTCCAGTGCGGTGACGTCTTCTCCGTTGACCAGAATGCGCCCGCCGGAAGGTTCTTCCAGTCGGTTGATCAGGCGCAGCAGGGTACTTTTGCCGGCGCCGGAGTGGCCGATCAGGCCGAACACTTCGCCGGCTTCGATACGCAAGCGGGTCGGCTGCAGCGCCATCACGTCGCGGCTGGCGACGCGATAAGTCTTGTGGACGTCGTGGAATTCGATCACGGGCGAACCTGTAGATGGGGCGATACCGGCAGCATCTGCCGGCAAAAGATCGGCATTCTACCGCATCCGACGCACAGGCTCAGCCGCTGGGCGAATGGGCTGTCGGCGCCGATCATTGAGGTCCCCTATCACCGTCATGAGAAAAGCAAATTGGCGCAAGACCGACCTTGTACACGTCGTGGCTGTCAGTTTACCGAGCGCCGTGGAAAAGCCGGGTCAAGCAGACGGTCCGCCACGGCTTGCGCAACCCATTGCGAGGCCCCTCCATGACCGACATCAATGCCCCACGTAACGAAATAGCCGGCACCGACACGCCGGACCGCGCCAACCGCAACGCCAAGCTCGACCAGCTGGAAAACGTCCGCTCCGACGCCACCGGACAGGCCCTGACCACTAATCAGGGCGTGAAGATCGCTGACAACCAGAACACCCTTCGGGCTGGCGACCGTGGCCCCTCGCTGCTCGAAGATTTCATCATGCGCGAGAAGCTCACCCACTTCGACCACGAGCGCATTCCCGAGCGCATCGTCCACGCGCGCGGCTCGGCGGCCCATGGCGTGTTCGTCAGCTACGGCGACCACAGTTGGCTGACCAAGGCCTCGTTCCTCGCCTCCGAAGGCAAGGAAACCCCGGTATTTGCGCGTTTCTCCACGGTGCAGGGTTCGCGCGGCTCCGCGGACACGGTGCGCGATGTGCGTGGTTTCGCCACCAAGTTCTACACCGACGAGGGCAACTTCGATTTGGTCGGTAACAATATGCCGGTGTTCTTCATTCAGGACGCGATCAAATTTCCGGACTTCGTGCATGCGGTCAAACCCGAACCGCACAACGAGATTCCGCAGGCGCAATCGGCCCACGACACCTTCTGGGACTTCGTCTCGCTGACCCCCGAATCGGCGCACATGGTGCTCTGGACCATGTCCGATCGTGCTTTGCCGCGCAGCTTCCGGGCAATGGAAGGTTTTGGCGTGCACACCTTCCGCCTGATCAATGCAGAGGGGGTCTCCCGCTTCGTCAAGTTCCATTGGAAGCCGGTGGCCGGCGCCTTCTCGCTGGTCTGGGACGAGACGCTGAAGATCGCCGGCAAAGACCCGGACTTCAACCGCCGCGACATGTGGGAGGCCATCGAGAGCGGCGATCCCTTCGAATGGGAGCTGGGCGTGCAGGTGGTCGAGGAAGCCGACGAGCACAGCTTCGACTTCGACCTACTCGATCCGACCAAAATCATCCCCGAGGAGCTGGTGCCGGTGCAGAAGCTCGGCAAGATGACGCTCAATCGCAACCCGGACAACTTCTTCGCCGAGACCGAGCAGGCCGCCTTCCACATCGGTCACATCGTGCCGGGCATCGATTTCACCAACGACCCGCTGCTGCAGGGCCGGCTGTTCTCCTACACCGACACTCAGCTGCTGCGCCTGGGCGGCCCGAACTTCCACGAGATTCCGATCAACCGGCCGCTGTGCCCGCTACACAACAACCAGCGCGATGCGTTCCATCGCCAGGCCATCCACAAGGGCCGCGCCAACTACGAGCCCAACTCCATCGATGGCGGCTGGCCCAAGGAAACCCCGCCAGCGGCGCAGGGCGGCGGCTTCGAGAGTTATCCAGAACGCGTCGAAGGGCACAAGATTCGCAACCGCAGCGCGTCGTTCGGCGACCATTTCTCACAGGCCACGCTGTTCTGGAACAGCATGAGCGAGCCGGAGAAGGAGCACATCATCGGCGCCTACACCTTCGAGCTGGGCAAGGTGGAGCGGGTGTTCATCCGCGAGCGGCAGGTCAACGAGATTCTTGCCAATATCGACCTGGAACTGGCCCGCCGCGTGGCGGACAACCTCGGCCTGCCGGCGCCGAGCGCGCCCACCGTGGCGAAGAAGGAGCCGAAGGCGTCGAGCTCACTGGCGCTGAGCCTAATGAACCATGCGCCGGGCAACATCAAATCGCGCAAGGTGGCGATCCTCGTGGCCAACGGCGTGGACGGCGCAGCTATCGATGCGTTCAAGGCCAAACTCGCCGAAGAGGGCGCCTTCGCCAAACTGATCGGCCCGACGCCTGCGCCGGTAAAAACCGCCGAGGGCAAGGCGCTGGTGATCGATGCGGCTATGGATGGTATGCCGTCTGTGATGTTCGACGCCGTGTTCGTGCCCGGCGGCGCCGACGCGGCGGCGGCCATGGCTCAGTCCGGCGAGGCCAAGCACTATCTGCTCGAAGCCTACAAGCACCTGAAGCCGGTGGTGGTGATAGGCGCGGCGCGGCCGTTGCTGGCGTCGCTGAATCTCGTGCCCGACGCCGGTCTGCTGGAAGGCGATGACGTGGACGCGGTGTTCGGCGCCTTCGTTCAGGCGCTCGGCCAGCATCGCGTCTGGGCACGCGAGGCGGCGGCCAAGGCGGTGCCGGCGTAGGCACCTTCGCCTCCGGTCCCTCGACCTGCTATCGCCGCGAGGACGGGCCTCCTACCGGTGCGCAACGCGTGCTTTTGTAGGAGGCTCGCCCTCAGGGCGAAGCTTTCCGAGCACCGTCAGGCGCTCTGCAGCTCGCGCCAGTGTAGGTACAGTCGCAGGTCGAATTCGATCTGGCCGTAGCCCGGCAGCATGTGTTCGCAGAGCTTGTAGAAGGCGCGGTTGTGGTCGGATTCGCGCAGGTGCGCCAACTCGTGAACGACGATCATCCGCAGAAATTCCGGTGCCGCGTCCCGAAACAGCGAGGCGACGCGGATTTCCTTCTTAGCTTTCAGCTTGCCGCCCTGCACGCGTGACACCGCGGTGTGCAGGCCAAGGGCGCGGTGGGTGAGGTCGAGGCGGTTGTCGTAGAGCACCTTGTCGATCGGCGGCGCGCTTTTCAGGTGATCCTGCTTCAGGCGCTGGACATAGCCGTACAACGCCTTGTCGCTTTGGTGCTCATGGCGGCCGGGATAGCGGCGCTGCAGATAGTCGCCCAGACGCTGCTCAGCGATCAGTTGGCGGACCTGCTCCAACAGCGGCTCAGGATAGCCACGCAGATATTTCAGATCAGTCATGGCCGTTCAATTGCGCTTGCGCCAGGCGAAGCTGAGTAGGAACAGCGCGGCGGCGCTGACCACGATGGACGGCCCGGCCGGCGTGTCTTCGTACCAGGACAGCGCCAGCCCCAGACACACCGCGACGATGCCCAACAAGCTCGCGCCCAAGGCCATCTGCTCGGGCGTTCGGGCGTGTCGCTGGGCCGCGGCGGCCGGAATGATCAGCAGCGAGGTGATCAACAGCACGCCAACGATCTTCATCGCCACGGCGATCACCATGGCGATCAGCAGCATCAGTGCCAAGCGGATGGCCGCGACGGGCAGGCCTTCGACCTTCGCCAATTCCTCATGCACCGTCACTGCCAACAGCGGACGCCATAGCGGGATCAGCACCAACAGCACCAGCGCACTGCCGCCGGCAATCCAGGCCAAGTCGGTCGGGCCGACGGCCAACAGGTCGCCGAAAAGGTAGCCCATCAGGTCGATACGTACATCCTGCATGAAACTCAGCGAGACCAGCCCGAGCGACAGCGTGCTGTGCGCGAGAATGCCGAGCAGCGTGTCGGAGGCCAGCGGCTGGCGCTGCTGCAGGGTCACCAGCAACACTGCCAGCAGCACGCAGCAGACGACGACCGCGAGGGTCAGGTTGACCTCCAGCATCAGCCCCAGCGCTACGCCGAGCAGCGCGGAGTGGGACAGCGTATCGCCGAAATAGGCCATGCGCCGCCAGACTACGAAGGAGCCTAGTGGGCCGGCGACCAGTGCCAGGGCGAGACCGGCGAGCAGGGCGTTCAGTAAAAAGTCAGGCATGTCAGTGCTTGCAGTTCGGACCGTGGACGTGGGGTTTACCGGTGATCACGCTACCATGCAGGTCGTGGCTGTGATCGTGCTGGTGATGGTAGATCGCCAGACTGCGCGCGTCCTGGCCGAACAGCTCGATAAAGGCCGGGTCGGCGCTGACCTGTTCCGGGTGCCCGGAGCAGCACACGTGGCGGTTCAGGCAGACCACCTGGTCGGTGGCGCTCATCACCAGATGCAGGTCATGCGAAACCATCAGCACGCCGCAACCGTAACGCTCGCGTAGCCGGCCGATGAGGCGATAGAGCTCGGCCTGCCCTGCGACATCGACGCCCTGCACCGGCTCGTCGAGCACCAGCAGTTCCGGTTCGCGCAGCAGCGCGCGGGCCAGCAGTACCCGTTGCATTTCGCCGCCCGAAACCGATTGCAGCGGGCTGTCGATCACCTGTTCGGCACCCACTTCGCTCAGTGCGCGAAGGGCCGCGGCGCGATCCACGCCTGGGACCAGGCGCAGGAACCGCAGCACTGACAGTGGCAGTGTTGCGTCGACGTGAAGCTTCTGTGGCATATAGCCGACGCGTAGCTTCGGCTTGCGCCAGACGGTGCCGCTGTCCGGTTTCAGCAACCCCAATACCGCGCGCACCAGCGTGGTCTTGCCGGCGCCGTTGGGGCCGATCAGCGTGACGATCTCGCCACGCTGCACTTGCAGCTGCGCGCCTTCGAGCACCGCCTGCTTGGCGAAGCGGACATGAATGTCATCCAGGCGGATCAGCGCCTCGCTCATGCCGCACTCCGGCAGGTCGCGCAAAGACCGACTACTTCAACGGTCTGGCCTTCGACTCGGAAATTCACGCTGTGCGCAGCCTGGTTGATGGCCTCGCTGACGATCGATTGCTCGAGCTCGATCGCAGTGTGGCAGTTGCGGCAAATCAGGAATTGCCCTTGATGTGGATGCTCGGGGTGGTTACAGCCGATGAAGGCGTTGAGCGATGCGATGCGATGCACCAGGCCGTTTTCCAGCAGAAAGTCCAATGCACGGTAGACGGTTGGTGGTGCGGCGCGACGGCCGTCCTGCTCGGTCAGCGCGCCGAGAATGTCGTAGGCGCCGAGTGGCTTGTGGCTTTGCCAGACCAATTCCAGCACACGCTTGCGTAGCGCCGTCAGACGCACACCGGCGCGCGCGCAAAGCGCATCGGCTTCGGCCAGCGCGCTACTGACGCAGTGATCATGATCATGGGGAGTGCAGGCCAGCGGGATATTAGACATGGGCGAAGACGAAGCTTTGGAGAGACGTTATTATGTTACCCATTCGAACTAGCCGAGTGTTGCCCGTGTTTCGCCTTTTTTCGTTGCCTTTACTTGTAACTCTCATCTTTCTCGGCAGTGCGCCGGCCCGCGCCGAGGTGGCTCTTGTCACCAGCATCAAGCCTCTGCAGCTGATCGCTGCGGCTATCCAGGACGGCGTGGGCGAACCGCAGGTGCTGCTTCCGGCGGGCGCCTCTGCTCATCATTACGCGCTGCGGCCATCCGACGTACGGCAGATTCGCAGTGCCGATCTGTTTTATTGGATTGGCCCGGATATGGAAGCTTTCCTGGAACCGCTGCTGAAAGGCCGCGAAGGGCCGAGCGTCGCCGCACAGTCGCTGCCGGGGCTGACGTTGCGTCATTTCGGTGATGAGCATGCCGAGTCCCACCATGGACATGACGAGCATGCGCACGAAGCCGACAATCATGATCACGATGCACATGAAGCTCACGCGGCTGACAGCCACCATGATCATGCGCACCGCCCCGGCAGTCTCGATGCTCACCTCTGGCTGTTGCCGGCCAATGCCTTGGTCATAGCCGCGAACATGGCCGGCAAGCTGGCGGCCGTCGACCCAGCCAACGCAGCGCATTATCAGGCGAATCTCGAGGGGTTCCGACAGCGTTTGGACGCGCTCGATCAGCGCCTGACGAAGCGGCTAAGCGATACCGATAAAAAGCCCTTCTTCGTCTTTCATGAAGCCTACGACTATTTCGAAGCAGCCTATGGCCTGGCGCATACCGGTGTGTTCGCCGCTGGCGAGGCCCAGCCGGGGGCGCGTCACGTCGCCGAGATGCGTCAGCGCCTGGAGCAAGCCGGCCCCAGCTGCGTATTTTATGAGCCGCCGATCCGTCCGCGTCTGGCCGACAGCTTGATCCGTGAATTACCGGTACAGGTCGCCGAGCTGGACGCTATGGGTCAGGGCATCGAAGCCACCGCTGGCGGCTACGAGCGTCTGATCGAAAATCTCGGGATGTCGCTCGTTGAGTGTTTGGAAAGTCTGTAAGTAACGGGCAGCCAAGGCAATTTGCTCTAACCGGGGTTAGCGTCATCCCAATCGCCACCGGTCAGGAATAGCCCTTAGGCATCGGCAACTTGATGAATGTCATCCCAAGCCCTGCCGTGCTGGCTTAAGCTTGCGTCTTTTCCCATTTGCATGAGGATGCGCAGCATGGCGAAGACCGACGGGCCGATCACGGCAGACAGTAAAACCACCGCCGGAATCGCGCTGCAGGCGGCTTCCGAGGATATCTGGGCGCAGAAGTACCGCCTGACCGACAAGGACGGTACGCCCGTCGACGACAGCGTCGACGCCACCTGGCAGCGGGTCGCCCGTGCCTTGGCGGACGTCGAGTCGCAAGATAAGCGCGAGCACTGGTACGAGCGCTTCCTGTGGGCACTGCGCAACGGCGCCATCCCGGCGGGGCGGATCATTTCCAACGCCGGCGCGCAGGACTACAAGCCGGCCACCTCGACTATCAACTGCACTGTTTCTGGCACCATCGACGATTCGATGGACCAGATCCTCGGCAAGGTCCACGAGGCCGGGCTGACGCTCAAGGCCGGCTGCGGCATCGGTTATGAATTCAGCACCCTGCGCCCGCGCGGCTCCTTCGTTTCCGGGGCTGGCGCGCATACCAGCGGGCCGCTGTCGTTCATGGATATCTTCGACAAGATGTGTTTCACCGTCAGCTCCGCCGGTGGTCGTCGCGGCGCGCAGATGGGCACTTTCGACGTCGGCCATCCGGACGTGCGCGAATTCATACGTGCCAAGCGCGAAGACGGCCGCCTGCGCCAGTTCAACCTCAGCCTGCTGATCACCGATGAATTCATGCAGGCGGTGGAAAACGACGCCGAGTGGCCGCTGATCTTCCCGCTGCACCTCAAGGAAAAGGCCGAGCTGGATCTGGACGACCCCGAGCAGATCGTCTGGCGCGAGTGGCCGAGCCACGAGGGCTACATCGTCCGCGACGATGGCCTAGTCGCCTGCAAGATCTACGGCCGGGTCAAGGCGCGGCACCTGTGGGACATGATCATGGTCTCCACCTACGACTACGCCGAGCCGGGCTTCATCCTCATCGACCGCGTCAACCAGTTGAACAACAACTGGTGGTGCGAGGCGATCCGCGCGACCAATCCCTGTGGCGAGCAACCATTGCCGCCCTATGGGTCCTGCCTGCTGGGTTCGATCAACCTGACCAACTTCGTGATTGATCCATTCGGTGCCGATGCCCGTTTCGACTGGGACAAATACCGCGAAGTGGTGCGTCTGTTCACCCGCATGCTCGACAATGTCGTGGAAATCAATGGCCTGCCGTTGCCGCAGCAGTGTCACGAGATCGAGCAGAAGCGCCGTCACGGTATGGGCTTCCTCGGCCTCGGCTCGACCCTGACGCTGCTCAAACTGCGTTACGGCAGCCCGGAAGCCTGCGTATTTACCGAAGAAGTCGCGCGCGAAATGGCGCTGGTCGGCTGGGAAGAGGCGCTCGAACTGTCGAAGGAGAAGGGGCCGGCGCCCCTGCTTGCCGAGACCTTTGAAGTCACCGCCGAGATGCTGCGCAAGCGCCCGGAAATGAAGAAGCACGGTTACAAGGCCGGCGACCAGGTGCCGGGTCGCGTGCTGCACGCCAAGTATTCGCGTTACATGCAGAAGATCGCCGAATATGCGCCCGAGCTGATCGAGGCGCTGGCCGAGCAGGGCGCGCGCTTCACTCATCACAGCTCCATCGCGCCCACCGGCACCATCAGCCTGAGCCTGGCCAACAACGCCTCCAACGGCATTGAGCCGAGCTTCGCCCATCATTACTCGCGCAACCTGATCCGCGCCGGACGCAAGGCGAAGGAAAAGATCGAGGTGTTCAGCTATGAGTTGCTGGCCTATCGCACTTTGATCAACGAGCGAGCCAAGCCGGGCTCCGACGTGCCGGGCGAGAAGCTGCCCGACTACTTCATCACCGCCGACGACGTCACCCCGACTCAGCATGTCGACATTCAGGCGGCCGCGCAGAAGTGGGTCGACTCGTCGATTTCCAAGACTGCCAACGTGCCCACCGACTATCCGTTCGAGGCCTTCAAGGACATCTACCGCTACGCCTGGCGCCAAGGCCTCAAGGGTTGCACCACCTTCCGCTTCAACCCGGCGGCGTTTCAGGGCGTGCTGGTCAAGGAAGCCGACCTGGAAAAGACCCTTTATCGCTTCGTTCTCGAAGACGGCAGCGTGGTCGAGTTGAAAGGAAATGAAGAGGTCGAATACGACGGCGAGGTCAATTCCGCCGCCAACCTGTTCGATGCCCTCAAAGAAGGCTATTACGGCAAGTATTGAGCCCCGATCAGTAGCCGGGCGGCGCGCGCCGCCCGGATGGAGAACCTGTAATGACCGTCAAGATTACTCAGCGCATCAAGGGCTTCAAGGTTGTCGATGAGACCCTCGAACGCCCCGCCGTAACGCCCGACAGCAACGCCAGCAAGGCGAAGGTGGTGGAGATGGACGAAAGTCTGCAACGCCCGGAAACGCTGGTCGGCATGACCTACAAGATCAAGTCGCCGCTGTTCGAGCACGCACTCTACGTCACCGTTAATGATGTTGTGCTCAACGCCGGTACGCCCCACGAGCAGCGCCGGCCGTTCGAGATCTTCATCAATTCGAAGAACATGGATCATTTCCAATGGATCGTCGCGCTCACTCGGATCATGTCCGCCGTGTTCCGCAAGGGCGGCGACTGCACCTTTTTGGTCGAGGAGCTGAAAGCAGTATTCGATCCGCGTGGCGGCTACCTGAAGAAGGGCGGCGTTTACATGCCGTCCATCGTCGCCGAAATCGGCGGCGTGCTGGAGCGCCATTTGATAGCCATCGGAATGCTCGAAGGTCACGCGCTGGACGAAACCCAGCTCAAATACCTGGCTGAGAAACGCGCCGCCTACGAAGCCAGCCAGGGCGCGGTGGCGGTCGAGCCGGGCGAAGGCTTCCCGGCTGGCGCGCAACTTTGCAACAAGTGCAACACCCAGGCAGTGGTGCAGATGGATGGCTGCGCTACGTGTTTGAATTGCGGGAATTCGAAGTGCGGATGAGCGGGCGTACGTTCAGCTAGTAGCGGGCATACGAACCCGCTGTCATCACCTGCGGTGGTTGCGACAAGCTCGCCAATGCCACCGCCGGAAATGGAAGGCCCGCCGCGGAGGCGGGCCTCTCCCTCAAAAGCGCGCTTATACGTTAGAAAACACTTCGCCCCTGGCTCGGGCCTTGGGGCGGGGCTGCGCCTTCAGCTCACCACTCGATAGCACGGCTCGTAAGGTCGTCCGCCGGGTAGCTTCATCCGATGCTGCAGGACGAACGCCTGCAGCAACTCGTCCAAGGGCTTCATGATCGCCGCGTCGCCGTGGATTTCGTAACGGCCGAACTTTTCGATGCGGCGGATACCCTTGTCCTTCACATTACCGGCAACGATGCCGGAGAACGCCCGGCGCAGGTTTGCCGCCAATTCATGGGGCGGCACGTCGCGGGTCAGGCGCAGGCTGGCCATGTTCTCGTGGGTCGGGTCGAACGGATGCTGGAAACCTTCGTCGATCTTCAGCAGCCAGTTGAAGTGGAAGGCGTCGTTGCGTTCGCGACGGAACTGCTTGACGGCTTTCAGCCCCTCGACCATCTGCCGGGCCACCTCGGCCGGGTCGTCGATGACGATCTGATAGTGGCGCTGGGCTTCTTCGCCGAGTGTCGCGCCGACGAAATCGCGTAGCTGCTGCAGGTAGGGCGCGGCGCTTTCCGGACCGGTGAGGATGACCGGGAAGGGCACGTCGCGGTTGTCCGGATGCAGCAGAATACCCAGCAGATAAAGAAATTCCTCCGCCGTGCCGACACCGCCGGGGAAGATGATGATGCCGTGGCCGACACGGACGAAGGCCTCCAGACGCTTCTCGATATCCGGCAGGATCACTAGTTCATTGACGATCGGGTTCGGCGCTTCGGCGGCAATGATGCCCGGCTCGGTTAGGCCCAGATAGCGGCCGCTGACGATGCGCTGTTTGGCATGGGCGATGGTCGCGCCCTTCATCGGGCCTTTCATCACGCCTGGGCCGCAACCGGTGCAGATGTTCAGGTTGCGCAGGCCCAGCTCGTGGCCGACACGCTTGCTGTACTGGTATTCCTCGGTGCTGATCGAATGCCCGCCCCAGCACACCACCATGTTCGGCTCGATGCCGGAGCGCAGGGTGCGTGCATTACGCAGCAGGTGGAAGACGTAGTCGGTGATGCCGGCGGAACTGCTCAGATCGATACGTGAGCTGCCCAGCTCGCTCTCGGTGTAAACGATGTCGCGCAGTGCACTGAAGAGCATTTCACGCGTGCTGGCGATCATCTGTCCATCGACGAACGCATCGGCGGGCGCGTTGATCAGCTCCAGACGGACGCCGCGGTCCTGCTGATGAATGCGGACCTCGAAGTCGTCGTAGGCCTCCAGGATGGTCTTGGCGTTGTCGATGCGCGCGCCGGTGTTGAGGATCGCCAGGGCGCACTGACGGAATAGTGTATAGGTGCTGCCCGAACTGGCTTCGCTGAGCTGTTGTACTTCTCGCTGGGACAGTGTTTCCAGGCTGCCCTTGGGGGCTACCGAGGCATTGATTACATAGCGTGAGGTCATTCGTTCTGTTCCCTGAAAACAATGCCACCGAGCCAGGCAGGTCAGGTGCATCAGGTTGGTAAGCGCAGCGCGGTGTGGTCGCGCACAGTGCAGTCGTCCAGGCTAGCATCGCGCCAGCTTCTTTAGTGGCGATGCCTGCTTTCAGATCGCCACGACGTCAGCCAGCTGAGACCGGCCATCTTACACCTGCCGCAGCGGCGCGCATGGCAGGGTTCACTTGACGCCCAGGACATGAGAAAGGTTCCGCACGATTAGCCATCGGTTGAGTTGGTTGGTATGCATCCGGCGCGTCTGGCCACCGGACGGTTCGACAGTGTCGGCGCAGTTGGACTGCGCCGCCTTAGTCTGTTTCGTCACAGCAGCGGGGTGCTGCGGCTCACGCCCACCAATAACGCACCGTGTGGAAAAAAATCGGCGCGGCGAAGCATACCGAGTCGAGGCGGTCGAGCATGCCGCCGTGCCCTTCGATCATGTGCCCCCAGTCCTTCACGCCACGGTCGCGCTTGATGGCCGACATCACCAGCCCGCCGAAGAAGCCGAGCAGATTCAGCAGCAGTGCGATCAGCGCCGCCTGCCAGAAGGTGAAAGGCGTGATCCAGAACAGCGCCGCGCCGATCAGCGTTGCCAGCGCGATGCCGCCAACGAAGCCTTCAACGGTTTTCGATGGCGACAGGTTGGGCGCGATCTTGCGCTTGCCGGCGAGCTTGCCGCAGACGTACTGCAGCACGTCGGAGAGTTGCACCACCATCACCAGCCAGGCGATCAGCAACAGGTTGCGGCCTTCGAAACCGGCGATTTCCAGCGTCAGCAGCGCCGGCACATGCGACACGCAGAACACCGCGATCATCAGGCCCCATTGCACCTTCGAGGCACGCTCAAGATAGCGCGTGGTGTCGCCGCCCAGCGAGGCGAGGATCGGCAACAGCAGGAAGATGTACACCGGAATGAAGATCGCGAACAGGCCGTACCAGCCGATACCGACCAGCAGGTATTGCACCGGCAGCACGAAATAGAACGCCGCGACCAATGCCGGATAATCGCTGCGCCGGGTCGGTGCCAGGGTCATGAACTCGCGCAGGGCGAAGAAGGAAACCAGATAGAAAAGGATCACCACCGCCGTGTGCCCGAGCCAGAAAGCGATGCCGATCACCGCGACCATTACCCACCAGGCGTTGATGCGCGCGTTGAGGTTGTCGACTACCGGGTTCTCGGCGTCGCCACTGCGGCGCTTGAGTACGAAGCCGATCAGCGAGGCCAGGGCGAGCAGGGCGCCGATTCCGGCGAACAGCATGAGTGTGTTGTTATCCATGTCAGGCTTCCTCCGGCGCCAGTTCCAGCAGCGCTTGGCGGGCGCGGGGCAGGAAGGCGTCCTTGTCTTCGTTCTCGTCGATGCTCAGCGGCGCGCCGAAACTGACCGTGCACAGCAGCGGCAAGGGCAGCGAGCGGCCCTTCGGCATCACGCGGTTGAGATTGGCGATCCATACCGGGACCAGCTCCACCTCGGGTCGCGCCTGGCCGAGACGGAAGAGCCCGCCCTTGAACGGCAGCAGACCCTCTTCGAGATTGCGTGTGCCCTCCGGAAACAGGATCAGCGAATGCCCTTCATCCAATGCATCGAGCATTGGCTGCAACGGATCGACCGACGGGTCGCGACGCTCACGGTCGACTAGCACGCCGTGAAACACGCGATTGATGATGAAGCGGCGCATCTGTCCCTTCTGCCAGTAATCCGCACCGGCTACCGGTCGGGTTCGTTTGCGCAGGTCGGGCGGCAGGGAGGCCCAGAGCAGCACGAAGTCGCCGTGGCTGGTGTGGTTGGCGAAATAGATACGCTGGGTGCGGGTCGGCGCGCAGCCTAGCCAGAGACTGCGCGTGCCGGTGAGCAGGCGCGCCGCGGAGGTGAGAAGGAAAGCGGACAGGTAGCCGAGCATCTATGGTTCCTCGAGGGCATTGACGGTTGACGGGGCGCAGAGCTGAGCGCAATGAGCAACTTGCGAGAAATCAGGCCGCCGTTTCGTTCAATCCCTGGCATACACGGTTGATCAGCGTGTACAGCGCAAGGGCGGCTATCAGCAGCAATGCGCCATTGATCCAGCTTGCGGGCAACCAGCCGCAGGCCACGCCAGCGGCCAGCACGCCGAAGGCAAAGGCGCGATCGCTTTTGCCCATGGGGCCGTCGTAGCGGCGCGAGGCGCCCACCATCGGACCTAATACGCCGGCGTACTCACTGAACAGCGCCAGCAGGACGACTAGCACCACGGCCATCGCCGAAACGCCTGGCAACAGGGCGAAAGGAAGGTAGAGGATGCTATCCGCGATGACATCGCAGAGCTCGTTGAGATAGGCGCCCAACCGGGACTGCTGGCCGAATTCGCGGGCCAGCATCCCGTCGATGGCATTGAGCGCCATGCGCAGGAGCATCCAGACGGGGATCAAGGCGAAAAGCCAGGCGAGCTCCACCCACAGCGCGACGGCGCCAGCGACCAGTAGCGACAGCACGAGGGCAGCGATGGTCACTTGGTTGGCGGTAATGCCGAGCGCGTGGAGGCGCTGCACCAATGGGCGCAACAGATCCTGGAAGCGTGGCTTGAGCTGATAGATGGAAAGCATCATCGATTCCTTTCGATGTGGGCATGGTGTGCGCGAATGATTGTGCAAGCGGCGAAGCGCGATCAATCGGAGCCGGACTTTGGGGAAAAACAGGGCGCGTGGCAAGTAGGCTCAGCGGTGCGCCGCTGTTTTTGGGAGCTGGTCGGCGTCAATAGTAGAAGGACCCGCTATGGCGCTGGGTTCACTGCGAATTGATGTGCCAGCCAAGTGTCCAACGTTCGGAGATCCACCCCGGGCTTCGGTACATGACTGCTTCAGTTCAGCCAGATCTTCGATGCCTGTGGTCCGGCGATTCCTTGCGGTCGCGGTGTTCCGCCGTGTTCAACCTCTTGGCCTGGCTATTAGAGCGCAAACGGCAATGCGCTATGGCATTGTCGGCGGGCGGCGAGCAGGCGGCGGAATTCTTCAGGGTCCTTGATCAGCACGGGTTGTCCGGCGAAGTTCTGCGCGGCGATCAGGCGCGAGAGCCAGAACCGCACGCCGGCCACGCGCAGCATCGGCTGCCATAGCTCAGCCTCGGCCGGGGTGAAGCGGCGCAGGCTGGAGTAGGCGGCGAGCAATGCCTGGCTGCGTTCATCGTCGAGCTCGCCGTTGGGGTGGCTGCACCAGTCGTTAACCGTGATGGCGATGTCGTAGAGCATCGGCCCGGAGCAGGCGTTATAGAAGTCGATCACGCCGGTCAGGTGCCCCCCCTCGAAGAGCACATTGTCGCGGAACAGATCGGCGTGCAGGTTGGCGCGGGGCAAGGCGAGGATCTTCGGCTTCAGCTCGGCGATTTCCGTCAGGCTTTCGCGCAGTAGCGGTAGCTGGTCCTCCGGCAGTCCCATGGCAATGCTGGGGCCTTCTTCCTGCATCCAGTCCAGGCCGCGGTCGCTGCGTCGCTCGAGGATGTGTTCGCGCGTCGCCAGATGCAGGCGCGCCAGCAGCCGGCCCACTTCGCTGCAGTGGTGGGGATTGGGCACCGCCACGTGCCGGCCCGGCAAGCGCGGTTGCAGCAGCGCCGGCTTGCCTGCCAGGTTGCGCAGGGCTTCGCCGTCCCGGGTGTGTAACGCGTAGGGCACCGGCAGGCCGGCTCGGTGCAGTACCTCGAGCAGCTCGATGAAGAACGGCAGGTCCTGGGTCGGGCCGCGCTCAACCAGGGTCAGAACGTACTGGCCCTGTTCCAGGCTGACGAAGAAATTGCTGTTCTCGCTGCCTGCGGCGATGCCCTCGAATTCTTGCAGACGTCCCAGTTGATAGGGCGCCAGAAAGGCTTCCAGTTCTTCGTGTTGCAGCGGGGTGAATACCGACATGAGTGGCCTTCCGTTATCGTCGTCGCGGCGTTACCAGCTGAAGATTTCCCAGGCAGGGATCAGCATGTCCGGGCGGTCGGCGCGGATGAAGTTGCTATCGCCATCGGCGCGCACCAGGAAGTAGGGCTTGCCGTTCTTGGGCGTGATCTTCACAGCATAGAGGAAGCCATTGACCCGGTATTCCTCAACGGTCCGGTCGCCCTCCTGGCGAATGGTCACATCGGGCTCACCCTCGACCGACTCCTGGGCAAAACCGGTCAGCGGCACGAGCGCCAGCAGGCCGGCAAGCATCAGAGGTTTGAGCGTACGCATGATAACCTTGCCCTTTGTCGTCAAATGGTCCCTGCATTCTAGCCCCGGACCCGCCGAAAAGGTTGATCCCGCTCATGAGTCAAACGCCCCTGGTTCTGGTGGACGGTTCGTCCTACCTCTATCGCGCCTTCCATGCCCTGCCGCCGCTGACCACCTCGACCGGCAAACCCACCGGCGCGGTGAAGGGTGTGCTGAACATGCTGCTGTCGCTGCGCCGACAATATCCGGACAGCCCCTTCGCGGTGGTCTTCGATGCCAAGGGGCCGACGTTCCGCGACACGTTGTTCGCCGAATACAAATCCCATCGCCCACCGATGCCGGACGACCTGCGTGGTCAGGTCGAGCCACTGCATGCCAGCGTTCGCGCGCTCGGCATGCCGCTGTTGTGCGTGGACGGGGTCGAGGCCGACGACGTGATCGGCACCTTGGCGCGCCAATGCGCAGCCCTCCAGCGCGACGTCGTCATCTCCACTGGCGACAAGGACATGGCGCAGCTGGTCTGCCCGCATGTCACGCTGGTCAACACCATGACCGGCAGCGTCTATGACATCGAGGGTGTACGGACCAAGTTCGGCGTCGGTCCCGAGCTGATCATCGATTTCCTCGCGCTGATGGGCGACAAGGTTGACAACATCCCCGGCGTGCCCGGCGTTGGCGAGAAGACCGCCTGCGGCTTGCTCAATGGCATTCCCGGCGGTCTGAAGGGGCTTTACGAGAACCTCGAAAAAGTCTGCGATTTGCCGATTCGCGGTGCCAAGTCGCTGGCCGCCAAGCTCGAAGAACACCGCGATGCGGCGTTCATGTCCTATGAGCTGGCGACGATCAAGATCGACGTGCCGCTGGATGTGCAGGTGGCCGATCTAATGCCGGGCGAACCGCATCGCGAGGCGTTGATCGCGCTGTACCGCGAGCTGGAATTCAAACAGTGGCTCGACGAGCTGCTGCGCGAGGCCAAGGCGGCGAACTGCGAAGTTACGCCTGAGGAATGCTCGATCCAGGCGGAAGCCGAGTACGACACTGTTCTCGATCAGGCCGAATTCGACGCCTGGCTGGCGCGTCTGCAGGCTGCCGACTGCTTCGCCTTCGATACCGAGACCACCAGCATCGATGCGCAGAAGGCACAGCTGGTGGGCGTTTCATTCGCCATCGAGACCGGCAAGGCCGCCTACGTGCCGCTGTGTCACAGTTATATGGGGGTGCCGCAGCAGCTCGACCGTGACGCGGTGCTCGCTGCCCTCAAACCGCTGCTGGAAGACCCGGCCAAACGCAAGATCTGCCAGCACGGCAAGTACGACATGAACGTGCTGATGCACTACGGTATCGAAATGCGCGGCATGAGCTGCGACACCATGCTCGAATCCTACGTGCTGGACGCCACCGCGACCCGTCACGACATGGACAGCCTGGCGCTGAAATATCTCGGCCGCGGCACCATCCGCTTCGAGGACATAGCCGGCAAGGGCGCCAAGCAGCTGACCTTCGACCAGATCGCCATCGAACAGGCCGGACCCTACGCGGCCGAAGATGCCGACGTTACTCTGCGCCTGCACCAGACACTGATGGAAAGGCTCGAAGCCACGCCGTCGCTGCTCAAGGTACTGAACGAGATCGAGATGCCGTTGGTTCCGGTGCTGGCGCGTATCGAGCGCAACGGTGCGCTGGTCGACGCCAATCTGCTCGGGCTGCAGAGCGTCGAGCTGGGCGAAAAACTCGTCGCTCTAGAGCGTGAGGCTTATGACATCGCTGGCGAGGAGTTCAACCTCGGTTCGCCCAAACAGCTGTGCGCCATCCTCTATGAAAAGCTCGGCTGTCCGGTATTGTCGAAGACCGCTGGAGGCCAGCCCTCGACCGCCGAAAGTGTGCTGGCTGACCTTGCCGATAAGGATTACCCGCTGCCCAAGGTGATCATGCAGCACCGCTCCCTGAGCAAGCTCAAGGGCACCTACACCGACAAGCTGCCGCAGCAGATCAACCCGCGCACCGGGCGTATCCACACCAGCTATCACCAGGCGGTAACGGCGACCGGCCGGTTGTCTTCGTCGGACCCGAATCTGCAGAACATCCCGATCAGAACGGCTGAAGGGCGGCGCATCCGCCAGGCTTTCGTCGCGGCACCCGGCTACAAGCTGCTGGCCGCCGACTACTCGCAGATCGAACTACGCATCATGGCCCATCTGGCCCAGGATGAAGGGTTGCTGCATGCTTTCCAGAACGATCTGGATGTCCACCGCGCCACCGCCGCCGAGGTCTTCGGCGTATCGCTGGATGAGGTGAGCAACGACCAGCGCCGCAGCGCCAAGGCAATCAACTTCGGTCTGATCTACGGCATGAGCGCCTTCGGCCTGGCCAAGCAGATCGACGTCGCGCGCGGCGAAGCGCAGGCCTATATCGATCGCTACTTCGCGCGCTACCCCGGCGTGCTCGCCTACATGGAGCGCACTCGTACCCAGGCCGCCGAGCAGGGCTACGTGGAGACCCTGTTTGGGCGCCGGCTGTACCTGCCGGAAATCAACTCCAAGAACGGCGCCATGCGCAAGGGTGCCGAGCGCACCGCGATCAACGCGCCGATGCAGGGCACCGCGGCGGACATCATCAAGCGCGCCATGATTAGTGTGGACAACTGGCTGCAGAACAGCGGCCTGGATGCACGGGTGATCCTGCAGGTGCACGACGAACTGGTGTTGGAAGTGCGCGAGGATCTGGTCGAGCAGGTGCGCGCAGCCATCTGCCCGCTGATGAGCCAGGCCGCCGAGCTGGACGTGCCGCTGTTGGTGGAAGCGGGCGTGGGCGACAACTGGGACGAGGCGCACTGAAGGGGCGCAGACGAAGCGAGACGAAATTATTTTTTCTGACTCATTGAACTCATGACGCAAAAGGCGAGTCATAGGCTTCGGAGGGTGTCAAAACCCTTCGATGCTCCTTGTTGTGTTAAGTGTTGGCAGATCATCTGGACCTCGCCCTAGCGGTCCGGATTTGGAACCTCGAACTTCCCCCTCCCCCAACGAAGTTCGAGGTTTTTTTTCGCCTGGACAAAACACCGGCCCAGACGAGTCTTCGCGCTCGTCCGGCTGTGCTTTGACGAACCACATTTCAACGTCCCTTCTTCTTGGCGGCGAACACCTGTGTTGGCTGCAGATATCACTGCGAGAACCGCTGATCGCCAGCCATCGCAGCGCCTGATTAGGCGCTAAAAAAGCAAAATGAAATTAATGGAAAAGCCATTTGCTAGGCTGCGAATCTTAGACTAACGTCCAAAAGTGAATTATGAATTCATTTTGATCAGTCAGCTGCGCGCCCGGCAAATGCAGGGAGTTCTACTCGTCACTCTTCCCGTTCGATAGCTGCAAAAGAACAGCAACGAACTGACCGAACGGGAAAGAAATTCGGGCTTTGCGGCGTTGGGTACCAACAAAAATAACAATGAGTGGAGATCCACATGAAAGGCTCAAAGAAAGCGCTTCTTGCATCAGTACTGGCCCTCGGCGTTTCGGTAGCACAGGCTGCTGATACCCAAATCAAATTCGGCCATGTGGGCGGGCCAGGCTCCCTATTCGAGATAACAGCTAACGAATTCGCTCGGATCGCTAACGAAAAACTGGATGGGTATGAGGTTGTGCCTTACGGCTCCAGTCAGCTCGGTAGCGATTCGCAAATGCTAAACAAGCTCAAGTTAGGCACGCTCGATCTCGCATTGCCCTCCACGGTCATGAGCAGCGTCAGCCCCGAGTTCTCGCTGTTCGAAATGCCGTACCTGATCAAGGATCGGGAACACATGAAGAAGGTTCGCGACGAAGTAGTGCGCGATGTCATGTACACAGCGGCGGAAAAAAGGAACCTGAATATCATTGCCGTGTGGGAAAACGGCAGCCGGCAGATCACCAATAACAGCCGTCCGATCATAGTACCCAAAGATCTCGAAGGGCTAAAGCTAAGAACGCCGAACGGGATCTGGCGCGTTGAAATGTTCAAGGGCTACGGCGCTAATCCTGCGCCCATGGCGCTCTCCGAAGCCTTCGTTGCATTGCAGACCGGCGCGATGGATGGCCAGGAAAACCCGCTCGTCCAGATTTACTCGCAGCGCTTCCATGAGGTTCAACGCTTTCTTTCCTTGTCCAACCATGTCTACACCCCGGCGTTTGTGGTGGCAGGCGCCAGCTGGAAGCGTTTGCCGGAAGAGGTGAGAACAGTGCTGTCGGATGCAGCGATGGAAGTTGAAGACTTTGCTCTAAAGCAAGGCGAGGAGCTCGATAACAGCCTTGTCGAAAAGATGAAAGAGGCTGGCATGGAGGTCAACGAGGTCGACCAGCAAGCGTTTATTGACGGCTCGGATGCAATTTATGCGAAGTTTTCCGAGGAAGTTGATGGCGGCAAAGAAATGCTGGAAAAAGTAAGGCAGCTCCGCGACTGATAGGTGATATCTCCGTTGTGCATGACTTGCTCATCCCGCAAGTCATGCACGGAACAATTGAGGGTCGATATATCAGGAGGAGCTGATGAGCTCTTTTAAAAAAGGTTACTTCAAGCTTCTTGAAGTCATCGTTGTAATCAATATCATCGCGCTGGCAGCGGTTGTTACAATTGGCTTTGTTTCACGCCTGGTCGGTTCGCCCTTTAGCTGGTACGACGAAGTTGCATCCGTAGGATTGGCTTGGCTGACCTATTACGGAGCCGCACTGGCTGCGGCAAAGGGCGCCCACATAGGCTGCCCAAGTGTCATTAATTACTTCTCCCCCAAGGTACGGCTGCCGATTGCACTTATCGCAGAGGCGATCACGATCGGTTTTTTCGTACTGCTCGCATATACCGGCATGCAGGTAGTGACCATTCTCGAAGGCTCAACGCTGGTCAGCCTGACCAACGTTTCGCTGCAGCTTACGCAATCAGTTATCCCGATTGGTGCAGCGATGTTCATTCTTGCCGAGTTATTACGCCTGCCCGATGTCATTGCGAGCGCCAAAGGCGCTGGGTTCGTCGACCATGAACTGGAAGAGCTAGAGGTTGAGCTCGCGAAAAGCTGAGTTCCGAACGACCCCATCGAGCCCGCAGAACCGCGCGCTCAGGAGAATAAAAAATGACGATTCTTTATATGTTTCTTGGCCTTGTCGTGCTCATTCTGATCAATGTGCCTATCGCGGTAGCGCTCGGTCTCATTGGCGCCGCTGCGACCTTCGCCACTTATGGTGTCTCGGCACTTCCCAACATAGGCATGGTGATGTTCGACGGGGCGACCAGCTTCCCGCTGATTGCGATTCCGTTGTTCATCCTGGCCGGTGCCATCATGAATGCTTCAAGCATTTCACGACGCCTCATTGATCTCGCATCAGCGATGCTGGGGTTCATAAAAGGTGGACTGTCGATGGTGACCATTGGCGCCTCTATCTTTTTCGCGGAAATTTCCGGCTCTGCGGTAGCAGGCGTTTCGGCCATTGGTAGCATCATGATTCCGGCGATGAAGAAGAAGGGGTACTCCAAGGAGTATTCGGCGGCTCTTTCATCCTCTGCCGCCAGTCTGGCGATCATCCTGCCACCTTCGATCCCCATGATTCTTTATGCGGTTATGTCTGGGGAATCAGTGGTCAAGATGTTTGTTGCCGGCATTTTTCCAGGGATTCTCGGGGCCTTGGGTTTAGCCGCCATGTGCTACTACTTGGCTAAAAAGAACAACTTTCCATCGGAAGGAAAGTTCCGGGCAGGAAAACTCTGGGAAGCATTCAAAAGCTCCATCTGGGCGTTGTCGATTCCGGTAATTATTCTTGGAGGGATTTTCGGTGGCATTGTAACCGCGACAGAAGGTGCCGCACTGGCGGTCGTTGTTGCCATTTTCATCAGTGCTTTCGTATACCGGGAGTTCACCTTCAAAACTTTCTATAAGGCATGCCTTGATGCAGGTATACAAACTGCAGTGGTCATGCTCCTTGTTGCAAGCTCGGCCGTAGTTGGCCTCTATTTGACCGAGACGCAGCTTCCACAGCAGTTGGCCACCTCAATCAGCGAATGGACCAGCAACAAGTATGTAATCCTGGCGTTGTTGAACGTGATCTTCCTGATACTTGGGGTCTTTCTGCACTCAGCCGCTGCGATAATTCTGGTTGTGCCGATTGTATTGCCGCTGGTTCTTGCGGTTGGCATCGACCCCATTCACTTCGGTTTGATCGTCACGCTTAATTTGGCAATCGGGCAACAAACACCGCCGGTAGCCAGCGTTCTGATCGCTTCCTGCTCGATAGCCAAGTCGGATATTTGGGCAACCAGCCGAACCAATCTCTGGTTCCTCGGCGTGCTCTTCGCAATCCTGATCATGAACACTTACATCCCGGCCGTTGCGATGTCGCTGGTCAACTTTGTGTATGGCAGTTGATAGGCGCTGATGTTTCCAGCCTTCTGCTACCAATACCTGGCGGCAACGAACCGAAGGAATGAGAGAGATGAGTGATCAGAACCAGGGCACCGTTGAATGCCATATCGATCAAGGCGTGGCTTGGGTCGGATTCAATCGCCCCGAAAGCCGCAATGCCATGACCTGGCATATGTACGAATCGCTGGCAGCTATATGCCAACAAGTAGATGCTGACCCGGCGGTGAATGCGGTGATATTCCATGGCCGCGGGGGCGATGCCTTTGTCGCCGGTACGGATATCAAGCAGTTCACCGGTTTCGATGGCGAGCAGGGTGTTGCATATGAGCGCCGTATCGATAGCGCCATCGCCGGCCTGGAAACCATGCGCAAACCTACCATTGCCATGCTCGAAGGGTTCTGTGTCGGTGGTGGCGCGGCCATTGCCTTGGCCTGTGATTTTCGCTACTGCACGCCGTCATTGAAGTTCGGCGTTCCGATTGCCAGGACGCTAGGCAACTGCCTGTCCGTGACCAATGTTTCACGCTTGATGGACTTGATAGGCGTCGCGCGCACCAAGGAAGTGCTCATGGCCGCGAAGTTCATCGAGGCACCCGAAGCAGCCTTGATCGGTTTGGTCAACGAAATCTTCGACGCGGACGCTATCAGGCAGGAAGTCAACAACCGAGCGCAGGCATTCGCCAGTCGAGCTCCGCTGACGGTTCAAGCATCGAAAGAGGTCATCAATCGCGTGCTCGCACATCGACGTGCGGCCGCAGATGCCAGTGACGACTGGGTGCGGGCCTGTTACGGCAGCCAGGATTTCAAGGCAGCGGTCGGCAAGTTCGTTCACAAGACATCCTTTGAATGGACCGGGCGATAGCCTTCCGATCAATTTCCGGCAGTGAGGAATTCCATGCTCCCGTTGAACAATATAAAAATACTCGATGTATCCCAGATCATGGCCGGGCCATACTGCACCATGGTTTTGGGAGACATGGGCGCAGAAGTCATCAAGGTTGAGAAGGCCAACGGCGGCGATGACAGCCGGCAAATGGGCCCATACGTTAATGACGAATCCACCTGTTTCTCCCAGATCAACCGGAACAAGAAGAGCATTTCGCTGAACTTGAAGGATCAGCGGGCCAAGGACGTGTTTTACCGACTGGCCAATGAGGCCGATGTAATCGTGGAGAACTACCGCCCCGGCGTGACTCAGTCTCTGCAAATCGATTACGAGACCATCAAAAAGCTCAATCCGGGCATCATTTACTGCTCCATTTCCGGCTATGGGCAGACCGGCCCATACAGCAACAAGGGTGGTTTCGATCTGGTTGCGCAGGGCATGAGCGGCCTCATGTCGATGACTGGCGAGCCGGGTCGACGCCCTGTAAAAACAGGTATTGCGGTATATGACATAGGCGCGGGGATCACTGCGGTCTATTCCATTCTCGCGGCATACATTCACAAGATGAACACCGGAGAAGGGCAACATATCGATATCGCCATCACCGAATGCGGCTTGCCGTGGTTCAGCTGGGAGGCAGCCGCCTATTTCTCGGAGGGGAGGGTACCGGAGCCAACAGGGTGGCGACACCGAGTCTCCGCGCCTTATCAGGCATTCAAGACCCAAGACGGCTTTCTTATGCTCGGTTGTGCCAACCAGCGGACCTGGGAGCGCTTTTGCCTCGATGTCATAGCACGCCCCGAGCTGATCGATGATCCGCGCTTTGCAACGAATAGTGACCGCGGGCGCAATGTTGAAGTGCTCGAAGCCGTTATCGAAGACATCCTGACCCAACAGAACATGGACCACTGGCTTGAGCTTTGTGATGTGGCTGGCGTCCCGGCAGGCCCGATCAATAACTTCGCCCAAGCCATGGAAGACGAACATTTTCTCGCCCGGGGCATGGTTCAGGAGGTCGATCATCCGGTGATCGGCAAAATGAAAACGATTGGTTTCCCGGCAAAGTTCTCCCGCACGCCTCTGCAGATTCGTCGGCCGGCACCGCTTTTTGCCCAGCATACAGACGAGATCCTTCGCGGCATTGGTATCAGCGAGGAGGAAGTGGGCCGATTAAGGGGGGAGGGTTGCATCAGGTAAGCGTGGATTTTTGTTATTTAACGATGAATTCAAAACGCAAAATACAAAAATAACCAATAGCGAAAGGCTACGGAGATATCCCATGTTGAAGCTCGATTTTCATCCATCTGGCCGCCATTTCCTCCAAATTCCCGGCCCTTCTCCTGTACCGGATCGCATCCTGCGTGCCATGAGCCTGCCGACTATCGACCACCGTGGTCCTGAATTCGGCGCGTTGGGGCTGGAGATACTGGGCAAGATTCAGAAGATTTTCAAAACGGTGCATCCCGTTGTCATTTATCCCGCTTCAGGCACAGGCGCTTGGGAAGCGGCGCTGGTGAATACGCTGTCAGCCGGTGACAAAGTGCTGATGTTCGAGACCGGCCACTTCGCCACGCTATGGGAGAAGATGGCGCGTCGCTTGGGCGTGGAACCGGAGTTTCTCGGGTTGCCAGGGTATGAGGGTTGGCGCGCTGGAGTGCAGGCCGACATGATCGAACGGCGCCTGAGGGAGGACACCGGACACAGCATCAAAGCGGTTTGCGTCGTTCACAACGAGACCTCCACTGGCGTTACCAGCGATATTCCTGCGGTACGACGTGCCATGGATGCGGCGGGGCACCCGGCGCTGTTGATGGTCGATACCATTTCCGGGCTGGCCTGTGCCGATTATCAGCACGACGCCTGGGGTGTCGACGTCACGATTTCAGGGTCGCAGAAGGGCCTGATGTTGCCGCCAGGCATCAGCTTTAACGCGCTGTCAGATAAGGCGCTTCAAGCCAGCCGTCCCTCCCAATTGCCAAAAAGCTTCTGGGCCTGGGACGAAATCGTCGAGGCCAACAAAACTGGCTACTGGCCGTACACACCCAATACCAATCTGCTTTATGGCTTGAACGAAGCGCTGGACATGATCCTGGGGGAAGGCCTGGATAACGTGTTTCTCCGTCATCAGCGCTGGGGGGCGGGAGTGCGCACCGCTGTCGAAGCCTGGGGATTGGAAGTGCAGTGCCTGGACCCTGCCGTCCACTCACCGGTCCTGACCGGCGTCGTAATGCCAGAAGGTGTAGATGCCGATGCGGTTCGCCGGCTGGTTTACGAGCGTTTCGATCTCTCCTTAGGCATGGGGCTCGGCAAGGCCAAGGGAAAGATGTTCCGTATCGGTCACTTGGGTGATTGCAATGACCTGACTCTGATCGCGGCCCTCGGTGGCTGCGAGGCGGGAATGAAGTTATCCGGTGTTGAGTTGAAGGGAAGTGGAGTGTTGGCGGCGCTGAATTACTTTGCCGCTAATCCCCTGCGGACCGCCAACTGACACAGCATAAGCATCGCGGCTTAAGTCGCTCCTGCCGTGGGAGCGGCGCTAGCTGCGAACGGTGCTTTTTGGCGTAAGGCTCGCCACTGCCGCCCTGATGGAAACCGGGAGTTTGTGATGACTTCGTTTACTGAACAAAAATTAAAAGCGCGCAGCGCGCAAGTAGGCCTTGTCTCTGATCTTGCAGCACGCTTGCAGCGAGAGATTGCCGGCGATGTATTTTTCGATAAGGCCTCCCGGGGGCGCTATTCGACGGACGCATCGATCTACCAAGTCATGCCGGTTGGCGTAGTCATCCCGCGCCACCAGCAGGACCTACAGATTGCCTTGGATATCGCGCGTGACGCGAAGATTCCGGTACTCGCGCGGGGAGGCGGAACCAGCCAGTGCGGGCAGACGGTCGGGGAAGCGATCGTGCTGGACACTAGCCGTTGGCTGAACCAGATCGTTGAGTTCGACAAAGAAAGGATGACCGTCGTGGTCGAGCCCGGCCTCGTTCTCGATGATCTCAATCGCTGGCTGAAGCCACATGGGCTCTGGTTTCCGGTTGATGTATCGACAGCTGCGCAATGCACCATTGGAGGAATGGCCGGCAATAACTCCTGTGGGTCGCGATCGATCCGCTACGGCAACATGGTCCATAACGTTCTCAGCATCGACGCGTTACTGGCGGACGGCTCACAAGGCCATTTCGACTATATCGAGAACCTTTCGGCCGGCGGCAGAGTGCAGCGCATCGCTCAGCAACTCCAACAAATTGCCAGCCGCGAAGATGCAAATATCCTCGAGAACTTCCCCAAGGTATTACGCCGTGTCGGCGGTTATAACCTGGATATCTTCAACTGCCAGAACCCGCTGCCCTACGACCGTGACGGCCGTATCAATCTGGCACATCTGTTAATAGGGTCCGAAGGGACCTTGGCACTAACTCAACGCATCAAGCTGAAATTGGCGCCTTTGCCGAAGCAGAAAGTTCTGGGTGTGGTCAACTTCCCTACCTTTTATCAGGCGATGGACATGACCCAGCATATCGTCAAGCTGGAGCCTACGGCTGTCGAACTTGTCGATCGCACCATGATCGACCTGTCGCTTGAGAACCCAGCATTCCGCCCGGTTATTGAAAAAGCGTTAATCGGTGCACCCAAGGCCATTCTACTTGTCGAGTTCGCTGGCGATGACATGCAGGAGTTGCATCAGAAACTTGCCGGTTTGAATGAACTTATGGGCGATCTCGGCCTGCCGGGAAGTGTCGTGGACATGGTCAACGGTGCTGAGCAGACAGCACTTTGGAATGTCCGCAAGGCGGGGTTGAACATCATGATGAGTATGAAAGGCGACGGGAAGCCGGTGTCTTTCATCGAAGACTGTGCAGTCCCGTTGGATGGACTCGCCGAATACACCGATAAACTAACTCAGGTATTTCACAAGTACGGTACTGAGGGTACTTGGTATGCCCACGCCAGCGTAGGAACCTTACACGTACGCCCGATACTGGATATGCGCCGTGACGGCGGAGAGAAGATGCGTGCCATTGCCGAAGAAGCATCGGCTTTGGTCAGGGAATACAAGGGCGCCTTTTCTGGCGAACATGGCGACGGTATTTGCAGAGGCGAGTGGGTGGCCTGGCAGTTCGGCCCGCAGCTCAACGCCGCGTTCACGGAAATAAAGCAGATATTTGATCCGGAAAATCTGCTCAATCCGGGCAAGATCGTCGATACACCTCGTATGGACGATCAGAACTATTTCCGCTTTCCCAAGGACTATCAGGCGATCCCGGTTAAACCAGCACTCGATTGGTCCGGTTGGGATGTATTGCGTGATCCGCTCACTGGAGAGCAAAGTGAGCCTGGGAGCGGTGGTGATCCCACGTCAGGCCTGATCAAAGCAGTGGAAATGTGCAATAACAACGGCCACTGCCGTAAATTCGACGCGGGTACGATGTGCCCGAGCTTCCGCGCCACACGTAATGAACAGCATCTGACCCGCGGCCGCGCCAACACCTTGCGCTTGGCTTTGTCGGGTCAATTAGGGCCGGAAGGGTTAGCCAGTGAAGACGTAAAGGAAGCGCTTGATCTTTGTGTTTCCTGTAAGGGCTGCAAGCGGGAATGTCCAACCGGCGTGGACATGGCCAAAATGAAAATCGAAGCCCGCGTGGCCTGGTCGAAAACGCACCCGATGCCGCTTCGTGAACGCCTTGTAGCCGATATGCCGCAATACGCACCGTACGCCAGTTACTTCTCAGGACTGGTAAGCGCAGTCGAGCGCGTGCCGGCAGTGGCTGACTGGGTCAAGAAGAGCCTGGGGTTGGCTACGCAACGGGCGCTGCCGAGTTTTCAACGCAGCTTCCTCAGCAACGCGGGCGAGGCGCAAGGCAACGCAACACAGACGAAAGAAGTCCTGTTGTTTGTCGATACGTTCAATAACTACCTTGAACCAGCCAACGCCGAAGCCGCCCATCGGGTGCTGGTTGCAGCCGGATATAAAGTCCATTTCAACAAGGCAGCCCGCGAGCGACCACTTTGCTGCGGACGAACCTATCTGGCGTCC
The DNA here is from genome assembly GCF_019355055.1 of Pseudomonas sp. MTM4. Taxonomy (NCBI): domain Bacteria; kingdom Pseudomonadati; phylum Pseudomonadota; class Gammaproteobacteria; order Pseudomonadales; family Pseudomonadaceae; genus Pseudomonas; species Pseudomonas sp. MTM4. The sequence goes on from NZ_CP048411.1 coordinate 3,168,421, forward strand.
GGTCAGGTAGACAAAGCCAAAGCCGAAGCGAAGCGCACACTGGATTTCCTGATGCCATTCGTTGAGCGCGGGGTCAGCATTGTTGGTCTGGAGCCTTCCTGCTTGCTAACCATGCGTGACGAGTTTCTGCATTACGGATACGGCGAACAAGCCAAGGCATTGGCCAACGCCGCTCTGCTGTTCGAAGAGTTCTTGGTTCGCGAGCATGACGCCGGTCGTCTGGACCTGAAGCTGAAGGCGCTGGGTGCGTCCCGGGCGTTGTTGCACGGGCATTGCCACCAAAAAGCATTCGACGCCATGCGACCCGTGGAACAAGTGCTGCGCTGGATTCCCGAGCTGAAGGTCGAAACCATCGAAACGTCATGCTGCGGGATGGCAGGGAGCTTCGGCTACGAAAGCGAGCATTACGAAGTGTCCATGCAAATGGCCGAGATGAAGCTATTACCGGCCATTCGTCAGGCTAAAGCGGAGGATCTAGTGGTTGCAGACGGGACCAGTTGTCGCCACCAGATTCATGACGGTGCAAGCAAGGCGGCCTTGCATGTCGCCAAGGTCCTAGAGCAGGCATTGGCCTGAGCCTGACACGGCAATCGAGGGGGCGTCGGGATTGAGTTGTACTGCAACTGAAGCCTGAGGCGCTGAGGGACGGTAATGGAAAGAGACTTTTTTTACCTACCCAGCGCCTTCCATCGCAGCAGCAAATAGCTCGCTGCGAGATTTCAACAAGCTTTAAGCCACACCCGAAAGATTTTCAGCTTCAAGCTTGTGATTCAAATGTTCTCGAAGAATATCACCGAGCCTTTTGCTGTCGCGTTCCTGCAAGGCTTTAATCATTTCTTCATGGTCGTTCACTGCTTTCTGCCAAAACTCAGGGCTCATCTCTGCAGTGAAACGAAACCGTTTGATCCGTTGACTCAGATTGTTATACATCTCTAACAGTACAGCGTTACCTGAGGCGGCAAGAATACGCTCATGGATTTGTCGGTTGGCTTGGAAGTAAGCCTGCAAATCTTGGCGATTAAAATAATCAAGCATCTGTCTGTGGAGCTCGATAATGGTCGATAACTCATCTTCTGTTATACGGCGACAGGCCGCTTCGCCCGCAAGGCCTTCCAATGCGCCCATTACATCGTAGGTGTGCTGCACATCACTTAAACTGAGGCGGCTTACCCGCGCTCCTCGATTGGGGAGTATTTCTATCAATCCTTCGGAAGTGAGGACCTTCAGCGCCTCACGAAGTGGCGTCCGTGAGATTCCGAACTTGTCGCAAAGCTGTTTTTCGGAGATTTTCTCTCCTGCGGTAAGTACTCCATGCTCAATTAATTCTCGGATTCTGTCAGCCGCTTCCTGGTAAAGGATTCGGTGTTGAATTTTTTCCATAGTGGTCTCGCGAATAGAGTGCGGTTCGTTTGGCATTATATTAGACGTTAACTTAAGTTCGTCCCGTTACTATTTTTTGTGGCCGTCGTGCCTGAGGCGATACCTAACGTTAAAAATAATATCCAACCAATACACAGGCTGCGCAACGGTGCGCTTACTTATTTCAATAGCAGAAAATTACAGGAATTGCATTAAGAATTCGATCTGAGGCAAGATGATTTCAGCCAGGCTAGTTGGCGTCCGGCAAAAATCATTCAAAGCATTAATCGTCACACCGTTCCGGCGCGTTCAAATCCTGCATTAAGTATTTATCGAAAACTTGGAGGCACTAATGGCAGGCAAGGTTTTTCGTTCCAGCGTGAAAATTACCCGAGCCCAGGCTCGGCGGATTCTGGATGCAGCATTTTCTCAGGCGAGGTTGCAGGACATGGACCCGTTGACGGCGTTTGTCATGGATGGAGGTGGAAATCTGATTGCCGCCGAACGGGAGGATGGCTGCGCGCCGTTGAGACTTCCGGTGGCGCGCGGTAAGGCGTTCGCCGCGCTCGGGAATGGCGCATCCAGCCGGACGATAGGCGAGCGAAACGATCTCCGTCCGGCCTTCCTCGCCTCGGTCGCGGCTGCGTCTGATGGCACCTTCATTCCGGTGCCGGGCGGCGTTCTGATTCTCGACGCGAATGACGAAGTGATCGGCGCTGTGGGTGTGAGCGGCGCCTCCTCGGATGAAGATGAGCAGGTGGCTATCGTGGGTATCGAGGCTGCGGGCTTCAAGGTCGGCCTCGCACCCAAATAGGCCAGGGGAGCAATGTGAATGCGCCAACTATGGGCTGCGTTCGCCTCTTTCACTCAGGTGCCGTTCGGGGTTATCCGGCGAATAGCGGAAGGAACGATGGACGAAAATGCGGTTCCGGGAACCCGAGCTGCATGCATTAAGGCAGCTCCAGCCCACCGCCCGCCTTGTGCAAGGTACGTAAATGATCGCCGATCTGCGCCAGATTGGCTTCCACGTTTTCCAGCTCGAGCCGGCGTTCCTTGCCCAACAGCAAGCGGACTTCCGCGTTCAGTGTCTCGGTGAGCTGCAGCAGCCGTGCCTGGCGTTGGCTGCTTTCCTGCTCCAGCCGCGTCCATTCGCTGGCCTGTGGCAGGCCGTAGCCGTTGCCATCGAGCAGCTCGGCCGGGCGGCTCAGGTAGCCGCTGTTGGCAAGGATGCCTTGCAGCGTATCGTCAGCCTTGGCCAGGCTTTCATCGCCGCGTTCGCGGCCGCTCAGGTAGCGCTGTTTCAGTTCTTCCTGTGCCAGCAGCAGGTGTCGGCGCAGCGCCGCCTGTTCGACTAGTAGCAGAGCGGCGCTAGCGCGCAGGTCGGCTTGGGCGATCCAGGGGCGGCGTTGCTCGGCGCTGAGCTCCAGCCATTGCTCTACGCTGGTCTGCGGCAAGTCCAGCCGTTCGCGCAGCACCACGAACATGGCCTGATACCGGTCGCGGTAGGAGTCGAAGCGATAACCCAGACGCAGCGCCTCGCGCGGGTCGTCGAGCACGCTGGCATCGGCCAGACCACGATTGATCAGGATCTCCAGCAATCCGCTGGGCAGGATGCTGTCCAGCGCGTCGAATTCGGGACGGGCCGTTCCGCTGCGCAGCAACTTGAGGGTTTCCACCGCGCAGTTGTTGGACAGGAAGTAGTAGTCGCCGTCATAACTCCAATGCATCTCGGCGCTGCGCTCGACCAGCATGTCGATCTCGCGACGCTCCAGCTTCAGCGGAATCGAGGCGAGGCTGCGCAGCTCGACCTTCGTGTACTCATCGATCACCTGGCCCAGCGGCAGGACGAACAGGCGCGATGGGTAGACGCCGGTCAGACCATCCCAGCTGGATAGCTGCACATCACCGACGAAGGCGCGGAAAGAAAGCACTAGATGGTGATCGAGATCTAGCCGGCAATCTGGCCCGCGTGGACGGCCCGGCGCGCAGATCACCAGGCGCAGCATGCTGTGGCCCCAGCGGCTGACCCAGGCGTCATTGGCTTCGGCAAACAGATAGTCGACTTCATAGACGCGCTCCGGATCGAGTTCGATCAGCGGCGTGCGCGCAAAGTCGTGACCGGCGTTGAGGATCGGTAAGCCGCTCGCGCATTCATCCCCGTCTTCTGGCTGCCAGCCGAAATGGTCGCGGAAATAGCGATGCAGCGAAGGGCGGCGGCAGGCGTAACTGGGGTCCAGCAGGAAGTACTCGAGATTCACCGCGACGAATTCAAGGGGATTGGTCAGCTCGTAGAGATCCGGGCTACGGGCGGCCTGGGCATTGCTGACTTCCCGTTCGCCGCGTTGGCCGACGCGCTGGGGCCAGCCCGCCAGATCGAGCAGGCGTGGGTCGTCGCTGAGGGTGAAACGGCGTTCGGTCTGTCCGCGACAGGCATCCGGCAATCCCACCAAGCCGAGGCTGGCGGCGCGCTGGCTACAAAAAGCCAACTGCCGATGGCCCTCCGGCGACCAGAGCCGGGCGCGATCGTAGAGGTGGGTGATTTCGTGAACCAGCGTGGCCAGCAGCTCGCGGCGCACGGTGCCATGCGGGCGGCTGGTGCGTTGCGTGGCGGCGGCGCCATCGCTCAGCGCCGGCAGCAGACGGCGGTTGAGCAGCAGCAGATCGCCGCCGGCACTTCCGTAGACGTCGTGCGTCAGCCCATCGTGCCAGCGGACGCGTACGTCCCGGTCGAGGTGCTCGACCATCCGCGGTGGCAATGCCGCCATGGCTTCATTCAGTAACTGCTGACTGGCTGCCCACTCGGCCGGGTGCAGGTCGCGGTCATCCAGTGTCAGGCGCAGGTCGGCCTGAGCAACATTAGCGAACGCGGTGAGCGCAACGGCCATCCACCAGGCGCGAGATGATTTCACTGCGCGAGGATGAGTTCAGCCAGTGTCTGGTCGCTGGCTTGTCGAGCTTCGGGAAATGCGCTGCGTAGCCCGCCGAATGCCGCTTCCAGACGAGCACCGCGAATCTCGCCGCCGCTGGCGACGAAGCCGGCGGCGTCGTCACGCGCTTCGCTGACGACTTTCATGTCGCTGATGCGGCTGGTCACATCCGAGGTGAAGTTGATGCTGCGATCCAGCGCGTTGACGAGAATGTTGCTGGTGGCGACCAGCGTCTGCGCCTGTGCACCGCCGACGAACAGAACCAGTGCGAGCGGCACGGCGATCAGCTTGAAGTTCATAAGGGTTCTCGTAAAACGGGGTGGGTCATTGGACGAGGATTGCCTCGGCCAGTTCAAGGTCGCTTGCGGCTAGCTGCGGGTGGGTTTCACGCAGCCAACGCAGCGCCGATTCCAGCCGCGCTCCGCGGATCTCGCCATCGCTGGCGACGAATCGAGCGGCTTCGTCTCTGGAGTCGAGGATTAGCTTGTTGTCGAACGGGGCGCTGGTCACCTGGGTGGCGACATAGGTAGAAGCGACGCTGCTGGCAAGAAGGCTATCGAAGGCCTGCGCGCTGCCGCAAAGGCAACAGCCGGCCAATACAAGGTAAAGCGAACGCATGCGGATCCTGATGCCGAAAAAACAGCCTCATAGGCTAGCGAAACGCTAGCCCCGGGGCTAGCGCACGCTTGCTATAAAGCTCTGCGTCAGAGCGCCAGGATGGCGCTGGCCAGCTGCAGATCGCTGGCTTCGATGCCCGGCCGCTCACTGCGGATGTGTTTCAGCGCGGCTTCCAGCTGAGCACCACGCGCCTCGCCATTGCTGGCCACGAAACGGGCCGCATCGTCCCGCGCGTCGCGTACCAGCTTGTCGTCGCCCAGGTTCGAGGTGATGTCGGAGGTGCCTTCGACAGTGTTGACCAGCGAGGCGCCGATCGCATCGATGGTCCCGGTGACGCTGCCGGCGTAGGCCGTTCCGGTGACCAGGCAGGCAGCGGCGGCAACTGACAATAGATATTTGTTCATACACTTCTCCAGAGCTGAGCAACTTCGACCCGTGGCCGGGCGATGCCGTTCAGCTTATGCCGCAAGGTGTTATCAGAGAAGTGTGACGTTAACGCCAGAACGGCTTGCTCAGCTCGTCCATGCGCTCGCTGTGGCTGATGCCGACGTCGGATAGCTGGTGATCGTCCAGCGCTGCCAGATGGCGTCGGGTGCGCGCGCGTTGTTGCCAGAGCCGCAACAGTTGCAACAATCGGCGAAGCGGTGCCGTGCTAATACGGAGGGTGAGCATGCGGGGCAGTACGCGCTCCATGTGCCTCTCCTTCCCGCCGTTTCGCGGGGATGGGTTATGGGCAAATAGAGTCGCTTGCCGCGCTGTTGCGTAACAGTCACAGGCGTTGTGGATTGTGCCGGTCCAGTTGCGAGTGGAAGCGAACTGTATGGCTGGTATTCCAGCGGAACTGTTCGTCGAAACGGGACCTGCTTGGCCTGGTTCAGCCCGTAGCGGATGACGAGCTGATCATTTCGATCGGGCGTATCTCGAACTCACGCGTCAGGAAATCCATGCGCTGTTCGTGGAAGCGACGCATGTGCGGCAGCGCACTGTGCGCCTGGAGATGTTCGGACGATTGCCAGACCTCGTAGAAGATGAACAGCGTCGGGTCTTCGCTATCGCGCAGCATGTGGTATTCGATGCAGCCGTCTTCGGCCCGGCTCGCGGCGACGTAGCTGCTGAACAGCCCTTCGAACTCGTCGGCTTTTTCCGGTCGCGTGTAGGCGTGGAGGATGAAGGCACAGGTGTCGCTCATGAGTTTTACTCCGTAAGGGCAGTGGCTGGTTGCAAACGCTACCGCATGAGCCGACCAAGCATTCGTGATTTTCAGTCAATTCGTTTTTGTTGAAAAGGCTCTGTTTCGGCGGGTTAGTAATCGTTAGGCTGCTCGCCATTCGTAACTGATCAGGTCAACCTGTCTATGAAAAACGTATTGCTGCTCAATGGCGGAAAACAGTTCGCCCACTCGGATGGCCGCTACAACGCCACCCTTCACGAAACCGCGTTGAGCTTTCTTGATCGTGCCGGCTTCGACGTCAAGGAAACTCAGATCGATGCCGGCTATGACCTGGCCGAGGAAGTCGCCAAGTTTCTCTGGGCCGACGTGATCATCTACCAGATGCCCGGCTGGTGGATGGGCGCCCCCTGGACCGTGAAGAAGTACCTCGACGAGGTGTTCACCGAAGGGCATGGCAGTCTCTACGCCAACGACGGTCGCACGCGCTCCGATGCGTCGCAGAAGTATGGCAGCGGCGGTTTGTTGCAGGGCAAGCAGTACATGATCTCGGCGACCTGGAATGCACCGCAGCAGGCTTTCGACGACCCGACCGATTTCTTCGAAGGCAAGGGCGTCGATGCGGTGTATTTCCCTTTTCACAAGGCTAACGAGTTCCTCGGCATGAGCGGCCTGCCAACCTTTCTCTGCGTCGACGTGATGAAGCGGCCTTCGATCGAGGCCGACACCCTGCGCTACGAAGCGCATCTAGCGCAGGTCTTCGGTCTCTAACGTCTAGAAAAACAAAACCCCTCGCGGCGATGCCGAGAGGGGTTCTGGTGGCGCAGGGTGCGGTTATTCCACAGCTTTGACCATGTCCTCGACGACCTTCTTGGCATCGCCGAAGACCATCATGGTCTTGTCCATGTAGAACAGCTCGTTATCCAGACCGGCGTAACCGCTGGCCATGGAGCGCTTGTTGACGATGACCGTCTTGGCCTTGTACGCCTCCAGGATCGGCATGCCGGCGATGGGCGACTTGGGATCGTTTTTCGCCGCCGGGTTGACCACGTCGTTGGCGCCGAGCACCAGCACCACATCGGCCTGGCCGAATTCGGAGTTGATGTCGTCCATCTCGAACACCATCTCGTACGGCACTTCGGCCTCGGCCAGCAGCACGTTCATGTGCCCGGGCATGCGGCCGGCAACCGGGTGGATCGCGTACTTCACGGTCACGCCCATATGCGTCAGCTTTTCGGCCAGCTCCATCAGCGCATGCTGCGCGCGAGCCACCGCCAGGCCGTAGCCGGGGACGATGATCACGGTGTCGGCGTTCGACAGCAGGAAGGCAGCGTCATCGCTGGAGCCGGATTTGACCGGACGCTGCTCCTTGCTGCCCGTGGCCGGGCCGGCATCCGCGTCGCCGCCGAAGCCGCCGAGGATGACGTTGAAGAACGAACGGTTCATCGCCTTGCACATGATGTACGAGAGGATCGCGCCGCTCGAACCCACCAGGGAACCGGCAATGATCAGCATCGAGTTGTTCAGCGAGAAGCCGATACCGGCCGCCGCCCAGCCAGAGTAGCTGTTGAGCATCGAGACCACCACCGGCATGTCGGCGCCGCCGATGGGGATGATGATCAGCACGCCGATCACGAAGGCCAGCGCCACCAGAATCATGAACGCGGTGAAATTGCCGCTGAAGGTGTAGATCAGGCCCAGCACCAGAATCGCCACGCCGACGGCGAGGTTGATCTTGTGCTGGTTGGGGAACGACACCGGCGCGCCCTGGAACAGGCGGAACTTGTACTTGCCGGACAGCTTGCCGAAGGCGATCACCGAGCCGGAGAAGGTGATGGCGCCGATGGCTGCACCGAGGAACAGTTCCAGACGGTTACCGGCCGGGATCGGATAACCGATGGCCTGGACGATACCCAGCGACTGCGGCTCGAGCACCGCGGCGATAGCGATAAACACCGCGGCCAGCCCGATCATGCTGTGCATGAAGGCGACCAGCTCGGGCATCTTGGTCATTTCGACGCGCTTGGCCATCAGCGTACCGATGGTGCCGCCGATCAACAGGCCGAGGACGATGAAGCCCAGACCGCCCCAGGGGCTTGCGCTCTCGACCAGCTGATCGCCAAGCTTGAACACTAGGAAGACCGTAGTGACCACGGCGATGCCCATGCCGATCATGCCGAACAGGTTGCCGCGGCGCGAGGTGGTGGGGTGCGACAGGCCTTTAAGGGCCTGGATGAAACTCACCGAGGCGACGAGGTAGAGCAGGGTGATCAGGTTCATGCTCATGGCTTGACCTCCGCCTTGGTGCTGCCCGCAACGGAAGCGCGCTCTTTCTTCTTGAACATTTCCAGCATGCGGCGGGTGACCAGGAAGCCGCCGAATACGTTCACGGCAGCCAGGGTCACGGCCAGGGTGCCCATCAGCTTGCCCATCGGGGTGACGGTCAGAGCAGCGGCCAGCATGGCGCCAACGATGATGATCGCCGAAATGGCGTTGGTCACCGCCATCAGCGGCGTGTGCAGCGCGGGGGTGACGTTCCAGACCACGTGGTAGCCGACGTAGATCGCCAGCACAAAGATGATCAGGTTGTAGATGCCATCAGAAATCATGTCCATGTTCGGGCTCCCTTAACCGTTGGTCCGCACGACCTGGCCGTCGCGGCACATCAGGCACGCGGCGACGATGTCGTCTTCAAGATTGAGCTGGAACTTGGCTTCGCCATCGATCACCAGCTTGAGGAAGTCCAGCAGGTTGCGTGCGTATAGCGCCGAGGCATCCGCCGGCACGAGGGTCGCCAAGTTGGTGTAGCCAACCAGGGTCACGCCGTGCTTGACCACCACCTGATCGGCTTCGGTCAATGGACAGTTGCCGCCCTGAGAGGCGGCGAGGTCGATCACCACCGAGCCAGGCTTCATCTGCTGCACGGTTTCTTCCTGCAACAGCGTCGGCGCCTTGCGGCCCGGAATCAGCGCAGTGGTGATGATGATGTCGGCCTGCTTGGCGCGCTCGTGTACGGCCTGCGCCTGGCGTGCCATCCACGAAGCGGGCATCGGCCGGGCATAACCGCCGACACCTTCGGCGCACTCGCGCTCTTCATCGGTCTCGCACGGCACATCGACGAACTTGGCACCCAGCGACTCGATCTGCTCCTTCACTGCCGGACGCACGTCCGAGGCTTCGATCACTGCGCCCAGGCGCTTGGCCGTGGCGATGGCCTGCAGACCGGCGACGCCGGCACCGAGGATCAGCACCCGTGCGGCCTTCACCGTACCGGCGGCGGTCATCAGCATCGGCATGAAGCGCGGGTAGTGATGCGCGCCAACCAGCACCGCCTTGTAACCGGCAATGTTGGCCTGCGAAGACAGCACGTCGAGGCTCTGCGCGCGCGAGGTGCGCGGCGCGGCTTCCAGGGCGAACGCGGTGATGCCGCGTTCGGCCATGCGTGCGATGTTTTCATTGTCGAAGGGATTGAGCATGCCGACCAGAACCGTACCGGGCTGCATCTGCGCCAGTTCGGTATCGCTCGGTGCGTTTACCTTCAGCAGGATCTCTGCTGCGAACGCCGCAGCGGCATCGGCGATGGTTGCGCCTGCCGCTTCGTAGGCACTGTCCGGGACGCTGGCTTGTAAGCCTGCACCGCTCTGCACAGTGACCTGATGCCCTTGGCCGATCAGCTTCTTGACGGTTTCCGGTGTCGCGGCGACGCGCGTTTCACCGGGCCTGGTTTCGAGAGGAACACCAATGTGCATTGTTCTTGTTCTCCTGCTTGATCGTAACCAGCAGCTCAGCTCGGGAGCCGGTTATTGGCCGCTGGTGGTCTGTTCGTCCGGCCACTGCGTATGGCGGTCGGGCGTTCGTAACGGCTAACGGGCCCCTGCACTGCTGGTTGGGCCTGCTGCGGCGCAGCATTCTGCTATCGCCGAGAAAATCAAACAACTGTTTTAAATAAGCGATTGCTTTTGACGTAATGGTCAATGCATGACCATCAGTTCGTCGGGCACCGCTGCAGACGGCGCCACCCATGGCGTTACGGCTGACATGAGGTTGTAGCGCGGCGGCGCGGAAGGGCGAATCATGAATGACCCACCATTGACGCGGTATTCGTCATCGGTGCCGGGCATCTTCGACCGGGCGGAGGCGACGGTGTTCGCACGGCTTGCGATTAAAGTTCTGTCAGCGTTGCGCTGAAAGCGCAGCCGGCGAGATTGTCAGACTTTGCCGCTGAGCCCGTCGATGGTGCTTTCGTACTGCATTGCTATGCCGTTGTGCTTGGGTGTCACCGGGCGTTCGGACTGTTGCTGCGCTTACCTGAAGCAGACGCCAAGGCTTTGCAGTTCCTCGCGTTGTGCCTGATCGAAGCGCGCCAGAGCGTTGCACGCATCGGCGTAAGGGGCGGAGGCAGGTTCGAATGGCGTCGTGGCGATGGATGCCTGCGAAGGCAGAGGCAGCGATTCCGTCGCGCTTTGCGTGCGACCATGCAGGATCAATTGGAATGTACGGCCATCGCGTGCCAAGAGAACGCGGTCGTGAGCGATTGCCTGCAGCCGAAAACCGCCTGGTAGGAATTGGCCGATCCGTGCGGCCATGGGTTCCTGTCCCTGATTACTCACCAGTGCAGTGGAGCGGGCCATATCGGAACTGGCGAAAATGCCTAGAAGCTGTAGCTGCAAGGGAGCGTCGGCTGATGCAGTACCGATCATGGCCAGCATCGCCGCGGTACGGAAAAAAGCAGGGAAGAATGGCATCTGGTTGTCGGCCCGGTCGCTAGGCGACCGGGCCTTTTCACTCAGGGCTGGATAGCCAGCCGCAGCAGCGGCTGCAGGTTGCGGTTCTGCAGCAGCGGCAGCAGGAGGTTGTCGTTGCGACTGATGCCCTGCCACTTCTGGTTGCCACCATTGGTGCAGTTGTAGGTGATGAGCGTGCCACGGCCTTCGCTGAGGAAGCCGTTCTTCAGATCCAGGCAGCGGGACTCGCGCTTGACCTGCGGCAGCGCGGCGAGATTCCAGCTCTGTGCATCGGCATTGCTGTCGCATTCGCTCAAGCCGACTTCGCTGCTGCCGCCGCGGTCGGTGAGGCACAGATGCGGGTTCTGGGTATTGCGAATGCGGCCATTGGCGTCCGTCAGCCAGGTCTCGGCAGCCTCACCTTTGCACTGGGCTGCGGCGATAATGACTGGTGTGATCACGCCACCAACGCTCTCGGCCCGCAGGCAGTTGTTGTTCACCTTCATGGCTTGTGCCGGCGGCAACAGCGGGTCGCTGCGCAGGCCCAACTGCTCGATGAAGCCGAGCAGCGCCTTCTCCACTGCCGGATCAGCGGCCTTCAGCTGAGCCTGGTAGGCGTCCATCCAGCGGTTCAGGCGCAGGGCCTTCTGCTGCAGGCCGCGATAGCGCTCAAGCTGCGCGCGGGCCGGAGCGGAGAGTTCCGCCGCGTGTTGTGCATAGCTGTCGTAAAGCACCTTGGCCTGGCCGTTCAGGGTCGGTACCGCCTGGTTCTGCAATTTGAGCAGGGCCTGTTCCAGTTCGGGTAGTTCGATGCGACGCAGGGCCTGGTAGCCTGCCTCGCGACCGATGATGACCGGCGGTTCGATGGCAGGCAGATTCTGCGGGAAGCTGACTCGGTGCAGTTCCCGCGCCGTGCCGCCGGCTGCCTGGCAGTGCAGGCTGGCCTGCTGCGGGTTTTCATCAGCGGCCACTTGCACGTGCAGTTTATTGGCGTTGCCTTGCATGCGGTTGGGCGCCAGGGCGATGCGCTGGTTGCGTCCGCCGGCATAGTCGACGCTCAGCCAGCATTGGGCTGCCGTGGCGTCAGCGGTGGGTTGCGGCAGATCGAAGACGTTGCCCCAGTTGCTGCGCGCCGGTGGGTAGAGCAGGCCGACCCCGTTCACCGGGTCGTAGCCGCCGAGCAGGGTGAAGACAGTGATGCCCTGGCGGCGAGGTTTGGGGAAGTTGCCGGCGACGCCGTTGTACCAGACCTGGTTGGACGCCGGTTGCTTCGGCTGGAAGTTCTCCATCTTCCGGGTCGTTGCGTTCCACTTGCGGTAGCCGGTGGGCGAGCCAACGGCGAGCACGGCCTTGTCGAGCGACGGCTGGATTTTCAGGTGGGTGCTGTAGCCCGTGTAGTGGGTGTAGCGCGACAGGCTGCTGCCGGGCCAGCCACCGGACATGGAATCCCAGTTGTAGTTGTACTGTTTCTGGAACTGAGGCACCTCGGCGGGCTTGTACTTTGCCCAGTCCAGGTTGGCGCGCATGCGCTGGCGATGACCGATGTAGCCCCAGCCGCTGTCAGCGTGATGGCGGTCCCAGAGGTTCTTCGGTTCCACGTTCTGGCCCGGGTAGTGGCCCAGCCCATAATGGTGGCCGATTTCATGACTGAATTCGTTACCCACCGAGTCGATCAACGTGAGGATGCTGTTGCCGCCGCTCAGCCCGTGGTTGACCTGGCCGTTCTGATAGACGCCGCGCGCATGGTGCACCACCACGCTCTGGGTAACTTGTGGCTGCTGCTGGCTCTGCATGCTGGAGCTAGTGACGCCCCAGTTGGCCAGGTTGATGCCCACGCTGAAGGTGGACTTGGCGGTGTTCTCGCGCATGTCGCCGGCATAGACGCTGCCTTCGACGGCGCTGGCCGTGTCGTAGATGGTGCCGCTGGCGACCATCACCTTTTGCAGGATCACTTCGTCGTACTTGGCCACGATCAAGCGAGAGACGGGCACGGTCTGGAAGTAGTCGGTACCGGCCCGGGCCGGCTCCAGCAGCATGTAATGGCCGTTGCTGCGCGGCGGCTCGGTGAGCAGGCCCAGGCGCACATTGTTGATCACCAGTTCGGCCGGCGCGGCAATGTCGATCGCATCGCCGGCGAGCACGCCGTTGCGGCCACGATCGTCACTGATGGACAGGCTCATCCCCGGCTTGACCCAATCCCAGGGCAGCACGGCCGACCAGGCGCGCCGTGAATAGCGCACGTCGGGACGCGCGTCGCTGGCGTTGCGATCAGCTTCAGGCAGCTCGTCGGGATGGCGCAGGGTGACGGCGGGTTTGGTCTGGCCGTCGACCGTGACGCTCAGGGTCAGGCCGCGTACCTCGCCCTGGTCCGGATCGGGTGTGACCAGCAGCAGGGCTTCGCGTTCGCTGGTGAGCATGGGCATGTTCTTCGCGGCATTGCCCGAAGGGTCCACCGAATGGTTCTGGACGAACTGCACCATGGCGGGCAGGTTGCCGCTCAGGTCGTTACGCACGGCGCGTGGCTTGCCGCTGGCGTCGATGTCGTAGAAGCCCTCGGCACTGATTTCGTCGCGAACCGCGCCGCTGGGTTCGGGAAAGGCGGGCGCGGGCGCAGTGGTTTCCCCATCCGGCTGGGGTTGCGGATCGAGCGGCGGTACGACGGGCGGCTTCTCCGGCTCCGGCTCCGGCAGCGTCTCGTCCGGCTGCGGCTCTTCAGGAATACTGGTAGCCGGGGGCGTTTCGGTGTGGTTCGGTTTCTTGCTGCCGCCACCTTCATCGAGACAGCCGGACAAGGAGAGGGAAAGCAAAGCCAATAGCAACAAACGTTGATTTTTCATGCCGACACAAGCGAAGTGGAAAAATCCATTTTCAGCAATACGTCAACTTTTTGTCGGACGCTCTTCGCAAAATTCTCAGACTTTTCCGCTACTTAGCTGCCATCTTGACTGCGTGAGACGATGAAAGCGCCGTTTTTCGGCAGTTCTGGCGGAATAGTGTCAAGTGCCTGACGCGCAAGTTCTTTGCTTGGGTAATCGCCATAGGTCAGCGAATACCATGGTCCGCCCTGCCTCTGGCCTTGGAGCAACCGCAGTGGCTGTTCGGGATGGCGTTCGACCAACGCTCGCATCCGCTCGGAATTGCTGCCAGCGACCAGCTGAATAGTGTGGCTCTGGTGTGTTTCTGCGGGCTTGATGTCGATGATTGCCGGCGTGGGTGGCGCCAGTTGCAATGCCGGTTGTGGTGGTATCGCAAGCGCCCGAGGGGCTTCATCCGGTGCTGGCTGGGCGCGCAAGTCCAGCTCTGGCTGCGTGCCGCTTCGGTCGAAGAGCCTGCGCGGATCATCTGGCAGCGAACTGCCACTGAAGGCTTCGCTCCGGCTGAGGCCGTGCATCTCCTGGTATTTACCCAGGCTGAGGCTGCTCAACCCGGCGCCATCGCGGGTGACGCTTGGGCGCAGGAAGACCATCAGGTTGCGCTTGACCCGGCTATCGCGACTGGAGCGGAACAGCCGGCCCAGCAGAGGAATGTCCCCCAGCAGCGGCACTTTGCTCATGCTCTGGGTGACGTCGTCCTGGATCAGACCGCCCAGCACGATCACCTGGCCGTCGTCGGCGAGGATGGTGCTCTTTATGGAGCGCTTGTTGGTGATCACATCCGCCACCTGGATGCCGGTGGGGGCGTTTACCAGGGTCGAAATTTCCTGCTCGATCTCCAGGCGCAGGGTCGAGCCATCGTTGATGTGCGGGGTGATTTTCAGCGAGACGCCAATATCCTCGCGCTCGATGGTGGTGAAGGGGTTGCTGGCGCCGTCGCTGGTGGTGGTATAGGAGCCGGTCTGAAAGGGTACGTTCTGGCCGACCAGGATCTCCGCCGGCTGGTTGTCCAGGGTCAGCAGCGTCGGGGTGGATAGCAGGTTGCTTTTGCCGGTGGCCGACAGCGCCGTGATCAAGGCGCCGAAGTTGTCGTTGCCCACGCCCACGATGGCGCCGTTGGGCAGCGCGCCGGCCAGCCGACTCGGATCTTCCGAGCCGAGGGCGCCGAGCAGGGTACCGATGGATAGCCCGGTATTGCTGAAGTTTACGCCGCCGAGGCCGCCGTTTCGCCCGTCGATGGCCCACTGCACGCCCAGGGCTTCACTGACATCTCCGGACATCTCGATGATCGCCGCCTCCACCAGAACCTGGGCGCGCGGGACGTCCAGCTGGCGTACCAGGTCCTCCAGTGCGCCGAGCATGTCCGGCTCGGCGAGGATCACCAGGGCATTGAGGCTTTCGTCGGCGCGGATCATGACCTGGCGCGGTCGGGTGTTGCCGCTGGCATCCGGCTCGACCATGCTTTCGGCCAGTTCGCCGAGCGTGGTGGCGAGGTTCTTGGCATCGCCGTAACGCAGGCGGATCACCCGCGTGTTGGACGAGCGCGAGCTCGGTGTGTCGAGGGACTGGACCAGTTGTAGCAACCTGGCCCGGGCTTGTGGTGGGCCCAGCAGGATGAGCCGGTTGGCGCGGTGGTCGGCGATCACTTGGGTGGCGTCGGTCTGTCCGTGTTTCAACGACTCGCCAAGCACCTGTGCGGCATCGCGCACCCAGATATGGCGCAGCTCATAGATGCTGTAATCGCGCTGCTGGCGGCTATCGAGCTGACGCAGGACGTCTTCGATGCGGGCGATGTTGGCCGGCCGGTCGCTGACGATCAGGCTATTGGCCGAAGGCACAGCGGCAAGATGCCCATAACCGGCCACCAACGGGCGGATCAGCGCCGCCAGTTCGCCGACCGAGCCATGCTGCACCTGCAGCACGCGTGTCTCCAGGTTGCCGCCGCTGCCGGCTTCCGCCCTGGCCTCCACGTTGGGGACGATGGCGGTCTGCGCGCCCTGTGGCAGTACAGCGAAACCGTGAGTAGCCATCACCGAGAGGAATAGCTGATAAAGCTCGGCCAGGCTCAGAGGCTCTTGAGCGATCACCGTGACCTGGCCCTTGACCCGCGGATCGACGACGAAGGTCTGACCGCCGATGCTGGAAACCTGCTCGATGAAGTCACGGATGTCCGTGTCCCGCATATTGATCGTCCAGCGCTCCTCGCTGCTTTCGGCAGCCGGATTTGCCGCAATGACCAGCGACGGGATGCAGATGGATGCCAGGCAGCTGGCGGCGATCAGCCCCGTCAGCAGCACCTTGTTCGTTCGCCTGGTCAGGCTCATGGCCGTTGCTCTCCCGGGACGCGCCGCAGCCATACGCTTTCCAGCCGGCCGGCATGCGCCAGCTGCACGTGATCATGGTGGATGGCCGACAGCCTCATCCCGGGCATTACTTCGTCACCCTGAAGGAGGCGTCGAGGGCGATCGTTGTCCACAATGATCAAAGCACTGGAACGGCTCGGGTCGGAATGCACGAAGCTGGCGCGCAGCCGTAAACGTTGTTCGTTGGCGCGGGCAGACTCGCTCTTTGCACCGAACAGGCGATCCATTGCCGGGTTCATATCAACAGAATGGCGTTCGGGAATCGCGACAGGAGCGGGAATGAAGGCGGGTTGCGTCAGCCAGTCCCTTAATTCGAGAGCCTGCCAGGTGAAGCTGGCGATGGCTGCCAGTGCGATAGCCACCGGTGCTGCCCAGCGCAGAGCGGGCCATCTGTTGGTCGGTGGGTATCTATCGAACGCTCGGGACGACACTGCTGACTCCGCTGATTCCGTTGGCGACGGAGGCATGGCCGCCCCGTTCTAGGCGGCGCGAGGTTAAACAGAAGTTCCCCTACCCGCTCGGCGAGAATCCCGGACTGTGTGTGTTGTCACAGTTGGTATCGAGAATCGGACAGCATGCGATTTTTTCAGCAGAATTCTCGACTTTACCCAAGCTCCAATCAGGAAGTTTTCTATGTTGCCCCCGTCCGCCGAAGGTAATCTGCTCCCCGCGCGTCTGCCCTTCGCCTTCGCTCGGCGCCATGGTGTGATCCTGCTGGATCGTCCTGAAGGCCTGCGTTTATGCGTGCGCGAGGGGGCGCCGTTGACTGCGCTGCAGGAAGCTCAGCGCGTGGCCGGTGGGCCGTTGCCGATGCAATGGCTGACGCCAGAGGCGTTCGATCAGGCGCTCGGTGCCGCCTACCAGCACGACTCTTCGGCTGCGATGCTGATGGTCGAGGGGTTGGGCGATGAGATGGACCTGCACAGCTTGGCCGACCAGATTCAAGAAACTGAGGACCTGCTCGAACAGGAAGACGATGCGCCGATCATTCGTCTGATCAACGCCATTCTCGGTGAGGCGATCAAGGAAAACGCCTCGGATATCCACGTCGAAACCTTCGAGAAACGCTTGGTAATCCGCTTCCGCATCGACGGCATCCTCCGTGAAGTGGTGCAGCCCAAGCGCGAGTTGGCGGCATTGCTGGTGTCGCGGATCAAGGTCATGGCGCGGCTCGACATTGCCGAGAAGCGCATCCCCCAGGACGGCCGTATTTCCCTGCGCGTCGGTGGTCGCGAAGTGGACATTCGCGTCTCGACCCTGCCGTCGGCCAACGGCGAGCGGGTGGTGCTGCGTCTGCTCGACAAGCAAGCTGGGCGGCTGACACTGCGCCATTTGGGCATGAGCGACCGGGACCGGCGGGTGATGGAGCAGGCGGTGCAGAAACCCCACGGCATCATCCTCGTCACCGGCCCGACCGGTTCGGGCAAGACCACCACGTTGTATGCCAGCCTGGTCACGCTCAACGACCGCACGCGAAACATCCTCACCGTCGAGGACCCGATCGAATACAACCTCGAAGGCATCGGCCAGACCCAGGTCAACACCAAAGTCGATATGACCTTCGCCCGTGGTTTGCGCGCCATCCTGCGTCAGGACCCGGACGTGGTGATGGTCGGCGAGATCCGCGACCAGGAAACCGCCGACATGGCCGTGCAGGCCTCGCTCACCGGTCACCTGGTGCTCTCCACGCTGCACACCAACAGCGCAATCGGTGCAGTGACGCGACTGGTGGACATGGGCGTCGAGCCGTTCCTGATTTCCTCGTCGCTGCTCGGCGTGCTGGCCCAGCGCCTCGTGCGGGTGCTGTGTAATGACTGCAAACGCGCCTATGTTGCCGATGAAGCCGAATGCGCGCTGTTCGGTATCGACCCGAGCGAGGCGCCTACGCTGTATCACGCCGAGGGTTGCGACGTCTGCCGGCAGCTGGGCTACCGTGGACGGACCGGCATCTACGAGCTGGTGATGTTCGATGACACCCTGCGCAGCATGATCCACACCCGCGTAGCCGAGCAGGACATGCTTCGTCACGCTCGCCGGCTGGGCCCGAGCATCCGCGAAGACGGGCTGCGCAAGGTGCGCGAGGGCGTGACCACCATTGAAGAAGTGTTGCGCGTGACACGTGAGGAGTGAGATGAACGCCATTGACCGGCAGGCGCCGTACAGGCATGCAAGCGGATCGGGTTTATGTGGAACCGATAGCCGGCTTGCCGGAGATCCTGCCTGATGGCCGCCTTCGAGTACCTGGCGCTCGACCCGCGCGGTCGCGAGCAGAAGGGCCTGATCGAAGCGGACAGCCCGCGCCAGGCGCGCCAGCTGTTGCGCGAGAAGCAATGGTCGCCGCTGGAGGTCAAGCAGGCCAAGGCCAAGGAAGATACCGGCGGCGGGGGCTTCGCTTTCGGTCGGGGATTGTCGGCGCGCGACCTGGCCTTGGTGACTCGCCAGCTCGCTACCCTGGTCCAGGCTGCACTGCCCATCGAAGAGGCGCTGCGCGCGGCGGCGGCACAGGCGACTTCGCAGAAGATCAAGTCGATGCTGCTGGCGGTCCGTGCGCGGGTGATGGAAGGACATAGCCTGGCCGGATCGCTGCGCGAATACCCATCGGCGTTTCCCGAGCTGTATCGCGCCACGGTCGCGGCCGGCGAGCATGCCGGGCATCTGGGGCTGGTGCTCGATCAGCTGGCCGACTACACCGACCAACGCCAGCAATCGAGACAGAAGATTCAGCTGGCGCTGTTGTATCCGGTGATCCTGCTGGTGGCCTCGCTGGCCATCGTGGTGTTGCTGCTGGGTTACGTGGTGCCTGATGTGGTCAAGGTCTTCGTCAACACCGGGCAGGAACTACCGGCGCTGACCACCGGGCTGATCGCCGTGAGCGAGGCGGTGCAGCGCTGGGGCTGGCTGATGTTCGTGGGGATCGTCGTGGCCGCGATCGGCATGCGGCAGGCGCTGCGCGACGAGAAGATCAAGCGTCGCTGGCATGCCGTGATCCTGCGCATTCCGCTGGTCGGGCGGCTGGCGCGGGCGACCAATACCGCGCGTTTCGCCTCGACTTTAGCGATCCTCACCCGCAGCGGCGTGCCATTGGTAGATGCGCTGGGCATCGCCGCAGCGGTGATCGCCAACCTGCGCATCCGCGACAAGGTCATCGAGGCGGCGCAGCGCGTGCGTGAAGGCGGCAGCCTGACCCGCGCGTTGGACGCCACTGGCGAATTCCCGCCGATGATGCTGCACATGATCGCCAGCGGCGAGAAATCCGGCGAGCTCGATCAGATGCTCGCCCGCACCGCGCGCAATCAGGAAAACGACCTGGCCGCGCAGATTTCGCTGCTGGTGGGACTTTTCGAGCCCTTCATGCTGGTTTTCATGGGGGCCGTGGTATTGGTGATCGTCCTGGCGATCCTGCTGCCGATTCTTTCACTTAATCAACTGGTGGGCTAACGAGCATGATGTTGAACGAACGCAAGCAGAGGGGCTTTACCCTCATCGAAATCATGGTGGTGGTGGTGATTCTGGGGATCCTCGCCGCGCTGGTGGTGCCACAGGTGATGAACCGCCCGGATCAGGCCAAAGTGACCGTGGCCAAGGGCGACATCAAGGCGATCGGCGCTGCCCTCGACATGTACAAACTGGACAACTATTCCTACCCCAGCACCCAGCAGGGCCTCGATGCGCTGGTGGAAAAGCCCGGCGGCAATCCGCAACCCAAGAACTGGAACCGCGACGGCTACCTTAAGCGTGTGCCGAAAGACCCATGGGGTAACGAATACCAGTACCTATCACCGGGCACTCAGGGCCAGTTCGATCTTTACTCCTACGGCGCCGACGGCAAGCAGGGCGGCTCCGACCTGAACGCGGACATCGGTAACTGGGACCTCTGATCCATGCCTGGGGCGCGCCGGGAGGGCGGCTTTACGCTGATCGAGTTGCTGGTGGTGATCGTCATCCTCGGTAGCCTGGTGGGGCTGGCGGTGCTCTCGATCGGCGGTACCAACTCATCGCGCGAGATTCGCGACGAAGCGCAACGCCTGGCGACGCTGATCGGCCTGATGGCCGACGAGGCTGTGCTCGACAGCCGTGAGTACGGGCTGTTGTTCAGCCGCGACGGTTACCGGTTGATGCACTACGACGAGGCCGAGGCACGCTGGCTCGATGCCGGCGACGGCCAGGCGCACCGGGCGCCGGAGTGGATGCGTCTGGAACTCGAACTTGAAGGCTCGCCGCTGAAGTTGGTAGCACCGGTCAAGCGTGAGGATGATCCTATCGGCCTGTCAGATGACGAGGATCGTGAGCGCCGCAGCGCGCCGCGCGTGCAGCCGCAGTTGTTGATCCTGTCGAGCGGCGAGCTTTCGCCCTTCACCCTGACCTTCTCCGACGAAAGACCGGGCGGTACCGGCTGGACCGTGTCCAGCGATGGCTTTCGCATGCCCCGCGCCGAACCGCTGGAAGAGCGCCGATGAGCAACGGCCTGCCGCGAGCGCGGGGGTTCACCCTGCTGGAAGTACTGGTTGCACTAGCGATCTTCGCCATCGTCGCGGCAGTGGTACTGACCGCCGCCGGCCGCAGCGTGAGCAACGCCGGACGGCTGGAAGCGCTGACGCTGGCGGGCTGGATCGCCGATAACCGCCTCACCGAACTGCAACTGCAACAACCGGCCCCGAGCATCGGTCGCGAAGATCGACAGCTGGAATTCGGCGGCCGCCAGTGGCAGACCCTCAGTGAAGTGGAGACCAGCGGAACGCCCGGCCTGTTGCGCATCCGCGTCTGGGTGGCGGCCGCCGAATCGCGTCACGGCAATACCGGTTCGATAGAGAGGCGCGCCGTCACCAGCCTGACCGGCTTCGTCGGAGTCGATCAGTGATGCGTCGTGCCGTGGCGGGCTTCACTCTGCTCGAACTGTTGATCGCCATCGCGCTGTTCGCGCTGCTGGGGTTGGCGACCTATCGCATGCTCGAAGCCGTGTTGCGCAGCGATGAGGTGGTACGTGCTCAGGAAACCCAGCTGCGCCAGTTGGGTCGCGCCGTTTGGCGCCTCGAACAGGATCTGATACAGGCCGTGCCGCGACCGGTGCGCGATGGCTACGGTGACGAGCAGAATGCCCTGGTCGGTCAACTGTCGAGTTTCGAGGGCGGCGCCGCCCTGGAACTGACCCGCAGCGGTTGGCGCAATCCCACCGGGCTGCTTCGCTCGAATCTGCAACGGGTTCGCTGGCGCCTCAGTGGTGACAGCCTGGAACGGCTCTACTGGACCGTGCTCGACCGTGATCTGGACAGCGAACCGCGTGTGCAACGGGTGCTGGACGATGTCACCGAGCTGCGCCTGCGTTATCTCGACGCTGAAAACAGCTGGCACGAGGAATGGCCACCGTTCGACTTCGGCCGCGGCAATCCGGAAGAACAGGCGCGACGCTTGCCGGTTGCGGTGGAGGTCTCGTTCGACCATATGCGTTACGGCACCATCACCCGGCTGCTGCGCCTGCCCGATGGCCCAACGCCGGCGCCGCAATTCATCCAGCCGGACTCCCAGGGGGTTCCTGAACCTGACCCCGAAGGAGAGATGCAATGAAAGCCCAGCGCGGCGTCGCGCTGATTACCGTGCTGTTGGTGGTGGCCATCGTCACGGTGGTCTGTGCCGGCATGATCGCCCGCCAGCAACTGTCGATTCGCGGCACCGCCAACCAGGCGCAGGCGCGCCAGGCCTGGCACTACGGGTTGGGTGGCGAAGCCCTCGCGCAGTCGATATTGCGCCGCGATCTGCGCGCGTCCAGCGCCGGGACTGGCACAGGCACTGGAATCGATAATGGCACCGAAAATGGCAACGGCACCGGGCAGCCGTCCGTCGACCACCTACTCGAACCCTGGGCGTTGCCGCAGCCGGCTTACGACCTCGACGAAGGCCAGGGCCAGGTGCAGATCCGCATCGAGGACCTGGCGGGACGTTTCAACCTCAACAGCCTGGTGCAGGAGCAACAACACAATGCGGCCGCGCTGGCGCAGTTCCGCCGCCTACTGCTGCGCCTGCAAATCACCGAGCCCTATGCCGAACGGCTGCTGGACTGGCTCGATAGCGACCAGCAACCCAGCGGCGAGCTGGGCGCCGAGGACAATGCCTATCTGCTGCTCGACCCGCCCTACCGCACTGCCGGGAGTCGTATGGAGGACTTGTCCGAGTTGCGCTTGCTGCTCGACATGCGCGACGAAGACTTCCAGCGGTTGGCGCCCTATGTCACCGCGTTGCCGGCCGATACCCCGTTGAACGTCAACACCGCCAGCGCAATGGTGCTGTCGAGCCTCGCCGACAGCCTTAGCCTGAGTGCCGCCGAGGCGCTGGTCCAGGTGCGGCAGGCTGGCGGGTTTCGCGATGTTGCGAGTTTCACGGCGCAACCGGCGCTTGGCGGTGTCCAACTTGAGGGCATCCGTCTGGCGGTGGCGAGTCAATACTTCCAGGCCACTAGCGAAGTGCGGCTGGCCGATCGGCGGATGGCCCTGGTGAGCCGTCTGCGGCGCGAGGAAAACGGTGATGTCCGCGTCCTTCAGCGCAACCTGGGGCAGCCGCCACGACTGCCTCGTCAAACCAACGATGGAGAGCGATAGCTGATGGATTGCCTGTTTCTGCCCGCCGACTGCGGTGCCCGGCTCGCCACCGATACCCAGGTCTACTGGTTGCCGGGCGACGGCGAAGGCGGCTGGATGCCACTCGCCCAATGCGCCGAGCAGACGCCGGTCGCGGTGACGCTGGTGCTGCCGGCCGAGGCCTGCAGCTATTTCGCGGTCAATCTGCCGACGCGCAAGGCACGCTGGATCAGTCAGGCGCTGGCCTATGCGGTCGAAGAGCTGCTGGCTGAGAACGTCGACGATCTGCACCTGACCCACGGCGACGCGCTGGAAGATGGCCGCCGGCGGGTCATCGCGATTCGTCGGCAGCTGCTGGCCGATTGGCTGGAAGATTTACGGGCCCTGGGGCTGACCATCGTCGCCATTCACGTCGATGCCGATCTGCTGCCCCGTGACGATACCCAGCTGCTATTCATCGGCGAGCGTGCGCTACTGGGCGGCGCGCCGGAGGCGAGGCTGGCTTTCGAAAGCAGCCAGTGGCCGCATTTGGCCGCCCAATGCCCGGCACCTCGTCATGCGCATGGCAACCTTGCTGACGCACCCGAGCCGCTCGATGATTATCAGCACCTGGGCGATCCCTACCGCTTCCTCGCTTCGGGCCGTGCCGCCGCACTGAACCTGGCGCAGGGCGACTTCGCCATGCAGACCGCCGGCAGCGGGCTGGGGCAATGGAAGCCGGCGCTGATCGTACTCGCGCTGGTGCTCGCGGTGCAGCTGGTCTTCAACTTCGCGCAGGCCTGGTCGCTGGAGCGCCAGGCCGATCGTTACGCCGACGCCAGCCGAGCGCTTTACACCGAGCTGTTTCCTGAGGATCAGCGCATCGTCAACCTGCGTGCGCAGTTCGACGAACACATCGGTCAGAGCTCCGGCACCTCGGCCGAATTCATGCGTCTGCTCAACGAAGTAGCGCTGGCCATGGCTGAGGGCGTTCCAGTGTCGATCAGCCAGCTGGATTACAACCAGGCCCGCGGCGATCTGGCCCTGCAGGTTCGCGCCAGCGACTTTGCGGCGTTGGAGCAGTTGCGCCAGCGCCTGGGTGAAACCGGCGAGCCTGTCCAGCTGGGCTCGGCCAGCCGTGATGGCGACGCCGTCAGTGCCCGCGTGGTGATAGGAGGTCGGGGATGAACCTGAAACAACAGATGCAGGTGCGCCTGGCCGAGTCGCCCACGTGGTTGCGCTGGCAGCGCCTGCAACCGCGCGAACGCCTATCGCTGACGCTGCTCGGCTCTTTTCTGCTGGCGGTGCTGTTCTACCTGCTGCTCTGGCAACCGGCGCAACAGCGGGTGCACGACGCCCGAGATTATTTTCAGCAGGAGCGTGAATTGCACGCCTACCTGGAGCAGAACACCGAACTGGCGCGGCAGATGTCGCGCAGCAACCCGGTCTCGCTGGCGCCCGAACAGCTGCAGGGGCTGGTGACCCAGAGTGCACAGCAGAGCGGTCTGGTCATCGAGAGCTTCGACATCGGTAATGACGGTAGCCTGCAAGTGACCTTGCCCGGCGCGTCCTACGCCAGCCTGCTGCGCTGGTTCGATGAGTTGCAGGCCGCAGGCGCGGGGCTGGTGGAGGTCAGTATCAGCCAGGTCGGCGACGGGCTGGTGGATGCGCGGGCAAGTTTCCGCGCCGGCGGCTAGAGCTGCATCATCAGGGCAGCGCCATGAGCGGCGCTGCCTTTCATCGATCAATCAATGCGGCGGTTGCAGTTGCATCGCCAGGGCGCGCAAGGCGACTTCGGCGTCCAGCACCTTGTTCACCACATCGTTGGCCTTCTCGCGGCTTAGGCCGAGGCGATCGAACAGCTCTTGCGGAATTTCGCTGTAGGCGCCGGAGCCGATACCGCGATTGCGCAACAGGCGTATCGCCAGACAGACTAGATTGGCATGAGCGGCATGTTCGCCCTGGTAGAGCGGGTCGTGCTGGAAGCGCAGTGCGGTGGACAGCTCGTCCGGCATGCCCCAGTAGCGCATCAACCAGGCGCCGATCTGCTCGCGGGTGATACCCAGAAGGTGCTTTTCGATGACGCTGTGGCTCAGGTGCGGATTGACCTCCAGATGCCGGCAGATCAACGAGAAATGCGGCGGAAACACATGCGCCAGCACCAAATAGCCGAAGTTATGCAGCAGCCCGGCCAGATAGCTGATACCCGCCTCCGGACGCTGGACACGGGGAATCGCGCGGTTCAGTCCTTCGATCACCGCCGCGGTGTAAATCGCCTGTTGCCAGTAGGGTGTCGCCTGCTGCGGCTGATCCTTGGGCAGGCTCAGGGTCTTGCCCAGCGCCAGACCCAACGCCAGATTGATTACCAGATCGAAGCCGAGCACCCGCACGATGGCATCTTCCACCGAACGGATCTTGCCGGGCGCGGCGTAGTACGGCGAGGCGGCCCAGCTGACCACTTGTGCAGCCAGCGCCGGGTCGGTCTCGACCACGCCAGTGATGTCATCCACCGTGGCGTCGGGATCGACGCGCAGCTTGATGATCTTCTGTGCCGTTTGCGCCAAGGGTGGAATTTCGATGGTTTCTTCCAGACGCTTTTGGATGCGCCGGGCTGTGAAGCTTTGCACCGCCTGGGTGATTTCCGCGCTGTCTTGTTCGGGGCGGTCGA
The DNA here is from genome assembly GCF_019355055.1 of Pseudomonas sp. MTM4. Lineage (NCBI taxonomy): Bacteria > Pseudomonadati > Pseudomonadota > Gammaproteobacteria > Pseudomonadales > Pseudomonadaceae > Pseudomonas > Pseudomonas sp. MTM4. Next base: position 3,193,669 of record NZ_CP048411.1, read on the forward strand.
GGTTGAGACGGATCTCGCTCAGCGGCACGGCGAACCGGCCTGCGCTGGCCTTGCTGAGCAGCTGCTTGAAGTCGCCGCTTGACAGCGCCAGGAGCAACCCGGGCTGTCCCGACTCGATCATTAGCTCCGGCTGCTCCAGCAGTCGTTCCTCGTACAGGCAGGGCGAACTGGTCAGCGGCGGCAGGCCAGGCAATACCTGCAGATCGTGCTTGGACAGCATGCGGGTCAACCGCTCGGGTTTGACCGCGACCAATTGGCGCCCGGTCAGCTCCACCAGCCTCGGCAGATCGAGCAAATGATCGCGGGGGTAGAGCACCAGCAACGCGCCGATGGCGTCGTCGACCAATATGGCCTGCACGCGCCGAGCCGGGTCCAGATCGGAGCGGTCCTCACAGGTGCGGTAAGGCAACGCCAGCTTGTCGAGAAGCTGGATGATCATTGGCGGAAGCGAGATTTGTGTTGTTGTGTCGACAGCCGAGTTCATGAGCAAGTGATCCGTCTTATTCCCATGCGGCGCAGTATAGCCTTAGGTTTAGTGCGGTTTGGGTTTACCGACGAGCGTCAGACTTGCCCGTATTGCTGGCCGTGGCGCAACCAGCGCTCAAGCAGTGGGCTGACGTGCTGCGGCCAGCGCGCCAGCAGGGCCTGCGCGGCGTCACGCACGGCGGGTAACAAATCGGCGTCGCGCATCAGGTCGGCGACCTTGAATTGCAGCAGGCCGGTCTGGCGGGTGCCGAGCATTTCGCCGGGGCCGCGCAGCTCCAGGTCCCGTTCGGCAATGACGAAACCGTCGTTGGTGTCGCGCATGATCGCCAGCCGCTGACGACCGATCTGCGACAGCGGTGGATGATAGAGCAGCACGCAATGGCTGGCGGCGCTGCCGCGCCCGACTCGGCCCCGCAGCTGGTGCAGCTGGGCGAGGCCCAGGCGCTCGGGGTTCTCGATGATCATCAGGCTGGCGTTGGGCACGTCGACGCCGACCTCGATTACCGTGGTGGCGACCAGCAGTTGCAGCCGGCCCTCCTTGAATTCGTGCATCACCGCAGCCTTTTCCGCTGGCTTCATACGGCCATGGATCAGCCCGACGTTGAGCCCGCCCAGCGCCGCTGATAGGTCTTCGAAGGTGGTTTCGGCGGCCTGACAGGTGAGTTCCTCCGATTCTTCGATCAGGGTGCAGACCCAATACGCCTGGCGGCCCTCGTTGCAGGCGGCGCGCACCCGTTCGATGACTTCCAGACGGCGGCTGTCGGCGATCACCAGGGTGTTGACGGGCGTGCGGCCCGGCGGCAGTTCGTCAAGGATCGAGGTATCCAGGTCGGCGTAGGCGCTCATCGCCAGGGTGCGCGGGATGGGCGTGGCGGTCATGATCAGCTGATGCGGGCAGAGCCGGCCGTCGATGCCCTTCTGCCGTAGCGCCAAGCGCTGCTGCACGCCGAAGCGGTGCTGCTCGTCGATGATCACCAGCGCTAGCTTGCGAAAGCGCACCTCGTCCTGGAACAGCGCATGGGTGCCGACCACCATCGGGCAGCCACTGGCGATCTGTTCCAATGCAGCAACGCGGGCCTTGCCCTTGAGCTTGCCGGCCAGCCAGGCGACCTCGATGCCCAGGGGGTCGAGCCATTTGCAGAAGGTGATGAAGTGCTGCTCGGCAAGAATCTCGGTGGGCGCCATCAGCGCCACCTGATAGCCAGCTTCCAGCGCCTGTAGTGCGGCCAGCGCGGCGACCACCGTCTTGCCGGCACCCACGTCGCCCTGCACCAGGCGCAGCATGGGTTCGTCCTGGGCCAGGTCATAGGCGATCTCGGCACCAACGCGCTGCTGCGCGCCGGTGGGTTGGAAGCCGAGGTTGTTCAGATAGCGCTGCGGCAGGGTTCGTGCCGGTGGCAGCTGCGGTGCCTGTTGCGCGCGCACGCTTTCGCGCAGGCGTTGCAGCGACAACTGATGGGTCAGCAGTTCCTCGAAGGCCAGGCGATGCTGGGCCCAGTGGCGGCCCTCGGCGAGCTCTTCCAGATCGGCATCCGGCGGGGGACGATGCAGGTAGCGGATGGCCTCGTCGAGCTTCGCCAATCGGTAGTCGCGTGACAGCTCTTCGGGCAGCCAGTCGGGCAGACTGTGCGGGCCGAGGCGGGTCAGCGCTTGTTCGCTCAGGTTGCGCAGGCGCTGCTGAGTCAGGCCTTCGGTGGTCGGGTAGATGGGCGTCAGCGTCTGCTCGACCGGCGCTGGCTCGCTGGTCAAAGCACGGTATTCGGGGTGGTAGATTTCCAGCCCCGAGGCGCCGGGGCGGGCTTCGCCATAGCAGCGCAGCTGAGTGCCGCGCTTCATGGCTTCCTTCTGGGCGTTACTGAAATGATAGAAGCGCAAGCTCAGCGTGCCGCTGCCGTCCTGTAAGCGCACCAGCAGGCTGCGCCGACGGCCCATGACGATGTCGGCGCCGGTCACCACACCTTCGATCACCGCGTCCTGACCGGGGCGCAGCGCACCGATGGGCACCACGCGGGTGCGATCCTGATAGCGCAGCGGCAGGTGGAAGAGCACGTCCTGCAGGGTTTCCAGGCCGACCTTGGCGAGCTTTTCGGCCAGCGCCGCGCCGACGCCCTTGAGCGCAGTGACCGGGACGGTCGCAAGCTCGCTCATGGGTTCAGGCGTTCGCGGCAGGCGGCTTGGCGACCGAGCACAGGCGGATGGAGTCGGCCAGCACTTCAATGGCGCGCGGGCGCGGGAAGCTGGCGCGCCAGGCGATCGCCACGGTGCGGAACGGGACCGGCGGCGTCAGCGGACGGATGTCCAGCACACCGGCCGAGTAGTGATGGCTGTCGACCGCCGACAGCGGCAGGATGGATACACCCAGGCCCGAGGCGACCATATGGCGGATGGTTTCCAGTGAGGAGGATTCCACCGTGGTGTGGGTTGGCGCCTCGCCCTTGCGGGTGGTCGGGCAGGCTTCGAGCACCTGATCGCGGAAGCAATGGCCTTCGCCGAGCAGCAGCAGGCTCTTGTCGTTGAGCATTTCGGCGTCGATGGTTTCTTTCTTGGACCATGAATGGTTGGCCGGCATCAGCACGTAGAACGGCTCGTCGTAGAGCGGCAGTGTCAGTACATCGGCTTCCTGGAAGGGCAGCGCGATGATGATGGCGTCCAATTCACCGGTACGCAGTTTGTCGCGCAAGACGTGAGTGAAATTTTCCTCGATATACAGCGGCATGTCCGGCGCCACGCGGTGCAGCTGCGGGATCAGGTGCGGAAACATGTAGGGGCCGACGGTATAGATGGCGCCGACCTTGAGGGGTGCGGCCAGCTGGTTCTTGCCCGCCTGAGCCAGTTCGCGGATGCTCTGCGCCTGCTCCAGCACCTTCTGCGCCTGGGTGACGATGCCTTCGCCCACCGGCGTCAGCCGCACCGCGCTCTTGGTCCGCTCGAAAATCAGCACGCCGAGTTCGTCCTCCAGCTTCTTCACCCCCACCGAGAGGGTGGGCTGGCTGACATGGCAACGTTCGGCGGCGCGGCCGAAGTGTGATTCCTGGGCGAGCGTGACGATATAGCGCAGTTCAGTCAGTGTCATAGCGAGTTTCCATCAGAGTGCCGGCTAGCATAGCCTTTGCTCGTGTTCGAACCAACTGGCCAATAGCCGTTCCATGCAAGCTGATCAGCGGCCAAGCCACGGCAGCGTTACACTCAGGCAAGGCGGGCCGACTGGGTGGTCCGCAACGGTTAAGGAGTAACCGACCATGGCAAATCGTCCTTCGGTAATGATCGCCGGCTGCGGTGATATTGGCATTCGTCTTGGGCTGCAACTGAGCAGAGCGGGCTGGACGGTCTATGGCCTGCGCCGCCAGGCAGCGAGCCTGCCGGTGCCGATCCTGCCGGTCAAAGGCGATCTGGCTTCCGTCCAGGTTCCGCGCAGCTGGCCCAACGGCACGCTGGACTATCTGGTTTACGCCGCATCGGCCAGCCAGCACGACGAACCGGGCTACCGCGCCGCCTATGTCGATGGGCTGCGCAATGCGCTCGGCTGGCTGCAACAGCGCGGCCAGCGTCCCAAGCGTTTGATCTTCCTCTCCAGCACCGGCGTCTATGCGCAAAATCAGGGTGAATGGATCGACGAGACGTCTGCCACCGAGCCCACCGGCTATACCGGGCAGGTAATGCTCGAAGCCGAGCGGCTGGCGCTTGGCAGTGACATCTCGACTACGCTGGTGCGGATGGCCGGGCTTTACGACCCGGACCGCCCGTGGATGCAGAATCAGGTCCGCGCGGGCTTGCGTGTCGATCGCGAGCCGCCGCAATACAGCAATCGCATTCATCGCGACGACGCCGCCGCGCTGCTGGCCTGTCTGCTACAGACCGATCTGCGTGGAGGTGATCTGCAGAACTGCTATCTGGGCGTCGACGACGACCCGGCGCCGCTGCATGAAGTCATCGACTGGCTACGCGAGCGACTCGGGGTAACCCACTGGGCGGAGCAGACGATGACGCGCCGGGCCGGCAGCAAGCGCTGCAGCAATGCCCGTGCGCGGGCGCTGGGCTGGATGCCGCACTATTCGAGCTATCGCAACGGCTACGCCAGCGTCCGTCCCGGCAAGGGTTGAGCCGCAGCCACAACAACAGCCCGTCGGTGTTTTGGCCATCATTGCGATATTTCAGGCAACTCTGGCGGCGCGACGCTTACTAAAAATTTGTTAGCACGCACGCCGCGCGCCCTGCCATATGGCGGCAGTCGGGTCAGGAGCAGCTGCCGCCCCAGCGGCGATCAATCAGGAAGAACCACCACGGCGGCGTTTTCGAACACCGAACCAGGAGATTTTTCATGAGAGCCCTACGCTGGCACGGCAAGCACGATATCCGCTGTGACAACCACGTCCCCGACCCCACCATCGAGGACCCGCGCGACGCCATCATTAAGGTCAGTTCCTGCGCCATTTGTGGCTCCGACCTGCATCTATACGACGGATTCATGCCTGGCATGAAGCACGGCGACATCATGGGCCACGAGTTCATGGGCGAGGTGATGGAGGTCGGCTCGGCCAATAAGAAGCTCAAGGTTGGCGACCGCGTGGTGGTGCCCTTCACCATCGTCTGCGGCGAATGCGACCAGTGCCGGCGCGGCAATTTTTCCGTGTGCGAGCGCACCAACCGCAACAAGGACGTGGCCGACAAGGTCTTCGGCCACACCACCGCCGGGCTCTATGGCTACACCCATCTAACCGGCGGCTATGCCGGCGGCCAGGCCGAGTACGTGCGCGTGCCCTATGCCGACGTCGGCCCGGTGGTCGTCCCCGACGGCATGACTGACGAGCAGGTGCTGTTTCTCGGTGACATCCTGCCCACCGGCTGGCAAGCCGCGGCGCAATGCGACATTCAGCCCACCGACACCGTGGCCGTTTGGGGCGCGGGGCCGGTCGGCCAGTTCGCCATTCGCAGCGCGATCATGATGGGTGCCGAACAGGTGATCTGCATCGACAACGTACCCGAGCGGCTGTCCATGGCCCGCGCCGGCGGCGCCATCACCATCAATTTCGATGAAGAGAGCGTGCTCGAACGGCTCAAGGAGCTGACTCACGGCAAAGGCCCGGAAAAGTGCATCGACTCGGTGGGCATGGAAGCGCACGCAGCGCGCTCCATCGACTCCATGTATGACCGCGCCAAGCAGGCGCTGATGCTGGAGACCGACCGCCCGCACGTGCTGCGCGAGATGATCTACGTCTGCCGTCCGGCAGGCATCATCTCCATCCCCGGCGTCTACGGCGGGCTGATCGACAAGATCCCGTTCGGCGCCGCCATGAACAAGGGCCTGACCTTCCGCATGGGCCAGACCCACGTCAATCGCTGGACCGACGATCTGCTCAAGCGCATCCAGGAAGGGCAGATCGATCCGTCCTTCGTCATCACCCACAGCGTCAGCCTTGAGCAGGGTCCGGAGATGTACAAGACCTTCCGCGACAAGCACGACGGCTGCATCAAGGTCGTTCTCAAGCCCTGAGGGCTTCGCTCCGCTTCCCTGCTGCAGGGAAGCGGGCGGCTTCTCCACGCCCCGAGGAGGGACTGATTCATGAGCGTTCCACATCGAGTAACCCGTACCAATCATTCGGCCCGCACGCTGGCCCGCGGCCTTGGCTGGTTCAGCATTGGCCTGGGCGTTGCGCAGTTAGCCATGCCAGGCACGCTGGCGCGTTTCCTGGGCGTACCCGGCAACGAAGGGCTGATCCGTGCCTGCGGAGCCCGGGAAGTGGCCACAGGTCTCGGCCTGTTGCTGAGCGACGATCCCAAGCCCTGGATCTATGCCCGCATCGGTGGCGATGTGTTGGATCTGGCCGGGCTCGGCATGAGCATCGAGAAGGGCACCGAACAGGTGAATGCCGCGATTGCCGCAGGCGCCGTGGCCGGCGTGACTGCGCTTGACCTGTCGTGTGCCAAGGGGCTGGCGGCGGAAAGCGAGGAGGTCATTGAGTGGGATTACAGTGATCGCAGCGGCTTCTCGCAGTCGCCTGATGCCATGCGTGGGCGCGTCGAGGCGGAGTTCGCGGCCATGCGGGCTGAGCCTAATGGGTATAGTCCGTCGGCCATGTTGCACTGACGCTTGGTGAATGGCTGCAAAATCGCAGCGTCGGAGTTCCACGGGTTCAAGGTTTCCTGCCCGTGGGGCGCTGACGCACGGCACGCGGTGTGCCGATTGTCGCTTGGGGACTCAAAAATCTCAGCCGCGGCCGATCTATAGTGAGTTCCGGCGTTGCCAATGACGGGGCGAGCAGCCGGTCCAGCGGCTGAACGCCCGGGAAAAGCTGGCTGCCTCGGCATAACCCAGGCGCTGTGCAATGTCGTTGAGGTCCAGGCGCGACTTGCTCAGCAGGCGCTCGGCCAGGCGTTGTTTGATCTGCTCGTTAAGCTGTTGGAAGGCATGGCCCTCAGTCGCTAGACGGCGGTACAGCGTGCGCTCAGAAAGGCCTAACCGCTCGGCCACTGTGCGCCCGCTGAGCAGGTTGACCGAATCGCGTATCAGCACCTGCTGCACCAGACGCGCGGTGGGAGGCTTGACCAGACTGTGAGAAATCTCGACACACAGCCGCTCGCACAACTGCTCTCCCTCGCTGTGAGCGCCGATATGTGCTTGTGGAAGGCTGGACTGCAGATCGGCATGGGAAAACAGAATGCCGTTGCGCGCGGCGTTAAATTGCACTGGATAGGGAAAGTCACGCTGCAACAGGGTCACATCGGTTGGGGCGTCACAGGTCATCTCTACGACCAAGGGAGCGACCGGTCGCTGCAGCAACTCGGCAGCCACGCCCAGGCAGGCCGACAGGCCGCGCTCGATGACGAAAGCACGGGCATCCTGAGGTAGAACACTGGCATCGAACAGCAGCCAGAGGCCGCGCCGATCCGCCTCGATGTGTCGTGGACAGAGCGTCAACCCCAGCAAATGGAAACGGCCGAAGGTGGCGAACGCTTCGCCGAGGGTGCGGCTGGCCAGCATGGTAAAGCCCAGCAGCCCCAGCGAAGTCAGGTGGTAACGCTGCCCTACGGTGAAGCCCAAGCCCTGCCGTCCGGCATGTTCGATCAGGTTACGGATCACCGCTAGCTCCTGCCAGGCTTCGATCTGAGCATTCGGCTGGTGCATTGCATCGCGGGTGATAGCACTGCCAATCAGGCAGGTTGCGGCGTCCACGCCTTCCGCCTGGGCGGTTTCCAGCAGGTAGAGCACGCCAGTGAGTGGGCGGCTTTGACGCCAATCCATCAGGTGTTCTCCTCACGTCAAGCCGCGTTCGCAAACAGCAAAGCCGCTGGCAGTAACTGTCATTTATTGGCAGTCATGATCATAGATGAACGTGGCGCTCGCATCGCATCCTGCTGATACCCATCTCCACATGAGTGTTAGCCATGAGCGAGTTCATCTACACCCTGCCCAGCCACAATCGCGCAGCCGACTACCGCCATTTCCGTGTGACCCCGACGACCGGGGCCATCGGCGCGGACGCCGCAGATGTCGATCTCACTCGACTGGACACCGATGGCTTCGCCGAGCTACGCCAGGCGCTGCTCGCGCACAAAGTAATCTTCATTCGCGACCAGGCCCTGAGCGTCAGCGACCTGGAGCGGGTTACCCAGCACCTTGGTGAGTTCGGCCGCGAGCCCTATGTGACTTGCATGAAGGATCACCCGCACGTGGTGCACGTGGTCAAGGAATCCAACGAAGAGGCGCCCTTCGTGTTCGGCGGTGCCTGGCATACGGACTGGACCTTCCAGCAGCGTCCACCGGCCTTCACTCTGCTCTACGGCCACGACATTCCGCCCTACGGCGGTGACACCTGCTTCGCCAACATGGTGCTGGCCTACGAATGGCTCTCGCCGGGCATGCAGGCGCTACTGGAAACCCTCGATGCGGTACACAGCCCGGAGCGCGCCTATGGGTCGAACGCCAACCACAACGCGCTGCTGGAGAACATGACAATCAACTATGGCAGCGATACCTCGCAGGACATGCATAGCCACCCGCTGGTGATCCGGCATCCAGAAACCGGCAAGAAGGTGTTGTTCATCAACCCGGCATACACCTCGGGAATCAAAGGCTTGCGCGCCGATGAGGCACGGCCGTTGCTCGACTATCTGTTCAACCTGGCGACCACGGAGGCCTTTACCTGTCGCATGCGCTGGCGCCAGGGCACCCTGGCGATCTGGGACAACCGCAGCACCTGGCATATGCCAGTAGCCGACTACCATGGCATGCGCCGCGAGATGTTCCGTACCACCGTGGTCGGCGAGGTGCCAAGCCGATGAAGCAAACCATCAGCGACGCGCGCCTGCTAGCCGCGGCCAGCAGCCTGGCCGTGGCGCGTAGTCAGCGTCAGCCTGGGCCACGGGTCAGCGAAACCTTCGCCCTGGCCAGCCTGGACGAAGCCTATCAGGTGCAGACGGCAGGCCTGCAGCTCGCCCTGACGGAGGGCCGCAGCTTGAGCGGCGTGAAGGCCGGGCTGACCTCTGTTGCACTGCGGGCGGCACTCAAGGTCGAGGAGCCGCTGTATGGCTGGCTGTACGCCGACACGGCTTGTCGCTCGGGTGCAACCATCGCCTGGGAAAGTCTGCTGCAACCCAAGGTCGAGATTGAGCTGGCACTGCTGCTGGCCCACGACCTGCCGGCTGGCGAAATCAGTCAGGAGCAATTGCTGGCCAGCATTGCCGGGGTGATACCGGCGCTGGAAATCAACGACTCGGCCATCGATGGCTGGCAACTGACTATGCTCGACGCGGTTGCCGACAACCTGTCTTCGGGACTCTATGTGCTAGGCAACCAGACGGTTCCATTGGCGCAACTGCAAGGGCAGACACTGCTCGCCGACCTGTACAAGAATGGAGAGCCGGTGCAGACCGATATCGCCCTCTCGCTGCATGGCTGCTTGAGCACGGCGCTGTGGCTGGCGCGCAAACTGACCGCGCTCGGCAGGCCGCTGAGGGCTGGTGATGTGCTGCTGACCGGGGCGTTGGCGCCGATCGCCGAAATCGCCCGTGGCGACCGGCTGTGTTTTCAGGTGACGGGACTGGGCGAAGTGACGTGTTCATTCAGCTGATGGTACCAGGTGTTGTGATCAACCGGGACGCCCTTAGAGGTCATGCATTAGGGGGCCCGCTACGCGCGCTGGCACTGGGCCGACCGAGGCGTCCTGCCGACAGGCAACACACCGAAGCGCGCACGCATCCGCGACGATGGAATACTTCTCGGGCCTAGAGGAAGACCCAGACAGCAGGCGCTTGTTCTTCAGCGACTAAGGGAGGCCATTAGCGCGTGACGTGCCGGAATAAAGGCAGTGGGCAAACCGGGACCGGCAAGGTATATCCGAACGCAGCCTGGCTAGCCATGTGAGCTCGATCCGAAGAACAAAACTAACTAAGGTCGGTTGCAATCCAGAGGAATAATCAATGACAGCGATTCCACTGCCGAAGGGTGAGGCGATCGTCGAGAGCGATGCCGAAAAGGCAATCTTCTCAAAGATCAATTGGCATATCCTGCCGCTATTGCTGGTCGCCTACTGCTTCGCCTACATCGATCGCATCAATGTTGGATTCGCACAGCTCCAGATGAAGAATGACCTGTACTTCAGTGATCATATCTTCGCCCTTGGCGCCGGCCTGTTCTTCGTCGGCTATTTCCTCTTCGAAGTACCCAGCAACCTGGTGCTGGAGAAGATCGGCGCGCGCAAGACGATCCTGCGCATCATGCTGTGCTGGGGCGCCTGCGCCACGGCCATGGCCTGGGTCACGGCACCCTGGCAGTTCTACGTGCTGCGCTTCCTACTGGGGGCGTTCGAGGCCGGCTTCTTCCCTGGCGCGATCCTCTACTTCACGTTCTGGTATCCGCCTGCGCGGCGGGGGAGAGTCATCGCCACCTTCATGACGGCGACCGCCATTGCCGGGATCCTCATCGGGCCGCTCAATGGAGCGCTGATGAAGTTTGGCCAGGGCCTCATGGGCTATCACGGCTGGCAGTGGATGTTCATCGCCAACGGCGCACCCTGCATCCTGATCGGCGTGCTTGCCTACCTCCTGCTGAGCGACGGCCCGGCCACGGCATCGTGGCTGACGGACCAGGAAAAGAGGATATTGACCGAACGCTTGGCAAGGGATCGCGTCGCATCGACTCCAAGCGGCCATAGTGCCCTGCGCACTCTTCTCAGCGATCCCAAGATTTACATCCTCTCTGCGGTCTACTTCCTCATGAGCGGCGCGGTCTATGCGCTGCTGTTCTGGGCACCCACGATGATTGCGAGCTGGGGCGTAAAGGATGTGTTCCATATCGGCCTGCTCAAAGCCCTGCCCAACATCGTCGGCGCCGTCGGCATGGTGCTCATCGGGCTGAGCTCCGACCGCATGAACGATCGGCGCGGGCACTATGTGTTCTGCGTGGGCCTGATCGCGGTCAACTTCGTGGCCATGGGATTCGCCAACGACGACCTTGTGTGGTCGATGATCTTCTATTGCATCGCATCGATCGGCATCGCATCCCTCACACCACTGTTCTTCGCCTTCGTCAGCGAATATCTATCGAAGGAAACGGCGGCAGGCGGGATCGCGCTCATCAGCTCGTTGGGAAATCTGGGGCCAGCGGTGACCCCATCCATCAGCACCTGGATCCTCACTTCCACGGGGCAGAACCGGTACAGCCTGTTCTTCATCGTCTCGCTGTATGTCATGGCGGCCATCATCATGGCCGTTGCGGCGCGGCCAAGAAGGCAGGCCACGGTTGGGGTGGCTCAGCCTATTTAAAGGCGCGAACAGCCGATGCTCTGTTCCGGACTGAGTGGGCGCGGGCTCAAGGTGGAAATGTCCGCCGCAAGGAGTGTCCATGATCCATGGCTAGAACATGTTTTCCGCAACCCTTCAAGGGCGAGGCGGTGCCGGTACACCGCTTCGTCATGTGATTCTGGCGCTGGCATCGCTGAAAGCCTGCTGGCAAATGAAACGTCAGCAGGAACAGCGCTCCGATAACTCGCGAAGAAGCATTTCTGCTAAGGTTTGCCGCCATTCATTCCGGCCGCACCGCCGTTCCCGCGCCGCCAGCCTGCTGTCGGCAAGCCTGCCGTTGAGAAACCATGTCTGCCGTTGTCAATGTCGTCCTGCCGGTTTTTGCCCTGATTTTCCTTGGCTTTCTGTGCCGCCGCACGGGGCGCATGGGCCCGAACGGAGCGTCCGAACTGAATCGCTTTGTCGTCTGGCTGGGGCTGCCCGCGCTGCTGTTCAGCGTGATCGCCACCTCGACCTGGGAACAGCTTTGGCAGCCGGGCTTCATCGTCGCCTTCACGGTGGGCTGCCTCGGCGTATTCGCTTTCACCCTGATTTATCGGCTGTTGCAGAAGCAGCCGCTGGTCGATGCCAGCCTCGATGCGCTGGGCGCGTCCTACGCCAATACCGGCTACGTCGGGATTCCGCTGTGCATGCTGGTGCTCGGTGACGAAGCGCTGCAGCCGGCCATGGTGGCGTCGATCATCGTTGTCTGTGTGCTGTTCGCCATCGCCTTGGCTTGCGTGGAAACCGGGTTGCACGCCGGACAGGGCTTCACTCGTACGCTGGGTAAGGTCAGCGGCGCGCTGCTGCGCAACCCGCTGGTGGTGGCGCCTTTGCTGGGTGGCGTCTGGGCCGCGAGCGGGCTGGTGTTGCCGGTGCCGCTGGCGACCTTGCTCGAGTTGCTGGGCGCGGCGGCGGCGCCCTGCGCATTGGTGTCGCTGGGACTGTTTCTGGCTCAGCCGCAGCCTGGCGGCACGGCAACCGGCGTTTGGCCGCTGGTGATGTTGAAGCTGGTGGTGCAGCCGCTGATTACTTGGTATCTGGCTTTCGAGGTGTTTGAGCTGCCGGCGCTGTGGGCCTATTCGGCGTTGCTGCTGAGTGCGCTACCCACCGGTACCGGCCCGTACATGCTCGCTGAATTCTACGGTCGCGAGGCGTCACGGGTTTCGCGGGTGGTGCTGTACTCGACCCTGGGCTCGCTGATCACGCTGTCGGTGTGCCTAGTGCTGCTGCCAGTCTGAGCCGAGCGCTGCCCGGAGCGCCGGCCGACTCATAGGATGGATGCAACTCAACAATTCACACTGACGCGTCGCGTCGATCACCTTGCCGGCCGGGTCACTTCCAGCACCACGGCGGCAATCCGGTCGCACTCGGTGTAGGCGCCGTCGAGCAGTTCTTCGCCGAACACGTCCGGGTCGACTTCGCGGTAGCGCCATTGCAGGCCGCGTCCTTCGAGGCGCTGGCTGACTTCCTTCAGGAATGGGTCCCGATTGTCGACCATCGCCACGCCTGTATAGAGCAGCAGCGTGCCGCACGGGGCGAGGCGCTCCAGCGCACTGTCGAAGATCGCCAGCGACAGCCCGGCCCCTAGCGGCCCGCCTCCGTGGCGGTAGGCGCGCTCGCTGGGGTCGATCAGATAGGGCGGGTTAGCCAGGATCAGATCGAATTCGCCATCGACATCCTTGAGCAAGTCGCTGTGCTGGGCTCGCAGGTTGTCAGCACCGGCCAGCGCCGCGTTGATGCGGGTCAGGCGCAGCGCGGATGGATTGATGTCCACCGCCAGCACTTCAGCCTGTGGTCGAGCCAGTGCCGTGAGCACGGCGCCGGCCCCGGAACCGCAGCCAATATCCACGGCACGAGAGATATTGCCCTGATGGTTATTCAGGTGCGCCTGAATGGCGTTGGCGAAACGGTAGGTATCCGGACCGAAGAACACCGCGTCCGGCGCATCGGTGGGGTAAGCCGAATGCACGAATAGCTGACCATCCAGGCTCGACAGCCGTACCTGGCTGCGCCAGCGCGAATCGCTGGGTGCCAGTACGCCGGCCTGATCCATCAGGCTGAACAGCGCCGGAGGCAGCAGCTCATGCTGAAACGGTCGGCTCCAGCCGAAGACGCCGCTCAGGTCTTTGGCCAGTGCGTTTTCGATTCGTTGATTGACCCGCTCGTGGGTCAACGGAGTGGGGGTGATGAAGTGATAGCCGCGCTCGCGCAGCGCCTGAGCCAAGTGCAGCAGCGCACGGTCTTGGGCATTTTCCAGCGTCATGGGGTTCCCTGGCGAATTCGCCTCAGTTGAACGGTTTCAGTTGAAGAGTCCGGTGAAGATCCTGGTGGCCAGCAGGCCGGCGGCGCTGTGGTGGCGCGTCGGAGACAGCAAAGGCAACAGGTGACGCATGCGAGCGTCACGATTGGGCAGTTGTGCCAATTGCTGTTCTAGCAGTTGCGTCTCCTGATCGAAGTCACTGACCGTCTGGCTTCGGTTCTGCACCAGTGCCGGCTTGGCCGGACGTTCGTTGACTGCCTGTCGGCGGCCACTGAACTGGCTCTGGCGCTGCGCCAGTGCGGGGTGCGGCTTGCCGCGGGTCGATGGCTGTTCGGCCAGCCAGTCGCCAGCAATCCAGTCGTGAATCAGCTGCTGCTCATGGGCGCTGAATACGCCGAACATCGGCCCCTGTTCGCCGGCCACCAGCTGCCAGAAGCGGCTATGCTGCGGGTCTTCATGGCGCTTGATCCAGCCGCGGCGCTGCAGGGTATCGAGAAACTGCGGAATCTGTTCCGGCTCGGCCAGCCATTGGTTCACCGTGCGACCATCGAAGCGGCAGTAGTCCGAATGCACGAACTGCCCGACACCGGCTTTTTTCTCCAGCACGCGCAGCACTTCCTGCTCGGCGTCGAAGCCTCCAATCACCGACAGCGTGCTGGCGCCAAGCTCGTTGAGGCGATAGCCGTTAATGACCCGACGATAGAACTTCTCGCTGTCCCCGATCTGCGGCCAGGCCGCTAGCAGGCCCTGTATGGCCTTCTTCGCATGGCCGTTGTCGGCGTTGTCGACGGTGACATGCAGCGTGAAATAGTAGGGATCGATGCCCAGCTCGGTGAGCTCGTACGAACTGATCAGTAGATGCAGCGGCAGCTGTTCATAACCGAGATTGAAGCCGATCACCTCGGGCAGGAAATGCTCGGCATGTTCGGCCAACGCCAACTGGATCGCGCCCTGGACGAAGTTCTCGTCATCCAGATTCTGCCAGTCGTCGCACCCCTGACTGGCGAGCAGCTTGCGATAAAGCACCACATGGTTCTTTTCCGGCTGCCCCTCGCCGAGTTCTTCGAGATAGGTCTGGATCAGGGCGGTGAAACGCGCGTCGTCCCAGCGCTGCAACAGCCCGTAGAGCCAAGCACCGTCGACCAGCTTGGTCGGCGCCACGCCTTGCAGAAAATGCAGCGCGTGGGCCTTGCTGGAGAAATAGCGGCGCGGTGCCCCGGCGCGGCGCGCATCGAGATAGCTTTGATATTGGCCGCCGACGCTGGCGGTATGCGCTTCGAGCCATTCACCGAGCCCTGCCGGGTCCGGCGGTAGATCGCAGGGCAGTGCCGCCGCGGTCTCCAACTGAGCGTTGAGATACTGCGCGGCGTCGGCACGCACGCTCTCGCTGGCCGGCGCATCGAGCAGCGCGAAATAGAGCGCTCGGGACGGCGCTGCGATCTCGGGCGCAACGGGAGCGGCATCCATGGGTAGGCTTCGAGTCAGTTGCATAAGCTCACACAGCGGCTAAGGAGGAAGTCCCCCGATGCTGTTTTGGCCTTTACCCAACCGGATAAGTTCAGCGCACCCGTCGAGTGGCCGGTCATCCCGCAAGGTGAGTCTTCATGCAACTTCCGAGAGGCGTCGTCTTCCTACCTATTCAGGTGCACGAACGTTTTCAGCGAAACCAGAGGAGGTCCCCATGAACCCATCCGAACGCGGCAAGGAAAATCTCGACGCCATCACCGACCGCGACGACCAGCGCATCGACCGGGCCGGTGGCAAAACCAATGGCGAAGCCGCCGGCGGCGACCGCAGTGACGTACCCGGCGGTGCTTACAACGTGCCGCCGAACATGGCCGACGAAGTCAGCGAAGACGACGCATTGCAGCACCGTAAACCGCAGAAGCCGGAGCGCTAGCTGCTTGCGCGGAGTAGGTGCGGGCCTGAACTGCCAGGGGGAAAAATATTATCCCCGGCGCTTAATTTTCCCTGCGATCTGGTCGCCTGCTGCCTTTTACACCACGCCCGTCGCCGCGGCCGCGGTGACACCGGCTGTTGCCGAACAAAGGACTGCAGAGTTTCGCCATGCGCCAACACAGCCGCCTTACCTTCCGTCATCTGAGCCGTATACAGGTGACCAATCGTCTCAGCGGCGATCCCATGGGCTACATCGGCGACCTTTCCATCGGCGGTCTGCGTTTAGTGGCCAGGCAACCCCTGGTCATTGGTGGCTGCTATGAGATGTGCCTACACGTGCCGGACCACGGTGAGCGGCTGCGCGAGGTCGATGTTGTTGTGATCTGCCAATGGGTGCGCAAGGATTCACGGCGTGATTCGTTCGAGATGGGCTTTGCTCTCGATCGCCCTTGCCCAGCTTTCGTCGAAATGGTTGCGCAGCTGCTGCCCAGACGGCGCTGATCTGCATCTGGCAGCCCGCGGCGGAGCCGGTTAGGCGAGGCGAGGCGAGGCATATTCGCAGCAGTGCGGCAACGCTTGCGGGGCGACTGGGTGCCGCCACCAGGCGGATGCCGCAAGGCATAGTCCTAGACCTGTTAGTTGCTAGCCTAACGTGCCGAGAATATTCACTCCCACCCGATCCGGAATCTCGTTTTGCGACAGCACATGCAGGCCTGGGCTGAACACCCGTGCGTAGCGTGACAGCAGCGGGCGCAACTGCGGCATCACGGTGAGGATCGGCGGATGGCCATCCTTGCGCAGCTTTTCCTTCACCACCGGCATGCTGTTCTGCAGCTGGTTGAGCAGGCTCGGCTCCACCGGAATGTTGTCCAGGCTCACCTGACCGGCCTGCTGGGCGATGGCCAGCGCGTTGAGCAGGGTGTTTTCCAGCGCGTTTTCCAGCACGAACACGGCCAGTTCGCGGCGATCGCCAGCGATCATCGAGACGATGCTGCGGCGCAACGCGTAACGCACGTCGGCTGCCAGCAGCACCGGGTCCTTGGTGGTTTCGCTGCATTCAAGCAAGGTGCTGGCGATGGTTTCGATGTCACGCAGTGGCACTTCTTCCAGCAGCAGCTGGCGGTAGACGCGCATTTGCTGGGTATAGGTCAGCGCGGCCTTGAGGCTTTCGGCGAGCTTGGGCGCTTGCACGGTCAGACGCTGCATCAGGTGCTCGACATCGTCGTGCTTGAACAGGTCCGGCAGATGCTCACGCACCACCTTGTTCAGATGCGTGGCGACCACGCTGGCGCAGTCGATTACCTGATAACCCAGGTTCAACGCGCGCGACTTGTCGGACGGCTGAATCCACACCACCTGCATGCGGTACGCCGGGTCGATGCCGAGGATGCCGTCGATCTCGCCGTAGAGTTCCGGTGAAGGAATCGCCATCAGACGGTCAGCGTGCAGCTCGGCGCCATCGATCTTCTCGCCGTTAATGTAGATGTCGTATTGCGAAGCCTTGAGCCGCAGACTGTCGCGAATCTGCACTTCCGGCAGCAGAAAGCCCAGGTGCTCGGACAGCGTCTGCCGAACGCCGCGCACCCGTGCCGGCAAGGGCGCACCGGAGGCTTCGTTGACCAGCCCTACCAGCTTGTAGCCCAAGGAAATCGACAGCCGCTCGACCAGCGGAATGTCTTCCCAAGCCAGCGATTGTGCCTTTTCCTTGTCCATCGCCTGGCCGATGGCCTGGATTTCCTTGAGATCAGCCCCGGCAGCCGGCGGCTCATGCAGCGACACGCGCCAGCCGATGAAACCGATCAGCGCGGCGAAGCCGATGAAGGCCAGGTGTGGCATGCCCGGCACCAGGCCGATGACGAACAGGATGCCGGCCACGGTGTACAGCGACGCTGGATTGGCCAGCAACTGGCGCTGTACTTGGCTGGTGATGTCGCTGGATTCATTGATCCGGGTGACGATGATCGCTGCCGCCGTAGCCAGCAGCAGCGCCGGGATCTGCGCCACCAGACCGTCACCGATGGTCAGCAGGGCGTACTGCTTGAAGGCCTCGCCCGCCGCCAGATCGTGAACGAAGACACCGATGGCGAAACCGCCGAAGAGGTTGATCAGCAGGATCAGGATGCCGGCGATGGCGTCCCCGCGAACGAACTTCGAAGCACCGTCCATCGCACCGTAGAAGTCGGCTTCCTTGGCTACTTCCTGGCGCCGCGCCTTGGCTTCCTCGTTGGTCACCAGGCCGGCGTTGAGATCGGCGTCGATAGCCATCTGTTTGCCCGGCAGGGCGTCCAGAGTGAAGCGCGCGGTGACTTCCGATATCCGCTCGCCGCCCTTGGTGATGACGATAAAGTTGATGATCATCAGAATGATGAACACCACTAGGCCGACGATGAAGTTGCCGCCGATCACCACCTCGCCGAAGGCTTCGATCACCTTGCCCGCCGCGCCGGTGCCGGTGTGACCTTCGAGCAGCACCACCCGGGTCGATGCGACGTTAAGGCACAGGCGCATGAGCGTGGTGATCAGAATCACTGTCGGGAACAGCGAGAAGTCCAGCGGGCTTTTCGACGACACACTGACCAGCAACACCAGAATCGACATGGCGATGTTGAAGGTGAACAGCACGTCCAGCAGCTGCGGAGGCAGCGGCAGGATGATCATCGCCAGGATCGACAGGATGATCAGCGGGATTCCAATCCGACCGCTGCTGAAGGTCGGCGTCAGTTTCTGAATCAGGCTCATGTTCGGGCTCGGTTGAACAATTCTTCGGGAATATGGATGTCGCTTGCCAGCTTGGGCTTGGCCCGCCGACCCTGCTTCCAGGCCTTGAGCTGGAGGATGTAGGTCAGCACATGGGCGACCGCGGTATAGAGCGGTGCCGGGATCTGCTGGTTGACCTGGGTGCTGAAGTAGATCGCCCGCGCCAGCGGCGGTAGTTCGACCACCTCCAGCCCGTTGGCCTGGGCCAGCTTGCGGATGTACAGCGCGGTTTCATCGACGCCACGGGCAATAACGAAGGGCGTCTCGGCCTTCTTCGGGTCGTACTTCAAGGCCACCGCGTAATGCGTCGGGTTGACGATCACCACGTCGGCATCCTTTATCACCCGGCTGATCTGGCGCTGGGCCAGCTGGCGTTGCAGCTGCTTGATACGCGCCTTCACTTCGGGGCGGCCTTCCTGATTCTTGTGCTCTTCCTTGCGCTCCTGCTTGGTCATGCGCATTTTTTTCAGAAAGAAGAAGCGCTGCAGCGGGATGTCGATCAGTGAGAACAGCACGAATACCAACAGCAGCGAGATGGCCAGGTTGAACGTCAGCGAAAAGGCACCGCCGATGGCGTTGGCGATATCGGTTCGCTGCAGGGCGATCAGCTGCGGCGCTGCGTAATATAGCTGGCCGATGGCGACGCCCAGCAGCGTTGTGATCTTCAGCAGCGACTTGAGCAGCTCGGTCCAGTTCTGCGCGCCGACCATCCGCCCCAGGCCCGTGATCGGGTTGAGCTTGCTGAACTTGGGCGCGAAGTTCTTCGAGGCGAATACCCAACCGCCCGGCACCAGACCAAAGGCGATGACCAGAATCGGTGTGATCAGCAACGGCAACAGCACGCTGACGAACAGCAGCAGGTTGTGGGTAAGAATCAGCTGCAGATCGTCGAGGCTCATCTCGCTTTCGTGGAAGTTGATGTATGAGTAGCTGAACGCCTGCTGCATGCCATCGAAAAAGAAGCCGATGCTGAATTTGAGTACCAACAGCGTCACCAGCAGCGAGACCGTGGTGGCGACGTCCTTGGAGCGGGTGACCTGGCCGTCGTCGCGACTCTTCTTGAGTTTCTGCTCGGAGGCCTCTTCGGTTTTGTCCTGGCTGCTGTTCTGCTCAGACATCGCGGCCGCTCCGCAGGATCTCGCCGATGTTATCCAGCAGCTCACGCGTCAGGTGCAGATAGGCTTCCGACAGGTTCGGCAGGGTCAGGTAGATCAATACCAGCCCGGCGATGATGGCCATGGGAAAACCCAGGGAAAACAGGTTCATTGCTGGAGAAATGCGGTTGAGCAGGCCGAAGCAGAACTGCACGATCGTCATGCAAAAAACGATCGGCAGGGCAATGAGCAAGGCTGCCGAAATCACCCAGCTCATTGACCAGGCGATGGTTTGCAGCCCGTCGAAATGGATGCCGCTGCCGATCGGCCAGTAGACGAAGCTCTGGTAGATGATGGTGACGGTTACCAGATGCCCGTCGATGGCGAAGAACAGCAGCGCCAGCAGGATGAAGTACAGCTGATAGATGATCGAGGCCGATGACACGCCGTTCATAGGGTCGTTGAACACTGCCATGGACAGCCCCAGCTGGGTCGAGACGATATCGCCGATCAGGGTGAACACGGTGAACACCAGCATCAGCGCCAGGCCCAGCAGCAGGCCCATGGCGATCTGCTCGAACGCGGTGAGAATGCCCTTGAGCGACAGCGGGTCGAGCGCCGGCGCGGCTGGGAGCGCGGCCGTCAGCACCACCGTCAGGGCGATGGCGAGCAGCACGCGGACGCGCACGCTTAGCGATTTGTGGCTGAACATTGGCGCCAGGCTGAACACGGCCATGATCCGGCAGAACGGCCACCAATAACCCAGCAACGATTGCAGGTACTGACCGGCCTGCATGATGGGTTCGTTGCCCATGGCTAACCAACCAGCCGCCCGGCTTGGGTGAAGGTTTCGATGAACAGGTCGCTGAACGTGCGCAGGATCCAGTGGCCGGCGAATACCAGCATGCCGAGGGTGATCAACAGGCGCGGGAGGAAGCTCAGCATCTGTTCGTTGATCTGGGTGGCCGCCTGGAAAATGCTGATCAGCAGACCGCCGAGCAGGCTCGGCACCACCAGCACGCAGACCACCAGCACGATGATGTGGACTGCGTTGGAAATGATATTGACGGCGGTGTCGGGGGTCAGCATGGGAGCACCTGGAAGGTGAAGGCGTTTCGTGCGATTCGGCTCACAGCACTGCTATGTAGGAGCGAGGGGGACGCCGAGTTCTTGGCTCGCGAAGCTTTTACGCTTGGGGCACGGCTTATTAGCGGAGTTGTCCGACACATTGGTTTCGCCCTGCTGGGCGACTCACTTTTTTCAAACGCGAAAAAAGTAAGCAAAAACGCTTGCCCCTGCATCCGGCCCCGGCTGCGCCGAGGTTCCCTCGCTCCGGTGACGCTCCAGGGGCCCGCCGCGAAGGGCCATCCATGGCCCATCGCGGCTCTCGCGGCATCCATGCCGCTCAACCCCTTCCGCGCCACCTGCGCTCGGCCTCCTGAAAGGGGCGATACGGTGGCGTCTGATGGGCCGTGCAACGAAGCGGATATACGGGCTACAGGGGCGCGTAGGGTGGGTAATGCGGAGCTTACCCGCCGATTTTCGCAGCCGGAGTTCGACGTCAGTTCCTGCGTCGATGTCGGCGGGAAATGCTTCGCAGTTTTCCGCCCTACAGAATTTTCGTCTTTGTTCTGGGCGTAAACGCCGCAACGTTGGGTCGAGATGCTTTTCCGATTTTCCTGCGCACGATCCAGCAGACGACGCCGAACGCCCCTTTCAGCAGGCCGAATGGAATCGCTGCGCAGAGGGGCGAGCGGCATGGATGCCGCGAGAGCCGTGAAGGGTCGGGGCCGCCGTCGGTATGGATGGCCCTTGCGCGGCGCCCCTCGGAGCAGCGATGGAATGAGGGAAGTCGAGCGAAGCGAGACCCGGATGTAGGGGCAAGACCTTTTGGTTCCTTTTGTTGGTGCAACTGCCAAAAGGGACTCGCCCAGCAGGGCGAAACCAATGCTTCGGCCCAGTTCGATAATGAGCCTGATGCACCGAACCCAAATCCCGAAAGCTCCGCGAGCAAGGACTAGGCGTCCCCCTACGCTCCTACCAAATCGGCCGATGAGTGGATTCAAGCGCGCGCGAGCAGCATTCATCACCGCCACCTAAAACGGCTGCACGCTGGTCGTCAGCGTTCCCATCAACAGGGCCCAGCCATCCACCAACACAAAGATCATCAGCTTGAACGGCAGCGAGATCATCATCGGCGATAGCATCATCATGCCCATCGCCATCAGCACGCTGGCCACGACCAGATCGATCACCAGAAACGGCACGAAAATCATGAAGCCCAGTTGGAAAGCGGTCTTCAGCTCGCTGAGCACGAAGGCTGGCAGCAGCAGCGAAAAGTCCAGATCATCAAGGTTTTCCGGGATCTGCTCGCCCGCCAAGGACACCATGGTCTCCAGTGAGGTCTTGTTGGTCTGCGCCAACATGAACCCTGAAAGGCTGTCTTTGGACAGGTCCAGCGCCTGCTCCAGACTGATCTCGTCATTCTGGAACGGCTCGAGGGCCGTGTTGTGAATCTCCTGCCAGACCGGACGCATCACCAGCAGCGTGACGATCAATGCGATACCGACCAGCACCTGATTCGGCGGGCTCTGCTGCAGGCCGATGGCCTGGCGCAGGATCGCCAATACAATGATGAAGCGGGTGAAGCAGGTCATCATCATCAGCATCGCCGGCAGGAAGCCGAGCAAGGTCATGAGGATCAGAATCTGAATCTTGACCGAGAATTCCTGACCGTTCTCGGTATCGTTCAGGTTGAACAACGTGATCTCACCGCCGGCAGCCTGAGCCACCAGCGGGAACAGGCTGACCAGCACCAGGCACAGCAGCACCAGCCCGCGACGCAGTTTCATTGGGTCAGTGCATCCAGGCTGGTGCCCGACAGTTCGACGATGCGCAGGCCGTAGCTGCCGTTCATTACCACCACTTCAGCCTTGGCGAACAGGGTTCCGTTGACCTTCACGTCCAGCGGCTCGCCGGCCACTTTGTCGAGCACGATGACGCTGCTGGTGTCGCACTCCATCAGTTCTTTCAGCGAGATTTCCGCCGAGGCCACTTCCAAGGTGACATTGACCGGGATCTTGCCGAAGAAACTCAGGTCCTGGCGCGGTACCTGCGGCTGCGGGGTGGGGGCGACGGCTGACTCTTCGGCCGCGTCGAGGCTCAGGTCGCCCTCGTTGATGAGGTTCTCGAATTCGTTGTCGGACAGTTGACCGGTCATTGGGATTTCACGCTTTCAAGTGAAGTGAGGAACAAGGCGCCGTCTTCTTCAAAGACAGTCCCCCGGAAAAGCTTCTGCTGATTGATGCGCACCTCATAGCGATCCAGCGGACGCACCATGAGGATGTCGTTGAGCTGCAGGCCGAGCACCTGCGACAACGGCATTTGCGCCGAGGCGACCACGCAGTCCAGGCGTACCGGAAGATGCTTGATGTGATCGACCGGGTTGCCGCTCTGCCGATTGGGCAGCGGGCCGGCCAGGCGACTGGTCAGTTCATCGACCAGATCAGTATCCAGATGAATGAAAATCGACGAGCGGCTGTTGGTCAGATGGCTGATGTACTCGAACTCCGCCACGTACTCCCAGCTGGTTTCTTCGTAGTCATTTTCATACCGCTCGAGTTCGCCAAAGGTTTCACCGGACAATATCGAGCGCGCAAATATATAAGTCAGGTCAAGGCCCAAGCGATTACGCATCCGTTGTTCGGATGTGCTGATCGGTGGTGTGTCCTGGCTAGGTACGATAGTTCCGCCGTAATAACACTCTAGCGCCTCGGTAAGCAGGGCGCGATCAATGGAAAAACCAACTTTCCCCATCGGGGATCGATAGATGCAGTCTGGCGGCCTTTTATTGGGCTCCTGCACATCGACTTTGCTCAGTTCCAGGCTAATACGGTAATTACGCAGGAAGTAGTCACCAATCAAGCGCGGATTCTTGTTGGTGGTTTCTTTTATGAACTGAGGAATCTTGTGATGATGCCGGCCAAGCTTCTGCGGTTTCAATACAGTCAGGCTTTGGGCGGGCACGCCATGATGGACTTTGGAATTGCCAGACATGTTGTGAACTGTATGTCCTGGTTCTTGCGCGGCCGGCGAGCCGGCAACACGGGGTATAAGCAGAAGATTATTTGGCCAGGGCGGATTTTGCGGCGCCCGAGATTCAGGCACGGCTCTAGCGTGCCGCCAGTCTAGGCATAGGCGCGAGGAAGGATTAAATCAATAAGTATCAAATGACCTTTTTTGAGATCACTTGCGAGCTTCTGATTTAATTTTAGCGGAACTGATTGGGCGGCTCCTGGAGGGCTTGTTAACGTGCGCGCATTGTTTCGGGGCAGTTAGCTATTGTTGGTCGTTCGTTCTGGTTGAGTTGGACAGGCAGGGCGACGGAAGTTCCGGAAAAGTTAAATATTTTTTCTTCGGCGAAATCCGGCGTTGTGCTCGAGCGAGTCGACAGGCGCGTCAGCGCCAAGGTGGTCACATTGAAAAGTGTTAGTCATGCAATGAGCTACTCATGCGAAGAGCTATTTGCTCCGGCGCCGGCATCAGCGCGCAAGAAAGTCATCATTTTCGATAATGCCGCCGAGACGGGTAGTGACTTCCTTAATGCAGGGTTGCGCAAGGAAGGTTGCGCGGTCTTTTCCTATGCAAGCCTGAACGATTTGGACAATGCGGCGCTGAAAAACACCGCCCTGGTTTTTGTATTTATCGGCGGTGTGGAAGAGCAAACTTTATATACGCAGGTTGAATCACTGATGCGGCGCGGCCGTAATATCAGTGTCATTCCGGTTGTGCAGTACGCGGATCAGGAGAAGGCCGCGACATTGCTTGAGCTGGGGTGTGTGGATTACCTGCTGTCGCCGTTCAGCGACAGCCAGCTCAGCGCCCTGTTGCGCCGTCAGGAATACGCCGATGCAGCGCAAGAGAGCTTCGTAACCTGCTCTAAGGCTGGCCGTCGCTTGTTGGCCATGGCCCAACGCGTATCACTGACCCGCGCACCAATTCTGATCACCGGCGAAACCGGCACTGGTAAGGAGCTGATGGCGCGTTACATCCATCGTTTCTCCGCCAACGCCGATGCTCCCTTCATTGCAGTGAACTGCGCAGCCATTCCCGAACAGATGCTCGAATCCATCCTGTTCGGAC
Organism: Pseudomonas sp. MTM4; assembly: GCF_019355055.1. Classification (NCBI taxonomy): domain Bacteria; kingdom Pseudomonadati; phylum Pseudomonadota; class Gammaproteobacteria; order Pseudomonadales; family Pseudomonadaceae; genus Pseudomonas; species Pseudomonas sp. MTM4. The sequence goes on from NZ_CP048411.1 coordinate 3,218,089, forward strand.
ATGAAAAAGGCGCCTTCACGGGCGCGGTGACAGCCCAGCCCGGTAAGTTCGAGCTGGCCAATGGCGGCACCTTGCTGCTCGACGAGATCGGCGAGCTGCCGCTGGGCCTGCAAGCCAAGCTGCTGCGCGTGCTGCAAGAGCAGCGTGTCGAGCGCCTGGGCGGCCGCAAGGAAATCGAGCTCAACGTCCGAATCATTGCCGCGACCAACCGGGACCTGCAGTTGGAGGTCGCCGAAGGGCGCTTTCGCTCGGACCTGATGTTCCGTCTCGACGTGTTGCCGCTGCATATCAGCCCTCTGCGCGAGCGTAAGGAAGACGTGCTTCCGCTGGCCCGCCGTTTCGTTGCCAAGTACGCACCGCAGGAAGCCGGCGAAGAGCTGTTCACCAGCGACGCCTGCCGCGCCCTGTTGCAGCACGACTGGCCGGGCAATGCTCGCGAACTGGAAAACACCGTGCAGCGCGCGCTGGTGCTGCGTAACGGCCTGTTCATCCAGCCGCAGGACTTGGGCCTGGCGGCGCAGCCGCAGGCGGAAGTGCGTGCCGAACGCCCGCCGCAGCCCATCGTCGAGACGGGCAAGGCCGCCCTGCGTGCCAGTGGCAAGTGGGCCGAGTACCAGCACGTGATCGACACCATTCGCAGGTTCGACGGGCACAAGTCCAAGGCCGCCGCCAGCCTCGGCATGACCTCGCGGGCCCTGCGCTATCGCCTCAATGCCATGCGCGAGCAGGGCATCGAGCTGAATTTCTAATTCCGACGTATCAAGGGAGAGCCAGCGATGAGTTCAATCATGCAGGTGCAGCAGGACATGCTGGGCCGGATGCAGCAGCTTGCGAATGTCGCCGAGGGCCCGGGCATCAAGCCAGCCAGCCAGACGGCGCCGGACGCGGGCAACGTATTCATGGCGGCGATGCGTTCGGTGGATGCTCAGCAGCATCACGCCAGCGCGGCAGCGGCTGCGGTGGATAGCGGCAAGAGCGACGATCTGGTCGGCGCGATGATCGACAGCCAGAAGGCCAGCGTGTCGTTTTCCGCGTTGCTGCAGGTGCGCAACAAATTGACCACGGCGTTCGACGACGTCATGAGAATGCCGCTGTGATCGGGCGTGAGAGCTAAGACGTGCTTGAGAAATTAAAGAGCAAGCTGCCTGCCGGCGGCCTTCAACTTGACCCGCGGGTAACGCTCGCCGGCATGGCGGTGATCGCCGCCGCGCTGGCCGTGGCCGTGGCGTTCTACCTGTGGCGCGACAATGGCTCGTTCCGCCCGCTGCATGGCGCCGGCGAGGCCTTTCCAGTTTCAGAGGTAATGCAGGTGCTCGATGGCGAGGCCGTGCAATACCGCATCCATCCGCAGAGCGGACAGATTCTGGTGCGTGAGGAACAGCTGTCGCATGCGCGTATGCTGCTCGCCGCCAAGGGCGTGAAGGTGGCGATGCCGGCCGGCTACGAGCTGTTCGACAAGGAAGAGCCGCTGGGCACCAGCCAGTTCGTTCAGGACGTGCGTCTCAAGCGCAGCCTGGAGGGCGAACTGGCGCGTACGGTGATGTCGCTCAAGGGCGTTCAGCATGCCCGGGTTCACCTGGCACAGGAGGAGAACAGTTCCTTCGTGGTCAGCAAGCGTGCACCGGCCAAGGCATCGGTGATGCTGCAGCTGGAACCCGGCTACAAGCTGGGCGCTGATCAGGTCGGCGCGATCGTCAATCTGGTCGCCGGCAGCGTGCCCAACCTCAAGCCCGAAGATGTCGGCGTGGTCGATCAGTACGGCGCGCTGCTCTCGCGCGGGCTGAATGTCGGCGGCGGCCCGGCGCAGAACTGGGGCGCGGTGGAGGATTACCAGCAGAAGGCCGTAGCCAATATCGAGCAGGTGCTGGCGCCGGTGCTGGGCAACGGCAACTACCGCATCAGCGTCGCTGCGGACATCGATTTCAGCCAGAAGGAAGAGACGTTCCAGTCCTATGGCGATACGCCGCGTCTGCGTCGCGAGGTGCTGAGCAACGAAAGCGCACTGGATCAACTGGCACTGGGCATTCCCGGCTCGTTGGCGAATCGCCCCGTGGCGCCGCCCCAGGAAGGCGAGGAAGCGCCGGCCGAAGGCGAAACCAAGGGCGCGACCTCCCTGCGTGAGGAATCCACGCGCCAGCTGGACTACGACCAGAGTGTGGTCCATGTGAAACACGCCGGCTTCGCCCTGCGCCAGCAGAGCGTGGCGGTGGTGCTCAACGCCGATGCCGCGCCCGAGGGCGGCTGGTCCGACGAGGCGCGCGCCGAGCTTGAAGCCATGGTGCGCAGCGCTGTTGGTTTCAAGCAGGAGCGCGGTGATCTGCTGACCTTGAGCGTGCTGCCCTTCGCGGCGGTGGAAGTCATCAATGGACACGTGCCTTGGTGGGAGAACACCCAGATCCATTCGCTGGTCAAGCTCGGCGTAGCGGGCCTGATCGCCTTGTTGCTGTTGCTGATCGTGGTACGCCCGGCGGTACGCAGCCTGACAAAGCGCAATGACGAACCCGTCACAGAAACGCTTGAAGGCGCGCTCGCCTCTGCCCCGGTGCAAAGCGCTATCGAAGCCGAGACCCGCGCCGCCTTGACCAGCCCGCGCCCGACGGCGACCGATGGGGCGCACATTTTCGGTGAACTCAACCCGCTCTCGGAAATCCGCCTGCCGGCGCCGGGCTCGGGTCTGGAACTACAGATCGAGCACTTGCAGATGCTCGCCAAGAACGACCCGGAACGCGTTTCGGAAGTCATCAAGCACTGGATAGGCCGCAATGAAAGAGACCTCAACCCAGCCAGCTGAGTCGGCATCCGGCTCAAGCAAGGAAATCAAGGCGCGCCCGGTGCAGCTGCGCTCGGTGAGTTCGCTGGACCAGGCGGCGATCCTCATGCTGAGCATGGGCGATGACATTTCTGCCGGCATCCTGCGCAACTTTTCTCGCGAAGAAATCATCAGCATCAGCCAGGCGATGGCGCGGTTATCCAACGTCAAGCAACCAATGGTTTCCGACGTGATCAGCCGCTTTTTCGACGATTACAAAGAGCAGAGCAGCATCAAGGGCGCTTCGCGCACCTATCTGTCGGGCATGCTCGGCAAGGCGCTGGGCGGCGACATCACGCGCAGCCTGCTGGACTCCATCTATGGCGAGGAAATCCGCGCCAAGATGGCCAAGATGGAATGGCTCGATCCCAAGCAGTTCGCCGCGTTGATCGCCAAGGAGCACGCGCAGATGCAGGCGGTGTTCCTCGCGTTCCTGCCGCCGGGCATGGCCACCGATGTGCTCGAATGCATGCCGGCCGAGCGGCAGGACGAGCTGCTCTATCGCATCGCCAACCTCAACGAGGTCAACAGCGACGTCATCGCCGAGCTCGAGCAGCTGATCGACCGCAGCCTGCAGGTGCTCTCGAACCAGGGCTCGCAGGTGCGCGGCGTCAAGCAGGCGGCAGACATCATGAACCGCTTCAAGGGCAACCGTGACCAGATGTTCGAGCTGTTGCGCGCGCATAACGAAGACCTGGTGACCAAAATCGAGGACGAGATGTATGACTTCTTCATCCTCTCGCGGCAGAACCAGGATGTACTGCAAACCCTGCTTGAGGTGATCCCGCTGGAAGAGTGGGTGGTTGCGCTCAAGGGCGCCGAGCCCGCGCTGGTCAAGGCAATTCAGGCCGCGATGCCCAAGCGTCAGGCGCAACAGATGGAGTCGATCAACCGCCGCCAAGGTCCGGTGCCGCTGTCGCGGGTCGAGCAGGTGCGCAAGGACATCATGGCGGTGGTCCGCGAGATGTCCGCCGACGGCGATCTGCAGGTACAGCTGTTCCGCGAACAGACGGTCGAGTAAGCGCCGATGAGCATCAAGATAATCAAGGGCGAAGGCCGCTCCTGGCGGCCGTTCCGTTTTCCGCCGCGCGTGCGCACCGCCGCTGAGATGTCCGACAGTGTTGCCGGGGACCCGGCTGCGCTGCAACGCGCCGTCGCCGATGGTTTTCAGGAAGGTATCGACAAAGGCTACGAGCAGGGGCTGGAGCAGGGCCGCGAAGCTGGCCACCGCGAAGGCTTCGAGCGCGGTATCGAGGATGGCAAGGCCATCGGTCGCGAGGAAGGCCGTGCCCAGGGCCGGAAGGCTTTTGACGAGGCGGCACGGCCGCTGGATCAGCTGATCGAAAGCGTCGAGCGTTTTCGCCACGATTTCGAGCAGGCGCGTCGCGAGCAGTTGCTGGAACTGGTGCAGAAGGTCTCCAAGCAGGTGATTCGTTGCGAGCTGACTCTCCATCCGACTCAGCTCTTGAGCCTGGCCGAGGAAGCCTTGGCGGCCATGCCCGGCGATCAGGAGGACGTGCGCATCCTGCTCAACCCCGAAGAGTGCACCCGGATCAAGGAACTGGCGCCCGAGCGGGCGGCGGCCTGGCGTCTGGTGCCAGATGAAAAGCTGGCGCTCGGCGAGTGCCGCGTAATTACTGCCGAATCCGAAGCCGACATCGGCTGCCAGCAGCGTCTGGATTCGTGCATGGATACGCTGGCCGAACACATCAAGGCAGAAGCCTGAAATGTCCCTGCGCGAGAGCTTCCGACTCGATGAGGCCCTGCGCTCGCTGGACACGGTGCAGTTGGCCAAGGTCAGCGGCCGGCTGGTGCGCGTCTCCGGCATGCTGTTGGAAAGCCTCGGTTGCCAGCGCATGACCGGCCAGCGCTGCTTCGTCGAACAGGGCGACGGCAGCATGCTCGAAGCGCAGGTGGTGGGCTTCAACCGTGACATCACCTACCTGATGCCGTTCAAGAAACCGGTTGGTCTGACCTCGGGTTCCCGAGTGTTTCCAGCGCCGGATGACGCGAAGCTGCACATTGATGAATCCTGGCTTGGCCGGGTGGTCAACGGCCTTGGCGAGCCGCTGGACGAGCTGGGCAAGCTCAGCGGGCGCGACCCGTTGCCTGCCGAGCTGCCGTCGGTCAATCCGCTCAAGCGCAAGCCGGTCAGCGAACCGCTGGATGTCGGCGTACGCGCGATCAATGCCACCCTGACCCTGGGCAAGGGTCAGCGTGTGGGCCTGTTTGCCGGCTCCGGCGTGGGCAAGAGCGTGCTGTTGGGGATGATCACGCGGCAAACCAAGGCCGATGTGGTGGTGGTCGGGCTGATCGGTGAACGCGGTCGTGAGGTGCAGGAGTTCCTGCTGCATTCGCTCGGCGAGGAAGGCCTGAAGAAAGCCGTGGTGGTGGTCGCGCCGGCCAACGAATCGCCACTGATGCGCCTCAAGGCTACCGAGCTGTGCCACAGCATCGCCGCCTATTTTCGTGACCAGGGCAACGATGTGTTGTTGCTGGTCGATTCACTGACCCGCTACGCCATGGCCCAGCGCGAAATCGCCTTGGCGCTGGGCGAGCCGCCGGCGACTAAGGGCTATCCACCGTCGGTATTCGGCATGCTGCCGGAACTGGTGGAAAGCGCCGGCAATGGCGCCAACGACAATGGCAGCCTCAGCGCCCTTTACACCGTACTCGCCGAGGGCGATGACCAGCAGGACCCGATCGTCGATTGCGCACGGGCGATTCTCGACGGGCACATCGTGCTTTCGCGGCGCCTGGCTGATGCCGGGCACTACCCGGCCATCGATGTCTGCGCTTCGGTCAGCCGCTGCATGAGTCAGGTCGGCCAGCCACCGCACCTGGGCGCGGCGCGCCAGCTTAAAGAGCTTTACAGCACCTACGAGAAGATCAAGGAGCTGATCCCGCTGGGCGGCTATACGCCCGGAGCGGACATCAAAACCGACCGCTCCGTGCAGCTCGCACCGACCATCGAGCGTTTTCTGCGCCAGGAAGTGGGCGAGGCGGCGGAGCTGGAAACCAGCCTTACTCTCCTGCAGAGCATCATCAGGAAGCCATGAAACAGCAGATCGAGACGCTCTCGCGCCTGGCCAGCCTGCGCAGCAACCGGGTCAAGCAGATGCTTGGACAGGTGCAGTACCAGCAGAACCTTTGTCAGCGCTATCGCAACAACATTACCGGTTTGAGCCGTCTGTGTGGCTTCAGTGTGCCGATGAGCACCCCGTTGCAGCGTGATAATCAGCAGCGTTACAAAGCCACGTTGTACAAGATGGTCGAACTGCAGCGCCGCGAACTGGCTGTAGCCGAACAGGCGCTGGCGCGCATCCAGCAGGAGCTAATGCAGGCCATGCGCAGCGAGAAGGTCATCGAGCATGTGATCGATGCCAAGATCCAGCAGTGGCAGCAGCTGTTGCTGGCTCAGGAGCAGAAGATTCAGGACGGCCTGGCGGCGCAGAGCTGGTGGCGGGGTCGGATTGCCTAGTGGTTGTTTGAAGTCGGGAGTCGGCTCGGCTCCGCCCCCTCACCCCGGAAGGGCGAGGGAGAGAGAAGGCCGCCGCGGCGATAATCAGCCCGCACGGCCAGCACCCTCTCCCCGCTTGCGGGGAGAGGGTTGGGGTGAGGGGCGATCCTACGCCAGTCGTTGTTTGTGGTGAGCAGCAAAGGACCCGCCTGTCAGCCGTGCGAAAAATTATTTAAGGTTTCCGCCCGAGCGGTCGCTTGTTAGGCAGTAACCACCGAGTTGGAATGAGAACATGGAAATCAGCCGGCATTTCAAGCCCGCCATTGCGAACCCCACCGAGACGACTCCTGCTCGTCCGGCCAGCGTCCGCCCCGCCGCGCAGTCCGCTGCCCGCCCGGCCGAGAGCCTGCCGCTCGAGCAGATGCATGAAGCCTTGCGCGCAATGCCCGAGATCGATCTGGACCGCGTTGCGGCGATCAAGCAGGCGCTGCAGCGCGGCGAGATATCCACAGACATCGGTCAGTTGGCGAGCAGCATGCTCAGCTATCACCGCGGCAACGACGCGTGACTCAACGGGACAAACTGCTCGCAGTCGTCGATGACGATCTGCGGCAGGACTGCGGCGACTACCTTGCCCTGCGCGAATTGATGCAGGAGCTCTACGGTCGTCTGCTGGAACGCGATGTGCCCGAAATCGATCGCATCAATTTGCAGATCACCCTTCGCGTCGAAGCCATTGCCGCCCGCGCCCAGCGCCGCAGCAAGGTGCTTGCAGCTTTCCGTTTGGACGCAACCGGGGCTGGTATGCGCCGCCTGCTGTCCAGCTGCTCGGGCGAGCGCGGCGTGTCGTTGCAGCAACACTGGCAGCAGGTCGGCGATCTCGCCGTGCAGTGCCAGCTGTTTAATGAGCACAACGGCAAGCTTCTTGCCATGCACCACGACATCCTGCAGCAACTGCTCGCTGGCAATCAGGATGCCCGCCTCTATACACCGCAGGCTTACTGAGCCGCTTCGCAGACTTTCTGTCCGCTGCTAGTCAATGACTTGCGTAGCGTTCCCGCCAAATCCGGCCATCGTGCCGAGCCGATTCCTCGCGCGGTGCGTCCCATGGCAAATGGGTCTTCAGCCCGCTAAATAAACCGCGCGTCCAAGTCGCCTTTATAGAGCGTCGTTCCGTCATCGCCACAGGAGGAAGCGGTGTTTCCCCGTTTCCTCGTCACGTCGCGTTGCGGAAGCCTTTTTTCTGCATGGCTGCCTCTCGAACGCCCGTAATGCGGCCTTTTCGACTTGGCACCCAATTTGCTCAACAGACATCAAGAGGGGATGGTGATGGCTATAGATTCTGATTACGTACAGCAGATGTCGACGCAGTTGGCGACCTACGAAGTTCAGTCTTCGCTGGATCGGCTGAACCGCAACGAATCAAACTACAAGGCCCAGCGCGATGCGCTGAGCTCGCTGCGTAGCTCGTTGACGACCTTCAAGTCGGCCATCACCAAGCTCAATAGCAGCACTTCGAGCATGCTGACCAATAAAGCGACCTTTAGCCAGGACGGTTATGCCAGCGCTACGGTTGGCACCACCGCGCAGGCTGGCAGTTACGACTTTTTCGTCAAGCAGTTAGCCAGCAAGGATCAGATCGCATTGCAGGGCCTGACTGACTCCAGCTTAGCGGGCGGCGGTACGCTCACCATCGGCCAGGGCGGTGTGGATTCGTTCGATGTCGATATGACCGGCATCACCACCCTTGACGGCCTCGCCAGCGCGATCAATGACGCGGTCGATAACAGCGGCGTTCGGGCCACCCTGGTACGCAGCGACGGCGCGGTCAATCTGGTCCTGACCACTGAGGAAACCGGAGCCGCACAGAGCATCAGCCTGAGCGCCTCAGGCAACTCGGCGGTCGAAGCCGCAATTGCCAGCCCGACTCGTCTGTCCACCGCAGCGGACGCCGAGGTATATCTCGGTCGGGATGCCTCGGGGATCAAGCTGACCAATGCCAGCAATACCTTCGAGAACGTCATCGAAGGCGTCAGCATGACCTTCACCAAGGCGCATGCCACCGGTGAATCACCGCTAACCCTTGATATCGCGCAAGACAAGGAAGGCACCCAGGCCAAGGCTCAGAGTTTCATCGATGCATTTAATACGCTGATGGGCAGCTTCGACTCGCTGACCGCCAGCGGCAGCGAAAGTGCGGCACGCGGCGTCCTGGCCGGCGATTCCAGCATCCGTTCCATCGAAAGCCGCCTCAATGGCCTGCTGCGTACCGATTTCGGTGGCACCAGTCTGATCAATTTCGGTATCAGCGCCGATCGCAACGGCAAGCTGACCATCGACGCCAAGCGCTTCGAAGCTGCCGTCGCCAACGATCCGGAAGGCTTCGAGGCGCTGTTCACCGGCAAGGACAACCTGCTCGAGAGCATCGACAAGACCGTCGCCAGCTATACCAGCAGCACCAACGGCATGCTGAAGAACCGTATGGACACGCTGGACATGAGCCTGCGCCGTATCGACGAGCAGTTCGAGAACCTCCAGCAGCAGTACGACACCCACTACAGCCGCTACCTCAAGCAATTCACTTCCATGATGCAGACCATGCAGAGCATGGAGCAGACCTTCGGATTGTTCGGATGAGCACCTACCTCCAAAACGACAGTTACGACAGCTACCGCTCGGTAGACCTCGAAGCCCGTGCGGCCTCCGCTTCGCCTTATGAGCTGGTGCTGGTGCTGATGGATGGCCTACTCGATGAGTTGGCCCGCGCTCGCGGACATATCGAGCACAAGCGTTATCAGCAGAAGGGCATTTCTCTGGAGAAGTGCATGAACATCCTCAACGGCCTCAACGGCGCGCTCGACGAAGAGGGTGGCGGCGAAGTGGTTCAGGGGCTGGCGCGACTCTACGAATACTGCATCTATCGTCTTTCCGATGTCAGCGTGTCGCTGTCGCTGGAAGGGCTGGATGAAGTCATCAACCTGCTCGGCATTCTGCGTGAAGGCTGGGAGGGTGTCAGTGCCGCTCGTAAGTGATAGCGCGCGCCTGATGGAGCTGCACGATCAGCTGCAGCAGGCGTTGCAGGCCAGCGATTGGGGCGCCGTGGCGGTCGCCGATAAGGCCATCCGTCAGTGCCTCGAAGAGCTGGCCGGTCAGGAGCTCGACGAGCCGACCCACGCCGCCAAAAGCCAGCTCAAGCAGCTTCACGGCGAAGGTCTGCAAGCCTGCACCGACGAATGCGAACGGCTGCGCCTGCTGTTACTGAACCACCTGGAGTACGCCGAAGGGCGTGCGGCCTATCAGCGAATTGACATGTTCCAAGCCGGAGACAGGCGATGATCCAGCCGATCTCAAATGCCCACCCTTCCGCTGCGCCAGCCGACGCCGGTGGTACTCCCGTTGCTGCTCGTGGCATTGCCGCAGGTCAGTCGGGTACAGGTTCCCAGGCAGTGCCGGGAATTGGCTTCGGCGCGCGTATGAGCCTGATCGCTGGCGAAAGCGGCTCACTGCCGAATGCAGCGCTTCCGGCAGGCGTGCTCTCAGGCAAGGCGTTTCCGGCTTCGCCGCAGGCCGCTTTATCGGCAGCCGAACTGAATGAACCGTTGTCCATGGGCACGAAGGCCGAACAGGGCGACGACGCACTACCCGAGCTCACGCCCGAGCAGTGGTTGCTGGGCATGATCGACCAGCAACAGACCGAGATTCAGGCGCGCGACTCTGCACGCCTGGGTGGCGTGACCGAAGACCCGCTCTCCGATGCCTTGCCGACGTCATCGATAGCGGAACAGGCCGATGCGCTGCTTGCATGGTTGCCCGAGTCCCTGACGGGGCAGCAGGCGACGGCCCAGGCCGATCCCTTCGACGCGCTGGCCGGTCATAGCTGGCAACGCGCACCCGTCGATGCAGGTGCGATAGGCGCGCCTTTACCGCGTATGGCGGCGGAGCTGAATACCGGTTTGACGCAAGCGGCGACAACGCCGCAGCTCGCCGCCGACGTTCTGGCCGAGCCGGCACTGGAGCCGCTGCTGAGTGCCGCCGAGCCGGCGGAAGCGGGCGAGCCGCTGACGGCCACGGTTGAGCGCGGACAGGTGCCACAGCCTCAAGCCGTCGACCGCGCGCTGAAACTGCAAGCGCCAGAATCCAAGTGGGGCGAGCAGATGCTGCACGCCTTGCGCGAGAACGTCGATCTGCAGATCCAACAGAAGATTCAGAGCGCCACCATCCGCCTTGATCCGCCGGAGCTTGGCAGCATGGAAATCCTGCTCAGCCATGAATCGGGACGTTTGAACGTTCAGCTGTCTGCCGCGAATGCCGATGTGGCTCGTCTGCTGCAACAGACCAGCGATCGCCTGCGCCAGGAGCTGGTCGGCCAGCACTTCGTTCAGGTCAATGTGCAGGTGGGAGCCGACAGTGGTGGCCAGCAGGGTCAACAGCGCCAGCGTACGGCACTGACCGGTGAGGAGCTTCCGCAGGCGGCCCGACCGCATGAACAGGAGCAGAGCCGGCAGAGCGGCCGGCCCCGAGATGTATTGATCACGGTTTGACCCGATTCAACCTAATTAGCCAATTTGTGAGTGTGTTATGTCGACGCCCCGTCTCGTCCTTCTGATGCTGCTGATCAACGTGCTGACCGTTGCCGGTGGTGTCGGTGTCAGTTATTGGCTGCTCAAGCCCGGCATGGAAGGTGCCGTTTCCGAGGAGGTCGTAGCAGACGAGCCGGCTGAGCCCTCGGAATACGAGTTCTTCCCGGTGGAGAAAGTCATCGTCAGCGTGCGTGGTGACGGTCGTGAGCATTACTTCGTGCTGGATCTCGCGTTGCAGGCGGATGCCTCCGAAGAACCACCGAAGTTCGAGCAGGCCGAACCGCTGGTGCGTAATTCGGTGGTGGGTTACCTGTCGTCGCTGCCGTTCGAAGAACTGCGTGGCCTGAAGATCAGTGATCTGCAGGATCGTCTTGAAACTGTCCTGTTCGCCGATTTTGCCTCCAAGAACGCAGCCGTGCCGTTCAAGCACGTGCTAGTCAACAAGTTGATCGTGCAATAAAGGCCACGCCATGAGCGCCACTTGCCCCATCAACTATTACGGCGCCACGCCGGCCAGCCCATCGGTGTTCGCTCCGGCGGTCGAGCAGCGCTGGCTGATGCAGTATCTGCCATTGGTCAAGCGCATCGTCAGGCAGCTATCGCTGCAGGCCAACCAAGTGCTCGACCGCGAAGATATGGAGCAGATCGGCATGATGGGCCTGCTCGAAGGGCTGCGCCGCTACGGTGAGCCGGACGAGCAGTTCGGCAAGTTCGCCGCGTTGCGTGTCCGTGGCGCGATTCTCGATGAGCTGCGCCGTCAGGATTGGCGCCCGCGCCAGGTCCGTCAGCAGGCGCACAAGGTGCGTGACGCGATTCGCGACCTGTCGCGCCAGCTGGGCCACGAGCCCAGCGACGAGGAAATCAAGGCGTATACCGGCCTGGCCGACAAGGAATACCAGGACTTCCTCTGGGCCGATTCTTCGGAGGCCATCGAGAGCCTTGATGAACTGCTGCAGAGCGGTCACGAGCATTTTCCCGACGCCACTGAGTTGTTCGAGGAGCGCCTGATCAAGGAGCGTGTTCTAGAGCAGGCGCTGGCGCGGCTGGACGAGCGTGAGCGGCTGGTGCTGACGCTCTATTACCAGCACGAACTGAGCCTGAAGGAAATCGCCCTGGTGCTGGAAGTCAGCGATGCCCGGGTTTGTCAGCTGAGCAAACAGGCGATCGGCAAGGCCAGTCGCTTTCTAACCGAGAGAAGTCAGTAGTCATGCAGAAAGTATTAGGTGCCTTGATCATCATCGGTTGTGTGCTGGGTGGTTATGCCATGGCCAACGGGGACATGCGCGTGCTCTGGCAGCCAGCAGAAGTGGTCATCATCCTCGGCGCCGCGCTGGGCAGCTTGGTGGTGGGCAACCCGAAGGAGGTGCTGATCGAGATGCTGCACCAGATCAAGGATGTCTTTGCCTACAAACGTCGTGGCGAGGAGTTTCAGCGCCAGTTGCTGATGCTGCTCTACGAACTGCTGGAAATGGTCGACGTCGGCGGCCTCAAGGTGCTCGATTCGCATATCGAGGAGCCGGAAGAGAGCGACCTGTTCGTTCGCTATCCATTGATCCTGCAGGAAAAGAACCTGATGGCCTTCATCGCCGATAACTTCCGGTTGATGGCCATGGGGAAAATCAGCGCCCACGAATTGGAAGGATTCCTCGAGCAGGAACTGGAGGCCATGGAGCACGCGCTGCTGCAGCCGGCTCGCTCGCTGCACAAGATCGGCGAGGCCATGCCCGGCTTCGGCATTCTTGCGGCGATCATGGGCATCATCATCACCATGGGCAGCATCGGCGGCAGCGTGGCGGAAATCGGTGCTCACGTGGCGGCGGCCCTGGTGGGTACCTTCCTCGGCATCTTCTTCTGCTATTGCCTGATGGACCCGCTGTCCAACGCGATGAGCCAACGCATCAAGACCGAGCTCTCTGCGCTGGAATGCGTGCGCACCACGCTGGTTGCCCACGTTGCCGGTAAGCCCACCCTGCTGGCGGTGGACGCCGGACGCAAGCTGATCGAGCAGGACGTCAAGCCCGCCTTCCGCCAGCTGGAAAACTGGGTCACCCAGTATGAGGAAGAAAGGGACGCCGCATGAGAAGCCGGGACAAGGGCAAGGGCGGCGGCGAGCACGAGATCATCATCAAGCGCCGCAGTAAGAAGGGCCACGGCGACGAGCACGGTGGTGCCTGGAAGGTGGCCTTTGCCGACTTCACCCTGGCGATGATGGCGCTGTTCATGGTGCTCTGGATCATCCAGCCGCAGATGGAAAAAACCAACCCCTCGTATGGGGAGATGGAAAGTAACCCGCTGATCGATGGCGGCGCCGGGATTTTCGATGGCACCAGCACCTCGCCGCTGGAACTCGATGGCGTGCCGGTGCGCCCGCCGCAGACTGAAGAGGCGGACAGTCGCGCGTCGAAAAGCGAACAGGACGGCAGCCGCAACTATGGCTCGACCGAAGAGCTGAAAAAGCTCGCCGAATTGATGCGTGAAGTCGCCAGCGAAGTCGATGCCCTGGCCAATCTCGAAGTGGACGTGGTCCCGCAGGGGCTGCGCATACTGATCAAGGACGACCAGCAGCGCTTCATGTTCCAGCGCGGCAGTGCCACGCTGAATCCTCATTTTCAGAAGCTGCTGGGTGTGCTCGCTGGTGTGCTGGCCAAGGTCGATAACAAGCTGATCATCAGCGGCCATACCGATGCCACGCCGTATCGGCAGAAGAACGGCTACAACAACTGGAATCTTTCCGGCGATCGTGCCCTGCGTGCTCGCCGTGCGCTGGTCGATGCCGGCCTGGCCGAGCGCTCGGTATTACAAGTGACCGCACAGGCCGACATCATGCCGTTGCGCCCTGAAGATCCGCAGAATGGTGCCAACCGTCGGGTCGAAATCCTGCTGCTGACCGCCTCGGCCGAAGCGCTGTACAAGGAGCTGTTCGGCGACAGTTACGGGCGGGTGCGGTTCTCCCAGAGTGGGGCGAGCTACAGTGGTGCGGGTTCCTGACGCCGGACGTGCACACCAGCCTGACGCACCATCGTGAAAACACTGCGACACCCTCCTGACGCCCGCGAGACGATCACTAGCGTCGAGCCAGCCCGCCGAACAGCTTCCTTTTGCCTTCCCGGTGAGCGTTGGCGGCAACGAGGCCAGACGGCGCGGTAGCACGCTGACCGCCGCCGACCAAACCCGGCGCCCTCCTGAAAAGACTGCGGCATCCCCTAGCGTCTGCCAGCGAACAGCGACGTGGAGCTACTCTCCAGACAGCCCCTTCCCTGCAGGGAGAGAGTCGGGGTGAGGGGTAGAGGGGCCAGGCGCGAGATTAGGGTGCAAAGGTCCGCCGATGAGTTGTCAGCCGACCTGATAGCGTGTGGACAGTGATTTAGCGCAGCGCTCCAAGCGAGCGTTTCGCGATGGAGCGCCACGCGCCGAGCGCGGAACTGCTTTCAACCGCGATGCGGGTGATCGTCGGCGCAATAGACCTGCTGGGTCTCGACGCCGTACAGGCAGGCACCGACCTGCTCGAGGGTAATCCGTGCGCCCTTGTGTGCGCCGTAGAAGAGATTGAACAGCAGTTCGTCGTCCATCTGGTCCTGGGGGCCGAGCCCATGAACCTGGCCCTCTTCCACCACCAGCGATGCACGCCCGAGCAGGTCCGTCTCCAGCCGACCCGAAGCCTCGACGATGGCCGGTGCGTTTCGGGTCATCGAGTAAAAGCGGCCCTTGTTGAAGACCAGGCTCTGACTGACTTTCACGCTTGTGCCGTCGCTCAGCAATACCTGACCGCTGGAGCTGTACTGACCATCGAGTTTCGAGGACATGTTTCCTGTCGTGCCCATTGCCACAAAAGCCCAGAGCAACAATGCCGATGGCACCATTACCTGAAGCATGCGCTTGCCGACTGCGCCGGTTTCGTTCTGGCTGTTCATTGCAGGCACCCTTGTAGATGGTCACTGGGGATCGTCTGGATCTGGCTTTTGTGAACCTTTAGCCAATTGACCCGACCGTCGCCTTGCAGGCAACGGATCTCATAAAACCCAGGGGACATATTGACGATCAGCCGAGCCGGCTCGGCATTCATGTCGCTCATGGTATCGACCAGCATGCGCGTTTCCTTAATCAGCGAATCAAGCAGGTGCTGGTTTTTTTCGACGTAAAGTACCTCCAGATCGTCGACGGCCAATGTCTGCGTGAGGGAGGGAGTCGATGTGCTGGCCAGACGAAAGCCAAGGGTTGCCAGCCCCAACAAGACCATCATTCCCGTACCGGCGAGCGCGGCGGTCTGCCACGAGCGGTAGCGCCGGATCGTTCTGGCCGAGCCTGGTATCACTGCCTCATGAGGTGCCACTAGCAGCTGCGTCAGCACAGCAGCTGGCTCTTCGGGAGCTGTAGGAACAGACGTAGTGGCGGAATTAGCTGGCGAAGCCGGTTGTTCGACAATCAGATGCTGCGGGTTGAACAGGTAGCCTCGCCGCGGCAACGTCTGGATGACCTGGTTACGGCCGTCGAACAACGCCTGGCGCAGGGTGTAGATCTGCTGATTCAGACTGCCCTGACTGACGACCCGCCCCTCCCAGGCGTAATTCAACAGCTCCTCGCGAGAAACGACCTCGCCGGGCGAGTGCAGCAAACGCTCCAGCACGCGGCTACCAGAGAAACCGAGGTCTAGTGTTTCCTCATATTCGTCATGGTTCAGCACGAGTTGGTAGAGCGCACGATCGAAACGAGCCGAACAACCGTCTCGACCGGTTTTCAACAGCGGGCAGATGATGGCATCGGTGGCCGTAAGGGACAGAGATGAAGTCATGAGCGCCTGATATGAAGGGAAAGTTTCCGGTGTGACAGGGTTGGCAAACCGGGCGGCGGCATATTGGCGCCGTTTTTTTGATACTACAAGCCGGTTGTTACACGAAATGCCGAACGGGCATCGGAGCGAGAAAGAAACGAAATCGTGAGCGCGGGGCAGATGTGCCGTGCGAAGCGGCAAGTTCGCCGCATAACAGGGCATATCTTGTGTTTGAGTCGTCACGCTAGACGGACTGCCGCTGGTCGGGTGACAACGATTCTCACGTTCGGAAATAAAAAAGCCCCGAAACAATCGGGGCTTTTCGAAGCCGGTCGTTGCGACCAGCGCTGTTGCGTACCGCTTAGCCCAGCAGGCCCATGACCATGCCTGGCATCTGGCCGGCTTGCTTGAGCATGGAGATGCCCGACTGCATGAGCATGGAGTTCTTGCTCATGTTGGCGCTTTCTACAGCGAAGTCGGCGTCCATGATCCGACCCTTGGCCATGTCGGTGTTGTCCTTCATGTTGGCCAGGTTGTTGTTGGTATGGTTCAGACGGTTGATGTTGGCGCCGAACTGAGCGCGTACGGAACCAATGTCGTTCAGCAAGGTTTCTAGCTTCGTAATCGTTCCGTTAGCGTTGTTCACTGCCGTATCCGGAGCGGGGGCGGTACCAGCCGTAATCGTAGCAATGTCAGTGCCAACGAAATCGGCTGTGTCGCCGTTGTCCGCGAACATAAGCGATGCTGCTTTAAGCGAACCGGCAACTGAACCCAGTGCGGTCTGAAGATCAAAACTCAGTGTTTCGCTGGAGCTTGCGCCGATTTGAAAGGTAACTGCAGCGGCACCGAATTTGCCTGTGTCGCCGTCGACGCCGGCACCGTCGCTAAACAGATTTTCGCCAGCGTACTTTGTATTTTTAAAGATGTTGCCTAGCTCTTTTCCTAGCTCGTCGTATTCAGCCTGGATGGACTTGAGGTCGGATACGCCATTGGTTCCGTTCGCCGCTTGAGTCGCAAGATCTTTCATGCGCTGCGCGATGTCGGTCATCTCGCTGAAGGCGCCCTCGGCTGTTTGGAGCATGGAGGTGGCGTCGCCTGTGTTGCGGATGGCTACGGCCATACCGCGGCTCTGGGCGTTCAGGCGAGTAGCGATCTGCAGGCCAGCAGCGTCATCAGCGGCGGAGTTAATGCGCAGGCCGGTACCCAGACGCTGTTGGTTGGTCGCCAGGGCGTTGTTGGACTTGTTCAGCGCGGTGTTGGTGGTCAGCGCGGAATAGTTGGTGTGAATGGACAAGGCCATGATCGAAATCCTTTAATTTATAGCGTTGAGCCCAATGAGAGGGCGCGGTTGCGGCGAGGTCCGGTCATGGAGTCTCGCCGCAGCCCTAAGCGATGGCTTAGCCCAGCAGACCCATGACCATGCCTGGCATCTGACCGGCTTGCTTGAGCATGGAGATACCGGATTGCATGAGCATGGAATTCTTGCTCATGTTGGCGCTCTCGATGGCGAAGTCGGCGTCCATGATCCGACCCTTGGCCATGTCGGTGTTGTCCTTCATGTTCGCCAAGTTGTTGCTGGTGTGGTTCAGGCGGTTGATGTTGGCGCCAAACTGGGCTCGCATGGCGCTCACGTCATTGAGCGAAGCTTCCAGGTTGTCAATGGCGGTCCCGGCGTTGGCGGCGGTGTCCAGCGTGCTTGCTTTGGACGTAGCCCAGTTCGTATTGATCGTGGTCAGCGCCCCGGAGACGTCCATGGCCAGCGTCTCGGCCGAGGACGCGCCGATCTGGAAATTGACCGCAGCGGTGAACTTACCGCCAGCTGCAAACAGCGACTCGCCTGCATACTTGGTGTTGGTCAGAATGTTGTCGACTTCTTTGGCCAGCTCATCGTACTCGGATTTCAGCGAAGTACGGTCGGATGCTCCGTTGGTGTCGTTCGCCGCCTGGGTGGCCAGATCCTTCATGCGCTGCAGAATATCGGTGACTTCGCTGAATGCGCCTTCGGCGGTTTGCAGCATCGAAGTGGCGTCACCGGTATTGCGTATGGCAACCGACATGCCGCGGCTTTGGGCGTTCAGGCGGGTTGCGATCTGCAGGCCAGCAGCGTCGTCAGCAGCGGAGTTGATGCGCAGGCCGGTACCCAGACGCTGCTGGTTGGTTGCCAACGCGTTGTTGGACTTGTTCAGCGCGGTATTGGTGGTCAGAGCGGAATAGTTAGTGTGAATGGACAGAGCCATGATGATCATCCTTCGTGCGATTGGCTGTTAGGAGCTGGCTTGACTGCCTGCTGAAAAGATAGGGCGACAGCGCTGCGCGAAGGATTAAATCCTGACGTCAAATATTCTGTGCTTTCTTCGAAGGCCGCTGGTGCATGCGGCTGGAGCTTAATCGCCTGCGGCGAAACCCCGGGAGCTGGAGTACGGTCAGACGATCAAATTCTTCCGGCCTCCGCCCTTAAAACATACTCGTCACCACGCCTTCTTCTATTACCTTCGCATCGATTACCTTCCCGCTGCGTACATTGCGCACGCGGATGACGTCGCCTGGCTGGCCGTCGGCCAGAGCTTCGCCGGAGGTGGAGGCTTCGATGCCGTCGTGGCTGGCGACGATCTTCACTGGCTGGCCGCGTCTGACCGCCATGGCCTGCTCGAGCAGGGCCGGAGTAATGGTCTGGCCGGCGCGGATGCGGCGTTTGGCAGCCAGGCCGATTACCTCTTCGAGACGGTTGTAGTAGCCGCGGCGGGCTTTGGCGATGTTGATGCGCTGCAGCTTGAGGTCGTTGGCGGTCAGGGTCTGGCCGCGGTCGATAATGCCTTCAGCGTGAACGGCGGGCAGAAAGACATGGGCCTGGCCGGTAGCGTTCAGTGCCCAGCCGGGCGCATCGGGGCAGCGAATCTGCAGTTGTTGACGTTCCATGGCTGAAGGCGCCTCGCCAGTGGCGCGGACCTGCAACGCCTCGGAGCACATCGGCAGGTTGGTCGAGCTGGCCGGCACGCTGATGTCGTAGCGTAGCTGCATGCCGTGCCAGCCCTGGCGCGCGGCCTGTTGTTCGAGCATCTGGCGCAGATGATTTTCCACCGCCTGCCGGGCCTGAGTCGCGGCGTCAGCGCGAGCCTCGACCGATATGGCCAACAACAGCAGCATGGCGACGAAGCAGGCGGAAGGGGCTTTTCCGCTTCCGCCCGATCGCGCTTTGCCAAGCGGAAAAATACGCTTGGTGCGCGCTCTGTTCTCTGTAGAGTTTTCTATGTAAATCAAAGGATTACCTTGTAGATACGGCTTCGGCACGCTTTCTGCTATTCACATGCAAAAGCGGTGGGCTGGATTCAGCCTACTCAGGCTGCAAGGGTATCGAAATGAGTATACGGATTGACGACGCTCTGGGCGTTCACGAACGCGCCCTGGGTTTGCGCATGCAGCGCAGCGAGATTCTCGCGGCGAACCTGGCCAACGAAGACACGCCCGGTTTTCAGGCGCGGGACATCGACTTCAGCAAGGAAATGCAGCGGCTGGACAGCGGCACCTCGCCGCGCGTGAGCATTGCCGGCACCGATCCGCGTCTGCTGTTCCGCGTGCCGAGCCAGGCCTCGCAGGATGGCAACACAGTCGAACTGTCTACCGAACAGGCGCAGTTCTCGCGCAACTCCATGGATTTCCAGACCAGCCTGACCTTCGTCACGATGAAATTTCGTGGTTTGAAGCAGGCCATCGAGGGACGTTGAAGTCATGTCATTCGATTCCATCTACCGCATCGCCGGCTCGGCCATGAACGCCCAGACCGTGCGCCTCAACACCGTGGCCAGCAACCTGGCCAACACTGACTCGGCGGCCAACAACGCCGCCGACGTCTATCAGGCGCGCAAGCCGATGTTCGCGGCGGTGTACGAGAACAACTCGCTGACCCGTGGCGTCGGCCTCGGCGGCGCCCATGTGCAGGTGCTCGATGTGGTCACCTCCGGCGCCGAGCCCAAGCGCCGCTACGAGCCGGGTAATCCCCTGGCCGATGGCGAAGGCTACGTCTACTACCCCGACATCAATGAGATCGAAGAGATGACCGACATGATGTCGGCCACCCGTAGCTTCGAGACCGGCGTCGAGGTGCTCAATCGCGTGAAAAGCATGCAGCAGAGCCTGCTGCGGTTGGGAGAATCCTGATGGCGACGGTTAATTCCGCACTGGACGGCAGCCTGGCGAGCAATTCGATCGATCAGGTCAAGCGTGCGGTGAACATCAGCGATGCCGCAACGATGGAGAACAACTTCATCAGCTTGATGGTCGCGCAGATCAAGAACCAGGACCCGACCAAGCCGGTGGACAGCACTGAGTTCCTCAACCAGTACTCGGCGATGTCACAGGTCAAGAGCATGGAAAACATGTCCAGCCTGATGCAAAACAACCTGGTGCTGACCGACAACCTGCAGACCCTCACCGCCGCCGGTCTGGTTGGCCAGCAGGTGAGCGTCGCGGTCGAAACGCTGGACCTGAGCGGGCAGGCCGTCAACGGCCAGTTCGACCTGAGCCATGCCTCGAACCGCGCTGCGTTGTTGCTGACCGACTCCAACGGCACCCAGACCCGTATCGAGCTTGGCGCGCAGTCCCCCGGTAAGGTGCCCTTCGTGATCGATCCGGCCAAGCACGGCCTGCGTGACGGCCGGTACAGCGTCAGCATCGAGTCGGAAAACGGCGAGTTTCCGCAGGTGGAAGTCGCCGGCCAGGTCTCCAACGTGCGCGTCAGCGCCGAGGGTCCGGTGCTTCAGGTTCAGGGTGTCGGTTCGGTGCCCTTCTACAACATCCTCGAATTCGCCCAGGCCGATGCCGGGCTGCTCGGCGGCTGAGCCTTGTTGCTCGCCAGTCTTCATTCCATCTATCGCATCGAGATCAGCCCATGAGCTTCAATATCGCCCTGACCGGCTTGTCTGCCGTCAACGAACAACTCAACACCATCGGCAACAACATCGCCAACTCCGGCACCGTGGGCTTCAAGTCCTCGCGTACCGATTTCGGCAGCCTCTATGCCGAAAGCCAGGCGATGGGCGTCGAGGTTACCGGCACCACTCAGAGCATCAGCCAAGGCGGCGCGCTGACTACCACCAATCGCAGCCTCGATCTGGCGATTTCCGGTGGCGGCTTCTTCGTCACCCGCGCCAGCAATGGCGATGTGGCCTACACCCGCGCCGGCGTGTTCGGCACCGACAAGGATAGCTACCTGACCAATAGTCTCGGCCAGCGTTTGCAGGGCTATCCGGCCGATGCCACCGGTAATCTGCAGACCGGGACCGTTGGCGATCTTCAGCTGCGCTCCGGCGGAATACCAGCCAAGGCCACCGATGCGTTGAGCTTCGTCGCCAACCTCGATGCGAACCAGGAAGTGCCGGCTGTGGCCTTCGATCCGCTGGTCGCTGACAGCTACAACTCCACCTACACCACCAAGCTGTTCGATTCCCAGGGCAAGGAACACACCCTGACCCAGTACTTCGCCAAGACCGCCGATAACAGCTGGAACGCTCATTATTACGTCGATGGCGCGGCGCTGCCGGGCGCGCCTCGGGCGCTGACATTCGACGGTGCCGGTACGCTCACCGCGCCGATCGGCACGGTCGCGCTGACCGCCACGCCGGGCGGCGGCGTCGATCCGCTGAACGTCCAGCTCGACTACAGCGGTACCAGCCAGTACGGCTCCGAATTCAGCGTCACCAGCAACCGCGCCACCGGCTATGCCGCAGGCGAGCAGACCGGCATGAGCGTCGAGAAGGACGGCAAGGTCTACGCCAGCTACTCCAACGGCGAGCGCATGCTGCAGGGCCAGGTGGTGCTGGCCAGCTTCGTCAACGCCGAAGGCCTGAAGAACATCAGCGGCACCGCCTGGACCGAAACCGCTGCCTCCGGCGCGGCCATGCTCGGCGCGCCGGGTGTCGGCCAGTACGGCAGCCTGGCGTCTGGCGCGCTGGAAAGCTCCAACGTCGACCTCACCCAGCAGCTGGTGGGTTTGATGGAAGGCCAGCGCAACTATCAAGCCAACACTCAGGTGATTTCCACCAACAAGGAACTCACCCAGACGCTGTTCAACGCCATCTGAGGCTGATTCATGGATCGTTTGGGATACACGGCGATGACCGCCGCCAGCCGCACGATGATGTCGCTGCAGGTGCGCTCCAACAACCTCGCCAACGTCAACACGCCGGGCTTTCGCGCCGACCTTGAGCGCGCCCAGGCCGTGGCGGTGGAAGGCTACGGCTACGACAGCCGACACATGGCGGTGGTTGAGAACAACGGCGTCAGTCTGGCAGCCGGCCCGATGATTGCGACCGGTCGCGAGCTGGACTTTGCGGTCAAGGGCACCGGCCTGATCGTCCTGCAAGACGGCGAAGGCGAGGCCTATACCCGCCAGGGCAGCATGCAGATCGATGCCGAGGGTCGACTGACCCTCAACGGTCGTGCCGTGATGGGCGAGGGCGGGCCGATCGAGCTGCCCGAACATGACCGCGTGGAAATCGGCAATGACGGTACCGTCTCCGTCATGGCGCCGGGCGACTGGATGATGGCCGAGGTCGACCGTATCCGTCTGGTCGACGTAGCGGCTGCAGACCTGATGAAGAACGAGGCTGGCCTGCTGGTGACGCGCAATGGCGAGCCCGCCGCGCCCAGTGAAGACGTGCGCCTGGCCAGCGGATTCCTCGAGTCGAGCAACGTATCGGCCATCGATGAGCTGGCCTCGACCATGAGCCTCAACCGCCTGTTCGAAACCCAGGTGAAGATGATGAAAGCCGCCGAGGACCTCTCCGACGCCGGCAACCGAATGATCCGCGGCAGCTGATCGGGAGATAACGCATGAATTCCGCACTTTGGGTCAGCAAGACCGGCCTGGCCGCCCAGGACAAGGCCATGTCCACCGTCGCCAACAACCTGGCCAACGTCAACACCAACGGCTTCAAGAGCGACCGCGCGGTCTTCGAGGATCTGTTCTACAGCATCGAGAAGCAGCCGGGCGCCCAGGCCGACGAGATCAACACGGTGCCGTCCGGCATCCAGCTGGGCAGCGGCGTGCGCGTTGCCGGTACCCAGAAGGTGTTCACCGAAGGCAGCATCCAGACCACCGGCCAGCCGATGGACCTGGCGATCGTCGGGCGTGGCTTCTTCCAGGTCGAGGCGCCCAACGGCGACCTTCTCTACACCGAGAACGGCCAGTTCCAGCTCAACGCCGAAGGCATGATGGTTAACGCCCAAGGACTGCCGCTAGCGCCAGCCATCGAAGTACCGCAAGGCGCAACGGGCTTCACGGTCGGTGCCGATGGCATCGTCACCGCCGTGCTGCCTGGCGACACGCTGCCGTCTGAGCTGGGCCAGATCACGCTGGTCAACTTCACGAATCCGGCCGGCCTTGAAGCCCTGGGCGGCAATCTCTATCGCGAAACCGTCGCCAGCGGCGAGCCTGTCGAGGGCGTGCCGGGCGAAGAGGGTCTCGGCCAGCTCAAGCAGGGCGTGCTGGAAGGCTCCAACGTGCAGGTGGTCGAGGCCATGGTGGCGATGATCGCCATCCAGCGCGCTTACGAAGCCAACGCCAAGGTGCTCGATGCCGCCAGCGGCATGCAGCAGTTCCTCAACCAGACCGTCTGAGACCGATGATGCGTACCCCCGCTCTGCTCGTCGCGCTGACCCTTCTTGGCGGCTGCGCCAGCTTCAACGAGATGCTGCCGGAAGAGCCATCGACCGAGTTCGAACCGCTGGAACTGGACTACAGCCTGCCGCCGACCACTGGCGGGGGACTGTTCCGTTCCGGCTACAGAGGCTCGTTGATCAGCGACAACCGCGCGGTGCGCGTCGGCGACATTCTCACCGTGGTGCTCGACGAGTCCACCCAGTCGAGCAAGAGCGCCGGCACCAGCTTCGGCAAGGAATCGAGCGTCGGTATCGGCATTCCGACGATTCTTGGCAAGACCTATCCCGACGTTGAAACATCGGCCGGTGCCGAGCGCGAGTTCGACGGCTCGGCGAAAAGTTCGCAGCAGAACACCCTGCGCGGCGCCATCGCCGTGACCGTCCATCGCGTGCTGCCCAACGGCACGCTGCTGATCAAGGGTGAGAAGACCCTGCGGTTGAACCAGGGTGACGAATTCATTCGTCTCGCCGGGCTGGTTCGTGTCGATGACATCAACCGCTACAACCAGGTGTCGTCCCAAAGCGTGGCCAACGCGAAGATTTCCTATGCCGGGCGCGGCGTGCTGAACGACAGCAACTCGGCCGGCTGGTTGACGCGTTTCTTCACGTCGCCGCTGTTCCCTCTTTAAGTGATAGCCCCTGATATGACTAGCCCGAAGCGATCCCTGAAGCTGTTTTTCGCCGCCGTCGCGCTGTGCTGGCAATTTCCCGCGCAAGCCGTGCCGCTGATGGATCTGGTGGATGTCGAGGGCATCCGCGGCAACCAGCTGATCGGCTACGGTCTGGTGGTCGGGCTCGATGGCACCGGCGACAAGAACCAGGTCAAGTTCACCAGCCAGTCGGTGACGAACATGATCAAGCAATTCGGCGTGAACCTGCCGCCGAATGTCGACCCGAAGCTGAAGAACGTCGCTGCGGTGACCATTACCGCTACCGTGCCGCCGTCCTACAGCGCCGGCCAGACCGTGGATGTCACCGTCTCTTCGTTGGGCGACGCCAAGAGTCTGCGCGGCGGCCAGTTGCTGATGACCCCGCTGCAGGGTGTCGATGGCGAGATCTATGCACTTGCCCAGGGCGCGGTGATCGTCGGTGGCGTGAACGCCGAGGGCGCCAGCGGCTCCAAGGTCGCGATCAATACCTCCAACAGCGGGCTGATTCCCAACGGCGCGACGGTCGAGCGGATGATTCCCAGCGACTTCACCGAGCGCCCGGACGTGATGCTTAACGTACGTCAGCCGAGCTTCCAGACCGTCACTCGCGTGGTCGATGCGGTCGACGCCTACTTTGGCAAGGGCACCGCCACGGCCCTCAATGCCACCAAGATTTCGATCCGTGCGCCGGTCACCAGCACCCAGCGCATGAGCTTCATGGCCATGCTCGAACGGCTGGAAGTGGAAGAGGGACGGACCCGGCCGAAGGTGGTGTTCAACAGCCGCACCGGGACCGTGGTTGTCGGCCAGGGCGTGCGGGTGAAAGCCGCGGCTGTCGCCCACGGCAGCCTGACGGTGACCATCAGCGAGCGCCCTCAGGTCAGCCAGCCGAATGCGTTTGCCGGCGGCGAAACCGTGGTCACGCCGCAGTCCGATGTCGCCATCGAGCAGGACCGCAAGGCCATGTTCAAGTGGCCGGAAGGCGCCAGCCTGGAAAGCATCATCAACACCATCAACAGTCTCGGCGCCACGCCGGACGACGTGATGAGCATCCTGCAGTCGCTGGAACGCGCCGGCGCATTGAATGCGGAACTGATCGTGATGTAAGCGCTTGTCCTTGACCGGACAGGCCCGACGCGCAGCAGATTTGAACAGGTTCCAAGGCGACCATGAGCATCGTTTCCCTCCCACAGCACCTCAATACCCTGCGCCAGCGCGCCGACGGCCCGAACGCGGCGCGGCGTCAGCAACTGGAAGTCGTTGCCGAGCAGTTCGAAGCGATGTTCCTGCAGCAGATCCTCAAGCAGATGCGCAAGGCCGGCGACGTGCTCGGCGCGGGCAACCCCATGCGCAGCCGCGAGCTGGACACCATGCGCGACTTCTACGACGAGGTGCTGGCCGACACACTGGCCGGCAAGCGGCAGACGGGGATTGCCGATATGCTGGTGCAGCAGTTGAGCGGCGATGCACCCGGCACGGCGCCCGCGCCGACTGCCCTGGCTGGCCACGCCGGTAGCGGCCTGCAGGCGGGCGGTCTGCACGCACTGCGTGGCACCTGGCAGCGCGGCGTCGAGGCGCTTGATAGTGCCTGGGAAAGCGGCAAGGCAGGCTTCAAGTCGCTGGTCGACAGTGTCATCAAGCATGAATCGAGCGGCAACATCGCGGCGGTCTCGTCCAAGGGCGCGCGCGGCCTGATGCAGCTGATGCCAGGTACCGCACGCGATATGGCGGCCGAGCTCGGCCTGCCGTTCAGCGAAGCGCGGCTGACCACCGATGCCGAATACAACAAGCGCCTGGGCAGCGCCTATCTGAGCAAGATGCTCGACCGTTACGATGGCCATCAGGCGCTGGCGCTGGCCGCCTACAACGCCGGCCCTGGCAAGGTGGACGAGTGGCTGAAGAGCCATGGCGACCCGCGCAAGGGCGAGATCGGCATGACTGCCTGGGTGCAGAAGATTCCATACGCGGAAACTCGGAATTACACCCGCAACATCCTCAACGATCTGCGTGCGGAGGTGCCGAGTCCGGTCGAGCCGCGCGCGCAGATCCAGCCGGCCGCCCACCCGCTGCAGCCGGCGCTTAATTCCGCGGCCGATGCGGTCGCTCTTTCCAGTCAGCAGCGTAGTGTCGTCGGCGGCAGCCACCTTTCCGTGGCGTTCGCTCAGTCGATCCGGATCGAGTCGAAGGAAATCGTGTCGTGAGTATTCTTGGTCAAATTGGCTACAGCGGCGTTCGCGCCACGCAGATCGCCCTGACGGCGACCGGGCAGAACATCGCCAACGTCAACACTCCCGGTTTCAGCCGTCTGACGCCGGAGCTGCATTCGCTTGGCGGGCAGACCTCGGTCAGCATTGGCGGCGGCGTTCAGGTCAGCAGCATTCGCCGGTTGTCCAACGACTTCCAGAACCAGCAGCTGTGGCGCGCGACGACCGACAAGCAGTACTTCAGTACCAATCAGCAGTACCTGACAGCGCTGGAGGGTTTGATCGATAGTGAAGGCTCCAGCGTCAGCGTCGGCCTGGATAACTTTTTCGCTGCGCTCAGCGAAGCCAGCTCGACCCCCGAATCCATCGCGCTGCGCCAGCAGATCATCGGCGAGTCCAAGCAATTGGCGCAGCGTTTCAACGGGCTCAACAGCAACATCGGCACCCAGCTCAACGCGCTGCAGGGTCAGCGTGGGGCTATGGTCAGCGAGATCAACGGACTGTCCGGCAACATCGCCGAACTGAATGCTCAGATTCGCGAGATGGAATCGACCGGGCGCGACACCGCGACCCTGCGTGACTACCGCGAGAATCTGGTCAAGGATCTGAGCCAATACGCTGGCATCCGCGTCCAGGAATCCTCGGACGGCACCCTCGATGTGTCTCTAGCCAATGGTCAGCCGCTGGTGGCCGGGATCACGGCAGGGCAGCTGAAAATCAGCGAAAACATCGCTGGTGAGCAGGAAATGTCGCTGGTCTTCGCCAAGACCACCTTTCCACTCGATCAGCAGGGACTCGGCGGCTCTCTGGGCAGCCTCCATGACATGGAATACGGCGCGTTGCGTCCGGCCCAGCAGGATCTGCACGACATGGCGTCGGCGCTGGCGACGATGGTCAACGACACGCTCGCAGGCGGCTTCGACCTCGACGGCAATCCCGGCCAGCCGCTGTTCGTCCACAACCCTGGCAGCACCAGCGGCATGCTCGCGGTCAATCCACTGGGGGCGACCGAGTTAGCGTTTTCCTCGATACCGGGCGAAGTGGGTAACAACAAGAACCTGCTCGCGCTGCTCGACTTGAAGTCGCAAGGCATCACTGTCGCCGGCAACACCGTGCCGCTCAACGACGCCTACGCCGGTCTGGTCGGACGCGTCGCCAGCGCCAGCCGACAGAATCAGGCGGACCGCAGCGCCGCGACCACTGTCGCCGAGCAGGCGCAAGCCCAGCGCGACAGCGTAAGCGCCGTGAACCTGGACGAGGAAGCCGTCAACCTGATGGCCTACGAGCAGGCCTACCAGGCCAACATGAAGGTCATCAGCACCTCCAACGAGCTGTTCAACGCCGTACTGGCGATGTTCTGAGCCGGCGCAAGCCGATTCGACTGACGAGTAAAAATACATGCGCATCTCCAACGCCCAGATCACCGCCATGATGCATGGCTCGATGAATACCAGCTCCGAGAAGCTCGGCAAGCTGATGCAGCAGATGGCGACCGGCGAGCGTATGTTGATGCCGTCGGACGATCCGATTTCTGCGGTGCGCGTGCTGCGTATCCAGCGTGAGGAAGCCACACTGACGCAGTACCGCACCAACATCGCAAACGTCTCGGGCAACCTGTCCAAGCAGGAGGCCAACCTCAAGGCCGCTTCGGACACCATGCTCAACGTGCGCGACATGCTGTTGTGGGCGGCCAACGGCAGCAATACCAGCGAGGATTTGGTGGCCATCGCCAACGAGCTGGAGAGCCTGGAAAAGACCATTCTCAGTTTCGCCAACGTGCGCGACGAGGAAGGCCGCTATCTTTTTTCCGGCACGCTGAGCGACCGTGCGGCGATCACCTTCGATGAGGCGACCGAGACCTACAGCCTGACCGGCAACGATCAATACCGCCAGGCGGCTGTCGCCAACGGCGTGCTGGTCGAGGAAAATGTTACCGCCGCGCAAGTTTTCGGTGCCGATGCCGACATGCTCAATCAATTGCATGCACTGGTGAAGAGTCTCGCCGACCCGACAGTCGATTCCAGCGCGCAGATCAGCGAGACCCTGGCCAGCCTGGACGCCACTCATAGTCAATTGCTCGGCGCGGTTACCGAACTGGGCGGCCGGCAGAACACCCTGACGTTGTTATCGAGCAGTAACGAAGACGTGTCGCTGGTGAACCAGAAGATCGAAGGCGAGCTGTCCCAGCTCGACTACGCTGCGGCCAGCATCGACCTGAACAACTATCAGCTGTCGCTGCAGGCGACGCAGAAGACCTATTTGAAGATCAACGGGCTGTCGCTCTTCGGCATGCTCTGACGAGGTAGCCGTGAATGAAGATTGGTAGACAGCTACCGGGTGTCGCCGTCATAAATCCGCAGGAGCGCCGTGAGGCCTTGCTGCGCAATGCACCCGCGCCGCTGCGTGTCGGGACACCGAGTGAAACGTCGCACTCGGAACCGACGACAAGCAAGAGCACCAGCTTCAGCCTGCAGCTCAACCAGCAGCTATCCTCGATGCAGTCGGCCGACAGCTACCTCGGCGACCTGCAGACCCATCTGTCACAACTCAAACTGACTCTCAGCCGCCAGATCAGCTCGCCGCCGCCCAACGGCGAAGAATCCATTCAGCAGGCGGTGCAGGAGGTCAACGCTCTGCTCAAGGAGCGCAGCAAGCGCTCTGCCAACTCGCTGGACGCCAACTTCAAGCTGCGCCTGACCGAGCCGGTACGCAGCCGCTTCAGCCTGCAGGGGTTGGAGTCGCTGGAGAATATTCGCCAGTCGGGGCGCGAAACGCTGCTGTTCAGCGGCGGTCGCCAGCTGGCCGAGCCGGTAGCGGTGGTGCTCGATGACGAGATGAGCGACGAGCAGATCCTGCGACGTTTCAATGGGAGTCTGGGCCAGGCCGGTATCCGCGCCGAGCTGGATCAGAATGGCGAGCTGAAATTCTCCGCTCGCGAAGGGGACTGGCAGAAGCTGAAAGACCAGCTGGCGGTGCAGGGCGAGGGCAAGCTGTTCGACAAGGGCAAGTACGTCCGCGTACAGCATCAGGAGGAGCAGCTGCTGAGTTTCCCTGAGGAGCTGCAGCTCGATTCCTTCCGCGAGCTGCGGCGCCTGCTCGACTCGGTGGTCGCCGGGCTCGATAAGGTAACCGCACTGCGTGAGCAGCTTAGTAATCGCCAGCAGGAGATCCGCGAGTTCCTGGCGCGCCAGGCGCATGCCGACGAGAAGCAATGGGCGATGGACTTCTCGCGTTCGGTGTTCAATCTGATGCAGCGTAGCCCCTCCAGCTACGCCGCTGTTACTCAGACGGTGGTGGCCCAGGCCACCATCAGCCGCTTCGCGGTGGTCAGCCTGCTGTCCTGATCATCCGGCTGCGGCGCTCAAAGGCCGGTACGGTCGATGAATTTCACATCCGATGGTCGACTCATCGGCAATATCTGCAGTGTGTCACCGAGCAGCCCGCTGTCGGGGTCGCGTTGCAGCACCACCAGCTGATCGCTCTTCTGATTGGCGATGAGCATGAAGCGACCGCTCGGGTCGATGGCGAATTCGCGTGGCTCCCGCCCCTCGCTAGCGCGCTGCTGGATTTCGCGCAGGCTGCCGGTTTCCTCGATGGCATATACCAAGATGCGGTTCGCCTCGGCGCGGTCGCTGACGTAGAGAAAGCGGCCATCCCGCGAGGGATGAATGGCGCCTGGCGAATGCGCGTCGACCTTGCCGTTCTCGGCCAGATCGACCAGCTGGCGTTGTATAAGGCTGCCGTCGACATGATCGAAACGCGCGACCTGCGCGCTCAGCTCCAGGGTCGCGTAGGCCTGGCTGCCGTCCGGGCTGAATACCAAGTGACGTGGGCCGCTGCCGTCGGGCAGGCCGATGAAGGGCGGCTCGGCGGGCGACAGCGGGCGTTCGGAGTTGGCCGGGTTGTATTCGTAGACAAAGATTTTGTCGGCGCCTAGGTCGCTGACGAACAACCGTTTGCCGTTCGGCGACATCACCGCCGAGTGCACGTGCGCCGACTTCTGGCGCTGAGGATGTTTCTCGCTGGCCTTGTGCGTGGCGAGCTGGGTCACGGGCAACAGGGTGCCATCCTCTGCCGTGGGAATTACCGCCAGGCTACCGCCGGGGTTGGGCGCCGAGCCATAGTTGGACACGAACAGATAGCGCCCGTCACGACTCTGGCTCAGGTGCGTGGGCTCATCGCCGAGGGTGATCTGCTGGGCCAGCGGCGACAGTTGCCCGCTGGCCGGCGCCATGGTGAACGCGCTCACCCGGCCTACCGGGTCCGGATGGCCCGGTCCGTTCTCGTTCGCCGCGTACAGCCGGTTGCGATTCAGGTCCAGCGTCAGCCAGGACGGGTTGTGGGTGCGCACCACCTGCAAAGGCTGGGGCTCGATATAGCCGCGCTCGGCATCGAATTGCATGCGGTAGATCCCTTCGCTGCCGCCCTCGCTGGTGTAGCTGCCGATCAGTAATTGATACATGGGTGCCGCCACTCCCGAAGTGCTGAATGCCAGAAGAGCCACGGCGAGGCCGAGGAGACGGTAGTGATTAAATAGACCGCGCAGTGGACCGGCCATGCCTCGCTCCTGTCTCGCTGAGTTTGTTTAGTCCCGGACTGACTTCGAGCACCGCAGGCGAAAAAGATTTGTCGGCGCTGTCGATTTTTCCCTTTCCACCTCGACTATCAGGTAACAGCAACCATCTCGGGGGCGCCGCAATGCGTTATCTGTGCCTGGTGTATCTGGACGAGCAGGTTTTGGCCAGCCTGTCGCCTGGCGCGCAGGCGGCGATGGATGCCGAATGCCGCGACTATCGCGAACGGCTTCAGCGCAGCGGCCAGCTGATCATTGGCGAAGCGCTGCAACCAGTCCTCAGCACCACGACTGTGCGTCTGCAGGGCGACACCCTCTGCTTGCGCGACGGGCCCGTGGTCGACAGCCGTGAGCAGCCCGCGGCGTTCTATCTGTTCGAGGCAAGCGACCTCAACGACGTGATCCGGCTGGCATCGCGCATTCCCCCGGGGCGGCTGGGCTGCGTCGAGGTCCGCGCCCTGCACCCAAGGGCGCCACCCTGACCCGTGCCGCAACGACCGTCAGCCATCAACCAAGAGGCAACTCGCATGAACAACTCAACTGAAAACCAGACCGGCGAAGCCCGTATCCGCGAACTCACCAACGAGTGGGAGCGTGCGGTCTGCGCCAAGGATCTTGACCGCATCATGGCCCAGTACGCCACCGACGTGCTGGCCTTCGATGCGGTGGGCCCGCTGCAATTCAAGGGCGCCGAGGCGTACCGCCAGCACTGGCAGAACTGCTTCGAATTCTGTCAGGGCGAAGGCTTTTTCGAGATCAGCGAGCTGGGCATCCACGCCAGCGGAGACCTGGCCTATAGTCATTTCCTGAACCATTGCGGCGGTACCAACGAAAAAGGCGAAATGCAGACCGGTTGGATGCGCGGCAGCCGCTGCTGGCGTCGCCAGGGCAACGACTGGAAGGTCGTCCACGAGCACTTCTCGATGCCGTTCGACATGGCCAGTGGGCAGATCGATTTCGGCATCGAGCCCGAGCCCCAAGCGGGAGCCGTCGGCTGAACCGCCATACTCGTACCGTCTCGCGGCTGCCATAGCGGCAGCCGGCGGGGCACCACCGGAGACTGAAATGAAATACCTGTGCCTGGTCTACTACGACGAACAGCGCGTCGACTCGATGACCGACGAGCAGTGGGCCGCGTTGGTCGAGCAATGCATCGCTAACGGTGAACGTCTGCAGGAGAGCGGGCACTTCATCGCTGGCGAGCCGCTGCAATCGGTGCGTACCGCCAAGACGGTGCGCGTGCGCGAGGGCGCGGTGTCCGTGGTTGACGGCCCGTTCGCTGAAACCCGCGAGCAGCTGGCGGGTTTCTACCTGCTGGAAGCCCAGGACCTGGACGAGGCGCTGCGCCTGGCTGCGAAGATCCCGCCGGCGCAATTGGGCAGCATCGAGGTTCGCCCGTTGCGCCAGCTGCCCGATCGCTGATCGATGCATGAACGGGGCAGGCCGCCCTCGTCCGACCTAACCAGTGGGCCGACGCGGGCGGAGATCGACACCCTCTACCGCAACGAGTCGCGGCGGGTGCTGGCGACCCTTATCCGTCTGCTGGGCGACTTCGAGCTGGCCGAAGAGGCACTGCAGGACGCCTTCTTCGCCGGGGTGCAGCAGTGGCCGCGCGACGGAATGCCGGACAACCCGCGCGCCTGGCTGGTCTCGGCCGGGCGTTTCAAGGCCATCGACGGCCTGCGTCGGCGGGCACGCTTCAACGCCTCGCTGAATCTGCTGGCCGATCAGCTGGACAGCGCCGAGGAGCCGGACTGGGACCGCGACATGCTGGAAGACGATCGCCTGCGGCTGGTCTTTACCTGCTGCCACCCGGCGCTGCCGGCCGACGCGCAAGTGGCGCTGACCCTGCGTGAAGTCTGCGACCTGAAGACCGAGGAAATCGCCCGCGCCTTTCTCGCCTCGCCCAGCACCATCGCCCAGCGCATCGTGCGCGCCAAGCAGAAGATCCGCGATGCCGCGATTCCCTACCGTGTGCCTTCGCGCGAGGAGCTGCCGGCACGTCTGGATAACGTGCTGCGGGTGATCTATCTGGTGTTCAACGAGGGCTATTCGGCCTCCAGCGGCACCGAACTGACCCGCACCGATCTGAGCGCCGAAGCGATCCGGCTGGGCCGGCTGCTGCTCGAATTGCTGCCAGACCCGGAACTGATGGGGCTGCTGGCGCTGATGTTGCTGCACGACTCGCGCCGCGTCGCGCGTACCGATGGCGCGGGCGAACTGGTGCGCCTCGACGAGCAGGATCGCAGCCTGTGGGACCGGGCGCAGATCGAAGAAGGCTCTGCGCTGGTGCAACGGGCCCTGGCTTCGCGACGTTTCGGTCCTTACACCTTGCAGGCCGCGATCGTCGCCGTGCATGCCGAGGCGCCCAGTGCCGCGCTGACCGATTGGACGCAGATCGTCGGGCTCTATGACGTATTGCTGCGGGTCAGCCCGTCTCCGGTGATCGAGCTGAACCGCGCGGTGGCGGTTGCCATGCGCGACGGGCCGGAAGCAGGGCTGGCGCTGATCGACGATCTATCGGCCTGCGGACTGCTGCGCGACTATCACCTGCGGCATTCGGCCCGTGCCGATTTCTGCCGCCGCCTCGGCCGCCTGGACGAAGCACGAACCGCCTACCGCAGCGCACTGGCATTGGCGCAGCTGGAGCCGGAGCGGCGTTTTCTGCAGCAACGATTGGACGAGCTGGACGGGCTCGATTGAGGGAGCGCCGCCCGGCTCACCCCTCCAGCTTGTAGGGTGGGCTTCAGCCCACCATTTGCTCTGGCATCGCCTTCATAAACGCCTCGTCTGGCCTGTGCAGCCGGCGCCGAGCTCTGGTGGGCTGAAGCCCACCCTACGGGCTGAAGCGCAACGCCGCTCGGCCCACCCACCAGCTCATTGATGGTCTTTTCTACGCTCACAATTTGTGACCGATGTGTTGGACGTTCTGCGTCCATCGACGCGGAGCGTCGCAGTAATGCCCCCCACCCGGAGCATGGAGGGTTCGCCTGAACAGAATCAGCTATCGGTGCTGCCCGCTGGTAGATAGTCACCACGACTCAAACCGTGGCGCTGCATCTTCTCGTTGAGGGTGCGGCGGGGCAGCTGCAATTGGGCCATGACTTCGGCGATGTTACCTTTGCACTGCTGCAGAGCGTTGTGCAGGCATTGCGCCTCGAAGGCTTCCATCTGCTCGGCCAGCGATCTGCCGGTGTTGTCGCTCGGGGCGTTGGGCGGCGGCGGGTTCAGCCCGAGGGCGTGGCGTTCGGCGGCGTTGATCAGTTCGCGGACGTTGCCTGGCCAGTCGTGGCTCAGCAGCTGCGCCAGTTCGGCGGGGCCGACCGGCAGGGGCTCGCGGCCGTGGCGCTGGGCGGCCTGGCTGACGAAGTGGTCGAACAGCAGCGGGATGTCTTCACGACGCTCGCGCAGCGGCGGGATATGCAGCTCGGCAACGTTCAGGCGATACAGCAAGTCTTCGCGGAAACGTCCGCCGCGCACTTCTTCGAGCAGGTCCGGCTTGGCCGCGCTGATCACTCGCAGGTCGACTTCGATGCTGCGGTTGGAGCCCAGCCGTTCCAGGGTTCTTTCCTGCAGCACGCGCAACAGCTTGACCTGCTGGGCCAGCGGCATGCTTTCGATTTCGTCGAGGAACAGGGTGCCGCCGTGGGCATGCTCGATGCGACCGATGCGCTTGCCCTGGGCGCCAGTGAAGGCGCCGCTTTCATGGCCGAACAGCTCGCTCTCGAAGATGCTTTCGGGGATGGCCGCGCAGTTCAGCGCCACGAATGGATGGCGTGCGCGCGGGCTGAAATCGTGCAGGCAGCGCGCCACCTGTTCCTTGCCGCTGCCGGTGTCGCCGCGAATCAGCACGTTGACGTCCGTGCCGGCCAGTTCCAGCACCTGCCGGCGCAGGTTGTCCACGGCGCGCGAAACCCCCAGCAGCATCGATTCGATACGGCCCTTGCGGGCGAACTGCTCACGCAGCTGGCGGTTTTCGCAGACCAGTCGGCGCTTGTCCTGGGCGCGGCGCACGCTGTCGAGCAGGCGTTCGGGGGTGAAGGGCTTTTCGATGAAGTCATAGGCGCCCTGGCGCAGCGCCTGCACCGCCATCGGCACGTCGCCATGGCCGGTGACCATGATGATTGGCAGTTCGGGATCCAGCGCAACCAGCTTCTCCAGCAGGCCGAGGCCGTCCAGGTCCGGCATGCGTACGTCGCTGATCAGTACGCCCGGAAAGTCACGGTCAATCAGGCCCAGCGCCTCGTGCGCGCTGGCGCAGGTGCGCACGCTGAAGCCGGACAGTTCCAGCCATTGCTGGACCGCTTGGCGGATCGCCGCTTCGTCGTCGATGAAGATGACCTGACCGCTCATGTTTCGCTCCTTTGCCGGTGCCAGTCTACTCGGTGAGGTGCTCGTCGGCTGCCGGCAGCCGAATCTCGAATACTGCACCCTGCGCATCGTTGCTCACGTCGAGATTACCGCCCAGATCGCGCACGATACCGTAGGAAACCGCCAGTCCCAGCCCGAGGCCCTGGCCGACCGGCTTGGTGGTGAAGAAGGGCTCGAATACCTGATCCAGATGTTCGCGGGCGATGCCGCCACCGCTGTCGGCGACGCTCAGTCGCCAATGGTTCGCATCGCGGCGGCAGTCGATGCGCAACTGCCGGACGGCGCTGTCCTGCATGGCATCCAGCGCATTGTTCAGCAGGTTGATCAAGACTTGCTCCAGGCGGATCGCATCGGCATTGACCCAGGCATCGGCGGATACCTGACGCACGACTTCGACGTCTTCGCCGCGGATACGCGGACCGAGTAGCTGTAGCGCCTGTTCCAGCACCTCGTCCAAACGTACGCGCTGCGGCAGCCCGGCGGGATTCTTACGGGCAAAGGTCTTCAGGTGGCTGGTCAGTGCCGCCATGCGTTCGATCAGGCCCTCGACCTGACCCAGACCTTCGCGCACTGCCTCGCTGCGGCCGCTGTCGAGCAGCAGGCGCTGGCTGGCCAGCTGCATACGCAGGGCGGTCAGCGGCTGGTTGATCTCGTGGGCGAGGGCGGCGGACATCTGCCCCAGGGCGGCCATCCGCGCGGCGTG
Source organism: Pseudomonas sp. MTM4 (assembly GCF_019355055.1). Lineage (NCBI taxonomy): Bacteria > Pseudomonadati > Pseudomonadota > Gammaproteobacteria > Pseudomonadales > Pseudomonadaceae > Pseudomonas > Pseudomonas sp. MTM4. Next base: position 3,253,863 of record NZ_CP048411.1, read on the forward strand.
CACCAGACCATCCTGCGCGGTATGCAGCTCGCGGGTGCGGGCTTCGACCAGCCGTTCCAGCTCGTTGCGGCTGCGCTGCTCGACCCGACGGGTTTTGCGCCGCTGGGCCAGGTAAAGCAGCAGGAAGGCCAGCGTCATCCACACGCCCGCCGCGGCCAGGCGATAGCTGCGTATGCTGGCGGCCACCAGTTGCGGCTCTTGTAGGAGGTGCAGCGTCCAGTCTTCCTCGGGCAGCGGCAGGCGCTGCCAGAAATAGGTGTGGCGGCCGTCCGGTCCTTCGACTTGGCGGCGCTCGCTGTTTTCGTCGATGCGTTGCAGGCGTCTGCTGTGCAGCGGCTGCAGATTCTGTTCGGCGTAGCGGCGGGCGGCGACCAGGCGGTCGCGTATCTCGTCGCTGAGCGGTTGCAGGTAGCGGAAGCGCCAGGCCGGTCGATTGCTTAGGATGACGATATCGAGCGAGTCGGTGATCAGCAGAATGCCGGACTGGCCGGCCCATTCGCGCTGCATGTCTTCCAGCTCCAGCTTGACCACCAGTACGCCGAGCACCTCGCCGGCGGCGTTCTTTACAGAGCTGGAGAGAAAATAACCAGGAACTCCGGTGGTCACGCCCACTGCGAAATAGCGGCCACTGTCCTGGGTCAGCGCATCGCGAAAGTAAGGGCGAAAGCCGTAGTTGTAGCCGACGAAGCTGCTCCATTCGCGCCAGTTGCTGGCGGCCAGGGTGTCGCCATGACGGTCGATCAGGTACAGCACCGACGAGCCGGCGGCCTGGTTCTGCTGCTCCAGGCGGCGATTGAGGCGGGCGCGCAGTTGCCGGTCATCGGGATTGGCCAGCAGGCTGCGGATGTCGCTGTCCAGCGCCAGTAGAGCTGGCACCGAGCGGAAGCGCTCGACCTGCGTGTGGATCGTCTGGGCGTAGAGTTCCAGCTGCTCACGGGCTTCTTGGCTGCGCTCGGCCCAGGCGCGCTGTTCGGCGAGCCGCCCGGCCCCGTACATGCTCAGCAGCAGGCCGGCGAGGATCAGCAGCACGATCAGGACGACGCGGTAGCGGTTGGCGTGGGCGGACATGAGCGGCTCTATTTGTAAGAACGGCTATGTTAAGCCAGAGCGGCGGATTGCCAATCACTGCCGATGGTCCGTTTTGCCGTTAACCGCGCATAACCGGACGGCGTCGATGGCTATGATTGCCACTGCGGTTATCCCCTGCAGAGGTATTGAGTGCTCAGGAAAATCTCCACAAACCAGCTCCGGTTCGGGATGTACATTCAGGCCATCGACGGGAGCTGGTTTTCGCATCCGTTCTGGCGAACCCGCTTCGTCCTCAACGATCCGTCGGATCTGCAGGCGCTGCGCAGTAGCGGGGTGCCGGCTGTCTGGATCGATACCGAGCAAGGTGTGGATATCGCTGATGCAGCTGCGGCGACAACCGAACCCCATCCCGCCGTCGAGGCACCTATCAACGAGTTACCCGTGCGGGCCGCAACCTGCAGCGCCCGTGATGAAATGCAGCGGGCCTCTCGCGTGCTCGACCGCTCGAAGCAGGCAGTGGCTTCGTTGTTCAACGAGGCGCGTCTGGGCAATGCCGTGGACGCGCAGGCGTGCCTGCCGGTGGTCGAGGAAATCAGTGAATCCCTCGCGCGTAATGCTTCGGCGTTGATCGGTCTGGCCAGGCTGAAGGATCGTGACGAGTACACCTACATGCACTCGGTCAGCGTCTGCGCCTTGATGGTGTCGCTTGCTCGCCAGCTTGGACTGAATGAAAGCCTTACTCGCGAGGCAGGCCTGGCTGGGCTGCTGCACGACGTCGGCAAGATGGCGATGCCACCGCAGGTGCTCAATAAACCTGGCAAGTTGACCGATGCCGAGTTCGACATCATGCGTGCTCATCCCGAGCGTGGCCACGCGATGCTTGTGCACAGCGGCACGATGCCCGAGGCGGTACTGGACGTGTGCTTGCACCATCATGAAAAGGTCGATGGCAGCGGTTACCCGCACGGGCTGAAGGGTGAACAGATCAGCCTGTTCGCGCGCATGGGCGCGGTGTGCGATGTGTACGATGCGATCACCTCCAGGCGCCCCTACAAGGAGGCCTGGGACGCCGCCGGTTCGCTCTCGCGAATGGCGCAGTGGAAGGGGCATTTCGATACCGGCGTGTTTCACGCGTTCGTCAAATCGGTGGGCATCTATCCGCTCGGTACGTTGGTCCGGCTGGAATCCGGTCGGCTGGGCGTGGTTGTCGACCAGAACCCCGGCAAGCTGACGGAGCCGGTGCTGCGCCTGTTCTATTCGACCAGAACGAAGATGCCCATCGCCCCGGAGGAACTGGACCTGTCGCGCCGCCACGGTGAAGACCGCATCGTCAGCCGTGAAGACCCGGTTACTTGGGGCTTCGCCAATCTGGATGATTTCTGGCGCTAGCGATGCAGGCTATCAGGTGGCCATCGCCGGTTGCGGCGTGATCCGCTATCCTTCGCCGCCCTTGCAGCGACTCTCCGCCTGAGCAGCAGCTCGGCGCGATCAATCTGCATTCCCCGCGCTTCGATTAGCGCGGTTCGCCCTACATTCGAAACTGGAACGGCTCTGTCAGCCGGCGCATCGCGTCGGGTCTGCAGCTGCCGCTTTTTCCCCTTTGGATAGCCCATGCTCCACTCGATCAAGCAAAACTGGTTCGGCAATATTCGTGGCGACGTGCTTTCCGGGCTCGTCGTCGCCCTGGCGTTGATTCCCGAGGCCATCGCCTTTTCCATCATCGCCGGCGTCGACCCTCGGGTCGGCCTGTACGCCTCCTTCTGCATCGCCGTGGTGATCGCCTTCGTCGGTGGCCGGCCGGCGATGATTTCCGCAGCCACCGGCGCCATGGCGCTGCTGATGGTGACCCTGGTGCGCGAGCATGGTCTGCAATACCTGCTGGCGGCGACGCTGCTCTGCGGCGTGTTGCAGATTATCGCCGGCTACCTGCGCCTGGGCTCGCTGATGCGCTTCGTCTCGCGCTCGGTGGTGACCGGCTTCGTCAATGCGCTGGCGATCCTGATCTTCATGGCGCAGCTGCCGGAGCTGACTAACGTCACCTGGCACGTCTACGCGATGACGGCGGCGGGCCTGGGCATCATCTACCTGTTCCCCTACGTGCCGAAGATCGGCCGGGTGATTCCGTCGCCGCTGGTGTGCATCCTCATGCTGACGGCCGTGGCCATCTATCTCGGCCTGGATATCCGCACCGTCGGCGACATGGGCGAGCTGCCCGACACCCTGCCGATCTTCCTCTGGCCGGAGGTGCCGCTGACCTTCGAGACCCTGCAGATCATCTTCCCGTATTCCGCCGCGCTAGCGGTTGTCGGCCTGCTGGAATCGCTGATGACCGCGACCATCGTCGATGAGATGACCGACACCGGCAGCGACAAGAACCGCGAATGCAAAGGCCAGGGCGTAGCCAACATCGCTTCCGGCCTGTTCGGCGGGATGGCTGGCTGCGCAATGATCGGCCAGTCGGTGATCAACGTGAAATCCGGCGGCCGCACGCGGCTGTCGACCCTGATCGCCGGCGTGGTGCTGTTGCTGTTGGTGGTGTTCCTCAGCGACTGGGTCAGCCAGATCCCCATGGCGGCGCTGGTGGCGGTGATGATTATGGTCTCCATCGGCACCTTCAGCTGGGATTCGATCCGCAACCTCCGGCGCTACCCGCTTTCCACCAATATCGTCATGGTGGTCACCGTGGCGGTCGTGGTCTTCACCCACAACCTGGCCTATGGCGTGCTGGCCGGCGTGCTGCTGGCGGCGATGTTCTTCGCCAACAAGGTCGGCCATTACCTGCATATCGACTCGGAGCTGGATGCCGAAGGCGGGCAGCGAACCTATCGTGTGGTTGGCCAGGTGTTCTTCAGCTCGTCGGAGAAATTCACCACGGCCTTCGACTGCAAGGAAGCCCTCGCCAAGGTCATCATCGACCTCAGCCACGCGCATTTCTGGGACATCACCGCCGTCTCGGCGCTGGACAAGGTGGTGCTCAAGTTCCGCCGCGAGGGCGCTGAGGTCGAGGTGCTGGGCATGAACGAAGCCAGCGCGACCATCGTCGACCGCTTCGGCACCCACGATAAGCCTGAAACCACCGATACGCTGATGAGCCATTGATCGCGTACGCGCCAGGCAAGTGTCTGGCGCCTATCGGTACAGATCGGCCCGCGACCAGGGCACCTCATGGGAGCCATCCGGTAGCGGTTTGCTCGCCAGGATCTGGTGCAGGTTGATCCAGTTGCGACGGAAACCATAGGCACAGCCGGCCAGATAGACACGCCAGATGCGCAACGCACGCTCGGGAATCATCTGCCGGGCCTCGGCCAGATTCGCTTCCAGGCGCTGGCTCCAGAAATCCAGCGTACGTGCGTAATGCAGGCGCAGGCTCTCCACGTCGACGATTTCCAGCCCCGATTCGCTGATGCAGGCACCGATCTTCACCAGATGTGGCAGCTCGCCGTGGGGGAACACGTAACGGTCGATGAACTCGCCGGCGCCATGCCCCACCGGTCGCCCATCGATGTGCCGCGAGGTGATGCCATGGTTCATCACCAGACCACCGGGGCGCACCACTTCCGACAGTTGCTGGCAGTACAGAGGGAGGTTGGCGTGGCCGACATGCTCGAACATGCCGACACTGACCACCTTGTCGAACTGGCCGTTTTTGGGCAGGTCGCGGTAGTCCATCAGTTCCAGCTGCACTTGGCCTTCCAGTCCTTCGGCGGCGACGCGCTCGCGCCCGAGCTTGAGCTGCTCGCGACTGAGGGTGATGCCGAGCACTTCTGCGCCGAACTCCCGCGCGGCAAAGCGCGCCAGCCCACCCCAGCCACAGCCGACGTCCAGCAGGCGGTCGCCGGGCTTCAGCCGCAGCTTGCGACACAGATGGCGCAGCTTGGCCTGCTGGGCCTGGTCGAGATCTTCCGTGCCGGTCTCGAAATAGGCGCATGAGTAAACCATGTCGCGGTCCAGCCAGAGCTGATAGAACTCGTTGGACAGGTCGTAGTGATAGGAAATGGCCTCGGCATCGGTGGTCTTATCGTGGGATTCGCGCGTCGGCAGGACAGTGGCATCGCCACCCAGAGCGCGGGTGATTTCATCGCCGATGCGGATTACCTCTTCAAGCGGGCCGTGCAGATCGATCTTGCCCTCGACGTAAGCACCGCCCAGCAGGGCGAGACTGGGATGAGCCAGCTGCGCGATCAGGTTCGGATCCTTGATCTCCAGCGTCACGCTCGGCGCGGGACCGATGTCGATTTCGTTGCCGTCCCATAGCCGCAGACGCAACGGCAACGCCAGGTTTTGCAGGGCCGGAAGCAATGTTGCCAACATGCTCGTTCTCCTTTTCCACGCGTGTTGAAAAGGCTAGACCAACAATTCGAGTTTGCAGCGGGCTAGGAATAGTTTTTAGCTATCGGGCAGATAGGCAAGCGGCTCAGAGCGAACCGTCGACCAGCCAAGCTCTACGAGAAGGTGCCTACAGACCTGCGCGCCGTGAGCGCCCGGGAATAGGGCGAATTGAGCGAAGCGGATAATGGCGGAAGGCAGTGGGAGTCGAACCCACCCGGGAACGGCTGCCGCCCCCAACCGGGTTTGAAGCCCGGCCGCACCACCGGGTGCGATTGCCTTCCAGAGACGTGCCCGAACGGGGCTGGAATCTGGAAGTGCTGCAGCCTACCCGACCTCAGCCTCTGAGGCCAAGGCGCTGTCGGGTCGCACCTTGCGTTCGTTGCCGAAGCGCCGGGTGAGGCCGATGCGGTCGAAGTGCTCGAGCAGCTGGATGCTGCGCTTGCGGCCGAGCTGAATCTGGTCGCGGAACGCGGCAGCGCGGATCACGCCGTGTTGCCGTTCCATATCCACTACCCGATTGGCCAGCTGGCGGATGGTGGAGTCGGTGTAGAACAGGTCTTTGACGACCTGTTGCAGCATTCCTATGCGGGACAGCTTGCGCAACAGATGACGAACCTTGTCCTCGTCGATGCGCAGTTCGCCGGCCAGATCGCGGACCCAGGGTGGATCGAAACGGGCGGATTCCAGCAGCGGCCATAGCCGGGCTTTCAGCGCTTCTTCCTCGTCGCTCAGCCGAACGCGGTGCCCAGGCAGGTGCAGCCAGGGACCGCTGGCTTCGATCTTTCCGGCCGCCAGCGTTTGTTCCAGCAACGCTAAATATATCGGTCGCTCGAGCTGAGGTAGCGCGTAGCGGCGCAGGCGGTCGCGATCCGGACCCAGCTCGTCCGGTTGGGCTTCGTGGAAGCGCTGCAATGCCGCCACAAGACTTTGGCCGAGGTAGTCCCAGGTGTCGCGGTCGAACAAGCGCGGGCCAAGCCGTGTGGTAATTTCCAGGGCTTCGTCCGGCAGCTTCCAGGTGTGTCGCGGACGGTTGAACTGCCGTTCCAGCAACGCCGGCTCCAGACCGTTGATCGCGCTGGGCAGCAGCCCCGGCAGGATGTGTTCCAGTGTTTCGCCGTCCAGTGCGCGCAATACCGCTAGGCGTGCCTGGCGGTGCCGATTGCGCGGCGGAGCGAAGGGATCGAGCACCCGTCCGCCGCCCAGGGTCCGCTGTGCGGATTGGTCGCGCAGTATCACGCGATCGCCGTGTACCGCATGAGCCGGCGCATTCAGCAACAGCTGCGCATGCACGCGGCCGCCGGGCGCCAGGTATTCGCCTTCCAGCAGGGCAATCCGGCCGGTGACGTCCTGCGCACCAAGGTGAATGTGTACCGGCGTCCAATGGCGCAGTTCGCGAACTTCGCTGGGCAACAGGGTGAATTCGATATCGATGCGCTGGGTTGCGGCCTGTAGCTCGGGTTTCAGCAGCCAGTCGCCCCGGCTGATTTGCTCTGTCGCAAGGCGTTCGCCGGCGAGGTTCAGGGCGACCCGCTGACCTGCATGGGCCTCGTCGGACGCCTGGTTCTGCGCATGCAGTCCGCGTACCCGAACGGTTCGTCCGGCTGGGCTCAGGGTCAGTTCGTCCCCCACGCGCACCCGGCCCGCGAAGGCCGTGCCGGTCACGACGACGCCGGCACCGACGACGCTGAATGCGCGGTCAATGGCCAGGCGGAAATAACCGTTGCCGCAACCCGAGCGTATATCTGCGGCCTGCTCGATTAGCGCCGAACGGAGCGCATCGATCCCTTCTCCGCTGATACTGGACACCGGGAAGATTGGTGCGCCGGCCAGCGGACCGGCCTGCAACAGCGCTTCGACTTCCTGGCGCGCTTGGTCAGTGCGCGCTGGGTCGACCCGGTCGATCTTGGTCAGCGCCACCAGCGCGCGGCGGATGCCCAGCAATTCGATGATGGCTAGATGCTCGCGTGTCTGCGGCATTACGCCGTCATCGGCAGCGACCACCAGCAGCACGCAGTCGATGCCGCAAGCACCGGCCAGCATGTTGTGCACGAAGCGCTCGTGACCGGGTACGTCGATGAAACCGGTGAGGTTTTCTGAATTGCCAAGCGAGGCGTACAGGTAACCGAGGTCGATGGTGATGCCGCGCAGGCGTTCCTCGCGACGACGATCGCCCTCTTGCCCGGTCAGGGCCTTGAGTAAAGCCGTCTTGCCGTGGTCGATGTGGCCGGCGGTACCGATGATCATGGCATCAGCTCCCGCTGCAGGTGCGGCAGCTGTTCCAGCAGTGCCGCCTCGTCGTCCAGTTGCCGAAGGTCGAGCCAGAGCGCGTCTTCGGCGAGCCGGCCAAGGACCGGGATCGGTAGGCAACGTAAGGCTTCTTCCAGCTGGCGCAGGCTGCGACCGCGCAGCCGTTTGGGTTGCAGCGGGCTGATACGAACCGCGGCACTTGGCAGTCGTGCCACCGGCTGTGCGCCGCTGCCGATCATGCCCAGCGCGTCGCGGACGGCAACCTGCCAGTTTTCGCCGAGCGCCGTGGCGATTGCCGGCGCAATTCGTTCGGCTTGTGCACGGATCTGCTCCTGCGGGCGGCTGAGCAGGCGCAGGCTGGTCAGGCGTTCGGCGAGGCGATCAGGGTCGCGATAAAGATTGAGCACCGCTTCCAGCGCAGCCAGGGTCAGTTTGTCGACGCGCAGGGCGCGTTTGAGCGGATTTTTCTTGATCTTCTGGATCAGCTCGCGGCTGCCTACGATCAGCCCGGCCTGGGGGCCGCCGAGCAGTTTGTCGCCACTGAAGGTGACGATATCGGCGCCGTCGCGCAGGGCTTCCTGCACGGTCGGCTCCTTCGGTAGGCCCCAGCGCGACAGGTCGACCAGACTGCCACTGCCTAGGTCCTCCAGCAGCGGCAAGCCATGCGCTCGGGCGATGGACGCCAGCTCAGCTGTGGCGACGCTAGCAGTGAAGCCCTGCACGCTGTAATTGCTGGTATGTACACGCATCAGCAGGCCGCTGCGCGGGCCGATGGCGTTTTCGTAGTCGCGCACGTGGGTGCGGTTGGTGGTGCCCACTTCATGCAGCTTTACCCCGGCACGCGCCATGATGTCGGGAATGCGGAAGGCGCCGCCGATTTCGATCAGCTCGCCGCGAGAAATGATGCCTTCCTTGCGTGCACCTAGGCTATTGAGGGCCAGCAGAACGGCGGCGGCATTGTTGTTGACTACGGTGACGGCTTCGGCACCGGTCAGCTCGCGGATCAGCCCTTCGATCAGGTCGTCGCGGTCGCCGCGCTTGCCGCTGGCCAGATCGAATTCCAGGTTCAACGGGTAGCGAGCTGCGAGGGTGATCGCCTCGATGGCTTCGTCGGGCAGCAGCGCGCGGCCGAGGTTGGTGTGCAGCACCGTGCCGGTAAGGTTGAATACGCGACGTATGCGGCTGCGGTGCTGGCTGGCGAGGCGCTCTCCGGCGCGCCCGGCAAGCACGGCCTCTGACAGCTCCAGCGCGGCGAGCTGACCGTGGCGGGCCGGCTCGCGTAACTCATCGAGCAGATCGCGTAGCGTGCCGAGCAGCGCTTCGCGGCCGTAGCGCTGCTGCAGGGGCGCGCAAGCAGGCGCGCGCAACAGACGGTCCACCGAGGGCAGGCGAACGCTGCTCATGGCTGATTATCCGGTCGGTGGCTCGGTACGAAAGCGGCGGTGGGAGCGCTCGTCGTGCTGACGACGTAAAACCCTGTCATGAGGTTGCCTGACACGCAGGACTCCATTCTTTTTAGTATTTTCCGAGCAGCATAGACGCTTAATTCTTCACAGGGTTCAGCCGAGCGGCGCGCTTCCTGCTGCCAAAAAACGAAAAAACCTGGGCAAGCCGGGTTCAAAATGCAGTTAAAGGAAACAGCGCCGCTCGGAGGGCGGGTCCTAAGCCGTTTCGCTGACCCTTTTTTCTGAGTTGTAGGCTCTGGTTGGTGAGGTCGGGTCAGGACGAACCGCAATAAAACGATTCGCCTTAAAAACGAAACCCCGCATTTAGCGGGGTTCGTTATCAAACTGAACTCAATTAAGCCGGGGCTCTCGGCTACGCCTGCGTGTATCAGGCGTTCTGACGGATACCCGCGACCAGCCACGGCTGGTTCTCGCCCTGTGCACGCTCCATGCGCCAGCTTTCGCTGAAGGGCTCGCCCTGATCGAAGCGCGAGTTTTTCGCGACGCCGGTGAAGGTCAGCGTGGCGGTGGTCTTCTCGGCATTGTCGTCCACGCCGTCGAGCTGGATCTGCAGATCGTCGACATAGGTCGACTGGTAGGCGTCGCCAATCTCGGCACGCTCACGCTTGAGGAATTCGAGCAGCTGCGGCGTGACGAACTCGGCGATCTTGTCCATTTCGTTGGCGTCCCAATGCTGCTGCAGCGACATGAAATGCTCGCGCGCCGCGCCAACGAAGCTCTGCTCGTTGAACCAGGCCGGCGCGTTGATCACCGGGGCCTTGGCAACGGCTGCGCTGCTACCGCCAAAAATGGACGGTTGCTGCGGCATTTCGCGCTGCATCGGCGCATGGCCGGCCACGGCTGGCTGCTGCTGGCGACGGCGGGCGGCCAGGAAGCGGAACAGCAGGAAAGCGATCGCACCGAAGATCAGGATATCCATGAACTGAATACCCTCGAAGCCGTCGCCCATGAACATCGAGGCGAGTAGACCGCCAGCGGCGAGGCCGGCCAGCGGGCCGAGCCAGCGTGAAGCACCGCTGGCTGCGGCCGGCTGTTGGCGTCCTGCTTGCTGCGCGGCTGCGTCATTGCGTTGTTGAGGCTGCGCCTGACGGGTCTGGTGGCTGGGCGCCGAGCCAAAGCTCTTGCCGCCGCCGAAACGCTTGGCGTGCACGTCGAGACTGAGAGTCAGGCCGATACACAGCGCCATGAAAATGCTGAGCACACGTTGCATTTGGTATTCCTGGTATGGGTGAAATTACAGGCTGATGTTGCACGGCCCGCTCGGGCCGCGCCAGTTGGAGAGTGTTTCGGGTTTTTGCTCGCTGCGCTTGTTGGATAGACGACAAGCGCAGCGAGTCTTTGGCTCATCGCCAGTTGTACAGCTCTTTTTCGGAAATTTCATGCATGGGTTTGACCTGCGCCTGGAACGCCTTCATCGACGCCCAGATACGGCCGTTCAGCTCGCTTTGTGCGGCCAGTTCGCCTAGGACGGCATCGGACTGCTCACGCATGGCGGCCAGCACTTCATCGGGGAAACGCTTCAGTTCGGTGCCCTGCTGCTTCAACTGATCGAGTGCAAGTGCGTTGTTGTAGACGTAATCGTCGATCATGTCGCGGCTTGCAGCACCGGCGGCCTCGGTGAGGATGGCGCGCAGATCCTCCGGCAGGCTGTCCAGCGCTTTCTGGTTGACCAGCAGTTCCAGCACCGCCTGCGGCTCCTGCCAGCCGGGGTAGTAGTAGTACTTCGCCGCCTTATGCAGGCCGAAAGCTAGGTCGTTGTAGGGGCTGACCCAGTCGGTGGCATCGATCGCGCCGGTTTGCAGCGCGGTGAAGACTTCGCCGCCGGGCATGTTGACGGTGGTCGCGCCGAGACGGCTCAGCACCTCGCCGCCCAGGCCGGGGGTGCGAATCTTCAATCCCTCAAGGTCCTGCAGCGAGTTGATTTCCTTGTTGAACCAGCCGCCCATCTGCATGCCGGTGTTACCCACGACGAACGGCTTGACGCCGTGCGGTGCGTAGGCTTCGTCCCAGAACGCTTGGCCGCCGCCACGGGTCAGCCAGGCATTCATTTCGCTGGTCGAGAGGCCGAAGGGAACCGAGGTGAAGAATTGCGCCGTGGGCACTTTGCCCTTCCAGTAATAGGCGGCGCCGTGGCCGACTTCGGCGGTGCCGCGCGAGACCGCGTCGAATACCTCGAGGGCAGGCACCAGCTCGCCGGCGGCATAGACCTTGATGGTCAGCCGCCCATTGCTCATGGCATTGACGCGCTCAGCCAACCGTTCGGCTGAAGTGCCCAAGCCTGGATAGTTCTTCGGCCAGGCGGTGACCATCTTCCAGTTGTAGGTTTTAGGCGCTTCGCTGGTGGCCGGTTGCGACTCAGCGGTGGATTCGACTTTCTTCTCATCGTTACAGCCTGCAAGGCCGAGCGTTGCAAGCAGGGCAGCGGCGGCACCAAACAAGTGACGGCGTTTCATGAGTGAGGTTTTCCTTTGACGATTTTATTAGTATCGGTTGACGTGCACGTCATAGCGTTTGGAGTTTGGCATAACTGAGCATCAGCCACTTGCTGCCTTCGCTTTCGAAATTCACCTGAACGCGAGCTTGTGCGCCGGAGCCCTCGAAGTTCAGGATGGTGCCCTCGCCAAATAGCGAGTGCGAGACGCGTTGGCCAAGATTGAATGGCGTTTCCGGCACATTGGCGCCGTCGAACAGGGAGCCGCCGCTCATGCCCCGGCTGTTGAAGCTGCGACTCACGGTATTGCTCAGGCGGACTTCGCTGATCAGCGCGGGCGGCACTTCGCGGATGAAGCGCGAGATCTTGTTATAGGTCTCGCTGCCATATAGCCGGCGTGTTTCGGCGTAAGTGACGATCAGCTGCTGCATGGCGCGGGTGATGCCGACGTAGGCGAGGCGGCGTTCCTCTTCGAGACGGCCCGGTTCTTCCAGGCTCATCTTGTGCGGGAACAGGCCTTCTTCCATGCCCACCAGGAACACCAGGGGGAACTCCAGGCCCTTGGCGCTGTGCAGTGTCATCAACTGCACGCTGTCCTCGTGATCGCCTGCCTGCTGCTCGCCGGCTTCCAGCGAAGCGTGGTCGAGGAAGGCGGCCAGCGGTGTCTGCTCGTCTTCTTCCTCTTCGCTGTAGTTATCGAAGGCGCGTGCGGCGGAGACCAGTTCCTCGAGGTTTTCCACCCGTGCCTGGGCTTTCTCGCCTTTTTCGTCGCGGTGATAGGCGAGCAGACCGGATTGCTCGATGACCAACTGCGCCATGTTGTGCAGCTGCATGCCTTCGACTTTGAGCGCGAGGCTATCGATCAGCTCGACGAAGGCGTTCAGCGCGCTGGCAGCGCGGCCGGAAACCACCTTGGTGCCGACCGCCTGGTGCAGCGCCCCCCATAGCGACAAGCCTTGCGCGCGGGCCAGCTGGCGCAGCGCTTCGACGGTTTTCTCGCCGATACCGCGTGCCGGCACGTTGATCACCCGCTCCAGCGCCGCGTCGTTATCGCGGGTTTGGATCAGGCGCAGGTAGGCCATGGCGTTCTTGATCTCGGCGCGCTCGAAGAAGCGTTGGCCGCCGTAGATGCGGTAGGGAATCTTCTCGCGCAGCAACGCCTCTTCCAGCACCCGCGACTGGGCGTTGGAGCGATAGAGGATGGCGATTTCGCTGCGCGCCAGGCCTTCTTTCTTGATCGCGCTTTCGATGCTCTCGACCACATACCGCGCTTCGTCGTGTTCGTTGAACGCGGCATAAAGGCTGATCGGCTCGCCTTCGCAGCCTTCGGTCCAGAGCTCCTTGCCCAACCGCCCATGGTTGTTGGCGATCAAAGCGTTGGCGGCCTTGAGGATGCAAGCGGTGGAGCGGTAGTTCTGCTCCAGGCGGATGGTTTCGGCGTCTTGGAAGTCTTCGCTGAACTGGTGCAGGTTTTCGACCCGCGCGCCGCGCCAGCCGTAGATGGACTGATCGTCGTCGCCCACCACCATCAGGCTCTCGCCACCCTTGGCCAGCAGGCGCAGCCAGGCGTACTGCACGGCGTTGGTGTCTTGGAACTCGTCCACCAGAATGTGGCGGAAGCGCCGCTGATAGTGGTCGAGCAGCCCCGGGTTGTCGCGCCACAGATCCAGGGCGCGCAGCAGCAGCTCGGAAAAATCGATGACGCCTGCGCGCGCGCAGGCCTCTTCGTACGCCTGGTAGATGCTCAGCATCGTTGCCAGGAATAAGTCGCCGCTGGGCTGGATGTGCTTCGGCCGCAGCCCTTCATCCTTCTGCCCGTTTATCCACCATTGGGCCTGGCGCGCCGGCCAGCGCTGTTCGTCGAGCCCCAGTTCGCGGATCACCCGCTTGACCAGCCGCTGCTGGTCGTCGGAATCGAGAATCTGAAAGTTCTGTGCCAGCTTGGCTTCCTGCCAATGCGCGCGGAGCAGGCGGTGCGCCAGCCCGTGAAAGGTGCCGACCCACATGCCCTGCGGGTTGACCTGCATCAGCTGTTCGATACGCTGGCGCATCTCGGCGGCGGCCTTGTTGGTGAAGGTCACCGACAGAATCGAATGCAGCGAGGCGCGCTCGACCTGGTGCAGCCAGGCGATGCGGTGCACCAATACGCGGGTCTTGCCCGAGCCGGCGCCAGCGAGGACCAATTGACGACCTAGCGGCGCGGCCACGGCCTGGCGCTGGGCGTCGTTGAGGGAGTTCAGGAGGAGAGAGAGATCGTCATGCATGGGCGCCATTCTATCCGCAAACCGGTTCGGCTCGCTCGCGCAACGGACGGGCGCGTTGACTCGAGCGTCACTGGATCAGGTTTGCCGCGCCAGACGCAACGCCCAGGATGCAAAGGCGTTCTCGTTCGTTGGTCGGAACGCACTGTTGTCTTTGGCCGGCAACATGCCATCATCCGGACCATCAGCTGCGGCGAACAATGCTTTTCAGACACCTATAACAAGAGTGCTCGATGATCGATTCTGCACAGGCAACCCAATCGGCGTTACTGACCCAGGACGACCAGGCCGTTCTCGCCTGCGCTGATATCGAGCAGCGAACCGAGCGTACACGGTTGCTTTATCAGAGTTCCCGGATCTCGCTCGTGCTGTTGCTGGTCGCCGTTGCGGTGTTCCTCGGCCTGCTCTGGAACAAGGTCCCGCTACTGGAATTGACGTTGTGGTCGGGCTGCACCCTGTTGCTGGCGCTGTGGCGGTTGCAGCAAGCGAGCGCATTCGACAGGGCCGCTGCGAAAGATCAGCAACGACCATATTGGCACCGGACATTCTTGCTGGGCAGCGGTATGACAGCGATCACGCTGTGCTACGCGATCGTGGCACTGGTGCCTGACGACAGTTTCATCCAGCAAACCCTGCTCTACGGCGCGACCGGGTCGGTGGTCGTTACCGGCGCCGTGACCAGTGGCGTATCGCTTCGTGCCTTCTTCATCTTCACCATACCCAGCCTGCTGCCCTCCGCCGTCGTGCTGTTGAGCAGCGACCAGTTACAACAGCTGGGCTGGGGCGTGTTGACCGTCGTGGTGCTGCTGACGCTCTGCATGATTGCCTGGCAGACCAATCACCTGCTGACTGCGAGCTTGCGCCAGCGCTATCACAACCAGCAGCTGATCGCGCGCCTGCAGCTCATGCACAGTGAGGCCACTCAGCTGAACGACGAGCTGGCAGGCGAGGTCGAGCAACGGCGGCACGCCGAAGGTCTGCTGCGCGAGACGCTTGACGGGCTCGAACAGCGTGTGACCGAACGCACGGCGGAGCTGAGCGAAAGCGAGGCGCGATTGAACCTAGCGCTCGAAGCCAGCGGTCTGGGGTTGTGGGATTGGGATCTCGAGCATGACGAAGTCCATCATTCGCGTATGGAAGTGGTGTTCGGCATTGGCCAAAGCGCCCGGTTATTGCTGGCCGACCCGCTACGGCCCAAGGTTCATCCTGATGACCTGTCGCAGGTGCGAAACGCCGTCATCGCCCACCTCAAAGGTGAAACCGAGCTATACACGGCGCGCTATCGTGCGGTGAAAGCGGACGGCAGCTGGCTGTGGATGGAAGATTGCGGGCGGGTCATCAAACGTGATGCCAATGGCCGTGCGCAGCGGATGATCGGTACTCGTCGCGATATCAGCGAGGCTCATCGACAGACCGAGCAGCAGCGTCTGGCGGCCACGGTATTCGACGCGGCCGGCGAGGGCATGGCGATCATGGATGCTGACTTCCGCCTGCTGGCAGTCAACGATGCCTGTTGTGCACTGTCCGGCTATTCGCGGGAGGAACTCATCGGGCGTAGCGTCGCGCGGCTGGCCAGTTCCGAAGACAGTCGGCAGCAGTATGCGGCGATTCGAGAATGCCTGGAGCGGGAGGGAAGCTGGCAGGGTGAGCTGATCGAAACCCGCAAGAATGGTGAAGTTTATCCTCAATGGGCGCAGTTGCATGCGGTTCGCGACAATGAGGGCAAGGTCAGCAATGTCGTGGCGTTCGTATTCGACCTCAGCGTTCGGCGGCAGGTGGAAGAGCGTCTACGCTATCTCACGCACTTCGACGAGCTAACCGGGCTGGCCAATCGCAGCCTGCTCAAGACCCGCCTGCACGATGCCTGCGAGCGGACGCACGCTAATAGCCGCGGTCTGGCGGTGCTTTATATCGACCTAGACCGTTTCAAGATCCTCAACCAGAGCCTGGGACACGAAGCGGCCGACCAGCTGCTGCGCGAAATGTCTCGGCGGCTGTCGCATACCTTTTCCGATGCGGACACTATCGCGCGGCTGTCGGGCGACGAGTTCGTGGTAGTGCTCGAAGGCTACGGCAGCCTGTCGAACCTTGCGCATAGTGGCGGCCGTCTGCTGTCACGCATCAGCAAGCCCGTGTTGATCGGTGATCAGGAACTGGTGATCAGCGCATCCATCGGTGTCAGCCTGATGCCCGACAATGCGCGCGATGCCACGTCCCTGCTGCTGCAGGCCAATATGGCGATGCAACATGCCAAACACCTGGGCGGTAACACCGTGCAGTTCTTCACCGAGCGCTTGCAAAGCACCAGTCTGGAAAATCTGAAGCTTGAAAACCAGTTGCGCCAGGCACTCGAAGAGGGGCAGCTGGAAGTCTTCTATCAGCCGCGCTTGAACGTGGCGGAGGATCGCCTCGACGCAGCCGAAGCGCTGGTGCGCTGGCGTCATCCGCAGCAGGGGCTGATGGCGGCGGGTCACTTCATTCCGCTGGCCGAAGAGACCGGTCTGATCGTCCAGGTGGGCGAGTTCGTCCTGCGCGAGGCTTGCCGGCAGGCCCGCCAATGGCAACTGGACGGGCTCGCGACGATCCGGGTTTCGGTGAACCTCTCGGTCAAACAGCTGCGCCAGGGCAATTTTGTCAGCCTGGTGCGGCAGGTGCTGGTGGAAACAGGACTGCCGGCAGAGTTGCTGGAGCTGGAGCTGACCGAGAGCCAGCTGCTCGACGACATCGACAATGCCGTCAGCATCAGCCATCAGTTGCGTGCGCTCGGCGTGAAACTCGCCATCGATGATTTCGGTACCGGCTATTCGTCGCTCAGCTACCTGAAGCGTTTCCCGGTGAACTACGTCAAGATCGACCGCTCGTTCATCTCGGAGTTGGATCAGGTCGGCGAGGATTCTGCCATCGTCCGGGCCATCATCGCGATGGTCCACAGCCTGGAGTTGAAAGTAGTCGCCGAGGGCGTCGAAACCCAGGCGCAGATGGATTTCCTCAAGGAACAGGGCTGCGACGAAATCCAGGGCTACCTGATCAGCCGCCCGGTGCCGGCCGGGCAGTTTGCCGAGTTGTTGGCGTAGGGCAGGCTGCAGCTGAGCGCCGTCTGGCCCGCACCACGATGCGAATTCGGATTCGAGCGCGACTGGCCCTGCCGGGGCCGCCCGAAACGTGATTCGAGTCATGCTGCGGCCTTGCCATCATTGAAACGGGCGTCCTCGTCGGTCAACCTCCGGCCTTCGCCTGACTCAAGGATGGAGGCCAAGGCATGCTGGATGCCAATCAAGCGCATATCACCCTCGCCATTACCGGCGCCGAAACTGATCTGCAGGTACTGGGTTTCGAAGGCCAGGAAAAGCTCAACCAACCCTACCGCTTCGATATCGAAGTGGTCAGCGAGCGGCCTGACCTCGATCTCGAGACTCTGATCAACCGCCCTGCCTATCTCGCTTTCGGCCCCGCTGGCAGGGGCGTGCACGGCGTGATCCACAGCATCGGCCAGGGTGACTCCGGCAAGCGTCTGACCCGCTATACCCTGAATCTTCGTCCGCAACTGGCCTATCTGGGTCACAGCCATGATCAGCGCATTTTCCAGCACCTCAGCGCGCCGCAGATCATCGCCCAGGTGCTGGAAGCCCACGGCATCCAGGCCGACGCCTACCGCTTCCAGCTTGGTCACGCTTATCCCGAGCGCGCCTACTGCGTGCAGTACGACGAATCCGACCTGCATTTCATTCAGCGGCTATGCGAGGAGGAAGGCATCAGCTTCCACTTCCAGCACAGCGAAGCCGGCCACGTCCTGGTGTTCGGCGACGATCAGACGGTGTTTCCGAAGCTGGCGCCGGTGGCCTACCAGCAGGATTCCGGCCTGGTCGCCGACCGGGCAGTCGTCAAGCGTTTCGGCGTGCGCCTGGAAACCCGAAGCAGCCATGCCACCTTCCGCGACTACGACTTCGAACAGCCCAGGCTTCAGATGGAAACCGGCTACGGCAGCGAGTTCGCGCCGACGCTGGAGGTCTACGACTACCCCGGCCGCTTCACCACCCGCGTCCGTGGCAAGCACTTGGCTAAACGCAGCCTGGAGCGCCTGCGCGCAGACTACGAACTGGCCGAAGGCCTCAGCGACGCTTACCTGGCGTGCGGCCATTTTCTCGCCCTCACCGACCATCCCCGGCAACAGTGGAACGACCTCTGGCTGCTCACCGAAGTGTTCCATCAGGGTAAGCAGCCACAGGTGCTGGAAGAGTCGATTAATGATGTCTCGGATGCGCTCCGCCCTGCCCCCTCTCCCCGCTGGGGCGCCCGGCTTAGGGGGGAGGGGAAAGGCCACACCGACTTTCAACAAGGCTACCGCAACCATTTCACCGCCACTCCCTGGGACATCTTCTACCGCCCCCAGCTCGACCACCTCAAACCCAAAGTCTTAGGCAGCCAAACCGCCGTCGTCACCGGCCCTGCCAGCGAAGAAATCCACTGCGACCAATACGGCCGAGTGAAAGTACAGTTCCATTGGGACCGCCAGGGCCAGGCCAACGACAAGGCAAGTTGCTGGCTGCGCGTCTCCAGCAGTTGGGCTGGCGATCGCTATGGCGGCATCGCCATCCCGCGAGTCGGCATGGAGGTACTGGTGACCTTCCTCGAAGGCGATCCCGACCAGCCATTGATTACCGGCTGCCTGTACCACGCCGAACATGTCGTGCCTTATGAACTGCCGGCCCACAAGACCCGCACCGTCTTCAAAACCCTCAGCTCACCCGGTGGCGAGGGCTACAACGAACTGCGCATCGAAGACCGTAAGGGCGCCGAACAGATCTACGTGCATGCCCAGCGCGACTGGGACCAGAACATCCAGCACGACCAGAAGATCCGCGTCGGCCACGAACGCCATGACACCGTCGAGGCCAACAGCTACAGCGAATTCCAGACCGAAGAACACCGCACCACCCACGGCGACCGCAAGACCGAAGTCAGAGCCAACGACCATCTGACCGTGGGCAACACCCAACACATCAAGATAGGCAGCGGCCAGCTCGTCGAAGCCGGCGATGAAATTCACTACTACGCCGGCAGCAAAGTCGTCATCGACGCCGGCATGGAACTCACCGCTTCAGGCGGCGGCAGCTTCCTCAAGCTCGATCCCAGTGGCGTAACGCTGAGTGGCGCCACTATCAAGATGAATTCCGGCGGGGCAGCGGGTAAGGGCTCGGGGCTGAAGATTCTCATGCCAGCGCTAGCTAACGCGGCAGACAAGGACCAAGCCGGCGCCAAGCCAAAACTGGCCCTGGCCAACACTCAGCTACAGATGGCCCGTAAAGCGAGGCATATCGGGGCCAGTCGCTGCCCGATCTGCGAAGCCTGCAGAGAAGGCGTTTGCGACACTGGTGCGGCCACATGAACGATCAGTTACGACAGTGGCTCGATGAGCAGCAGGCGCAACAACGGCAACTGCTGCTCGTCATCGACAGCCTGGCCGAACCCAATCCCATTCAGGAGCTGTTTGCCAGCAACCTGATGCAGGATTACGTCAATCTCTACCAGGGAACCGAATTTGCCGACTTAGCGGATATCGGTCCGTGGCTGGTCGCCTTGAGCGTCTCCGAGGTTGCGCAGATCCAGCCATTGCTCGATGCGCCTGAGCGCAATTGGGGCTGGCTGGCAAGTGCCGACCGCATCGATCTAACTGCCCTTGCGCAGCACTGGCGGGAACGCATGCAGGTCGATGAGAAAGGGCAGCGCTCGCTTTACCGATTTCAGGACAGCCGCGTTATCGCTCGCCATCTTGCCGAACTTGCACCGGCACAGCAGCCGTTGCTGCTCGGCCCCCTGAACAGCGCTCTTTGCTGGGATGGTGAGTGTTGGCAGTGCTTCGATAATGCACGACCGGGACAATACCCCGCTCCATTCGAAGCAGCCTGGCTGACCTTGCCTGAGCCGGATACCGTGGTGCGGGAAATCCAGCGCCATAACCTGACGCTTTGGCTGTGGCAGAACCATTCGGCGGCTACCGCCCGGCTAGCTGAAACGCGAGTACTGAGCGATTGGTTGGATGAGCAACTAGATAAAGCCGAGCACTGGCGGTGGAAGCCTTTGGAGCACATACAGTTCCTGTTGCGTTATCAACTCGATCCTGAATTCGCGGAACATCCCGCCTGGAAACCTGAGGAACGGGAATCTCCAGAGGCGCATTTCGTCAGGCTCAGCCAAGAGTTAAACGCAGCTTTTATTCCACGGGAACAACAGTCATGACCTATTTCCCTAAGACGTCACGCATCTCAACTCTACTTTGGCCTTGTCTACTGGCGACTTCCCTAAGTGCCTGTAGCGCACTCGGCTCACTCGGCGGAGAGATCTTTACCTTTGAAGGCGAGTTGCCACCTAATTTTTCCCTCAAGGCACAAGCGGAATATGACGTCGCCAATGAGTGTAGCGGCCGTAGCCAGGTCAAAACATTCGAGCAGGATTATGGGAAATCTTCCCAGCAGTATCGTTTTAAAGTTCCAGTTAATTACCGTTTTGGGCTTTGCGAGATGCAACTGGGTAAGGTCAAGCTGTTTATATATGGCCGCTATGGTGAAAAAGACTGGCAGCGAACCTATGACAATGGTGGGTTAGTAATTGTCGATAAGCTTCCTGAGGGTGCTCCGGGCTTTGGAGCGGACGGAGTTCTTACCAAGACGGCGATATGTACTTGGTGGTTTCAAGAAAGCAAGCTCTATATTGAAATATCGAAACTGCTTAATTGCAAGGGAGCTGGCGCGTATCTAACCAGAGATGAAATGCCTGGCAAAAAAGTTATGTTGTCGTTTCAAGTGAACGCTGAAGAAGAGCCGTCACACGATGATACGTGGGTGAAATTTCCAGCTGGATGGAAACCGTGCCTACCGAAACCAGGCTGGCCTAATTGCCAAAAGCCTCCGGTATTTAAAACATTCAGAATGAATGGCCGTGAATGCACCGTTTATCCTAACTGCACGGAATATTAGATGCTTAAATCAAGCAAGGACGCAACGATACCTATATTGAACTGTCCATTACTCAATTACTGGATCAGCTTTCGTCTCGTGAATGAACATGGCGATGGAGCCTCTTACGCTGGCCTCAGTTATACGTTGCATGACAGTCAGGGTCAGAAGCTTGAAGGTATCTTGAGTGATGACGGATTCGCGCGGGTAGAAGGCTGTCATTGCGGTCCAGCAATCCTGGATATTTCAGCTCAGGATACAGGTGAGTTAGACCCATGGTACAAAAGGCTGAACATTAGAAAATCGTTCAGATTGCCGCTAAAGGCTCTGCAAGTTGCAGCAGAGCAATCGTCCTCCGGGCCGCGTCGTGCCGATGGCAAAACATATCTAGCGGAAGCTCGCGCATCACAAGAGGGTGCGCGTTTTTTTCGAGTCGAAGTTAGCAATTTTGCAGAAGCTAGAGGTCATTTACCTGACGCCGACGAGACATGGAAACCGAAGCCTCCGAACATTCCTAAACGAAATGCAGGTTTACCGGAAGGCCAGCCGGGGATTGTCTTAAGGGTAGAGAACGCTCATTACGTGCTCGAAGTTAAAGCACTGCGCGCCTACAGCCCGCTGATCTCAAGAGATAAAGAATTCTGCGCACTGAACGCTTATCACCTAGCTGTAATGAGCACTTTTGCTTATGCCCCCTTCAGCGAGGAGCCGACATCATCTGACCGTTATGAATCGTCGCCGCCGCCTTACACATCGCTCGGCAGCATCGGACATGTACTGCAGAGTCAATTGGGTCGCCTGGTCAAGCCGACACAGTTCAACACGGCCGGACCCTACCATTTGCTCTGCGAGGAAGTGCCCTACTCCAAGCGCCTGGAGATCATGCCCTACGATCCCGAGCGTTATACGCAAGAAGCGGAAGAGGGCTGGAAGAACCCGGAGGATGTGCACTTCCTTTATGACAATGACTCCAGCACCCAGGCGTTCATCACCCACAACGACAAGATCATGCTGATTTCGGTGCGCGGCACCCAGGAGCTGCTCGCCGACGCTAGCCTTGACCTGGATGCTCGCCAAGTACCCTACGAAAGGAAAGGCCAGGCGCACCGTGGTTTCTACGGCGGCTTCCTGGCGGTGAAGCCCTTTGTCGAACGTTACATGGAGGCGTTCTACACCGGCGAACAGACACTCATCATCTGTGGGCACAGCCTCGGGGGTGCTATCGCCTTGCTGCTGGCGGAATGGCTGCGTTGCCTACCCACTGGCCCCGATGTCGTCCTGTACACCTACGGCGCACCTCGTGCCGGCGACCGTGCGTTCGTTCAGGCTGCTCAATCGCTGACCCACCATCGCATCGTCAATCACGATGATCCCATTCCCGCCTTGCCGCTACCTTGGATGGATGCCGAGTGGAAACTGGCGCTGCCTGGTACTGCGCTGCTTTTCAGCTCTCCGGTGGTGGGCATCGTGTTGTTGCTGGCAGGACTGGTCAATCTGCACGGTGATCCCTACGAGCACCATGGCGAGCAGCGGCATTTCATGCCACGCAAGCCGGGCGGCGGGAGCGAGGCGGCCATTCTCTGGCAGCCGGGCTGTGCACTTATCGACGAGCAAACCTGCGCGCGCTACGTGGGTGAGATCGCCCTCGACGGGGATATGCCCAAACGCATTCCGCTGTGGGGACCTCATCATTCCAGCGATAGCGGCTACGCTCGGGCTGCCCTGACGACGCTGCTGCGCTGGCATGACAGCGCCGAGAAACGTGAAGGAGCATTGTTCACCGATGGTGAAATACGCGATATCTACGCTCAGGTAAGGAGCGTCCAGCAACTCCTGGAGAGCTGGCAGCCACGCTCCTTCAATGAGTTCCGTTGGGAGGCCCGGCGCAGCGGCGACATGCGTTTCTATGGCAAAAGTGATCTGGAGCTACGCGCCATTTATGCCGACGCGCTCCAGAAAGGCCAACATCTTCGTAACGAGCAGGAGCAGGCCCTCTCACGTGCACAGCAGCGCTTGCTGGCCCAAGCCGAGCGCGTCGTGACGCAGCGCAGCGTATTTGGCGAGCATGCGGGGCGAGCGGAAATAGTCGAGCTGGTTGCGCAATGGCGGGCCCTTGAAGAAAACCAAGCGGCGGAGAAGCTGGCTGGGGTCAGTGTCAAAACTTACCCAGCTATGCCTAGAGGCAAATCGCTCGCCTAACCCGGGGCTCGATGGTGTTGTCGGAAATTTATCGGCGCGTTCGCTGTAATAGGCGCGACCGAAACACTTAGGACGCGAGGCTTGGTTTGACTGTCCGCCTGCGGAAACTTCGCCCTCCAACTCCGCGCTGGCTCACCCTCTCGTCGTCCCACCCTGCAACTCACGCATCAATAGCCCATATCGCAGATCTATATCTTCCGGCACTGGCAGATAGACGGTGTGGCCATCGCCGGGAGCGACCTTGATGGCTTCGCCGCGCTTGTTCTCCAGTGCTTCCAGGCGCAGGTTGAGGTTGCCTTGTGGTGTCATCAGTTCCAGCTTATCGCCGACGGCGAAGCGGTTCTTCACCTTCACTTCGGCCAGGCCGTTGCGGAGTTCGCCGGTCAGTTCGCCGACGAACTGCTGGCGTTCGGAGAGCGAGAAGCCGCGTTCGTAGTTCTGGTATTCGTCATGCACGTGGCGGCGTAGGAAGCCTTCGGTGTAGCCGCGGTGGGCGAGGGATTCGAGGGTGTCCATCAGCGACTTGTCGAACGGCTTGCCCGCCAGCGTATCGTCGATGGCCTTGCGGTAGACCTGGGCGGTACGCGAGACGTAGTAATGGCTCTTGGTACGGCCCTCGATCTTCAGCGAACGCACGCCCATCCGTACTAGGCGCTCGACATGCTGCACGGCGCGCAGGTCCTTGGAGTTCATGATGTAGGTGCCGTGTTCGTCCTCGCTGACTTCCATGAACTCGCCGGGGCGGCTGGAATCCTCCAGCAGGAACAGCTCGTCGGTGGGCTTGCCCACGCCGAGGGTTGGTTCGGCGCGCTGCACGGCGATCGGCTCGTACTGGTGCACTACTTCGCCGAGTTCGTTTTCTTTCGCCTCGTGAGTCTTGTATTCCCAGCGGCAAGCGTTGGTGCAGCTGCCCTGGTTGGGGTCGCGCTTGTTGATGTAGCCCGAGAGCAGGCAGCGGCCGGAATAGGCCATGCACAGCGCGCCGTGGACGAACACCTCCAGCTCCATGCCCGGCACCTGCTCGCGAATCTCGCCGATCTCCTCCAGCGACAGCTCGCGCGAGAGGATCACCCGGCTCACGCCCTGCTGGTGCCAGAACTTCACCGTGGCCCAGTTCACCGCGTTGGCCTGCACCGACAAATGAATGATCATCTCGGGGAAATGCTGGCGAACCAGCATGATCAGGCCGGGATCGGACATGATCAGCGCGTCCGGCCCCATCGCCACCACCGGCTCCAGGTCCCTGATGAAGGTCTTCAGCTTGGCGTTGTGCGGGGCGATGTTGACCACCACGTAGAACTGCTTGCCCAGCGCGTGCGCCTCGTCGATGCCGAGCTTGAGGTTGGCATGGTCGAACTCGTTGTTGCGTACCCGCAGGCTGTAGCGCGGCTGACCGGCATACACAGCGTCGGCGCCGTAGGCCAAGGCGTAGCGCATAGATTTCAGGGTGCCGGCGGGCGATAGCAGTTCAGGGTGCGAGCGGGGCATGGTGGGGTGACTCTATACCGATAAAACGTGCGGATTCTAAGGTGTTGCTCGGTGCTTTCACTGAGCCAGATCAAGAACGTGGCGAACTCAGCCGCCGAACCTCAGTCACTCATAAACAGGGCTTGGGTCGACTACCACACGTTCCGATACGAGCCAAACCGCCCACATTCGGAGGCCATCGTGAGTGCCAAGCCTGTCGATGCCAGGGGCAGCCTGATCGCAACGATCTTTCTCGGGATCGGCCTGATGGCAGCGGTCGATGAGATCGTCTTTCATCAGATCCTCGCCTGGCACCACTTCTTCGATCGCTCGACGCCTGCCATCTCGCTTCTGTCCGATGGTTTGTTACATGCAGCCGAGCTGCTGATGCTAGCGGCCGGGTTCTATCTGTTCGTCAAGCTGAGCCGCGAACGAGCTGTCTCGCGCCTACATGCCTGGGCCGGTTTGTTCTTTGGCGCAGGCGGCTTCCAGCTGTTCGATGGCATCGTCGATCACAAGCTGCTGCGTCTGCATCAGGTGCGGTATGTCGACAATCTCTTGCCGTACGATCTAGCCTGGAATGGCTTTGGCATTTTGTTATTGGTGATTGGCGTGGTGATCTGGCGACGCGCCGGCGCCAGCCGACCGACTCGCAGGCCGGGCGCCTAGCCGATGGCGCACGACGCCCATCTACTGACACTGGCGGGTGCCTTCGTACTGGTGATGCTGACGCTGAACCTGTGGTTCGCCTATGTGCTCGGTGTGTATCGCCAGCGCAGGCGCCGCAAGGTCTGGAGTTGCTCGCGGCTGGTCAGCTTCACGTTCGGCTGTGTTTTGCTGGTCTTCGCACTTTCGCCGCCTATGCTCGAGTGGGGTCATGCCGACCTGCGCGGGCACATGTCGCAGCACCTGCTGCTTGGGATGTTCGCGCCTATCGCGCTGATGCTCGGTGCGCCGGGTACATTGCTGCTGCGTAGCGTGCCGGCGACGACTGCGCGGCGCATCATGGAGATTGCCAGTACCCGACCGGTGCGCTGCCTGACTCATCCGATTGCCGCGCTGCTATTGGATATTGGTGCGCTCTATCTGTTGTATCTCACACCGCTCTACCGGCTGAGCTTCAGCGAGCCGCTGTTGCACCTGTGGTTGCATGTGCATTTCGTGCTGGCTGGTTACCTCTTCAGCTGGTCGATCGCCGGGTCTGATCCCGCGCCATATCGGCCAGGCATGCGGGTGCGGCTGGCGGTACTGTTCGTCGCCACGGCCGCTCACGCCGTGCTCGGCAAGCTGATGTATGCCTACGGTTTTCCACGGAATGCAGGCCACGACCTGGCAGAAATCGAAGCAGCCGCGCAATTGATGTATTACGGCGGTGACTTCGCCGAGCTGCTGCTGGCCATCGTGTTCTTTGCCGCCTGGTATCGGCGACGCCGAATGCCCGATGCGGTCAGCGAATGGCAGACGGCAAACCGCCGGGCCTAGCGCGAGCCGGGTCCGGCGGTTCGGGCGCTGCCGTATAGCGAAGAAGCTTACGCCGCAGCTATCACGTCACCGTGGTTTTCCGGCTCGATCAGCGCGCGGTGCAGGGCGGCGATGGCGGCGTCGTAATCCTCCTCGTTGACCACGCACTGCATCTCCACCTGGCGAATCGACTGGTGGATCGCCTGGATGCTGATGCCGGCACCGGCCAGCGCCGCAACGGTCTTGGCGAGGATGCCTTTGACTTTGAGATCCGAACCGATGGCCGAGACGATGGCGACGTTGTGCACCGTGACTTCCGCCGCCGGATAGCGCTCCTCGATCAGGTTGGCCGCGCGATTGATCAGCTTGCGCGAGCCGGAGGCGTAGTAGGTGATGCTGTTGGCGTCCGAGTCCTTGTTGACGACGTAGAGCTTGAGCTGCTTGAGCAGCTTGGTGATCTCGATGTCGTAGGCCACGTCGCCGAGCATGTCCTGATCGAACACCTCGATGCCGAAGACGTCCTTGCGTCCGGCGATGATCTCGACGCAGGGCCGCTCGCTCTTATAGTCCTGGCTGATCAGCGTGCCGGCGTGCTGCGGCTCGAAGGCATTCTTGATGCGCAGCTCGATGCCGGCGCGGCGCAGGGTCTTGGCGGCGCGCGGATGGATCGCCTCCATGCCGAGATTGGACAGCTGGTCAGCCACGTCATAGTTGGTGCGGCCGATGGTCACCACCTTGTCGGCGCCGACAAGGTTCGGGTCGGCGGAAGAGAGGTGGAATTCCTTGTGGATGATCGCCTCGCGCGCGCCGGTGGCGGCGGCGATCTGGGCGAAGGTGATCTCGCTGTAGCCGCGGTCGAAGGTGTTCATCAGGCCTTCGCTGCAATGGGTGTAGCCGGTGGCGATGACCAGCTCGCGGCTCAGGTCGACGCCTTCGAAGCTCTCGCGCACCATCTCCTCGAAGGGCAACGGCGAGTCGCAGTGCCAGCCGGTCAGGTCGACCATGCGCCCGTTGATGCCGCGGTGCTTGAGTGCCAGCACGGCGTTGAAGGCGCTGTGCGCTTCGCCCAGCGAGGCGAGCATTTCGCGCACTTTCATCAGGTGTTCGCCGAGTTGGAAGTGGCCGTAAGCGCACAGACGCTGCAGGCTGCTCATGCATTCGCGGGCATCGTCGATGCGCGAGTTGATGAACTGGTCGGCGGCGTGGCGCTCGAAGTCGCCGAGGAACAGCTCGGCGTTCTTCTCCAGCATGCGCTGGCGAACGCTCTGTAGCGCATCGAGCCAGGCGCCTTCATTCTGAGCGTCGGCGAAGCGCTGGTAGACGCCCGGCTCGCCGGTTTTCTTATGCTCCAGCAACAGATTGGTCATGCCGCTGTAGGCCGAAACGACGAAGACCCGCTGGTACAGCTGGGTGCCTTCACGCTGGCCAATAAAAATGTTGTCGAGTAGCTCGTCGAAGCGGCTCATGGAGGTGCCGCCGATCTTTTCTACGGTATGCATCGATTCAACGTCCCGTCTTGGGGTGAATTTTCATCCCTGGGCCGGCTTTGCAGGCCAAGCGGAAACCATCCCCGTGCTGACGGGAATGGTTCATAAAGGTCAGAGATAGCGTTGTGGCTGGATCTGCAGCGGCGTGAAATCCTCACGCTCGGCAACGAAGTCGGGGCGTGGTGCAAGCCCGCAGAACGGCGCCTGGGCAGCATTATCCACATGGTTGTAGACATAGAACAGATTGCTGCGCGCGCTGGGTGTGATGTTGCTGTTCGAACCGTGCATGGTGTTGCAGTCGAAGAACAGCGCACTGCCCGCCGGGCCGGTGGCGGTGTCGATGCCATGCTGCTCGGCCAGCCGGGTGAGGCTGTCGTGATCCGGTACGCCGAACTCCTGCTTGCGCAGGGACTTTTCGTAGTGGTTTTCCGGCGTCGTGCCCACGCAGCGGACGAAGTGCTTGTGCGAACCGGGGACCAGCATCAGCGGGCCGTTATGCGGCTCGTTGTCGGTCAGCAGGATCGAGCAGCTGAGGGTGCGCATGCGCGGCAGGCCGTCCTCGGTGTGCCAGGTTTCGAAATCCGAATGCCAGTAGAACTCCTTGCCGGTGAAGCCGGGCTTGAAGTTCATCCGCGACTGGTGGACATAGATGTTGCCGCCGAGAATGAAGCGGGCGATCCCGGCGGTCCGCTCGTCGGCAGCGATTCGGGCAAACAGCGCGTTGTCTTTATGAATGGCGAACACCGAGCGGATCGCACCGCTGTCGGGTTCCTTGATGGTCTTGCCGGATTCGGCAACGGCCGGATCCTGGCGCATGCGCTCGAGTTCGTCGCGGAAAAACGCGACTTCCTCGGCGCTGAAGAGATTGGGGATGACCAGATAACCGTCACGCTCGAAGCGTTCGATCAACTCGGCCGGGACCGGCGCATTGGCCATGTCGTTACGGTAGACGACCGGGTCCAGCCGTTCTTGCCAGCTGGGCTGATCCTCCTGGCGCGAGGGATACAGGTCAGCTTGCGAGGTGCTCATGTCTTCCTCCTTCGTTCCGCGATTACTTGTTATGGTCGCGGTAAATTGCGGTGGACAATGCGGCGCAGTCGTAGGGCGGGTGCAGCCGCCAATCAATGCCGGCGGGAAACTCCGTGCTGGCGAGTGCACCCGTACTACGGTTCACGTTAGACGACGGTTTCGGCCTCCAGCGGATAGACACCGCTGTCGTCATGAACTTCCTTGCCGTTAAGCGGCGGGTTGAAGACGCAGGCCATCTTCATGTCCTCGCTGCCGCCGCGCAGCAGGTGCTCGTCGTGCTTGTCGAGGATGTACAAGGTGCCGGCCTCGATCTTGTAGATCTTGCCGTCGGCAACGGTCTCGATCTCGCCGTTGCCGCTGATGCAGTACACCGATTCCAGATGGTTCTGGTAGTGAATGTGCGTCTCGGTGTTGGCGAAGATGGTGGTGATGTGAAAGGAGAAGCCCATCTTGTCGTCCTTGAGCAGCATGCGGGTGCTGTCCCAGGTTTCGGTGACAATTTTGCGGTTGGACTGCTCGCATTCGGCAAGAGTACGTACGATCATTTTTTCAATCCTCAAGAAGCAGCTTGATTGGTGTCCTGGTCGGACATCACGGCGGCAAAAGCCTTGTCCAGAATGCTCATGGCCTTGTCGATCTGCTCTTCGCTGATCACCAGCGGGCAGAGGCACTTGACCACTTCGCTGTGGGCGCCGCTGGTCTCGATCACCAGACCGTTCTCGAAGGCATGGCGGCAGACCGCGGCGGCGGTGTCGCCATCCGGGCAGCTGATGCCGATCATCATTCCGCGGCCTTTGACGAACAGCGAATCCGGGCCATAGCGGCGGACGATCTTGTGCATGCCATCGGCGATGCGCTTGCCCTTGGCCTGAACACTTTTAGCGAACTCGTCGTCCTGCCAGAAATGTTCCAGGGCGGCGGCTGCGGTGACGAAGGCGTGGTTGTTGCCGCGGAAAGTGCCGTTGTGCTCGCCGGGGTTCCACTGGTCCAGCTCCTTGCGCAGCAGCACCATGGCGAACGGCAGGCCGAAGCCCGACAGTGACTTGGAGAGGGTGATCATGTCCGGCTTGATGCCCATTTCTTCGAAGCTGAAGAAGCTGCCGGTGCGGCCGCAGCCAGCCTGGATATCGTCGATGATCAGCAGCATCTCGTGCTTGCGGCAGAGTTTTTCCAGCTTGCGCACCCATTCGGCGGACGCGGCGTTCAGACCGCCTTCACCCTGTACCACTTCGACGATCACCGCGGCGGGCTTGTCGATGCCGCTGGACGGGTCGGTGAGCAGCTTGTCCATCATGCC
This sequence comes from Pseudomonas sp. MTM4, assembly GCF_019355055.1. NCBI lineage: Bacteria > Pseudomonadati > Pseudomonadota > Gammaproteobacteria > Pseudomonadales > Pseudomonadaceae > Pseudomonas > Pseudomonas sp. MTM4. Next base: position 3,283,519 of record NZ_CP048411.1, read on the forward strand.
GATGGTGTTGACCTTGTCGCCGAAGTAATTGGCGTAAGGCATGCGGCTGACGTCGGTCAGCGGTACGCCAGCGGCGCCGCGGTGATGCTTGTTGCCGGTCGCCGCCAGGGCGCCGATGCTGCAGCCGTGGAAGCCATTGGTGAAGCTGATGACGTTGTTACGACCGGTCACCTTGCGCGCCAGCTTCAACGCGGCTTCAACTGCGTTAGTACCGGTCGGTCCGGTGAACTGCATGACGTAGTCCATGTTGCGCGGCTTGAGAATCAGGCGACTGAAGGTCTCGAGGAAACGCTCCTTGGCATCGGAGTACATGTCCAGGCCATGAGTGATGCCGTCGTCGCTGATGTAGTCGAGCAGCGCCTGCTTGAGCACCGGATGGTTGTGGCCGTAGTTGAGCGTGCCGGCACCCGCGAGAAAGTCGATGTAGGACTTGCCGTCGCGGGTGATCAGCTCGGCGCCACGCGCCTGTTTGAAGACCACGGGAAAGGATCGGCAGTAGCTGCGAACGCCGGATTCGTGCAGTTCGAAAGTTTTCATGCGTTTTCCTCTAATTCTTCTTCTGAATGGGGTGCGGCGAACGGACCGGCGCGGTAGAGCACTTCATCTTCGTGCTTGCCGGCGAAATGTTCAGCGCGGGCGAACAAGGTGCGGGTGCTGTAGTCGGCTCCGAGCTTGGCGAAAGCCTTTTTGAACAGCGCCCGTGATGCCCCGTTGTCCGGCGAGATGGTGGTTTCCAGATAGCGCACGTCCTGTTCTCTGGCGACCCGTGCGATCAGGGCCATCAGCATGCGCAGAGCCAGACCTTGGCCGCGCATCGACGCGTCAACCGCGACCTGCCAGACGAACAATGTGTCCGGGCGGGAAGGCGGGCGGTAACCAGAAATGAAACCTACCAATCGGCCATCCGCATCGGCGGCGGCAATGGAGGTATCGGCGAAATCGGAGCATTGCAGCAGGTTGCAGTACACCGAATTGGTGTCCAGAGGTTGGCAGCGCGCTACCAGCTCATGGAGGGGATAACCGTCGCCGTCGGTGGGGCGACGGAGCGTTACGGTAGGAACACTCAAAACAAGACCTTTGGGGTTGCTGATTGAAATCCTTTATTAGAATAAACACATCAAAAAATTAATCTCAACCCAAGTCGCCGATCATGGGTAGCGGATCGCCGCTGATATCTCCGAAGTTCGTGTTTTATCGCGAAAGTTGAATTAGCCGGTGGCAGCTTGGAATTCGCTTTGATCCGAGTTGAATATCTTGCTGGATATTGGCGGGACCAGCCGCGAAGAAATAGGCCGATTCAGAGGCCTGGATTACGACTGTATTCAGAGACCATGCGCCGCCGTCGAAGGCTCCGGTGAAACCCTCATGGGGCGGGGCTTGAGGCGGATTCCGGTTGTGCGGATCCGGCAACGGATCGCGGCCGCTTTTCACGGCGGTTGAATTAACCGAGCTTGCGCTGGCAACTAGGGAAAATGAGGTGGCAGAACTAAGGGTCGAGCCGCCGATATCGTTGCTGGATATCGGCGATCCGTTTCCAGGAAGATGGCGACTTCATCGCATTGATGAATTTTTTGTGGTCGCCCGACTGAGCGGCGATGAATACGAACTTAATCCTTAGTTCTCGAGCGCCTGATGCGTTAGTTGCCATTACTTGTGCGAACCGCTCTGTCCCAATGGCTGAAATGAACATCGGTGTGTCGAAAATCGCGCCGTTCGGCAGCTCAGCGCCACCATTGCCGACCTTGATGCTCGATCAGCTGACGGGCCTGCTCCGGGCCATCGGTGCCGGCCGGATATGGCCTCGGTTTGCGGTAATGGTTCTGCCAGCCGCGCAGGATCGGATCGACCCAGTTCCACGCCGCTTCCACCTCATCACGGCGCATGAACAGCGTCGAATCGCCTTCGATCACATCCAGCAGCAGACGCTCGTACGCCTCCCAGCGACGCGTGCTGCTGAAGGCGTTGGCCAGGTTCAGATCCAGTTCCACCGGCTCCAGCTGCATGCCTTTGCCGGGTGCCTTGGCCATCAGTTGCAGGCTGATGCTTTCTTCGGGTTGCAGGCTGATCACCAGGCGGTTGACCTCGCCTTTGGTGAACAGCATGTGTGGCACCTGCTTGAAGGTGACGATGATTTCCGAGCGCTTGCGAGCCATGCGTTTGCCGGTGCGCAGGTAGAAGGGCACGCCGGCCCAGCGCCAGTTGTTGATCTCGGCCTTTACCGCGACGAAGGTTTCGGTATCGCTGTCGTTATCGACATCCTGTTCGAAGTAGTAGGCCTGCACATCGTGGCCGCCGATACGCCCGGCGCTGTACTGGCCGCGCACGGTCTTGTCCTGCACGTCGTTGCCGGTGATGGGTTTGAGCGCCTCCAGGATCTTGACCTTCTCGCCGCGTATCGATTTGGCGTCGAAACGCACCGGCGCCTCCATTGCCACCAGGCAGAGCAGCTGCAGCAGATGGTTCTGCAGCATGTCGCGCATAGCGCCGGCGTGGTCGTAATAGCTGCCGCGATTCTCGACGCCGAGGGTTTCGGCCACGGTGATCTGCACATGGTCGATATGACCGCTGCGCCAGATCGGCTCGAACAGGGCGTTGGCGAAACGCAGTGCCATGAGGTTCTGCACCGTCTCCTTGCCCAAGTAGTGATCGATCCGGTAGATCCGCGACTCGGGGAAGACCGCGCCGATCGCTTCGTTGATCTCGAGCGCCGAATCCAGGGAGTGGCCGATGGGTTTCTCCAGCACGATGCGCGCGTCTTCGCCGGCCAGTCCGGCGCTTTCGAGATTGGATGCGATGGGCACGAACAGCCTCGGCGCGGTCGCCAGGTAATGCACCCGCACGCGTCCTTCGGATGGGCCGAGGTGATGCGCAAGACCGAGGAATTCGCCACGCTGGGAGGCATCCATGGCGAAGTAATCGAGGCGTCGACTGAACGCTTGCCAGATGTCGACCTCGAAATCGGCACGCGCGATTCCCGCGCGGCAATGGCGCTCGGCCAGGGTCAGGAAGGCGTCGCGGTCGATCTCCTGGCGAGCGATGGCAAGGATGCGCACGTCATCGTGCAGTCGCCGCTCACGGTGCAGGTGGTAAAGCGCAGGGATGAGTTTGTGTAGCGCCAGATCGCCGGTACCGCCAAATACCAGCATGTCGCAGGAAATGGACACAGCGTCGCTCCTAGCTAGAAGGTGAACTCAATAGGTGGGCGATGCTGCAGGCCTTGTAGTATAACTACAAGCCCACTACAGCCAGCCGGCAAGGTAGCTGCGAGCGCATCGTTGCGTTTGACCTTCCTTGTCCGGTATTGATCATAGCGAGTCCGGAACGTGAACCTGCTGCAACACATCGCCCAATCGAGAAGTTCGCTGCGCAAGTCGGAGCTCAAGGTGGCCGACCATGTACTGCTCGATCCGGCTGCGGTGATGCACAGCTCCATGGCGGATCTGGCTCATGCAGTGGGCGTCAGCGAGCCGACCATCGTGCGCTTCTGTCGCGCCATCGGTTGCCTCGGCTTTCAGGATCTCAAGCTCAAACTGGCGCAGAGTCTCGCCGCTGGCGCCAGCTTCGGCCAGTTCGCCATCAGCGAGAACGATTCGGTCACCGACTTCGCGCTGAAGATTTTCGACACCACCCTGCATACCCTGATGGACGTGCGCGAACGCCTCGACTCCGACGCGCTGGAGCGTGCCGTGGCCGCCATGGCCAAGGCCGAACGGGTGGAGTTCTACGGATTCGGCGCGTCCGGTGCGGTCGCGACCGATGCCCAGCACAAATTCTTCCGCCTGCTGCTCAGCGCGGCGGCGTATTCCGATCCGCATATGCAGGCGATGTCGGCGGTCACGCTGAAGCCCACCGACGTGGCTATCTGCATTTCCCAGTCGGGACGCTCCAAGGATTTGCTGATCACCGCCAATGTGGTGCGCGAGTCCGGCGCCACGCTGATCACCCTCTGCCCGAGCCAGACGCCGCTGGCGGAGCTGGCGACCATCAACCTGGCCATCGATGTCCAGGAAGACACCGAAATCTATACGCCGCTGACCTCGCGCATCGCCCATCTGGTGGTGATCGACGTGCTGGCGATGGGCGTTGCCATGGCGCGCGGGCCGAGCTTGGTTAACCACCTCAAGAGCGTAAAGCGCAGCCTGCGCAGCTTGCGCCTGTCACCCAAGTCGGTGAAGCCGCACGAAGATTGATCGTCTTCGAAACGTCATCGACCTGACCTCATAGCGTCACCCATAGCTCCGATGCTGAACCTCCCAGTACCTTTCTCGGGAGAACCCCATGTCTCAGCACCGTGAAACCTACGTCAACCTCGATGCCCGTGCCCGCCGCAAGCTGCAGGACGAGCGCCGCATGTATTTCCGTCGCGCCATTGAAAGCTACGATGAGCAGCGCCAATTGCATGCGCAGCTGATGGAGTTCCCCGATCTGCTGATGGTCAGCCCGTTGCTGGAGGCTGGGGCGGAACGCCGGCAAAACGCGTCGCCAATGCGCTGATCTGCGCACGTTCTTCACGGATGAAGGCGAGGAAAGCCTGGGCGACCGGGCTGAGCCGCTTTGCCCTCGGGTGTACCACGCACCAGCTGCGGTACAGCGGCAGTTCCTGAACCGGCAGTTCGCGTAGCAGACCGTGCGTCAGTTCAAGGTGCACGGCGTGGCGCGGCATCAGCGCCACGCCAAGTCCAGCCACTACGCTTTCGCGCAGCGCATCCAGCGAGGCGACTTGAATCGTCTGGGCAAAATGCGCGCGCTTTTGGCGCAGATAGTCCTCGCCTGCCTTGCGCGTACCCGATCCCGGTTCGCGTACGAGCAGCGGGTAGGCGGTCAGGTCCTGCAGGGTCAGCTCGGCCGCCTGGCTCAGCGGATGATCGGCTGGCGCGACGGCGACGATCGGGTTATTCAGAAACGGCAGGAATTCCAGATCCATGTCGGTCGGGACCTGGGAAATGATCAACAGATCGTCGCGGCTGATCGACAACCGCTTCACCGCCTGCGCATGGTTGACCACGACCAGCTCCAGATTGACTTCCGGATGTTGCCGCTTGAAGGCGGCGAACAGGTGCGGGGTGATGTACTTGGCGCTCGATTCCACGGCAAGGTTCAGCTGCCCGTGTAGCGAGCCCTGCAAATCCGAGAGCTGCATGTCCAGACTGTCCAGGCGGCCGAAAATGTCGGTGCTGGCGCGCTGCAGCGCTTCGGCCGCCGGGGTGAGATGGAGCTTTTTACCCAGGTATTCGAATAGCGGCTGGCCAATCAGGTCTTCGAGTTGGCGGATCTGCAAGCTCACCGCTGGCTGCGTCAGGGCCATCTCCTCGGCCGCTCGGCTGTACGAACGGCTTTCGCACACCGCCCGGAATAGCTGAAGCTGGCGCAGTGTTATGCGCATCATGGTTTTTCGCATATTTCGCCGCTCTTGCTTGTTTTTGTACCTTCGATCACGACAACTGACCCCGCCGAGGCCGCGATCTAGCGCGCTAAAACGCAAGCTATAAGTAATTACTTATTCAACGTCAAACAATTATTTATTTTCGGTAATCATGCCGGTGGGCGTAGGGTTTAAACGCTTGCATTGAGTGCAAGCGCCACACGGCCCCACGAGGTGGCCGCCTGCTAATCGACCGAGGGAATGACAGCGTGATCAAGAAGCTGCTGATCGCCAACCGCGGTGAAATTGCCGTCCGCATCGTGCGGGCCTGTGCCGAAATGGGCGTGCGCTCGGTGGCGGTATTCGCCGAGCCTGACCGCCATGCGCTGCACGTCAAGCGCGCCGACGAGGCGTATTTCATCGGTGACGACCCGCTGGCCGGCTACCTGAACCCGCGCAAGCTGGTGAACCTGGCCGTCGAGACCGGCTGCGATGCGTTGCATCCGGGTTACGGCTTTCTCTCGGAGAATGCCGAGCTGGCGGAAATCTGCGCCGAGCGCGGCATCAAGTTCGTCGGTCCAAGCGCCGAAGTCATTCGCCGCATGGGCGACAAGACCGAAGCCCGGCGCAGCATGATCAAGGCCGGTGTACCGGTCACGCCCGGCACCGAAGGCAACGTCGCCGATGTCGAGCAAGCGCTGGCCGAGGCCGAGCGCATCGGCTACCCGGTGATGCTCAAGGCGACTTCCGGCGGGGGCGGGCGCGGCATTCGCCGCTGCAACTCTCGCGAGGAACTGGCCCAGGCCTACCCACGGGTGATCTCCGAAGCGACCAAGGCATTCGGTTCGGCCGATGTGTTCCTCGAGAAATGCATCGTTGAGCCCAAGCACATCGAGGCGCAGATCCTGGCCGACTCCTTCGGCAGCACCGTGCATCTGTTCGAGCGCGACTGCTCGATCCAGCGGCGCAACCAGAAGCTCATCGAGATCGCGCCCAGCCCTCAGCTGACTCCGGAGCAGCGCGCCTACATCGGCGACCTGGCGGTGCGTGCGGCCAAGGCGGTGGGCTATGAGAATGCCGGCACCGTGGAGTTCCTGCTCGCCGATGGCGAGGTGTACTTCATGGAAATGAATACTCGGGTGCAGGTGGAGCACACCATCACCGAGGAGATCACCGGCATCGACATCGTCCGCGAGCAGATCCGCATCGCTTCGGGCTTGCCGCTCTCGTTCAAGCAGGAAGACATCCAGTATCGCGGCTTCGCCCTGCAGTTCCGCATCAACGCAGAGGATCCGCGCAACAACTTCCTGCCTTGTTTCGGCAAGATCACCCGTTACTACGCGCCTGGCGGCCCGGGCGTGCGTACCGACACGGCGATCTACACCGGTTACACCATTCCGCCGTACTACGACTCGATGTGCCTGAAGTTGATCGTCTGGGCGCTGACCTGGGAAGAGGCGCTGGCCCGTGGTTCCCGCGCGCTGGACGACATGCGCGTGCAGGGTGTGAAGACCACCGCCTTCTACTACCAGAAGATTCTCGAAAATCCGGATTTTCGCAGCGGGCAGTTCAACACCAGCTTTGTCGATAACCACCCGGAATTGATGACCTACTCGATCAAGCGCAAGCCGAGCGAACTGGCCCTGGCCATCGCCGCCGCCATCGCTGCCCACGCAGGACTGTGAGGAACGAACCATGACTGCTCAGAAAAAAATCACCGTTACCGACACCATCCTGCGCGACGCCCACCAGTCGCTGATCGCTACCCGCATGCGCACCGAGGACATGCTGCCGATCTGCGAGAAGCTCGATCGGGTCGGCTATTGGTCGCTCGAAGTTTGGGGCGGCGCGACCTTCGACGCCTGCGTGCGTTTCCTCAAGGAAGACCCTTGGGAGCGCCTGCGCCAGCTCAAGGCTGCGCTGCCCAATACCCGCCTGCAGATGCTCTTGCGTGGGCAGAACCTGCTTGGTTATCGGCACTACGCCGACGATGTGGTCGAGGCTTTCTGTGCCAAGGCGGCGGATAACGGCATCGACGTATTCCGCATCTTCGATGCTATGAATGATGTACGGAACCTGGAAACAGCGATTCGCGCGGTCAAGAAGACCGGCAAGCACGCCCAGGGCACCATCGCCTACACCACCAGCCCGGTACACACCATCGAGCTGTTCGTCGAACAGGGTCGGGCAATGCGCGACATGGGTGTCGATTCGATCGCCATCAAGGACATGGCTGGCCTGCTGACGCCGTTCGCCACCGGCGATCTGGTGCGTGCGTTGAAGGCAGAAATCGACCTGCCGGTGTTCATCCATTCTCACGACACCGCCGGCGTCGCCAGCATGTGCCAGCTCAAGGCCATCGAGAACGGCGCCGATCACATCGACACCGCTATATCCTCCATGGCATGGGGCACCAGCCATCCGGGGACCGAGTCGATGGTCGCTGCCCTGCGTGGCACACCCTATGACACCGGTCTGGATTTGGAACTGATTCAGGAGATCGGCCTGTACTTCTATGCGGTGCGCAAGAAGTACCACCAGTTCGAGAGTGAGTTCACCGGCGTCGATACTCGTGTGCAGGTCAATCAGGTGCCCGGCGGAATGATTTCCAACCTGGCCAACCAGCTCAAGGAGCAGGGCGCGCTCAACCGCATGGACGAAGTGCTCGCCGAGATTCCCCGCGTGCGCAAGGACCTCGGCTATCCGCCGCTGGTCACGCCGACCTCGCAGATCGTCGGCACCCAAGCATTCTTCAACGTGCTGGCCGGTGAGCGTTACAAGACCATCACCAATGAAGTGAAGCTCTATCTACAGGGCCGCTACGGCAAGGCGCCGGGCACCATCGATGCCAAGCTGCAGCGCCAGGCCATCGGTGGCGAGGAGATCGTCGAGGTGCGTCCGGCCGATCTGATCAAGCCGGAGCTGGACAAGCTGCGCACGGAGATCGGTGCGCTGGCGAAATCCGAAGAGGACGTGCTGACCTACGCCATGTTCCCGGACATCGGCCGCAAGTTCCTCGAGGAACGCGAGGCCGGCACCCTGCAGCCTGAAGTACTGCTACCGATTCCGGACGGCAACGCGGTGGGTACTGCAGGCGGGGAGGGCGTGCCGACCGAGTTCGTCATCGACGTACACGGCGAGACCTATCGCGTCGATATCACGGGTGTCGGCGTCAAGGGCGAAGGCAAGCGGCATTTCTTCCTCTCCATCGACGGCATGCCGGAAGAAGTGGTGTTCGAGCCATTGAACAACTTCGTCGGCGGCGGTGCTGGTGGTCAGCGCAAACAGGCCAGCGGTCCGGGCGATGTCAGCACCAGCATGCCGGGCAATGTAGTCGACGTACTGGTCAAGGAAGGCGATGTGGTCAAGGCCGGCCAGCCGGTGCTGATCAGCGAGGCGATGAAGATGGAAACCGAAATTCAGGCGCCCATTGCCGGTACCGTGAAAGCTGTGCATGTGGCCAAGGGCGATCGCGTGACGCCCGGCGACCTGCTGATCGAGATCGCCTGAGCCGAGCCGTGCCTGGATACGCCCAGGCACGGCATAGGTGTCTTCCTTGCCGGTGCATGCGTCTTTTGGAACGGCGTGTTTCAAGCGCGGAAAAACGCTTTACCCACCCGTGCCTGCGGATGATGCTACGAACGGCGTCCGGCTTGGGGTCGGCATGGAGGAGATGAAACCATGAAAACGGTAGGACAGGTCGTCAGCAGCAAGTCGAACTTGAGCGTGCATACCATCGCGCCGACCGACACGATATTCACGGCGCTGCAGGTGCTGGCGGAAAAGAACGTCGGTGCACTGCCGGTGGCCGAAGCTGATGGTCGCTTGGTCGGCATCGTCAGTGAGCGCGACTATGCGCGCAAATGTGTCCTCAAGGGGCGTTCGTCGTTCGCGACTCCCGTGAGCACGATCATGAGCGTCAACCTGGTGACCGTCGAGCCGCATCAGGGACTGGAAGAATGCATGCAGCTGATGACCGATCGGCACTTGCGCCACCTGCCGGTACTCGAAGCGGGCAAGCTGGTCGGCATGCTTTCCATCGGCGACGTGGTCAAGGAGCTCGTCGCCGAGAAAGAAAGTTTGATCCAGCATCTCGAACAGTACATTCGCGGCGAATAATTAAACCCGCAACTGGCGCGTGAGCGCCGGTCCGGTCGGGTCTCGGCGCCCGCTTCGGCACGATCTGCCGGCGCGGGCTCAACCCATACAGAAAGAGATGTCGTACATGAGCCTCGAAGACAAGACGAGCGAAACGGCGCAGGAAGCGCTCGACAACCTGGTCGCGGGCGTCATGCGCTTTCGCGAGGATGTCTATCCGCAGCAGCGCGAGTTGTTCTCCAAACTTGCCCACGAGCAGACGCCGCGGGCTATGTTCATCACCTGCGCCGATTCACGGATTCTCCCGGAGCTGATCACCCAGAGTTCGCCGGGCGATCTGTTCGTGACCCGCAACGTCGGCAATATCGTGCCGCCCTACGGCCAGATGAACGGTGGTGTGTCGACGGCGATCGAGTTCGCCGTGATGGCGCTGGGCGTCAAGCACATCATCATCTGTGGACATTCGGATTGCGGCGCGATGAAAGCGGTGCTCGACCCGTCCGGGCTGGACCGCATGCCGACGGTCAGGGGCTGGCTGCGTCATGCCGAGGTGGCCAGGACCGTGGTAGAAGAGAATTGCGGCTGTGCCGATGACAGCACCTTGCGCATCCTCACCGAGGAAAACGTGCTGGCGCAGCTCGAACACCTGCGCACGCACCCATCGGTAGCGGCACGACTGGCCAGCGGCCAGCTGTTCATTCACGGCTGGCTCTACAACATCGGCACCAGTGAAATCCGCGCCTACGATGCGGCGCGCGGCGAGTTTCGCCTGATCGGCGACGGCCCGCTGCCGATGGCGACGCCCAAATCGCGTTACGTCTGAGGGGTACGGATTGGGCTTCGCAACGAAGCCCAACGGCGCCAGCGCTATTTATGCAAGACGAATTGGCCGGTGAAGCGCACGGCGTCGCGGCCATCGGCTGCGAGAATGCGGCTGTGCAGCGTGAGACGTGAGCGGCCGCGACGCCGGTAGATCGTCTCGAAGCGCTCCCACGCGCCGTCGTCCGGCGCCGAGCAGATCGCCGTCGCGTCATCTACCACCGGTAGCGGATAGTCGATCTGGCCTTCGTGAATGACGATATGGCCGTCTTCGATGCCGGCCTCGCGCAAGCGCAGGTGCAACCAACCCCAGCCAGCCAGCACCGACGCGCAATACAGGCTGCCGCCGAACATGCTGCTCTTGTGGTTGATGTTCGCTTGCAGCGGGACCTTCAGACGCAACTCATGGTTTTCCCACTGATCGACACGCAGGCCCATCGCCCGGGTCAGAGGGATGTCGTGATGCAGAATGGCTTCCAGATAGCGGCTATCGCGGCTCATGCCGGGTGGATTCCTAAACGTTTGCAGATACAGGCAGACGCCAAGCATGACCGCTGAGTCACGATATTGCCAGTTTCCACACGCGCTTTTTGCCGCTGTCAGGATGCCATTCGACGGTTTGCTTCAGCGCGCCGCGCTTTTCTGCTGGTAAGCACAGTAACCGGGGCGCGGGCCGATTCTGGGATGGTTGCGGCAGGTGTCCGGACGCTTGGCGTAGACGGTGCACAGGCGCGTCTTGCGGTCCAGATACAGGCAGTCGCCGTTGGCCAGCCGGGTCAGGGTGAAGATGCCATGCTTCTGATTGAAGTGCTCGACGATGCCCGCTTTGCTCAGGCGTTTGGCAGCGCTCTTCAGCGGCTCGTCACGTTCGAAGGCATCGACTACTTCCAGGCGAATCAGGTCGTCGATGCGCACTTCGACCGGTAGCGTGCAGCAAGTGGCGTGGCAGTCGCGACACAGCCCGTTGCTGTAGCGGGCCCAGGTTTCCAGGCGGTCGGGGTCGGCGGAGGCGATCAGGCGTGTCTTCACGGAGGCGGTATCGGTAATGGCGGCGCGCGATCATAACGACCCTGGGTTGAATTTCCAGCGAATCCGACGAGTCGAACGCCGGACAGACGGTCGCGCAGATTCAACTGAAACCTGCAAACCTGTCTGCATTGCCCTTTGCCGAGGTGGCCTGTGCTGCCATGAACCCCTTCCCAGCTCCATGAGGTCTGTCCATGTCGCAAGAACCCACTGCTCCTGACGCCGATGCTGTCGCAGCCTTCCGCAATTCGATCATCAGCAAGCTGACCTATTCGATCGGCAAAGACCCGGAGCATGCGTCCGATCACGACTGGTTCGAAGCGGTCGCGCTGGCTACGCGCGATCGCATGATCGATCAATGGATGGACCGTACGCGCGAGGGTTATCGGGAGGGCAAGAAGCGGGTTTATTACCTCTCGCTGGAATTTCTCATCGGACGTTTGCTCACCGACAGCCTGAGCAACCTCGGCCTGCTCGACGTTGCGCGCGAAGCCCTGGCGGATGTCGATGTGGATTTCGACCACATCCGCCTGACCGAGCCGGATGCGGCGTTGGGCAACGGCGGCCTGGGCCGGTTGGCGGCCTGCTTCATGGAAAGTATGGCGACGCTGGGCATCGCCGCCCATGGTTACGGGATTCGCTACGATCATGGTCTGTTTCGCCAGGCCATCGTCGACGGCTGGCAGCACGAGCAGACCGAAACCTGGTTGAATTTCGGCAATCCGTGGGAGTTCGAGCGGCCCGAAGTCAGCTATCTGATCGGCTTTGGCGGTAGCGTCACGGCCATGCCGCACGACGCAGCCGGGCAGGAACAGCCCAAGCACTTCTGGCATTGGGCCGAAGGCGTGCGCGCGATTGCCTACGACACGCCGGTGGTCGGCTGGCGCGGGGCGAGCGTCAATACGCTGCGCCTGTGGCGCGCCCGCGCCGAGGCGGATTTCCATCTGGAGCGCTTCAATGCCGGCGACCATATCGGTGCCGTCGCCGAAGAAGCCCGCGCCGAAAGCATCTCGCGCGTGCTGTATCCGGCCGACAGCACCGAGGCCGGTCAGGAGCTGCGTCTGCGCCAGGAATATTTCTTCGTCGCGGCCTCGCTGCAGGACCTGCTGCGGCGGCATCTGGATCAGCGTGGCACCTTGATGAATCTGCCGGAATTCGCCGCCATCCAGCTCAACGATACCCATCCGGCCATCGCCGTGGCGGAGCTGATGCGGCTGCTGGTCGATGTGCACGATATCCCTTGGCGCAAGGCCTGGGAGCTGACCGTCAATACGCTGTCCTATACCAACCACACCCTGCTGCCGGAGGCGCTGGAAACCTGGCCGGTGGGGCTGATGGAGCGCCTGCTGCCGCGACATATGCAAATCATCTACCTGATCAATGCCCAGCACCTCGATGCGTTGCGCGAGCGCGGTATTCATGACCTGGACCTGCTGCGTTCGGTCTCGTTGATCGAAGAAGGGCATGGCCGCCGGGTGCGCATGGGTAACCTCGCGTTCCTCGGTTCGCACTGCATCAATGGCGTGTCGGCGCTGCACACCGGGTTGATGCGCGAGACGGTGTTCACCGATCTGCATTCGCTGTACCCCGAGCGGATCAGCAACAAGACCAACGGCATCACCTTCCGCCGCTGGCTGTACCAGTCCAACCCGCAATTGACCCGGCTGCTCGTCGAGCATGTCGGCGAAGAATTGCTCGATGCGCCGGAAACGGTGCTGCGCCAGCTAGAACCCTATGCCGATCAACCGGATTTCCGCGCGCGCTTTGCCGCCCAGCGGCTGAACAACAAGCAGCTGCTGGCGCGCATGATCCAGGAGCGGCTGGGCATCAGCGTCGACCCGAACGCGCTGTTCGACGTGCACGTCAAGCGCATCCACGAGTACAAGCGACAGTTGCTCAATCTGCTGCACACCGTGGCGCTGTACCAGGCGATCCGCTCCGATCCGGGCCGCAACTGGGTGCCGCGCGTGAAGATTTTTGCCGGCAAGGCGGCGGCTAGTTACCACACGGCCAAACTGATCATCAAATTGACCAACGACATCGCACGGACCATCAACGATGACCCGACGGTGCGCGGCTTGCTCAAGGTGGTGTTCCTGCCCAACTACAACGTCAGTCTGGCCGAGCGCATCATCCCGGCAGCGGATCTGTCCGAGCAGATTTCCACTGCGGGACTGGAGGCTTCGGGCACCAGCAACATGAAGTTCGCCCTCAACGGCGCGCTGACCATCGGCACGCTCGATGGCGCGAACGTGGAAATGTCTGAGCAGATCGGACGCGAGCACATGTTCATCTTCGGCATGACCGCGCAGGAGGTCGAGGCGCGCAAGCAGGCCAACGAGTACAACGCCGAGGCGATCATCATCGACTCTCCGCGCCTCAACGAAGTGCTCATGGCGATTCGCAACGGCGCATTTTCGGCTGACGACCCCGGTCGTTACACAGCGCTGATCGACGGTCTGAAATGGCACGACACCTTCATGGTTTGCGCCGACTTCGAGGCCTATTGGCAGGCGCAGCTGGAAGTCGAAGCGCGTTGGAGCGATGCCGACAGCTGGTGGCGTTCCGCCGTGCTCAATACAGCGCGTACGGGCTGGTTCTCCTCGGATCGGACCATTCGTGAGTATGCCGAGGAGATCTGGAAGGTGCTCTGAGCACTAGTGCATGGTGCTGCTGCCTCGAAGGCGATCGCAGGGTCGCCAAACCCGCGCCAGAGCGGCTGAGAGGCTGCGCCTGCAGGCACTTTGCCGTTGCGCTGAACTCTGTGGTCTCAGGGCAGGTCTGAGGCAGGGTTAGTTTCCCCTCGGCCTGCTAAACTGCGCGGGTTTTTCATCCTCCGGAGCCATTCCATGTCACGCGTAACCCTGAGTCGCTACCTGATCGAGCAGACCCGCAGCAACAACACCCCGGCGGACCTGCGCTTCCTAATTGAGGTAGTGGCCCGAGCGTGCAAAGAAATCAGCCACGCCGTGTCCAAGGGCGCGCTAGGCGGCGTGCTCGGCAGCGCTGACAGCGAGAACATCCAGGGCGAAGTGCAGAAGAAGCTCGACGTGTTGTCCAACGAAATCCTGCTTGAGGCCAACGAGTGGGGCGGCCACCTGGCTGGCATGGCGTCGGAAGAAATGGACAACGCCTACCAGATTCCCGGCAAATACCCCAAGGGCGCCTACCTGTTGGTCTTCGACCCGCTGGACGGCTCCAGCAACATTGACGTCAACGTTTCGGTTGGCACCATCTTCTCGGTGCTGCGCTGCCCGGGCGAATGTTTCACGCAGAACGATGCGCTCGGCGAAGAAGCATTCCTCCAGCCCGGCACCAAGCAGGTCGCTGCCGGCTATGCCATCTACGGCCCGCAGACCATGCTGATCCTGACGCTGGGCAACGGTGTCATGGGCTTTACCCTGGACCGCGAACTGGGCAGCTTCGTCCTGTCCCACGAGAACCTGCGCGTACCCGAGTCGACGGCCGAGTTCGCCATCAACATGTCCAACCAGCGTCACTGGGAGCCGCCGGTGCAGCGCTACGTCAGCGAGTTGCTGGCCGGGGCCGAAGGCCCGCTGGGCAAGAACTACAACATGCGCTGGATCGCCTCGATGGTGGCCGACGTGCATCGTATCCTGACCCGCGGCGGCATCTTCATGTACCCGCGTGATGCCCGTGAGCCGGGCAAGGCGGGCAAGCTGCGCCTGATGTACGAAGCCAATCCGATGTCCTTCATCATCGAGCAGGCCGGCGGTGCCGCCACCACAGGCACGCAGCGCATCCTCGATGTCCAGCCGACTTCGCTGCACCAGCGCGTCCCTGTCTTCCTCGGCTCCAAGGAAGAGGTCGAGCGCGCCACCGGCTACCACCAGGACTGACCGGTGCAGGCGCCCTGGCTGGATTTGCTGAATTGGTGGTTCGGCCAGGGCGCCACTGTTGGCGAAATCGCCCGGCAGAAGCACGGATTGTGGTTCGGCTACAAGCCCGAACAGGACGCCGAGGCGCGTGATCGCTTCGGCGATCTGACCGACCAGGCGCTGGCTGGCGGGTTGGGCCACTGGACCGAATCGCCGCACGGTTGGCTCGCGCTGGTGCTGCTGCTCGATCAGCTCCCCCGCATGATCTACCGCGGAACGCCGCGTGCATTCGCCGGGGACGAGCGAGCCCTGCAGTTAGTTCGCGAGGGCATGGCGCATGGCGGCGATGTACTGCTTACGCCGATTCAGCGGGTATTCATCTATCTGGTTCTCGAGCACGCGGAAAGCCTGCAGACGCAGGAGCACGCCGTTGCGCAATTCCAGATGCTCCACGGGCTCGTCGCGCCCGAAGACCGAAAGCTGTTCGCCGACTTCCTCGATTTTGCGGAACGCCATCGTGATGTGATTGCCCGGTTCGGTCGCTTTCCCCATCGCAACGATACGCTCTGTCGCCAAACCACCGAGGCCGAGCAGGCCTTTCTGGCCGAGCCCGGCTCACGTTTCTAGCGGCAGCGAGGAACCTCCCCGCCCGTTCGCTTCCTAACCTCCATCAGCCGGGCGCGGCCAGGCGCCGTTTGAATCAAGGAAACTGTCATGTCGTTGCGTCATTTGTCATTGCTTGCTCTGGTCGTATTGCTGACGGCCTGCAGTCCGGTCACCCAGGAGAATTTCGCCAAGCTGAAAGCCGGCATGCCCCGCGCGGAAGTTGAAGAATTACTCGGCAAGCCCGGTGAGTGTGCTGGCGCGCTGGGCATGTCCAGCTGCACCTGGGGGCAGAAGAACCGTTTCATCAGCATTCAGTTTGCCGGCGACAAGGTGATGATGTTTTCCGGCCAAGGCCTGAAATAAGGAGCACCTATGCGTTATCTCATAGCTCTGTGTTGCGCGTTGTTAGTCACAGGATGCGCGGGTTCGCGGAATGTCGAAGGGCCGGAGACGGTCGGGCAGGTCGACCTGCAGCGCTATCAGGGAACCTGGTATGAGCTGGCGCGGCTGCCGATGTTTTTCCAGCGCAACTGTGTGCGTTCCGAAGCTGAATATCGGTTGCAGGATGACGGCAGCGTGGCGGTGACCAACCGCTGCGAAACCGCTGAAGGCGAGTGGCAGCAGGTCCAGGGTCAGGCAGTGCCCCAGCAGGCTGGCAAGACTGACAAGCTCTGGGTGCGCTTCGATAACTGGTTCAGCAATCTGTTTCCGGGACTGACCAAAGGGCATTACTGGATTCTCTACCTCGACGAGGGCTACGACGTGGCGCTGGTGGGCAGTCCGGATCGCGATTACCTGTGGCTGCTCTCGCGCGAAAAAGAAGTCGACGCGACAACGCGCGACAGGCTGCTCGCCGAGGCCCGCGAGCGTGGCTATGACGTCGGCGAATTGATATGGCGCGGCGAGTCGTCCTGACTCGGTTATTCCCAGTCCAGCCGCGCTAGCAGCCACTCGCCGTCCTCGCGCCACCATTCGAGTCTGACGTGGTAATGCCCGACGCGTTGGGGCAGCCAACGCTCGGCGCCGGTCAGTGCTACCTGGGCTTCGCTGTAGCCTTTGTCCGAATAGGTCGGATCGATCCAGCTCTGGGAATTCAGCGCTATCACCCGCACGTTGGTGTGACGCAGGAACATTAGGCCGGCCGTGCGCCGAACCCAGTCTCGGTCGAGATTCTGATTGGCGCGAAACTCCGGATGTATCCGCGCCATCAGGTCGCCGTTGTCCTTGTTTTCGATGCTTTCCTGTAGCGATTGCGCGGCCATTTCAAGCGCCGCCTGCGGATCGTCGCGGCCGCAACCGGCCAGCAGCAGGGCCAGGGCCGCGATAGCGATGGCTAATTTCCATACGGGCATGCCGAACCTCTCGAACCTCGTTATGATGCCGGAAACGTCAGGCGGGTCTAAGCCCGCGCACCGATCATGGAGTGTGCCATGCAGACCTTGTATCCGGAGATCAAACCCTACGCCCGGCACGAGCTGGCGGTCGACCAACCGCATGTGCTTTACGTGGACGAGAGTGGATCACCGGAGGGCCTGCCCGTGGTATTCGTGCATGGCGGCCCAGGCGGTGGCTGTGACGCCCTGAGCCGACGTTTCTTCGATCCCAACCTGTACCGCATCATCACCTTCGATCAGCGTGGCTGTGGCCGCTCGACTCCACATGCGAGCCTGGAAAACAACACCACCGCACACCTTATCGCCGACATGGAGCGGATTCGTGAACATCTCGGCATCGACAAATGGGTGCTGTTCGGTGGGTCCTGGGGCTCAACCTTGTCGCTGGCCTACGCTCAGGCATTTCCCGAACATGTGCACGCGCTGATCCTGCGCGGCATTTTCCTCTGCCGGCCGAAGGAGTTCCACTGGTTCTACCAGGAAGGCGCCAGCCGATTGTTTCCGGACTACTGGCAGGATTTTCTTGCGCCGATCCCGCCGGAAGAGCGGGGCGATCTGATGCAGGCTTACTACAGGCGTTTGACGGGCAGCGACCAGATCGCCCAGATGCACGCCGCCAAGGCCTGGTCCTGCTGGGAAGGCCGTACCGCCACGCTGAGGCCCAACACCCAGGTCGTCGATCGTTTCTCCGACACCCATCGGGCGCTGGCGATGGCGCGCATCGAGTGCCATTACTTCGTCAACGATGCTTTCCTCGAGCCCGATCAACTGCTGCGTGACATGCACAAGATTGCCCATCTTCCGGGGATCATCGTGCATGGACGCTATGACGTCATCTGCCCGCTGGAAAACGCCTGGGAACTGCACGAAGCATGGCCGAACAGCGAGTTGCAGATCATTCGCGAAGCGGGTCACTCTGCAGCGGAGTCGGGTATCTGTGATGCTCTGGTGCGTGCCGCCGCGGACATCGCCCACCGCTTGCTCGATCTGCCGCTCGAGGAAGCCTGATGAAGGCATTGATCCAGCGCGTGCGGCAGGCGCGGGTCGAGGTGGCGGGCGAAGTGGTCGGCGCCATCGACCAGGGCCTGCTGGTGCTGGTCGGCGTCGAACGTGAAGATGACCATGCTCGGGCCGACAAGCTGTTGCACAAGCTGCTGCGCTATCGCGTTTTCAGCGACGAGCAGGGCCGGATGAATCGCTCGTTGACGGACATTGGTGGCGGTCTGCTGATGGTCTCCCAGTTCACCCTGGCTGCGGATACCGGTAGCGGTCTTCGGCCCAGTTTTTCCAGCGCGGCATCGCCGCAGCTCGGCGAAGAGCTCTACGACTACCTGCTAGCGCAGGCACGGCGTCAGCATTCGCCGGTCGCCAGCGGGCGTTTCGGGGCCGATATGCAGGTCCATCTGCTAAACGATGGGCCGGTGACCTTTCTGTTGGAGAGCTGAGTGTCGGAAAGCTGGCTCGTGGATGAGGCGGCCCTCTGTGCTTCACTTCGCTCCGCCCCTCACCCCAACCCTCTCCCCAGCGGGGAGAGGGAGACAAGCCGGGTGGCAAGCGCCGTAAGGGCATGCCCACATCGCAGCAGCCACTCTTCCTTTGGAAGAAGCTTGGTGAGGGAGCGGCCATACCAGCTGGTACCGAGAAAAGGCTAGCGCCCCGAGGGCTCCAGTCCGTTGTCGTGCAGCCAGGTGATGGCGTATTCGCGTAGCTGAACGGCCTGATAGTCCAGCCAGGCCTGGCGCACCGCGGGGAAATCCTCCAGTTTGAAATCGAAGGTTCGCAAAGGCTTGCGGCCTGTCAATGCGTCGCTGAGCATCGCATGAGCGATGGGGTCATGCTGAGTGAACAGAAACGCTTCGCGCATCGCGATCGACTCGGCAAGCCCGAGGGGTTCGATATGCAGAAAGCGGTCCTCCTGCACTTCGTATTTTTCGTTCACGCCCGGCGCGGTTTCGCCGGGAAATACCGCGCGGATTTGGCCGGACTCCAGATCGAGGTAATGTTCGCTGGCGTCGCGGTTATCCAGCGCGTATTCCAGCCGGTGAAGATCGATGGTCAAAGGGCGCATGGCAGCTACTGCTTTTGGGGTTCAGTAGCTCTGACCCACATGCTCCGGATGCGTGCATTACGTTCATCGGTACTGCATCGCCACGCGACGTACGTGCCGGCTTTGTCAGAACAGGCGCGCCAGCAGCGCACTGACGGCGGTTTCCACTCGCAGGATGCGCGCGCCCAGCTGAACAGGTTGCAGACCTGCTTCGCTGAGCTTGTCGATTTCGTAGGGTATCCAGCCGCCTTCCGGACCGATGGCCAGCGTCACCGAT
This sequence comes from Pseudomonas sp. MTM4, assembly GCF_019355055.1. Classification (NCBI taxonomy): domain Bacteria; kingdom Pseudomonadati; phylum Pseudomonadota; class Gammaproteobacteria; order Pseudomonadales; family Pseudomonadaceae; genus Pseudomonas; species Pseudomonas sp. MTM4. The sequence goes on from NZ_CP048411.1 coordinate 3,302,987, forward strand.
TCGGTGATGGCGCGTGGACAGTCCGGATAGTTGCCCGGATGCCCGACCAGACCGCGAGTACCGGCGGCCAGTTGTGGCAATCGATCCTCGACGAAGGGCTTGAAGCGCTTCTCGATACTCACATCCGGAAGCACGGTATCGCGTGCTTGCTCCAGCCCGAGCAGCAGCTGCTCGCGAATGGCGGCCGGTTCAAGGAAAGGGGTTTGCCAGAAGCTCTTTTCCACGCGATAACTGTTGAGCAGCACCAACCGCGGTACGCCCATGCAGGCGACGGTTTGCAGTACACGGCGGAGCATTTTCGGTCTTGGCAGCGCCAGCAGCAGGGTGATCGGCAGTTTGGCCGGCGGCGGTTGATTCAGCTCGACCTCGAGCTCCGCCTCATTGGCATCCAGCCGCAGCAAGCGGCCCTGGCCCATTTCGCCGCCGAGCAGGCCAACGCGCAGATGCTCCCCTGCCTCGGCACGGTGAACCTCTCGAATATGCGTGAGACGGCGATCATGTAGAACCACACGATTGGCGGCCACGAAATCGGCCGCCTCCAGCAGCAGCAGGTTCATGGTCGAGGCGTAGGCGATTGGTCGCTGGGGTGCGGTTGGTCGTCTTCGGCATCGCCGCGGAACTCTTCACGTTTCTTGACCATGCTGCCGCAGATCAGCCCGGCCTCGAACAGCAGCCACATCGGTATGGCAAGTAGCGCTTGGGAAAACACGTCGGGCGGCGTCAGCACCATCCCAACGACAAAGCAGCCGACGATCACGTAGGGACGGCTTTTGCGCAAGGTGGCAACGTCGACGATGCCGACCCAGATCAGCAGGAAGGTTGCCACCGGAATCTCGAAGGCCACGCCAAAGGCGAAGAACAGCGTCAGCACGAAATCCAGGTACTGGCCGATGTCGGTCATCATCGCCACGCCCTCGGGCGTCACGCTGGCGAAGAAGCCGAACATGATAGGAAACACCACGAAGTAGGCGAACGCCATGCCGCCGTAGAACAGGAAGATGCTGGAAATCAGCAGTGGGATGGCGATGCGCTTTTCGTGTTTGTAAAGGCCGGGGGCGATGAACCCCCAGATCTGATGCAGGATCACCGGCATCGAGAGGAACAGCGCCACCATCATTGTCAGCTTGAACGGCGTGAGGAATGGCGAGGCCACGCCGGTGGCGATCATCGTCGCCCCTTCCGGCAGATAGGCGCGTAACGGTGCGGCAACCAGGGAGTAGATCTGCTGGGAAAAGTAGAACAAAGCGCCGAACAGCAGCAGGATCGCCACCACGCAGCGAAGCAGGCGCTTGCGCAGTTCCGTCAGGTGGGCAACTAGCGGCATTTCCTGATCATCGATGGAGGTATTGCTCATGGCTCGGCGGGTCGGTCCGGTCGTGGTGCGGGGGTGGTTTCGGCGGGTTTGGGCTCGGCCGTTGGTGCGTCGATCACGTTGGCGTCAGGCGGTGGCGTTGCCGATTGTGGACTGGGCTTGGCCGGGGCGCTGGGCGAGCTCGGCGGCATGATGCTCTGCTTCATCTCGCGTTCGAGATCGAGAATGCGCTCGTTGTGCAGCTGCCGACGAATCTCATCGGCGCCGATTTCGCGTTCGACCTCGGCCTTGATGTTGGCGAAGCTGCGCTTGGCCCGGCCGATCCAAAGACCGGCGGTGCGCACCGCGCCGGGCAGGCGCTCTGGACCCAGGACGAACAGCGCTACCAGGCCGACCAGCAGCAGTTCGGTGAAGCCGATATCGAACATGCCTTAGTTCTTCTTCGTCGGATCTTCGACTTTGCGGGCCTCGGCATCGATGGTGTGGCTCTGCTTTTCTTCGACGCTGGGCTTTTCCTCATCGGTGCCCATCGATTTGCGGAAGCCCTTGATGGCGTCACCCAGATCCGACCCCAGGCCCTTGAGGCGCTTGGTACCGAAGAGCATGACCACAATGAGCAGAACGATCAGGAGTTGCCAGATGCTGATTCCACCAAAACCCATGCTGCAGTACTCCGAAGTTGACTATCAGGATTGTGGGCGCGCGGCTTTTTCCGCATGCCCGGAGAGACCGAATCGCCGGTCGAGTTCGTCCAGTACCGCCTGTGGATGCTGATCCAGCGCGGCCAGCATCACCAGACTGTGAAACCACAGATCAGCGGTCTCATAGATCAGCTCGCTGGCATCGCCGCTGATGGCGGCATCCTTGGCGGCCAGGATGGTTTCCACCGACTCTTCGCCGACTTTCTCGAGAATCTTGTTCAGACCCTTGTGGTAGAGGCTGGCCACATAGGAGCTGTCCGCCACCGCACCCTTGCGGGCTTCCAGCACCTCGGCCAGGCGGGCAAGGGTGTCACTCATGTCGGTGCTCCGCATAGATCGCGTGGGGATCCTTGAGGATCGGTTCGACGGTTTTCCAGTCGCCGTTCTCGAAGACCCGATAAAAGCAGCTTTCACGTCCGGTATGGCAGGCGATGCCACCGATCTGCTCGACCATCAGCACGATGACGTCGGCATCGCAGTCCAGGCGCAGTTCATGCAGTTTCTGCACATGACCGGACTCCTCGCCCTTGCGCCACAGCTTGCCACGCGAACGTGACCAGTAGATGGCGCGGTTCTCCGTCGCGGTCAGCGTCAGGGCCTCGCGATTCATCCAGGCCATCATCAGGATGCGCCCGGTCCTGTAGTCCTGTGCAATCGCCGGGACCAGGCCATCGGCATTCCAGTTGATTTCGTCCAGCCAGTTCATCGGCGTCTCCGTGCAATGCGTCAAGTTTGCCAGCCTCGCCGACCGCTGGCTATCGGCGTACGACGATGAACAGGCCGGCCGCCAGCATCATCCAGGCCGGCCAAGCAGCGGCGGCTGTGAAAGTCTCGGCTCCGGCTGCCAGTACCGCGCCGCCAGCCAGCAGCGATGCGCCAATCAGTCGCAGCGGCCAGCCGTGGTGACGTTCGCGCCAGGGCGGTGCGGGATTGTTGGCATGGGGCTGCGACATGTGCTCGAGCAGCTCGCGGGTCATGCCGGCCAGATGCGGCAATTGCTCTATCTGCGCGTGTGCGTTTTTCAGCAACTGCATGGGACTCATGCGTTCGCGCATCCAGCGCTCAAGGTAAGGCTGGCCGGTGGACCACAGGTCCAGTTCGGGATACAGCTCGCGGCCCAGCCCTTCGATGTTCAGCAGGGTCTTCTGCAACAGCACCAGCTGCGGCTGGACCTCCATATTGAAGCGCCGCGCTACTTGGAAGAGGCGCACCAGCAACTGACCGAAGGAGATGTCCTTCAGCGGCTTCTCGAAGATCGGCTCGCAGACGGTACGGATCGCTGCTTCGAACTCGTTGACCTTGGTTTCCGCCGGCACCCAGCCCGAATCGATGTGCAGCTGCGCGACCTTGCGGTAGTCGCGCTTGAAGAAAGCCATCAGGTTGCGCGCCAGGTAATCCTGATCTTCAGGCGTCAGGCTGCCGACGATGCCGAAGTCCACCGCGATGTACTGCGGGTTCCACGGCTGGTGAGTGCTGACGAAAATATTGCCGGGATGCATGTCGGCGTGGAAGAAGCTGTCACGAAAGACTTGGGTGAAGAAGATTTCCACGCCGCGCTCGGCCAACTGTTTCATGTCCGTGCGCTGTTCGGCCAGGCGCTTCATATCGGTCACCGGCACACCGTAGATGCGCTCCATGACCAGCACCTGCGGGCGGCACAGGTCCCAGTAGACCTGCGGTATGTAAAGCAGCGGTGAGCCCTGGAAGTTGCGCTTGAGCTGACTAGCATTGGCCGCTTCGCGCAACAGATCGAGCTCGTCGTAGATGGTCTTGGCGTAGTCGTCGACCACCTCCACCAAGTGCAGGCGGCGCGCTTCGGTAGACGCGCGCTCGGCAGTCTTGGCCAGCAGGAACAACCAGGCGATGTCCTGGCTGATGATCGGCCGCAGATTCGGCCGGACCACCTTGACCACCACTTCTTCGCCGCTGCGCAGCTTGGCGGCGTGGACCTGCGCGACCGAGGCGGAGGCCAGCGGTTTGCTGTCGAAACGGGCGAAGATCTCGCCGACCGATGCGCCCAACTGTCGCTCGATCAGGGCGATGGCGACGGCCGAATCGAACGGCGGTACGCGGTCCTGCAGCATCGCCAGTTCCTCGGCGATATCCAGCGGCAACAGGTCGCGGCGGGTCGAGAGAATCTGGCCGAACTTGATGAAGATCGGCCCCAGGCCTTCCAGCGCTAGGCGCAGGCGCGCGCCGCGGGATAGCACGCTGCGGCGCCGTGGCAGCCAGCGCCAGGGCAGCAGATAGCTGGAGGTGCGTAGCCACCAGGGCATCGGCAGGTCGAGGATGATGTCGTCCAGGCGGTAGCGGATCACCACCAGCAGGATGCGGAACAGGCGGCGGGTGGCGGCGAACAGCTTCATTCGGCTTGGTCTGGTTTCAGAGATTGGTTGAGCCGCTCGACTCGGGCTTCGAGTCGGTCGAGGATGAGTTTGAGTCGGTCGAGTTCAGCGAAGCGGGCTTCGGCCTCGGCCATGCCGACCAGCGTTCGGGACTCTTCGCTGAGGTAGTCGGCGAGGTTCTGGCGCAGGCTTTCAGCGCTTTGCCGTGCCCAGGCGGTCTGGCCGCGCACGCCGGAGCCAAGAAGCTGAGCGCCGACCGGACCGAGCCAGCGTGAGACTTCGTATTCCCAGTCCAGCTCGAGATCCTGCAGTACTTCGGCAAGGCTCATCAGCAGCGCACTGTCGCCCTCGATCTCGACGTCCGGGCCGTGCAGGATCGCGGTCTTGTTGCGGCTGGTCGCCAGACGCAGCAGGCTTGCGGCTGGCGCGCGCAGACGGCAATCGGCCTCGCGGCCCCAGTCGCCAGCCAGCCGCAGCCCTTCGCCATCGGCCAGCACGAACAGGCGCCAGGCGGGCGTCGTGCAGTCGATTTCGATGACGCGACCGCTCAGTCGGGCCAACCGCGGCAATGCGGTAGGGTCCAGGCGCAGGACGCGGTTGATGCCGCGCTCGGCCGCGGCCAGCAGGGCAGCGCGCAACATCAGGGCTTGATGCCGCGATGCAGGGCGACGATGCCGCCGGTCATGTTGTGATAGGTCACGCGCTCGAAGCCGGCGTTGGCCATCATGCCCTTGAGGGTTTCCTGGTCCGGATGCATGCGGATCGATTCGGCCAGGTAGCGGTAGCTCTCCGAGTCATTGGTGATCAACTTGCCCATCATCGGCAGCAGGCTGAACGAGTAGGCATCGTACGCCTTGGAGAACAGCTGGTTGGTGGGTTTGGAGAACTCCAGCACCAGCAGCCGCCCGCCGGGCTTGAGCACCCGCAGTATGGAGGCGATGGCGTCTTCCTTGTGGGTGACGTTGCGCAGGCCGAAGGCGATGGTGACCACGTCGAAGTGGTTGTCCGGGAAGGGCAGCTTCTCGGCATCGGCCTGGACGAACTTGACGTTGCCAGCCACGCCCTTGTCCAGCAGTTTGTCACGCCCGACCTTGAGCATCGAGGCGTTGATGTCAGCCAGCACCACTTCGCCAGTGGTGCCGACGAGGCGCGAGAACTGCCGGGTCAGGTCCCCGGTGCCGCCTGCGATATCCAACACGCGATTGCCGGGGCGCACGCCGGACAGCTCGATGGTGAAACGCTTCCAGAGGCGATGCACGCCGCCGGACATCAGGTCGTTCATCAGGTCGTACTTGGCGGCCACGGAATGGAAAACCTCGGCCACCTTGTGCGCTTTCTCGCTCTCCGGCACGTTCTTGTAGCCGAAGTGGGTGATGGGCTCTGCGTCATGCTCTTTGCGGGGATCGGTCATGTCACTGTCACCGGAAGAATGTGCGGGGCATTCTAAACCTAAAAGGCTGCGGTGAGCTTCAAGCGGCAAGCCTCAAAAGATTTGTCCGATGGGCTCGGTCGCTGTGCCGGCCTTGCAGACAATGCCGCCTGCGCTCAGTGGCAACTCCGCTCCAGGAACGCCCGCGACAGGCGCGCCACTTCATCGAGGTGGGTTTCCAGCAGCCAATGACCGCCATCCTCGAACAGGTGCAGCTCGGCGTTCGGTAAGTCGCGCAGGTAGGCTTTTGCCGACCCCTCGGGCATGTAGCCGTCGCGAGGACCCCAGACGATCAGAGTGGGCGGCTGATGGTCGCGCAGGTAGGCCTGATAACGGGGAAACCAGGCTAGGTTCTCCTTGAGCCCGGCGATCACCTGCACCGTGATTTCCTTGCGACGCGGTGTCATCAGTGCCCAATGCAGGTGCCACAGATCCGGCGGGATGCATTTGGCTAGCTCCGGCTCCACCTCGTTGAGAAATTCTTCCTTGAAGCCTTCGAAGCTGACGGCGTCGGCCAGCCCGGCGCGCGCCTGCGGGGTCGGGTTGGCGAAGAAGCTTTGCAGCGCGGCGTACTTGGGGCCCAGTTGGTCCTCGTAGATGTCGCCGTTCTGCAGGATCAGCGCGGCAATGCGCTGCGGCTGGGCGATGGCCAGGCGCAGACCGATCTGCGAACCGAAGTCGCGCAGATAGAGTGCGAAGCGCTCTACGCCCAGGCGGCGGGTGAAGCGATCGAGGAAGTCGGCGTAGCCGTCGAAATCGTAGGCGAAGTCGTTCGGCGTCGCGCTGTAACCGCAGCCTGGGAAATCCGGCGCGAGCAGCCGCCAGCGGTCGGCAAGCAACGGCCCTGAATTCGTAGGACGAGCAAGGGTAACCGTGAGGCAGTAGAACCACAGGTGCGTCCTGCGGCCCGGCGGCGCGGTAGAAGACGTCGATACCATCTAGGTCGAGATGGTGGTGGGTAACACGGTGGGCAGGCATGGCGAAGGCTCCCGGTAGTCGTATGTGGCGGGTCTGTTGACTACGTTCGAACCTGAGCTTTGACCGCGCGCGCGTCGGCGCGCTCATCAGTTGTGCTGCCATTGGGCGGGAAGGTTAGGGTGGCCACGAACACGGCTAAGTGGCTGCCGTGGGGGCGCGCAGCTGGAGAAAGCGGGTGGGTTGAAACCCGGCGAGCGAGTGTTACTTCGGCAGTTGGCTGCAGCGCAACGCAGCCAATCAGCCGTTCAAAGCATCAGCTTGACCGGCGAGATATCCGGGTCGCGGGATTTACCAGCTGCGGCCAGCGCCTGGAGGTATTCGTCCCAAAGTTGCTGCTGGTTGCGCGACAGATGGTCGAGGTATTCCCAGCTGTAAAGGCCGCTGTCGTGGCCGTCGCTGAAAGTCAGCTTCAGCGCGTACTGTCCGGCAGGTTCCACACCTTCCAGCGCAACGTTGATCTTGCCGGTCTGCAGGATCGGATTGCCATGGCCTTGGACTTCGGCGGACGGCGAATTCACCCGTAGGAATTCGGCCGGCAGGCTGTAGCGCTCGTCGGTGCCGTATTCCAGCTCCAGGGTTTTCGAAGCCTTGCGGAGTTTGATCTGAGTGGGGATGCGCATGGGCATACTCCGTATGAGCTTGAAGCCGAAGCCTGTCTGCTGCTGAACAGGTTGTGCCGCACCGTTCTTCCAGCTTCTGGCTCCCAGCTCCCAGCTGCCTTTAAAGGATATACCGCGACAGATCTTCGTCTTCCGCCAGCTCGCCCAGGTGCTCGTTGACGTAGGCGGTGTCGATGCGGATCGGCTCGCCGTTCTGCTGCCCCGCCAGGTCGCCAGCGCTGAAGGAGACTTCTTCCAGCAGGCGTTCGAGCAGGGTATGCAGACGGCGGGCGCCGATGTTCTCGGTCTTCTCATTGACCTGCCAGGCGATCTCTGCGAGACGCTTGATGCCGTCCTCGGCGAATTCTATATGCAGCCCTTCGGTCTTCAGCAGCTCGCGGTACTGCTCGGTGAGCGAGGCGTGCGGTTCGGTGAGGATACGCTCGAAGTCTTCCGGCGACAGGGCTTTGAGTTCCACTCGGATCGGCAGGCGACCCTGCAGTTCCGGCACCAGATCGCTGGGCTTGGACAGGTGGAAAGCGCCGCTGGCGATAAACAGAATGTGGTCGGTCTTGACCATGCCCAGCTTGGTGTTGACCGTGCTGCCCTCGATCAGCGGCAACAGGTCGCGCTGCACGCCCTCGCGGGACACATCGGCGCCGCTGGTGTTGCCGCGCTTGGCCACCTTGTCGATTTCGTCGATGAAGACGATGCCGTTCTGCTCCACCGCTTCCAGCGCGCGGGCCTTGAGTTCTTCCTCGTTGACTAGGCGCGCCGCTTCCTCGTCCCGCACCAGCTTGAACGCGTCCTTGATCTTCAGCTTGCGGCTTTTCTTCTTGCCCTTACCCATATTGGAGAACAGGTTCTGCAACTGGCTGGTCATTTCCTCCATGCCGGGCGGGGCCATGATCTCAACGCCCGCCGGGCTGTCGGCGACTTCGATGTCGATTTCCTTGTCGTCCAGCTGGCCCTCGCGCAGACGCTTGCGGAATAGCTGGCGGGTGTTGGAATCGCTGCTCTGCACCGGCTCCTCGCTGAAACCGACCGGGCGCGCCTGGGGCAGCAGGGCATCGAGGATGCGCTCCTCGGCGGCGTCTTCGGCGCGGTGCTGCATCTTCTGCACTTCCTGTTCACGCAGCATCTTCAATGCGGCGTCGGCCAAATCGCGGATGATCGACTCAACGTCGCGGCCGACATAGCCGACTTCGGTGAATTTGGTCGCTTCCACCTTGATGAAGGGCGCGTTGGCCAGCTTGGCCAGGCGACGGGCGATCTCGGTCTTGCCGACGCCGGTCGGGCCGATCATCAGGATGTTCTTCGGCGTGACTTCCGGACGCAGTTCGGCGGAGAGCTGCATGCGCCGCCAGCGGTTGCGCAGGGCGATGGCGACGGCACGCTTGGCGTCGTCCTGGCCGATGATGTGGCGGTTGAGTTCGTGGACGATTTCGCGGGGCGTCATGGACATGTTCGGTACTCCGGAAGCGGACGCGCTCAGATGGCGCTATCCAGTTCCTCTATGGTCAGGTTCTGATTGGTGAAGACGCAGATGCTGCCGGCAATGTTCAGCGCGGTCTCGGCGATGTCCTGGGCGGACATGTCATCGCCGCCCTTGCGCAGCAGCGCCATGGCCGCCGCCTGGGCGAAACCGCCGCCGGAGCCCATAGCGATCAGGTCGTCCTCGGGCTGCACTACGTCGCCATTGCCGGTGATGATCAGGGATGCGTCCTTGTTAGCCACGGCGAGCATGGCTTCCAGGCGGCTCAGGGAACGGTCGGTACGCCAGTCCTTGGCCAGCTCGACGGCGGCGCGCACCAGATGGCCCTGGTGTTTTTCCAACTGGCCCTCGAAGCGCTCGAAAAGGGTGAAGGCGTCGGCGGTGGCACCGGCGAAACCGGCCAGCACCTGGCCGTGGTAGAGGCGGCGGACTTTCTTGGCGTTGCCCTTCATGACGGTATTGCCCAGGGAAACCTGGCCGTCGCCGCCCATGACGACTTTGCCGTTGCGGCGCACTGAAACGATGGTGGTCAAGGAAAATTCTCCACGCGGCGGGGCGATGAATGCCCGAATGCGGTTGATATGGGGGAGGGCAACGCGCTTTTCAACCGGCCATGTTTCCGTCCGGCGGCCAGGAATCGTAAAGCTTCTATCGTGGGAGCGGTCCGCTGCTGCGGCGAAGGGAGGCGGCCCGAATCTAGCTCAAGTCAGGCCGCGCCAATCCCTGTCGGTGGGTTGGGCTCGACGGGCACGCTGGAAGCTCGAGTCGCGGCGATGACCTTGCGCAAACGCACCGGAATCGATTTCGCCGCTGGCACCTTGCTGCGTTTGGCGTGGTGCCAGACCGGCAGCAGCACGTTGCACTCGGGGTAGTAGCCGGCGCAGCAGCCTTCGGGGATGTCGTAGGGCGTTACGCGCAATGGCCCAACCGCACGATGCACGCCATCGTCCACCTCGGTCACTGCCTCGATCTGATCACCTTCGGCCAGGCCCAGGCGGACGATGTCGTTGCGGTTCATCATGATCACCGCGCGCGTGCCGTGGATACCGCGAAAGCGGTCGTTGTAGCCGTAGACGGTGGTGTTGAACTGATCGTTGCTGCGCAGCGTCATCAGTTGCAGCACGTCGTGCCGCTCATGGCCGCCTTCTTCGGTATCGGGGTCTGCCGCCAGCTCCGGCGGATTGATGAAGTTGGCTTTGCCGGTTTCGGTGTCCCACTGGCGCTGGCTGGCGCCTAGAGGCCGATGGAAGCCGCCCGGCTCCATCATGCGCACGTTGAAGTCATGGAATATATCGGGATAGCTCTCGGCGATGGCATTGCGGATCAAATCGTAGTTACCGACCCAGGCGTTCCAATCGAGATTTGGATTATCCACCAGCGCGGCCTTGGCCAGCCGCGCAACGATGGCCGGCTCGGATAGCAGCAGCTCGCCGGCCGGCTCGGCTGCCCCGCGCCAGGCGCGGATGCAGCCGGTGCTGTCCTCGGTGGTGTGGCGTTGCTCGCCAGTGGCCTGGCGGTCGATCTCGGTGCGGCCCAGGCACGGCAGGATGTACGACACTTCACCAACGATCAGGTGATTGCGGTTGAGCTTGGTCGACACCTGCACCGACAGGCGCAGCCTGCGCCAGGCCGGTTCGATCTGCGAAGTATCGGGCACCGCGCGGGTGAAATTGCCGCCCAGGGCGACGAAGCCCTTGATACTGCCGTCGAGGATGCCTTCGCAGGCTTCCACCGTATTCACGCCATCCTCGCTCGGCGACTCGAAGCCGAACTGCCGGCGCAGATTATCGGCGGGCACCTTCGCCGCCTTTTCGGTGATGCCCACGGTGCGCTGGCCCTGCACGTTGGAATGCCCCCGCACCGGCAGGATGCCGGCGCCTTCCTTGCCCATATTGCCGCGCAGCAAAAGCAGGTTGACCAGCATCTGCACCGCCTCCACGCCATGGCGGTGCTGGGTGATGCCCATGCCGTAGGCTACGATCACGCGCTGGCAACTGGCGTAGGCGGTGGCGGCGGCTTCCATCGCTGCGCGGCTGAGGCCCGAACGGCGCTCCAGCACTGGCCAGGCATAGCCGCGTACGCGCTGTTCGAAAGCCTCGAAGCCGTGGGTGTGCTGCGCGATGAAATCGACGTCGAGCACCCGCGGTTTACTCGCCGCTTGCGCCTCGTCATCCATGGCGAACAGCGCCTTGCAGACCCCGGTGATCGCGGCGATATCCCCACCGATCGCCAGCTGATGATATTGGGTGCTGATCACCGTGCTGTCCGGTGTAAGCATTTCCCTGGGTGATTGCGGATCGACGAAGCGCTCCAGCCCGCGTTCGCGAATCGGATTGAAGGTGACGATCTCGGCGCCGCGCTCGCGGGCTTCCTGCAGTTCGTGGAGCATGCGCGGGCTGGAGGTGCCGGTGTTCTGGCCAAAGAAGAACAGGCCGTCAGTCTTTTCCATGTCGTTCAGGGTGACGGTCGCCACGGGCACGCCGATGCTCTCCGGCAACGCCACCGAGGTGCTTTCGTGGCACATGTTAGAGCTGTCCGGCAGGTTGTTGGTGCCGTACATCCGTGCCAGCACGCCATACATGTAGGCGGTTTCCAGCGAGGCACGACCGGACATGTAGAAGACCACCTGGTTGGGGTCGGCCATGGCTTTCAGTTCCTGGCCGATCTCGGCGAAGGCCTCGTCCCAGCTGACTGGTTTGTACTGGTCGCTGGCGGCGTCGTAGCGCATGGGATGGGTCAGGCGGCCTTGGTGCTCCAGATCGAAGTCGGTCCAGTTGAGCAATTCACGCACTGTGTGGGCGGCGAAGAAATCCGGGCCGCAGCGACGGCTGGTGTTCTCCCAGGCGGTGGCCTTGGCGCCGTTCTCGCAGAACGACAGTGGCCGCGACGGGTGAGGCTTGGCCCAAGCACAACTGACACAGGCGAAGCCATCGATGGGTTTGTTCTGTTTGAGCAACAGCGAGGCGCCGGCTAACGGAATCTTCTCGCGGATCAGGATATTGGCGACTGAATAGGCCGAGCCCCAGCCGCCGGATGGTGCGTGGTAGGGCTTGAAGGTTGGCTGGCTCACGTCGATCTCCTGTGCTCTTGTTATGGAGGCGCATGAAGTTACGACGTGAGGACCAAGTGATCGTTCACCCCTATCGGTACAAGGGTTATACGGCTTGTTACAGGCCTTATTGCAACGCGAAATCCAGCTGGCGCCAGGCTTCGTAGACGGCCACCGCCACGGTGTTGGAAAGGTTCAGGCTGCGGCTGTCGGGCCGCATCGGCAGGCGCAGGCGCCTTTCATTGGGCTGTGCGTCGCGGATTTCCGGCGGCAGCCCGCGGCTTTCCGGGCCGAACAGGAAGGCATCGCCGCGCTGGAACTGCACTTGATGAAAAGGCTGCGAGCCTTTGGTGGTGAACGCGAACAGGCGTGTCTGGCCGATGCTCGCCAGGCAGCTGTCCAGATCAGCGTGGCGTTGCAACGGCGCATATTCGTGGTAATCCAAGCCCGCCCGGCGCAGACGCTTGTCGTCCAGTTCGAAGCCCAGGGGTTCGATCAGGTGCAGGCTGCAGCCGGCATTGGCGCAGAGCCTGATAATGTTGCCGGTATTCGGCGGAATTTCCGGCTGGAAAAGGATCACATGGAACATGCGCATCACCGACTCTGAAAACGACCGGCATTCTACTGCGGCAGGCGACCCTGCGCCGCACGATCCGCTACCTCGTTTGCGTCGGCGCTTTTTCGCAGCGCTGGTGCTGATCGGGCTGCTGGTGGGCGCCATGATTGGGCGGGTCACGGCGCCCGGGCCGGTGCAGTTGCTGCGTGCCGAGCCTATCGCCGGTGGGCTGCAGCTGTGGTTCGATCGCGAGCCGGAGCTCTACAGCCAGGACGTGGATGGGGCGGTGGGCATGTTGTTCCAGGCGCAGGGCAGCGCCGAGGACGGACGGCTTGATATTGGCGGCACCAACGTCGGCTGGCGCCTGCAAACGACTGAGAACGGATTATTGCTGCACTTCGTGGCGACCAGACCGTTGGTGGCCGAGTCGGATGGCCAGGAAGTCGACGGTGACTGGCGGCTAGACGTGCGGGTCGCGCCGCGCTGATGGCGCAATCCGGTACGTATCGGTCGGTCAGTTGTCCTCGCCTTCGTCGTCCTCGCCACCGTCCACGCCCATCCCCAGCTCTTTGATCTTGCGCGTCAGGGTGTTGCGACCCCAACCCAACAGCAAAGCCGCGTCGCGTCGCCGTCCGGCGGTGTGGCGCAGGGCCGTTTCGATCATGATCCGCTCGAATGCCGGCACCGCCTCGTCGAGCAAGCCTGATTGGCCGCGTGCCAGCGCCAGATCGGCCCATTGATGCAGCGCCTGTTCCCAGTTATGGGCCGGTAGGGCGTCGGCAGGCTGATTGAGCAGCTCCGGCGGCAAATCGCTCACATGTACCTCGCGTCCCGAGGCCATGACCGTGATCCAGCGACAGGTGTTCTCCAGCTGACGCACGTTGCCGGGCCATGGCAGGTTCTGCAGATATTCCTCGGTCTCGCTCTTGAGCAGCTTGGTCTCGACGGCCAACTCCTGCGCGGCCCTGGCGAGAAAGTGCTGCGCGAGCGTGGGAATGTCTTGGCGTCGATCGGCCAGACGCGGGATGTGAATGCGAATGACGTTCAGGCGGTGGAACAGGTCTTCGCGAAACTTGCCGGCCTGTACCAGCGTTTCCAGGTCCTGATGCGTTGCGGCAATGATGCGCACATCGACGCGAACCGGCGTATGACCACCAACTCGGTAAAACTCGCCGTCGGCGAGCACGCGCAGCAGGCGGGTCTGGGTGTCGGCCGGCATGTCGCCGATCTCGTCGAGAAACAGGGTGCCGCCATCGGCCTGTTCGAACCGCCCACGGCGTTGGTTGGCGGCGCCGGTAAAGGAGCCTTTTTCGTGGCCGAATAGCTCCGACTCCATCAGGTCCTTGGGAATCGCCGCCATGTTCAGCGCGATGAACGGGGAAGCGGCACGCGGGCTGTGGCGATGCAGGGCATGGGCGACCAGTTCCTTGCCGGTGCCCGACTCGCCGTTGATCAGCACGGTGATGTTGGAGTGGCTGAGGCGACCGATGGCGCGAAAGACCTCCTGCATCGCCGGCGCCTCGCCGATGATTTCCGGCGTGTGGTGGCGGCTGACGGGCTCCTTGAGCTGCTCCTGTTCCTGCGCGTGCTGGTGGGCGCGCTTGACCAGCGACACCGCATCGTCGACATCGAATGGCTTGGGCAGGTATTCGAATGCGCCGCCCTGGTAGGACGCCACCGCGCTGTCGAGGTCCGAGTGGGCGGTCATGATGATCACCGGCAGACGCGGATAGTGCTCGCGAATCTGCGACAGCAGGTCCAAGCCACTGATACCCGGCATGCGGATGTCGGAAATGATCACATCCGGTTGCTGCCGCGCCAGTCGGCTCAGCATGCCATCGGCGCTGTCGAAGCTCTGCGTGGCCATGCCTTCCTGCTGCAGCGCCTTTTCCAGCACCCAGCGGATGGAGCGATCATCGTCGACGATCCAGACGTTTTCACTTTGGCTCATGCTGATGGGCTCCTTGTTCCAGCGGCAGGAAGATCGAGAACGCGGTGTGCCCCGGATGGCTCTCGCATTCGATCAGGCCCTGATGCTGACTGATGATGTTCTGGGTGATCGCCAGCCCGAGGCCGGTGCCATCGGGACGCCCGCTGACCATTGGGTAGAAAAGCGTGTTCTGCAGTTCGGCGGGGATGCCCGGGCCGTTGTCGATGATTTCGATGCGCGTCACCAGGCGGTGGCGGACGTGCCCGATGGTAAACTGACGCAGTGTGCGGGTACGCAATGTCAGGCGGCCTAACCCCAGTTCCGTCTGGCCGGCAAGTGCCTGCATGGCGTTGCGCATGATGTTGAGCACGGCCTGGATCACCTGCTCGCGGTCGAGCAGCACCTCGGGAATGCTCGGGTCGTAGTCTCGCACCAAAATGAGGCGGCCTTGGCTTTCTGCTTCGATCAGGCTGGCGACATGTTCGAGCACTTCGTGAATGTTGGTCATCGTCAGGGATGGCAGCTTGTTCGAGCCGAGCATCCGGTCGACCAGGTTCCGCAGGCGGTCGGCCTCTTCGATGATTACCTCGGTGTAGTCCTTCAGGTGTTCCTCGGGCAACTCCCGCGCGAGCAGTTGCGCCGCGCCACGGATGCCGCCGAGCGGGTTCTTGATCTCGTGGGCCAGGCCGCGGACCAACATTCGGGTGGTCTCGTGGGTGGACAGTTGCGCTTCTTCCTTGGTGATGCGCAGCAGTCGATCACGCGGCAGCACCTCCAGCAACAGCATGGTTTCCTGGCGGGTCAGCATCGGCGTGACCGCGTAATCCACGGTCAGCGTCTGGCCGTTGGTAGAGGTCAGCGTTGCCTCGCGCTTGGTAAAGGGGTGCGCCTGTTCGACAGCCTGGCGCAGGGCCGCCAGCGCTTCGGGCGACTCGGTGAAAAGTTCGCTGATGAACTGGCCGTGGCTACGCTGGCCACTAACCGCCAGGAGCATCTCCGCTGCCGGATTCATGTATTCCAGACGCAAGCGCGAGTCGAGCAGCAGGGTCGCGGTGGTCAGGTTTTCGATCAGCAGGCGCTGTATGGCTTCGTTGATCATGGCTGTCTGCATCCGATAGGTCGTACGGGAAATGCAAGAAGCAAACCAAAGCGCCCTTTTTTACACAGGCGCCATTTGCCCGGACGCTCCAAAGCAGAGCATGGCAGAGAGACGGTAGGGCAAGTACGGCCGATACCACTTATGCACCATTTAGGTGCATAGGATGATCACAGAAAGGGCACGAAGGGAATATCTTTCTTTTCCTCGGGTTTGTCCTTCAGCGGACATTCGGGCCGCACGCCGTAATCGGCCTTTTTGCAGGGATTGACCATACGCCGCTGCGCAAGAGAGGTGCGCAATAGATGAAAGGTGCGAGGTGGGCTGCTTTGCAGTGTCTGCCCCTTGTCATCGACAACCTCCACGATCAGCTGGTGGCTGCCGCGGTCGATGTTCCCCAGTGCGAAGGTGGGTTCGATGGTGGCCGGCGCGATCGGGCTTCCATCGAGCAGCAGGCGGTAGAGGTGGCCGGGCTGCAAGGCGGGATCGCTAGTGACGCTGACGGACAGTTCGCCGGCATTGTTGCGCAGCGTGGTGTCGTGCTCAGGCTGGACGATTTCGAGCAACCGGTAAGTAAATTTGTTTTCGCGCGGCGCCTTGTCTGGCGTGGCTGGTGGCGCCGTCGGCTGAGCGGGCATGCTGTTGATTGATCTGGAATCGACCGATTCGGCCGCGCGGCCACCGGGACGGTCGGTGAATACGCGATTGCCCTGTTCATCTATGTAGGTGTAGATGCCGGCGCTGACGGGCAGCGCCAGCATCGACAGCAGGCCGAACAGGCCGAGGAGGGCTTTCATCTGCGTCCCGGATTGGACGTATGCACGCGTTGTACCGTGAATTCCTTAGCGCTGCGCTGCACGACTCGTTCGCCGCTGAGCACCTGAACCTCCACCACATGCGTGCCTCGGTCGACATTGTTCAGCTGCAGCGCAGTGCTTGCACTCGGCTCCGCCTGGGGTATGCCGTCGAGCAGAAAGCGGATCTGGTGTCCCTGGCGCAGTGATGGGTCGAGCTGGGCCGTGACGACGAACGTGCCGTTATTGGCGCGCAGCGCCTGTTCATCGGGTATGCCGCCGATGGAAAGAGTCTGGTAGGGCTGCTGGCTGCGGTCCTCGTCACGTTCGAGCGGAGGAGGGGGCGGCGGCGTGCGGATATCGACCGTATTGGCTGGCGGCAGCTCGACGGTGTCGACTGCGACGCCTTCTGGCGGCTGGTTGGTAAATACCGTGTTGCCCTTTTCATCGGTGTATTTGTAGATCTGCGCCAAGGCTGGCGCCGTGATGAGCAACAACAGGCTGAGCAATGCAAGGCGCATGGGAAGCTCCTCGGGTAAAGGTGCTGCAAGCCTTGCACCACTGATGTCGGCAGGCAAGCGTGATCAGCGCGAATTGGGAGCGGCCTCAACCTGACATCGTTGGCGGGAGTCTTGGGCCGTGTTGCACAGTGACCGAGCGGCGATCGGAAGGAAGAACGATCAGTGGCGGGACTAACAACAAGGCCTCCCGAAGGAGGCCTTGTTGTCATGCGCAGGCTGGGATCAGACGCTGTAGTACAGGTCGTATTCCAGCGGATGCACGAAGGTGCGGACCTTGATTTCTTCCTCGCTCTTGAGCTCGAGGTAGGCATCGATGAAGTCGTCGCTGAACACGCCGCCCTTGGTCAGGAACGCGCGGCCCTTGTCGAGTTCTTCCAGGGCTTCCTTCAGGCTGCCGCAAACCTGCGGGATCAGCTTGCCTTCTTCCGGCGGCAGATCGTAGAGGTTCTTGTCAGCGGCATCGCCAGGGTGAATCTTGTTCTGGATGCCGTCCAGGCCAGCCATCAGCAGTGCGGCGAAGCACAGGTAAGGGTTGGCAGCCGGATCCGGGAAGCGCGCTTCGATACGGCGGGCTTTCGGGCTGGAAACGTACGGGATACGGATCGAAGCGGAGCGGTTGCGAGCCGAGTAGGCCAGCATGACAGGTGCTTCGAAGCCAGGGACCAGACGCTTGTAGGAGTTGGTCGACGGGTTGGTGAAGCCGTTCAGGGCCTTACCGTGCTTGATGATGCCGCCGATGAAGTACAGGGCGGTTTCGGACAGGCCGGCATAGCCTTCGCCGGAGAAGGTGTTCTTGCCATCTTTGGAGATGGACATGTGCACGTGCATACCCGAGCCGTTGTCGCCGTACAGCGGCTTCGGCATGAAGGTCGCGGTCTTGCCGTAGGCATCGGCGACGTTGTGTACGCAGTACTTCAGAGTCTGAACTTCGTCAGCCTTGGCAACCAGGGTGTTGAACTTCACACCGATTTCGTTCTGGCCGGCAGTCGCCACTTCGTGGTGGTGAACTTCGATGACCAGGCCCATTTCTTCCATGGCGTTGCACATGGCAGTACGGATTTCATGGTCGTGGTCGCACGGCGGAACAGGGAAATATCCGCCTTTGACGGCAGGGCGATGGCCCTTATTGCCGCCTTCGACGTCCTGGTCGGTCATCCAGGAACCCTGCTCGGAGTAGATCTTGAACATCGAGCCGGAGATATCCGACTTGAACTTCACTTCGTCGAAAATGAAGAACTCCGGCTCCGGGCCGACGAATACGGTGTCGCCGATACCGGTGGACTTGAGGAATTCTTCGGCGCGCTTGGCGATGGAGCGCGGGTCGCGGTCGTAGCCCTGCATGGTGCTCGGCTCGACGATGTCGCAGACCAGGATCAGGGTCGGTTCTTCGGTGAACGGATCCAGCACGGCGGTTTCGTCGACCGGCATCAGGATCATGTCGGAAGCTTCAATGCCCTTCCAGCCATGGATGGAGGAGCCGTCGAACATCTTGCCATGTTCGAAGAAGTCTTCATCGTGAGCATCACGAGCCGGAATGGTGACGTGGTGCTGCTTGCCCTTGGTGTCAGTGAAGCGCAGATCAATCCACTTCACATCGTAATCTTTGATCAGTTGAAGCGACTTCGACATGGTGTTCTCCAAATAGTGGAAGCGCTGACAGGGGATGCTTCCGAAGCAGGGTGAAGCCGGGCGGCGATGTTCCGCCAAGGCAACCTGCCTCACAAGAGAGCAAATTGCATGCCAGTGCTCCGTCTTGGGTCCGGGCGCCTGAAATTGAAGGGCTGTTGTAACCGTGGGTGTCCCGGTGATGCGTGCTGTCCGCTTTGTGCACTTATTTGGTGCGTCGCTTTCTGGCTTTGTTCAATTTAAGTGCAATCGTACGGCTGGAGAAAACTGACTAAAGCTTGATCAGTTCCGCTATACTCCGCCCCCCTCTTTTTACGCCATATCGGCGCGCGCTGTTACATGAAGCTGATCGTCAAGGTTTTCCCCGAAATCACCATCAAGAGCCCACCGGTGCGCAAGGGCTTCATTCGTCAACTGGCGAAGAACATCCGCACCGTGCTGCGCGACCTCGATCCCGAACTGCGGGTGGAAGGCGTGTGGGACAACGTCGAGGTGGAAACCGTGCGTAGCGAGCCAAAGCTGCTGCGCGAGATGATCGAGCGCCTGCGCTGCACGCCGGGCATCGCTCACTGCCTGGAAGTCCATGAGTACCCGCTGGGCGATCTGGACGATATCGTCGAGAAGTGCAAGGCGCACTTCGCCGATCGGCTAGCCGGCAAGATATTCGCCGTTCGCTGCAAGCGCGCCGGCAAGCATCCCTTTAGCTCGATGGACGTCGAGCGCCACGTCGGCAGCGAGCTACGACAGCAGTGCGGTGCCGCCGGTATTTCGCTGAAAGCGCCGGAAATCGAAGTGCGGATGGAAATTCGCGACCAGCGTCTGTTCGTCATCCATGCTCAGCATGACGGCATCGGCGGCTATCCGCTGGGTGCGCTGGAGCAGACCCTGGTGCTGATGTCCGGTGGTTTCGACTCCACCGTTGCGGCTTATCAAATGATGCGCCGCGGGCTGATGACCCATTTCTGCTTCTTCAACCTCGGCGGTCGCGCCCATGAACTGGGGGTGATGGAAGTCGCCCACTATCTATGGAAGAAATACGGCAGCTCGCACCGCGTGTTGTTTATCAGCGTGCCGTTCGAAGAGGTGGTCGGCGAGATTCTGAAGAAAGTCGACAACAGCCAGATGGGCGTGGTCTTGAAGCGCATGATGCTGCGTGCTTCCACGCAGATCGCCGAGCGCCTGCACATCGATGCGCTGGTCACCGGCGAGGCGATTTCCCAGGTTTCCAGCCAGACGCTGCCCAATCTCTCGGTGATCGACTCGGCCACCGACATGCTGGTGCTGCGCCCGCTGATCGCCGCGCACAAGCAGGACATCATCGATACCGCGTTCGAGATCGGCACCGCCGAGTTCGCCAAGAACATGCCCGAGTATTGCGGCGTGATCTCCAAGAACCCGACTACCCGCGCCAAGCGCTACCGCGTCGAGCACGAAGAAAAGCAATTCGATATGCAGGTGCTCGAGCGCGCTCTGGAGAACGCCCGCCAAGTCGCCATCGATCGCGTGATCGACGAGCTGGGGCAGGATATTCAGGTAGAGGAAGTAATCGAGGCGACGGCCAGCCAAGTCATTCTCGACATCCGTCACCCCGATGCCGCCGAGGACGAACCTCTGCAACTGCAGGGCATCGAAGTGCAAACACTGCCGTTCTATGCGCTTAACAACCGATTCAAGGAACTGGATGTGAACCGCCAGTACCTGCTGTATTGCGATAAAGGTGTCATGAGTCGCCTGCATGCTCATCATCTGCTGAGCGAGGGACATGTCAATGTGCGCGTTTATCGTCCGAGCTAAACAGCCCGGCCTGCTGGGCGGCAGTATCCGCCACCGCCCTCCCGACCCGCTTCGTGGCTGTATTGCCGCGACATGCCATTAACGATCTGCACTTTCTTTCATCCGTTTTTTCGCGTTGGCCGCTCGATGCATTTGCAGAGCAGCCCGACCCAACTACGAGACCACTACTGTGATCGAGAATCTACGTAACATCGCCATCATCGCTCACGTTGACCATGGCAAAACCACCCTGGTCGATGCCCTGCTGCGTCAATCCGGCACCCTGGAGCGCAACGAGCTCAACGACGAGCGCGTGATGGACAGCAATGACCAGGAAAAGGAACGCGGCATCACCATCCTGGCAAAAAACACTGCCATCAAGTGGAGCGGCTACAACATCAACATCGTCGACACCCCCGGCCACGCCGACTTCGGCGGTGAGGTCGAGCGCGTCATGTCGATGGTCGACTCGGTGCTGCTGGTGGTGGACGCCCAGGACGGCCCGATGCCGCAGACTCGTTTCGTGACGAAGAAAGCATTCGAAGCCGGCCTGCGTCCGATCGTGGTGATCAACAAGATCGACCGTCCGGGCGCGCGTCCGGACTGGGTCATGGACCAGATTTTCGACCTGTTCGACAACCTGGGCGCCACCGACGAGCAACTGGACTTCCAGGTGGTGTATGCCAGCGCCCTGAACGGCATTGCCGGTCTGGATCACAGCGACATGGCCGAAGACCTGACCCCGCTGTACCAGGCCATTGTCGACCACGTCCCGGCCCCGAACGTCGATATCGACGGCCCGTTCCAGATGCAGATCTCGGCGCTGGACTACAACAGCTTCCTCGGCATCATCGGTGTGGGCCGCATCGCCCGCGGTCGCGTCAAGCCGAACACCCCGGTCACTGCCATCGACACGCAGGGCAAGAAGCGTAACGGCCGTATTCTCAAGCTGATGGGTCACCATGGTCTGCACCGCGTCGACGTCGACGAAGCCACCGCAGGCGACATCGTCTGCGTCAGCGGTATGGATGAGCTGTTCATCTCCGACACCCTGTGCGACCAGAACAACGTCGAAGCGATGAAGCCGCTGACCGTTGACGAGCCGACCGTTTCCATGACCTTCCAGGTCAACGATTCGCCGTTCTGCGGCAAGGAAGGCAAGTTCGTCACCAGCCGTAACATCAAGGAGCGCCTGGACAAGGAGCTGCTGTACAACGTGGCCCTGCGCGTCGAAGAAGGCGATTCGGCCGATAAGTTCAAAGTCTCCGGTCGCGGCGAGTTGCACCTGTCGGTACTGATCGAAACCATGCGTCGTGAGGGCTTCGAGATGGCCGTGGGCCGTCCAGAAGTGATCATTCGCGAAGTTAACGGCGCCAAGCACGAGCCGTTCGAGAATGTCACCATCGATATCCCTGAAGAAGCTCAGGGAAAGGTCATGGAAGAGATGGGCCTGCGTAAGGGCGACCTGAGCAACATGGTCCCGGATGGCAAGGGCCGTGTACGCCTGGAGTACAACATTCCAGCGCGTGGTCTGATCGGTTTCCGTAACCAGTTCCTGACCCTGACCAACGGTGCAGGCATCCTGACCTCGATCTTTGACCGTTACGACGTGATGAAGTCCGGCCACATGTCCGGTCGTCAGAACGGCGTACTGGTTTCGATCGATACCGGTAAGGCGCTGACCTACTCGCTGGAAACCCTGCAGGCGCGCGGCAAGCTGTTCGTCGAGCACGGCCAGGAAATCTACAACGGTCAGATCGTCGGCCTGAACAGCCGTGACAACGATCTCGGCGTTAACCCCACCAAGGGTAAGAAGCTCGACAACATGCGCGCTTCGGGCAAGGACGAAACCATCGCCCTGGTCCCGCCGGTCCGCTTCACCCTTGAGCAGGCGCTGGAGTTCATCCAGGACGACGAGCTCTGCGAAGTGACGCCGAAGTCGATCCGTCTGCGCAAGAAGATTCTCGACGAAGGCGAGCGTAGCCGCGCTGCGAAGAAAGCCAACAAGGCTTGATTATCGCTTAGCTGTAACAAAAAGGCGCCTTCGGGCGCCTTTTTGTTACCCGCAATATTGCTCCGCTTTTAGTTCCGTATGTCTTTGGCTCTTGCAGGAAATATACAGACCACACGATGGGCGAAATCCTGGTCAATGCGAGCCTGTATGCGAATGTGAAGCCGCCATGAGCGCATCGGAAGAGTCCAATTCAGCATTGCTCCTGTGAGTAGACGCGCCAACTGCGCAGAGCAATGCCAGTGCGGTGAGGCCGAGACCGACCCAGGGGGTCCAGCCAACGCCTGCAAGCGCAATGACCAGCCCTCCGATAGCCGCGCCCAGCCCCACGCCCAGATGCATCGCCGAGGTGTTCACAGCGACCCCGGCGCTGCCGCTGGCGGGGTCGCTGTGGAGCAGAAAGCTCTGCACGGCCGGAGAAATCATCCAGCTGATGGTGCTCCAGAGCATCACGCTCGGGATGAAGAGGGCGCTGTTCAAGCTCAGCGGAATGGCCGCCAACGCCAGGCTGAAGGCCGCCGGAATAAGCACGAGCGCCAGGCGCGGACCTAGGCGATCAGACAGCCAGCCGCCCAGATAGCCGCCCCCCAGCGCGGCCAGGCCGATCAGCAACAGCAGTCCGCTCACCGCGGCGGCATCGGTGATCCCAAGGGTGGCCGCCAGGTACGGTGTGAAATAGGTGAATAAGGTGAAGTGCCCGCCGAGCAGCAGTATCGAGACGGCCTGCGCCAGCCAGAGCGGCCGGTGGCTCAGCTGTCTCAGGTAGCCGGCGCGACCTGGCAGGGCGCTGGAGCGGCTGTCGGGCAAATATCGCCACAGGAGCAGGCTCAGGGGTAATGAGTAAATCGCGATACCAAAAAAGACCCAGCGCCAGCCGAACCAGCTCGTAATCTGTACGCCCAACGGCACGCCGAAAACCAGCGAGGCGCTGATGCCCAGGAAGATGATGCCGATGGCCCGGCCCTGTTGCCCCGGTGGCGCCAGTTCCGATGCCAGCAGCGTCGACATGACGATCAGCAGCCCGCAGCAGGCGGCCATGCCGATGCGAGCCAGGAGCAAGCTGGAGTAGTTCGGGCTGATTGCGGCGAACGCATTGAATAGCGCGAAGATCAGCAGCGCCACTACCAGCAGGCGGCGACGTTCCCAGCGTCTGGTCAGCCAGGTGACCAGCGGGACGGCTACGGCAAAAGCGATGGAGAAGAGGGTCGTCAACTGGCCGGCCAGGCTGACCGAAACCCGGAGGTCGCTGGCCAATGGCGGCAAGATGCCGATAAGAACACTCTCCGCCACGCCAGCAGCGAAGGCGGTGAGCGATAGTAGAAACAAACGAAGGTCCATGACGGCTCCGATTCCCGGTGAGGGGTTTCGGGCGCTGTGTGCCTTCGGTTATCCCAAATTGAGTGTGAGCGGGTCATTGATGTGCGCGCTGACGCGAGGCATCAACCCATTCAGCCGGGTAACGATAGTGACGGGTGATCGAGCCGTCAACACAGCAGCCGACCATGAGCGGCAGTGCCCTCGCGGTCGGTTGATCGGTGTGTTTGATGGGTGGAACCGGTCATTCCAGCTTCCGCGCGACATCGACGCGGTTGCGTTGGTCCCGCGAACCAGCGCTGAGGTGCAGCGCTGGTCAGGCCAGCGCCGTGTGACCCGCCTGGTTTGAGGACTTACGGCCTTACTGGCGAATCCAGGTCTGGGTGCGGCCTAGCGCTTCGATGCCCACGTAGCCGCGCATTTCCAACTTTTTGCCGCCTTCGAGCACGGTGACCTTGGCGCGGTAGGTCTTACCCTTGGCGGGATCGAGAATGTTGCCGTCGCTCCAGACGCGTTCGCCGTCGGGCTTGAGTCCCCAGAGAATGGTCATGCCGGTGATCGGCTGGTCTTTGCGCTCGCCCTCGCACGCGCTGCACAGCGGGTTGGGGCCTTGGTCCGACTGCAGAATTTCCGCCACCTTGCCGCTCAACGTGCCGTCAGCGGCTTCCTGGATATCGACGATGGACCTGGGCTTGCCGGTTTCGTCATCAATGGTTTGCCAGCGGCCGGCTGGCGATTCGGCGGCGAAGGCCATTGATGTGATGGTCAGCGGCAATGCCAGCAATAGTGCGGTGAACAGCGAGCGCATGGTTTCTCCTGCGGCGGTAATCGATGGCAGCGACTCTATCACTGGTTTCGCCTCTGGGGTCGAGCGCGGGAGTACATCACCAGACGAGCGAAAGACGCCCGCCAGCGCTCAATGCTTCCCGGCCAGGTCTGCCAACATCGCCGTCGCCACCGCCTCTGCAACCTTGATGCCGTCGACTCCAGCGGAAAGGATGCCGCCAGCGTAACCGGCGCCTTCACCGGCTGGGTACAGCCCGCGGGTGTTGATGCTCTGCAGGGATTCGTTGTCGCGCTTGATCCGCACCGGTGATGAGGTGCGGGTCTCGATGCCGGTGAGTATCGCGTCGGCGCGGTCGAAGCCGCGGATCTGCTTGCCGAACGCCGGCAGGGCTTCGCGGATCGCCTCGATCACGTAATCGGGTAGCGACGGTGCCAGGTCGCCCAGGCGCACGCCGGGCTTGTAGGACGGCTCGACCTCGCCGAATTCGCTCGAAGCCTTGCCGCGAATGAAATCACCCACCAACTGCCCCGGCGCGCAGTAATCGCTGCCGCCCAGCTCGAAGGCGCGCGATTCCAGCCTTTCCTGTAGCTCGACGCCGGCCAGCGGGCCGCCGGGGAAATCCTCATCCGGATTGATGCCGACGACGATACCGGCGTTGGCGTTGCGCTCGTTGCGCGAGTACTGGCTCATGCCGTTGGTGACCACGCGGTTGGGCTCGGATGTGGCCGCTACCACGGTGCCGCCCGGGCACATGCAGAAGCTGTAGACCGCCCGGCCATTCTTGGCGTGATAGACCAGTTTGTAGTCGGCGGCGCCCAGCTCCGGATGCCCGGCATATTTGCCCAGGCGCGCGCTGTCGATCAGTGATTGCGGATGCTCGATGCGAAAGCCTACGGCGAAGGGTTTGGCTTCCATATACACGCCGTGCTGGTGCAGTACGCGGAAGGTGTCGCGCGAGCTATGACCCAGAGCGAGCACCACATAGCGGCTGCGAATTTCCTCGCCGTCAGCCATGCGCGCACCCTGGATGCGGCCGTCTTCGATGATGAAGTCGACCACGCGGCTGTCGAAGCGCACTTCGCCGCCCAGCGCCTTGATCTCTTCACGCATGGTCGAGACCACGCCGGTCAGGCGGAAGGTGCCGATATGCGGCTTGCTGACGAACATGATTTCTTCCGGCGCGCCGGCGCGGACGAACTCGTACATCACCTTGCGACCGTAGAACTTCGGGTCCTTGATCTGGCTGTAGAGCTTGCCGTCGGAGAACAGCCCGGCGCCGCCCTCGCCGAATTGCACGTTGGATTCCGGGCTCAGCACCTTTTTGCGCCACAGCGCCCAGGTGTCCTTGGTGCGGCTGCGCACGTCGCGCCCGCGCTCCAGCACGATCGGCCGGAAGCCCATCTGCGCCAGGCTCAGCGCGGCGAACAGGCCGCACGGGCCGAAACCGATCACCAGCGGGCGCTCGTTCAGTCCCTCGGGTGCCTGGCCGACCGGGTAATAGCCGGTGTCCGGGGCTGGGCGGATGTTGCGGTCGTTGGCCAGGCGCTGCAGCACCTGGTCTTCGCTCGCCACGTCGGCATCGATGATGTAGACGAAGGTGATCTCGCTGTTCTTCTTGCGCGCGTCATAGCTGCGCTTGAAGACGTTGAAGCCGAGCAGCTCGGTATCGGTGATCTTCAGGCGCGCCACGACGGCCTGGCGCAGGGCGTCGGCGGGGTGATCGAGCGGCAGTTGCAGTTCGTTGATGCGAATCATGGCGAGTCCTGGCCGGTGGCCCCGGCAGAGGTGAGCGTGAAAGGGCGTGACGGCAAGCGTATGCGCGGCGCGCAGTGTAACGGCGCCGTTCAGGGCTGTCATTGCGCGAGCGCATGTGGTGGATGGCCGGCGGCGCCGATGCTCGACGGGTAAGCGTCCAGTCACGCACATCGTCTGGCAAAGGGCATTTTTAGCGCTACGCTTTGACAACGCGCTCACTTTTCAGCTGTCGGCGAGCCAGCCACTTGCGACTGCCTATGCCGTTGTGCAGCCGCTTACAAAACAACAACGATCGCCCCGACAAGTCGATCGACCGCAGAGGTCGCCGCCCTATGAAACTCGCTTTCGTTTCCCTCAGTGCCTTGCTGTTCATCGGGGCGGGGTCCGCCATGGCCGCGCCGACCAGTGACGAAGCGCTGGAACGCATGCGTTCGATGAAGACCACCGGCCAGTCCCTGGATATGAAAACCGTGCCGCAGGACGGCGAGATCGCCGATGCGATTAGGGACAACCTCAAACGCATCAAACTGCCGGACGGCTTCAAGATCGACCTCTACGCGGTGGTACCGGATGCGCGGCACATGGCGGTTGGGCCGTCCAGCGGCGTAGTGTTCGTCGGCACCCGTAAGACCGATCTGTGGGCGGTTACCGACCGGACCAAGAATCGCACCGCTGATGAAGTCAAACGCTTCGCGCCGGCTATCTCCTTTACCCAGCCGGGCCCGTGTTTCAGCCCCGATGGCTTCCTGTTCGTCGCCGAGCACAACCGCGTGCTGGTGTTCCCTGCCGCCGAGTTTTTCTACGAAGGTCCGGACGTGGCGGCGGACATCGTCGTGCCGACGGGCGAGCTGATTCCGACCGATGAGGAGAGTTACAACCACGGCGCTAGAGTCTGTGCCGTGGGGCCTGACAACAAGCTGACCGTTTCGCTCGGGCAGCCACACAACGTGCCGTCCAAGGACAAGCTTGAGCTGTACAACCAGCACGGCATCGGCGGCATCGTGCGCATGGAGCGCGATGGCAGCAAACGCGAGGTTTATGCAACCGGCGTACGCAACTCGGTGGGCATCACCTATAACCCGACCACCAAGGAGCTGTGGTTTACCGACAACCAGGTAGACGGCATGGGCGATGACACCCCGCCTGGCGAGATCAACCACGCGCCGAAGGCCGGCATGCAGTTCGGCATGCCCTGGTATGGCGGCGGTCAGGTGCGCACCAATGAATACGCTGAGGAGACGCCGCCGGAGGGCCTGACCTTTCCCGTCGTGGAAACCGTGGCCCACGCAGCTGATATGGGGCTGACGTTCTACACCGGCAAAATGTTTCCCGAGAAGTATCGCGGGGGGCTGTTCAGTGCGCAGCGCGGCAGCTGGAACCGCACCGTGCCGGCTGGCGCGCGGGTGATGTTCACACCGTTCGCCGCCGACGGCAGTGCGCCGTCCGGCGATACGGTGCCTTTCGCCGAAGGCTGGCTGAATGAGGAAACCGGCGAGTACTTCGGCCGTATCGTCGACGTGGCCCAGCTAAAGGACGGCTCCCTGCTGGTCAGCGATGACACCGCAGGCGCCATCTACCGTATCTCATACGACGGCGGCGAGAACTGAGCCACCGAGGTAACGGGGCTGGCCGGCGCCGCGCTGTTTGGCGGCGCGGCAGCCACACGCATCAAGGAGAATTCATGGCATCAGGTAATCGCAACGGTTGGCTGATTCTCCGGTTGGTCCTGCTCGCGGCGCTGTGCGCGACGACAATGACGGCGCAAGCAGCAGGCGACATTGCATCAGGCAAAACCAAGGCGAAGATGTGTGCGGCCTGCCATGGCCTCGATGGGCTGAGCAAAGCGGCGGACGCACCTAATCTGGCCGGCAACGGCGAGCTGTATCTAGCTGGTCAGCTGAAAGCGTTTCGGAGCGGCGCGCGCAAACATCCACAGATGAGCGTTATCGCCGCGAGTTTGAGCGAGGAAGATATTGCCGACCTGACGGCCTGGTATTCGGCGATCAAGGTCAGCGTGGAGTTGCCGCAGTAGCGGCCTGAACGGACGAGCGTTGCAGCCGTCAGCTCGCCGCCTTGCCGAGTACCGTTCGAGCGGCGCTTTCCTGAACATTTGTGCTATCCCCTAT
The DNA here is from genome assembly GCF_019355055.1 of Pseudomonas sp. MTM4. Taxonomy (NCBI): domain Bacteria; kingdom Pseudomonadati; phylum Pseudomonadota; class Gammaproteobacteria; order Pseudomonadales; family Pseudomonadaceae; genus Pseudomonas; species Pseudomonas sp. MTM4. The sequence continues at coordinate 3,331,184 of NZ_CP048411.1, forward strand.
ACTCCGCGCCCATCCGAGCCGCCATCGTCATTGCCTGGATCACAGAATTCAGCGCATCACCCATCGCCGCGCTCGCTCATACAAACGAAGTAAGGATTATCCATGGTCAACAACGATGTGCTGCGCAGCCTGCGCTACATCCTCAACGTCGATGACGCGAAGATCGCCGAGATCACCCGGCTCACGGGGTGCGAACTCCCCGATGCCGAGGCGGTGGCTTATCTGAAGAAGGAAGACGAGGCAGGCTACAAACCCTGCGGCGACCGGATCATGGCGTATTTTCTCGACGGCCTGGTGATCTACAAACGCGGCAAGGACGAGAGCCGCCCAACCCCGCCGATCGAAGTGCCAGTGACCAACAACATGGTGCTGAAGAAGCTGCGTGTGGCCTTCGAGCTGAAGGAGGACGACATACACGCAATCCTCAAGGCAGCTGATTTCCCGGTATCCAAACCGGAACTCAGCGCGCTGTTCCGCAAGGCCGGGCACAGCAACTACCGGGTCTGTGGCGACCAGCTGCTGCGTAACTTCCTCAAAGGCTTGGCGTTGCGCGGTAAGTGACCGAGCGAGCAAAGCCGTAACCACCCGGCCCACCCTGCGCCGCATGACTAGCTATGTAGGGTGGGCTTTAGCCCACCAACATGATCGCCACGATACGAGGAAGGGCATCTAACCGACCTCCGCGCTCGTTTTGATCGTACCCACGCGCTGGCTTGGACGCGCCTTGGTGATACTCCGCGTCATAGCGTCTTAACGGTGGGCTGAAGCCCACCCTACGTTACTGCGCAACTTCCTCAAGGGGTTGGCGTTGCGTGGGAAGTGTTGAGCGGGCAACGCCGTAACCACCCGACCCAGCTTTTGTAGGGTGGGCTTTAGCCCACCAACATGACCGGTACGATACGTGGAAGGGCATCTAACCGAACTCCGCGCTCGCTTTGATCGTACCCACGCTCCGGCGTTGACGCGCCTTGGTGATTCCGCGTCTTAACGGTGGGCTGAAGCCCACCCTACGCACCACGTCACTGCGTACCTTTCTAACGGGGGCTTGGCGCTGCGTGGAAGTGAGCGAGCAGCTTGCACGCCACGACTTTTGCGGACCGAAAAAAAGCCCCGCCGAAGTAGGCGGGGCTCGTTGAGTCTGTGAGCCTTTATTTTTGCACCATGGCGATGACGCGATCACGCAGTTGTGGGTCGCTCTGTACGGCCTGGTTGATGGCGTTGTATTCCTCGATGCTGAGGTCGTTGTCCTCGACGCTGCTCATCATCTTCTCATTGGCCTCTTGCTGTAGCTGCTGGGCCTCGGCCGGGTCGCCGGTCTTCTCGAGCTTGGCGGTGAAGTCCTCGCGAATCTCCATGATTTCGCCCAGCGAGTCGGCGAACTTCTCCAGCTTCTGGTCGCTGATGTCCGACGCCTGTATGGCCGGGGCGGGCTGAGTGGCCTGGGTGGCCTGCTGCGCCGACACCTGGGAAGCGCCGGCGGCCATGAACAGGGCGGCGAGGCTGGCGGATACAAGGCGGGTTTTCAGCTTGGTCATGTTCGATATTCCTGGCTTCTGAAAGACGCAAGGAAGGGTGCATCACCCGTGCCAAAACAGACGCAACCGATAACCCTTTGATTCATAAGTACTTATGCCGGCCGTCTTGTTCGCGTCGACGCTTCGGAAGCGGTTCTGTATCGTGCCGAAATGGCACATGTAGCAGTTTGGCAAAGAACTTCGACCCTGCGCGGCGCGTTGCTGTTGAAGGTCGTGATCCCGCTGGTGGCGATCATGCTCGGCTTCAGTTACCTGTTGCTGTGGACGGTCGAGCGCAACAGCGAGCGGCGTTTGCAGGAAGAGGTCGAGCTGGTCGCGCGGGCGGTCCGGCTGCCACTCAGCGACAGTCTGGAAAAACAGCACGACCGCACTTCGCAGCAGGTACTGGAGTCGGTGCTTGGCGTCGGTCGTGTTTATGGCGCCTATCTCTATGACCATCAGGGCGAATTGGTGGCCTTTGCCGGGGCCATCGAGCCGGATCAGGATCAATCCTCGATTCAGGAGCTGACCGCCGACGGCAAGCGTCGTGGCGGCTATCAGCGCATCCGCGGGCGCGAGGTGTATTCCTACTTCGTGCCGCTCGAACAGAGCGGCGGACGCATCAATGGGCTGTTGCAGGTCACTCGTCGCGGGACGGATTTCGAGCGCGACACACGCCGGCTGCGCGTGATCGCCGGCATTTCCGCAGCGGTGCTGGCGTTGGCGGCGGTCTGCATCGTCCTGCTCGGTCACTGGTCGGCCATCGGCCGGCATTTGCAACAGCTGACCCAGAGCATGGCGCGGGTCGCTTCGGGGGATCGCCGTCATCGCGCACCTCGCAGCGGCCCCCAGGAGATCGCCGTACTGGGTCGCGCGCTGAACCAGATGCTCGACAGCATCGCCGATGCCGAACAGCGCATGGCCGAGCAGAAGGCGCGCGAGGCGGAACTCGAAGCCCGCTTGCGGCGCACCCAGCAACTGGCCGCGGTGGGTCGTCTGGCGGCCGGTGTCGCCCATGAACTGGGCAGTCCGCTCAGCGTCATCGATGGCAAGGCGCAGCGTGTTTTACGCAGCGAGCATCTGGAAGACGGGCAACGCAAGGGCCTGTTGCAGATACGCAGTCAGGTGCAGCGCCTGAGTCAAATCGTCCGGCAATTGCTGGAATTTGGCCGCGCCGCTGGCCTTCCGGCCCGACGAATGCCCGCCGATGTACTGGCGCATTCGGCGGCCGCCGCGGTGGCCGACGAGCTGGCCGCGCTGAAGGTTGCACTCATGCTCAAGGCGCCTGCCACGGCTCTGCATTGCGAGGTCGATCCGCCGCGCTTCGAACAGGCCCTGACCAATCTACTGCGCAACGCCGCCCAGGCCAGTCCGGGCGGCCGCGTGCTGCTGCGTTGGTGGCGGGAGGACGACTGCCTGCTGTTCCAAGTCGAGGACGACGGCCCCGGTGTGGCCGAGCAGCATCGCGCGGCCCTGTTCGAGCCGTTCTTCACCACCAAACCGGTAGGCAAGGGCAGTGGGCTCGGGCTCGCCGTGGCCCATGGCGTGGTGGCCGAATGTGGCGGCCGTATCGAATTGGTCGAAAGCTCGCTGGGTGGTGCGGCGTTTCGTATTTCTCTGGCGCTGGCTGATGAGGAGGATAAGGATGCAGCAGGATGACAGCGCGCCGCAGCGGGTGCTTGTGGTGGAAGATGACGACGGTCTGCGTCAGCTATTGGTCGAGGAGCTGGAAGACCGCGCGTTAACGGTGCAATCTATGGCCAGCGCCGAAGATGCCGTGCCGCTGCTGGAGAGCTGGGAACCGGATCTGGTAATCAGCGACCTGCGCCTGCCGGGCGCCGATGGCATGGCGCTGCTGCGGCGGGTCAAGGCAATGCAGGCGGCGCCAGCGTTTCTGGTGATCACCGCGTTCGGCAGTATTCAGCAGGCGGTGGCGGCCTTGAAGGAAGGCGCCGATGAGTTTCTGACCAAGCCGCTGGATCTGGATCATCTTGGTCTCGCCGTTTCGCGTGCGCTGGAGACCCGTCGTTTACGCGGCGAGGTGCGGCGCTTTCAGCAGCTGCTCAGCGACGACCGCTTTCACGGCATGCTCGGTCGCAGTCGAGCGATGCGCGAGTTGTTCGACCAGATCCGCCAGCTGGCCCGCGCGGCTGGTCCCGTGCTGGTGATCGGCGAAAGTGGCACCGGCAAGGAACTGGTCGCCCGCGCCGTGCATGCCGAGAGTGAGCGGGCGCAGCGGCCTTTCCTGGCGATCAACTGTGCTGGGCTGCCGGCCGAATTGCTGGAAAGCGAGTTCTTCGGCCACGCCGCCGGCGCCTTTACCGGCGCCAACCGCGCGCACAAGGGGCTGTTCCAACAGGCCGACGGCGGCACTTTGTTTCTCGACGAGATCGGCGAAATGCCGTTGCCGTTGCAGGCCAAACTGCTGCGCGTGCTGCAGGAGGGCACCATTCGCCCGGTGGGTGGCGAGCGCGAACTGAGTGTCGACGTACGCATCATCGCCGCCAGTAACCGTCCGCTGGAAACGGCTGCTGGCCGCGAGTCGTTTCGCGAAGATCTGTTCTTCCGTCTGGAGACCTTCATCCTTCAAGTGCCCCCGCTGCGCGACCGCGAAGAGGATCGCGAGCTTCTCGCCGCCGGTTTCGTCGCGCACTTCGCTGCACGCGACGGGCGACCCGTGCGTGGCCTGTCGCGCACCGCGCTGGAACAGCTGCGGCGCTATCCGTTCCCCGGCAACGTACGCGAACTGCAGAACGCCATGGAGCGCGCGGTGACCTTCTGTCATGGGCGTGACATCGAGCTGGAGCAATTGCCGACGCGCATCGCCAGCTATCAGGAAAGCACGCCCGCAACCCGCGCCGACGAACTGCTCGGGCTGATGATCGACGGCCCGTTGCTGCCGACTCTGGACGAGCTGGAGATGCGTTACATCCACCACGTGCTGGAGCGGGTCGAGGGCAACAAACGTCGTGCCGCAGCCTTGCTCGGGATCGGTCGTCGGACCCTGTATCGGCGCCTGGGTGAGAAAGAGCAGGACCCGGAGGAAGGCTGAGCCGTCAGCGACGCGCACGCTGGAACGCACGCCGGGCAACTGAGTCGAAATGTCCGGTCTCGATGTGCTGGCCGCCCTCGGCGCTTCACCTGCGTCGCTCACAGCGTTACGTGTGAAACCGATGGCCTGCTAGACTCCCAACTTCTCGCCAAATGCTCACGAGGTGCGGCGAGGCAATCCAACAACCAATAAGGAGTGAATCCGTGAAAGGCAAATCCTTGGCATGGATATTTTCCGCCGCGTTGGCGGGGACCGGTCTGAGCGGTGTGGCTCAGGCGCAAGAACAATTCGTGACCATCGGTACCGGTGGCCAAACGGGTGTTTACTACGTTGCTGGTCAGTCGATCTGCCGCTTCGTCAATCGCAATGCTGAAGGCGTCAAGTGCAACGCGCCAGCCAGTGGCGGCGGTGTGGCCAACGTCAACGGACTGCGTAGCGGTGAGTTCAACTTCGGCATCATGCAGTCGGACCATCAATACAAGGCGATGGAAGGTCTGTCGCCGTTCGAGAAAGAGGGCGCGATGGACGACATCCGCGCGATCTTCTCCCTGCAGAGCGAAGTTTTCACCGTATTGGCGCGCCGTGACGCCAACATCAAGGGTCTGGACGACCTCAAGGGCAAGCGCGTCAATATAGGTAACCCCGGTTCCGGCCAGCGCGACACCCTGGAAGAAATCATGAAAGTGAAGGGCTGGGACCAGTCGGTCTTCAGTCTCGCAGCGGAACTCAAGCCGGCCGAACTGGCCAGTGCGCTGGGTGACAACAACATCGATGCCATGACCTACTTCGTCGGTCACCCCAACGGCGCGATTCAGGAAGCCACCACCACCGTCGATGCGGTTCTGGTACCGATCACCGGCCCGGAAATCGACAAGCTGCTGGCTGAGAAGACCTACTACACCAAGGCTGAAATTCCGGGCGGCATGTACGCCGGCAACGACAGCGCAACCCAGTCGATCGGTGGCAAGGCGGTGCTCTCCACCACTTCCAAGGTCGATGCTGAAGTTGTCTACAAGCTGGTCAAGTCGGTGTTCGAGAACATCGAGCGGTTCCAGCGTCTGCACCCCGCGTTCAAGGACCTCAAGCCGGAAGACATGATCAAGGTCGGCCTGTCCGCGCCTTTGCATGAAGGCGCCGAGCGCTACTACAAGGAACGTGGCTGGATGTAATGACCTGGCAGACCGCTGAAGCTGCGGTCTGCTATCAGGTTTTGCTGCATCGATGCGGCGGGCGTTGACCCGCGGCATTCGCCCGAAAACCCGTGAGCCCGGTGCCACGGGTTTTCGTGGTTCCGTTACTTGAAAAAACAGGCCTCATTCCATGCAAGACAACCAACTGTCCACCGAAGAGCTCGTTGCCAAGGACGTCGGCGCGCGAATGCCCGAAGGTGCCATGGCGAAAGCGATCGCGGGCCTGGCCCTGCTCTGGTCGCTTTTCCAGCTGTGGATCGCCTCGCCGCTGCCCTTCATGCTGCGCTTCGGTGTGCTCAATGACACCGAAACCCGCTCCATCCATCTGGCATTTGCGCTGTTGCTGGCGTTTCTGGCCTATCCGGCGTTCAAGCGTTCACCGCGCGATAGAGTGCCGTTGATCGATATCGCGCTGGGCCTGGTGGCTGCCGCCAGCGCCGCTTATCTTTTCATCTTTTATCAACAGCTGGCGCAGCGCCCGGGCAACCTGACGACCGCCGATCTGGTCACAGCCTGCATCGGCATTCCTCTGTTGCTGGAAGCCACTCGCCGCGCACTCGGCCCGCCGCTGGCGATCATCGCGCTGATATTTATCATCTACAGCCTGGCTGGTCCTTATATGCCGGGGCTGCTGGCGCACCGCGGAGTGAGCTTCACCGCGATGGCCAACCATCAGTGGATCACCACCGAGGGCGTGTTCGGCATCGCCCTGGGCGTATCCACCAGTTTCGTCTTTCTCTTCGTGCTGTTCGGCGCGCTGCTCGAACGCGCCGGTGCCGGGCACTACTTCATCCAATTGGCGTTCAGCCTGCTCGGCCACATGCGTGGCGGGCCGGCCAAGGCAGCAGTCGTCGCTTCGGGCATGACCGGTCTGATTTCCGGTTCCTCGATCGCCAACGTGGTCACCACCGGCACCTTCACCATTCCGATGATGAAAAAGGTCGGTTTCTCCAAGGAAAAAGCCGGTGCGGTGGAGGTGGCGTCCTCGGTCAATGGCCAGATCATGCCGCCGGTGATGGGGGCTGCGGCATTCCTGATGGTCGAGTATGTCGGCATTCCCTATGTGGAAATCATCAAGCACGCCTTCCTGCCAGCGGCAATTTCCTATATTGCGCTGCTGTACATCGTGCACCTGGAAGCGCTCAAGCAGAACATGCAGCCGATCGGCACGCACCAGCCCAAACCCTGGCTGCGCCGCCTGACCGGCTTTGCCTTCGGTGCGGCGTTGATTTCCGGACTCTCGCTGGCCGTCTACTACGGTCTCGGCTGGCTCAAGCCGGCCCTTGGCGATTACGCGCTGCCCGGCATTTCGGTGCTGCTGACGCTGGTTTATCTGGCGCTGCTGAAAATCGCAGCGAGCAATCCGCCATTGCCGGCTGAGGATCCGGACAAGCCGCTGGAAGAACTACCGAACACTCGTGCGGTGCTGCTTTCGGGGCTGCACTTCCTGCTGCCGGTTGTAGTACTGGTCTGGTGCCTGATGATCGAGCGGCTGTCACCCGGCCTGTCAGCATTCTGGGGCACGGTAATGCTGGTGATCATCCTACTGACCCAGCGTCCTCTGCTCAGCTGGATGCGCCGCGACGGTCACCAGCACGGCGGCTTCGTGGATGGCATCGTCGACCTGCGCGAAGGTCTGATCGCAGGCGCGCGCAACATGATCGGCATCGGTATCGCCACCGCGGCGGCGGGCATCATCGTCGGTGCGGTCTCGCAGACTGGCGTCGGTCTGGTGCTGGCCGATCTGGTCGAAATGCTGTCGATGGGCAATCTGTTCCTGATGCTCCTGCTCGTCGCGGTCTTCAGCCTGATCCTTGGCATGGGCCTGCCGACGACCGCCAACTACATCGTGGTGTCCAGTCTGCTGGCGCCGGTGGTGGTGGCGCTGGGGCAGCAGAACGGGCTGATCGTGCCGCTGATCGCCGTGCACCTGTTCGTCTTCTACTTCGGCATCATGGCTGACGTCACGCCGCCCGTGGGGCTGGCCTCGTTCGCGGCTGCCGCGGTGTCCAAGGGCGACCCGATCAAGACCGGGGTCACGGCGTTCTATTACAGCCTGCGCACCGCCGCGCTACCGTTCCTATTCATCTTCAATACCGATTTGTTGCTGATCGATGTCGGGCTCTGGCATGGCATCCTGATTTTCCTGGTCGCCACTGGTGCGATGCTGGTCTTCGCCGCCGGTACTCAAGGCTACTTCCTGGTACGTAACCGCTGGTATGAAAGCGTGCTGCTGTTGCTGGTGGCCTTTACCCTGTTCCGGCCAGGCTTCTGGATGGACATCGTGCATGACCCCTACCGCGACATCCCGCCGGCGCAATTGGTACAGGCGCTGGAAGCCGTGGACGAGGACAGCCAGCTTCGCCTGCGCATTCGCGGCGAGGACGCGGTGGGCGACGCGCGGGAATTCAGCCTGTTGGTGGCAATTCCGAATGGAGCGACCGGCGAGGAGAAGCTGGAAAAGCTTGGCCTCATGACCTATGAGCAAGACGGCAAGGTGCTGGTCGACAGCGTCACCTTCGGCAGCCCCGCCGCCGAGCTGGGCCTGGAGTTCGATCAGGAAATCCTGGCGGTCCGCGCGCCCACCGATCGTTGGGCCAAGGAATGGATGTGGCTACCCGGCCTCGCGCTGTTCGGCCTCGTCGTCTGGATGCAGCGGCGTCGTAAGTCGAGCTAACTCGACTCACCGTTCAGTGTCACTCGAACCCCGTTCATGCGCATGCATGGGCGGGGTTTTTTCTTGCTGTCGCAGCGCCAGCCTCAAGCAGTGAGTGAGCGAACCGGGGTCAAGCGCAAGGGCGGAATCAGGACCAAACCAGAAATATCTATCCCATAACGCAATGCTGTTCTTAAGTAAGTTCGCCCCGAGGTCGGGCCTTTCATAAAAGCACCGGGTGTTCACCTCGCCCTAGTGGACGCGCCGTCGCGGCGAATGCGAGCAGAAGCCAGCCAAGAGCGGAAAAAATCCTCGCCCAGAGTCGGGCCTCCCACAAAAGCGGCAGATACGCGTCCAACCTGTGGGAGGCGCGCCCTCGCGGCGAATACAGGCCGCAGGCCTGTCCGAAATGCAGGCGTGCCTTGATCGACAGCGCTTATTGAACGGCATGCTCCTCATGGGCAGGCCTCGCCTATGCAGGCCTGCCCGGCAGATGATGCTCGGCCGGCGCCGCGTCATGGGATGTTTCGGCCGACGGTCGGTTCTTGCCGCTACCTGCGCCGTCCAGCGCCGCATAGGCCGCGCTGCAGAACAACGAGTTCAGCCGCTTCATGTCGGCGATCAGCTCCAGATGCGCCGCGCTGGTTTCGATGCTTTCGACCACCTGCTGATGCAACCGATGGACATGCGCATGGGCCAGTTCGCGTTCACGCTTGCGAAATTGCCGCTTCTGCTGCAGCAGTTGCCGCGCGCTGTGCGAATCGCCGGACAGGAATACCGACAGGCCGAGGCTCAGGTTGGCGCTGAGCAGGGCGTGCAACTGGCTGAGCTCATCCAGTCCGCTGTCGGAGAACGAGCGTCGCTTGGACGTCTTGATGTTCTGCACCTTGCCGAGCATGTGCTCGATGATGTCGCCAGCCTGTTCCAGGTTGATCGCCAGCTCGATGATTTCCGCCCAGCGCAGGCTTTCCTGCTCGGCCAGATCTTCACGCGGCATGCGCGCCAGATAGAGCTTCACGCCGCTGTAGAGCGCATCGACATCGTCATCCAGGCGACGAATCTCCTCACCCGGCTCCGGTCGGTCCTCGCGTAGCACTTCCAGCAGGCGCGCCAGCATGGTTTCCACCAGATCACCGATGCGCAGGGTTTCGCGTACGGCGTTGGCCAGGGCCAGGCTGGGCGTGTCCAGAGCGGTCGGGTCCAGATGGCGCGGCTGAGCGATACCGCCATCCAGCACACGTTCCGGCAGCAGGCGCTCGCATAGCCTGGCCATCAGGCCCACCGTGGGCAGCAACAGCACGCAGCGCGCCGTGTTGTAGACCAGATGAAAGGCGATGACCTGAGTCTGCGCGCTGTAGCCGAGCGTCGCCATCCACTCGACCAGCATTGGCAGGAAGGGCAATACCACCAGCCCGGCGAGTTTGTACAGCAGATTGCCCAGCGCCACGCGGCGTGCAGATGCCGGTTGCGCGGTGGCGTTGAACCAGGCCAGTACGCCACTGCCGACGTTGGCGCCAATCACCACGCCGAGCGCCACCGGCAGGCTGATCAATCCGGCGCTGGCGAGGGTCGCGGTGAGCAGCACCGCGGCGAGGCTGGAGTAGGAGAGCACCGCGAACAGCGCGCCCACGACCACCGCCAGCAAAGTGTCGCCGGCCAGCGACGAGAACAGTACGCGCATGCCGCGCGCTTCGGTGATTGGCGCGGCGGCCTGGACGATCAACTGCAGGGCCAAAATGATCAGCCCCAGGCCGATCAGTACGCGCCCGAGCTGGCCAGCGCGGGTCTGCTTGCGCGACAGAAACAGACAGACTCCGACCAGCGTGAGCACCGGCGACAGCCATGACAGGTCCAGCGTCAGCACCCGCGCCATCAACGCCGTGCCGACATCCGCGCCGAGCATGATCGCGAGGGCGGTGGGCAGCGCCATCAGCCCCTGCGCAACGAACGAGATCGCCAGCAATGCGGTCGCGTTGCTGCTCTGTACCAAAGCGGTGACGCCGATGCCGGCGGTGAACGCCATCGGCGCGTTGGCCATGCTGTGGCCGAGCAGCCGCCGCAGATGCGAACCATAGACCCGCATGATCCCGGTCCGCACGATATGCGTGCCCCAGACCAGTAATGCGATGGAGGAAAGCAGGTGCAGCAACGTCAACATCAGTGTGGTTCTCCGGCGAGCGGCAACGGCAAGCGTCTGCGCCGAGCGACGCGATACGAATCGAGGGATATCCGGTTGACCTTCGCGCTGTAGTGCCGTTCAAGAAACTGTCATGACTGGCCGGCGCGACGCAGGTTGTCGCGAGGCCGGTGCACGATGGCGCAGTCACTCGCTAGCCGGGCGGGTGGTCTGTAACCTACCCACTTCGCTTTTCAATGGTCTGCCCATGCTCAGTCTCTACCACGCTCCCGATCTGGAAACCCTCGGCGAACTGGCGACCACCTTGCTTGCCCAGCCACTGAGCGATCCTTTCGCGCCGGCACTGGTGGTGGTGCCGAGCCAGGGCATGGGCCGTTGGCTGACGCTGGAGCTGGCGCGCAAGCAAGGCATCGCCATGCAACTGGAAATGCAGCTGCCGGCCAAGTTCGTCTGGGATCTGAGCCGCACGGTGCTGGGCAGCCTGCCGGAGCAATCAGCCTTCTCGCCGACGGCGCTTACCTGGCGCCTGTACGGCTGGCTGTGCGAGCCGTCCAACCTCGAACTGGCGCCCCGCCTGGCGCAATATCTCGACGGCGGCGACGAGCGCCGGCGGCTGAGTCTAGGGGCGAAGATCGCCGATGTTTTTGACCAATACTTGCTCTACCGCGACGACTGGCTGGCGGCTTGGGAACGCGGCGATACCCTCGATCTTGGCCCCGACGAAGCCTGGCAGGCGTTGCTCTGGCGCGAGCTGACCAAGGACGGCCATCCGCATCGCGCCCGTCTGCTCGACGACCTGCTGCAGCGTCTTTATAGCGACGAACCCTTGCCCGGCTTGCCCGAGCGGCTGCTGGTGTTCGGCATCAGCAGCCTGCCGCCGCACCACTTGCGCGTACTCGATGGTCTGGCTCGGCATGTCGACGTGGTCGTCTGCGCGCTCAACCCGAGCCGCGAGGCTTGGGGCGAGATCCGCGATATCCGGGAGCTCGCGCGACAGCCAGAGAGCGGTGTCGATGATTGGTATCTCGACGTCGGCCACCCTCTGCTGGCGAGCCTCGGCAAGCAGGGCCGCGACTTCTTCGATTCGCTGTTCAGCCTCGCGACGAGCGAAGGTCGTCAGGAAATCGGCCTGTATTCCGAAGACGACGACCTGCGCGACGACAGCCTGCTGCACGCGCTACAGAACGACATTCTGCGTCTGCGCACCCGCATGCCCGACGAGCGCATGATCCTTGTCGAGGATGACCGCTCGCTGGAGGTGCATATCGCCCATTCGCCGTTGCGCGAGGTGGAGATTCTTCACGATCAGTTGTTGGCACGCTTCGCCGCCGATCCGGCGCTGAGCTCGGATCAGGTCGTGGTGCTGACCCCCGATATCGAGCGTTACGCGCCCTTTATCGAAGCGGTGTTCGCCCCGCGCGAGGGCAGCCCTCGGATTCCTTACAGCCTCGCCGATCGCAGCCTGCGCGCCGAAGTGCCGTTGATCGAGGCTTTCCTCGAATTGCTGATGCTGGCGCAGAGTCGTTTCGCCGCCGAGGAAATCCTCGCCTGGCTGGAGCAACCGGCCATCGCCCGTCGCGCCGGGATCGAAAGCGAAGACCTGCCGCTGCTGCGCGACTGGCTGCGCGAGGCGGGTGTGCGCTGGGGCCGCGATGGCAGCCAGCGGGCGCGACTGGGCTTGCCGGACGAATCCGCCTTCACTTGGCGCCAGGGGCTGGATCGGTTGCTACTGGGCTTCGCCGCGCCGCCGCAACTGGCCGGCGACTCTGCTCCGCTGCTCGGTGAACATTGGCCTCTGGACGCGCTGGAGGGTGCGCGAGGCCAGCTGTTGGGTCGGCTGGTGGAGTTCGTCGAACGGCTCGGCAAACTCGCCGATCAGCTGGCCCGTCCGCGCCCGCTGGCCGAATGGGCGGACGACCTGCAAGTGCTGCTCGATACCCTGTTCGACGAGCGCGAGGCCGGCGACACCCTGCTGCTGTTATCCCAGGCCTGCGCCTCCTTGCGCGACCAGGCGCAGGCCGCGGACCTCGAGCGCCCCATCGAACTGGAACTGGTGCATCAACAACTCAGCGCCGCACTGCAGCAGGGCGGCGGCGCCTCAGGTTTTCTCACCGGTGCGGTGACCTTCTGCACCATGGTGCCGATGCGCAGCCTGCCGTTCCGTGTGGTCTGCCTGCTCGGCCTGGACGACGGCGCCTTTCCACGGAGAACGCCGCCGTCGGGCTTCGACCTGATCGGCCGCCACCCCCGGCGCGGCGACCGTGCACGGCGGCTGGATGATCGCTACCTGCTGCTGGAGACGCTGCTCTCGGCGCGCGAGGCGCTGTACCTGTCCTATGTCGGCCGCGACCCGCGCGACAACGCCGTCTTGCCACCTTCTGTATTGCTCAGCGAGGTGCTCGAAGCCGTCGACATGACCGCCGTCTGCAAGAGCGAGCCCGCTCGCGATCCTGCTCGCACCGATGCCTCGCAGCCGAAACAGCCCAAGGCCAGCGAGAAGATTCTCGTCGCCCACCCATTGCAGCCGTTCTCGCCAAACAATTTCGGTGGTGCCCCCAGCGCCGGTTACTCGCTGCCCTGGTTCCGTGCCGCCCAGCGCCTGGCCGAGCCGCCGCAGACACAAGTGCAACCCTTTACCAGCCTGCTCGCCGAGCCCGACGAGGCCTGGCTGACCATTGAGCCGTCCCAGCTGTTGCAGTGCTTCCGCCATCCGTCGCGCTTCCTGCTCGAACAGCGCCTGGGTCTGCGCCTGGCCGATGACCAGGAGGCGCTTGCCAGCGATGAGCCCTTCGACCTGGAATTGCCCGCCTGGAACGGCCTGCGCCGCCTGTCGCTGCAAGCGCTGGAGCACGGCTGGAGCGATGAGGAAGAGCGGCGCATGGCCTGTGCCGCCGGCTGGCTGCCCACTGGCGAACTGGGCCAGGCGCTGTGGGGTAAGTTGCGCGGCCCGGTGCGCGCGTTCGCTCCGCGACTGTTCGAACTGCGTCCCGACGACATACCCGAACCGCTGCCGGTGGACATCACCCTGGCGGGCGTGCGTATTCACGGCTGGCTCGACGGCGTGACGCCGGGCGGGCTGTTCGGCTGGAAGCTCGGCCGTCTCGGCGAATGGGACCTGCCGCCGTTCTGGCTGCGCCACTTGCTGCTCAACCTCGCCGCCACGCCCGGCATCGAACGCAACAGTTTGATGCTGTCGCCGGCCGGTGACTGGCAACTCCGCCCGCTGGCAAACGCCGCGCAACTGCTTGAACCCTGGCTCGCCGCCTATCGATGTGCGATCCGTGAACCGCTGCCGCTGTTGCCGCGCAGCAGCCATGCCTTTGCCAAGGGCTATCGCAAGCCGGCCCGCGGCAGCGAGCCGCTCGAGTGCGCCCGCAAGCGCGCCCGCGAAGCCTGGCTGGGCGCCGAGTTCAGCCCCATAGCCGCCGAGTCTGAAGACCCGTGGAATGCTCTGGCGTTTCGCGACCGTGATCCGCTGGATGAACGCTTCGAAACCTTGGCCGAACAGTTGATCGGTCCGGCGCTGGATGCCCTGGCCCAGGACGAGGAGCAAGACGCATGAGCCTGTCGATTTTCTGCCTACACCGTAGGGTGCGCTCCGCGCACCGCATGCGTCGATGCCTGGTGGTGCGCGAAGCGCGCCCTACGAAAAGCTCGTGCACTGTGGAGTGGTCCCTCCGTGGCCGTACCGCATCGTCGCGAAAGCGTGCTGATAAACCCCATGCCGCCTCCGGGGGGTTCGCATGAAATTGGACTTGCTCGATTCGCCCTTCGACGGCCGCTCGCTGATCGAGGCCAGCGCCGGCACCGGCAAGACCTGGACGCTTACGGCGCTCTACGCCCGCCTTTTGCTGGAGCGGCAGCTGTCGGTGGGGCAGATTCTGGTGGTCACATACACCACCGCTGCCACCGCCGAGCTGCGCGAGCGTATCCGCGCGCGGCTAGCCGATCTGCTGGCAGTCTATGCAGGCACGCCCAGCGATGACGACTTTCTCAATCGCCTCCATGCCCGCTACCCGGACGACGCCTCGCGGCGGCGCCTGCTGCTGGCCGTGCACGGGTTCGACGAGGCGGCGATCTTTACCATCCACGGCTTCTGCCAGCGCGCCCTGCAGGACGCGGCCTTCGAGGCGGGCGGCGACTTTGATAGTGAGCTGACCGCCGACGACCGCGAGATCATCGATGCCCTACTCGCCGATGCTTGGCGCAGCGAGCTGGCCGATGCCGATCCAGCCTGGGCGCGGTTTCTGGCCAAGAGCCGGATCACCCCGCTGTGGTTGCGCCAGCGTTTGCGCAGCCATCTGAGCAAGCCCTATCTGCGTGTCGAGCCGCAGGGGGCGCCGGTCGCGGCTGACCTGCGTCCGGTCGAGGCGGCCTGGCATCGGGCCGCGGCGCTCTGGCAAGAGGCCGGCAAGGCCTGGATCGCCGAGCTTTTCGCCCACGGCGGACTCAGCCAAAGCACCCACAAAAGCATCAAGTTCGAGCTTTGGCAGGGCGAGCTAGACACCTATTTCGCCGATCCGGCGGTGATGTTCGATCTACCCGAGGGTGCCGCCAAGTTTGGCGTGCGCGCCCTGAGCAAGGCCTGCAAAAAGGGCTTCGATGCGCCCGTCTGCGAGCTGGCCCATGCGCTAGACGAGCTGGCTGACCGGGTGGCCGAGGCGCTACCGGCCGGCAAGCAGCGGTTGATCGCGCTGCAAGTGGCGCTGCTCGAACGGCTCAACCGCGAACTGCCGGAGCGCAAGGCGGCGCAGCGGCTGCTGGCCTTCGACGATCTGCTCAATCGCTTGAATCAGGCGCTGCAAGGACCAGTTGGCGAGGATTTGGCGGCCTCGCTTCGCACCACTTACCCGCTGGCGCTGATCGACGAATTCCAGGACACCGACCCAATCCAGTACGCCATCTTCAACCGCATCTACGCCAAGGGCAGTCCGGCATCGCTGTGCTTTGTCGGCGACCCAAAGCAGGCGATCTACGCCTTCCGTGGTGCGGACCTGGCGACCTACATCACCGCTCGCAACCAGGCCGACCGACCCTACAATCTGCCGACCAACTACCGCTCCACGCCGGCATTGATCGCTGCGCTGAATCAGCTGTTCGACCATCCGCAACCGTTCGCCCAAAGCGACCTGCAATACCCGCCGGTGGGCGCCGCTGAGAAATCGCGTGCCAGCCTGTGCCTGGTAGAAGAGGGTGAGGCGGCGCCGTTGTCGCTGGTCTGGCTTGGCGACGATCCGCTGGGCAAGGGCGAGGCCGCGCAACTGGCGGCCTGCGACACCGCACGGCGCATCGCCCTGCAGCTGGCTGCTGCTGGCGAAGGTCGTGCCGGTTTTGAAAAGGACGGCGTGTTCACGGCACTCAAGGGTGGCGACATCGCCGTGCTCGTGGCGAATCACCGTCAGGCCGGCATGATTGCCGACGAGCTGGCCGCCCGCGGCGTGCCCAGCGTGCGTCGCGGGCGCGACAGCGTCTGGCGCAGCGAAGAGGCGACCGAACTTGCCGCGGTGCTGGCCGCCTACGCCGAGCCGGGTCGCGAGGGTTTGCTGCGTTACGCCCTGGCTACGCGCCTGCTGGGCCGCAGCGCCGCCGATCTCGCGCGCTGCCAGGACGACCAGCAACAGTGGGACGCCGAGCGTGAAGCGGCCGAGCGTTATCACCAGCTCTGGCAGCAACAAGGCTTCATGCGCGTGTTCCGTGCCTGGCTCGACGAGCAGGCCGTGGCCGAGCGGCTGCTGGCGCGGGTTGATGGCGAGCGTCGGCTGACCAATCTGCTGCACCTGGGCGAATTGCTGCAGGCCGAGAGCTTGTTGCGCCCCGGCCTCGAACCCTTACTCGCCTGGTTCAACGCGCAGCGCGGCAGCGAAGGCGCCGGCGAAGAAGCGTTGCTACGCCTGGAAAGCGATGCCGAGCGGGTACAGATCGTCACCATCCACACCAGCAAGGGCCTCGAATACCCGCTGGTGTTCTGTCCTTTCCTCTGGGACGGCAAGCTCCTGGGCAAGAACCGAGACAGCGCCCGCTGCCACGATGACAGCGGTCAGCCGCTGCTGGATTTGGGCAGCGACGAACTGGAAGAAAACCTCGAACGTGCCCGGCAGGAAGTCTTCGCCGAACAGCTGCGCCTGGCCTACGTTGCCCTGACCCGCGCCCGTGACCGGCTTTGGCTGCATTGGGGGCCAGTGAGCCTGCCTAAAGCGAAAAAGGATGGCAGCCTGCCGGACGAAGGCCTGCACAGCAGTGCTTTGGCCTGGCTGCTGCACGGTCGGGCGTTGCCCGGCAATGACGGGCTGAAAGAGCTCGGCAATCATCTGGCCGACGTGAACTGCGCCAGCCTGCGTACCGCCATCGAGCGGCTTGTCGCGGTAAGCGAAGGCAGCATGGCGCTGCTATCGCTGGAGCAGCACGAAGCCAGCGCCCAGGGACCGGGTCGCGCCGCACCTCCACAGCAGTTGTCGCAGCTCAACCGCAGCCTGCACAGCGCCTGGCGCATCGGCAGTTTTTCCGGTCTGGCCGCCGGGATGCATATGGAGGCGCCAGATCGCGACGCCCTGGCGATCCCCAATGCCGGCGAGCCGGGCAGCGGCTTCTTCGCGTTCCCGCGCGGCGCACGGGCCGGTACCTGCCTGCACGCGATCCTAGAAGATTGGGCGCGGGGTAAGGGCGAGCTGCCGGAGCTGATCGAGCCGGCGTTGCAGGCCTATGGGCTGCCGGTGGAGTGGAAAGAGATCGCCTCCGCCCATCTGCAACAGGTCTTGGAGACCGACCTGGATGGGGCTGGTCTGAGCCTTTCCGGCCTGCAAGCCGCGCGGCGATTGCCCGAGCTGGGCTTCACCTTTCCGGTTCAGGATCTCGATGTGACGCGCCTGCGTACGCTGCTGACAGACCCGGCCAACGGCCTCGCCGGACCTCTGCGCGAGGCGGCGGCTCGCTTGGAGTTCGACAGCCTAAAAGGTTTTCTCAAGGGCTTCATCGACTTGACCTTCGAGCATGATGGCCGCTGGTACATCGCCGACTACAAATCCAACTGGCTTGGCCCGGACGCCAGCTACTACGGCGGCGAGCGGCTGCTGCAGGCGCTGGCCGGCGAGCACTATTACCTGCAATACCTGATCTACCTGGTGGCGCTGCGCCGCTTTCTGCGCCAGCGCCTGGCAGACTTCCGCGACGAGCAGCTGGGCGGTGCCTTCTACCTGTTCCTACGCGGGATGCCCGAGGCTGGCGTGTACTTTGCGAGGCCGGACGATGCGCTGCTCGATGCGTTGGATCGGCTGTTCGAGGAGGGTAGATGATGCGAGACGCATGTTCTGTGAAGTGGGGCGAGCAGAGGTTTGCCTCAGCACAACGCCCATGTGGTGCACTTCTTGGTGGGCTAAAGCCCACCCTACAGGTGGCAAGCCTGGAGCCGGCGCGCTCCAACTTTTCTGTAGGGTGGGCTTCAGCCCACCGCGTGAACGGCGCGACGCCTACCGCGTGGGGGGACGTGCGATGACGCTTCGCTCGGACCTGCCGCTCGGCCCGTTGGAACGTGCCTTCATTGACGGTTTGCGGCGCCTCGATCCTGAGGCCGCGGAGCCGGTGCTACTCGGCGCCGCGCTGTGTTGCGAGGCGCTTGGTAACGGCGACGTTTGTTTGCAATTGGGGAGCCTGGCCGGCAAACGTCCCTGGCCGGATCACGATGTCAGCCTGCCGCCACTCGCTAGCTGGCGTGAGCAGCTGACGATATCCCCGCTGGTCGGTGGGCCCGATGACTACGCACCGCTCACGCTCGTCGGCGACCGCCTCTATCTGTCCCGTTACCAAGCTTACGAACAGCAACTGGCCGAACAGCTGCTGTCCCGCTCGGCGGATGTGCCGGAGGTAGACGAACCGCAGCTCAGCGAGAGTCTGGCGCGATTGTTCGCCTTCAATCAGCAAAGCCCCGACTGGCAGCGGTTGGCTGCGGCGCAGGCGGTACGCCGTCGGCTGGCAGTGATTTCTGGCGGCCCCGGCACGGGCAAGACCACCACCGTGGTGCGGTTGCTGGCGGCGCTGCTGGAACAGCCTGGCGGCGAGCGTTTGGCGATTGGTCTCGCAGCGCCCACTGGCAAAGCGGCGGCGCGCATGGCCGAGGCGATTCGCAATGCCAAGGCCAATTTGCCGATAAGCGATGCGCTCAAGGACGCGCTGCCGGACGAGGCGCGCACGCTGCATCGCCTGCTCGGCAGTCGCGGCGACAGCCCGAAAGTGCGCCACGACGCGGCCAACCCGCTGGCACTGGACGTGCTGGTGGTGGACGAGGCGTCGATGGTCGATCTGGCGCTGATGGCCAAACTGGTTGTCGCGCTGCCGCCAAAGGCACGGCTGATCCTGCTCGGCGACAAGGATCAACTAGCCGCGGTGGAGGCCGGCGCGGTGTTCGCCGAACTCTGCGAAGGGCGCGGCTTCGACGCCCAGGCAGCGGGTGATTTGCAACGCATCACCGGGCAAAGCGTGCCGGTTGAGACGCCGCGCTCGCGCCTGGGTGATGCGGTGGTGCTGTTGACCCACAGCCATCGCTTCGCCGGCGACAGTGGCATCGGCGAACTGGCGCGGCGGATCAACGGCGGCGACGCCAAGGGTACCGTCGCGTTGTTGCAGGAAGGTCGCGCCGATCTGGCCTGGAACGCGGCGCCCACTTCCGCTGCGCTGATCGAACGGCTGGAGCAGGGTTATGCGCCTTACCTGCAGGCCGCACGGCAAGCGGACCCGATCGCTGCATTCGATGCCTTCAATGGCTTTCGCGTACTGACTGCTCAGCGCGAAGGCACCTTTGGCGTGACCGGTCTCAACGAGGCGCTGGAGGCGCGCTTCAAGCGGCACCTCGGCGTGCCGGCGCGCGAACGCTGGTATCCGGGCCGTGCGGTGATGGTGCGGCAGAACGATTACGCGCTGGGCCTGTTCAACGGCGACATTGGTCTCTGTCTGAAAACCGAGTATGGCCTGCGCGTGTTTTTCGAGGGGGATGACGGTTATCGCGGCTTCGCCCCGGCGCGGCTGCCGAGCCATGACAGCGCCTTCGCCATGACCGTGCACAAAAGCCAGGGCTCGGAGTTCGATGAGGTGCTACTGGCGCTGCCGGAACAACCCAGTCCACTGCTGACCCGCTCGCTGTTCTACACCGGCATTACTCGAGCCAAGCGCAAGGTGGAAATTTGGGCGCTGCCGGCGCGTCTCGCCGAGGCGGTAAACACCCGTGCCGAGCGAGCTGCGGGTTTGGCTGAAAGACTGGTACTACACGAGGCAGCGACCAGAGCCACAGAAGAGCCTCTACCGGGCTCCTCTGCAACCGAGCCGACGGGAAATCAGCTCAGCTTGTTCTGAGCGTGCACAGCTAAGTCAGCATGATCGCAGCGCATCGCAACTTGTTTCGTGAAGCGGTTGTGCGTTTGGGTCGCGCAATTCTGTTCCGATGGCTGTTCGTCGATCACCGGGACACCCGATGAAAACCTTCTTTCTTCTGGTCTGGGGCTTGCTTAGCCTGTTGCTCACAGCGGCCGTATTGCGTGAGCTCTGGCTTGATCCCTCTCTGGCCAGCATTTTGGTGCTGCTGCTGGTTGGCTATTACATCTTCTGCTTCTTTCAGCTGATCCGTGCCGCCTATCTGCCCTGGGGATTGCTGGGTTCGTATCGGCGCAGTGGTTATTGGCTGTGCCTGATGCTGCAGCCGCTGACGCTGATTCCACTGCATGCTGCCTACAAGGTTTGGGTGCAGGGCGGCTACGTGGCGGTTGAAGCTTCGCGGCGTACCGCATGGATGCACCATCTGCTCGGTTGGCTACAGGACGCGCTAGGCTATCTCGGGCCCCTGCTTACGCTCTGCGCGTTGGGTGTCGGCCTGGCAGTGGCGCTGCTGCGCTTGCTTCGCACGCAGGATCTGCGCTGATCATCCGTTCAACAACGTCAGCACCAACGGCAAGCTGGCCGCAGCGAGCAGCGTCTGCAGGGTGATGATGCCGGCCATCAGGTGGCTGTCGCCTCCAAGTTGGCGGGTCAGGACGTAAGCGGTGGGTGCGGTGGGGAGGGCGAAGAACAGCACCAGGATGGTCGTCTCCATGTCCGGTAATCCGAGAGCCAATGCCACGCCATAAGCCAGCAGCGGGACGGCCAGCAGGCGCACCGCGCTGTTCCAGCCCAGCGCCGGGATCTCCCCGCTCAGCTCCTGCGGCTTGAGTGCCGCGCCGACGCAGAGTAGCCCTAGCGGTAAGCTGGCAGCGGCCAGCAGGCTCAATAGTCGATCGGTCCCGCCGGGCAAACCCAGCCCTGCGAGGTTCACCAGTGCACCGGCCAGGCAGGCGAGAATCAGCGGGTTCTTGATGATCGGCAACAGCAGCGAACGCACGTTGACGCCACGCTCGGCGGTCAGCGCCCACACCGACATCACGTTTACCGTTGGCACCATCAGCGCCAGCATCAGTGCCGCCAGCGCCAGGCCTTCCTTGCCGAACAGGCTGCCGACCGCCGCCAGGCCCAGATAGGTATTGAAGCGTAGTGCGCCCTGGGCAAACGCGCCGAAGCGAGCGGCCGGCCAGCCGCGCATCCGCTTGGCCAGCAACAGTCCGATCCATACCAGCCCCAGTCCGAGCATGACCGCGCCGGCCAGGCGCGGCAGTGCAGGATTGTTCAACGGCGCAGTGGCCAGGCTGCTGAACAGCAGCGCCGGGAACAGCACGAAATAGTTGATTCGTTCGGCGCCCGGCCAGAATGCCTCGTTGGGGAATTCTTTCAGCCGTAGAAAATAGCCGACAACGATCAACGCAAATAAAGGCCAGAGGGCGAGCAGAAGGGCAGTCACGCGATACATCCAGTGGTGCATGTAGATAGGCGATAGTGCGGCGTTGCGTTTGTGTCCGCAAGCCAGACGTAGTGGTGCTGCACCGAGGCTGGCGCTCATCGGAAAAACGAGCACGATGATGCCTAATTGATATCATATGCGCGCTTCTGTATATGAGCGTCTCCCATGCGAACCATAGAAACCAAGTCCGCCGAGGATTATCGGGACACACCGTACGGGCAGCAGCTGCTCGATGGTTTCCGACGCCTGCTGTTCGCACCGGACCTGGAACGCGAATTCCGCCGTTATATTGGTCGCCAGGCGCGATTGGCGCAGCAGCTAGGTGCCTGTCTGCTGATCCTGGTGGTCTGCGGTTACCTCTATGTCGAGCACCAGCTATTCGGTGATCACGATCCCGACTGGTTGCGTGAGTTGACCGTGCTGCGCCTGCTGCAGATCGTGCCCGGTCTGGCAATCCTGGTGCTGACGCTGTTCATGCGACGGGCGCGAATCATCGCTAACCGTATGTTCCCGGCGTTCCTTGTGCTGATCGGCGTGATCGCGGCGCGGATCGACATGCAATACGAGCTCACCCAGCCGGAGCTCGCCTTTCGCTATGGCGCCGGCCTGTTGATCGTCTGCTCGTTCTTCTTTCTCGGCGTAACCTTCTGGCGTGCCCTGGCCAGTGCGATGGCGATCGTTCTGTTCGATGTACTGATCGCGGTCGTGGTGCTTTCACCGAGCGAGCTGCTGGTGCACTGGATTTCGGTCAGCTATTACCTGCTGTTGCTGGTGCTCGGAGCGATCAGCCGCTACGTCCATGAATACTCGCAGCGCGAGCAGTTTCTGATGCGCAAGTTGCTCGGCTGGGTCGCTCAGCACGATGCCATGACGGGGTTGGCCAACCGCCGCAGCTTCGATAGCACCTTGCCGCAGACGCTGTTACAGGCGCGGCGCGAACGCAAGCCGCTGGCCTTGTTGTTGCTCGATCTGGATAACTTCAAGGACTACAACGACAGCCTCGGTCATCCGGCGGGCGATGCATTGATTCGGGAGTTCGGTACGCTGCTCGCGGGCTTCTCGCGGCGGCCGCTGGATCTGGCGGCGCGGGTGGGCGGTGAGGAGTTTGCGCTGCTACTGCTCGATTGTGATGCGCAATCGGCACAGGCCATCGCCGGACAGATACTGCAAAAGTTGGAAGAGCGTGCGTTGCCGCATCCGGCCTCGGTGCATGGTGCCCACGTCACGTCGAGTATTGGCGTGGCGGTGCTGCAGCCGGAGCAGACGCCCGAACAGCTGTATCACGCCGCCGACACGGCCTTGTACGAAGCCAAGCAGGCCGGCAAGAACCGCTACGCGATGAGCGCCGGTCAGACAACCGAGGCCCGCAGCTGCTCAGCGGCGTGGTGATACCGGGCGAGTGCGACCGCTACCGTCGATGGCCACGAAGACGAACACCGCCTCGGTAACCTTGCGCCACTCACTGGAGACAGGATCGTCGCTCCAGACCTCCACGAGCATGCGAATCGAGCTGCGCCCGACATCCAGCGTCTGGGTATAGAAGGACAGCTGCGCGCCCACCGCCACCGGCACCATGAAGGCCATGCGATCGATGGACACCGTGGCGACGCGGCCGGCTGCCACGCGGCTGGCCATGGCGGTCCCGGCCAGATCCATCTGCGAGACCAGCCAGCCACCATAGATATCGCCGAACCCGTTGGTCTCGCGTGGCAGCGCAGTGAGTTGCAGGGCCAGATCGCCCTGTGGAATCGGATCTTCCTGTTCGTATTCTTTCATCGGTCGACTCGCGGCGCGGTTGTTGTTCTGGCGCGAAAAACCCGCGGTAGTGCGGGCCGGGGCGAGTATAGCGGCTGAATGTTTCAGCAGCGACCGTGCAGTCGCGTCTCCGTTGCCGTAACCAGATTGTCACATTCCGTTCATAGAGTGTTCACGCGGCCTGCAGACAATGGCCCCCGTTCCAACACACTCGAGCACACCCCTGCTAGGAGCAAGGTATGACACTGAATCGTTTGATGGCGGCCCTGACCTTCGTTGCCGCTGGTGTAGGCGCTGCCAGCGCTGTTGCCGCTGTTGATCCGGCACTGCCGACCTATGAGAAGACCTCCGGCGTTTCCGGCAACCTGTCCAGCGTCGGTTCCGACTCGCTGGCCAACCTGATGACCCTGTGGGCCGAAGACTTCAAGCGCAGCTACCCGAACGTCAACATCCAGATTCAGGCTGCCGGTTCCTCCACCGCACCGCCGGCTCTGACCGAAGGCACTGCCAACATGGGCCCGATGAGCCGGCCGATGAAGGACAACGAAATCCAGGCCTTCGAAGAGAAGTACGGCTACAAGCCGACCGAAGTGCCGGTCGCCATCGACGCCCTGGCTGTGTTCGTACACAAGGACAACCCGATCAAGAGCCTCGACATCGAGCAGGTCGATGCCATTTTCTCCAGCACCCGTCTGTGCGGTGGCGAGCAGGACATCAAGACCTGGGGCGATCTGGGTCTGACTGGCGAGTGGGCCAGCAAGCCGATTCAGCTGTTCGGTCGCAACTCCGTGTCCGGCACCTACGGTTACTTCAAGGAAGAAGCCCTGTGCAAGGGTGACTTCAAGCCCAACGTCAATGAGCAGCCGGGCTCCGCCTCGGTGGTGCAGTCGATTTCCAGCACCCTGAATGCTATCGGTTACTCGGGCATCGGCTACAAGACCTCCAGCGTCCGCGCCGTTCCACTGTCCAAGGGTGGCGAAGCCTTTGAAGCCAGCGAAGAGAACGCCCTGGCTGGCAAGTTCCCGCTGGCACGCTTCTTCTACGTCTACGTGAACAAGGCCCCGAACAAGCCACTGAGCCCGATCGATGCCGAGTTCCTCAAGCTGGTGCTGTCGAAGCAGGGTCAGGAAGTCGTTGTCAAGGACGGCTACATCCCGCTGCCGAAGACCGTTGTCGACAAGACACTGAAAGAACTGGGTCTGGAAAACTAAGACCTGCTGCCAGGCTTGCGGCGCCCGCTGCGAGCCTGATCAAGACGCCCGCCACGCATTTTTGCGCTGGCGGGCGTCGTCGCGTCACCTCGCTGTAATGTTTCTGTCACACGGCTTTATTAAATTAGGCGCCCGACCGGCCCTCCGTAGCCAGTGGAAACGACTCGCTCCCAGAGGCGCGGCAGTTTTAGCGGCCTGAGCGGCCAGGACCCTTCGCATGAACGATATAGAGACCATGAGCGCGAATTCCGATGTGCAACGGCTGGACTTCAATACCCCGGCTCTGCAACGCAAGCGCCGCATCCGCGCGCTGAAAGACAACCTGGCGCGTTGGTACGTCTCCATCGGTGGCCTCGCCGTGCTGGGCGCCATCTGCCTGATTTTCTTCTACCTCGCCCAGGTCGTCCTGCCGATGTTCCAGGGCGCGGAGCTGGAGGCGCGTGATGCGCAACAGCCCGCCTGGCTGGCCGACGCTGGCGAGCCGCTGTTGCTGGCCATGGAAGAGCAGAACCAGGTCGCCATGCGCCTGGGTAACGATGGCCTGGTGCGCTTCTTCAGCCTGCGGACCGGCGAATCCCTGCGCACCATCGAACTGCCGCTGCCGGCTGACAGCCGCATCGTCTCGGTTGGGCAGGACACGCCGGGTAACCGCCGTATCGTGCTGGGCCTGGACAATGGCCAAGTGCTGGTCGTCGAGCACAACTACAAGATCACCTACCCGAACGGCGACAAGACCATCACCCCGCAGCTGGATTATCCGTTCGGCCAGGAACCGCTGCAGCTCGACCCCGAAGGTCGGCCCATCGCCCACGCCGCGGTCAGCCTGAATGGCAAGACCCTGATGGTCGCTGGCGCCACTGACGGCGCGCTGCAGGCCCTGCGCATCTCCGCCACGGAAAATCTGCTGACCGGTGAGACCACCCTGGAGGAAGATCGCCTGGATCTGCCGCAGCTATCCGAGCCGATCAAAGCGCTGCGCATCGATCCGCGCCATATGTGGCTGTTCGCGGTGAGTGGCCGGGCCAGCGTCGACGTCTTCGATCTACGCCGCAAGCAACTCAACGGGCGCTACAAACTGCTTGGTGGCAAGGGTGAAATCACCAGCGTCGCTGCCTTGCTGGGTGGCATCTCGCTGATGGTCGGCGACTCGACGGGCGGCATCGGTCAATGGTTCATGGTGCGCGGCAGCGATGGTCAGGCCGAGCTTGAGAATGTGCGCAACTTCCAGCTAGGCAGTCAGCCGATCACGCAAATCCTTTCCGAAGAGCGCCGCAAGGGCTTCCTCGCCCTCGACAGTGCCGGCACCCTGGGGATTTTCCACAGCACCGCGCATCGCACGCTGCTGACCGAACCGGTCGCCGAGGGTGCGGCTGTCGCTGCCCTGTCGCCGCGGGCCACCCGCCTGCTGGTGGAGTCGGGCGATCAGCTGCAGCGCTTCGTGATCGATAATCCGCATCCGGAGATTTCCTGGAGCGCGCTGTGGGGCAAGGTCTGGTACGAAAGCTATCCGGAACCGGATTACGTCTGGCAGTCGACCTCCGCGACCGGTGACTTCGAACCCAAGTTGAGCCTCTCGCCACTGGCCTTCGGTACCCTCAAGGCGGCCTTCTACGCCATGCTGCTGGCGGCACCGCTGGCGATCTGCGCGGCCTTCTACACCGCTTACTTCATGGCCCCAGCCCTGCGCCGCAAGGTCAAGCCGGTGATCGAGCTGATGGAAGCGCTGCCCACGGTCATCCTGGGCTTTTTCGCCGGCCTGTTTCTCGCGCCCTATCTGGAAAACCACTTGCCCGGCATCTTCAGCCTGTTGCTGCTGATGCCGCTGGGGATTCTGCTGGCTGCCTGGCTCTGGAGCCGACTGCCGGAAAACGTTCGCCTGAGCGTGCCGGAGGGTTGGGAGGCGGTGCTGCTGATCCCGGTAATCCTGGCGGTGGGCTGGGGCTCGCTGGCCGTCAGCGGCTATCTGGAGAACTGGTTCTTCGGCGGCGACATGCGCTTGTGGCTGACTAACGAAATGGGCATTCCCTTCGATCAGCGCAACGCCTTGGTGATTGGTCTGGCGATGGGCTTCGCGGTGATCCCGACGATCTACTCGATCGCTGAAGACGCCGTGTTCAGCGTGCCGAAAAGCCTCACCCTGGGTTCTCTGGCGCTCGGTGCGACGCCCTGGCAAACGTTGACCCGCGTGGTGCTGCTGACTGCCAGCCCCGGCATCTTCTCGGCACTGATGATCGGCATGGGCCGCGCGGTCGGCGAAACCATGATTGTGCTGATGGCCACCGGCAACACACCGATTATGGAAGCCAACATTTTCGAAGGCATGCGCACCCTGGCGGCCAACGTTGCGGTGGAAATGCCCGAATCG
Organism: Pseudomonas sp. MTM4; assembly: GCF_019355055.1. Taxonomy (NCBI): domain Bacteria; kingdom Pseudomonadati; phylum Pseudomonadota; class Gammaproteobacteria; order Pseudomonadales; family Pseudomonadaceae; genus Pseudomonas; species Pseudomonas sp. MTM4. Next base: position 3,357,874 of record NZ_CP048411.1, read on the forward strand.
GAGGTAGGCAGTACCCACTACCGCGTGCTGTTCCTCGCCGCGATGGTGCTGCTGATGTTCACCTTCGTGATGAACACGCTGGCCGAGCTGATTCGCCAGCGCCTGCGTCGCAAGTACGCCAGCCTCTAAGGGCCACGCCTGCGGGCACTGACAAGCGTGCAGCCCTTGGCTGCGACAAGATTTCGACAAAGGTATCGATCCGTGAAAAAGGATTCGCTGACAAACTGGATCAAGAGCGGCACTCCCTGGATCTGGATGAACGCCGGTGCGGTCTCCATCGCCGTGATCATGACCCTCGGCCTGCTGGCGGTGATCGCCGTGCGCGGGCTGGAACACTTCTGGCCGGCCGACGTCATGGTCGCCGATTACCAAGTGCCCGGTGCCGAGCCACGCGTGCTGGCCGGCGAGCTGGTACAGGCCGAAGAGGTACCGCGTGCCCGTCTGGCCGCCAGCGGTTTGCCGGTGGACGTCGAGGGCGGCGAGTTCATGACCCGCGAGTTGCTCAAGGTCGGCAACCGTGAGGTCTATGGCGCGGACTTCTCCTGGGTCGTCGGCGAATGGTTGAGCAACCCGCGCAAGCCAGCTGAATTGATCGTCATCGAGCGTCGCGAATGGGGCAATTTCTATGGCGAGCTGCTGAGCGTCAAGGAAAGTGGACAGCTGGTAGCCGAGGGTGTTGCCGCCTGGGCAGAGTTTCAGCGCCGCATCGAGCGCATCGACGAGCTGCATGCGCAGATTTCGTATCTGGAGAAGGCCGATATCGGCCGCATCAACCATGGCCTCGAGCGTTTGCGCCTGAAGACCCGCAAGCTGGAGCTCGACGGTGAACTCGATGCCGCCGCGCAGGCGCAGCTGGACGCCGAGCGCGCCCAGTGGGATGCCGAGTACAAGGCGCTCGAGGGCGAACTGGTGTCGCTCTACCAGAGCTTCAACCGCGACAGCATCGTCGTGCGCACCATGGACGGTCAGGAAAAGGAGATCACGCTCGACAAGGTCGTGCGCGCCTATCGACCGAACGCCATGTCGGTGGCCGACAAGCTGGGCTTCTACTTCGCCAAGGTCTGGGAGTTCGTCAGCGACGAGCCACGCGAGGCGAATACCGAGGGCGGCATCTTCCCGGCGATTTTCGGCACCGTGCTGATGACCATCATCATGGCGGTGATCGTTACTCCGTTCGGTGTGATCGCGGCGGTCTATCTGCGTGAATATGCCAAACAGGGCGTGCTCACCCGCATCATCCGCATCGCGGTCAACAACCTTGCCGGTGTTCCGTCCATCGTCTACGGCGTGTTCGGCCTGGGCTTCTTCGTCTATGTACTGGGTGGCTCGCTCGACCGCATCTTCTATCCCGAAGCGGCGCCGGCTCCTGTCTTCGGTACGCCAGGCCTGATGTGGGCGTCGCTGACCCTGGCGATCCTCACCCTGCCGGTGGTGATCGTCGCCACCGAGGAAGGCCTGGCGCGTATTCCGCGGATGATCCGCGAAGGCTCGTTGGCCCTCGGTGCGACCAAGTCGGAGACGCTCTGGAAGGTTGTATTGCCCATGGCCAGTCCGGCGATGATGACCGGCCTGATCCTCGCCGTGGCCCGAGCGGCCGGCGAAGTGGCGCCGCTGATGCTGGTGGGTGTGGTCAAGCTGGCGCCTTCGCTGCCGCTCAACGGCAACTACCCTTACCTGCATTTGGACCAGAAGATCATGCACCTGGGCTTCCACATCTACGACGTCGGCTTCCAGAGCCCCAACGTCGAAGCAGCGCGGCCGCTGGTCTACGCGACGGCGTTGCTGCTGGTGTTGGTGATTGCGACGCTCAACCTCAGTGCGGTCGTCATCCGCAACCACCTGCGCGAGAAATACAAGGCGCTGGATCATTAACAGCAGCTGCACGCTTTAAGCGGCAAGCCTCAAGAAAAGTGAGGAGTGCCGGTTTGAGCTTGCGGCTTGTAGCTTGCAGCTTGTGGCTGCGAACGGAGTGAGCACATGCAATCGAATACCCATTCCATCGACATTTCCGCCCTTGGCCGCGACAAGCGCAGCCTCAGCCTGGCCGACGAGCCGGTGGCCATCGAGGTGCCGGATCTGAGCCTGTACTACGGTCAGAAGCAGGCGCTGTTCAACGTCAGCATGAACATCCCGCGCCAGCGCGTGACGGCCTTCATCGGCCCGTCCGGTTGCGGCAAGTCCACGCTGCTGCGCTGCTTCAATCGGATGAACGACCTGGTCGACGGTTGTCGCATCGAAGGCGCCATCAACCTTGATGGAACCAACATCTACCGCAAGGGTGAAGATGTTGCCGACCTGCGCCGCCGTGTCGGCATGGTGTTCCAGAAGCCCAACCCGTTCCCCAAGAGCATCTACGAGAACGTGGTCTACGGCCTGCGCATTCAGGGAATCAAGCAGAAGCGCGTGCTGGACGAAACCGTCGAATGGGCGCTCAAGGGTGCAGCGCTGTGGGAAGAGGTGAAGGACCGCCTGCACGAATCGGCGCTGGGCCTTTCCGGCGGTCAGCAGCAGCGTTTGGTCATCGCTCGGACCATCGCCGTGCAGCCCGAAGTGCTGCTGCTCGACGAACCCAGCTCGGCGCTCGACCCGATATCGTCGCTGAAAGTCGAAGAGCTGATCTACGAGCTCAAGGCTAAGTACACCATCGTCATCGTCACCCACAACATGCAGCAGGCCGCCCGCGTCTCCGACTACACCGCGTTCATGTACATGGGCAAACTGATCGAGTACGGCGACACCGATACGCTCTTTACCAACCCGGCTAAGAAGCAGACAGAAGATTACATCACCGGCCGCTACGGTTGATGTCTGGCCATGTCAGAGCGCGCCCGGCGGCGTCGGCGGAACTTGCCGTACAAAAAACGTACTGTCTGCGTTCCGCCTCCTTGCCTGACACACTCTGCCAAAGCCCAGACGGGCTCGCGTGGTTTCCAATTTACCTGGGTGCGCTGCGCACCAGCGCCGCCTAGCGGCAGCCTCCTCGGAGCGAAAGACATGATCAGCAAAGACAGCCACACCCAACACATCTCCCAGCAGTTCAACGCCGAGCTGGAAGAGGTGCGCAGTCATCTCCTGGCCATGGGCGGGCTGGTGGAGAAGCAGGTCAACGACGCAGTCACCGCGCTGATCGAGGCCGATTCCGGACTGGCCCAGCAGGTGCGCGACGTCGATGATCAGATCAACCATATGGAGCGCAACATCGATGAGGAATGCGTGCGCATCCTCGCCCGGCGCCAGCCAGCGGCCTCCGACCTGCGGCTGATCATCAGTGTCTCCAAGTCGGTGATCGATCTCGAGCGCATCGGCGACGAAGCGACCAAAATCGCCCGCCGCGCCATCCAGCTATGCGAAGAAGGCGAGTCGCCGCGCGGCTACGTCGAGGTGCGTCATATCGGCGACCAGGTGCGCAAGATGGTGCGCGAGGCGCTGGACGCCTTCGCCCGCTTCGACGCCGACCTGGCGTTGTCCGTGGCGCAGTACGACAAGACTGTCGACCGCGAATACAAGACCGCCCTGCGCGAGCTGGTCACCTTCATGATGGAAGACCCGCGCTCGATCTCCCGCGTGCTCAACGTCATCTGGGTGCTGCGCTCGCTGGAACGCATCGGCGACCACGCCCGCAACATCGCCGAACTGGTGATCTACCTGGTGCGCGGCACCGACGTACGCCACCTGGGCCTGACGCGTATGGCGGAGGAAGTTGCCAACAAGCGCGACTGAAAATCGGCGGGGCCTGTTGGTGGGCTGAAGCCCACCCTACATAACTGAACCTTGAGGCTGGCTGGTGGTGGGCTGAAACGACCGGAGTGCGTCGACTAACGACCGCTCGGTGGGCTGAAGCGGAACGCCGCCCGGCCCACCCTACATGACTTCTGCCGCCACAGTTTCGTAGGGCGGGCCGCGCGGCGTTCCGCGTAGGGTGGGCTTCAGCCCACCATCGGGACAGGCGAGCCGGGTCAGCTCCCGCGCAGCTCTGCCTGCAATGCATCGAGCGCTGCCTGGCGTTCGCTGTCCTGCAGCCGGGCGCCGGGGTTGAGCGAAGACCATGCCGGATGCGCCCGGCAGCGCTGTAGCGCTTCGGGTAGCTTGCCCTCGCGCCAGGCTTTGTCGTCCGGTGCATTGAGGCGGATGGCGTCCATGGCGGCGTGGCCTCGGGCGGCGAGGGCGATCAACAACTGCCGTTGACGCAGGGCGAGCAGGCGCAGCACCGCATCGTCGACGGTCAATTCTCGCTGGCCTTTGAGCTTGCCGAGCAGGCGGTTGCCGTAATGCCTGGCCGTCTGTGCGCCGCCGCCCGCGATGGCGCCGAGTAGCGCGGCGGCGCCGAGGGTGATGCCGCCGACCATCAGATCCACGCCGGCCCCGGCGGCTGCGCCCGCGGCCATCCCCCCACCGATTTTCACGCCCAGCTGTTTGAGCGTTTCGGGATTGAACAGGTCATCGCCCCAGCGGCCGTCGAGCAACGGCAGGTCGGCAGCGGCGGCGTCCTGTAAGCGAAAGCCGTAGAGGCGCAATAACGCTTCAACACAACGCTGCTCGCGGGCGCGCACGGCGTCGTGCAGTTCGCGGATCGCGCCGCGTTCCAGGTCCGGCTGGGCAGCGACGCTGCGACGACAGGCGGCGACATCCACCAGCAGCTCGGCAATGAGCCGATTGCCCTCGCTCAGCCGAGCAGCGGCCTGGGCTTCGTGATCATCGATCAGTCGCTGTAGTTTCGGGCGGGACTGCTCCAGCAATAGCGCCAGGCTTTCATAGAGCCGGCGTTCACCATCGATCGGCGGCGCCACGCTGTCGAAGCGCACCAGCGCATGCAGACCCAGCCGTGCCAGCGCTTCGCGCCACTGGTCTTCCCGGTGACCGGGCTGGGCGACGAAATTGAGCACCGGCAGCAGCGGTTTGCCGCAGCTGGCGAGCACCGCCAGTTCGTCCTTGTACTTGGCCAGCACCGGCTCGCGGGCATCGATCACATAGAGTCCGGCGTCGCTAGCAAGCAACTGGCGCAGCACCTTGGCTTCCTGCTCGAAACGCTGGCGCGCCTCGCTGCCGTCGAGAAAACGTGCGGTGCGCGCCGGACCATCGAGACGTTCGCCGGGGCGTTCGATTCGCTCCAGGTGGTCGAGCAGGGCGATGGCATCTTCCAGGCCGGGCGTGTCGTAGAGTTCCAGCAGCGGCTCGCCTTCGACCGACAACCGCGCGCCTTCGACGTGGCGGGTGGTGCTCGGTCGATGCGAGACCTCGCCAAAGCCGACATCGCGGGTGAGGGTGCGCAGCAGCGAGGTCTTGCCGACGTTAGTGTGGCCGACCAGCGCGAGTTTCAGAGGGGCGCTCATAGGAGGCCTCCGCCGCTCTGCAGGAAGGCAAAGGGTGGCTCAGCATTGGCGGGTTTCATTCGTCCGGCGATTTCGACGTGGTCATCAGTCATGACCGCTCTCCAGCCAAATCAATGGCGCGCTGCAGGAATGGACTATCCCAAGGCTATCCAGCGCCTGCCGCCAGTCCTCCAGGCGGTGACTATCCAGCGCCTCGCCGACTGGTGCCTGCAACAGCCAGACCCGCGTCTCATTGGCGCAACGGCTCAATTCGCCGATCAGGGCAAGCGTGCCGCGATCCGGCGAGCGACGCGGGTCGCAGGCGATGGCCAAGCGCTGCGGTGGAAACCGAGTCAGCTGATCGAGCAATCGACGGCGTTGCTCCCGGTCGTCCAGCACGCCGGCATCGGCGACCGAGTCAGGCAGCTTCGGTGGCCACGGGCGGCTCTGGTCCAGTTCGATGGCCACGAGAACGGCGCCTTCGCTGCCGTTCAATTGAGTGCCGAGGCTTGGGGCATGCAGTTGGGTCGGTGCCGCGTCGCTGACGCCGAGACGTTCGCTGGGCGGTTGCAGCCGCTCGCGCAGCAGGCGGTAGGCGGGCAGTTGCAGATCCAGACGCAGCTGCGCACGACCGCGTCGCCAGCGCCACAGGCAGAACAGCGCCAGCAGTAGCCGCGGCAGCAGCCCATAGATGAGCACCACGCCCACCAGCCAGCCGGCCCAGTTCTGACGGGCGTTCTCGAGGTCGTTGCTCAGCGCACCACTAGCGCGAATCTGGTCGATATCGGGGACGCTGAACCCCAGCAACGACGGCAGAGCGCCGAGCGCCTGGGTCAGCCCGACGAAGGTGCCTTCGCCGAGTATGGTGGTTTCCCAGACGAAGCCATAACGCCGCGTGGCCAGTAGCGCCAGCAGGGTAACGAGCGCGCTGGACATCGCTAACAGCCACAGGCCATGCACACCCAAACCCAGCAGCCAACGCCCGAGGCGACGTCGTTCGAGCACCGCCAATAGCGCCGGTGCCAGTTGCACGGCGCGTGCGTCGCGGGCGAGCTTTTCGCTGAGCCAGAGCCACAATCGTCCCAGCGCGCCGCCGCTGTCGCCGGCCAGAGCGAAGCCAAGCAGCCAGCCGAGCAGCGTTAGCAGATTCAGCCCGAGCAGACTGCCCAGCGCCCAGAACACATTGACCGGTTGCTGCCCATCGCCAAGCGCTGCCCACGCCAGCCCGGCACCGGTGAGCAGCGCGAGCAAGACCAGCGCGAAGCCGGCTAGACGCGCGCCCTGCCACCAATGCTTCTGGGCCTCGATCAGCCCGTCGCGGTGGGCCAACCACAGCGCGCGTCGCTCGATCAGCTCGGCAAGATCGCCGCCCTGCGCACGAGCTTGGCGGTTGGCTTCGGCATCGTCCAACGGCCCTGCGTGTTCTTCGCGCAGACGCACGGCTTCGGTCAGCCAGAGGCGGTCGAGGGGGTCGGGTAGCGGCAGGTGAGGTGCGGGCACACGGCTTCTCATAGTGGACGGCTCGGTCCTGAGAATAACCGGTGCCGATCCGAAGGGTGAAATGGCTATCCAGCTGGAGCGCCGGCCGACTCTGTTAGCATCCGCCGCCGATCATCCCGCGGTTCGCCGCATCATCTGCCAGAAATTCGCCAAGCGGCGCTTTGTCTGCCGCTCCTGTGCGCTTCAAAAGGACGTTGCCATGAAAGACATCTTCTTTTTCGACTCCATGCTGACGCCGAAGATCATTATCTTCATCTACTGGTTGGGCTTGATCAGCGTGGTCGTCGGGGCGATCGCCACGATGTTCAGCGATTACGGCGGAGGCTTCTGGTCCGGCCTGGGTGTGCTGCTGTTCGGCCTGATTGGTACGCGGGTCTGGTGCGAGCTGCTGATCGTGCTGTTCAAGATCAACGAGAACCTGCAGAAAATCGCCAATCGTGAGTGATCGGCTGAGGGCGGCGTCCTTGCCGCCAGAGTGCTAGTTATTCGCCCTGGGAGCGTACTTTCACCGCGACATCCGGGTGATCGATGAACAGCCCGTCGATGCCCGCATCAAGGAATGCACGGATTTCCGTTTCGATGTCGCCGCGATCGGCGGGCGAGTCACCGGCGCGCAGATTGGTCGGCAGGAAAGCGTTCTCGGCTCGGAAGGTGTAGGGATGCACCTTGAGTCCGGCGGCGTGGGCGTTCGGGACGAAGTCGGTGGCTTGGCCCAGGTTGCCGTTGGCGTCGCGCGGGATGATGTAGCTCTTCTCTGGCCCGACGCCCGCTGCGTATTGCGCGATGGTCCTGAGCCCTTCGGCGGTGGCCATCTGTGCGTAGGTCAGGTCGCTGCCGCGCACTTGCTGGTCGTACGGCTGGCCGCCGCCGAACAGCTGAACCAGACGCAGCTGCGTCAGGCGGCTCAGGGTTTTCAGGTTCTCCACCTCGAACGATTGGATGTACACCGGCGCGTTGCGTCCGGCGTAGCCGTTGCGGTGCAGCGTGCGCACCAGCGGCTGCTCCATGGTCAGGCCGAGCTGTTGGAAATGCGTCGGATGCTTGGTTTCGATGTAGAGGCCGATGCGTCGGCGCTCGCTCAGCTGCAGGGTTTTCACCAGGTCGATGATTTCCTGCAGCGTGGGGATTTCCAGGCTGCCATCGAGACGGGCGTTGCCGGGGCGGATGTCCGGAATGCGCTCGATGGCGCGCAGGGTCTTCAGCTCGGCCAGGGTGAAGTCTTCGCTGAACCAGCCGGTCAGGCTGACCCCATCGACCATCTGCGTGCGCTTGCGATCGGCAAATTCAGGGTGCTGGGACACATCGGTGGTCAGCCCGAGTTCGTTGTCGTGACGGGCGACCAGCTCTCCGTCGCGTGTCATCACCAGGTCCGGCTCGACGTAGTCGGCGCCCTGCAGGACGGCCAGGGCGTACGAGGCGAGCGTGTGCTCGGGAACGTAGCCGCTGGCGCCGCGGTGGGCGATCACCAGAGGATGGGGTTCGTTGTGGTTGCCTTGCAGCTTCGCCTCGCTGGCCGAGTTTGGGGAGGCAGCGAAGGCGACTATCGGCAACAACAGGCCGCAGGCGGTGAACCAGTGGCGCAGGGTGAGAGTAGAGCGGACCATGGGGCGTCTCCGTGGGAGGGGAGCGATCAGCCTGAAGCGTAACAGTGACGCCCGCTTGACGCTTCGGTGGAACGAACATGACGGTTCGATGTTATTGACGTTAATTCGACGCCACTGACTGCCCGTGGGCCCTCTGCTATTCTCGCCGCCATGACTCAGACCTCCCTTCCCCTCGCCATGATCGCCGCGCTCGCGGAAAACCGTGTCATTGGCCTCGACAACCGCATGCCCTGGCACCTGCCGGCCGATCTCAAGCACTTCAAGGCGATGACCCTCGGCAAGCCGATCATCATGGGTCGCAAGACCTGGGATTCGCTTGGGCGGCCGTTGCCGGGGCGGCTGAATCTGGTGATCAGCCGTCAGCCGGATCTGCAACTCGAAGGCGCCGAAACCTTCGCCAGTCTGGACGCTGCGCTGGTTCGCGCCGAGCAATGGGCGTGCGAGCAGGGTGTCGACGAACTGATGCTGATCGGCGGTGCGCAACTTTATGCCCAGGCGCTGGGCCAGGCGCAGCGCCTGTATCTGACCCGTATCGAAGCCGCTCCTGACGGCGATGCGTTCTTTCCGAGCTTCGACGAAGTCGAATGGCAGCGCAGCGACTGTCAGACGCATCCCGCCGAGGGCGAGGCGCCGGGCTATCGTTTCGAGACCTGGCAGCGGCGCTGAATCACCCATCGTTCCTTGATCGACGCCAAGTCTTCGCCTGGCGTCAGGCTCTATGCTTTTCGCTCGTTTGCCACGAGACATTTCCATGCAGAACAACAGACCGGACGCCGGCCAGGCGATGACGATCGCGGCGATATTCGTGCGCCATCCGCTCTGGGAGGATGCGTTGGCCTTGGCGCTGGGCACCGCGATGGTGGCGCTGGGCATCGCCTTCTATAGCCATGCGGGACTGCTGACCGGCGGCACGGTGGGCCTGGCCTTTTTGCTCAAGTATTTCGCCGGTTGGCCCTTCGGACTGGTGTTCTTCACGCTCAACCTGCCGTTCTACCTCTTGGCGATCTGGCGCATGGGCTGGAGTTTTACCCTGCGCACCGTCGTTGCGGTAGGGCTGGTCTCACTGCTGGCCGAGTTGACGCCACACTGGATCCGCTTCGCCGAATTGAACATCTACTACGCGACGCTGTTCGGCGGCTTCGCCATGGGCGTCGGCTGTTGATGCTGTTCCGCCACCGCGCCAGCCTTGGCGGGGTGAACATCCTGGCGTTGTATCTGCAGGAACGCATCGGCATGCGCGCGGGCACCTTCCAGATGGGTATCGATGCGCTGATCGTGCTGGCGGCAGTCTTCATCGTGCCGCCGGAAAAGGTCGTGCTATCCGTGCTCGGTGCGGTGGCGCTGAATCTAGTGCTGGCGATCAACCATCGTGCCGATCGGTATATGGGCGTCAGCTAGCCCAGCGTAACCAGCTGCGGGCGGGGCTGGCCGTCCTCGATGTCCAGCAACGCCAGGCTGATCGGCAGCGTGAAGCGGCGCCGCCCGGCACTGCCCGGGTTGATGTAGAGCACGCCGTCGATCTGCTCGATCTTCGGCTGATGGGAATGCCCGGCGATCACCACGGCGATACCGGCGTCGGCAGGGTTCAGCTCCAGTTCCTTGAGATCGTGCAGCACGTGTATGCGCAGCCCGCCAAGCTGCAGATCCAGCCGCTCGGGGATCTCGGCGGCCCATTCACCGCTGTCGACATTGCCGCGAATCGCGTCCAGCGGCGCCAGCTCTCGCAGCGCGTCGAGAACTTCCGCCTTGCCGATATCGCCGGCATGGATGAGGCGGTCGCAACTTTTCAATGCGGTCACCGCTTCGGGCCGAAGCAGGCCGTGGGTGTCGGAAATGATGCCGATGCGCATGCGGACTCCTGTCGTTCGAGTGTGCTCCAGGTTAAGGCAACCGAGACTTGGCCGCGGTTCGATGTTGCGGCAGTCTGATGCTCGAACGAACAGAGGCGAGTCAATGGAACGAGTCGATTGCATCGTCATCGGGGCGGGCGTGGTGGGGCTTGCGGTGGCACGGGCACTGGCGCGAACCGGGCGTGAGGTGCTGATTCTGGAAGCAGAGGCGGCCATCGGCACGGGCACCAGTTCGCGCAATAGCGAAGTCATTCATGCCGGCATTTATTATCCGCAAGGCTCGCTGAAGGCGCGGCTGTGCGTGGCCGGGCGAGATGCGCTCTATGACTTCTGCGACAGCCACGGCGTGCCTTATCGGCGCTGCGGCAAGCTGATCGTCGCGACCGACGAGTCGCAACTGGCCGGACTCCAGGCGCTCCAAGAACACGGAGCGGCCAACGGCGTCGAGGATTTGCAACGGCTCGATGCCGACGAGTTGAAAGCGCTGGAGCCGCAGCTCAATGCCATCGCGGGACTTCTGTCGCCGAGCACCGGCATCGTCGACAGCCACTCGCTGATGCTGGCGCTGCAGGGCGACGCCGAGCGTGCAGGTGCATTGCTGGCGCTGCGTGCACCGGTGGAGGCGGTCGAGGTTTTGGATAGCGGGTTGCGTGTCGATATCGGCGGGGATGAACCGATGACGCTGATCGCGTCGGCCGTGATCAACTGCGCCGGGCATTCAGCGCCGGTGATCGCCGCTCGGACCCGCGGCCTGCCTGCCGATGCGGTGCCAACGCGCTATTTCGCCAAGGGCAGTTATTTCAGCCTGGCGACGGCGACGCCCTTCCGGCATCTGGTTTATCCGCTACCCGAGCCTGGCGGGCTGGGCGTGCACCTGACGTTGGATTTGGGTGGTCAGGCCCGCTTCGGCCCTGACGTGCAGTGGGTCGAGTCACTCGATTACGATCTGGACGCCCGTCGCGCCGATGGTTTTTACGCTGCCATCCGGCGGTATTGGCCTAGGCTGCCGGATGGCGCGCTGCAACCGGCTTATACCGGCATCCGACCGAAAATCAGCGGCCCGGACGAGCCGGCGGCGGATTTTCGGATCGACGGCCCGGCGCAGCATGGCATCGCCGGGTTGGTGCATCTGTTCGGCATCGAGTCGCCAGGGCTGACCGCAGCCTTGGCGATTGCCGACGAGGTGTGCCAGCACCTCTGGTGATCAGGCCTGTTCGTGCGTCGTCTCTGGCGACTCGGGCAGGAACCAGTTCATCAGCAGTGCGCAGATGCCGCCGGTGGCGACGCCCGATTCCAGTACGTTGCGCAGCGCCGCCGGCAGGTTCGCCAGAAACTCCGGCACTTGGGAAAAGCCCAGGCCGAGCGCCAGGGACACCGAGATGATCAGCAGCGCGCGGCGATCCAGCTGAACACCCGCGAGGATATTGATGCCCGCCGCCGCCACCGCACCGAACATCACCAGCACGGCCCCGCCCAGCACGGGTTCGGGCACCGCTTGCAGCACGCCGGCGACCGCTGGGAACAGGCCGAGCACCACCAGCATCACGGCGATCCACATGCCGATATAGCGGCTGGCAATGCCGGTCAGCTGGATGATGCCGTTGTTCTGTGCGAACACCGAGCTGGGGAAAGTGTTGAAGATGCCCGCCAGCAGCGAGTTGGCGCCATTGACCAGCACGCCGCCCTTGATGCGCTGCATCCACAACGGGCCTTCGACCGGCTGACGCGAAAGCTTGCTGGTGGCGGTGATGTCGCCGATGGCTTCCAGCGAGGTGACCAAGTAAATCACCACCATTGGGATGAACAGGCTCCAGGAGAAGCCCAGGCCGAAGTGCAACGGCATCGGGACTTCGAACAGCTCCGCTTCGCGCATGCCGGTGAAGTCCAGACGACCGAGGTAGGCGGCCAGCGCATAGCCGATGGCCAGCGCAATGATGATCGCGCAGCTGCGCAGCCACACCACTGGCAACCGGTTGAGCACGACGATGGCTGCCAGCACCACGCCGGACAGCAGCAGGTTCTCGCGGCTGGCGAAAGTGCCGTCGCCCATGGCCGCGTAACCGCCGCCCATGCTGATCAGGCCGACCTTGATCAGCGTCAGGCCGATCATCAGCACCACGATGCCGGTCACCAATGGCGTGATCAGACGTTTGATAAAGGGCAGGACGCGCGACACGCCCATCTCAATGAAGGAGCCGGCAATGACCACGCCGAAGATCGCCGCCATCACGCCTTCCACCGGCGTACCTTGTCCTACCATCAGCACGCCGCCGGCGATCAGCGGTCCGACGAAATTGAAGCTGGTGCCCTGCACGATCAGCAATCCGGCACCCAGCGGGCCGAAGCGTTTGCACTGCACGAAGGTGGCGATGCCGGAAATCACCAGCGACATGGACACGATGATGTTGGTGTCGCGCGGCGACACGCCGATGGCCTGGCAGATCAGCAGGCCGGGGGTGACGATGGGCACAATGATTGCCAGCAGATGCTGCAGCGCGGCGAGGAAGGCGATCCAGGGACGCGGGCGGTCGTTGAGCCCGTAGACCAGTTCGTCTGGCGCTTCGGGGGCGGTTTTAGTGTCGGGAGCGCTCATGGCCGTCCTTCCAGGCGAAAAGAGCGCGATTCTACTGACCAGGATGCCGTACGGACAGTGCGGCGTTCGGGGGCCTTGAAGGCTTATCGCGGTTATTTTCCGCAACCTGTTACATCGATACGACTCCTACAATGACCGAAGCTCAATCGAGGAGTGCTCCGAATGAAAATCGCCGTTGCAATGACACTGCTGTCGCTCGTCACCGGGTTGGCCCACGCCCAAGAAAGCTGTGCCAGCAAGGAAGCGGACATTCTCCGCCAGCTGGAGCATGCCCGCGAGCAGGGCAGCGCCGGGCGTATTGGGGGGTTGGAAACCGCGCTGGGCAAGGTCCGGGCGCACTGCACCGAATCGGAGCTGCGGGCTGAACGGCAGGAAGATATCGACGAGGCGCGGGAGGAGGTCAGCGAGCGCGAAGCCGATTTGCAAGAGGCGTTACGTGATGGCGATCCGGAGAAGATCGAAACACGCGAGCGCAAGCTGGCCGAAGCCAGAGAAGAGTTGCGCGAGATACTGGAAGATTAGGGTTGGCGTAACAGCGACAGTGTCGAACTCTGCATAAAACAATGCCCGCCTCGATGAGGCGGGCATTGTTTAATCGGGCTCTCGTGCGGCGACCTTATCCGCTGGTCGGCACCGCCTCCGTCATCTTGGCTTGCGGTGGCTGCTGCGTGGGTGCGCCGTGGTCGTCAGGGGCAATCACTGGCACCTCGTTGCCGTCCACGTCAAACAGTTTGCCATCGCGGAAGTGGTCACCGTCGTGCAGCGCGGCGATATCCTGGAAGCGCAGGGTGCGTTCGTTGCCGGCGGCGAATACCGACTGCTGGTCCGAGTTGCCGGCGGTCAGGTGGTTGAACAGCAGATTCAACAGGATCGCCATGATTGCCGCCGAGCTTATGCCCGAGTGGAAGATGGTCTCGAACCAGGCCGGGAAGTGATGGTAGAAGCTGGGCGCAGCGATCGGGATCATGCCGAAGCCGATCGAGGTGGCGACGATGATCAGGTTCATGTTGTTGCGGTACTCGACCTGCGCCAGGGTACGGATACCGGCAGCGGCTACGGTGCCGAACAGCACGATGCCGGCGCCGCCGAGCACTGCGGTGGGTACGGCGGCAACCAGGCGACCCATCACCGGCAGCAGGCCGAGCGTCACCAGAATCAGGCCGGCGCTGGCCACCACGTAACGGCTCTTGATGCCGGTGACGGCTACCAGGCCCACGTTCTGGGCGAAGGCACTCTGGGTAAAGGAGCCGAAGATCGGTGCCAGGCTGCTGGAAATCATGTCCGCACGCAGGCCGTCGCCCAGACGCTTGGAGTCGACCTTGGTGTCGATGATTTCGCCGACCGCGAGGATATCGGCGGAGGTTTCAACCAGCGTGACGATGACCACGATCAGCATCGACAGGATCGCGGCAAACTGGAATACCGGTGCCCCGAAATGCAGCGGTGATGGCAGGGCCACGACCGGCCCGTCCAGTACACCAGAGAAGTCAGCCATGCCGAAGAACACGGCGGCGACGGTACCGACCACCATAGCCAGGAGGATGGACAGACGGGATATGGTGGCGCTGCCAAGTTTGCTCAGCAGCAGTACGCACGCCAGGGTGAAGCCCGCCAGGCCGATATTGGCCATGCTGCCGAAATCCGGTGCCTGACTGTTGCCACCCATCGCCCAGCGCGCCGCGACTGGCATCAGGGTCAGGCCGATCGTCGTGATGACGATGCCGGTTACCAATGGCGGGAAGAACTTGGTGATGCGCGAAAACACCGGCGTGATCAGCAAACCGATCAGCGAGGCGGCAATTACCGCGCCGAACACCACCGGAAGCCCCCCGGCGCCATCGCTTCCGATGATTGCGATCATCGTTGCCACGCCTGCGAAGGATACGCCCTGTACCAGCGGCAGCTGGCAGCCGAAGAACGGCAGGCCGAGCGTTTGCAGCAAAGTGGCCGCACCGCCAGCGAACAGAGAAGCGGCGATTAGCAGACCGATTTCGGCCGGCGACAAACCGGCTGCCTGACCGACGATCAGCGGCACCGCAACGATGCCTCCGTACATGGTCAGGACATGTTGTAGGCCATAGGCCAGGTTGGCACCAACGCCGAGGTTCTCGTCCTCTGGACGCTTCTCCGACGGGGTGCTGACGGATGAGACTGTCATGGTGATCCTTTCTGGCTGTTGTTCTTGTGCTCCTAATGTAGACAATTCGTTACCAGGATTACTAGGCTTTTGTATACATTTATGTTTTCTTCAGTTTGTCATCATTGTGCGCCGATCAACGGCAATCAGGTCGTTTAAATACGGCACTAGATATCTTCACGAAGAGAGCAATGAATACGAAACGACGAGTGGCAGCCGCAGATGACCTGTTTTGGCAGCTGAGCGGAGGATGTTGGCAAAGAACGACGAAGGGAATTTTCCAGCCTTGCGCTGGCTTCGCGAAAATGACGAGCCCGGCACAAGGCCGGGCTCGATAACGGTAACGGCGTAGCGGTTAGTCTTCCAGCATCGCCTTGTTGCGCACCGCGCCCTTGTCGGCGCTGGTGGCGAGCAGTGCGTAGGCCTTGAGCGCCGTGGTCACCTTACGTGCGCGTGGTGCGGCGGGTTTCCAGCCTTTCTTGTCCTGCTCGATGCGGCGGTGCGAAAGCTCTTCATCGCTGACCTGCAGCTGAATGCTGCGGTTGGGGATGTCGATCAGCACCTTGTCACCGTCGCGTACCAGGCCGATGGCGCCGCCTGCAGCGGCTTCTGGCGAGGCGTGGCCGATGGACAGGCCCGAAGTACCGCCGGAGAAACGGCCATCGGTGAGAAGGGCGCAGTCCTTGCCCAGGCCCTTGGACTTCAGGTAACTGGTCGGATAGAGCATTTCCTGCATGCCCGGGCCGCCTTTCGGGCCTTCGTAGCGGATGATGACGATGTCACCAGCCTTCACTTCGTCATTGAGGATGCCCTTAACAGCGCTGTCCTGGCTCTCGAAAATCTTCGCGGTGCCTTCGAACACATGGATGGATTCATCCACGCCTGCGGTCTTCACCACGCAGCCGTCCAAGGCGATGTTGCCGTAGAGGACGGCCAGGCCGCCTTCCTGCGAGTAGGCGTGCTCGACGCTGCGGATGCAGCCTTCCGCGCGGTCCAGGTCCAGGGTGTCCCAGCGGGTCGACTGGCTGAAGGCCGTCTGCGTCGGGATGCCGGCCGGGCCTGCCTTGAAGAAGGTGTGCACGGCTTCGTCCTGAGTCTGGGTGATGTCCCACTGGGCGATGCCATCGGCCAGCGTCTTGCTATGCACGGTCGGCACGTCAGTGTGCAGCAGGCCGCCACGGGCCAGCTCCCCAAGAATGGAGAAGATACCGCCGGCGCGGTGCACGTCCTCCATGTGGTACTTCTGGATGTTCGGCGCGACCTTGCACAGCTGCGGCACCTTGCGGGATAGGGCGTCGATGGCGCGCAGGTCGAAGTCGACCTCGGCTTCCTGGGCGGCGGCCAAGAGGTGCAGGATGGTGTTGGTCGAGCCGCCCATGGCGATGTCCAGGGTCATGGCGTTCTCGAACGCGCGACGGCTGGCGATGTTGCGTGGCAGGACCGACTCGTCGCCTTCACCGTAATAACGCTGGCACAACTCGACGACGGTACGGCCGGCGCGCAGGAACAGCTGCTCGCGGTCGCTGTGGGTGGCCAGGGTCGAGCCATTGCCGGGCAGAGCGAGACCCAGGGCTTCGGCCAGGCAGTTCATCGAGTTGGCGGTGAACATGCCGGAGCAACTGCCGCAGGTCGGGCAGGCGCTGCGCTCGTACTCGGCGACCTTCTCGTCGGATGCGCTTTCGTCGGCGGCGATGACCATGGCGTCGACCAGATCCAGGCCGTGGCTGGCCAGCTTGGTCTTGCCGGCTTCCATCGGGCCACCGGAGACGAATACCACCGGGATGTTCAGGCGCAGCGCCGCCATCAGCATGCCGGGGGTGATCTTGTCGCAGTTGGAGATGCAGACGATGGCGTCGGCGCAATGGGCGTTGACCATGTACTCCACCGAGTCGGCGATGATCTCGCGCGATGGCAGCGAATAAAGCATGCCGTCGTGGCCCATAGCGATGCCGTCATCGACCGCGATGGTATTGAATTCCTTGGCGACGCCGCCGTGCTTCTCGATCTCGCGGGCGACCAGCTGGCCCAAATCTTTCAGGTGCACGTGGCCAGGCACGAACTGGGTGAAGGAGTTGGCGATGGCGATGATTGGCTTCTTGAAGTCTTCATCCTTCATGCCAGTGGCGCGCCACAGCGCGCGGGCACCGGCCATGTTGCGGCCGTGCGTGGAGGTTTTCGAGCGGTAATCAGGCATGGCAATCGTCCTGCAAAGGCTGGTCAGGTTGTGCGTATGGTGAGCGTGCTGCTCGCCCGAGGCAAACGGAGTGGATGTCTGTCGGGGCGGGGCCGGATGGTCAGGCGGGATCGCCGCTGCTTCGGCCAGGCTCTTGAGTCCGCCTGAGGTGGGGCAGGAACGGTGATTCTAAGCCCAGGCAGCGCGGTGGCGAAAGGCATGGTCGTCTACTGCTCGTGAATGGCAGCGCGTTGAACATATAGCACGACACCCGAGCAAGTCGGGCGTCGTGGCGGGCAGTTGGCGATCAGGCCGTTTGTGACAGTGCGTCTGGTGCTTGTGCTGGCGCTGCTGCCGGTACGGCAGGCGTCGTGCCGGGGCGGCCCAGGGCTTTGGCCATTTGCTCCTTGTCGAGTTCGCCTTCCCAGCGGGCGACGACGATGGTCGCCACTGCATTGCCGACCAGATTGGTCAGCGCGCGGCATTCGGACATGAAGCGGTCGATGCCAAGGATCAGCGCCATGCCGGCCACCGGCACCGCCGGCACGACTGAGAGGGTAGCGGCCAGGGTGATGAAGCCGGCGCCAGTGATGCCGGCCGCGCCTTTGGAGCTGAGCATGGCCACCAGCAGAAGGGCGATCTGATCACCCAGCGACAGCGGAATGTCGGTGGCCTGGGCGATGAACAGAGCCGCCAGGGTCATGTAGATGTTGGTGCCGTCCAGGTTGAACGAATAACCGGTGGGCACCACCATGCCGACCACCGAACGCTTGCAGCCGGCCTTCTCCATCTTGTCCATCAGCGTCGGCAGCGCGGCTTCCGAGGAGCTGGTGCCGAGCACCAGCAGCAGCTCTTCCTTGATATAGCGGATCAGCGCGAGGATCGAGAAACCGTTGTAGCGCGCCACCGCGCCCAGCACCACCAGCACGAACAGCAGTGCTGTGATGTAGAAGGTGCCGATCAGCATCGCCAGGTTGGCGATCGAGCCGATGCCGTATTTGCCGATGGTGAACGCCATGGCGCCGAAGGCACCGATGGGGGCTGCTTTCATCAGGATCGATACCAGCTTGAACACCGGCGCAACCAGATCCTGCAGAAAGTTGACCACCGGCTTGCCCTTGTCGCCGACCAGCGCGAGGGACACACCGAACAGCACGGAGAAGAACAGCACCTGCAGGATGTCGCCGGAGGCGAAGGCGCCGACGATGGTGGTCGGGATGATGTTGCTCAGGAAGCCGACGATCGACTGTTCATGCGCCTTCTGGGCGTAATCGGCGACCGCTTTCGGGTCCAGTGAAGCCGGTTCGATATGCATGCCGGCGCCGGGCTGGATCACGTTGCCGACGATCAGCCCGATGATCAGCGCCAGGGTCGAGAAGGTCAGGAAGTACAGCATGGCCTTGCCGGCGACGCGGCCGACCTTTTTCATGTCGGACATGCCGGCGATACCGGTGGCGATGGTGAGGAAGATCACCGGCGCGATGATCATCTTGACCAGCTTGATGAAGGCGTCGCCCAGCGGCTTCATCTCCTCGCCGACCTGCGGATAGAAGTGGCCCAGGGCGATACCGACGATGATCGCGGCGATGACCTGTACGTACAGATGCGCGTACAGCGGGGTTTTCTTGCCAAGTGGCAGGGAATCGGTGTCGGTTTGCGCAACGATCATTTTTATTCTCCAGGGCCTGCAGGCCAGGTTCATGGGGAGGTCGACGCCTCGTCATGTTCCTAATGGCAAATGTCGCGCCAGTTCTGTATGGACATATAACTATTTGATTTATATCGTTAATCTCATGGCATTCAATACGCTTCGTCGATTCTTTGTGCGGAAACTCGCACGCCAGCGTTGCTGGTTGTGTGGTTTTCTGCGCAGAATCTGCGCCCTAACCACGACTGAATCTTCACCTCAATGAAGCGGAGCCATGATTAGCAAGGCCGCCTTGCGCCGTCGCCATCGGCGAAACGGGTGGATATTCGGCTTGCTGGCTGCGGTGCTGGTGGGCGTAGCGCTATGGCTGGCCGGTACGCACGGCCGCACCGAGGCCTACGCGGCGCTAAGCGAACGCGCCCAGCAGGCCGCCGAGCTGCAGAGCGCCTTGTTGCGCACGGTGCTGGAAAAGCAGCGCTCGCTGCCGTTCGTGCTGGCCGGCGACCGCGATATCCGCGACGGCCTGCTTTCGCGCGATGCCCAGGCGCTTCGGCGCATCGATCGAAAGCTGGAGGCGCTGCTTCCCGGCACCCAGGCGTCGGTCATCTACCTGCTCGATGTGAATGGCATAGGCGTGGCGGCGAGCAACTGGCGAGAACCCACCAGCTTCGTGGGCAGCCGTTACGACTTTCGTGCCTATTTCCGCGACGCGCTGGCACATGGCAGCGCCGAGCATTACGGCTTGGGCAATGTCAGCTTGCGGCCGGGTCTGTACATTTCGCGCCGCGTGGAGGGACCATCCGGCCCGCTGGGCGTCATCGTGGTCAAGGTCGAGTTCGATCCAGTGGAGCGGGATTGGGGCCGCTCCGACGGCATCACCTATGTGGTTGACGAGCGCGCCATCGTACTGGCGACCAGCATGCCGCAGTGGCGCTTCATGGCCGTGGCGCCCATCGAGCCCCGGCGCAAGGCGGCGATCCGCGAGAGCCTGCAATTCGGTGATGCGCCCCTTGCTCCCTTGCCGATCACGCCTCGCGAGAGCGGAGCCTTCCCCGATATCGTCCAGGCATGGCTGCCCGGTCGCGAGCATGCGGAGGAATATCTGCGCATCGATACCGAGGTGGTCGGCACTCAATGGCGGCTCAACCTGCTGCTGCCCAGCGAGGCGGCGGTAGCCAAGGCCATGCGGGAAAGCCGCACGGCCACGCTGTTCGCCCTGTTGCTGCTGCTCGGTGCCGGCGGCTTGCTGCTGTACCGGCGGCAGAAGAGCGATGAACGCGTCGTGGAGCACCAGCATGCCCGCACCGAACTCGAGCGTCGCGTACTCGAACGCACCCGCGCATTGAGCGAGGCGCATGACCAGCTGCAGATGCAGATCGACGAGCGTCTCAAGGCCCAGACCAGTTTGCAGACGGTGCAGCAGGAACTGGTGCAGGCCAACCGCCTGGCGATCCTCGGCCAGGTGGCCGCCGGCGTGGCCCATGAAATCAACCAGCCGGTGGCAGCCATCCGCGCCTATGCCGATAACGCCCGCACCTATCTGGGCCGTGGCGACCAGGCCGGTACGGACCGCAAACTCGAACAGATCGCCGGCCTGACCGAACGCATCGGCACCATCACCGACGAGCTGCGGACGTTTTCTCGCAAGGGCAGGGTAAAGGCCGAACCGACTCGGCTGGACGAGGTGATCGAGGGCGCATTGCTGCTGCTCGGCAGTCGCTTCCGTCAGCGCTACGGCTCCATCGACACGCGCATGCCGACGCCTACGCTTCGCATCATGGGTACGCGCATTCGCCTGGAGCAGGTGCTGATCAATCTGTTGCAGAACGGTCTGGAGGCCGTGGAAAGCCGGCCGGATGGGCGTGTCGAGGTCAGCGTGGTGGAGGCCGAGGAGTGGGTCGAGCTGATCGTCAGCGACAACGGCAGCGGCATACCGTCGTCGATCATGGAAGCGCTGTTTACCCCCTTCAACACCTCGAAGCCCGCAGGGCTGGGGCTCGGGCTGGTGATTTCCAAGGACATCGTCAGTGACTTCGGCGGGCGTATCGAAGTCACCAGCAGTCCGCAGGGCACCCGTTTCACTGTTTATTTGCAGAAGGCAGCCGAGCATGAATGATCGCCCGCAAATCGCGTTCGTCGACGATGACGCCGAATTGCGCAATGCCAATCAGGAAACACTGGAGCTGGCCGGCTTCGAGGTCTTTCCGTTCGCCGATGCCGAAAGCGCGCTGGCCTTCATCGGCGCCGATTTCCCCGGCGTGGTGGTGAGCGATATCCGCATGCCGCGCGTCGATGGTCTGCAGTTGTTCCGCCGGCTGCAGGCGCTCGATGAAGACCTGCCGGTGATCCTCATTACCGGCCATGGCGATATCCCCATGGCGGTCGAGGCGCTGCAGAACGGCGCTTACGACTTCATCGCCAAGCCCTACGGCGCCGACCGGCTGGTGCAGAGCGTTATGCGCGCGGCGGAAAAGCGCCGGCTGGTGCTGGAGAACCGCACCCTGCGCCTGGCCGCGGAGAGCGCCGAGGAATCGCTGCCGCTAATCGGTCAGACCCCGGCCATGGAGAACCTGCGGCGGACCATCCGCCACATTGCCGATACCGAAGTGGACGTGTTGATCGCCGGCGAGACCGGCAGCGGCAAGGAGGTGGTCGCCAGCCTGCTGCACGAGTGGAGCAGCCGGCGCAGCGGCCATTTCGTTGCGGTCAACTGCGGTGCGCTGCCGGAAACCATGATCGAAAGCGAGCTGTTCGGCCACGAGGCCGGGGCGTTCACCGGCGCGCAGAAGAAGCGCATCGGCCGCATCGAGCATTCCAGTGGCGGCACCTTGTTTCTCGACGAGATCGAAAGCATGCCGCCGGCCGCCCAGGTGCGCCTGCTGCGAGTGTTGGAGCAGCGCAAGATCGATCCGCTGGGCAGCAACGAGAGCCGCGAGCTGAGCCTGCGTATCGTCGCCGCATCGAAGATTGACCTAGGCGACCCGGCGCAGCGCGGCGATTTTCGCGAGGACCTGTACTACCGACTGAACGTGGTCACGGTGTCGATCCCGCCGCTGCGCGAGCGTAAGGACGACATCCCGCTGTTGTTCGCCCATTTCATGCAGCGCGCCGCGGTGCGTTTCGGCATCGAAGTGCCGCACGTCTCGCAGGAGGTCAGCCGTTACCTGTTCCAGCACAATTGGCCGGGCAATGTGCGTGAATTGGCGCATTTCGCCGAGCGGCTGGTCCTTGGGCTAGGGGAGCTGACCACGCTCCCGCTCGGGGCGCCCGCAGAGGTCGGCGACGCCAGCCTGCCCGAACGCCTCGAACGCTACGAGGCGGACCTGATCCGCGAGGCGCTGCTGGCCAACGCCGGCGACGTGCGCTCCACGATCGAGGCGCTGGGCATACCGCGCAAGACCTTCTACGACAAGCTGCAGCGCCACCGGATCGATCGCGGCGAGTACGTCAGAAAGGGCGAGTAGGGCGTTTCAGGACGTTAGGGGGTTGTTGGTATTCCGCCAAGCCCAACGGATCGTAGCCGTGAAGCGAACATCACTTCCGATGCCCAGCATGACTCGAAGTAGGGTGCGCATAGCGCACCTACAAAACCGAGGCGCCATCATTGTGCGGAGCGATCAGGCGTTGGGCAGCAACCGGCAGGTCAGGCTCTTGATATAGCGAGTCTCGGGGATCGCCGGATGCACCGGATGATCCGGGCCCTGGCTGCCACGTTCGAGCAGCTGAATGTTGCGATCCAGATGACGGGCGCTGCCGAGCAGGATGTTCTGCAGGTTGTCTTCCTCCAGATGCATCGAGCAGCTGGCGCTGACCAGGATGCCGTCCTTGTTGAGCAGGCGCATCGCGGTTTCGTTAAGGCGGCGATAGGCGGCCTCGCCGTTCTTCAGGTCCTTCTTGCGCTTGATGAAGGCAGGCGGGTCGGTAATGACCACGTCGAAGCGCTCTTCGGCGTTCTTCAGCTCTCTCATCGCCTCGAAAGCATCGCCCTCGATGCAGGTCATCTTCTCCGCCACGCCATTGAGTGCAGCATTACGCTCGACGCCATCGAGGGCGAAGGCCGAAGCATCGACGCAGAACACCTCGCTGGCACCGAAGGCGGCGGCCTGCACGCCCCAGCCGCCGATATAGCTGAACAGATCGAGCACGCGCTTGCCCTTGACGTAGGGCGCCAGGCGCGCGCGATTCATTCGATGATCGTAGAACCAGCCGGTCTTCTGGCCTTGCAGCACCGGCGCTTCGAATTTCACGCCGTTCTCTTCCAGCGCGACCCACTCCGGCACCACGCCGAAGGCGGTGTCGACGTAACGTTCAAGGCCCTCAGCATCACGGGCGCTGGAGTCGTTCTTCCACAGCACGCCACGCGGTTTGAGCACCTGGACCAGCGCTTCGAGCACGGCATCCTTGTTGCGCTCCATGGTCGCCGAAGCCAGCTGCACCACCAGATGATCATGGAAGCGGTCCACGACCAGGCCTGGCAGCAGGTCCGAATCACCGTAGATCAGGCGGTAGCAAGGCTGATCGAACAGGCGCTCGCGCAGGGAAAGTGCAACCTGAATGCGATGTACCAGCAGCGACTTGTCCAGGCTGTGCTTGAGGTCGCGTGACAGCACGCGGGCGCAGATCAGGTTGTTCGGCGACACACCGACGATGCCCAGCGGCTTGCCGCCGGCGGCCTCGAGAATCGCCTGGTCACCGGCGGCGAAGCCGTTCAGCGGCGTGGCAGCGGTATCTACCTCGTTGCTGTAGACCCACAGATGACCGGCGCGCAGGCGGCGATCGGCGTTGGCTTTGAGGCGCAGGCTGGGCAGGGTCATCGGAGGGCTCCCGGAAAAAGGCGGGCATTGTATAGGAGTGGCAGGTTGCAAGCTTCTGGTTAAAAGCCACGGCTATGTCTGGATCGGCTGTTGCCTAAGCGGCTTTTTGAGTGGGCAGGGCCTGGCAGGGCATGAGCGGCGATCCGCTAGACCGCGTTGGTGGGCTGAAGCGGAACGCGGCCCGGCCATCCTCCAGGCTGTAGCGACGTCCGTAGGGTGTGCTTTAGCGCACCGGAGTCATTCAGCCCTGCCCGCATCGTATTTGGTGGGCTGAAGCCCACCCTACGAGACTGGAAGCTGGACGAGTACTGTGCAGATATTCGTCAAGCCTTCAGCCTCAAACGGCTCTTATGCTGCTAGCGCCTCGATCAGTGCCTTACTGAATGCCGGGATGTCGTCCGGCCTGCGACTGCTGATCAGGTGTCCGTCGACCACCACCTGCTCATCGACCCAGTCGGCACCGGCGTTTTTCAGGTCGTCGGTGAGCGAAGGCCAACTGGTCATGCGTTTGCCCTTGACCAGGCCGGCGGAAGCCAGCAGCCAGGCGCCATGGCAGATCACCGCGATGGTCTTGTTCGCCCGTGCGGCATCGCGCACCAGTTTCTGGGCCATTTCGTCGGTGCGGATCGTGTCGGAGTTCACCACCCCGCCGGGCAACAGCAGTGCGTCGTAATCCTCCATGCGGATGGCGTCGAAGGTCCGGTCGACATGGAATTTTGTCGCCGGAGTGGTGTGATTCCAGCCGGTTACTTCGCCATTGGACGATGAAATGATCTCGGCGGTCGCGCCGGCCTTCTCCAGCGCTTCCTTCGGGCCGGTCAGCTCGACTTGCTCGAAACCGTCGGTCACCAGAATCGCCACGCGTTTGCCTTTCAGGGACTCGGTCATTTGGTTTCCTCCTGGTCGGTTTGATTTTGTCTACTTGAAATCCGACCATGAGCTCAGCCAAAGTTCGCACCTATTTGCTGATGGCCTTGCGCCATCCGTTCGGCTGATTTGCTTGCAGCCGGAAGCCCGCCGCTCTACCTCCATGCTAGGATTCGGCGGTCCTCGATCTGCCCGATAGCCATGCCTGAACTACCTGAAGTCGAAACCACTCGCCGTGGCATCGCGCCACATCTCATAGGTCAACGCGTCAGCCGTGTCATCGTGCGCGAGCGGCGGCTGCGCTGGCCGATCCCGGAAGATCTCGATGTGCGGCTGTCCGGCCAGCGCATCGAAGCGATCGAGCGCCGAGCCAAGTACCTGCTGATAAAGGCCGAGGCGGGCACCTTGATCGCTCACCTGGGGATGTCCGGTAGCCTGCGGCTGGTTCCGGCGGATCTACCTGTGGGCAAGCACGAGCACGTCGATATCGTCCTGGAGTCCGGCATGGCGCTGCGCTACACCGATCCCCGACGTTTCGGTGCTCTGCTCTGGAGCGATGAGCCGCTGAGCCATGCGCTGCTTGCCAATCTCGGTCCGGAGCCACTCGATGATGTGTTCGATGGCGATCGTCTGTTCCAGATGTCACGCGGGCGCAGCATGGCGGTCAAGCCGTTCATCATGGATAACGCGGTGGTGGTGGGCGTCGGCAACATCTATGCGAGCGAGGCGTTGTTTGCCGCTGGGATCGACCCACGGCGGGCTGCCGGTGCCGTTTCGCGGGCGCGTTATCTGAAGCTCGCCGCCGAGATCAAGCGCGTGCTCGCTCATGCCATCGAGCGCGGCGGCACGACATTGCGCGATTTCGTCGGTGGCGACGGTAAACCCGGTTATTTTCAGCAGGAGCTATTCGTCTATGGCCGTGGCGGGGATTTCTGCAAAACTTGCGGTTCGACCCTGCGTGAGATCCGGCTGGGTCAGCGGGCCAGTGTCTACTGCGGCCGCTGTCAGCGATGACCGGCGGCTGCGCAGGCATTGACGGCGTTCACGATCAACAACGGCCGGCCGCTGCTATAGTGACCGCCACAACAATCATCTGCCTCGTTTCGCCCAGCTGAAGGACCACACCATGAATCTGTTTCGTTCCACTGCTGTTGCTTTGGCCCTGACCACTGGTCTGTTGACTATGCCGGCTCAGGCGCAATCGGTGCAGCAGAACGCCAGCGGCGATCCCATGTATACCGTTGAAGCGCCCAAAGCCTTTTCGATCGTCGGCGATCTGCTGATTGCGCGGCCTTTATTGATCGCGGCGACCGTCGTCGGTGCCGGCCTGTTCGTCGTCAGCCTGCCATTTACCGCCATGGGCGGCGGCATCAAGGAAACCGGCAAGGCGCTGGTGGTCGAGCCCGGTGCTGCGGCCTTCGCCCGCTGCCTGGGTTGTACCCGCGTCGGTTACAACCGCCAGGATTGATCGCGCTGCCATCGGATCGAGGCCTCGGTCCGCTTTGCTTTTTCCCCACGGCTTCGCCGCGTTACCGCGTGCGAAGCCGTGTTGCGTTGGGCAGTAAAAAATTGCGAGCGGCTGGGTGATCAGGCTTTGCCGGTGATGATCATGTACTTCTGCATCAGCTCGGCCTTGCTTTCGACATTGCTCGCATCGAGGGGAATGCAGTCAACCGGGCAAACCTGCTGGCACTGCGGCTCATCGTAATGGCCGACGCATTCGGTGCAGAGGTTGGGGTCGATGACGTAGATTTCCTCGCCCTGGGAAATCGCGCTGTTCGGGCACTCGGGCTCGCACACGTCGCAGTTGATGCAGTCATCGGTGATTATCAGGGACATCCAACTAGCTCCAGCTGCGGCATGACCGCAGCGCAGGTAAAAACGACGCGCAATTTTGCCGCATCGGCTCGCCCGGTGCACGCGGCAGTGATCACCCTTCGGTGGCCAATCGTCCGTCTCCCGAAATCTGGGATGCCTTAGCGCGAGGCGTAGCGCTCGGTCAGCGCCTTCATCACGGACGGATGAACGAACTTCGAGACGTCGCCGCCGAGCCGGGCGATTTCGCGCACCAGCGTCGAGGAAATGTAGGAAAACTTCTCTGACGGTGTCAGGAAAAGGCTTTCCACATCCGGAACGAGCTGGCGGTTCATGTTGGCCAGTTGGAACTCGTATTCGAAGTCGGAGACCGCACGCAGACCGCGTAGCAGGACGTTGGCCTTCTGCTCGGCGACGAAGTGCGCCAGCAACGTGGAGAAGCCCATCACCTTGACGTTCGACAGATGCGAAGTGACTTCTTGCGCCAGTGCTACGCGCTGCTCCAGCGGGAACAGGGGGTTCTTGTTGGGGCTGGCAGCGACCGCAATGATCACCTCGTCGAACAGGCGTGAGGCGCGTTCGACCAGGTCGGTGTGGCCCATGGTGATCGGATCGAAGGTTCCCGGATACAGCACTCGATTCATCGCGGCGTCCTGACGCATGCGTGGGGGTTGGATGGTAGCGGCTCGGTAACGGCAGCGTAAAGCATCAAAACGGATGGCCTTGGCAGAGCGGCGGTCAGGCTGTTTTCAGGCGATCGGCCAGCTGGCTGGAGAGTTTGGCGGTCAGGGCGTAGATCGATAACTGCGGATTGGCGCCGATGCTGGTGGGAACAGCGAGCCGTCGTGAATCGAGAGATTGTCCAGCTGGTGGTGCCGGCCGAGGCTGTCGGTTACAGCCTGACGCGGGTCTTCACCCATGGCGCAGCCGCCCATGACGTGGGCACTGCCGAGTCGCGTGCGGTACAGCTCCAGGCTCAGCGCGTCGATGATCTGGCGCGCTTGTCCAAGACTGTTCGGGTAAATGGCGTCGTTGTGCAGCGGTAGCACTGCCTTGGCGCCGGCTGCGAACTGGATCTCCGCCATGCTGTGGTAGGCGCGGCGGATACCGTCCCAGGTATAGCCCGTCATCCGATAGTCGAGTGTGGGTGAGCCGTCGCTACGCAGCTGCACCTGACCTTCGGCGCTGTCCGGGTGGAAGCCGTCGCGCATCAGCGCAAGCATGGCGTTGGTGTGCGGCAGCTGCTGCATGCGCAAGGCATTGTCGACACCGAAACGGCCCAGCAGCGTGGCGGCCAGGGCTGGATGAATGGGCGGCACTTCGAGCTTGTAGGACATGCGACCGCCGGTGCCGTCGTCCCACTGGAACTGATCGGAGTAAACCGATTGCGGCGCGCCATAGAAAGGGTTGATGACCTTATCGAACTGCGCGGCGGAGAAATTCACCAGATGCAGGAAGGTGCGTCTACCGAGGCGTTGGTGTGGGTCGGGGACATCCGAACGCAGCAGAATCGCCGGGGTATTGATGCCGCCGCCGGCGAGTATGTAGTGGCGTGCGCGAACGCAGATCTTGCGTCCGGTAGGGGCAACGCAGCGTGAATCCATAGCCAAGCATTCGAGGGCGGTGATCCGCTCCCTTTCCACGACGAGTCGTTCGGCGCGCGCGAGATAGAGCAGCTCGCCACCGGCATCCAGACTCGCGGGAATGGTCGTCACCAGCATCGATTGCTTGGCGTTGGTCGGGCAGCCCATGCCGCAATAGCCGAGGTTCCAGCAGCCGCGCACATTGCGCGGAATCACCGCCCAGCTGTAGCCCAGGGCCTCGCAGCCATCGCGGATCACCTGATTGTTGGCATTCGGCGGCAGTTGCCAGGGCTCGACGCCCAGCCGTCGCTCCATCCGTTCGAACCAGGGCGCCAGCGTCTCGGGCGAAAGCCCTTTGACGGCGTGTTCGCGAGCCCAGTGTTCGAGTGTCTGCGTCGGGGTACGGAAGCTCGACGTCCAGTTCACCAAGGTCGAGCCGCCGACGGCGCGTCCTTGCAGGATGGTGATGGCGCCGTCCTTGCTGGTGCGGCCGATCGCCTCTTGATAGAGCGAGGCGTACGCCGCCGGTTCCTGCATGTCGAAGTCACGACTGCTGCGAAGCGGGCCTTCCTCGATCAGCAGGACCTTGAAGCCCGCCGCGCTGAGGATTTCTGCACTGGTGCCGCCGCCCGCGCCGCTGCCGACGATGGCGATATCGGCCTCGAGGGTAATGTCCTGCTCGAGCCGTGAGCCGTCACGGACGTTCCAACCTCGGGCGAGGCCTTCTGCAAAGGGATCGGCTACCGGCATCTCTGCTCCTTGATAACGGTGGATTCAATCGATCACGAGATACTGGGCGGCCCGGGGTAACCGCAGTGCGCCCAAGATTCCACACGGCCGTACCAGGCCATCAGAATCATCTGCTGCAGCGAGGCGCAGCCTTGTCGCAGCAGGTCCAGCGAGCTGTTCTCCCAGCGCTGCAGGAACGCCTGGATTTCGGTGTCCTGCGCCTGTCCCCAGCCGCCCCAGATCCCGGTCAGCGGGCCCCGGGTGAGCGGGAGGCTGAGCAGATCGAACAGTTGCTGGACCTGTTTCGATACGGCAGGTGGCAGGTGCGCCAGCCCCTGGTCGAGGCTCGCCAGGGTGCTCGTGACGGCGCGGGCGGTATCCGGCACTGGTATCGCGCCCTCCAGCACCACAGGTGTGAGGCGACGCAGCATCGGCAGATCACTGTCGCGCAGCTGTATGAAGCCACTCGCCGGACGCTCGGCACTGCAACCGGGGAGGCTGCCGAGCAGGCCGGCGCCGGCCAGCGCGGCGCTACCGAACAGGCCGACCTTGAGCAGGCTGCGGCGGGTCGTGGTTGTCATCGGTGGCGGGCTCAGCGCACGAAGAGCTTGTAGATCAGTTTTTGCAGCGCTCTGCCGTACGGGGGATAAATCAGCCGCGCAGCGTTAAAGCGCTGCTTGACGAAAACGCCCTTGGCCTTGCTGAAGGTCAGAAATCCCTCGTGTCCGTGATAGTGGCCCATGCCGGACGGGCCGACGCCGCCGAACGGCAGATCGTCCTGTGCGACATGCAGCAGCGTGTCGTTGAGGCAGGCGCCGCCGGAGTGGGTATGACGCAGCACGTGGCGCTGCTCGGCCTTGTCATAGCCGAAGTAATAGAGCGCCAGCGGGCGGGGGCGGGCGTTGATGTAGGCAAGCGCCTGATCAAGGTCGTCGTAGGGCACGATGGGCAGCAAAGGGCCGAAAATCTCATCTTGCATCAGCTGCATGTCATCGCTGACGCCGAGCACCATGCAGTGCGGCATGCGTCGTTGCTGGCCTTGCTCGAACAGCGGCAGCACGCGGGCGCCCTTGGCTTGGGCATCGTCCAGATAACCCTGCAGCCGGGCGTACTGACGCGGATTGATGATGGAGGTGTAGTCAGGGTTGTCCGCCAGCTGCGGGTAAAAACGCCGTACGGCCTCTCGATAGGCATCGACGAAACCCTCGATACGCTGCCGTGGAACCAGCACGTAATCCGGGGCGACACAGGTTTGGCCAGCATTGAGCGTCTTGCCGAAGGCGATACGCTCGGCGGCGTCGGCCAGCGGTACCTCGGCCGAGACGATGGCGGGCGATTTGCCGCCCAGTTCGAGCGTGACGGGCGTCAGGTTTTCCGCGGCGGCGCGCATCACATGCCGCCCAACGCTGGTGCTACCGGTGAACAGCAGGTGGTCGAAGGGCAGCTGCGAGAAGGCGATGCCCGTATCGGCTTCGCCGAGGATCACCGCGACCTGCTCGTCGGGGAAGATCTGCGCCAGCAGCTTCTTTATTAGCCGCCCCGTCGCCGGAGTGGCTTCGCTCATCTTCACCATCACCCGATTGCCCGCCGCCAGCGCGCCGATCAGCGGACCGATGGCCAGATACAGCGGATAGTTCCAGGGCACGATGATGCCGACCACGCCGAGCGGCTGATAAACCACCCGTGCGCTGGCCGGCTGAAACGCCATGCCGACGCTGCGGCGCGAAGGCTTCATCCAGCGGCGCAGCCGGCGCTTGGCGTAACGAATGCCGTGCAGGCTGGGCATGATCTCTGCCAGCCGCGTTTCATCCGCCGAGCGGTTGCCGAAGTCCTCGCTGATGGCCTCGATCAGTGGCTGCTGATGGTGCGCGAGCAGATCGTGCAACGCTTCCAGCCACTGCAGGCGATCCTCGGCGCCAGGGCTGGGATAGGCCTGAAATGCCTTGCGTTGACGCTCGAACAGCGGCTGCAGGCGTTCGATCTCGGATTGTGTCGGGTCCAGATAGGCGACAGTGGCAAGCATGGCGACGTCCGATATGGGCAGGGTCGGAATGTTTTAGAGTTATTGCTCTAGTCTGTCAATCGAGGTGCTTGCACGCGGCGTCGGGGGTATCTTTGCGCCTCTGCTTCAAGCACGACGGATGAGCCGCAGATGTCTGCAAAACCCAATACCCGCGAACGCATCCTCGAGGCCAGCCTGGAGCTGTTCAACAGCCAGGGTGAGCGCAGCGTGACCACCAACCATATCGCCGCGCATCTCGGGATTTCACCGGGCAACTTTTATTACCACTTCCGTAACAAGCAAATGATCATCGCCGAGCTGTTTGGCCGCTATGAGGCGGATGTCGATGGTTTTTTGCAGCTGCCGGTAGGTCGCGCGCTGACTATTGATGACAAGACCCTCTATCTCGAAGCCTTGCTCTCGGCGATGTGGGATTACCGCTTCATGCATCAGGATCTGGAACATCTGCTGGGCAGCGATGAGCAGCTGGCCGAGCGCTATCGCCTCTTCGCCAGGCGCCATCTGTTGAGTGCGCAGCGGATCTATCAGGGCTTCGTCGACGCCAGGATCCTCGCCATGACGCCGCGTCAGGTGGAGGCGCTGTCGGTCAACGCCTGGATCATCATGACGTCCTGGGTGCGCTTTCTCTGCACCGCCGACGGCGCGCCAAACCAGGCGCTGAACAGGGAGTCCCTGCGCCGAGGTATCTTTCAGCTGCTGGCACTCGAGGATGGTTACGTGACAGCAGATGCTCGATCGTCGATCGAAGCGCTCTACCGGCAGCTATACGCACCGATGTCTTCACTTGTCTGAATGCCGTCAGTCGGCAGACTTGATCATGATCACAAAAATTCATTGATAATGGCATGGCGCCACCATCAAACTAGCGTGGTGGCACGTTCTTTTCAGACTGATAGCAGTGCCGCAGCCGCAGGGCGAAATATCGCCTCGTTCGGCTACGCGTTTGTGCGCTGTCTATGGTTTGGGAGAAATGTAAATGAGCGGACGTGACACAGATATTCGACGTCTCAATGAGCTTACCGGTGGCAACGTCGAATTCCGCGAGTTTGGCGCCTCGATGGATGCGGGCTCCAGCGACTGGAGTTTGTTGAACGCCGTCTCTCGCAGCGTGGATCCAGCTAATGCCGCTCCCAGCACGGACGTGCCGGGTGCCCAGCCGCCGAACCAACCCATCCCCATCGCGCATGAGGCTGATTGGTCCATGTTGACGTCCGTCGGCATGCCGCCGCTGCGCATGGTTGCCGAGGCGCCAATCGTCCCGGAGCCAATCGCTGAGAAATCGACCGTTACAGTGCAACGGCCAACGGCCGAAGCGAACGATGCAAAGCCAAGCTTTGGCCATCTGTTCCGTAAAACGATCATTAATCCACCGCCAGAAGCACAGCATACCGACCTGGTACAGCTATTGAAGGCTATCAGCCGATGCCATTGATCTGCATAACCTCGCCCAAAGGGGGCGTTGGTAAAACGACCCTGGCTGCTAACCTCGCCTTTGCCTTGCAGCGTCTTGGTCATCCGGTCGTCGTCATCGATTTCGACGTGCAGAACGCGCTTCGTCTACATTTGGGCATTGCGCTCAACGACGACCGTGGTTATGTCGCTCATGCGCCACACCAGCCCAATTGGAGCCGGCTCAGCCTGACCACGCAGAGCGGAATTCGCGTGTTGCCTTATGGCGATTGCTCGGCGGAAGCGACGCAGCTTTTCGAACGGCATCTTCGTGAAGATCCCAACGTACTCGCGGAGGGGCTGCGTGACTTTCTGGCGGTCCCCGGTTTGATGGTGATAGCGGACACGCCTCCGGGGCCGACCGCGGCACTCGATGCGCTGGATCGCATCGCCGATTATCGGGTCGCCGTATTGCTGGCGGATTCGGGATCGATATCCCAGTTGCCGAAGATCGAGCAGGGCGACTTCTACCGTTATTCGCGAAACGACCTGAGCTCGGTTGGATATATCGTCAATCAGGTAGACAGGCGTCGGCGACTCAATCAGGACGTAACCGAGTTTCTTCGTGCGAGGCTTGGAAGCCAGGTGCTGGGCATGGTTCACCGTGACGAGGCGCTCGCCGAGGCCCTTGCTACGCAGCAAACCGTCTTTACCTTCGAGCCTGCCGCGGCGTCAGCGCACGACATCGACCAGATAGCTCGTCGTTTGGCGCAACGACTCGAGCATAGCCAGGCCCACCGTCAGGCTCACCGGAACTAAGGAAGGTTTTAATCCATGTCGCACGAAATTGGCCTGGCCAGGCAAGTCCTGGCTAACCTGGTGCTGTGCTGCTCGCTCGCCGCTCTGGGTCTGGTCGTCGTCGTTCCGATGGCGTTGGAAATGCAGGCCCTGCTGATGGTCACCACCATCGGTGCCGCACTCGTGCTGGGCAGGATGCGCAGCCGCTTGATGACGTTGGTGATGATCGTCATCTCGGTCACCGTCTCGCTGCGATACATGTACTGGCGCACGACCGAAACGCTGGTGTTCGGCAATGGGCTCGAAACCTTCCTCGGATTCGGGCTCTATCTGGCCGAGATTTACACCTTGGTCATCCTGATCCTTGGCTACATCCAGACCGCATGGCCACTGGAGCGCCGTATTGCGCCGTTGCCGGAGGATGTTTCGCTCTGGCCGACCGTCGATGTCTATATCCCGACCTACAACGAGAGCCTGAGCGTCGTTCAGGACACCGTGCTCGCCGCGCAGAACCTGGCGTACCCGCGTGACAAGCTGAGCATTTACATTCTCGACGACGGCAAACGCCCTGAATTCGGCGCATTCGCCGCAGCGGCGGGTGTCGGCTATATCGCCCGGTCCGACAATAACCATGCAAAGGCCGGCAATCTGAATCACGGCATGGCGAAGACCCACGGCGAGCTGATTTGCATCTTCGATTGCGACCACGTGGCGACGCAGATTTTTCTGCAGGCCACAGTCGGCGCATTTCTGGACGACCCGAAGCTGGCCTTGATCCAGACGCCGCACCACTTCTATTCCCCCGACCCGTTCGAGCGGAACCTTTCGGCGGGTCGCAAGGTGCCCAACGAGGGCGAGCTCTTTTACGGGCCCGTACAAAAGGGTAATGACTTCTGGAATGCCACATTCTTTTGTGGCTCCTGTGCCGTCATTCGCCGCCGAGCGCTGGAAGATACCAATGGGTTCGCGGTGGAAACCGTGACCGAAGATGCCCATACGGCGCTCAAACTCCAGCGTAAGGGCTGGAATACCGCATTTCTTGGAATACCGCTCGCAGCGGGGTTGGCGACAGAGCGTCTTGTCCTGCACGTAGGACAACGCATTCGCTGGGCGCGCGGAATGACACAGATCATGCGTCTGGACAATCCGCTGCTGGGGCGCGGTTTGTCGTTGCCGCAGCGGCTTTGCTACCTGAACGCGATGTTGCACTTTCAATTCGCCCTGCCGCGCATCGTCTTTTTGACGGCTCCGCTCGCGTATCTGCTGCTGGACCAGAACATCATCTTTTCGTCGGCTGCCGCCATTTTCGTCTATGCGTTGCCGCATCTGGCCGTCGCGATCATCACCAATACCCGTATCCAGGGTAAGCACCGTTACACCTTCTGGGGCGAGATATACGAGACGGTCCTTTGTTTTCACATTGTCTTGCCGACGCTCGTCACGCTATTCAGCCCGAAGCGCGGCAGATTCAACGTGACGGACAAAGGCGATCTGCTGGACAAGGATTACTTCGATGCGCGCATCGTGCGGCCTCATATCATCGTTGCCGCCGTTTTGTTGCTCGGGATCGCGCTCGGCTGCGTACGGTACTTCTGGCTCGCCACCATTGCGCCAAACCCCTACGTACTGGCTCTGAACATTGCCTGGGCCCTGTTCAGCCTGGTGCTGTTGTTCGCTGCCATCGCCGTTGCACACGAAAAGCGTCAGGTACGGGAAACGATTCGGATCGATATCAAGTTGCCGGTCGTGCTGCATCTGGACAACGGCCGCACGTTGCAAACGACTACCGAAGATATCTCGATGGGCGGAATGCGCCTGGCATTGCCGACGGAGGAAATGCTCACCGAGGTGGTCGAGTATGCCGAAATAACTTATGGCGAACGTTCCCAGATCTTCGAAGTGAAAGTGTCCGGCGCAGAGCCCGGCATCTTGCGCCTCAACTTCCAGGCGCCTGGAATCGCTCAGCGACGCGAACTCGTTCGTATCATCATGGGCCGGGCGGATGCATGGTTGCCGCTCGAATCACCAGGCCGAGACCGGCCGCTGCGCTCGCTGTTACTGGTCGTCAGAACCGCGATTTCTCCTTTGCTCCGACGACGCAAAAAGTATGCGTCCGGTGAAAGCGCGAAACCCCTTGAACGGCCCGTATCGAATGCCGCCGCCATGGTTCTGGTGGCCGTGTTCACGGCGGCGTCGGTGATAGCGCCGAACACTACGCTCGCGCAGGTTTCGCCATTGCCCGATCTTCCCGCGCCGCAGGCAGAGACCGTTGAGCTACCTGTACCGGTGTTTAGCGTACCGACCCGGGTGGAGACGCTGACGTTTGGCAAACTGGGCTTTGCCAGCGATCCCTCCATTCGTGGGATGCGCGGTGAGTTGAACGTCCCGTTTTCCGTCAGCCAGCAGGATCTGGTCACCGAAGCGCGCCTGAAGCTCACCATGAGCCACTCGGACCGGCTGCTGCCGGAAACTAGCGACCTGGAAGTCCTGCTCAACGGCGAATTGATCCAGCGCGTTGCGCTCACGCCGGATACCGCGTCCGGTCAGAGCCTCGAAGTGCCGCTCGATCCAATGATGATGCTGCCCTACAACCGCTTGATTTTTCGCCTGCGCGCCCATTATTCGGACCAGTGCGAGAATCCGTTCAACCCGGCGCTCTGGGCGACACTCAGCCGCAGTTCAGCGATCGAACTGGTCACGCAGCCGCTGCCAATGGTCAACGACCTGGCCGCGTTGCCGCAGCCGTTCTTCGACCCTGCCAGCCAGGGCATCGTCACGCTGCCGTTCATCTTCGGTGCCGAGCCAAACGCCGCCATGGCCGAAAGTGCTGCGGCGGTCGCTTCGTACTTCGGTGCGCAGGCCGGCTACCGCAGCGCGCGTTTTCCTGTCCATTACGACGAGCTGCCGACCACCAACGCCATCTTGATCGCGACCGCCGGTGCACTGCCCGATGGGATCGAATTGCCAGTGATCGAAGGTCCGACGCTGGCGGTGATCGACAACCCCCGCCAGCCTCTGTCCAAGTTGTTGCTCGTGCTGGGGCGCGATGCCAACGAGCTGAAAGTCGCCGTCGACGTGCTGACGTTGCAGAGCCAGGGCCTGACCGGCGATCGCGCGCGGGTACAGGCTCGTCCGGTTGCACCCAGAGTGCCGTTCGACGCGCCCGCCTGGTTGCGCACGGATGAGCCTGTGCCGCTGGCGCAGCTGACGGAGGAGGGCGCGCTGACCAGTACCAGCCTCATGCCTGGGCAGATGACCATCGACTTCCGCGCGGCGCCCGATACCTTCGTCTGGCGCAACGGCAATATCCCGCTGCGCCTGCATTACCGCTTCCCGGAGGGCGAGTGGTTCGATGCCTCGAAGTCGCGCCTCGATATCGCCCTGAACGACAACTACCTGACCTCGCTGCCGGTGCTCAAGCCCGGACTGTTCGAAAAGGCCAAACAGCGGCTTGGCTATCCCTCGCGGCTGGAAGAAATCGTGGTGCCGATTCCCGCCTATCTGATCTACGGGCAGAACCGGCTCGACTTCTATTTCAACCTGGATTACGGCGACACCTCGGAGTGCGGTAGCAGCCTGCCGGACGCTGCCTATTCGGCCATCGAGGGCGACTCGACGATCGATCTTTCCAAGACCTACCACTTCGCGCAGCTGCCCAACCTCTCCTTTTTCGTCGGCGCGGGTTTTCCGTTCACGCGCATGGCCGACCTGTCAGAGACCCTGGCGATCCTGCCGAAATCGCCTGCGGAGTCCGAGTTGCAAGCCTTGCTGGAACTGGCCGGCCGCTTTGGCAATGCCAGCGGCTATCCCGCGCGCGGCTTGCGCGTGCAGCTCGGCAGTCAGCTGAGCGACACGATGAAGGGAAAGGATCTGCTGGTGGTCGGCCAGATCGGCGCGCGGCTCGAAGTCGACCCGCTGCTGGCGAAGTCGGCGTTTCGCCGCGAAGACGCGCATTTGCGGGTGCGGGAGCAGAGTCCGCTGGAGCGCGCGATCACCTTGGCCAAGGGCGATTGGGGGCGGGAAACCGATGCCGCCGACCGGACGCTCTCCGGCTATCAGAATTTTCAGGGGCTGCTAAGCGCTGCATCCCCCGTGGATGACACGCGGATCATGGTCATGCTGCTGGCGAGTCGTCAGGAGTGGCTGCCGGATGCGGTGCAGCGGCTCGAGAATGCCCAGCTGAACACTGACATTCGGGGTGACCTCGCCGTGTTCGAAAGCAACAATCGGGTCATGAGCTATCGAGTCGGCCAGCAACTCACCTACGGCACGCTTCCCCTCAACAAATACGCGCGCTGGCTCTTCAGTGAGCGCCCCTTCTTATTGATGTTCATGCTGCTGATCGCCGCTGCCGTGGCGGCCGCCTGTCTTTATCCTCTGCTGCGTGCCCGTGCGGCTCGCCGGGAGCAATCATGATGAGTCGGTTTCGGCCACGTCCGCTGTCCCTTGCCATCTTCTGCAGCTTGTTGCCGGTGCTGGGCTGGTCCCAGACCGCGCCAGCGCCGAACGATGGCTTTTCCGTGCTGATGCAGCAGGCCGATCTCTGGCACGAACGCAATCGACTGGAAATGGCGCGTCAGGTGCTGGATCGCGCGCTGCTGGTGCGTCCGAATGCCGAAGAAGCGCTGTATCGCATGGCGCTCTACGCGCAGGACAAGCAGGCGCGGAAGCAATGGATCGAGCGCCTCCGAGCTGCCAGCCCCGATAGTCATTATTTGGCCAGCCT
Source organism: Pseudomonas sp. MTM4 (assembly GCF_019355055.1). Classification (NCBI taxonomy): domain Bacteria; kingdom Pseudomonadati; phylum Pseudomonadota; class Gammaproteobacteria; order Pseudomonadales; family Pseudomonadaceae; genus Pseudomonas; species Pseudomonas sp. MTM4. The sequence continues at coordinate 3,395,432 of NZ_CP048411.1, forward strand.
GAACAGCGCCGACCGCCGCGCACAGATAGACGACCGGGCGCTCGCTGCGGTGCGCCAATTGGCCAGCCGTGGCCGTACGCAGGAAGCGATCAAAGGTTATCGCGCGCTGCTGAACGGCGGCATTCCGTCGCCGGATCTTGCTTCGGAGTACTACCAGACTCTCGCCGGCGATGCGGCATCCTGGAAGGAAGGCGTGGAGGGCCTGAAGCGCCTGGCCGAAGATCAGCCCACCGATGCCGGCGTGCAACTCGCCTACGCCCGGGCACTGACTTATCGCGAAGAGACTCGCCGTCAAGGCATCGAGCGGCTCGCCGAGCTTGCGCCGGCTTCCGCATCGGCGAGCGGCGCCTGGCGTCAGGCGCTGCTCTGGCTCTCGCCGACTGAAGCGGACCGCGCGCGCTACGAGCAGTACATGGCGGCTAATCCGCAGGATCAGGAGATTGGCCAACAGTACGAAGCGGCTATAGCGCGGGCCCAGACGGCCAAGCAGGGCCAGGAACGGGGTGCGGGTTTCACTGCGTTGAGCAAGGGCGAGACAGGCACCGCGCTGGCGAACTTCAGGGCAGCGATCAGCAAGAACCCTAAGGACGCCGACGCGTGGGGCGGGCTTGGCGTCGTGCAGCTGCGCAATCAGCAGTACGCGCAGGCCGCTGCCAGCCTGAGCAAGGCCATCAAGCTGGCGCCCAAGAAAAAGCAGCAATGGGCCGCGGCCCTGCGCGATGCGAATTTCTATAGCCGACTGGCCGATGCACGCAAAGCACGCGATACAGGTGACATCGCAGGGGCCGAAAAGCAGGTCCGGCAACTGAAACCAGGCACGGCGGATCAACGCAGGACGGCGAATCTGCTTTTGGGCGAGTTGCTCTTGCGCGATGAACGGCCGGCCGAGGCCGAGGCCGTCTATCGGCAGAATCTGCAGGCTTCGCCGAACGATTCCGCGAGCCAGCTCGGCTTGTACAACAGCCTCCTGGGCCAACGGAATATTCAAGGCGCTGCGCAACTTCTGCGTAGCACGCCTGCACTGGCCAAGCAGAGTCTGGTTTCGGTTGAGCGAATAGAGGCCCAGGCGCTGCGCGAACGCGGCGAATCGCTGGAAAAAAACGGCGATGTCGACGGCGCGGCTCAACTCTACGCCGAGGCGCTTGCGATGGCGCCAGCCGATCCCTGGGTTCGGCTGGCCTATGCGCGTTTGCTGAACGTACAGGGCGAAGCCGAACAGGCGGAGCGGATGATGGCGCCACTCGGCCAGCGACCCGACGCCGAATCGCGCCATGCGGCGGCGCTGCTGGCAAGCGAGCAGTCGCGCTGGGACGAGGCGTCCGAATTGCTCGCGCAGGTTCCGCCTGCGCAGCAGACCCTGGAAATGCGCGAGCTGCAGCAGCGCGTGGCGGTCAACGAACGCATCGCAACCGCACGCCAGCAGGCGAGCACCGGGAACCCGGTCGTTGCCCGCCAGGCGCTGCGTGAGCTGTACGACAATGCACCAAAGGATCTGGCGGCCCGAGGACGGATTGCCGAGGCTCTGGCCGATCTCGGCGAGCCGGGACTGGCGTTGAGTCTGGTGCGTGACGATTTGTCCGACACCGTCGACGGGCCGGTGCAAGGCTATCTGGGCCATCTCGCCGTGCTGGGCAAGACCGGTCAGAGCGCCGAGGCCGATGTGCTGATGAGGAGGCTCGCCCAGCGCGGCGAACTTACCGCGCAGGACCAGGCCAGCATCGATCAGCTGCGCGATGGGCTGGCCATTACCCAAGCCGATAATCAGCGTCTGCAAGGCGACTTCGCGGGCGCCTACGACACCCTGATGGCGCGCATCAACGTCTCGCCGGCTAACGACGAGCTGCTGCTGGCGATGGGGCGGTTGTACAACGACGGCAAGATGTATCCGGCAGCGGCGAGCGTGTACAACCACGTCCTGCAGCGCCAGCCGAACCATGCGGAGGCCATCGAAGGCGGCGTCAATGCGGCGCTTGGCAACAAGCAGCCCGACCGCGCCCATGCGTTGCTCGCGTCCGCCACTGGCATGGACGAACCGCGCCGGCTGTTCCTGCGTGCGCGTGTTGCCCAGG